>NZ_RHJI01000003.1:123141-367852 GCF_004211955.1 Escherichia sp. E1V33
TTGAACCCCCACGTCCGTAAGGACACTAACACCTGAAGCTAGCGCGTCTACCAATTCCGCCACCTTCGCACAGTCATCTTACTTTTTTTGATATCGCCTCGTTTGGTGCGAGGGGGGGGACTTGAACCCCCACGTCCGTAAGAACACTAACACCTGAAGCTAGCGCGTCTACCAATTCCGCCACCTTCGCCCAGTGCGAGCAATATCAACGTGGTTTTTGGTGCGAGGGGGGGGACTTGAACCCCCACGTCCGTAAGGACACTAACACCTGAAGCTAGCGCGTCTACCAATTCCGCCACCTTCGCATACCATCAATTCTTAAAAAGAATTGCTACCACGGAGGCGCATTCTAGTGGTTTTCAGCTTTTCGTCAATAGTTAATTATCGCCTGATGTGTAATTGCTGGAAAAATGTCCATCAGGAGACTAACGTGCAGGTTTGGTAGGCATTCGGGGGCAGATGCCAGATGCGACGCTGGCGCGTCTTATCTGGCCTACGAAGGGCTAACGTGCAGGTTTGGTAGGTCAAATAAGGCGTTCACGCCGCATCCAACAAGGCTTGCGGCGGGATACTTAACCTTTCTTCGCCTGGCGGGTCATAATGGCGCGATACACCTTGAAGCGCCCGGTTTGCGCGATCACTTCATGGAAGCCAAATGTCTCATCCAGCACGTCCGGGTAAGGCAGGAAGGCGTTCGCTACAATTCGCAGCTCGCCACCACTATTAAGATGACGCACCGCGCCGCGAATCAACGTTTGTGCTGCATCGAGGCTGGTTTGCATCCCATCGTGGAACGGCGGGTTGGAGATGATCATATCAAAACGACCTTTCACCTCGGAAAAGACGTTGCTGGCAAAGACTTCACCTTCAACACCGTTGGCCGCAAGCGTTGCGCGGCTGGCTTCTACCGCTGGTGCAGAGACATCGCACAGAGTGAGACGAATTTTCGGCGAATGGCGCGCAAAGGCAACTGAAAGCACACCCGCGCCACAGCCGACATCCAGCACTTTACCTTTCGTGTGCGGGGTTAACGTCGAGAGCAGCAACTGGCTACCGACATCCAGACCGTCGCGGCTAAACACGCCCGGCAGCGTTTTGACCGTCAGGCCATCGACGCTGTATTCGCCCCAGAATTTATCCGCATCAAATACTGGCTGTTTTTCCAGACGACCAAAATAGAGGCCACAGCGACGAGCGCTGTCGACTTTATTCAACGGCGCATAATCTGCCAGCATCTGCTCAGCGCTGCGCACGCCGCTGCGGTTCTCGCCAACGACAAAAATATCTGTCCCCACTGGCAGCAGAGAAAGTAAATTCATCAACTGGAACTGGGCTTCCGGTTTGTTCTTCGGCCAGTAGTAAATCAGCGTATCGCAATCTGCGACGTCATCCGCCGTGGCGACCAGACTGAAACGGGCGTTATCCCCCATCTGGCGGCTTAACACCTGCCAATGGTGGAATTGCTGGGTATGAGCACGGCTGGCCGCGGTATCTAAACGCGCGGGCAGGTCATCCTGTAAGTCTCCGGCAAACAGAATACGGCTTTGTTCGAAATCATCACTGTGACGCAGCAAGACTTCACTTGCCGGGGTAAATGCAGACATGGAATGCTCCTCAATTGATACTGGCGGCGATTATAGCCATATGTTGGCGCGGTATCGACGAATTTGCTATATTTGCGCCCCTGACAACAGGAGCGATTCGCTATGACATCCCGACGAGACTGGCAGTTACAGCAACTGGGCATTACCCAGTGGTCGCTGCGTCGCCCTGGCGCGTTGCAGGGGGAGATTGCCATTGCTATCCCCGCACACGTCCGTCTGGTGATGGTGGCAAACGATCTTCCCGCCCTGACCGATCCTTTAGTGAGCGATGTTCTGCGCGCATTAACCGTCAGCCCCGATCAAGTGCTGCAACTGACGCCAGAAAAAATCGCGATGCTGCCGCAAGGCAGTCGCTGCAACAGCTGGCGGTTGGGTACTGACGAACCGCTATCACTGGAAGGCGCTCAGGTGGCATCACCGGCGCTCACCGAATTACGGGCAAACCCAACGGCACGCGCCGCGTTATGGCAACAAATTTGCACATATGAACACGATTTCTTCCCTCGAAACGACTGATTTACCAGCGGCTTACCACATTGAACAACGCGCCCACGCCTTTCCGTGGAGTGAAAAAACCTTTGCCAGCAACCAGGGCGAGCGTTATCTCAACTTTCAGTTAACGCAAAACGGCAAAATGGCGGCGTTTGCGATTACGCAAGTGGTGCTGGATGAAGCTACATTGTTCAATATTGCGGTCGATCCTGACTATCAGCGTCAGGGATTGGGAAGGGCGCTGCTGGAACATCTGATCGACGAACTGGAAAAACGCGGCGTGGCGACGCTATGGCTGGAAGTCCGTGCCTCAAACGCTGCCGCCATTGCCCTGTACGAAAGTTTAGGCTTTAACGAGGCGACGATTCGCCGCAATTACTACCCCACCACGGACGGTCGCGAAGACGCCATCATCATGGCGTTGCCAATCAGTATGTAAGACAAGGTGGAATAATGAAGTGGGACTGGATTTTCTTTGATGCCGATGAAACGCTGTTTACCTTTGACTCATTCACCGGCCTGCAGCGGATGTTTCTTGATTACAGCGTCACCTTTACCGCTGAAGATTTTCAGGACTATCAGGCCGTTAACAAGCCACTGTGGGTGGATTATCAAAACGGCGCGATCACTTCATTACAGCTTCAGCACGGGCGGTTTGAGAGCTGGGCCGAACGGCTGAACGTCGAGCCAGGTAAACTCAACGAAGCCTTTATTAATGCGATGGCGGAAATCTGCACGCCGCTGCCGGGCGCGGTTTCTCTGCTTAACGCCATTCGTGGCAACGCCAAAATCGGCATCATCACCAACGGCTTTAGTGCCTTGCAACAGGTGCGTCTGGAACGCACGGGCCTGCGTGATTACTTCGATTTGCTGGTGATTTCCGAAGAAGTTGGCGTTGCCAAACCGAATAAGAAAATTTTCGATTATGCGCTGGAACAGGCGGGCAATCCTGACCGTTCACGCGTGCTGATGGTTGGCGACACTGCCGAGTCCGATATTCTCGGTGGCATCAACGCCGGGCTTGCGACCTGCTGGCTGAATGCGCACCATCGCGAGCAACCAGAAGGCATCGCGCCCACCTGGACCGTTTCTTCGTTGCACGAACTGGAGCTGCTCCTGTGTAAACACTGATTGCCTCCCCCCCGTTGATGGGTAAAATAGCCGCAATTTTTCGTTTTCAACAAGCGCGGCGCGATGCCGCTTACTCAAGAAGAAAGAATTATGACGTTGTCTCCTTATTTGCAAGAGGTGGCGAAGCGCCGCACTTTTGCCATTATTTCTCACCCGGACGCCGGTAAAACTACCATCACCGAGAAGGTGCTGCTGTTCGGACAGGCCATTCAGACCGCCGGTACAGTAAAAGGCCGTGGTTCCAACCAGCACGCTAAGTCGGACTGGATGGAGATGGAAAAGCAGCGTGGGATCTCCATTACTACGTCTGTGATGCAGTTTCCGTATCATGACTGCCTGGTTAACCTGCTCGACACCCCGGGGCACGAAGACTTCTCGGAAGATACCTACCGTACCCTGACGGCGGTGGACTGCTGCCTGATGGTTATCGACGCCGCAAAAGGTGTTGAAGATCGTACCCGTAAGCTGATGGAAGTTACCCGTCTGCGCGATACGCCGATCCTCACTTTCATGAACAAACTTGACCGTGATATCCGCGACCCGATGGAACTGCTCGATGAAGTTGAGAACGAGCTGAAAATCGGCTGTGCGCCGATCACCTGGCCGATTGGCTGCGGCAAGTTATTTAAAGGCGTTTACCACCTTTATAAAGATGAAACCTATCTCTATCAGAGCGGTCAAGGTCACACCATTCAGGAAGTACGCATTGTTAAAGGGCTGAATAACCCGGATCTCGATGCTGCGGTTGGTGAAGATCTGGCACAGCAGCTGCGTGACGAACTGGAACTGGTTAAAGGCGCGTCTAACGAGTTCGACAAAGAGCTGTTCCTTGCGGGCGAAATCACTCCGGTATTCTTCGGTACTGCGCTGGGTAACTTCGGCGTTGATCATATGCTGGATGGCCTGGTGGAGTGGGCGCCTGCGCCGATGCCGCGTCAGACCGATACCCGTACCGTAGAGGCGAGCGAAGATAAATTTACCGGCTTCGTATTTAAAATTCAGGCCAACATGGACCCGAAACACCGCGACCGCGTGGCGTTTATGCGTGTGGTGTCCGGTAAATATGAAAAAGGCATGAAACTGCGCCAGGTGCGCACTGCGAAAGATGTGGTGATCTCCGACGCGCTGACCTTTATGGCGGGTGACCGTTCGCACGTTGAAGAAGCGTATCCGGGCGATATCCTCGGCCTGCACAACCACGGCACCATTCAGATCGGCGACACCTTTACCCAGGGTGAGATGATGAAGTTCACCGGTATTCCGAACTTCGCGCCAGAACTGTTCCGTCGTATCCGCCTGAAAGATCCGCTGAAGCAAAAACAGCTGCTCAAAGGGCTGGTACAGCTTTCCGAAGAGGGCGCGGTGCAGGTGTTCCGTCCGATCTCCAACAACGACCTGATCGTTGGTGCAGTTGGTGTGCTGCAGTTTGATGTGGTGGTAGCGCGCCTGAAGAGCGAATACAACGTTGAAGCAGTGTATGAGTCAGTCAACGTTGCCACTGCCCGCTGGGTAGAATGTGCGGACGCGAAGAAATTCGAAGAGTTCAAGCGTAAGAACGAAAGCCAACTGGCGCTTGATGGCGGCGATAACCTCGCTTACATCGCTACCAGCATGGTTAACCTGCGCCTGGCACAGGAACGTTATCCGGACGTTCAGTTCCACCAGACCCGCGAGCATTAATTCTTGTCTCCAGGGCGCGGTAGCCGCTGCGCCCTGTCAATTTTCCTTCCTTATTAGCCGCTTACGGAATGTTCTTAAAACATTCACTTTTGCTTATGTTTTCGCTGATATCCCGAGCGGTTTCAAAATTGTGATCTATATTTAACAAAGTAATGACATTTCTGACGGCGTTAAATACCGTTCAATGCGTAGATATCAGTATCTAAAGCCGTCGATTGTCATTCCACCGATATTAATAACTGATTCAGAGGCTGTAATGGTCGTTATTCATTACCCATCGCTTTTGTGATGGCGACCATTGACTTCTGTAGAGGGTGAAGTCTCTCTCTATTCAGCAATGCAACCTCGTGTTGCCAGGCTCAAATTATGAGCAAACATACAGGAATAAATCGATGACTATGACAAGACTGAAGATTTCGAAAACTCTGCTGGCTGTAATGTTGACCTCTGCCGTCGCGACCGGCTCTGCCTACGCGGAAAACAACGCACAGACTACCAATGAAAGCGCAGGGCAAAAAGTCGATAGCTCTATGAATAAAGTCGGTAATTTCATGGATGACAGCGCCATCACCGCGAAAGTGAAGGCGGCGCTGGTGGATCATGACAACATCAAGAGCACCGATATCTCTGTCAAAACCGATCAAAAAGTCGTGACCCTGAGCGGTTTCGTTGAAAGTCAGGCCCAGGCCGAAGAGGCAGTGAAAGTGGCGAAAGGCGTTGAAGGCGTGACCTCTGTCAGCGACAAACTGCACGTTCGCGACGCTAAAGAAGGCTCTGTGAAGGGCTACGCGGGTGACACCGCCACCACCAGTGAAATCAAAGCCAAACTGCTGGCGGACGATATTGTCCCTTCACGTAAAGTGAAAGTTGAAACCACCGATGGCGTGGTTCAGCTCTCCGGTACCGTAGATTCTCAGGCACAAAGTGACCGTGCTGAAAGTATCGCCAAAGCGGTAGATGGTGTGAAAAGCGTTAAAAATGATCTGAAAACTAAGTAATTCGTCGTAATTCGTCCTCCCGAACTTTGTCGGGAGGCGCGATGTGCACCACACTAAAAATATCGCATTGAGTGATTTTCACGCTCATATCAAGCGGTGACATTAACTATGGTAAAGGAGACGCTTATGTTTCGTTGGGGCATCATATTTCTGGTTATCGCGTTAATCGCCGCCGCACTTGGGTTTGGTGGTCTGGCCGGTACCGCTGCAGGCGCAGCAAAAATTGTCTTTGTCGTCGGGATTATTCTGTTCCTGGTGAGTTTGTTCATGGGCCGAAAACGACCCTAGATTTCAAACCATTAAGAAAATTTTATACAAAGCCAGTCCAGCGGACTGGCTTTTGCGGTTTTAGCGAATAATAAATTGCGTTACTTTGTCAGTCTTTCACAACAAAAACAGGAAGGCAGAGGTGGGGCAGCGAATACCTGTAACGCTTGGTAATATTGCGCCGTTGTCGCTAAGGCCGTTCCAGCCCGGACGAATTGCTCTGGTGTGCGAAGGCGGCGGGCAGCGTGGAATTTTCACGGCTGGCGTGCTGGATGAGTTTATGCGCGCGCAGTTTAATCCTTTCGATCTTTATCTCGGCACATCTGCCGGGGCACAGAACCTTTCGGCATATATTTGTAATCAGCCCGGTTACGCGCGCAAAGTCATCATGCGCTATACCACAAAACGCGAATTTTTCGATCCATTGCGTTTTGTCCGTGGAGGAAATCTTATCGATCTCGACTGGCTGGTGGAGGCGACTGCAAACCAGATGCCGTTGCAGATGGACACTGCCGCACGGTTGTTCGATAGCGGCAAATCGTTTTATATGTGCGCCTGTCGTCAGGATGACTACGCGCCGAATTACTTTTTACCAACCAAACAAAACTGGCTGGATGTGATTCGCGCCTCCAGTGCGATACCTGGCTTTTATCGTAGCGGAGTGTCGCTGGAAGGTATTAACTACCTGGATGGCGGGATCAGTGATGCGATTCCGGTTAAAGAGGCGGCAAGGCAGGGCGCTAAAACGTTGGTCGTCATCCGCACTGTGCCGTCACAAATGTACTACACGCCGCAGTGGTTCAAACGCATGGAACGCTGGCTGGGTGACAGTAGCCTGCAGCCGCTGGTCAATCTGGTGCAGCATCATGAAACCAGCTATCGTGACATTCAGCAATTTATTGAGAAACCACCGGGCAAGCTGCGGATATTCGAAATTTATCCGCCGAAGCCGTTGCATAGTATCGCGCTCGGCAGTCGGCTTCCGGCGCTGCGTGAAGACTATAAACTTGGACGTTTATGCGGTCGTTATTTTCTGGCAACGGTTGGTAAGCTATTAACTGAAAAAGCGCCGCTTACCCGCCATCTGGTGCCGGTGGTGACGCCGGAATCGATCGTTATTCCGCCTGCGCCAGTCGCCAACGATACGCTGGTTGCCGAAGTGAGCGACGCTCCGCAGGCGAACGACCCGACATTTAACAATGAGGATCTGGCTTGATTTGCCGTTTTATCGACACCCACTGCCATTTTGATTTTCCGCCGTTTAGCGGTGATGAAGAGGCTAGCCTGCAACGCGCGGCACAAGCGGGCGTAGGCAAGATCATTGTTCCGGCAACCGAGGCGGCAAATTTTGCCCGCGTGCAGGCGTTAGCGGAAAATTTTCAGCCGCTGTATGCCGCATTGGGCTTGCATCCTGGTATGTTGGAAAAACATAGCGATGTGTCTCTTGAGCAGCTACAGCAGGCGCTGGAAAGGCGTCCGGCGAAGGTGGTGGCGGTGGGGGAGATTGGCCTGGATCTCTTCGGCGACGCTCCGCAATTTGAGAGGCAGCAGTGGTTGCTCGACGAACAACTGAAACTGGCGAAACGTTACGATCTGCCGGTGATCCTGCATTCACGGCGCACACACGACAAACTGGCGATGCATCTTAAACGCCACGATTTGCCGCGTGCTGGTGTTGTCCACGGATTTTCTGGCAGCCAGCAACAGGCTGAACGGTTTGTACAGCTGGGCTACAAAATCGGCGTAGGCGGTACTATCACCTATCCACGCGCCAGTAAAACCCGCGATGTCATCGCAAAATTACCGCTGGCATCGTTGTTGCTGGAAACCGATGCGCCGGATATGCCGCTCAACGGTTTTCAGGGGCAGCCTAACCGCCCTGAACAGGCCGCCCGTGTGTTTGCCGTGCTTTGTGAGTTACGCTCGGAACCCGCGGATGAAATTGCCGAAGTGTTGCTTAATAACACGTATACGTTGTTTAACGTGCCGTAGGCCGGATAAGGCGTTTACGCCGCTTCCGGCAGTCGGCGCACAATGCCTGATGCGACGCTTGACGCGTCTTATCATGCCTACAAGTCTGTGCCGAACCGTAGGCCGGATAAGGCGTTTACGCCGCATCCGGCAGTCGGCGCACAATGCCTGATGCGACGCTTGACGCGTCTTATCATGCCTACAAGTTTATGCCGATCCGTAGGCTGCATCCGGCATGTCACAAATACAGCGCCGGAAAAATCAACCGGCTCACCCCGCGCTCCCGTAACGCGCCAGCCAACTGTTCCACGTCTTCCGGCGTGGCGCTCGCCCAGCTTTGCGCCTCGCCATACACGCCGTGGGCATGAAACGCGTTCAGGCGTACCGGAACATCGCCGACTCCCTTGATAAACGCCGCCAGTTCTTCGATGTGTTGCAAATAATCCACCTGGCCAGGGATTACCAGCAAACGCAGTTCCGCCAGCTTACCGCGCTCTGCCAGCAAACAGATGCTGCGCTTAATCTGCTGATTATCGCGTCCGGTTAATTGCTGATGACATTCGCTCCCCCACGCTTTGAGATCGAGCATTGCGCCGTCGCACACCGGGAGCAATTTTTCCCAGCCGGTTTCGCTCAACATACCGTTACTGTCCACCAGACAGGTGAGATGGCACAGTTGCGGATCGTTTTTGATGGCAGTAAACAGCGCCACCACAAACGGCAGCTGGGTCGTGACTTCGCCGCCGCTCACCGTTATCCCTTCAATAAACAGCACCGCTTTGCGGATATGGCTAAGCACCTCGTCCACGCTCATGGATTGCGCCATTGGCGTGGCATGTTGCGGACACATCTTCAGGCAGGTATCACACTGCTCGCAGACAGCCGCGTCCCACACCACTTTGCCGTCAACAATCTGCAACGCCTGATGCGGACACTGCGGCACGCACTCTCCGCAATCATTGCAACGTCCCATCGTCCACGGATTGTGACAATTTTTGCAGCGCAGATTGCAGCCCTGCAAAAACAGAGCCAGACGACTGCCTGGCCCGTCAACGCAGGAGAAGGGGATAATCTTACTGACTAAAGCGCATCTGCTGTTCATGGCTTATCACGCGCGGCTGGCGTTCCAGAATACGAGTATTGCGTGCGTCCTCTTCGCCCAGCCAGGTGGTGTTGGTGCGTGAACCTTCGGCGCGATATTTTTCTAAATCTGACAAACGCACCATATAACCGGTAACGCGAACCAGATCGTTACCGCTGACATTGGCGGTAAATTCACGCATTCCGGCTTTAAAGGCACCGAGGCAAAGCTGTACCAGCGCCAGCGGATTACGTTTGATGGTTTCGTCGAGCGTCAGAATGTCGCTGATGCCAGAATAATAATAAGCATGATGCGGGGCGACAGTTTGCAGATGGGTGATCGGATCTGGCTCATCGCCATACGGCAAACGCGCGCCCGGCGTGGTGCCGATATCGGAACTGATCCCCGACTGTGCGTGTAACATAGCGCGTTTTTGCCAGCCATATTTCACGGGGGTATTGGCGACAAACTCCGCCAGCTGTGCACTGATGCGATAACCCACTTCATTTGCGGCGGCCTCTTTACCGTAGCGCGCGGCAATCCCTTCTTTTTCGCACAGCAAGTTAACCGCTTCCGCCAGTCCGTACATGCCAAACATCGGCACAAAACGTTCAGGATCAATCAACCCTTCTTTCACCAGGAAGCTATTCTCAAAGAAGTGTGATTGTTGATAGAGGAATTCACACCGCGCATCGATGATGGCGATCTGCTGCTGGCAATAGTGCGGTAGAGTGCGCGTAAAGAAGTCATCCAGCGACTCACTGCGCTCGGCAATGGCTTTCAGATTAAGGCGTACCAGCGTGCTACCACCGCCAGCCAGCGGTAGAGAGTTGTAACAGCTCACTATCCCGTAGCCCCCTTTTGTGAAAATTTTATCATGCACCGGACCGTTGGCGATGTGCGGTTTGCTACATTCACAGATGTTTTTCACCACTTCCAGCAGCAGGTCATCAGGGGTGATTTCAGGATCGTAGATAAAGGTCAGGTTCGGTGAAACCTGCTTCAGTTCTGCATCTGCACGTAATATTGCCCGAGTTATAGGGGAATCCGACGGGCCGATGTTGGCATGCATAAAGGCGTCTGGCAGGGTTCTGTCGAGGTAACGCCAGAAACGTTTTATTCGAATATCAATTTCGTCTTGTGTTAGAATTCTAACATACGGTTGCAACAACGCATCCAGTTGCCCCAGGTAGACCGGCATCGATGTGACCGAAGGGACATGATGATAAAGAATGGTCAGCAGAGAGAGTGCATCATCAAGATCTTTTGCGCCTTCCAGCTCCAGCCATTCGGAACCGTTCGCCAGAAAACGAGCGTAATCGGGTAAGACATAGCGCGGTTTGTACGGCGCATGACCTTCAAACATATCGCAGATTACGCCTTCATCCAGCGCGCGGCGGGCTTTGGCAGGCAGCTGCGGGTAGGGCAGATTGTTTTCTGCTTCCAGCGCCAGAAAATGGCGTTTCTGCTCCGGGGTAAGTACCGGACTGGTCACAATTTGCTGGCAACGTTGTTGCAGTGCGCTTTCATTAGACGTGGGCATCTTCTTTTCCTTTTATGCCGAAGGTGATGCGCCATTGTAAGAAGTTTCGTGATGTTCACTTTGATCCTGATGCGTTTGTCACCATCAGTGCATTCGTTTGAAAGTGAATTATTTGAACCAGATCGCATTAACGTAATGCAAATTTGTAAGTAGATTTTCTTAATTGTGATGTATATCGAAGTGTGTTGCGGAGTCGATGTTAGAATACTAACAAACTCGCAAGGTGAACTTTATTGGCGACAAGCCAGGAGAATGAAATGACTGATCTGAAAACAAGCAGCCTGCGTGCACTGAAATTGATGGACCTGACCACCCTGAATGACGACGACACCGACGAGAAAGTAATCGCTCTGTGTCATCAGGCCAAAACTCCGGTCGGCAATACCGCCGCTATCTGTATCTATCCTCGCTTTATCCCGATTGCTCGCAAAACGCTGAAAGAGCAGGGCACCCCGGAAATCCGTATCGCTACGGTAACTAACTTCCCACACGGTAACGACGATATCGAAATCGCGCTGGCAGAAACCCGCGCGGCAATCGCCTACGGTGCTGATGAAGTTGACGTGGTGTTCCCGTACCGCGCGCTGATGGCGGGTAACGAGCAGGTTGGTTTTGACTTGGTGAAAGCCTGTAAAGAGGCTTGCGCAGCGGCGAACGTACTGCTGAAAGTGATCATCGAAACCGGCGAACTGAAAGACGAAGCGCTGATCCGCAAAGCGTCTGAAATCTCCATCAAAGCGGGTGCTGACTTCATCAAAACCTCTACCGGTAAAGTGGCTGTGAACGCGACGCCGGAAAGCGCGCGCATCATGATGGAAGTGATTCGCGATATGGGCGTAGAAAAAACCGTTGGTTTCAAACCGGCGGGCGGCGTGCGTACTGCGGAAGATGCGCAGAAATATCTTGCCATCGCAGATGAACT
Organism: Escherichia sp. E1V33; assembly: GCF_004211955.1. GTDB lineage: Bacteria > Pseudomonadota > Gammaproteobacteria > Enterobacterales > Enterobacteriaceae > Escherichia. The sequence goes on from NZ_RHJI01000003.1 coordinate 134,831, forward strand.
GTTCGGTGCTGACTGGGCAGATGCGCGTCACTACCGCTTTGGCGCTTCCAGCCTGCTGGCAAGCCTGCTGAAAGCGCTGGGCCATGGCGACGGTAAGAGCGCCAGCAGCTACTAAGTAAGATGCTTTGCGCCCGATGCGCTGTGCTTATCAGGCCTACGAGACGTATCATCCGTAGGCCGGATAAGGCGTAGACGCATCCGGCAAAAGCCGCCTCATACTCTTTTCCACGGGAGGTTACCTTGTTTCTCGCACAAGAAATTATTCGTAAAAAACGTGATGGTCATGCGCTGAGCGATGAAGAAATTCGCTTCTTTATCAACGGCATTCGCGACAACACTATCTCCGAAGGGCAGATTGCCGCCCTCGCGATGACCATTTTCTTCCACGATATGACAATGCCTGAGCGTGTCTCGCTGACGATGGCGATGCGAGATTCAGGAACCGTTCTCGACTGGAAAAGTCTGCATCTGAATGGTCCGATTGTTGATAAGCACTCTACTGGCGGCGTTGGCGATGTGACTTCGCTGATGTTAGGGCCGATGGTGGCTGCTTGTGGCGGCTATATTCCGATGATCTCCGGTCGTGGCCTCGGTCATACTGGCGGTACGCTCGACAAACTGGAATCCATCCCTGGCTTCGACATCTTCCCGGATGACAACCGTTTCCGCGAAATTATTAAAGATGTTGGCGTGGCGATTATCGGCCAGACCAGCTCACTGGCTCCGGCGGATAAACGTTTCTATGCGACCCGCGATATTACCGCAACCGTGGACTCCATTCCGCTGATCACCGCCTCTATTCTGGCGAAGAAACTTGCGGAAGGTCTGGATGCGCTGGTGATGGACGTGAAAGTGGGTAGCGGTGCATTTATGCCGACCTACGAACTTTCTGAAGCCCTTGCCGAAGCGATTGTTGGCGTGGCTAACGGCGCAGGCGTGCGCACCACCGCACTGCTCACCGACATGAATCAGGTGCTGGCCTCCAGTGCCGGTAACGCGGTTGAAGTACGTGAAGCGGTGCAGTTCCTGACGGGTGAATATCGTAACCCGCGTCTGTTTGATGTCACGATGGCGCTGTGTGTGGAGATGCTGATCTCCGGCAAACTGGCGAAAGATGACGCCGAAGCGCGCGCGAAATTGCAGGCGGTGCTGGACAACGGTAAAGCGGCAGAAGTCTTTGGTCGTATGGTAGCGGCACAAAAAGGCCCGACCGACTTCGTTGAGAACTACGCGAAGTATCTGCCGACAGCGATGCTGACGAAAGCAGTCTATGCTGATACCGAAGGTTTTGTCAGTGAAATGGATACCCGCGCGCTGGGGATGGCAGTGGTTGCAATGGGCGGCGGTCGCCGTCAGGCATCTGACACCATCGATTACAGCGTTGGCTTTACTGATATGGCGCGTCTGGGCGACCAGGTAGACGGTCAGCGTCCGCTGGCGGTTATCCACGCGAAAGACGAAAACAGCTGGCAGGAAGCGGCGAAAGCGGTGAAAGCGGCAATTAAACTTGCCGATAAAGCACCGGAAAGCACACCAACTGTCTATCGTCGTATCAGTGAATAACGGTATACTGATCTGATCATTTAAATTTGAAGCACTGAGTACGGAGAACATATGAAACGTGCATTTATTATGGTGCTGGACTCATTCGGCATCGGCGCTACAGAAGATGCAGAACGCTTTGGTGACGTCGGGGCTGATACCCTGGGTCATATCGCAGAAGCTTGCGCCAAAGGCGAAGCTGATAAAGGTCGTAAAGGCCCGCTCAATCTGCCAAATCTGACCCGTCTGGGGCTGGCGAAAGCACACGAAGGTTCTACCGGTTTCATTCCGGCGGGAATGGACGGCAACGCTGAAGTTATCGGCGCGTACGCATGGGCGCACGAAATGTCATCCGGTAAAGATACCCCGTCTGGTCACTGGGAAATCGCCGGTGTACCGGTTCTGTTTGAGTGGGGATATTTCTCCGATCACGAAAACAGCTTCCCGCAAGAGCTGCTGGATAAACTGGTCGAACGCGCTAATCTGCCGGGTTACCTCGGTAACTGCCACTCTTCCGGTACGGTCATTCTGGATCAACTGGGCGAAGAGCACATGAAAACCGGCAAGCCGATTTTCTATACCTCCGCTGACTCCGTGTTCCAGATTGCCTGCCATGAAGAAACTTTCGGTCTGGATAAACTCTACGAACTGTGCGAAATCGCCCGTGAAGAGCTGACCAACGGCGGCTACAATATCGGTCGTGTTATCGCTCGTCCGTTTATCGGCGACAAAGCCGGTAACTTCCAGCGTACCGGTAACCGTCACGACCTGGCTGTTGAGCCGCCAGCACCGACCGTGCTGCAGAAACTGGTTGATGAAAAACACGGCCAGGTGGTTTCTGTCGGTAAAATTGCAGACATCTACGCCAACTGCGGTATCACCAAAAAAGTGAAAGCGACTGGCCTGGACGCGCTGTTTGACGCCACCATCAAAGAGATGAAAGAAGCGGGTGATAACACCATCGTCTTCACCAACTTCGTTGACTTCGACTCTTCCTGGGGCCACCGTCGCGACGTCGCCGGTTATGCTGCGGGTCTGGAACTGTTCGACCGCCGTCTGCCGGAGCTGATGTCTCTGCTGCGCGATGACGACATCCTGATCCTCACCGCTGACCACGGCTGTGATCCGACCTGGACCGGTACTGACCACACGCGTGAACACATTCCGGTACTGGTTTACGGCCCGAAAGTAAAACCGGGTTCACTGGGTCACCGTGAAACCTTCGCGGATATCGGCCAGACTCTGGCAAAATATTTTGGTACTTCTGATATGGAATATGGCAAAGCCATGTTCTGATAATGGGTGCGGCCTGATGCCCTCACCCCGGCCCTCTCCCACAGGGAGAGGGTGAAAACATGTTGATAAGGATAAAACAATGGCTACCCCACACATTAATGCAGAAATGGGCGATTTCGCTGACGTAGTTTTGATGCCAGGCGACCCGCTGCGTGCGAAGTATATTGCTGAAACTTTCCTTGAAGATGCCCGTGAAGTGAACAACGTTCGCGGTATGCTGGGCTTCACTGGTACTTACAAAGGCCGCAAAATTTCCGTAATGGGTCACGGTATGGGTATCCCGTCCTGCTCCATCTACACCAAAGAACTGATCACCGATTTCGGTGTGAAGAAAATCATCCGTGTTGGTTCCTGTGGCGCTGTTCTGCCGCACGTAAAACTGCGTGACGTGGTGATTGGTATGGGTGCCTGCACCGATTCCAAAGTTAACCGTATCCGCTTTAAAGACCATGACTTCGCAGCTATCGCTGACTTCGACATGGTGCGTAACGCAGTAGATGCAGCTAAAGCACTGGGCATTGATGCGCGCGTTGGTAACCTGTTCTCCGCTGACCTGTTCTACTCTCCGGACGGCGAAATGTTCGACGTGATGGAAAAATACGGCATTCTCGGCGTGGAAATGGAAGCGGCTGGTATCTACGGCGTCGCTGCAGAATTTGGCGCGAAAGCACTGGCTATCTGCACCGTGTCTGACCACATCCGTACTCACGAGCAGACCACTGCCGAAGAGCGTCAGACCACCTTCAACGACATGATCAAAATCGCGCTGGAATCCGTTCTGCTGGGCGATAAAGAGTAATCGTTTTTCGCTGAAAGGCGATTGTTGTGTTAAGCCGGAGTGGGAAACTGCTCCGGCTTTTTAGTATCTATTCATCAATAGTGACTGATTTATAGATTTACTATTATTTTTCATATTGATAGAAAATAAAACCCATTCAAAAATCTATTCATTTATGTTCAGCTGTCATCCAGCAAGGGCATATCAGCAACTCTGGTGGACAACCATAAATTCCTGCCATTTTGATTTTGATGTTTGAACTAAGCCGTTCCGTCTTTTCGATCTGTTTTAGAGAATTAATGGAGATACCTAACATTTTACTTACTTCAGCAAGCGATAATTTATGCCTGATACGCACGGCGGCTAGCCAGGAAATACGCTGGCTGAACATTAAATTGATAATCTCCCGTTCCTGGTTTTCCAGATCGATCATATTTCCTTCCCTGGATATTTTAATCAGCGAGTTACCGCACCGCCCCTGCCATCCACGCCGACAGTTCCCGTAGCTCTTTTTCCTGTTCCGGGAAGTCAACCAACAGTGCTTCGCACTCTTGTTGCAGCATATCCGCGCGGTACAGGCAGCCTTGCAGTCGCCCGGCGAGGGCTTCCAGTGGCGCGGGGTTAAGGCTGTCGGTAAATACCTGGGCGCGGGTGATATGGCCTTTTTCGACGTCGAAATGCAGTTCCACGCCGCCCCAGCTAAAGCGTTCATCCAGCAGATGCGAGAACGCCGGAGCCTGACCGAAGTTCCATTCCCAGCTACTCTGACGGGCAAAGGTTTCGTTGAAGTTCGGCAGGTCTGGCGTTTTGTCCGGGGAGATGATTTCCGCTTCCACGCGCTCGCCATAATGGGCGAAAAAGGCCTCGGTTATGGCCTCGCAAACCTGCTCATGGGTGATCCCCGGCAGCAGCTCGGTGAGGTTGGTCACGCGGGAACGTACTGACGTAATGCCTTTCGCCGCCAGTTTCTTTTTATCTGGGTTGAGATAGTTTGCCAGACGGCTGAGGTCGGCATTGAGCAGCAAGGTGCCGTGGTGGAAGCCACGATCCTTGGTTTCGCGATAGGCCGAGCCTGAGACTTTGCGGTCGCCTTCAGCCGTTTTCACCACCAGATCGTTGCGCCCGGAAGCTTCTGCGGTGGCGCCGAGCGCGTTCAGCGCATTAAGCACAATCGCCGTGGAGATGGTTTTATCATACTCCGGCTTGCCAGCCATAAAGGTAAAACAGGTATTGCCGAGATCGTGGAACACCGCGCCGCCACCGCTGCTGCGCCGTGCCAGGCGAACGTTATCTTCTTCCATCCGCCGGGTATTACACTCTTTCCACGGGTTTTGCGCACGACCAATCACTACCGTGTCGGCATTGCGCCAGAGAAACAGAACGCGCTGCGTGGCGGGCATCTGGCGAAAAATACACTCCTCCACCGCCAGGTTAAACCACGGATCGTAAGAGTCAGAGATGAGCAGGCGTAATGTGGACATAACGATTTCCTTTCTTGTAGTAATGGGTCACTCTTTTTTCTCGCTTTCTTCCTCTTCCGGCACCGGTTTGCTGGCGGTTAACAGGAAGGGCGATTGCTGCCAGCGGGTGCGTTTACCTTGCAATAGCGTGCGGGTCAGCACCACGCCGATTGCCAGCGAGAGCAGCAGCATCAGACGTAAAATATTGGTGGTGTTATCCACCTGTTTGGCTTCGGTGGCGAGCGTATGGGTATCGAGCGTCAAGCGCAGATAACCAAGCGGTCCATTTTTCCCCTTAATCGGCTCGACAATCTGCTGGTTAAAATAGCCACCTGCTTTTTTACCGTCGAGCGCCAGTCGGTCGCGCACCTCGACGCTTTCGCCTGCACGGGCGATAAGATCGCCTTGTTCGTCATATACACCCGCGTCGAGGATGCGACTTTCGTCCGTTAACTGGTCGAGAATCGCCTGAATGCGTTTTTCATCAGGTGAGTTGGTACGCATCAGCGGCGCAACGTTCAGGGTTACCTGATGCGCCAGGGTACGGGCCAGTTCTTCCAGCTGAGGATTACGCTGTCGCTGGTGGTTTTGACTAAACCATGATGCTCCCTGCATTAGTGCGACTAACAACGCGAGACAGAACAGGACAATCACTGCCCGATGCAGCCGGAATTTTAGTTTTGTGCGAGCCATATTCCACCCGTTGAAAATTTGAGACTTAATGTTGCCAGAAGCAATGGATACAAGGTAGCCTCATGCGTTATTTTCCCTGCTTCGAACGATTTTACAGGAGCCTTAATGCCTAACATTACCTGGTGCGACCTGCCTGAAGATGTCTCTTTATGGCCTGGTCTGCCTCTTTCATTAAGTGGTGATGAAGTGATGCCACTGGATTACCACGCAGGTCGTAGCGGCTGGCTGCTGTATGGTCGTGGGCTGGATAAACAACGTCTGACCCAGTACCAAAGCAAACTGGGCGCGGCAATGGTGATTGTTGCCGCCTGGTGCGTGGAAGATTATCAGGTGATTCGTCTGGCAGGTTCGCTCACCACGCGGGCAACGCGCCTGGCGCATGAAGCACAGCTGGATGTCGCGCCGCTGGGGAAAATACCGCACCTGCGCACGCCAGGGCTGCTGGTGATGGACATGGACTCCACCGCCATCCAGATAGAATGTATTGATGAAATTGCCAAACTGGCCGGAACGGGCGAGATGGTGGCGGAAGTGACAGAACGGGCAATGCGCGGGGAGCTTGATTTTACTGCCAGCCTGCGTAGCCGCGTGGCGACGCTGAAAGGCGCTGACGCGAACATTTTGCTACAAGTGCGTGAAAATCTCCCGCTGATGCCGGGCTTGACGCAACTGGTACTCAAGCTGGAAACGCTGGGCTGGAAAGTAGCGATTGCCTCTGGCGGCTTTACCTTCTTTGCCGAATATCTGCGCGATAAGCTGCGCCTGACTGCCGTGGTAGCCAATGAACTGGAGATTATGGACGGTAAATTTACCGGCAATGTGATCGGCGACATCGTAGACGCGCAGTACAAAGCTAACACCCTGACCCGGCTGGCGCAGGAGTATGATATCCCGTTGGCGCAAACCGTGGCGATTGGCGATGGCGCCAATGACCTGCCGATGATCAAAGCGGCGGGACTGGGGATTGCCTACCATGCCAAGCCAAAAGTGAATGAAAAGACGGAAGTCACCATCCGTCACGCTGACCTGATGGGGGTATTCTGCATCCTCTCCGGCAGTCTGAATCAGAAGTAATTGCGCGCCCGTCATCCTGCGGGCGGCACAGCATTAACGAGGTACACCGTGGCAAAAGCTCCAAAACGCGCCTTTGTTTGTAATGAATGCGGGGCCGATTATCCGCGCTGGCAGGGGCAGTGCAGTGCCTGTCATGCCTGGAACACCATCACCGAGGTGCGTCTTGCTGCGTCGCCAACGGTGGCGCGTAACGAGCGTCTGAGTGGCTATGCCGGTAGCGCCGGGGTGGCGAAAGTCCAGAAACTCTCCGATATCAGCCTTGAAGAGCTGCCGCGTTTTTCCACCGGATTTAAAGAGTTCGACCGCGTATTAGGCGGCGGGGTGGTACCAGGAAGCGCCATTCTGATTGGCGGTAACCCCGGTGCGGGGAAATCCACGCTGTTGCTGCAAACGCTGTGCAAACTGGCCCAGCAGATGAAAACGCTATATGTCACCGGCGAAGAGTCGCTGCAACAGGTGGCAATGCGCGCTCACCGTCTCGGCCTGCCGACCGACAATCTCAATATGTTGTCGGAAACCAGCATCGAACAGATCTGCCTGATTGCCGAAGAAGAGCAACCGAAGCTGATGGTAATTGACTCGATCCAGGTGATGCATATGGCGGATGTACAATCATCGCCAGGCAGCGTGGCGCAGGTACGTGAAACAGCAGCTTATCTGACGCGTTTTGCCAAGACGCGTGGTGTGGCGATCGTCATGGTCGGTCACGTAACTAAAGATGGTTCACTGGCTGGCCCTAAAGTGCTGGAACACTGTATCGACTGTTCGGTGCTTCTGGACGGCGATGCCGACTCCCGTTTCCGCACCCTGCGCAGCCATAAAAACCGCTTCGGCGCGGTGAATGAACTGGGCGTATTTGCGATGACCGAGCAGGGGCTGCGTGAAGTCAGCAACCCTTCGGCAATTTTCTTAAGTCGCGGCGATGAAGTGACCTCCGGTAGTTCAGTGATGGTGGTATGGGAAGGAACGCGCCCGTTGCTGGTGGAGATTCAGGCGCTGGTCGATCACTCGATGATGGCGAATCCGCGCCGCGTGGCGGTAGGTCTGGAGCAAAACCGTCTGGCTATCCTGCTGGCAGTGCTGCACCGTCACGGCGGTCTGCAAATGGCCGATCAGGATGTGTTTGTGAACGTGGTCGGCGGCGTTAAGGTGACCGAAACCAGCGCCGATTTAGCGTTACTGCTGGCGATGGTTTCCAGCCTGCGTGACAGACCGCTGCCGCAGGATCTGGTGGTGTTTGGTGAAGTCGGGCTGGCAGGTGAGATCCGCCCGGTGCCCAGTGGTCAGGAACGAATCTCAGAAGCGGCGAAACACGGTTTTCGGCGGGCGATTGTTCCGGCGGCTAACGTACCGAAAAAAGCGCCGGAAGGGATGCAGATTTTTGGCGTTAAAAAACTCTCCGACGCGCTTAGCGTGTTCGACGACTTATAATGAGAGATACGGAGGGAGATATGTCGTCATTTGATTACCTGAAAACTGCCATCAAGCAACAGGGCTGCACGCTACAGCAGGTGGCTGATGCCAGCGGTATGACCAAAGGGTATTTAAGCCAGTTACTGAATGCCAAAATTAAAAGCCCCAGCGCGCAAAAGCTGGAGGCATTGCACCGTTTTTTGGGGCTTGAGTTTCCCCGGCAGAAGAAAACGATCGGCGTTGTATTTGGTAAGTTCTACCCGCTGCATACCGGACATATCTACCTTATCCAGCGCGCCTGTAGCCAGGTTGACGAGTTGCATATCATCATGGGCTTTGACGATACCCGTGACCGCGCACTGTTCGAAGACAGTGCCATGTCGCAGCAGCCCACGGTGCCGGATCGTCTGCGCTGGTTATTGCAAACTTTTAAGTATCAGAAAAATATCCGTATTCATGCCTTCAACGAAGAGGGCATGGAGCCGTATCCGCACGGCTGGGATGTGTGGAGCAATGGCATCAAAAAATTTATGGCCGAAAAAGGAATTCAGCCGGATCTGATCTACACCTCGGAAGAAGCCGACGCGCCGCAGTATATGGAACATCTGGGGATCGAAACGGTGCTGGTCGATCCGAAACGTACCTTTATGAGTATCAGCGGTGCGCAGATCCGCGAAAACCCGTTCCGCTACTGGGAATATATTCCTACCGAAGTGAAGCCGTTCTTTGTGCGCACCGTGGCGATCCTCGGCGGCGAATCGAGCGGTAAATCCACCCTGGTAAACAAACTCGCCAATATCTTCAACACCACCAGTGCGTGGGAATATGGTCGCGATTATGTCTTTTCACACCTCGGCGGTGATGAGATTGCATTGCAGTATTCCGATTACGATAAAATCGCGCTGGGTCACGCACAATATATTGATTTTGCAGTGAAATATGCCAATAAAGTGGCGTTTATCGACACCGATTTCGTGACAACTCAGGCGTTCTGCAAAAAGTACGAAGGGCGTGAGCATCCGTTCGTGCAGGCGTTGATTGATGAATACCGTTTCGATCTGGTGATCCTGCTGGAGAACAACACTCCGTGGGTGGCGGATGGTTTACGCAGCCTCGGCAGTTCGGTGGATCGCAAAGAGTTCCAGAACTTGCTGGTGGAGATGCTGGAAGAGAACAATATCGAATTCGTGCGGGTTGAAGAGGATGATTACGACAGCCGTTTCCTGCGCTGCGTGGAACTGGTGCGGGAGATGATGGGGGAGCAAAGGTAAGAACTTATGCCTGATGCGACGCTTACCGCGTCTTATCAGGCCTACAGTTTTACAACGTATTGAAATTGCTGGTTTTGTAGGCCGGATAAGGCGTTCACGCCGCATCCGGCATTTTACGCATTACTTCGCAATACGCTTGTACTTGATACGCTTCGGCTCCAGCGCGTCTGCGCCCAGCGTGCGTTTTTTGTACTCTTCGTACTCGGTAAAGTTACCTTCGAAGAACTCAACTTTACCTTCATCCTGGTAGTCCAGGATGTGCGTGGCAATACGGTCGAGGAACCAACGGTCGTGCGAGATAACCATCGCGCAGCCAGGGAACTCCAGCAGGGCGTTTTCCAGCGCGCGCAGGGTTTCGATATCCAGGTCGTTAGTTGGTTCGTCGAGCAGCAGCATGTTGCCGCCAACCTGCAGCAGCTTCGCCAGATGCAGACGACCGCGCTCACCACCGGAGAGTTCACCAACGCGTTTACCCTGATCAACCCCTTTAAAGTTAAAGCGGCCAACGTAGGCGCGGCTTGGCATCTCGGTGTTGCCAATCTTCATGATATCCAGCCCGCCGGAAACTTCTTCCCAAACGGTTTTGCTGTTATCCATTGAGTCACGGAACTGATCAACCGATGCCAGTTTCACCGTTTCACCCAAAGTGATGGTGCCGCTGTCCGGCTGTTCCTGACCGGAGATCATACGGAACAGGGTCGATTTACCCGCGCCGTTCGGACCGATGATCCCGACGATCGCCCCTTTCGGGATCGAGAAGCTCAGGTCATCAATCAGCAGGCGATCGCCGTAGGATTTACGCAGGTTGCTGACTTCCAGCACTTTATCGCCCAGACGCGGTCCAGGTGGAATAAACAGTTCGTTGGTTTCGTTACGTTTCTGGTATTCGGTATTGTTCAGCTCTTCAAAGCGTGCCAGACGTGCTTTGCCTTTCGACTGACGGCCTTTAGTACCCTGACGTACCCACTCCAGCTCTTTCTCAATCGACTTACGACGCGCCGCTTCTTGTGAAGCTTCTTGCGCCAGACGCTGATCTTTCTGCTCCAGCCAGGAAGAGTAGTTGCCTTCCCACGGAATACCTTCACCGCGGTCAAGTTCGAGGATCCAGCCCGCAACGTTATCGAGGAAGTAACGGTCGTGGGTAATCGCCACCACGGTGCCTTCGAAGTCGTGCAGGAAGCGTTCCAGCCACGCCACGGATTCGGCATCCAGGTGGTTGGTTGGTTCGTCGAGCAGCAGCATGTCTGGTTTTTCCAGCAGCAGGCGGCACAACGCCACGCGACGACGCTCACCACCGGAGAGGTTAGCGATTTTCGCGTCCCAGTCCGGCAGACGCAGCGCATCCGCCGCACGCTCCAGCTGTACGTTCAGGTTATGACCGTCGTGAGCCTGAATGATCTCTTCCAGACGGCCCTGTTCAGCGGCCAGTTTGTCGAAATCTGCATCCGGATCGGCATACAGCGCGTACACTTCATCCAGACGTTTCAGGGCGTTAACCACTTCAGAAACGGCTTCTTCAATGGACTCACGTACGGTGTGTTCCGGGTTGAGCTGCGGTTCCTGCGGCAGATAGCCGATTTTGATATCCGGTTGCGGACGCGCTTCACCTTCGATGTCTTTATCGATGCCCGCCATAATGCGCAGCAGGGTAGACTTACCCGCGCCGTTCAGACCCAGGACGCCAATTTTTGCCCCGGGGAAGAAACTCAGAGAGATGTTTTTCAAAATATGACGTTTCGGCGGAACAACTTTGCCGACACGATGCATGGTATAAACGAATTGAGCCACGTTGGACTTCGCCTCTATGTTTATCGTGATGATGAGTTTTCAAAGGCGAAGTGTAGCCTGTTTCCTTATCTAATCCCAGCCGGTCGATCACCCTCGCAGTATACTCGTCATACTTCAAGTTGCATGTGCTGCGCTTACGCTCGCTCACCCCAGTCACTTACTTCTGTAAGCTCCTGGGGACTCACTCACTTATCGCCTTCCTGCAACTCGAATTATTTAGAGTATAAAAGTAAAAAAGTGTCCGTAACGTGGCGTAAACGGCAATGACTGGTTAGCATAAATCTATTACGCGGCATGATGCTGCATTGATGTATTTACACTTAGAGGGTGCGCTTGTGGAAAAAGCCAAACAAGTTACCTGGCGGCTGTTGGCTGCTGGTGTCTGTCTGCTGACGGTCAGCAGCGTGGCGCGAGCCGACTCACTGGATGAGCAGCGTAGCCGCTACGCGCAAATTAAACAGGCATGGGATAATCGACAAATGGATGTGGTCGAACAAATGATGCCATCCCTGAAGGATTACCCGTTATATCCCTACCTGGAATATCGTCAGATAACCGATGATCTGATGAATCAACCGGCAGTGACGGTGACTAATTTTGTTCGCGCTAACCCCACGCTTCCTCCCGCTCGCACGCTGCAATCTCGTTTCGTCAATGAACTGGCGCGGCGTGAAGACTGGCGTGGCCTGTTAGCCTTTAGCCCAGAAAAACCAGGCACAACCGAAGCCCAGTGTAATTACTACTATGCAAAATGGAACACTGGGCAGAGTGAAGAAGCCTGGCAGGGGGCGAAAGAGCTGTGGCTAACCGGGAAGAGCCAGCCTAACGCTTGTGACAAGTTATTTAGCGTCTGGCGTGCGTCCGGTAAACAAGAACCGCTGGCTTATTTAGAGCGTATCCGTCTGGCGATGAAAGCAGGCAATACCGGTCTGGTGACGGTGCTGGCAGGGCAGATGCCTGCCGATTACCAGACTATCGCTTCGGCAATCATTTCGCTGGCGAATGATCCTAATACGGTGCTGACCTTCGCGCGTTCGACCGGCGCGACCGATTTTACCCGTCAGATGGCGGCGGTGGCATTTGCCAGCGTGGCACGTCAGGATGCTGAAAACGCACGGCTGATGATCCCGTCGCTTGCCCAGGCGCAGCAGCTTAATGAAGATCAGATTCAGGAGCTGCGCGATATCGTCGCCTGGCGTTTGATGGGCAACGATGTTACCAACGAACAGGCGAAATGGCGTGATGACGCGATTATGCGTTCGCAATCCACGTCGTTAATTGAACGCCGCGTGCGGATGGCGCTTGGCACTGGCGATCGCCGTGGTCTGAATACCTGGCTGGCGCGTCTGCCAATGGAGGCGAAAAATAAAGATGAATGGCGCTACTGGCAGGCGGATATACTGCTGGAACGCGGGCGTGAAGCTGAAGCAAAAGAGATTTTGCATCAACTCATGCAACAGCGTGGATTTTACCCGATGGTCGCTGCGCAACGTATTGGCGAAGAGTATCAACTAAAGATTGATAAAGCGCCGCAGAATGTTGACAACGCCCTGACCCAGGGGCCGGAGATGGCGCGCGTGCGTGAGTTGATGTACTGGAATATGGATAACACCGCGCGTAGCGAGTGGGCCAATCTGGTGAAGAGCAAGTCAAAAACAGAGCAGGCGCAGTTGGCACGTTATGCCTTTAATAATCACTGGTGGGATCTCAGTGTTCAGGCGACGATCGCCGGGAAATTGTGGGATCATCTGGAAGAACGATTCCCACTGGCCTACAACGATCTCTTCGAACGTTACACCAACGGCAAAGATATCCCGCAAAGCTATGCAATGGCGATTGCCCGTCAGGAGAGCGCCTGGAATCCGAAAGTGAAATCACCGGTAGGGGCCAGCGGCCTGATGCAGATTATGCCCGGGACGGCGACTCAAACGGTGAAGATGTTTTCTATTCCTGGTTATAGCAGCCCTGGGCAATTGCTGGATCCGGAAACAAACATCAACATAGGCACTAGTTACCTGCAATATGTTTATCAGCAGTTTGGCAATAACCGTATTTTCTCCTCAGCAGCTTATAACGCCGGACCAGGACGGGTACGCACCTGGCTTGGCAACAGCGCCGGGCGTATCGACGCGGTGGCGTTTGTCGAGAGTATTCCGTTCTCCGAGACACGCGGTTATGTGAAAAATGTTCTGGCTTATGACGCGTACTATCGCTATTTCATGGGCGATAAACCCACGCTTTTGAGCGCTACGGAATGGGGACGTCGTTACTGATCCACACGTTTATGATATGCTATCGTACTCTTTAGCGAGTACAACCGGGGGAGGCATTTTGCTTCCCCCGCTAACAATGGCGACACACTATGGCCCAACAATCACCCTATTCAGCAGCGATGGCAGAACAGCGTCACCAGGAGTGGTTACGTTTTGTCGACCTGCTTAAGAATGCCTACGAAAACGATCTCCATTTACCGTTGTTGAATCTGATGCTGACGCCGGATGAGCGCGAAGCATTGGGGACTCGCGTGCGTATCGTCGAAGAGTTGTTGCGCGGTGAAATGAGCCAGCGCGAGTTAAAAAATGAACTCGGCGCGGGCATCGCGACCATTACGCGTGGATCTAACAGTCTGAAAGCCGCCCCCGTTGAGCTGCGTCAGTGGCTGGAAGACGTGTTACTGAAAAGCGATTGATTTTGTAGGTCTGATAAGACGCGGCAGCGCCGAATCAGGTGTTTAATACACGGCATTATGAAACGGACTCAGCGCCAGGATCACCGCCTGGTGATAAACACTGGCGCGGGTGAGTTTCCCGGCAGTAAACACGCCAATCGCCCCTTCCTTACGGCCAATTTCATCAATACCGGTATAACGCGACATCACGGGGCCAAGCGCCTCGCCTTCACGCACTTTTTCCAGAATCACCGCAGGTAACGGCAAAGTTGCCGAACGCGCTTCGCCGCGTTGGTTGGTGCTTTCAATGACCACCCAACTGAAGGTGCTGTCACCATCAATGCCCGCTTCAATCGCCACCCAAAAATCAGCCTCTGGATGTAAACGGCGGGCATTTTCTACCCGATTTCGTGCGCCAGCGCGCGTTTCCTCACTGCCAAAGGGTTGTTCCGGTACACCGCTCTCGACGGCAACGGACTCAATGTGGCAGGATCCTTCGCCGAAGATCTCGTGAAATGCCTGCAGAATGGCCTGAATTTTAGCGGGATTGGTGGTCGCACAGACAACATGGTGCATAATCAGGATTACTCAAAAATTAACGTTACAGCAGTATACGGAAAAAAAGCATGTTACAGGTATACCTAGTCCGCCACGGTGAAACGCAGTGGAACGCCGAGCGACGTATTCAGGGCCAGTCTGATAGCCCACTGACTGCCAAAGGTGAGCAACAAGCAATGCAGGTGGCGGCGCGTGCCAAAGAGCTTGGCATTACACATATCATCAGTAGCGATTTAGGTCGCACCCGGCGCACGGCGGAAATCATCGCCCAGGCTTGCGGCTGTGACATAATCTTTGATTCCCGCCTGCGTGAATTAAATATGGGCGTGCTGGAAAAAAGACATATCGATTCTCTGACCGAAGAAGAAGAGAACTGGCGTCGCCAACTGGTAAATGGCACTGTCGACGGGCGTATTCCTGAAGGCGAGTCAATGCAGGAACTGAGCGATCGCGTCAATGCGGCCCTGGAATCCTGCCGGGATTTGCCGCAGGGAAGTCGACCACTACTGGTGAGCCACGGTATCGCGCTGGGATGTCTGGTGAGTACTATTCTGGGCCTACCTGCATGGGCAGAACGCCGCTTACGTCTGCGTAACTGTTCTATTTCGCGTGTGGATTATCAGGAAAGCCTGTGGCTGGCGTCTGGTTGGGTCGTTGAAACAGCAGGGGACATCTCGCATCTGGACGCCCCTGCATTAGACGAGTTGCAGCGTTAACGACGTACTGGAATCAGCAGTTCGCAGCGCAGATTAATTGGGCGATCTCCCGCTTTGGCATCTTCTGCCGGGTAGTATCGCTCAATATCCTGACCTTTACGGCGCGTCAGGTTGAGCATTGGCATGCATGTTCCGTATACCGTCAGGATAAACTCCTGTACGCCGGTTCCCAGACCTTCATAGGTAAACATCACATATTCGCCGCCCTGCAACAGCACCGGATGCCCCGTCAGAACATAGCCGTCTGCTTGCTCCTGAGCCAACGCAGTAGTGTAGAACACCTCTTGCTCGTCGTCTTTATCCTGGCTTGGACGCGTTTCATTCAGGCCGTAAAGTACTGGCGGAATGGTCGGTGCGTTGCCGAGAAAATCGTGCCAGAACTGATAACGCATTTCATGGCGGAAATCAGAGATTTGCTCCAGTGAACAGGAGTAACTCTGAGTTACGCCAATCAGCGGCGTGTCTTCCAGCGTGACAAATTTGTGCTCTGGCATGGTGAATTCACCCAGACGCAGCGGCGGGCGAATACCAAAGGCGCTCCATTCAGGAGAACGGCGGTAAAGTGCGGGAGTCTGGGCAAACTGCTTCTTGAATGCGCGAGTAAATGTCTGTTGAGAGTCGAAGCGGTATTGCAGCGCAATATCCAGAATTGGGCGCGCGGTCAGGCGTAGTGCAACCGCCGATTTCGACAAACGACGAGCACGTATATACGCGCCAATAGCATGGCCAGTGACATCTTTAAACATTCTCTGTAAGTGCCACTTGGAATAACCTGCTTTCGCCGCTACATTGTCGAGCGACAGTGGCTGATCCAGATGACCTTCCAACCAGATTAAAAGGTCGCGAATAATGCCGGCCTGATCCATAAAATATCCTCATCCTTTCACAACGAGCACCTGACATCAGGTAATTGGATAATAGCATTTTTTGCTGTTTTAGCATTCAGTGTTTTTTTCTTAGTAGAGTATGTTTTAGGTCTTGACGGAAATAAAATTGTTGAAATTTTGTTCTTAATCAATATGTTATTTACCGTGACGAACTAATTGCTCTGTGTAACTTATTAAAATGGTAACAATATGAAATACAAGCATTTGATCCTGTCTTTAAGCCTGATAATGCTGGGGCCATTGGCACATGCGGAAGAAATTGGTTCGGTCGATACCGTATTTAAAATGATCGGCCCGGACCACAAAATTGTCGTAGAAGCCTTTGACGATCCCGATGTGAAAAATGTCACCTGTTATGTGAGTCGGGCAAAAACCGGCGGTATTAAAGGGGGATTGGGCCTGGCGGAAGATACTTCCGATGCGGCTATTTCCTGCCAGCAAGTCGGGCCGATTGAACTGTCAGAGCGCATTAAAAACGGCAAAGCTCAGGGCGAAGTGGTATTCAAAAAACGTACGTCGCTGGTCTTTAAGTCGTTACAGGTCGTACGCTTCTATGACACCAAACGCAACGCGCTCGCTTACCTTGCCTACTCCGACAAAGTTGTTGATGGGTCACCAAAAAACGCGATTAGCGCGGTGCCTGTCATGCCGTGGCGGCAATAACAGAGGCGATATATGCAACGGGAAACGGTCTGGTTAGTGGAAGACGAGCAAGGGATAGCCGACACGCTGGTCTACATGTTGCAGCAGGAAGGTTTTGCCGTCGAGGTCTTTGAACGAGGTTTGCCGGTTTTGGATAAAGCACGCCAGCAGGTTCCCGACGTCATTATTCTCGATGTTGGTCTGCCGGATATCAGCGGCTTTGAATTGTGCCGTCAGTTGCTGGCGATCCATCCGGCGCTACCTGTACTGTTCCTGACTGCTCGTAGTGAAGAGGTGGATCGCCTGCTTGGGCTGGAAATAGGCGCTGACGACTACGTGGCTAAACCGTTTTCACCCCGCGAAGTGTGCGCCAGAGTGCGCACCTTACTGCGTCGGGTGAAGAAGTTCTCGACGCCGTCTCCCGTCATCCGTATTGGTCATTTTGAATTAAATGAACCCGCGGCGCAGATCAGCTGGTTTGACACGCCATTAACGCTAACACGGTATGAGTTTTTGTTGCTGAAAACGTTACTCAAGTCGCCGGGCCGCGTCTGGTCGCGTCAGCAACTGATGGATAGCGTCTGGGAAGATGCGCAGGACACCTACGATCGCACTGTCGATACTCACATTAAAACGCTGCGTGCCAAACTGCGCGCTATTAATCCCGAGCTTTCGCCGATCAATACCCATCGCGGCATGGGATACAGCCTGAGGAGCCTGTAATGCGTATCGGCATGCGGCTGTTGCTGGGGTATTTTTTACTGGTGGCGGTAGCCGCCTGGTTCGTACTGGCTATTTTTGTCAAAGAAGTTAAACCGGGCGTGCGAAGAGCAACGGAGGGGACGTTGATCGACACCGCAACGTTGCTGGCGGAGCTGGCGCGTGCCGATTTGCTCTTTGGTGACCCAACGCATGGGCAGCTGGCGCAGGCGTTTAACCAGCTACAAAATCGCCCGTTTCGCGCCAATATCAGCGGCATCAACAAAGTGCGTAACGAATATCATGTCTATATGACCGATGCGCAGGGCAAAGTATTGTTTGATTCGGCAAATAAAGCCGTTGGGCAGGATTATTCGCGCTGGAATGACGTCTGGCTAACGTTGCGTGGTCAGTATGGTGCGCGCAGCACGTTGCAAAATCCTGCCGATCCCGAAAGTTCGGTGATGTATGTTGCCGCGCCGATTATGGACGGCTCGCGGCTTATTGGCGTTTTGAGCGTAGGCAAACCGAACGCGGCGATGGCTCCGGTCATTAAGCGCAGCGAGCGGCGAATTTTATGGGCCAGCGCCATTTTGCTGGGAATTGCACTGGTAATTGGCGCAGGCATGGTTTGGTGGATCAACCGCTCCATTGCCCGGCTCACTCGCTATGCCGATTCCGTTACCGACAATAAGCCCGTTCCGCTTCCTGAACTCGGCAGTAGCGAGTTGCGTAAGTTAGCGCAGGCGCTGGAAAGTATGCGCGTGAAGCTGGAAGGGAAAAACTATATTGAGCAGTATGTTTATGCGTTAACCCATGAGTTGAAAAGCCCGCTGGCGGCGATTCGTGGTGCTGCGGAAATTTTACGCGAAGGTCCGCCGCCGGATGTGGTGGCTCGTTTTACCGACAACATTCTGACGCAAAACGCGCGAATGCAGGCGCTGGTGGAAACGCTACTACGCCAGGCAAGACTGGAGAATCGTCAGGAGGTCGTTCTTTCTGCGGTTGATGTGGCGGCATTATTTCGCCGCGTCAGCGAAGCGCGCACCGTGCAGTTGGCAGAAAAAAACATCACTCTGCATGTTATGCCCACCGATATTAACGTTGCTGCTGAACCTGCGTTGTTGGAACAGGCGCTGGGGAATTTACTGGATAACGCTATCGATTTTACTCCCGAGAATGGCTGCATAACGCTTAGTGCTGGGGGGGGAGCAGGAACACGTTACGCTTAACGTGCAGGATACCGGTAGCGGCATTCCTGACTACGCGCTATCGCGTATTTTTGAACGCTTTTACTCTTTGCCGCGTGCGAATGGGCAAAAAAGCAGTGGTCTGGGGCTGGCGTTTGTCAGTGAAGTCGCCCGCTTGCTTAATGGCGAAGTCACGCTGTGCAACGTGCCGCAAGGCGGTGTGCTGGCCTCGCTTCGACTTCACCGTTACTTCACATAACTTCAAATTCTTCCCATATAGTCTTCATATCCTGTCGCCATTGCAAAGGAGAAGACTATGTTGAAATCCCCCCTGTTCTGGAAAATGGCCACTTTATTTGGTGCAGTATTGCTGTTGTTAATTCCATTAATGTTGATTCGACAGGTAATTGTCGAACGAGCCGATTACCGTAGCGATGTTGAAGATGCGATTCGTCAAAGCACCAGTGGACCGCAAAAATTAGTTGGACCGCTTATCGCTATTCCTGTGACCGAGCTTTATACGGTGCAGGAAGAGGATAAAACCGTGGAGCGGAAACGAAGTTTTATCCATTTCTGGTTACCTGAGTCGTTGATGGTTGATGGTTGATGGCAATCAGAATGTGGAAGAACGCAAGATTGGGATTTATACCGGTCAGGTCTGGCACAGCGATTTAACACTAAAAGCCGATTTCGATGTTTCGCGTCTTAGTGAACTCAACACGCCAAACATCACCTTAGGCAAGCCGTTTATTGTGATTAGCGTAGGCGATGCGCGCGGGATCGGCGTAGTGAAAGCGCCTGAACTTAACGGAACAGCGCTGACCATTGAGCCCGGAACAGGGTTAGAGCAAGGCGGGCAGGGCGTGCATATTCCTTTACCCGAAGGGGACTGGCTGAAGCAGAACTTGAAGCTGAATATGGCGCTGAATTTAAGCGGTACTGGCGATTTGTCCGTGGTGCCGACGGGACGTAATAGCGAAATGACTTTAACCAGCAACTGGCCGCATCCCAGCTTTTTAGGTGATTTTTTGCCAGCGAAACGAGAAATAAGAGCATCCGGTTTTCAGGCGCAATGGCAAAGCAGTTGGTTTGCTAATAATCTCGGTGAGCGTTTTGCTTCAGGCAATGATACCGGCTGGGAAAACTTCCCGGCGTTTAGCGTCGCAGTGACGACGCCAGCCGATCAGTATCAATTAACGGACCGGGCGACTAAGTACGCCATTTTGCTGATTGCGCTGACTTTTATGGCCTTCTTTGTTTTTGAAACGCTCACCGCGCAACGTTTACACCCAATGCAATATTTGCTGGTGGGACTGTCACTGGTGATGTTTTATCTGCTCTTGCTGGCGCTTTCTGAACACACCGGTTTTACCGTGGCATGGATAATCGCCAGTCTGATTGGAGCGTTAATGAATGGTATTTACTTGCAGGCGGTATTGAAAGGCTGGCGTAACAGCATGTTGTTTACATTCGCGCTGCTGTTGCTGGATGGTGTGATGTGGGGGCTACTGAGTTCTGCTGACAGTGCATTGTTGTTGGGGACGAGTGTGCTGGTGGTGGCGTTGGCAGGCATGATGTTTGTGACGCGGAATATCGACTGGTATGCGTTGTCACTGCCAAAAATGAAAGCCAGTAAAGAAGTTACAACGGACGATGAATTACGTATCTGGAAATAAGGTTGAAAAATAAAAACGGCGCTAAAAAGCGCCGTTTTTTTTGGACGGTGGTAAAGCCGATTAATCTTCCAGATCACCGCAGAAGCGATAACCTTCACCGTGAATGGTGGCGATGATTTCCGGCGTATCCGGCGTAGATTCGAAGTGTTTACGAATACGACGGATCGTCACGTCTACAGTACGGTCGTGCGGTTTCAGCTCACGGCCGGTCATTTTCTTCAGCAGTTCAGCACGAGACTGAATTTTGCCTGGATTTTCACAGAAGTGAAGCATGGCGCGGAACTCGCTGCGCGGCAGTTTGTACTGCTCGCCATCAGGACCGATCAACGAACGGCTGTTGATGTCCAGTTCCCAACCATTGAACTTATAGCTTTCAACGCTACGACGTTCTTCGCTGACTGTACCCAGGTTCATGGTACGGGACAGCAGGTTGCGTGCACGGATGGTCAGTTCACGCGGGTTGAACGGTTTGGTGATGTAGTCATCTGCACCGATTTCGAGGCCGAGAATTTTATCGACTTCGTTGTCACGGCCAGTCAGGAACATCAACGCAACATTCGCCTGCTCGCGCAGTTCACGCGCTAACAGAAGACCGTTCTTACCCGGCAGATTGATATCCATGATCACCAGGTTGATGTCATATTCAGAGAGGATCTGATGCATTTCCGCGCCATCTGTCGCTTCGAAAACATCATAGCCTTCCGCTTCGAAAATACTTTTCAACGTGTTGCGTGTTACCAACTCGTCTTCAACGATAAGAATGTGCGGGGTCTGCATGTTTGCTACCTAAATTGCCAACTAAATCGAAACAGGAAGTACAAAAGTCCCTGACCTGCCTGATGCATGCTGCAAATTAACATGATCGGCGTAACATGACTAAAGTACGTAATTGCGTTCTTGATGCACTTTCCATCAACGTCAACAACATCATTAGCTTGGTCGTGGGTACTTTCCCTCAGGACCCGACAGTGTCAAAAACGGCTGTCATCCTAACCATTTTAACAGCAACATAACAGGCTAAGACGTGCCGGACACCCAATAAAACTACGCTTCGTTGACATATATCAAGTTCAATTGTAGCACGTTAACAGTTTGATGAAATCATCGTATCTAAATGCTAGCTTTCGTCACATTATTTTAATAATACAACTAGTTGCCTTATACAACTAATAAACGTGGTGAATCCAATTGTCGAGATTTATTTTTTATAAAATTATCCTAAGTAAACAGAAAGATATGTAGCAATTTTTAACAATTACACCGTTAGTATAGTCAAGAAATAGTTTAGCTTTTTTTAAGTTAAGTGAAGGGCTTTTTCTGCGACTTACGTTACGAATTTGTAAATTCTCTCCGCGTAATAAGTTGACATTCATCACCCTGTTCGCGGTTATTTGATCAAGAAGAGTGGCAACATGCGTATAACGATTATTCTGGTGGCACCTGCCAGAGCAGAAAATATTGGTGCAGCGGCCCGGGCGATGAAAACAATGGGATTTAGCGAGCTGCGCATTGTCGATAGTCAGGCACACCTGGAGCCAGCTACCCGCTGGGTGGCGCATGGATCTGGTGATATTATTGATAATATTAAGGTTTTCTCAACGCTGGCTGAATCGCTACACGACGTTGATTTTACCGTTGCCACCACTGCGCGCAGTCGGGCGAAGTACCATTACTACGCCACGCCGATAGAGCTGGTGCCGCTACTGGAGGAAAAATCGACATGGATGAACCACGCGGCGCTGGTCTTTGGTCGCGAAGATTCCGGCTTGACTAACGAAGAGTTGGCGCTTGCTGATGTCCTCACCGGCGTGCCAATGGTGGCGGATTATCCATCGCTGAATTTGGGGCAGGCGGTGATGGTTTATTGCTATCAATTAGCAACATTAATACAACAACCGGTGGAATCTGCCGCAACGGCGGACCCATTTCAACTGCAGGCATTACGTGAACGTGCCATGTCATTGTTAACGACTCTGGCGGTGGCAGATGACACCAAACTGGTCGACTGGTTACAGCAACGCATTGGGCTGTTAGAGCAACGAGACACGGCCATGTTGCATCGTTTGCTGCATGATATTGAAAAAAATATCACCAAATAAAAAACGACAAGGAAGGACGTTTTCAGATTTTTATTCTGACTGCAATGGGCAATATGTCTCTGTATGGATTAAAAAAAGAGCATCTGCCAGCACTCTATGAACTGGTAACCTGCCGTGAGCAAATTAAAATTTTATTGACTTAGGTCACTAAATACTTTAACCAATATAGGCATAGCGCACAGACAGATAAAAATTACAGAGTACACAACATCCATGAAACGCATCAGCACCACCATTACCACCACCATCACCATTACCACAGGTAACGGTGCGGGCTGACGCGTACAGGAAACACAGAAAAAAGCCCGCACCTGACAGTGCGGGCTTTTTTTTCGACCAAAGGTAACGAGGTAACAACCATGCGAGTGTTGAAGTTCGGCGGTACATCAGTGGCAAATGCAGAACGTTTTCTGCGGGTTGCCGATATTCTGGAGAGCAATGCCAGGCAGGGGCAGGTGGCCACCGTCCTCTCTGCCCCCGCCAAAATTACCAACCATCTGGTCGCAATGATTGAAAAAACCATTAGCGGTCAGGATGCTTTACCCAATATCAGTGATGCCGAACGTATTTTTGCCGAACTTCTGACGGGACTCGCCGCCGCCCAACCGGGATTTCCACTGGCGCAATTGAAAGCGTTCGTCGATCAAGAATTTGCCCAAATCAAACATGTCCTGCATGGCATTAGCCTGTTGGGGCAATGTCCGGACAGCATCAACGCCGCGCTGATTTGCCGTGGTGAAAAAATGTCGATCGCCATTATGGCCGGTGTGCTGGAAGCGCGTGGTCACAACGTTACCGTTATTGATCCGGTCGAAAAACTGCTGGCAATCGGTCATTACCTCGAATCTACCGTCGATATTGCTGAGTCCACCCGCCGTATTGCGGCAAGTCGCATTCCGGCTGATCACATGGTGCTGATGGCTGGTTTCACTGCGGGTAACGAAAAAGGCGAACTGGTGGTGCTGGGACGTAACGGTTCCGACTACTCCGCCGCGGTACTGGCCGCCTGTTTACGCGCCGATTGTTGCGAGATCTGGACGGACGTCGACGGTGTCTATACCTGCGACCCGCGTCAGGTGCCCGATGCGAGGCTGTTGAAGTCGATGTCCTACCAGGAAGCGATGGAGCTTTCCTACTTCGGCGCTAAAGTTCTTCACCCCCGCACCATTACCCCCATCGCCCAGTTCCAGATCCCTTGCCTGATTAAAAATACCGGAAATCCTCAAGCACCAGGTACGCTCATTGGTGCCAGCCGTGATGAAGATGAATTACCGGTCAAGGGCATTTCCAATCTGAACAACATGGCAATGTTCAGCGTTTCTGGTCCGGGGATGAAAGGGATGGTCGGCATGGCGGCGCGTGTCTTTGCGGCAATGTCACGCGCCCGCATTTCAGTGGTGCTGATTACGCAATCATCTTCCGAATACAGTATCAGTTTCTGCGTTCCACAAAGCGACTGTGCGCGAGCTGAACGGGCAATGCAGGAAGAGTTCTATCTTGAACTGAAAGAAGGCTTACTGGAGCCACTGGCAGTGACAGAACGGCTGGCCATTATCTCGGTGGTAGGCGATGGTATGCGCACCTTGCGTGGGATCTCGGCGAAATTCTTTGCTGCGCTGGCCCGCGCCAATATCAACATTGTCGCCATTGCTCAGGGATCTTCTGAACGCTCAATCTCTGTCGTGGTAAATAACGATGATGCGACCACTGGCGTGCGCGTTACCCACCAGATGCTGTTCAATACCGATCAGGTTATCGAAGTGTTTGTGATTGGCGTTGGTGGCGTTGGCGGCGCGCTGCTGGAGCAACTGAAGCGCCAGCAAAGCTGGCTGAAGAACAAACATATCGATCTTCGCGTTTGCGGCGTTGCTAACTCGAAGGCGCTACTCACCAATGTGCATGGCCTTAACCTGGAAAACTGGCAGGAAGAACTGGCGCAAGCCAAAGAGCCGTTTAATCTCGGGCGCTTAATTCGCCTGGTGAAAGAATATCATTTGTTGAATCCGGTGATTGTCGATTGCACTTCCAGCCAGGCGGTGGCGGATCAATATGCCGATTTCCTGCGAGAAGGTTTCCACGTGGTGACGCCGAACAAAAAGGCCAACACCTCGTCGATGGATTACTACCATCAGCTGCGTTACGCGGCGGAAAAATCACGGCGTAAATTCCTCTATGACACCAACGTTGGTGCGGGATTACCGGTCATTGAGAACCTGCAAAACCTGCTTAACGCTGGCGACGAACTGATGAAATTCTCCGGCATTCTTTCTGGTTCGCTTTCTTTCATCTTCGGTAAGTTAGACGAAGGGATGAGCTTCTCCGAGGCCACCACGCTGGCAAGGGAAATGGGCTATACCGAACCGGACCCGCGTGATGATCTTTCTGGTATGGATGTGGCGCGCAAGCTGTTGATTCTTGCTCGTGAAACGGGGCGTGCCCTGGAGCTGGCGGATATCGAAATCGAATCTGTGCTGCCCGCAGAGTTTAACGCGGAAGGTGATGTTGCGACTTTTATGGTGAACCTGTCACAACTCGACGATCTCTTTGCCGCACGCGTGGCGAAGGCCCGTGATGAAGGTAAAGTTTTGCGCTATGTTGGCAATATTGATGAAGATGGCGTCTGCCGCGTGAAGATTGCTGAAGTGAATGGCAACGATCCGCTGTTCAAAGTGAAAAACGGCGAAAACGCCCTGGCCTTCTATAGCCACTATTATCAGCCACTGCCGCTGGTTCTGCGCGGATACGGCGCGGGTAATGACGTTACGGCTGCCGGTGTCTTTGCCGATCTGCTACGTACCCTCTCATGGAAGTTAGGAGTCTAAAATGGTTAAGGTTTATGCTCCGGCTTCTAGTGCCAATATGAGCGTCGGGTTTGATGTGCTCGGGGCGGCGGTGGCGCCTGTTGATGGTTCCTTGTTGGGAGATGTAGTAACGGTTGAGGCGGCAGAGACATTCAGTCTCAACAATCTTGGACGGTTTGCAGGCAAGCTACCGTCAGAACCGCAGGAAAACATCGTTTATCAGTGCTGGGAGCGTTTTTGCCAGGAAGTGAGTAAGCAAATTCCGGTGGCGATGACCCTGGAAAAGAATATGCCGATCGGTTCTGGCTTAGGTTCCAGCGCCTGTTCGGTAGTTGCAGCGCTGGTGGCGATGAATGAACACTGCGGTAAGCCGCTCAATGATACTCGCCTGCTGGCCTTGATGGGCGAACTGGAAGGGCGTATCTCCGGCAGCATTCATTACGACAACGTGGCACCGTGCTTTCTTGGCGGCATGCAGTTGATGATCGAAGAAAACGGCATCATCAGCCAGCAAGTGCCAGGGTTTGATGAGTGGTTATGGGTGTTGGCGTATCCGGGGATTAAAGTCTCGACGGCAGAAGCGCGGGCTATTTTACCGGCGCAATATCGCCGCCAGGATTGCATTGCTCATGGGCGACATCTGGCGGGCTTCATTCACGCCTGCTATTCCCGCCAGCCTGAGCTTGCTGCGAAGCTGATGAAAGATGTTATCGCTGAACCCTACCGCGAACGATTACTGCCTGGCTTCCGGCAGGCGCGGCAGGCGGTCGCGGAAATCGGCGCGGTAGCGAGCGGTATCTCCGGCTCCGGGCCGACCTTGTTCGCGCTGTGCGATAAACTGGATACCGCCCAGCGCGTTGCCGACTGGTTAGGTAAGAATTACCTGCAAAATCAGGAAGGTTTTGTTCATATTTGCCGGCTGGATACGGCGGGCGCACGAGTACTGGAAAACTAAATGAAACTCTACAATCTGAAAGATCACAACGAGCAGGTCAGTTTTGCGCAAGCCGTAACGCAGGGATTGGGCAAAAATCAGGGGTTGTTTTTCCCTCATGAGTTACCGGAATTCAGCCTGACCGAAATTGACGAGATGCTGAAACTGGATTTCGTCACTCGCAGCGCGAAGATCCTCTCGGCGTTTATTGGTGATGAGATCCCACAGGAAGTACTGGAAGAGCGCGTGCGTGCGGCATTTGCTTTCCCGGCTCCGGTTGCCAAAGTTGAAAATGACGTCGGTTGTCTGGAGTTGTTCCACGGGCCAACGCTGGCATTTAAAGATTTCGGCGGTCGCTTTATGGCGCAAATGCTGACCCATATTGCGGGCGATAAGCCAGTGACTATTCTGACTGCGACTTCCGGCGATACCGGAGCGGCAGTGGCTCACGCTTTCTACGGCTTACCGAACGTTAAAGTGGTCATTCTTTACCCGCACGGCAAAATCAGTCCACTGCAAGAAAAACTGTTCTGTACGCTGGGGGGCAATATTGAAACTGTTGCCATTGACGGCGATTTCGATGCCTGCCAGGCGCTGGTGAAGCAGGCGTTTGATGATGAAGAACTGAAAGCGACGCTGGGGCTGAACTCTGCTAACTCTATTAACATCAGCCGTTTGCTGGCGCAAATTTGCTACTACTTTGAAGCTGTGGCGCAGTTGCCGCAGGAAGCGCGCAACCAGTTGGTTGTTTCGGTGCCGAGCGGAAACTTCGGCGATTTGACGGCAGGATTGCTGGCGAAATCACTCGGTCTACCGGTGAAGCGTTTTATCGCTGCCACTAACGTCAACGATACGGTGCCGCGTTTCCTGCACGACGGGCAGTGGTCACCTAAAGCGACTCAGGCGACATTATCCAATGCGATGGATGTCAGCCAGCCAAACAACTGGCCGCGTGTGGAAGAGTTGTTCCGCCGCAAAATCTGGCAACTGAAAGAGCTGGGTTATGCGGCGGTGGATGATGAAACCACGCAACAGACAATGCGTGAGTTAAAAGAGCTGGGCTATACCTCGGAACCGCACGCTGCCGTAGCTTATCGTGCGCTGCGTGACCAGTTGCATCCAGGAGAATATGGCCTGTTCCTCGGCACCGCGCACCCGGCGAAGTTTAAAGAGAGCGTGGAGGTGATTCTTGGTGAAACGCTGGAACTGCCAAAAGAGCTGGCAGAACGTGCTGATTTGCCCTTACTTTCACATAGTCTGCCTGCCGATTTTGCTGCGCTGCGCAAACTCATGATGAATCATAATTAATATCCATTAAATTCCGACAAAATAGCCGGGTTTGCGTTTATGCAGCTCGGCTTTTTTGTGGAGAAAATATGAGAAAAATCGACAGAAAAAAAGGAGAAATTTTCAATAAATGCGGTGACTTAGATTGGATAATGACAACGAGGATTCTTTTACCGTAAGCTCCTTATATCGGCCCATAACTGGCAATGATGATAAGGAGTCACCTGTGAAAAAGATGCAATCTCTCTTACTCGCATTTTCCCTGGTTCTGGTTGCTCCTATGGCAGCGCAGGCTGAGGAAATAATGCTGGTGCCATCAGTAAAATTACAGATTGGCGATCGTGATTATCGCGGTTTCTACTGGGATGGCGGTTATTGGCGTGACCACGACTGGTGGCACAGAAATTATGAATGGCGAGGCAATCGCTGGCACCCATACGGACTGCAGCCGCACTATAATAATCATCGCGATTATCGTGACGATCATCGTCATGATCACCGGGATGATCATCATCCGGGGCCAGGCAGACATCACCGCTAAATATAAATGCCGGATGACCTCCGGCATTTACCACAAACTTAACGCAGTTCGTAGCGTTTAAATACCAGTTCGCCATTGCTGGAAGAGGCTTCATCGAAGAAATAACCTTCACTATTAAAACCTGTCAGCTGCTCTGGTTTGGTCAGGCGATTTTTAATGATAAACCGACTCATCAGGCCACGCGCTTTTTTAGCATGGAAGCTGATGACCTTAAACTTGCCGTTCTTCTCATCGAGGAATACTGGCTTGATTATCTCGGCATTTAATTTCTTCGGCTTCACTGATTTAAAATACTCATCTGACGCCAGGTTAATCACTACCTGATCGCCTTGTGCTTCGAGCGCTTCGTTCAGCTTGTTGGTGATCACATCCCCCCAGAATTGGTACAGGTCTTTACCCCGCGCATTCTCAAGACGGATCCCCATCTCCAGACGGTATGGTTGCATTAAATCGAGCGGGCGTAATACACCGTATAAACCGGAAAGCATACGTAAATGCTGCTGGGCAAAAGCGAAATCTTCTTCACTAAAGGTTTCGGCTTGCAAGCCGGTATAGACATCGCCTTTAAATGCCAGAATGGCCTGTCGGGCATTCTCTGGCGTAAAGTCAGGCTGCCAGTCATGAAAGCGGGTAGCGTTGAGATCGGCCAGCTTGTCACTGATTTTCATCAGCTTGCCAATCTGCGGTGCCGTTAGTTTTCGCGCTTCATGGATAAGCTGTTGGGAGTTGTCTAACAGCTCCGGCAGCGTGTAGCGCGTGGTGGCCAAAGGGCTTTGATAATCAAGTGTTTTAGCAGGTGAAATCAGAATCAACATATCCAGTCCTTGCAGGAAATTTACTGCGACTGTAGCAAAAAAAGGGGATGAGTTGATCGATAGTTGTGATTACTCCTGCGACAAATCATCCCACGCGTCAGGGGACAGTTGATGGCTGATATCCGGGTAGCGCAGCGGATCAAACACCGGACGCACGCCGAGTTTACGCTGGCGCAGATAATCGCTGGCAATGATATGCACCACAGGAGAAAGCAGCAAAATCGCAGTCAAATTGGTGATTGCCATACAGGCCATAATAATATCGGCCAGTTGCCACATCATAGGAAGGCTCAGTAGGGTGCCGCCAATGACTGTAACAAAGATACAGATACGCAGACTCCAGATAGCTTTCCGGTTATTCAGCCGTAAAAAGAAAAGATTATTTTCGGCATAAATGTAGTTGGCGACGATTGAGCTGTAAGCAAAGAGAATCACCACTATCGTGACAAATTCTGCCCCCCAGGAACCCATTAATACACGCATCGCTTTCTGAATGAGTTGGATACCTTCCAATGGCATATAGGTGGTGCCGTTACCGGCCAGCAATATCAGCATGGCGCTTGCCGTACAGATGACTAGCGTATCGATAAAGATGCCGATCATCTGGACAATACCTTGCGCTGCAGGATGCGGAGGCCATGATGCCGCCGCCGCCGCTGCGTTCGGCGTTGATCCCATCCCCGCCTCATTGGAAAACATACTGCGCTGAAAGCCGTTAGTAATCGCCTGAGTCAGGGTATAACCCGCCGCGCCGCCTGCCGCTTCCTGCCAGCCAAAGGCGCTTTCAAAAATAGACCAAATAACGTGCGGAAGTTGCCCGATATTCATTGCGCAAATAATCAGGCTGGCGAGTACCCAGATTAACGCCATAATAGGGACAAACCATTGCATTAATCGGGCGATGCCATGAATGCCGTGAGTTATCGCCAACAGAGTAAAAATGGCGAGAATGACACCCGTTACTAACGGAGGGCAATCAAATGCAAAACTCATCGCGTGAGCGACAGCATTTGCCTGGACTCCGCTGAAAATCAGTCCGTAGGCGATGAGCAAAAAGACGGCGAACAGAACGCCCATCCAGCGCATCCCCAGCCCGCGCGCCATATACCATGCTGGTCCGCCGCGAAACTGCCCATTGACGTCACGTTCTTTATACAGCTGGGCAAGGGAACATTCGGCAAAAGAGGTCGCCATGCCAATAAACGCGGCAACCCACATCCAGAAGACGGCTCCAGGTCCGCCGGCGGTAATTGCCAGCGCAACGCCTGCCAGGTTGCCGCTGCCGACGCGCGCGGCGAGACTGGTACACAATGATTGAAAAGAGGTTAAACCGCCTCGTTGCGGATGAATGCTATTTTTAAGACTTTTGCCAAACTGACGAATGTAGCGAAATTGAACGAACCCAGAACGAAAAGTGAACCAACAACCTGCCCCGAAGAGCAGATAGATCATCACTGATCCCCATAGTACGTTGTTAATAAAAGAGAAAAAATCAGGCATTCGTATCCCTCTTGTCGCCGGCGCGCGGTTACATTCCCGTGTAAACGTTACCAATTGATTAAGAATTATATACGATGTGCATTGGTTGATAACGTCTGTGTAGCATACATGAGGTTTTGTTTAAAAATGGCGGGTGATATCAACGCCGTGTCAGAAATCTGAAACAGTCTTGCCTGGCGACAACCCTCTTGTCTGCGGTTGCGCTGTCGTTACGTCGTGATATCATCAGGGCAGACCGGTTACATCCCCCTAACAAGCTGTTTAAAGAGAAATACTATCATGACGGACAAATTGACTTCCCTTCGTCAGTACACCACTGTAGTGGCCGACACTGGGGACATCGCGGCAATGAAGCTGTATCAACCGCAGGATGCCACAACCAACCCTTCTCTCATTCTTAACGCAGCGCAAATTCCGGAATACCGTAAGTTGATTGATGATGCTGTCGCATGGGCGAAACAGCAGAGCAACGATCGTGCGCAGCAGATCGTAGACGCAACCGACAAACTGGCGGTAAACATTGGTCTGGAAATTCTGAAACTGGTTCCGGGCCGTATCTCAACTGAAGTTGATGCGCGTCTTTCCTATGACACCGAAGCGTCCATTGCGAAAGCAAAACGCCTGATCAAACTCTACAACGATGCTGGCATCAGCAACGATCGTATTTTGATCAAACTGGCGTCTACCTGGCAGGGTATCCGTGCTGCAGAACAGCTGGAAAAAGAAGGCATCAACTGTAACCTGACTCTGCTGTTCTCCTTCGCTCAGGCGCGTGCTTGTGCGGAAGCGGGCGTGTTCCTGATCTCTCCGTTTGTTGGCCGTATTCTTGACTGGTACAAAGCCAATACCGATAAGAAAGAGTACGCTCCGGCAGAAGATCCGGGTGTGGTTTCTGTATCTGAAATCTACCAGTACTACAAAGAGCACGGTTATGAAACCGTGGTTATGGGCGCAAGCTTCCGTAACATCGGCGAAATTCTGGAACTGGCAGGCTGCGACCGTCTGACCATCGCACCGGCACTGCTGAAAGAGCTGGCTGAGAGCGAAGGGGCAATCGAACGTAAACTGTCTTACACCGGTGAAGTGAAAGCGCGTCCGGCGCGTATCACCGAGTCCGAGTTCCTGTGGCAGCACAACCAGGACCCAATGGCAGTTGATAAACTGGCGGAAGGTATCCGTAAGTTTGCTGTTGACCAGGAAAAACTGGAAAAAATGATCGGCGATCTGCTGTAATCATTCTTAGCGTGACCGGGAAGTCGGTCACGCTACCTCTTCTGAAGCCTGTCTGTCACTCCCTTCGCAGTGTATCATTCTGTTTAACGAGACTGTTTAAACGGAAAAATCTTGATGAATACTTTACGTATCGGCTTAGTTTCCATCTCTGATCGCGCGTCCAGCGGCGTTTATCAGGATAAAGGCATCCCTGCGCTGGAAGAATGGCTGACATCGGCGCTAACCACGCCATTTGAGCTGGAAACCCGATTAATCCCCGATGAGCAGGCGATTATTGAGCAAACGTTGTGTGAGCTGGTGGATGAAATGAGTTGCCATCTGGTGCTCACCACGGGCGGAACTGGCCCGGCGCGCCGTGACGTAACGCCCGACGCAACGCTGGCAGTGGCTGACCGCGAGATGCCTGGCTTTGGCGAACAGATGCGCCAGATTAGCCTGCATTTTGTACCAACTGCGATCCTTTCGCGCCAGGTGGGGGTGATTCGTAAGCAGGCACTGATTCTTAATTTACCCGGTCAGCCGAAGTCCATCAAAGAGACACTGGAAGGAGTGAAGGACGCCGAGGGTAAGGTCGTGGTACATGGCATTTTCGCCAGCGTACCTTACTGCATTCAGTTGCTGGAAGGACCATACGTTGAAACGGCACCGGAAGTGGTTGCAGCATTCAGACCGAAGAGTGCAAGACGCGAAGTTAGCGAATAAAAAAATCCCCCCGAGTGGGGGGATCTCAAAACAATTAGTGGGATTCACCAATCGGCAGAACGGTACGGCCAAACTGCTCGTTCAGCACTTCACCCATTGCCAGATAAATTGCGCTGGCACCGCAGATCAGGCCAATCCAGCCTGCGAAGTGAATGATTGCTTCGTTACCAGCAATGTTACCGATAGCCAGCAGCGCAAACAGCACGGTCAGGCTGAAGAAAACGAATTGCAGAACGCGTGCGCCTTTCAGCGTGCCGAAGAACATAAACAGCGTAAACACGCCCCACAGACCCAGGTAGACACCAAGGAACTGCGCATTTGGCGCATCGGTCAGGCCCAGTTTCGGCATCAGCAGAATCGCAACCAGCGTCAGCCAGAAAGAACCGTAAGAGGTGAAGGCGGTTAACCCGAAAGTGTTGCCTTTTTTATACTCCAGCAGACCAGCAAAAATTTGCGCGATGCCGCCGTAGAAGATGCCCATAGCAAGAATAATACCGTCCAGAGCGAAATAACCCACGTTGTGCAGGTTAAGCAGAATGGTGGTCATGCCGAAGCCCATCAGGCCCAGCGGTGCCGGATTAGCCAACTTAGTGTTGCCCATAATTCCTCAAAAATCATCATTGAATGAATGGTGAAATAATTTCCCTGAATAACTGTAGTGATTTCAGGGCGCGGCATAATAATCAGCCAATGGAGTAGTGTCCATGATCTTTTGAGGGGAAAATGAAAATTTTCCCCGATGTGAGGGATTAAGCCTGAGTGGCGCTGACAATTCGACGCAGGCAGGCAATTTGCAGTACCGCCGGAATGGTGACGCGATAGGCGCTACCGCTGACGGCTTTAACGCCGTTTAATGCCGCGCCTACCGGACCACCAAGCCCCGCACCGCGTAGTAGGCCATGCCCAAGAACGCTCATTGCTGCGTGGGTCCGTAAAATGCGGGTAAGCTGGCTGGAAAGCAGATGCGATACACCTTTTGCCAACAATTTGTCTTTCATCAGCAGCGGTAATAGCTCTTCCAGCTCGTTGACACTGGCATCGACCGCCTGGAGAAATTCCTGTTTATGTTCCTCGTCCATTTTCTTCCAGGTATTACGCAGAAATTGCTCCAGTAACTGTTGCTCAATTTCAAAGGTAGACATCTCTTTATCGGCTTTCAGCTTCAGCCGTTTTGAGACGTCGAGCAAAATGGCCCGGTATAGTTTGCCGTGTCCGCGAAGTTTGTTAGCGATGCTATCGCCGCCAAAATGCTGTAATTCTCCAGCAATCAGCTGCCAGTTGCGGCGATGTTGCTCGGGATGTCCTTCCATCGATTTGAACAGTTCATTACGCATCAGAACGCTGGAGAGTCGAGTTTTGCCTTTTTCGTTATGGGTGAGCAAACGGGCGAAACTGGTCAGCTGCTCCTCACTACAATGCTGGAGAAAATCCAGATCTGAATCATTCAGGTAATTAACATTCATTTATTGTGGCTTCTCTTTCAAGCATTAATCGTCGCCGATAATTTTCAGCGTGGCCATATCGGACGAGTTCACTGTATGACCGGAAAAGGTGATTTTTGACACGCAGCGTTTGTTGTCGTTATCGCTGTTAATGTTGATCCAACTGGTGGTTTGCCCTTCTTTAATTTCTGCGGGAACATTCAGGCTTTGGCTGGCGCTACGGGCGGCTTTGAAATAAACCGACGCGCCGCTCAACTGTAAATCGCCGTGGTCGGCGGTGAGTTGGATGCGTTTTACGATGCGACAAACGGGGAGCTTCAGCGCCAGATCGTTGGTTTCGTTACGCGGCATTGCAATGACGCCGAGGATTTTATGGTCGTTAGCTTGTGCCGTGCAGCACAGCATAAAGCCAAGTACCAGGCTGGCGGAAACCGTAAAAACGGATTTCATAAAGATTCTCTTAGCGGGGAGCAGTAGGGGATGAATAGCCACTAGTTTACTGCTGACGAAAAGAAGATTCAGGTATGTAATCTTTTCTTTTTATTACAATTTTTTGGTGAATGCCTTGTGTTGGATTCATTCTTTATGTGAATGAATTTGTTGCCAGTTTCATGTCTTCTTCCGGCATATCACGAAATTTCTGCGCAAAAGCACAAAAAATTTTTGCATCTCCCCCTTGATGACGTGGGTTACGACCCCATTTAGTAGTCAACCGCAGTGAGTGAGTCTGCAAAAAAATGAAATTGGGCAGTTGAAACCAGACGTTTCGCCCCTATTACAGACTCACACCACATGATGACCGAATATATAGTGGAGACGTTTAGATGGGTAAAATTATTGGTATCGACCTGGGTACTACCAACTCTTGTGTAGCGATTATGGATGGCACCACTCCTCGTGTGCTGGAGAACGCCGAAGGCGATCGCACCACGCCTTCTATCATTGCCTATACCCAGGATGGTGAAACTCTGGTTGGTCAGCCGGCTAAACGTCAGGCAGTGACGAACCCGCAAAACACCCTGTTTGCGATTAAACGCCTGATTGGCCGCCGCTTCCAGGACGAAGAAGTACAGCGTGATGTTTCCATCATGCCGTTCAAAATTATTGCTGCTGATAACGGCGACGCATGGGTCGAAGTTAAAGGCCAGAAAATGGCACCGCCGCAGATCTCTGCTGAAGTGCTGAAAAAAATGAAGAAAACCGCGGAAGATTACCTGGGCGAACCGGTAACTGAAGCTGTTATCACCGTACCGGCATACTTTAACGATGCTCAGCGTCAGGCAACCAAAGACGCAGGTCGTATCGCTGGTCTGGAAGTAAAACGTATCATCAACGAACCGACCGCAGCTGCTTTGGCTTACGGTCTGGACAAAGGTACTGGCAACCGTACTATCGCGGTTTATGACCTGGGTGGTGGTACTTTCGATATTTCCATTATCGAAATCGACGAAGTTGACGGCGAAAAAACCTTCGAAGTTCTGGCAACCAACGGTGATACCCACCTGGGTGGTGAAGACTTCGACAGCCGTCTGATCAACTACCTGGTTGAAGAATTCAAGAAAGATCAGGGCATTGACCTGCGCAACGACCCGCTGGCAATGCAGCGCCTGAAAGAAGCGGCAGAAAAAGCGAAAATCGAACTGTCTTCCGCTCAGCAGACCGACGTTAACCTGCCGTACATCACTGCAGATGCGACCGGTCCGAAACACATGAACATCAAAGTGACTCGTGCGAAACTGGAAAGCCTGGTAGAAGACCTGGTTAACCGTTCCATCGAGCCGCTGAAAGTTGCACTGCAGGACGCTGGCCTGTCCGTATCTGATATCGACGACGTTATCCTCGTTGGTGGTCAGACTCGTATGCCAATGGTTCAGAAGAAAGTTGCTGAGTTCTTCGGTAAAGAGCCGCGTAAAGACGTTAACCCGGACGAAGCTGTGGCCATCGGTGCTGCTGTTCAGGGTGGTGTACTGACTGGTGACGTGAAAGACGTACTGCTGCTGGACGTTACCCCGCTGTCTCTGGGTATCGAAACCATGGGCGGTGTGATGACGACGCTGATCGCGAAAAACACCACTATCCCGACCAAGCACAGCCAGGTGTTCTCTACCGCTGAAGACAACCAGTCTGCGGTAACCATCCATGTGCTGCAGGGTGAACGTAAACGTGCGGCTGATAACAAATCTCTGGGTCAGTTCAACCTGGATGGCATCAACCCGGCACCGCGCGGCATGCCGCAGATCGAAGTTACCTTCGATATCGATGCTGACGGTATCCTGCACGTTTCCGCGAAAGATAAAAACAGCGGTAAAGAGCAGAAGATCACCATCAAGGCTTCTTCTGGTCTGAACGAAGATGAAATCCAGAAAATGGTACGCGACGCAGAAGCTAACGCTGAAGCCGACCGTAAGTTTGAAGAGCTGGTACAGACTCGCAACCAGGGCGACCATCTGCTGCACAGCACCCGTAAGCAGGTTGAAGAAGCAGGCGACAAACTGCCGGCTGACGACAAAACTGCTATCGAGTCTGCGCTGACTGCACTGGAAACTGCTCTGAAAGGTGAAGACAAAGCCGCTATCGAAGCGAAAATGCAGGAACTGGCACAGGTTTCCCAGAAACTGATGGAAATCGCCCAGCAGCAACATGCCCAGCAGCAGACTGCCGGTGCTGATGCTTCTGCAAACAACGCGAAAGATGACGATGTTGTCGACGCTGAGTTTGAAGAAGTCAAAGACAAAAAATAATCGCCCTATAAACGGGTAATTATACTGACACGGGCGAAGGGGAATTTCCTCTCCGCCCGTGCATTCATCTAGGGGCAATTTAAAAAAGATGGCTAAGCAAGATTATTACGAGATTTTAGGCGTTTCCAAAACAGCGGAAGAGCGTGAAATCAAAAAGGCCTACAAACGCCTGGCCATGAAATACCACCCGGACCGTAACCAGGGTGACAAAGAGGCCGAGGCGAAATTTAAAGAGATCAAGGAAGCTTATGAAGTTCTGACCGACTCGCAAAAACGTGCAGCATACGATCAGTATGGTCATGCTGCGTTTGAGCAAGGCGGCATGGGCGGCGGCGGTTTTGGCGGCGGCGCAGACTTCAGCGATATTTTTGGTGACGTTTTCGGCGATATTTTTGGCGGCGGACGTGGTCGTCAACGTGCGGCGCGTGGTGCTGATTTACGCTATAACATGGAGCTCACCCTCGAAGAAGCTGTACGTGGCGTGACCAAAGAGATCCGCATTCCGACTCTGGAAGAGTGTGACGTTTGCCACGGTAGCGGTGCAAAACCAGGCACGCAGCCGCAGACCTGTCCGACCTGTCATGGTTCTGGTCAGGTGCAGATGCGCCAGGGCTTCTTCGCTGTACAGCAGACCTGTCCGCACTGTCAGGGGCGCGGTACGCTTATCAAAGATCCATGCAACAAATGTCATGGTCATGGTCGCGTTGAGCGCAGCAAAACGCTGTCCGTTAAAATCCCGGCTGGGGTAGACACTGGAGATCGCATCCGTCTTGCGGGCGAAGGTGAAGCGGGCGAACACGGCGCACCGGCAGGCGATCTGTACGTTCAGGTACAGGTTAAACAGCACCCGATTTTCGAGCGTGAAGGCAACAACCTGTATTGCGAAGTACCGATCAACTTCGCTATGGCAGCCCTGGGCGGCGAAATCGAAGTGCCGACCCTTGATGGTCGCGTTAAACTGAAAGTTCCTGGCGAAACCCAGACCGGTAAGTTGTTCCGTATGCGCGGTAAAGGCGTCAAGTCTGTTCGCGGCGGTGCGCAGGGTGACTTGCTGTGCCGCGTTGTGGTCGAAACACCGGTAGGTCTGAACGAGAAGCAGAAACAGTTGCTGCAAGATCTGCAAGAAAGCTTCGGTGGCCCAACCGGCGAGAAAAACAGCCCACGCTCGAAGAGCTTCTTTGATGGTGTGAAGAAGTTTTTTGACGACCTGACTCGCTAACCTCCCCAAAAGCCTGCCCGTGGGCAGGCCAGGGTAAAAACAAGGGTGCGTTGAAGATATGCAAGCACCTGTAAAGTGGCGGGGATTGTTCCCCGCCGTTGCTCTTACTCGGATTCGTAAGCCGTGAAAACAGCAACCTCCGTCTGGCCAGTTCGGGTGTGAACCTCACAGAGGTCTTTTCTCGTTACCAGTGCCGCCACTACGGCGGTGATACAGATGACGATCAGGGCGACAATCATCGCCTTATGCTGCTTCATTGCTCTCTTCTCCTTGACCTTACGGTCAGTAAGAGGCACTCTACATGTGTTCTGCATATAGGGGGCCTCGGGTTGATGGTAAAATATCACTCGGGGCTTTTCTCTATCTGCCGTTCAGCTAATGCCTGAGACAGACAGCCTCAAGCACCCGCCGCTATTATATCGCTCTCTTTAACCCATTCTGTTTTATCGATTCTAATCCTGAAGACGCCTCGCATTTTTATGGCGTAATTTTTTAATGATTTAATGATTTAATTATTTAACTTTAATTTATCTCTTTATCGCAATTATTGACGACAAGCTGGATTATTTTTGAAATATTGTCCTAACAAACAACGCCGACTGACAACAAATCAATTATTACTTTTCCTAATTAATCCCTCAGAAATCCTCACATTAAGCTATGATTATCAGGGCTAAGGGTCACTCGTCAGCGCTTACAGCCGTCAAAAGACTCATCTCACCGCTGATGGCGCAAATCCTTCAATGGCTCGTAAAAAACGAACTATTCCTACACTATAATCTGATTTTAACGATGATTCGTGCGGGGTAAAATCGTAAAAACGATCTATTCACCTGAAGAGAAATAAAAAGTGAAACATCTGCATCGATTCTTTAGCAGTGATGCCTCGGGAGGCATTATTCTCATTATTGCCGCTGTATTAGCGATGATTATGGCCAACAGCGGTGCAACCAGTGGATGGTATCACGACTTTCTTGAGACGGCGGTTCAGCTCCGGGTTGGGGCACTTGAGATCAACAAGAACATGCTGCTATGGATCAATGACGCTCTGATGGCGGTATTTTTCCTGTTGGTTGGTCTGGAAGTTAAACGCGAGCTGATGCAAGGTTCGCTGGCCAGTTTGCGCCAGGCAGCATTCCCGGTTATTGCCGCAATCGGCGGGATGATTGTTCCGGCATTGCTCTATCTGGCTTTCAACTATGCCGATCCTATCACTCGTGAAGGCTGGGCGATCCCGGCGGCAACGGATATTGCCTTTGCTCTGGGCGTGTTGGCACTTTTAGGCAGTCGTGTGCCCTTGGCACTGAAGATCTTCTTGATGGCTCTGGCTATTATCGATGATCTTGGAGCCATCATTATCATCGCCTTGTTCTACACTAATGACTTGTCGATGGCCTCTCTCGGCGTTGCGGCAGTAGCGATTGCCGTACTCGCGGTACTGAATATCTGTGGTGTTCGCCGCACGGGTGTTTATATTCTGGTTGGCGTTGTGCTGTGGACAGCGGTGTTGAAATCAGGTGTCCATGCAACGCTGGCTGGCGTCATTGTCGGCTTCTTTATTCCGTTAAAAGAGAAGCATGGGCGCTCTCCGGCTAAACGTCTGGAGCATGTTTTGCATCCGTGGGTGGCATATCTGATTTTGCCGCTGTTTGCGTTTGCCAATGCGGGTGTATCTCTGCAAGGTGTGACGCTGGATGGCCTGACCTCCATTCTGCCATTGGGGATCATCGCTGGCTTGCTGATTGGCAAACCGCTGGGGATTAGTCTGTTCTGCTGGTTGGCGCTGCGTTTGAAACTGGCGCATCTGCCAGAGGGAACGACTTACCAGCAAATTATGGCGGTTGGTATCCTGTGCGGTATCGGTTTTACTATGTCTATCTTTATTGCCAGCCTGGCGTTTGGTAGCGTAGATCCAGAACTGATTAACTGGGCAAAATTAGGCATCCTTGTCGGTTCAATTTCTTCGGCGGTAATTGGATATAGCTGGTTACGCGTTCGTTTACGTCCAGCAGTTTGACAGGACGGTTTACCGGGGAGCCATAAACGGCTCCCTTTTCATTGTTATCAGGGAGAGAAATGAGCATGTCTCATATCAATTACAACCACTTATACTACTTCTGGCATGTCTACAAAGAAGGTTCTGTGGTTGGCGCAGCGGAGGCGCTCTATTTAACACCACAAACGATTACCGGGCAGATCAGGGCGCTGGAAGAGCGTCTGCAAGGGAAATTATTTAAGCGTAAAGGGCGCGGTCTGGAACCCAGTGAACTGGGGGAGCTGGTCTATCGCTATGCCGATAAAATGTTCACTTTAAGTCAGGAAATGCTGGATATCGTGAATTATCGCAAAGAGTCCAATTTATTGTTTGATGTTGGCGTGGCTGACGCGCTTTCCAAACGTCTGGTCAGTAGCGTACTGAACGCCGCAGTGGTAGAAGGGGAGCCGATTCATCTACGTTGCTTTGAGTCTACTCACGAAATGCTCCTCGAGCAGCTAAGCCAGCATAAACTGGACATGATTATTTCGGACTGCCCGATAGATTCTACGCAGCAGGAAGGCCTGTTCTCCGTGAGGATTGGAGAATGCGGCGTGAGCTTCTGGTGCACAAATCCGCCGCCGGAAAAACCTTTCCCGGCTTGTCTGGAAGAACGGCGGCTACTGATTCCTGGGCGTCGCTCCATGTTAGGGCGTAAATTGCTTAACTGGTTTAATTCTCAGGGATTAAACGTCGAGATTCTTGGTGAATTTGATGATGCCGCGTTGATGAAAGCTTTTGGCGCGATGCACAATGCTATTTTTGTCGCGCCGACGCTTTATGCATATGATTTTTATGCTGATAAAACTGTCGTAGAAATTGGCCGCGTTGAGAATGTGATGGAAGAGTACCATGCCATTTTTGCTGAACGCATGATTCAGCATCCGGCAGTACAGCGTATCTGTAATACGGATTATTCTTCGTTGTTTTCTCCTGCCTCACGATAGATATTAGAACTCACGCCCCGCTATATACGGGGCGTGCTAATGAACAAACAATGTCCTTTAAGCGGGTAATAGCTGGCGATATTTCCCTTTCTCGCGAATGAATACCGGTATCTGGTGCAGCGGCGCACAATGATGAAGCGTTTGCCCACCCGCGTAGTGTTCATGGGTATAAAAATCGATCCATGTCTCTCCGGCAGGCAACCAGACATCACGTGAACGTGTACCTTCGTGCATTACAGGGGCAACGAGAAGGTCCGGGCCAAAGCAGTACTGATCATAAATGTTCCAGCTTTCAGCCTGGTCAGGAAATTCAAAGAACATCGTGCGCATTACCGGGCTGTTCTTCTCGTGCGTCTCAGCCATAATTTTACTGATATAAGGTTTCAGCTTCTCACGCAACAGCAGGCAGGAAGTGAGAATTTCACCGGTTTCTTCACCATAGCTCCAGACTTCATTCGGCGCGCCAGTCGGACATTGTGCGATGCCATCACGATAGGGTTGTTCTGGCAAAACTTGCGGGTCGCGGTTGCCATGTAAACGCATTACTGGGCTGAATACCCCCCACTGGAACCAGCGAATAAGCAGTTCATGAAATTTTGGATCATGTATGTTGCCACCGTGGAAACCGCCAATATCCGTCGTCCACCACGGGATCCCGGCAATTCCCATGTTCAGCCCGGCAGCAAACTGATTGCGCAGAGAACGGAAGGAGGAGTGGATATCGCCTGACCACACCAGGGCACCATATTTCTGACTACCGGCCCAGGCGCAACGTAGCAGGTTGATCACCTGCTTTTCTCCGGCTGCCTGCATGCCATCGAAGAAAGTTTTGGCGTACATACGCGGATAGATATTACCGACTTCCAGCACAGGCCCTGCGTAGTAACGATAGTTGTCGTAATCGTAAACACCGAACTCTGGCTCGGCTTCATCCAGCCAGAACAGCTTCACGCCTTTATCGTAATAATTGCGTTTGGCTTTGTTCCAGACATATTCCCGTGCGCCAGGATGGGTCGCATCAAAGAATGTGGTGTTGCCAAGGAAATCCATATTGATCGGCAAACCACGTTCGGTATGGACCAGCCAGCCATTTTCTTTCATCTCCCGATAACTCTCGGTACGGTTATCTACGGTAGGCCAGAATGAAACCATCAGTTCGATGCCCATTTCTTTTAATTCGGCGATCATCGCATCGGGATCTGGCCAGTCACGCAGATCGAACATCCAGTCGCCCTGATTAGGCCAATGGAAGAAATCGATGACAATCACCGAGATCGGAAGATTGCGTTGCTTGTAGCCGCGTGCGACCTCTAACAATTCTTGTTGATTACGATAGCGAAGCTTGCATTGCCAGAACCCCATTGCGTAATCAGGCATCATCGGTGGCGTACCGGTTACTCGTGCATAGGCTTCACTGATTTCAGCCGGTGTATCGCCCGCGGTGATCCAGTAGTCCAGTTGTTCACTGACCTCTGCTACCCATTCCGTGCCGTTTTGCGCGAAGGTGACGCGGCCAATTGCTGGGTTATTCCACAGAAAACCATAACCCTGATCTGATAGCAGGAAGGGAACAGAAGCCTGCGAGTTACGTTGTGCAAGCTCCAGCATGCAACCTTTTAAATCCAGATTTGGTTGCTGATACTGGCCCATGCCAAACAGTTTCTCGCCATCGTTGGCTTCAAATCGTGCCTTAATTGTGAATTTCCCGCCAGGAATAGGCTTGAATTCACGGGCCTGTAGATTAAGAGCGCTCACATATTGGCCGTGTGCGGACTCATCTTCACCAATTTCGCCACGTTGACGCCAGAACTCTTGCAGCAGGCATTTATCATCATTACGCCAGAAAGAGAGCTGGCCCTGAAGATTTACAATGGCAGTGATTTTACCATTTCTCAGCGTTGCCTGTTTTTCATCCCAGGTGATATGAGCGATAGCATCGCCAGGATCCTGAGTTAACGCCCAGTTTTCATTGCGCATTACCGGTAAATGGCGGCCGCTTCGCACGCGTAAACTGTTTTCGCCCCAGGCCTCAATCCAGAGATAACGATCGTCTTGTTGCCAGACCAGACGGTGGGGATCTTGCTTAATAAACGACATAATTGTTCCTCCCAGGAGCAAGTGGCATGTTGATTAAATTCAACGATTGTGGGCTTGCAGATCGTGTTGGATGCGACCTTCCATCGCTTCATACTGGCGAAAGAAGAGCAGTGGTACAGCCGCGAGAGCAAAGAGCAGCGCAGGGACCCAGATAAATGCCAGACTGATACCTTCCAACCCCGCAGCCGTCTGTTGTTGGTTGGGGATATAACCAAAACTGTCCATAATCAAGGCTGCGAAAGCTGTACCGATACCACTGCCCATCTTGATGCAGAAGGTGCTGCCGAAGGCGATCAGAATGCCGGTAGCTTTAATGCCGGTTTTCCAGCGACCAAAGTCAACGGCGAAACCGAGCATCGCGAAAGGCATAGAACAGGCGATACCGCTGCCGATATTGGCGAGTACCCAGGCGGCGATCATCAAAGGGATGCTGTCGGCAGCTAGCCACATGAGGCCCCCGCCTAACATCGCGACCAGCAGCCCGGTAATCCAAATCCAGGTTTTGGTGAGATAGCGACTGAAGAACGGA
Organism: Escherichia sp. E1V33; assembly: GCF_004211955.1. Classification (GTDB taxonomy): domain Bacteria; phylum Pseudomonadota; class Gammaproteobacteria; order Enterobacterales; family Enterobacteriaceae; genus Escherichia. The sequence goes on from NZ_RHJI01000003.1 coordinate 178,104, forward strand.
ATGGCAATAATAAACAGGATTTGAATGGTGGCGAGACTGTTAACCAGCGGGACCAGATCTTTGCGATCCAGATTGTAGGTTAAATAGTAAACAATAGTGGTGTTGCGCTGCTGTAGGGCAATCCAGAAGATGAGGTTCGCCACTACCATCAGGATCCACGGCCAGTTCCCCTTCATTGCCGAAAAACTCTTTTTCATCGGCAGTCGTGGTTCTTGCTGTATTTTATCGGTATCCAGTTCGCGAATATTTTTAAAGGCAAACAACGTTAAGGCACAGGATATTACAGCAAAGACAATGGCAGTATAAATAAAGCCTGCTTTATCGTTACCATTACCAAGGAAAGCGACCAATGGCAATGCTGTCGCATTCATTAATAGTACGCCAATTTGCCCACCAGTCATGCGATATGAGTTTAATACCAGACGTTCCTTTGGTGACAGCGTCATCAACGGTAATATGGCGCTTAATGGTGTATTCAACCCAGTAAACAGAATGCTGGCTAACATGTACGATATTGCTGCATAAACAGCTTTTCCTGTCATGCTGATATCGGGTGACCAGAAAGAAAGTGCACTAAATACAGCAAAAGGTAATGGTAACCATAAAAACCATGGACGGCATTTTCCATAACGCGAATGGGTTTTATCGATAATGATCCCCCACACTGGCGCATCAATACCGTCTACAATGCGCGCCAGCAGTAGGATGATGCCTGCAACCGCCAGACTAATCCCTGCTACGTCGGTGTAGAAATAAAGAATGTAGGTAGAGCCAAAACAGTAGAGCAGATTACCGGCAACATCCAGTGAGCCGTAGCTAATTCGCTGTATTAAAGGTAAGGAATCGGATGAAGTTGATTGAGTAGTTTCAATGACGGAACTCATTATATTCTCTCCAGAACAAGAATGCCTGTCTCAGAAAAAAAGCTTTTATTTTCTAAGCAAATACATACTGACTTTCCTTAATGCATATTTATTAATGATTTAAACAACGTTGTGAGAATGAGGTTAGTTAAGGAGAGTGATGGCGACAATTATAATTTTTCGTTTTAAGTTTGCGTTAATTCGTTTTTAGCTTTGTTTCTCTGTATTTTGTTATGCAGTTCACGTTTTATCAGGGAATAAAACATTTTAACTTTTATGATGAAATGTTAAATATTTTATACTTAGGGGAATATATGGCGGCAGAAATAAGCAAAAGAGAGATGCCTTTCATTTGAAACTTCCAGGCGTGCAGGTATAAAAAAACCCGCTTGCGCGGGCTTTTTCACAAAGCTTCAGCAAATTGGCAATTAAGCCAGTTTGTTGATCTGTGCAGTCAGGTTAGCCTTATGACGTGCAGCTTTGTTTTTGTGGATCAGACCTTTAGCAGCCTGACGGTCCACGATCGGTTGCATTTCGTTAAATGCTTTCTGTGCAGCAGCTTTGTCGCCAGCTTCGATAGCTGCGTATACTTTCTTGATGAAAGTACGCATCATAGAGCGACGGCTTGCGTTGTGCTTACGAGCCTTTTCAGACTGAATGGCGCGCTTCTTAGCTGATTTGATATTAGCCAAGGTCCAACTCCCAAATGTGTTCTATATGGACAATTCAAAGGCCGAGGAATATGCCCTTTTAGCCTTCTTTTGTCAATGGATTTGTGCAAATAAGCGCCGTTAATGTGCCGGCACTCGTTACGTAGTGATGGCGCAGGATTCTACCAGCTTGCGTGGTGTGAATACAGCTTTTCCGCGATAAAAATTGCAGCAGGCCGTGAGTTTCTTCCTGTGATTTGCGCCATGGCAATGAAAAGCCACTTCTTTCTGATTTCGGTACTCAATCGCCGGTTAACCTTGACCGCTGTACAAGGTATACTCGGACGATTTTCACTGTTTTGAGCCAGACATGAAGCTGATACGCGGCATACATAATCTCAGCCAGGCCCCGCAAGAAGGGTGTGTGCTGACTATTGGTAATTTCGACGGCGTGCATCGCGGTCATCGCGCGTTGTTACAGGGCTTGCAGGAAGAAGGGCGCAGGCGAAACTTACCGGTAATGGTGATGATTTTCGAGCCTCAACCGCTGGAACTGTTTGCCACTGATAAAGCCCCGGCGCGGCTGACCCGGCTGCGGGAAAAACTGCGTTACCTTGCAGAGTGCGGCGTAGATTACGTGCTCTGTGTGCGTTTCGATAGGCGTTTTGCAGCGTTGACCGCGCAAAATTTCATCAGCGATCTTCTGGTAAAGCATTTGCGGGTAAAATTCCTCGCCGTGGGTGATGATTTCCGCTTTGGCGCTGGTCGTGAAGGCGATTTCTTGTTATTACAGAAAGCTGGCTTGGAATACGGCTTTGACATTACCAGTACGCAAACTTTTTGCGAAGGTGGCGTGCGTATCAGCAGCACCGCCGTGCGTCAGGCACTGGCAGACGATAATCTGTCTCTGGCAGAAAGTTTACTGGGGCACCCGTTTGCCATCTCCGGGCGTGTGGTCCACGGTGATGAATTAGGGCGCACTATAGGTTTCCCGACGGCGAATGTACCGCTGCGCCGTCAGGTTTCCCCGGTGAAAGGGGTTTATGCGGTGGAAGTGCTGGGCCTCGGTGAAAAGCCGTTACCCGGCGTGGCAAACATCGGAACACGCCCAACGGTTGCCGGTATTCGCCAGCAGCTGGAAGTGCATTTGTTAGATGTTGCAATGGACCTTTACGGTCGCCATATACAAGTAGTGCTGCGTAAAAAAATACGCAATGAGCAGCGATTTGCGTCGCTGGACGAACTGAAAGCGCAGATTGCGCGTGATGAATTAACCGCCCGCGAATTTTTTGGGCTAACAAAACCGGCTTAAGCCTGTTATGTAATCAAACCGAAATACGGAACCGAGAATCTGATGAGTGACTATAAATCAACCCTGAATTTGCCGGAAACAGGGTTCCCGATGCGTGGCGATCTCGCCAAGCGCGAACCGGGAATGCTGGCGCGTTGGACTGATGATGATCTGTACGGCATCATCCGTGCGGCTAAAAAAGGCAAAAAAACCTTCATTCTGCATGATGGCCCTCCTTATGCGAATGGCAGCATTCATATTGGTCACTCGGTTAACAAGATTCTGAAAGATATAATCGTGAAGTCCAAAGGACTTTCCGGTTATGACTCGCCGTATGTGCCTGGTTGGGACTGCCACGGTCTGCCGATCGAACTGAAAGTAGAGCAAGAATACGGTAAGCCAGGTGAGAAATTCACCGCCGCCGAGTTCCGCGCTAAGTGCCGCGAATACGCTGCGACCCAGGTTGACGGTCAGCGCAAAGACTTTATCCGTCTGGGCGTGCTGGGCGACTGGTCGCACCCGTACCTGACCATGGACTTCAAAACTGAAGCCAACATCATCCGCGCGCTGGGCAAAATCATCGGTAATGGCCATCTGCACAAAGGCGCGAAGCCGGTGCACTGGTGCGTAGACTGCCGTTCTGCACTGGCAGAAGCAGAAGTTGAGTATTACGACAAAACTTCTCCGTCCATTGACGTCGCTTTCCAGGCGGTCGATCAGGATGCGCTGAAAGCGAAATTTGGCGTCAGCAACGTTAACGGCCCAATCTCGCTGGTTATCTGGACCACCACGCCGTGGACGCTGCCTGCGAACCGTGCAATCTCTATTGCACCTGATTTCGACTATGCGCTGGTGCAGATCGACGGTCAGGCTGTGATTCTGGCAAAAGATCTGGTTGAAAGCGTAATGCAGCGTATCGGCGTGACCGATTACACCATTCTCGGCACGGTAAAAGGTGCGGAGCTTGAGCTGCTGCGCTTTGCCCATCCGTTTATGGGCTTCGATGTTCCGGCAATTCTTGGCGATCACGTTACCCTGGATGCCGGTACTGGTGCCGTTCACACCGCGCCAGGCCACGGTCCGGACGACTATGTAATCGGTCAGAAATATGGTCTGGAAACCGCTAACCCGGTTGGCCCGGATGGCACTTATCTGCCGGGTACTTACCCGACGCTGGATGGCGTGAACGTCTTCAAAGCGAACGACATCGTCGTTGCACTGCTGCAGGAAAAAGGCGCGCTGCTGCACGTTGAGAAAATGCAGCACAGCTATCCGTGCTGCTGGCGTCACAAAACGCCGATCATCTTCCGCGCAACGCCGCAGTGGTTCGTCAGTATGGATCAGAAAGGTCTGCGTGCGCAGTCACTGAAAGAGATCAAAGGCGTGCAGTGGATCCCGGACTGGGGCCAGGCGCGTATCGAGTCGATGGTCGCTAACCGTCCTGACTGGTGTATCTCCCGTCAGCGTACCTGGGGCGTACCGATGTCGCTGTTCGTGCACAAAGACACTGACGAATTGCATCCGCGTACCCTCGAACTGATGGAAGAAGTGGCTAAACGCGTTGAAGTTGACGGTATCCAGGCGTGGTGGGATCTCGATGCGAAAGAGATCCTCGGCGACGAAGCTGACCAGTATGTGAAAGTGCCGGATACTCTCGATGTATGGTTTGACTCCGGATCTACCCACTCTTCTGTTGTTGACGTGCGCCCGGAATTTGCTGGTCACGCAGCGGACATGTATCTGGAAGGTTCTGACCAGCACCGTGGTTGGTTCATGTCTTCCCTGATGATCTCCACCGCGATGAAAGGCAAAGCGCCGTATCGTCAGGTACTGACTCACGGCTTTACCGTGGATGGTCAGGGTCGCAAGATGTCTAAATCCATCGGCAACACCGTTTCGCCGCAGGATGTGATGAACAAGCTGGGCGCGGATATTCTGCGTCTGTGGGTGGCATCAACCGACTACACCGGCGAAATGGCCGTTTCTGACGAGATCCTGAAACGTGCTGCCGATAGCTATCGTCGTATCCGTAACACCGCGCGCTTCCTGCTGGCAAACCTGAACGGTTTTGATCCAGCAAAAGATATGGTGAAACCGGAAGAGATGGTGGTACTGGATCGCTGGGCCGTAGGTTGTGCGAAAGCGGCACAGGAAGATATCCTCAAGGCGTATGAAGCATACGATTTCCACGAAGTGGTACAGCGTCTGATGCGCTTCTGCTCCGTTGAGATGGGTTCCTTCTACCTCGACATCATCAAAGACCGTCAGTACACCGCGAAAGCGGACAGCGTGGCGCGTCGTAGCTGCCAGACTGCGCTGTATCACATCGCGGAAGCGCTGGTTCGCTGGATGGCACCAATCCTCTCCTTCACCGCTGATGAAGTGTGGGGCTACCTGCCGGGCGAACGTGAAAAATACGTCTTCACCGGCGAGTGGTACGAAGGCCTGTTTGGTCTGGCAGACAGTGAAGCGATGAACGATGCGTTCTGGGACGAGCTGTTGAAAGTGCGTGGCGAAGTGAACAAAGTCATTGAGCAAGCGCGTGCCGACAAGAAAGTGGGCGGCTCGCTGGAAGCGGCAGTGACGCTGTATGCTGAACCGGAACTGGCGGCGAAACTGACCGCGCTGGGCGATGAATTACGATTTGTCCTGTTGACCTCTGGCGCTACCGTTGCAGACTATAACGACGCACCTGCTGATGCTCAGCAGAGCGAAGTACTCAAAGGGCTGAAAGTCGCGTTGAGTAAAGCCGAAGGTGAGAAGTGCCCACGCTGCTGGCACTACACCCAGGATGTCGGCAAGGTGGCGGAACACGCAGAAATCTGCGGCCGCTGTGTCAGCAACGTCGCCGGTGACGGTGAAAAACGTAAGTTTGCCTGATGAGTCAATCGATCTGTTCAACAGGGCTACGCTGGCTGTGGCTGGTGGTAGTCGTGCTGATTATCGATCTGGGCAGCAAATACCTGATCCTCCAGAACTTTGCTCTGGGGGATACGGTACCGCTGTTCCCGTCGCTTAATCTGCATTATGCGCGTAACTATGGCGCGGCGTTTAGTTTCCTTGCCGATAGCGGCGGCTGGCAGCGTTGGTTCTTTGCCGGTATTGCGATTGGTATTAGCGTGATTCTGGTGGTGATGATGTATCGCTCGAAGGCCACGCAGAAGCTAAACAATATCGCTTATGCGCTGATTATTGGCGGCGCGCTGGGCAACCTGTTCGACCGCCTGTGGCACGGCTTCGTTGTCGATATGATCGACTTCTACGTCGGCGACTGGCACTTCGCCACCTTCAACCTTGCTGATACAGCCATCTGTGTCGGCGCGGCACTGATTGTGCTGGAAGGTTTTTTGCCTTCTAAAGCGAAAAAACAATAATAAACCCTGCCGGATGTGATGCTGACGCATCTTATCCGGCCTACAGATTGCTGCGAAATCGTAGGCTGCATCCGGCAAAAATCCTCAAAATATAAGAGCAAACCTGCATGTCTGAATCTGTACAGAGCAATAGCGCCGTCCTGGTGCACTTCACGCTGAAACTCGACGATGGCACCACCGCCGAGTCTACCCGTAACAATGGTAAACCGGCGCTATTCCGCCTGGGCGATGCTTCTCTCTCCGAAGGGCTGGAGCAACACCTGCTGGGGCTGAAAGTGGGCGATAAAACCACCTTCTCGCTGGAGCCAGATGCGGCGTTTGGCGTGCCGTCACCGGACCTGATTCAGTACTTCTCCCGCCGTGAATTTATGGATGCAGGCGAGCCAGAAATTGGCGCAATTATGCTTTTTACCGCAATGGATGGCAGTGAGATGCCTGGCGTGATCCGCGAAATTAACGGCGACTCCATTACCGTTGATTTCAACCATCCGCTGGCCGGGCAGACCGTTCATTTTGATATTGAAGTGCTGGAAATCGATCCGGCACTGGAGGCGTAACATGCAGATCCTGTTGGCCAACCCGCGTGGTTTTTGTGCCGGGGTAGACCGCGCTATCAGCATTGTTGAAAACGCGCTGGCCATTTACGGCGCACCGATATATGTCCGTCACGAAGTGGTGCATAACCGCTACGTGGTCGATAGCCTGCGCGAGCGTGGGGCTATCTTTATTGAGCAGATTAGCGAAGTACCGGACGGCGCGATCCTGATTTTCTCCGCACACGGTGTTTCTCAGGCGGTACGTAACGAAGCAAAAAGCCGCGATTTGACGGTGTTTGATGCCACCTGTCCGCTGGTGACCAAAGTGCATATGGAAGTCGCCCGCGCCAGCCGCCGTGGCGAAGAGTCGATTCTCATCGGCCACGCCGGGCATCCGGAAGTGGAAGGTACGATGGGCCAGTACAGTAACCCGGAAGGGGGAATGTATCTGGTCGAATCGCCGGACGATGTGTGGAAACTGACGGTCAAAAACGAAGAGAAACTCTCCTTTATGACCCAGACCACGCTGTCGGTGGATGACACGTCTGATGTGATCGACGCGCTGCGTAAACGCTTCCCGAAAATTGTCGGTCCGCGCAAAGATGACATCTGCTACGCCACGACTAACCGTCAGGAAGCGGTACGCGCCCTGGCAGAACAGGCGGAAGTTGTGTTGGTGGTCGGTTCGAAAAACTCCTCCAACTCCAACCGTCTGGCGGAGCTGGCCCAGCGTATGGGCAAACGCGCGTTTTTGATTGACGATGCGAAAGATATCCAGGAAGAGTGGGTGAAAGAGGTTAAATGCGTCGGCGTGACTGCGGGCGCATCGGCTCCGGATATTCTGGTACAGAATGTGGTGGCACGTTTGCAACAGCTGGGCGGTGGCGAAGCCATTCCGCTGGAAGGCCGCGAAGAAAACATTGTTTTCGAAGTACCGAAAGAGTTGCGTGTCGATATTCGTGAAGTCGATTAAGTCATTAGCAGCCTAAGTTATGCGAAAATGCCGGTCTTGTTACCGGCATTTTTTATGGAGAAAACATGCGCTTACCCATTTTCCTCGATACTGACCCCGGCATTGACGATGCCGTCGCCATTGCCGCCGCGATTTTTGCCCCCGAACTCGACCTGCAACTGATGACCACCGTCGCGGGTAATGTCTCGGTTGAGAAAACCACCCGCAACGCCCTGCAACTGCTGCATTTCTGGAATGCGGAGATTCCGCTCGCCCAGGGAGCCGCTGTGCCGCTGGTACGCGCACCGCGTGATGCAGCATCTGTGCACGGCGAATCGGGAATGGCTGGCTACGACTTTGTTGAGCACAACCGAAAGCCACTCGGGATACCGGCGTTTCTGGCGATTCGGGATGCCCTGATGCGTGCACCAGAGCCCGTTACCCTGGTGGCCATCGGCCCGTTAACCAATATTGCGCTGTTACTTTCACACTGCCCGGAATGTAAACCGTATATTCGTCGTCTGGTGATCATGGGCGGTTCTGCTGGTCGCGGCAACTGTACACCAAACGCCGAGTTTAATATCGCTGCCGATCCAGAAGCGGCAGCCTGTGTCTTCCGCAGTGGTATTGAAATCGTCATGTGCGGTCTGGATGTCACCAATCAGGCAATATTAACCCCTGACTATCTCGCTACTTTGCCGGAGTTGAATCGCACCGGAAAAATGCTCCACGCCCTGTTTAGCCACTACCGTAGCGGCAGTATGCAAAGCGGTCTGCGAATGCACGATCTCTGCGCCATCGCCTGGCTGGTGCGCCCGGATTTATTCACCCTCAAGCCGTGTTTTGTCGCGGTAGAAACTCAAGGCGAATTTACCTCAGGCACGACGGTGGTTGATATCGACGGTTGCCTGGGCAAACCAGCCAATGTACAGGTGGCATTGGATCTGAATGTAAAAGGCTTCCAACAGTGGGTGGCTGAGGTGCTGGCTCTGGTGCCGTAACCTGTCACATGTTATCGGCATGCAGTCATTCATCGACTCATGCCTTTCACTGATATCCCTCCCTGTTTATCATTAATTTCTAATTATCAGCGTTTTTGGCTGGCGGCGTAGCGATGCGCTGGTTACTCTGAAAACGGTCTATGCAAATTAACAAAAGAGAATAGCTATGCATGATGCAAACATCCGCGTTGCCATCGCGGGAGCCGGGGGACGTATGGGCCGCCAGTTGATTCAGGCGGCGCTGGCATTAGAGGGCGTGCAGCTTGGCGCGGCGCTGGAGCGTGAGGGATCTTCTTTACTGGGTAGCGACGCCGGTGAACTGGCTGGAGTCGGAAAAACAGGCGTTACCGTGCAAAGCAGCCTCGATGCGGTAAAAGATGATTTTGATGTGTTTATCGATTTTACCCGTCCGGAAGGTACGCTGAATCATCTCGCTTTTTGTCGCCAGCACGGCAAAGGGATGGTGATTGGTACAACGGGTTTTGATGACGCAGGCAAACAGGCGATTCGCGACGCCGCCGCCGATATTGCGATTGTCTTTGCCGCCAATTTTAGCGTTGGCGTTAACGTCATGCTTAAGCTGCTGGAGAAAGCAGCCAAAGTGATGGGGGACTACACCGATATAGAAATTATCGAAGCACATCATCGACATAAAGTTGATGCACCGTCAGGCACTGCACTGGCGATGGGGGAGGCGATTGCCCACGCACTGGACAAAGATCTGAAAGATTGCGCGGTCTACAGTCGTGAAGGCCATACCGGTGAACGTGTGCCTGGCACCATTGGTTTTGCCACCGTGCGAGCGGGCGACATCGTTGGCGAACATACCGCCATGTTTGCCGATATTGGCGAGCGTCTGGAGATTACCCATAAGGCGTCCAGCCGCATGACATTTGCTAACGGCGCGGTAAGATCGGCTTTGTGGTTGAGTGGTAAGAAAAGTGGTCTTTTTGATATGCGAGATGTGCTTGATCTCAATAATTTGTAACCACAAAATATGTATGGTGATGCAAAAATAACATATTTAATTTATTGATTATAAAGGGCTTTAATTTTTAGCCCTTTTATTTTTGGTGTTATATTTTTAAATTTTATGCAAGCACTAAAAATTACATGTTTTGTCTTCTATTTTTGTTGTTTTAATGTAATTTTTGACCATTTGGTCCACTTTTTTCTTCTCGTTTTAATTTCATGCAATCTTCTTGCTGCGCAAGCGTTTTCCAGAACAGGTTAGATGATCTTTTTGTCGCTTAATGCCTGTAAAACATGCATGAGCCACAAAATAATATAAAAAATCCCGCCATTAAGTTGACTTTTAGCTCCCATATCTCCAGAATGCCGCCGTTTGCCAGAAATTCGTCGGTAAGCAGATTTGCATTGATTTACGTCATCATTGTGAATTAATATGCAAATAAAGTGAGTGAATATTCCCTGGAGGGTGTTTTGATTAAGTCAGCGCTATTGGTTCTGGAAGACGGAACCCAGTTTCACGGTCGGGCCATAGGGGCAACAGGTTCGGCGGTTGGGGAAGTCGTTTTCAATACTTCAATGACCGGTTATCAAGAAATCCTCACTGATCCTTCCTATTCTCGTCAAATCGTTACTCTTACTTATCCCCATATTGGCAATGTCGGCACTAATGACGCCGATGAAGAATCTTCTCAGGTACATGCACAAGGTCTGGTGATTCGCGACCTGCCGCTGATTGCCAGCAACTTCCGTAATACCGAAGACCTCTCTTCTTACCTGAAGCGCCATAACATCGTGGCGATTGCCGATATTGATACCCGTAAGCTGACGCGTTTACTGCGCGAGAAAGGCGCACAGAATGGCTGCATTATCGCAGGCGATAACCCGGATGCGGCGCTGGCGTTAGAAAAAGCCCGCGCGTTCCCAGGTCTGAACGGCATGGATCTGGCAAAAGAAGTGACCACCGCAGAAGCCTATAGCTGGACACAAGGGAGCTGGACGTTGACCGGCGGCCTGCCAGAAGCGAAAAAAGAAGACGAGCTGCCGTTCCACGTCGTGGCTTATGATTTTGGTGCCAAGCGCAACATCCTGCGGATGCTGGTGGATAGAGGCTGTCGCCTGACCATCGTTCCGGCGCAAACTTCTGCGGAAGATGTGCTGAAAATGAATCCAGACGGCATCTTCCTCTCCAACGGTCCTGGCGACCCGGCCCCGTGCGATTACGCCATTACCGCCATCCAGAAATTCCTCGAAACCGATATTCCGGTATTCGGCATCTGCCTCGGCCATCAGTTGCTTGCACTGGCGAGCGGTGCGAAGACCATCAAGATGAAGTTCGGCCACCACGGCGGCAACCATCCGGTTAAAGATGTTGAGAAAAACGTGGTGATGATCACCGCTCAGAACCACGGTTTTGCGGTGGACGAAGCAACATTACCTGCAAACCTGCGTGTCACGCATAAATCCCTGTTCGACGGTACGTTACAGGGCATTCATCGCACCGATAAACCGGCGTTCAGCTTCCAGGGTCACCCTGAAGCCAGCCCTGGTCCACACGACGCCGCGCCGTTGTTCGACCACTTTATCGAGTTAATTGAGCAGTACCGTAAAACCGCTAAGTAATCAGGAGTAAAAGAGCCATGCCAAAACGTACAGATATAAAAAGTATCCTGATTCTGGGTGCGGGCCCGATTGTTATCGGTCAGGCGTGTGAGTTTGACTACTCTGGCGCGCAAGCATGTAAAGCCCTGCGCGAAGAGGGTTACCGCGTCATTCTGGTGAACTCCAACCCGGCGACCATCATGACCGACCCGGAAATGGCCGATGCGACCTACATCGAGCCGATTCACTGGGAAGTGGTACGCAAGATTATTGAAAAAGAGCGCCCGGACGCGGTGCTGCCAACTATGGGCGGTCAGACGGCGCTGAACTGCGCGCTGGAGCTGGAACGTCAGGGCGTGTTGGAAGAGTTCGGCGTCACCATGATTGGTGCCACTGCCGATGCGATTGATAAAGCAGAAGACCGCCGTCGTTTCGACGTAGCGATGAAGAAAATTGGTCTGGAAACCGCGCGTTCCGGTATCGCACACACGATGGAAGAAGCGCTGGCGGTTGCCGCTGACGTGGGCTTCCCGTGCATTATTCGCCCATCCTTTACTATGGGTGGTAGCGGCGGCGGTATCGCTTATAACCGCGAAGAGTTTGAAGAAATTTGCGCCCGCGGTCTGGATCTCTCTCCGACCAAAGAGTTGCTGATTGATGAGTCGCTGATCGGCTGGAAAGAGTACGAGATGGAAGTGGTGCGTGATAAAAACGACAACTGCATCATCGTCTGCTCTATCGAAAACTTCGATGCGATGGGCATCCACACCGGTGACTCCATCACTGTCGCGCCAGCCCAAACGCTGACCGACAAAGAATATCAAATCATGCGTAACGCCTCGATGGCGGTGCTGCGTGAAATCGGCGTTGAAACCGGTGGTTCCAACGTCCAGTTTGCGGTGAACCCGAAAAACGGTCGCCTGATTGTTATCGAAATGAACCCACGCGTGTCCCGTTCTTCGGCGCTGGCGTCGAAAGCGACCGGTTTCCCGATTGCTAAAGTGGCGGCGAAACTGGCGGTGGGTTACACCCTCGACGAACTGATGAACGACATCACTGGCGGGCGTACTCCGGCCTCCTTCGAGCCGTCCATCGACTATGTGGTTACTAAAATTCCTCGCTTCAACTTCGAAAAATTCGCCGGTGCTAACGACCGTCTGACCACTCAGATGAAATCGGTTGGCGAAGTGATGGCGATTGGTCGCACGCAGCAGGAATCCCTGCAAAAAGCGCTGCGCGGCCTGGAAGTGGGCGCAACTGGCTTCGACCCGAAAGTGAGCCTGGATGACCCGGAAGCGCTGACCAAAATCCGCCGCGAACTGAAAGACGCCGGCGCAGAGCGTATCTGGTACATCGCCGATGCTTTCCGCGCGGGCCTGTCTGTGGACGGCGTCTTCAATCTGACCAACATTGACCGCTGGTTCCTGGTGCAGATTGAAGAGCTGGTGCGTCTGGAAGAGAAAGTCGCAGAAGTGGGCATCACTGGCCTGAACGCTGACTTCCTGCGCCAGTTGAAACGTAAAGGCTTTGCCGATGCGCGTCTGGCAAAACTCGCGGGCGTGCGCGAAGCGGAAATCCGTAAGCTGCGTGACCAGTATGACCTGCACCCGGTCTACAAGCGCGTGGATACCTGTGCGGCAGAGTTTGCCACCGACACCGCTTACATGTACTCCACTTATGAAGAAGAGTGCGAAGCGAATCCGTCTACCGACCGTGAAAAAATCATGGTGCTTGGCGGCGGTCCAAACCGTATCGGTCAGGGTATCGAATTCGACTACTGCTGCGTACACGCCTCGCTGGCGCTGCGTGAAGACGGTTACGAAACCATTATGGTTAACTGTAACCCGGAAACCGTCTCTACCGACTACGACACTTCCGATCGCCTCTACTTCGAGCCGGTCACTCTGGAAGATGTGCTGGAAATCGTGCGTATTGAGAAGCCGAAAGGCGTTATCGTTCAGTACGGCGGTCAGACCCCGCTGAAACTGGCGCGTGCACTGGAAGCCGCTGGCGTACCGGTTATCGGCACCAGCCCGGATGCTATCGACCGTGCGGAAGACCGTGAACGCTTCCAGCATGCGGTTGACCGTCTGAAACTGAAACAACCGGCGAACGCCACCGTTACTGCTATTGAAATGGCAGTTGAGAAGGCAAAAGAGATTGGCTACCCGCTGGTGGTGCGTCCGTCTTACGTTCTCGGCGGTCGGGCGATGGAAATCGTCTATGACGAAGCTGACCTGCGTCGCTACTTCCAGACGGCGGTTAGCGTGTCTAACGATGCGCCAGTGTTGCTGGATCATTTCCTTGATGACGCAGTAGAAGTTGACGTGGATGCCATCTGCGACGGCGAAATGGTGCTGATTGGCGGCATCATGGAGCACATCGAGCAGGCGGGCGTGCACTCCGGTGACTCCGCATGTTCGCTGCCAGCGTACACCTTAAGTCAGGAAATTCAGGATGTGATGCGCCAGCAGGTGCAGAAACTGGCCTTCGAATTGCAGGTGCGCGGCCTGATGAACGTGCAGTTTGCGGTGAAAAACAACGAAGTCTACCTGATTGAAGTTAACCCGCGTGCGGCGCGTACCGTTCCGTTCGTCTCCAAAGCCACCGGCGTACCGCTGGCAAAAGTGGCGGCGCGTGTGATGGCTGGCAAATCGCTGGCTGAGCAGGGCGTAACCAAAGAAGTTATCCCGCCGTACTACTCGGTGAAAGAAGTGGTGCTGCCGTTCAATAAATTCCCGGGCGTTGACCCGCTGTTAGGGCCAGAAATGCGCTCTACCGGGGAAGTCATGGGCGTGGGCCGCACCTTCGCTGAAGCGTTTGCCAAAGCGCAGCTGGGCAGCAACTCCACCATGAAGAAACACGGTCGTGCGCTGCTTTCCGTGCGCGAAGGCGATAAAGAACGCGTGGTGGACCTGGCGGCAAAACTGCTGAAACAGGGCTTCGAGCTGGATGCGACCCACGGCACGGCGATTGTGCTGGGCGAAGCGGGTATCAATCCGCGTCTGGTAAACAAGGTGCATGAAGGTCGTCCGCACATTCAGGACCGCATCAAGAATGGCGAATATACCTACATCATCAACACCACTTCAGGTCGTCGCGCGATTGAAGACTCCCGCGTGATCCGTCGCAGTGCGCTGCAATATAAAGTGCATTACGACACCACTCTGAACGGCGGATTTGCCACCGCGATGGCGCTGAATGCCGATGCGACCGAAAAAGTAACTTCGGTACAGGAAATGCACGCACAGATTAAGAAGTAACCCCTCCGCGCCCGGTAACATTGCTGTTGCCGGGCGCAACTCGCCTCAGAACCTTCTGCTTTTTCACTTGCTTTCAGGCAGTTAACCTAAACTGAATGCTTACTACAGCAAAGCAGAGGAAAAGACGATGCAACATAAAGTATTGATCACATCAATCTTCGCCGCGGCGGTAATGTTCACTATGGCTGGCTGCTCCTCAAACCAGGCGGTAAGAACAACCGATGGCCAAACGATAGTCACCGATGGTAAACCGCAGGTTGATGACGATACCGGGCTGGTTTCTTACAAAAATGCGCAAACCGGGCAAACTGAACAGATCAACCGCGATCGGGTTAAGGATATGAGTGAGTTGGACAACTGATTCAGATTTCTGCTTTTTTTAGATCAATATTATTGACTATAAGCCGCGTGAATATATGACTACACTTTGTGGGAAAACAAAGGCGTAAACACGCGGGCTAATAACTATGATCCTCATAATTTATGCGCATCCGTATCCGCATCATTCCCATGCGAATAAACGGATGCTTGAACAGGCAAGGACGCTGGAAGGCGTCGAAATTCGCTCTCTTTATCAACTCTATCCTGACTTCAATATCGATATTGCTGCCGAGCAGGAGGCGCTGTCTCGCGCCGATCTGATCGTCTGGCAGCACCCGATGCAGTGGTACAGTATTCCTCCGCTTCTTAAACTTTGGATCGATAAAGTTTTATCGCACGGCTGGGCTTACGGTCACGGCGGCACGGCGCTGCATGGCAAACATTTGCTGTGGGCGGTGACGACCGGCGGCGGGGAAAGTCATTTTGAGATTGGCGCGTATCCGGGCTTTGATGTGCTGTCGCAGCCGCTACAGGCGACGGCAATCTACTGCGGGCTGAACTGGCTGCCGCCGTTTGCCATGCATTGCACCTTTATTTGTGACGACGAAACCCTCGAAGGGCAGGCGCGCCACTATAAGCAACGTCTGCTGGAATGGCAGGAGGCCCATCATGGATAGTCATACGCTGGTTCAGGCGCTGATCTACCTCGGATCGGCGGCGCTGATTGTACCCATTGCGGTACGTCTTGGTCTGGGATCGGTACTTGGCTACCTGATCGCCGGCTGCATTATTGGCCCGTGGGGGCTGCGACTGGTGACCGATGCCGAATCTATTCTGCACTTTGCCGAGATTGGGGTGGTGCTGATGCTGTTTATTATCGGCCTCGAACTCGATCCACAAAGGCTGTGGAAGCTGCGGGCGGCAGTGTTCGGCGGCGGCGCATTGCAGATGGTGATTTGCGGCGGCCTGCTGGGGCTGTTCTGCATGTTACTTGGGCTGCGCTGGCAGGTAGCGGAGCTGATTGGCATGACGCTGGCGCTTTCCTCAACAGCGATTGCCATGCAGGCGATGAATGAGCGCAACCTGACGGTGACGCAAATGGGCCGTAGCGCCTTTGCGGTGCTGCTGTTCCAGGACATCGCTGCGATCCCGCTGGTGGCGATGATCCCGCTACTGGCGGCGAGCAGTGCCTCGACCACGCTGGGCGCATTTGCCCTGTCGGCATTAAAAGTGGCAGGCGCGTTGGTGCTGGTGGTATTGCTGGGGCGCTATGTCACGCGTCCGGCGCTGCGTTTTGTTGCCCGCTCTGGCTTGCGGGAAGTGTTCAGTGCAGTGGCTTTATTCCTCGTGTTTGGCTTTGGTTTGCTGCTGGAAGAGGTCGGCTTGTCGATGGCGATGGGCGCGTTTCTGGCGGGTGTACTGCTGGCAAGCTCGGAATACCGTCATGCGCTGGAAAGCGATATCGAACCGTTTAAAGGTTTGCTGTTGGGGCTGTTTTTCATCGGTGTTGGCATGTCGATAGACTTTGGCACGCTGATTGAAAACCCATTGCGCATTGTCATTTTGCTGCTCGGTTTCCTCATCATCAAAATCGCCATGCTGTGGCTGATTGCCCGACCGTTGCAGGTGCCAAATAAACAGCGTCGCTGGTTTGCGGTGTTGTTAGGGCAGGGCAGTGAGTTCGCCTTTGTAGTATTTGGTGCGGCGCAGATGGCGAATGTGCTGGAGCCGGAGTGGGCGAAATCGCTGACCCTGGCGGTGGCGCTGTCGATGGCGGCTACGCCGATTCTGCTGGTGATCCTCAATCGTCTTGAGCAATCCAGCACTGAAGAGGCGCGTGAAGCCGATGAGATTGACGAAGAACAGCCGCGGGTAATCATTGCCGGATTCGGGCGTTTTGGGCAGATCACCGGACGTTTACTGCTCTCCAGCGGGGTGAAAATGGTGGTGCTCGATCACGACCCGGACCATATCGAAACCTTGCGTAAATTCGGCATGAAAGTGTTTTACGGCGATGCCACGCGGATGGATTTACTGGAATCTGCCGGAGCGGCGAAAGCGGAAGTGCTGATTAACGCTATTGATGATCCGCAAACCAACCTGCAACTGACGGAGATGGTGAAAGAACATTTCCCGCATTTGCAGATTATTGCCCGCGCCCGCGATGTCGACCACTACATCCGTTTGCGTCAGGCAGGCGTTGAAAAGCCGGAGCGTGAAACCTTTGAAGGTGCGCTGAAAACCGGGCGTCTGGCGCTGGAAAGTTTAGGGCTGGGGCCATATGAAGCGCGGGAGCGTGCTGATGTTTTCCGCCGCTTTAATATTCAGATGGTGGAAGAGATGGCGATGGGCGAAAACGATGCTAAAGCCCGCGCGGCTGTTTACAAACGCACCAGTGCGATGTTGAGCGAAATCATCACCGAGGATCGCGAACATCTGTCATTAATTCAACGGCATGGCTGGCAGGGAACCGAAGAAGGGAAACATACCGGTAATATGGCGGATGAACCGGAAACGAAACCCTTATCCTGATAAAGAGTGACGTAAATCACGCTTTACAGCTAACTATTTGTTTTTATTTCATTGTAATGCTGCGAGTCCATGAACAGATTATGGACTCGCCAGCAAAATAAAAATTTTCCTCAACATCATCCTCTCGCCAGTCGACGAAGGTTTACGCTTTACGTATAGTGACGACAATTTTTTTTATCGGGAAATTTCAATGATCAGTTTGATTGCGGCGCTAGCGGTAGATCGCGTTATAGGCATGGAAAACGCCATGCCGTGGAATCTGCCTGCCGATCTCGCCTGGTTTAAACGCAACACCTTAAATAAACCTGTGATTATGGGCCGCCATACCTGGGAATCCATTGGCCGCCCGCTACCTGGACGCAAGAATATTGTCATCAGCAGTCAACCGGGTACGGACGATCGCGTAACGTGGGTTAAATCGGTGGATGAAGCCATCGCGGCGTGTGGTGATGTACCAGAAATTATGGTGATTGGCGGCGGTCGCGTTTATGAGCAGTTCCTGCCGAAAGCGCAAAAACTGTATCTGACGCATATCGACGCGGAAGTGGAAGGCGACACCCATTTCCCGGATTACGAGCCGGATGACTGGGAATCGGTGTTCAGCGAGTTCCACGACGCTGATGCGCAGAACTCTCATAGCTATTGCTTTGAGATTCTGGAGCGGCGGTAAGTTTGTATAGAATTTACGGCTAGTGCCGGATGCGACGCCGGTCGCGTCTTATCCGGCCTTCCTGTATCAGGCTGTGTTTAAGACGCCGCCGCTTCGCCCATATCCTTATGTCTGTTCGACGGCTGGACAAAATACTGTTTATCTTCCCAGCGCAGGCAGGTTAATGACCCACCCCAGCAACAACCTGTATCCAGCGCATAAATGCCTTCTGGCGTGCCTTTGCCTTCCAGCGATGCCCAGTGGCCAAAGACAATACTGTAATCCTCACTGACTGGTCCCGGAATGGCAAACCACGGTTTCAGCGGGGCAGGGGCTTCTTCCGGCGATTCTTTGCTGTACATATCCAGTTGGCCGTTTGGAAAGCAAAAGCGCATACGGGTAAAGGCATTGGTGATAAAACGCAATCGCGCCAGACCACGCAAATCGGGTGACCAGTTGTTCGGCATATCGCCGTACATGGCATCGAGGAAGAAGGGGTAAGAGTCGCTTGACAGTACCGCTTCTACGTCTCGTGCGCACTCTTTCGCGGTCGGTAAGTCCCACTGCGGCGTGATCCCCGCGTGGGCCATAACCAGCTTTTTCTCTTCATCGATTTGCAACAAAGGCTGACGACGTAGCCAGTTAAGTAGTTCGTCGGCATCAGGCGCTTCCAGCAGCGGCGTAAGGCGATCTTTGGGTTTGTTGCGGCTTATGCCTGAAAATACTGCCAGCAGATGCAGATCGTGATTGCCCAGCACCAGACGTACGCTGTCGCCTAGGGATTTCACATAGCGCAGAACATCAAGCGAACCAGGCCCACGCGCAACCAGATCGCCCGTCAGCCAGAGGGTATCTTTCCCAGGGGTAAATTCTACTTTATGCAGCAATGCGATAAGTTCATCGTAACAGCCATGAATATCGCCAATAAGGTATGTTGCCATATTTTTTAATGAATGAGTGTGGGAACGGCGAGTCGGAATACGGGAATGTCGATACTGAATGGGACGCCGTTTTCATCGATCATTTCGTAATGACCCTGCATGGTGCCCAGCGGCGTTTCAATGATTGCACCGCTGGTGTACTGGTACTCTTCGCCAGGGGCGATATGCGGTTGAACGCCAACGACACCTTCGCCCTGGACTTCTGTTTCACGGCCATTGCCGTTAGTGATCAGCCAGTAACGCCCCAACAACTGCACTGGCGCTCGCCCCAGATTGCGTATGGTTACGGTATAAGAAAAAACGTAACGTTCATTATCAGGTGAAGATTGTGCCTCAATGTAGACGCTTTGAACCTGAATACACACTCGGGGCGAATTGATCATTGTTAACTCTCCTGCAAAGGCGCGTTCTCCGCCAGATAGTTAGCCATCTGACAATATTGCGCGACAGAGATATTTTCCGCTCGCATCGCCGGGTCGATGCCCATTCCCGTTAACACATCGGCGCTAAACAGGTTGCCGAGGCTGTTACGAATGGTTTTACGACGCTGGTTAAAGGCTTCTGTGGTGATACGACTCAGCACGCGAATATCTTTAACCGGATAAGGCATCGTCGTGTGCGGAACCAGACGTACGACGGCGGAATCCACTTTGGGTGGTGGTGTAAAGGCTGATGGCGGCACTTCCAGCACCGGGATCACGTTGCAATAGTATTGCGCCATGACGCTTAATCGACCATACGCCTTGCTGTTCGGTCCTGCAACCAGACGATTCACCACCTCTTTTTGCAACATGAAGTGCATGTCGGCAATGGCATCAGTATAGCTAAACAGATGGAACATCAACGGCGTGGAGATGTTATACGGCAGGTTGCCGAAAACACGCAGCGGCTGGCCCATTTTCTCTGCCAGTTCACCGAAGTTGAAGGTCATCGCATCCTGCTGATAAATAGTCAGTTTCGGGCCTAAGAACGGATGCGTTTGCAGGCGCGCTGCCAGATCACGGTCAAGTTCGATGACTGTCAGCTGGTCCAGTCGTTCGCCAACCGGTTCGGTTAAAGCTGCCAGACCGGGGCCGATTTCGACCATTGCCTGGCCCTTTTGCGGGTTAATGGCAGAAACAATACTGTCGATCACGAACTGATCGTTGAGAAAGTTTTGCCCGAAGCGTTTACGGGCTAAATGGCCCTGGTGGACTCGATTATTCATTGGGTATTAACAATCATTTTGATGGCGAGATTAAGCGCCGTAATAAAACTGCCGACATCGGCTTTGCCACGTCCCGCCAGTTCAAGCGCGGTGCCGTGGTCCACTGATGTGCGAATAAAGGGCAGGCCCAGCGTAATGTTCACACCGCGCCCGAAGCCCTGGTATTTTAGCACGGGAAGACCCTGATCGTGGTACATCGCCAGCACGGCGTCGGCGTTGTCGAGATATTTCGGCTGAAACAGGGTATCTGCCGGCAACGGCCCGTTGAGTTTCATCCCCTGCGTCCGCAGTTCGTCGAGAACGGGAATGATGGTGTCTATCTCTTCCGTGCCCATATGACCGCCTTCGCCCGCGTGCGGATTCAGGCCACAGACCAGAATGCGCGGTTCGGCAATACCAAATTTGCTACGCAGATCGTGATGCAAAATAGCAATCACTTCGTGCAGAAGCTCAGGGGTGATGGCGTCAGCAATATCGCGCAGCGGTAAATGCGTTGTTGCCAGCGCCACGCGAAGTTCTTCGGTCGCCAGCATCATCACCACTTTTTTCGCCTGCGAACGCTCTTCGAAAAACTCGGTATGTCCGGTAAACGGGATGCCAGCGTCGTTAATGACGCCTTTATGCACAGGCCCGGTAATCAGCGCGGCGAATTCACCTTTCAGGCAACCGTCGCACGCGCGCGCCAGCGTCTCCACCACATAATGCCCATTCTCCACTGCTAATTGTCCCGCAGTGACGGGTGCGCGTAGTGCAATGGGAAGTAGCGTCAGCGTTCCCGCAGATTGCGGTTGCGCAGGGGAGTCGGGGGAGTAAGGGCGGAGGGTGAGCGGTAAACCGAGCATTGCTGCCCGGTCGGTAAGGAGAGTGGCATCGGCACAAACAACCAGTTCTAGTGGCCACTCTCGCTGTGCAAGCTGGACAACTAAGTCCGGGCCAATCCCGGCGGGTTCGCCGGGAGTGATCACAACACGTTGGGGTTTAACCATTAGTTGCTCAAAATTTTCACATAAGCGCTGGCGCGTTGTTCCTGCATCCAGCTTGCTGCTTCTTCCGAGAACTTACGGTTCATCAGCATGCGGTATGCACGATCTTTTTGCGCCGCATCGGTTTTATCGACATTACGGGTGTCCAGCAGTTCGATTAAATGCCAGCCGAATGAAGAGTGAACCGGTGCGCTCATTTGACCTTTATTCATGCGGGTCAACGCATCACGGAAGGCTGGATCGAAAATATCTGGCGTAGCCCAACCGAGATCGCCGCCCTGATTTGCAGAGCCAGGATCCTGAGAGAACTCTTTCGCTGCCGCAGCAAACGTGGTTTTCCCGCTCTTGATATCCGCAGCAATTTGTTCCAGTTTCACGCGGGCTTGTTCGTCAGTCATGATCGGCGACGGCTTCAGCAGAATATGGCGAGCATGAACTTCGGTCACCGAGATATTTTTGCTTTCGCCGCGCAGGTCGTTAACTTTCAGAATGTGGAAGCCAACGCCGGAACGAATTGGGCCAACAATGTCGCCTTTCTTCGCGGTGCTTAATGCCTGGGCGAAGATCCCCGGCAGTTCCTGAATGCGCCCCCAGCCCATCTGGCCGCCGTTCAGCGCCTGCTGGTCGGCAGAGTGAGCGATAGCCAGTTTGCCGAAGTCTGCACCGTTACGCGCCTGGTCAACAATGGCACGCGCCTGAGTTTCCGCCTCATTCACCTGTTCAGAAGACGGGTTTTCCGGCAGCGGGATCAGGATGTGGCTTAAGTTCAGTTCAGTGCTGGCATCATTTTGATTACCAACTTGCTGCGCCAGAGCTTCAACTTCCTGTGGCAGGATAGTGATGCGACGACGCACTTCGTTGTTGCGCACTTCCGAGATAATCATCTCTTTGCGGATCTGATTACGATAGGTGTTGTAGTTCAGACCATCGTAAGCCAGACGGCTGCGCATCTGATCCAGCGTCATGTTGTTCTGTTTGGCAATGTTGGCAATCGCCTGATCAAGCTGCTCATCGGAGATTTTAACCCCCATTTTCTGCCCCATCTGCAGGAGGATTTGATCCATGATCAAACGTTCCATGATTTGGTGGCGCAGCGTAGCGTCATCAGGAAGTTGCTGCCTTGCCTGGGCAGCGTTCATTTTTACCGACTGCATTAATCCATCAACGTCGCTTTCCAGCACGACGCCGTTATTGACGACGGCTGCGACTTTATCGACTACCTGGGGGGCAGCGAAACTGGTATTCGCAATCATGGCGATACCGAGAAGCAGCGTTTTCCAGTTCTTCATACTTTTTCCATTTCAATTAACCGCACTGCGGATTACGTGGTAAATCAACAAATCACAAAGAGTTTTGATACGGCAGAATGTTCGAACGCAGCATCTCTTGCGTACCCAGACCGTAGTTGGAACTCAGGCCGCGAAGTTCGATGTTAAAGCCGATTGCGTTGTCATATATCGCATGTTGTTTATCGTTATCCCAACCGTTCAGCTTACGCTCATAACCGACGCGGATCGCATAGCAGCAGGAGCTGTATTGCACACCTAACATTGAGTCGGCTTGCTTGTTCGCGTTGGTGTCGTAGTAGTACGCCCCGACAATCGACCAACGATCGGCGATTGGCCAGCTAGCGACTGCACCCACCTGCGAAATACCATTCTTATACTGCTCGGCAGTAGAATAGTATTTAGGTAGCGTAGCCTGAATATATTCCGGGCTGGCGTAGCGGTAGTTCAGCTGAACCAGACGGTCTTCATCCCGGCGGTATTCAATGCTGGTGTTACTGGTGGCTACGTTATCCAGACGAGTATCGTACTGAATGCCGCCACGCAATCCCCAGCGTTCGGAGATGCGCCAGTAGGTATCGCCTGCCCATACCAGTGAGCCCGTTTTGTCGTCATTCTCCCATGTTATGTTGTCATCGCCGGTGCGAGACTCCGTGAAATAGTAGATTTGACCAACGGAAATATTAAAACGTTCAACGGCTGCATCATCATATACGCGAGTTGTGATACCGGTCGTGACCTGGTTCGCGGAAGCAATACGGTCAAGACCGCCATAAGTCCGGTCCCGGAACAGGCCCGAGTAGTCGGATTGCAGCAAGGAGGAGTCGTAATTATAGATGTCGCTCTGATCGCGATACGGCACATACAGGTATTGCGCGCGTGGCTCCAGCGTCTGGGTGTAACCCGGCGCCAGCATTTCCATATCACGTTCGAAGACCATTTTGCCGTCAACCTTAAATTGCGGCATTACGCGGTTAACAGAATCTGCCAACTTATTGTTTTGTGGGTTGCTGTTATACCAGTCGAGATTGGTCTGCTGATAATGGGTAGCCAGCAGCTTCGCTTCGGTATTGAGACTGCCCCAGGTGTTAGATAACGGCAGGTTGATCGTCGGCTCCAGATGAACGCGAGTAGCCTCCGGCATATTGCTGTTTGTATTAACAAAATGCACTGCCTGACCATAAACACGGGTATCAAACGGGCCGAGATCGTTATGGTAGTAGTTGACGTCTAACTGCGGTTCAGCGGCATAGCTGTTGCCACTGGTATCATCAAAAACCTGGAATTGTTTCGTCGAAAGCGTGGCGTCAAAGTTCTGCACCGCATAGCCCACGCTGAATTTTTGCGTGGCGTAACCATCGGTACTGGAACCATATTTATTATCAAAATCATTGAAATAGGTCGGGTCGCTGACTTTGGTGTAGTCGATGTTAAAGCGCCAAACCTGATCCATCACTCCGGAGTGTTGCCAGTAGAACAACCAACGGCGTGAATTGCTATCTTCTGGATGTTCATCTTCATAGACTTTATCCGAAGGCAGATAGTCCAGTTCCATCAAGCCGGCGCCTGCCTGGGTGAGATAACGGAATTCGTTTTCCCACATAATGTTGCCACGACGATGCATATAATGCGGCGTGATGGTGGCATCCATATTTGGCGCGATGTTCCAGTAATACGGCAGGTAGAACTCAAAGTAGTTGGTGGTGGTGTACTTGGCGTTCGGGATCAAGAAACCAGAACGGCGTTTGTCACCCACCGGCAACTGTAAATAGGGGCTGTAAAAGATCGGAACCGGACCCACTTTAAAACGGGCGTTCCAGATCTCTGCGACTTGTTCTTCGCGGTCATGAATAATTTCGCTACCCACCACGCTCCAGGTATCAGAACCCGGCAGACAGGAGGTAAAAGTACCGTTATCCAGAATGGTGTAGCGGTTTTCGCCACGCTGTTTCATCAGGTCTGCTTTACCACGCCCCTGACGTCCCACCATCTGATAATCACCTTCCCAGACGTTGGTGTCTTTGGTGTTCAGATTCGTCCAGCCTTTTGGCCCTTTGAGGATCACCTGGTTATCGTCGTAATGGACATTACCGAGCGCATCAAC
The DNA here is from genome assembly GCF_004211955.1 of Escherichia sp. E1V33. Classification (GTDB taxonomy): domain Bacteria; phylum Pseudomonadota; class Gammaproteobacteria; order Enterobacterales; family Enterobacteriaceae; genus Escherichia. The sequence goes on from NZ_RHJI01000003.1 coordinate 202,628, forward strand.
GGTACGTATCGGCTCCGGTTGTCCTGGCGCCTCTTTCTGATGAAGCTGTACTTCATCGGCCTGCAGACGGCTGTTACCCTGCATGATATCCACGCTGCCGCTAAACACGGCGTCATCGGGGTAGTTCCCCTTTGCATGGTCAGCATTAATCGTCACGGGTAAGTCATTGGTATCGCCCTGTACCAGAGGACGGTCATAGCTTGGCACGCCCAACATGCACTGTGAGGCGAGGTCGGCTGCCAGTCCCTGTTGACTATAAAGGGCGGTGGCAATCATGGTGGCCAGGAGAGTGGGGATACGTTTTTTCATACGTTGATTTTATTGTTCCATCATCGGTAACGTTGCGCGTGACAAACGGTCAGAGACTAACGTACTCGTCATCTCTACGCTAGTGTTAATCCTGTCCGAATAGCGTCTGTGGTGTTAGGCACGGCATTGAATGACAGGTATGATAATGCAAATTATAGGCGATGTCCCACAATTGACCGCAGCCGGAAAACGGTAAAAGCACCTTTATATTGTGGGAGATAGCGCTGGTTTCCGTTAGTCCATTTGGGGAATATATGCAGTATTGGGGAAAAATCATTGGCGTGGCCGTGGCCTTACTGATGGGCGGCGGCTTTTGGGGCGTAGTGTTAGGCCTGTTAATTGGCCATATGTTTGATAAAGCCCGTAGCCGCAAAATGGCGTGGTTCGCCAACCAGCGCGAGCGTCAGGCGCTGTTTTTTGCCACCACTTTTGAAGTGATGGGGCATTTAACCAAATCCAAAGGTCGCGTTACCGAGGCTGATATTCATATCGCCAGCCAGCTGATGGACCGAATGAATCTTCATGGTGCTTCCCGTACTGCGGCGCAAAATGCGTTCCGGGTGGGAAAATCAGACAATTACCCACTGCGCGAAAAGATGCGTCAGTTCCGCAGCGTCTGCTTCGGTCGTTTTGATTTAATTCGTATGTTTCTGGAGATCCAGATTCAGGCGGCGTTTGCTGATGGTTCACTGCACCCGAATGAACGAGCAGTGCTGTATGTCATTGCTGAAGAATTAGGGATCTCCCGCGCCCAGTTTGACCAGTTTTTGCGCATGATGCAGGGCGGTGCACAGTTTGGCGGCGGTTATCAGCAGCAATCTGGCGGTGGTAACTGGCAGCAAGCGCAGCGTGGTCCAACCCTGGAAGATGCCTGTAATGTGCTGGGCGTGAAGCCAACGGATGATGCGACCACCATTAAACGTGCCTATCGTAAGCTGATGAGTGAACACCATCCGGATAAGCTGGTGGCGAAAGGTCTGCCGCCAGAAATGATGGAGATGGCGAAGCAAAAAGCGCAGGAAATTCAGCAGGCGTATGAGCTGATTAAGCAGCAGAAAGGATTTAAATAAGTTTCAAACTGTAGGCCTGATAAGATGCGGCCCGCGTCGCATCAGGTAATCGGCGCAAAATTGCCGGATGCGGCGTGAACGCCTTCTCCGGCCAACCGAACTTCGCCAGCGTGACTATTAAAAATCCGCTGGCGCCTTAAACGTCATACTATTGCCATACGCCGGATGGGTAATCGTCAGCATCTCGGCATGCAGCAACAAACGCGGTGCCATCGCTCTCGCTTCTGGTGAAGCATAAAAACGATCGCCAAGAATCGGATGACCCAGCGCCAGCATATGCACGCGTAGCTGATGCGAACGCCCGGTAATCGGTTTTAACACTACTCTTGCCGTGTTATCCGCCGCATACTCCACCACTTCATATTCCGTCTGCGCAGGCTTACCCGTTTCGTAACAGACTTTCTGTTTCGGGCGGTTTGGCCAGTCGCAAATCAGTGGTAGATCCACCAGACCTTCCGCAGGGGATGGATGCCCCCAAACGCGGGCCACATACTGCTTTTTCGGCTCGCGCTCGCGGAACTGGCGTTTTAACTCCCGCTCCGCGGCTTTGGTCAGCGCCACTACAATCACCCCGCTGGTAGCCATATCCAGACGATGCACCGATTCTGCCTGCGGATAATCACGCTGAATGCGCGTCATCACGCTGTCTTTGTGCTCTTCCAGACGACCCGGCACAGACAACAAACCGCTCGGCTTGTTGACCACCATAATGTGATCATCCTGATACAGGATAACCAGCCAGGGTTCCTGCGGTGGATTGTAGTTTTCCATCCCCATCTTCGGCTCCGTTACTGATGCGTCACAACGATCAAACGCAGGGCATCCAGACGCCAGCCTGCCTGATCCAGGCTTTCCATTACCTGCTGACGGTTGCTTTCAATGGCGGTTAGTTCGTCGTCACGAATGTTCGGGTTCACTGCGCGCAGCGCTTCCAGACGAGACAGCTCGGCAGACAGTTTTTCGTCGGCTTCGTTACGCGCTGCATCAATCAATGCACGGGCAGATTTCTCAATCTGCGCTTCACCCAACTGGAGGATAGCGTGAACATCCTGCTGCACGGCGTTAACCAATTTGCTGCCGGTGTGACGGTTAACCGCGTTAAGCTGGCGGTTAAATGTTTCAAACTCCACCTGCGCAGCCAGGTTGTTGCCGTTTTTATCCAGCAGCATACGTACCGGCGTCGGTGGCAGGAAGCGGTTAAGCTGCAACTGCTTCGGCGCCTGGGCTTCGACCACGTAAATCAGTTCCACCAACAGCGTACCTACCGGCAACGCTTTGTTTTTCAACAGTGAAATCGTGCTGCTACCGGTATCGCCAGAGAGGATCAGATCCAGACCGTTGCGGATCAGCGGATGCTCCCAGGTAATAAACTGTGCATCTTCACGCGCCAGCGCCACTTCACGATCAAAGGTGATGGTGATGCCATCTTCCGACAGGCCAGGGAAGTCCGGCACCAGCATATGATCGGACGGGGTCAGCACGATCATGTTGTCGCCGCGATCGTCCTGATTGATACCGATAATATCGAACAGGTTCATGGCGAAGGCGATCAGGTTGGTATCGTCATCCTGCTCTTCAATGCTTTCTGCCAGTGCCTGGGCTTTTTCGCCACCGTTGGAATGGATTTCCAGCAGGCGGTCACGACCCTGCTCCAGCTGTGCTTTCAGCGCTTCATGCTGCTCGCGGCAGTTTTTGATCAAATCGTCAAAGCCTTCGGTTTGATCCGGTGAAGCCAGATAGTTAATCAGATCGTTGTATACACTATCGTAAATAGTGCGTCCGGTCGGGCAGGTGTGTTCAAATGCATCCAGACCTTCGTGATACCAGCGCACCAGCACCGACTGAGCAGTTTTTTCCAGATAAGGCACATGGATCTGAATATCGTGCGCCTGGCCGATACGATCCAGACGACCAATACGCTGCTCCAGCAGATCCGGGTTGAATGGCAGGTCAAACATCACCATGTGGCTGGCGAACTGGAAGTTACGTCCTTCAGAACCGATTTCCGAGCACAGCAGTACCTGCGCACCGGTGTCTTCTTCAGCAAACCAGGCGGCAGCGCGGTCACGCTCGATAATCGACATACCTTCGTGGAACACCGCGGCGCGAATACCTTCACGTTCGCGCAGTACCTGCTCCAGTTGCAGCGCAGTGGCAGCTTTGGCGCAGATCACCAGCACTTTCTGAGAGCGATGGCTGGTCAGGTAGCCCATCAGCCACTCAACGCGCGGATCGAAGTTCCACCAGGTGGCGTTATCACCTTCAAATTCCTGATAAATACGCTCCGGGTAGAGCATATCGCGGGCGCGATCTTCCGCACTTTTGCGTGCGCCCATAATGCCGGAGACTTTAATAGCCGTCTGATACTGCGTCGGCAGCGGCAGCTTAATGGTGTGCAGCTCGCGTTTCGGGAAGCCTTTCACACCGTTACGCGTGTTACGGAACAGCACGCGGCTGGTGCCGTGGCGATCCATCAGCATGGAAACCAGTTCCTGACGGGCGCTCTGGGCATCTTCGCTGTCGCTGTTTGCTGCCTGCAAAAGCGGCTCGATATCCTGCTCGCCGATCATCTCGCCAAGCATGTTCAGTTCGTCATTGCTCAGTTTGTTACCTGCCAGCAGCATGGCAACTGCGTCCGCAACCGGACGATAATTTTTCTGCTCTTCAACGAACTGCGCGAAATCGTGGAAACGGTTCGGGTCCAGCAGACGCAGACGAGCGAAGTGGCTTTCCATCCCCAGCTGTTCCGGGGTTGCGGTCAGCAGCAGAACGCCCGGCACGTGCTCTGCCAGTTGTTCAATGGCCTGATATTCACGGCTTGGCGCATCTTCGCTCCACACCAGGTGATGGGCTTCATCGACCACCAGCAGGTCCCACTCGGCTTCACAGAGATGTTCCAGACGCTGTTTGCTGCGACGGGCAAAATCCAGCGAGCAAATCACCAGCTGTTCGGTATCGAACGGGTTGTAAGCATCGTGCTGAGCTTCGGCATAACGCTCATCATCAAACAGGGCAAAGCGCAGGTTGAAACGGCGCAGCATTTCTACCAGCCACTGATGCTGTAAAGTTTCCGGGACGATAATCAGCACACGTTCAGCAGCGCCAGAGAGCAGCTGCTGATGCAGGATCATCCCGGCTTCAATGGTTTTCCCTAAACCCACTTCGTCAGCCAGCAGGACGCGCGGCGCGTGGCGGCGGCCAACATCATGAGCGATGTTGAGCTGGTGCGGGATAAGGCTGGTACGCTGACCACGCAGGCCGCTGTACGGCATACGGAACTGTTCGCTGGAATACTTACGTGCGCGATAACGCAGCGCAAAGCGGTCCATACGGTCAATCTGCCCGGCAAACAGACGGTCTTGTGGTTTGCTGAACACCAGTTTGCTATCAAGGAAAACTTCACGCAGGGCTACGCCGGACTCTTCAGTATCCAGGCGAGTACCGATATAGGTCAGCAAGCCATTTTCTTCTTTTACTTCTTCGACTTGCATCTGCCAGCCGTCGTGGCTGGTAATGGTATCACCAGGGTTGAACATCACGCGGGTCACTGGGGAATCACTGCGTGCGTACAGACGGTTTTCACCAGTAGATGGGAAAAGTAAAGTGACAGTTCGCGCATCCACCGCGACAACGGTTCCAAGTCCCAATTCGCTTTCTGTATCGCTGATCCAGCGTTGACCAAGTGTAAAAGGCATATGTGTTCGGCTCTATATCTTTAATTGCAGGCAATAACCACCCGCTACCGTGCTTATGAGGTAGTGGTGTTATTCAGGTCCAGGAATGGAAAGGGCGCTATGGTACTGGATGGCAAAGCATTCGTCACGCATCAAAATGGCATCTGGCGAACTCTTTTTTTTGCTCAAAATAGCCCAAGTTGCCCGGTCATTAGTGTAGCAAAATTATCCTCTGTAAAGGGGAGTATTCCTTCCGCCACTGGCTGAAGCTGGCGGGTCAGATAGTGTTCGTAATCCAGCGGTGAACGTTGATAGTCCAGCGGCTCCGGGCCGTTGGTGGTCCATACGTACTTAATGGTGCCGCGGTTCTGATATTGCAAGGGGCGACCGCGCTTTTTGTTTTCTTCATCGGCAAGGCGGGCGGCGCGTACGTGAGGCGGCACATTTCGCTGATATTCACTCAGCGGACGACGTAGTCGTTTGCGGTAAACCAGTCGCGCATCCAGTTCACCCGCCATCAGTTGATCGATGGTTTCGCGGATATATTCCTGATACGGTTCGTTGCGGAAGATGCGCAGGTAAAGCTCCTGCTGAAACTGCTGGGCCAGCGGCGTCCAGTCGGTGCGCACGGTTTCCAGCCCTTTAAACACCATCCGCTGTTTGTCGCCCTCCTGAATCAGCCCGGCATATCGCTTTTTGCTGCCGGTATCAGCCCCGCGAATGGTCGGCATCAGAAAACGGCAGAAATGAGTTTCATATTCCAGTTCCAGTGCGCTGGTCAGCCGTTGCTGTTGCAACGTTTCTGCCCACCAGGTGTTAACGTGCTGTACCAGGGCACGACCGATTTTCGCCGCTTCTTCTTCTGAATGTGCACCTTTCAGCCAGACAAAAGTCGAGTCGGTATCGCCGTAGATAACGTCGTAGCCCTGTGCTTCAATCAACGCTTTGGTTTTCCGCATGATCTGATGACCACGCATGGTGATCGACGACGCCAGGCGCGGATCGAAGAAGCGGCAGGCGGTGGTGCCGAGCACGCCATAAAAGGCATTCATAATGATCTTCAGCGCCTGCGAAAGCGGCTTATTACCCTGTCGTTTGGCTTCATCGCGCCCGTGCCAGATGTTAGTCACAATCTCCGGCAGGCAATGTTTTTCCCGCGAGAACCAGGCATCGAGAAAACCTTCGGTACTGTGCTCGGGATCGGGTTGCGCCATGCCTTCCACCAGCCCGACGGGATCAATCAAAAAGGTGCGGATGATCGACGGGTACAGGCTTTTGTAGTCCAGCACCAGCACCGAATCATAAAGCCCTGGCCGCGAATCCATCACATAGCCGCCAGGGCTGGCGTGCGGCGGCACTTCGCCGAGATTGGGCGCGACATATCCGGCGCGATGCATCCGGGGAAAATAGAGATGACCAAACGCCGCCACTGAACCGCCGTGCCGATCCACCGGCAGGCCATTCACCGTCGCTCGTTCGAGTAAAAACGGCATGATTTCAGTTTTGTGGAAGATCTGCGTCACCAGCTCGCAATCTTTCAGGTTATAAGTCGCCAGCGCGGGTTTATCTTCGGCGAAACGGCGGTCAATTTCGTCCATTCGATCCCACGGGTTATCAATCGACTTACCTTCGCCCAACAATTCCTGGGCGACGGTTTCCAGCGAGAATGAAGAGAAATTCCAGAACGCGGATTTCAGCGCCTCGATACCGTCGATAATCAGCCGACCTTTAGCCTGAGCAAAAAAAACACCGTTTTTAAAACCGTGCGCGCGCCACTCCAGCTCGCTGTTATCGCGCCCGAGACGCAGTGGAATACGGTAACGCTCGGCATGTTTTTGCAGCATTCGCAGATCAAACTGCACCACGTTCCAACCGATGATCACATCAGGATCGTAGTTGGCAAACCAGGCGTTAAGTTTTTCCAGTAGCTGCGGGCGACTGGCGACGTATTCCAGTTCAAAATCGAGCGTGGAGGCGTCGCCATTCTCTGGCCCCAGCATATAAACGATGCGCTGCCCGCAACCTTCCAGGCCGATGCAGTACAGCTCACCGTGGCGGGTGGTTTCAATATCAATAGAAACCCACTTGATCGGCGGACGATAGTCGGGATGCGGTTTCAGACGGGCATTAACGATAGCGCCATTGTGCATATCACCCTCGACCCACACCGGCGAGGTGATAAATCGCTCCATCAGGTAGCGTTCTGGCGGGCGAACATCGGCCTCGTAAACGGTAACGCCAGCTTCACGCAGGCGCTTCTCGTAATTCATCAACTGGCGATGGGCGCGACAGTAAAGGCCATACACCGGCTGGCGGTGAAAATCCTTTAACGCCAGCGGCGTCAGGCGAAAGCCTTGCTCCCCCTGCAAAATATGTTGAGCGCGGGGAACCTGATCGGCGGGAATAAACGCCACGGACTCTTGCGGCGCAAGTGTAACCTGCAACGGCCCGTTGTCCGTTGCCAGCCAGAAAGAAACTTCGGTCCCCTGGGGGGTATCCCGCCAGTGTCGGGTTAAGATAAAACCTGCCTGCGCCACGCTGAAAATCCAATAAAAAACCAGGCTTGAGTATAGCCTGGTTTCGTTTGACTGGCTGTGGTTTTATACAGTCATTACTGGCCGTAATACGCTTTCGCACCATGCTTACGCAGATAGTGTTTATCCAGCAAGGTTTGCTGCATATCCGGTAACTGCGGCGCTAACTGGCGGCAGAATATCCCCATATAAGCGACTTCTTCCAGCACGATGGCGTTGTGCACCGCATCTTCGGCGTTTTTGCCCCATGCAAACGGGCCGTGAGAATGGACCAGCACGCCAGGCATTTGCGCTGCATCGATACCCTGTTTTTCGAAGGTTTCGACGATGACGTTACCGGTTTCCCACTCATATTCGCCGTTGATTTCTGCGTCGGTCATTTTACGGGTGCAGGGAATGGCGCCGTAGAAATAGTCGGCGTGGGTGGTACCAGTCGCCGGGATTGACTGACCCGCCTGCGCCCAGATGGTGGCGTGGCGCGAGTGGGTGTGCACAATGCCGCCAATGGACGGGAATGCCTGATAGAGCAACCGGTGAGTTGGCGTGTCGGAAGAGGGCTTTTTCGTTCCTTCAACGACTTCACCGGTTTCGATGCTGACCACGACCATATCGTCAGCGGTCATGGTGCTGTAATCGACGCCGGAAGGTTTGATCACAAAGACGCCGTGCTCGCGATCAACGGCGCTGACGTTGCCCCATGTGAGCGTGACCAGGTTGTGTTTTGGCAGCGCCAGGTTGGCTTCTAAAACCTGACGTTTGAGATCTTCTAACATGTTGACTCCTGAGAGGTCGTTTCCCCTCACCCCGGCCCTCTCCCCAAAGGGGCGAGGGGGAAAAGAATGCCGGATGCGCTTTGCTTATCCGGCCTACAAAATCACAGCGCGTAGGCCTGATAAGACGCACCAGCGTCGCATCAGGCGTTGACAGCCTGATGCGGCTATTTAGCGACGAAATCCGTAATACACTTCGTTCCAGCGCAGCGCGTCTTTAAACGCTGGCAGGCGGGTGTCGTTATCAATCACCGTGATTTCAATGTCGTGCATCTCGGCAAACTGGCGCATATCGTTCAAGTTGAGGGCATGGCTGAAGACGGTATGGTGCGCGCCACCGGCGAGGATCCACGCTTCGGAAGCTGTTGGCAGATCCGGCTGCGCTTTCCACAGCGCATTCGCCACCGGCAGTTTCGGCAGGGAGTGCGGCGTTTTCACCGTGTCGATGCAGTTAACCAGCAGACGATAACGATCGCCGAGATCAATCAGGCTGGCGACAATGGCTGGACCGGTTTGGGTATTGAAGATCAGGCGGGCAGGATCGTCTTTACCACCAATGCCGAGATGCTGAACGTCGAGGATCGGTTTCTCTTCTACGGCGATCGACGGGCAGACTTCCAGCATATGGGAGCCGAGCACCAGGTCATTACCTTTCTCGAAGTGATAGGTGTAGTCCTCCATAAAAGAGGTGCCGCCCTGCAGACCGGTTGACATCACCTTCATGATGCGAAGCAGGGCGGCAGTTTTCCAGTCGCCTTCACCCGCAAAGCCGTAGCCCTGCTGCATCAGACGCTGTACGGCCAGACCAGGAAGCTGTTTCAGACCGTGTAAATCTTCAAAGGTCGTGGTGAACGCGTGGAAGCCACCTTGTTCCAGGAAACGCTTCATCCCCAGCTCAATACGCGCCGCTTCCAGCACGTTCTGCCGTTTTTCGCCGTGGATTTGAGTGGCAGGTGTCATGGTGTAGCTGCTTTCGTACTCATCGACCAGCGCGTTAACATCGCCGTCGCTGATGGAGTTCACCACCTGCACCAGATCGCCGACCGCCCAGGTATTGACGGAGAAACCGAACTTGATCTGTGCGGCAACTTTATCGCCGTCAGTGACTGCCACTTCACGCATGTTATCGCCAAAGCGGCAAACTTTCAGATGACGGGTATCCTGTTTAGATACCGCCTGACGCATCCAGGAGCCGATACGTTCATGTGCTTGTTTATCCTGCCAGTGACCGGTAACGACGGCATGTTGCTGACGCATACGCGCGCCGATGAAACCGAACTCGCGGCCGCCGTGCGCGGTCTGGTTCAGGTTCATAAAGTCCATATCGATGCTGTCCCACGGCAGCGCCGCGTTGAACTGGGTGTGGAATTGCAGCAACGGTTTGTTGAGCATGGTCAGGCCGTTGATCCACATTTTGGCCGGGGAGAAGGTGTGCAGCCACACCACCAGACCTGCACAACGATCGTCGTAATTGGCGTCACGGCAAATTGCGGTGATTTCGTCCGGCGTGGTGCCCAGCGGTTTCAGCACCAGTTTGCAGGGCAGTTTCGCTTCCGTATTCAGCGCATTAACGACGTGCTCGGCATGTTGGGTGACCTGACGCAGGGTTTCCGGGCCATACAGATGCTGGCTGCCAATTACAAACCACACTTCATAATTATCAAAAATCGTCATTGTCGTGTCCTTATAGAGTCGGAACGGCCTGGGCAGCCTGTGCCGGGGCGGAAGTTGGAAGATAGTGTTGTTCGGCGCTTATCGCCCATTGCTGATAGCGGCGATAAAGCTGTTCAAAGCGTTGTGCCTGTTCGCTGCGCGGTTGCAGGGTTTTCTCTACCGCACTGGCCATTTTTTGCTGAGCTGATGGGATGTCTGCGTGCACTTTCGCGGCGACGGCAGCGAAAATCGCTGCACCGAGCGCACAGCACTGATCAGAGGCGACAATTTGCAGCGGGCGATTCAGCACGTCGCAGCAGGCTTGCATAATCACCTGGTTTTTCCGCGCGATGCCGCCTAGCGCCATCACGTTGTTTACGGCGATCCCCTGGTTGGTGAAGCACTCCTGAATTGCGCGCGCGCCAAAAGCGGTAGCGGCAATTAAACCGCCGAACAGCAGCGGGGCGTCGGTAGCGAGGTTCAGGTCGGTAATCACCCCTTTCAGGCGTTGGTTAGCGTTTGGCGTGCGACGGCCGTTAAACCAGTCGAGCACCACCGGCAGGTGATCCAGAGACGGATTTTTGGCCCATGCTTCGGTCAGCGCCGGAAGCAGTTGTTTCTGGCTGTCTTTGATTTGCTCTTTCAGTTCCGGATGCTGGGCGGCAAGCTGTTCCAGCGGCCAGCCGAGTACGCGACCAAACCAAGCGTAGATATCACCAAAGGCCGATTGGCCTGCTTCCAGACCGATAAATCCAGGAACCACGCTGCCATCAACCTGACCGCAAATACCTTTCACTGCACGCTCGCCAACGCTCTGTTTGTCGGCAATCAGAATGTCGCAGGTGGAAGTACCGATAACTTTTACCAGCGCGTTAGGCTGTGCGCCCGCGCCGACCGCGCCCATATGGCAGTCAAACGCGCCGCCGGAAATCACCACGCTTTCAGGCAGGCCGAGACGCTGCGCCCATTCCGGGCATAAAGTGCCAACCGGAATATCGGCAGTCCAGGTGTCAGTGAACAGCGGGGAAGGCAAATGGCGATTGAGGATCGGGTCCAGTTCGTCAAAGAAACTGGCTGGCGGTAAACCGCCCCAGCTTTCGTGCCACAGAGATTTATGCCCGGCGCTGCAACGTCCGCGACGAATATCCTGCGGGCGGGTGGTGCCGGAAAGCAGGGCTGGCACCCAGTCGCACAGCTCAATCCACGATGCGGCAGATTGCGCCACGGTGCTGTCCTGGCGAGTCACATGCAGGATTTTCGCCCAGAACCATTCGCTGGAATAAATACCGCCAATATAGCGGGAGTAGTCAACTTTGCCCGGTGCGTGGCACAAGCGGGTGATCTCTTCAGCTTCTTCAACCGCCGTGTGGTCTTTCCACAATACGAACATCGCGTTCGGGTTTTCGGCAAACTCCGGGCGCAGCGCCAGTACGTTGCCGTCGGCGTCGATTGGCGCAGGTGTGGAGCCGGTACTGTCGACACCAATGCCGACCACGTCCGCGCGTTGTTCGGCACTCAGCGCTGCCAGCACGGTTTTCAGCGCAGCTTCCATTGACTCAATGTAGTCACGCGGATGATGACGGAACTGGTTATTTGGGGCATCACAAAATTGCCCTTCCTGCCAACGGGGGTACCACTCTACGCTGGTGGCGATCTCTTCACCGGTGGTGCAGTCCACCGCCAAAGCTCGCACAGAATCACTGCCAAAATCGAGGCCAATTGCAATCGCCATCGTTTCACTCCATCCAAAAAAACGGGTATGGAGAAACAGTAGAGAGTTGCGATAAAAAGCGTCAGGCAGGATCCGCTAATCTTATGGATAAAAATGCTATTGCATAGCAAAGTGTGACGCCGTGCAAATAATCAATGTGGACTTTTCTGCCGTGATTATAGACACTTTTGTTACACGTTTTTGTCATGGCTTTCGGCTCCTTTTGTTACAAAGTGCTTTTCACAAGCGGGGTTGCCGGTTGGATTAGCGAGAAGAGCCAGTAAAAGACGCAGTGACGGCAATGTCTGATGCAATATGGACAATTGGTTTCTTCTCTGAATGGCGGGAGTATGAAAAGTATGGCTGAAGCGCAAAATGATCCCCTGCTGCCGGGTTACTCGTTCAACGCCCATCTGGTGGCGGGTTTAACGCCGATTGAGGCCAACGGTTATCTCGATTTTTTTATCGACAGACCGCTGGGAATGAAAGGCTATATTCTCAATCTCACCATTCGCGGACAGGGCATAGTGAAAAACCAGGGACGAGAATTTGTCTGCCGACCGGGTGATATTTTGCTGTTCCCGCCAGGAGAGATTCATCACTACGGTCGTCATCCGGAGGCCAGCGAATGGTATCACCAGTGGGTTTACTTTCGTCCGCGCGCTTACTGGCACGAATGGCTTAACTGGCCGTCGATATTTGCCAATACGGGTTTCTTTCGCCCGGACGAAGCGCATCAGCCGCATTTCAGCGATTTGTTCGGGCAAATTATCAATGCCGGGCAAGGGGAGGGACGCTATTCGGAGTTACTGGCGATAAATCTTCTTGAGCAATTGTTACTGCGGCGCATGGAAGCCATTAATGAGTCACTACATCCGCCAATGGACAATCGGGTACGCGAGGCTTGTCAGTACATCAGCGATCACCTGGCTGACAGCAATTTTGATATCGCCAGTGTCGCGCAGCATGTTTGTCTGTCGCCGTCGCGTCTGTCGCATCTGTTCCGCCAGCAGTTAGGGATTAGCGTCTTAAGCTGGCGCGAGGACCAACGCATCAGCCAGGCGAAGCTGCTTTTGAGTACCACCCGGATGCCTATCGCCACCGTCGGGCGCAATGTTGGTTTTGACGATCAACTCTATTTCTCGCGGGTATTTAAAAAATGCACCGGGGCCAGCCCAAGTGAGTTCCGTGCCGGTTGTGAAGAAAAAGTGAATGATGTAGCTCTCAGGTTGTCATAATTGGTAACGAATCAGACGATTGACGGCTTGACGGAGTAGCACTGGGTTTGCAGAATCCCTGCTTCGTCCATTTGACAGGCACATTATGCAAGCATTGCTGGAACACTTTATTACCCAATCCACTGTGTATTCATTGATGGCGGTGGTGTTGGTGGCCTTTCTGGAGTCGCTGGCGCTGGTCGGATTGATTCTGCCCGGTACGGTGCTAATGGCGGGGCTGGGAGCGCTGATTGGCAGCGGCGAGTTAAGTTTCTGGCACGCCTGGCTGGCGGGGATTGTTGGCTGCCTGATGGGTGACTGGATCTCTTTCTGGCTGGGCTGGCGGTTTAAAAAACCGTTGCATCGCTGGTCATTTCTGAAGAAAAACAAAGCACTGCTCGATAAAACTGAACATGCGCTGCATCAACACAGCATGTTTACCATTCTGGTCGGGCGCTTTGTCGGGCCGACGCGCCCGCTAGTGCCAATGGTGGCGGGAATGCTGGATCTGCCCGTAGCGAAATTTATCACGCCAAATATTATTGGCTGCTTGTTATGGCCTCCGTTTTACTTCCTGCCGGGGATTCTGGCGGGCGCGGCGATCGATATTCCAGCCGGAATGCAGAGCGGTGAGTTTAAATGGTTGCTGCTGGCGACGGCGGTATTTTTGTGGGTTGGTGGCTGGCTGTGCTGGCGGTTATGGCGCAGTGGTAAAGCGACTGACCGTTTGAGTCATTATTTGTCCCGCGGTCGTTTGTTGTGGTTGACGCCGTTGATTTCTGCCATTGGCGTGGTGGCGCTGGTGGTGTTAATTCGCCACCCGTTGATGCCGGTGTATATCGATATTTTGCGTAAAGTGGTTGGGGTTTAGGAGATAGTCTTGTGCGGGTTGCCTGATGCGACGCTTGCCGCGTCTTATCAGGCCTACAAAACGCACTACCCGTAGGTCGGATAAGGCGTTCACGCCGCATCCGACAGTGCATATTAACCTGTAATTCCCAACAGCGCCGAAGCACTCGCCTTACCGCTCAACAATTCTTCGGTCTTACCCTGCCAGGCGATGCGCCCGTCGGCGACCACCACCGAGCGCGTGGCGATCCGCGCCGCATCTTCCACGCTGTGCGACACCATCAATAACGTCATTTTTTGCTGCTGGCAGCTCGTGCTCACCAGCGTCAGCATCTCCTGACGCAGCGCCGGATCGAGCGCAGAGAACGGTTCATCGAGCAATAGAATCGGCTGTTCGCGCACCAGACAACGCGCTAACGCCACGCGCTGTCGCTGACCGCCGGAAAGCTCTCCTGGCAACCGCGCCATTAAATTATCAATCCCCATCTGACGGGCGATAGCGTGCATTTTCTCCTGCTGTACCGCGTTCAGCTTCAATCCTGGATTAAGCCCCAGCCCGATGTTCTGCGCGACCGTCAGGTGGCTGAACAGGTTGTTCTCCTGAAACAGCATCGACACCGGACGGCGTGACGGCGGCGTCGTGGTGTGATCAACGCCGCCGATAGTCAGCGAACCGCTGGCTGGCGTCAGAAAACCGGCGATCAAATTCAACAGGGTGCTTTTACCCGCACCGCTTGGCCCGAGGATCGCCACCTGCTCGCCGCGTTCCACCGTTAGGCTAAAACGCATCGGCAAATGGTGATAAAGCCAGGTGATATCAATCAGTTTTAACATTTCGCCCCGGTAGTTTTTCAATCACAGTAAACAGCAGAAAACAGAGCAGCAGCAAAATTAACGCGGTGACCGCGCCGTCCTGGCTGCGATAGGAGCCAATTTGCTGGTAGAGATAAAACGGCAGGGTACGGAAATCATCGTTACCGAACAACGCCACCACGCCAAAATCACCAATCGACAGCACACAAGCAAAGGCCAGTGCCTGTGCCAGCGGGCGTTTCAGGGCGCGCAGTTCCACCACTTTTAAGCGCGACCAACCTTCAATCCCCAGCGACTGACATAACATGCTGTAGCGGGCGGTGATATCGCGCATCGGGTTTTCCAGCACTTTCAGCGCATAAGGGATCGCCATTAACGCATTGGTGAAAATCACAATGCCGTCAGCAGATTGCGGCAGGCCAATAGTGTTGTTGAGCAGCAAAAAGAAGCCCGTTGCCAGCACAATCCCCGGCATGGCGAGGATCAACATGCCGCTCATCTCCAGCGCCTGACCCGCCAGCATTTTTTGTCGTACCCGCAGTTCGCGACTGCTCCATAGCAGCATCATGGTCAGCACCACGCACAATACACCTGCCGCCAGCGCAATACGCAACGAGGTCCACAGTGCCTGCCATAGCACCGGTTGCGCCAGCACTTCTGGCAACTGGCGATTTACCCCATCGACAATCACCGCCAGTAACGGTGGCAGCAACAGCAGCAGCGCCAGCACAATTAACACAGTGTCGCAAATGCGGCTATACAGACGATCGTCTGGGTCGCGCCAACCTTGCAGCAGCGTGGTGCCGGGCGCAATGGCCTTACTCAATCGCTGACTCAACAGCACCAGCCCGAGGCAGCACACCATCTGGATTAATGCCAGCATCGCCGCGCGGGCGGGATCGTAGTCGTAACTCAGCGCCTGATAGATTGCCAGCTCGATAGTGGTTGCCTGCGGACCGCCGCCCAGCGACAGCACGGTGGCGAAGCTGGCGAAACAGAGCATAAAGATCAGCGCAGCAACCGGCGGGATTTGTCGCCGTAACCACGGCCATTCGACGAAACGAAAGAAGTGCCAGCCGCGCATCCCAAGCTGGGCGGCAAGCTGACGCTGCTCGCCTGGGATATTTTCCAGCGCCTGGAGTAACAGGCGGCTTGCCATCGGCAGATTAAAAAATACGTGCGCCAGCAAAATGCCTTGCAGGCCGTAGGGAGAAAATGTCCACTCCAGACCAAGCGATTGCCAGAGCGATGCCAGCCAGCCCTGGCGACCATAGACGCTAAGAATGCCGAAAACGGCAACCAGCACCGGGAGGATCAAGGTCATTGCGCACAGACGCAACAGCGCCAGCCGTCCCGGAAAGTGCCTGCGGTAGAGGGCGCGGGCAAGGAATATCGCGGGAACGACAGAGAGCAGCGCCGAGAGAAACGCCTGCCAGAAGGAGAAGCGCACCACATGCCACAGGTAGCTGTCCTGCCAGATTGTCGCCCAGTCACCCTGCGGCGCATTCCACCACAGGGCGAGAAACGCCGCCAACGCAACCGCCACCACCAGTGTGGCGGCGCTTACGCCTGGAATTAACCAGCCGGGAATTAACGGCTGACGGCGCGTTGCCATTCGCTAATCCATGCTTGACGTTGTGCCGCCACTTCGGCTGGCGTGAACTCCAGCGTGGTTGCTGGTTTGGTCAATTGTTCAAACCCGGCAGGCAGCGTGACGTTTGCTACCGGATACATCCAGTTGCCAGTTGGAATCGCATTCTGGAAAGCCGGAGAAACCATAAACTGGAGGAATTTTTGCGCCAGCTCCGGCTGTTTGCTGGCAGCGGTGCGGGCGGCGACTTCCACTTGCAGATAGTGACCTTCGCTAAAGTTCGCGGCGGCGTAGTTATCTTTCTTCTCTTCGAGAATGTGATAAGCCGGAGAGGTGGTGTAACTCAGTACCAGATCGCTTTCGCCTTTTAAAAACAGGCCGTAGGCTTCGCTCCAGCCTTTGGTGACCGTGACAGTTTTCTTTGCCAGTTTCTGCCAGGCTTGCGGGGTGTTATCGCCATAGACTTTTTGCATCCATAGCAACAGACCCAGCCCCGGCGTACTGGTGCGCGGATCCTGATAAATCACCCGCCAGTTTTGATCGCTCTCAACCAGCTCCTTCAGGCTTTGTGGCGGATTTTTCAGTTTGTTCTTGTCATAGACGAAGGCGAAATAGCCGTAATCAAACGGTACGAAAGTGTCATTATTCCAGCCGCCGGGAACGTTAACGTCATTCGCTGCCACACCGCTTTTAGCAAACAGCCCGGTTTTGCTGGCGGCGTCTAACAGATTGTTATCCAGGCCCAGCACCACATCGGCTTTGCTGTTTTTGCCTTCCATCCGTAGACGGTTGAGCAGCGAGACGCCATCTTCCAGCGCCACCAGTTTTAGTTTGCAATTACAGTCGGCTTCAAAGGCTTTTTTAACCACCGGGCCTGGTCCCCAGTCGGCGGCGAAGGAGTCATAGGTATAGACAGTCAGAACAGGTTTAGCGAAAACGGGCGCTGTGCACAGCAACAGCAGGGGAAGACATTTTTTTAACACTTTGCACCTCAAAGAAGAGTGGCAAAGGACTTGAGATAGAGCCTCAAATCCCTTCGCCGGCGTTATCCGGATCAGGTTCGACGGGTATTTTCTCAGCTAGCGCATGAGCGCAGGCACCCCGTTGAGAACGGCGTTAGTGTAGTGAGTTTGTTATCAACCAGCAATCATGGATCCGGTGGCGCAAACCAGGCTGATTTAAAATCGAACCAGCCGAGGGTATTCATACGCAGGCCGCGCATACTGCGTTGCCCCTGGATGATCAGCCAGTGATGGATGAGCGGCACCATCGCTTTGCTGGCAACCAGTTGCTGGCACCAGTTCGCCAGATTCATTTCGCCATTGCGCCAGCGGGCGGCGTCGGCTTGCCAGTCTATCGGAATACAGTGTTGTAGCAGGGGTACTTCGCACAAGTGTGCGAACAGCGAAAAATCCAGCGGCAGCGTAAAGTTGGCGCTGTTAAGCCATATGTCGCTTTCGATCTCACCTTTGTGCCATTGATCGTAGCTGATCTCTTTGATTTCCATCGTTACCTGATGACTAGCCAGAATCTGCTGCATGATCCTGGCAATCACCCGATGTTCAATATGATCCTGATAAAAGGTCAGGGTGAGATGTTCCAGCCCGGCAGGTTTTTCGCAATGTGTTGGCCGGGCATGGTGCCAGCGGGGGAGCAACCCATAGGCCGGAAACCACAGTTGCTGGTACTGTTCCTCGGCGAAATAAACCAGATTGGTCGGCGAAAGTACATAGCTTATCCAGTCTCTGACTTGCTGATTCGCCCCGCGATGGGTGCGGCTGTCGAACAG
The DNA here is from genome assembly GCF_004211955.1 of Escherichia sp. E1V33. GTDB lineage: Bacteria > Pseudomonadota > Gammaproteobacteria > Enterobacterales > Enterobacteriaceae > Escherichia. The sequence continues at coordinate 220,608 of NZ_RHJI01000003.1, forward strand.
TAAATAGTAGCAACCTTCTTCAAGGCGACTTTCAATCTCTTTTTCCTCGCCCTGCGGCCCTTTCAGCATCAGGCCTCCAGCGGGTTCATCGGCAATTTCCGGCAAGACCCAGACGTTAACTTCGTCGATTAATGCCCGATAACCGAAGAAATCGTCGAATGCCTGAATTTTCAGTTGGTTGGTGCTGTTACGCATTACCGCATACGGACCGGTGCCGATAGGGTGGCTGGCAAAGTTACTGAGGGTTTCCCATTCGCGCGGCAGGATCATCGCCGGAACTTGCGCCAGCAGTAACGGCAACCAGCGATCTGGCTGAGTGAGATGAATATCCAGCGTCCAGGGCGTCGGCGATACAATTTCAGCGATGTGGGAATAGAGCGGCAGCGTATTGATCCGCTTCAACGAGGCGATGACGTCGTCCATTTCCAGCTCGCGACCATGATGGAAATGGATCCCGGGGCGCAAAAAGAAACGCCAGTGGAGTGAAGAAATTTGCTGCCAGTGGTGGGCGATGTCCGCCTCCAGTTCCCCATTTTCCTCATTTACGCGCGTTAGCGAACTGAAGATTTGTCGGGCGATATGGGTTTCTGAACGGCGTAATGCGCTACCCGGTAGCAGATTACGTAACGGACGATAGTAGAGGACGCGCAGGATGTGCCGGCCCTGACGGAAGCTACGGCCCAGATGAGAAACCAGCATTTGTCGCACGGCAGTTTTATCACCGACTAACTGCACCAACTGGTCGATGCGATCCTGCTCCAGCAGGTCTTCCGCCCGCTGTTGCTGAAGCGCCAGCCCGGTGTACAGAAACGTCAAACGCGAGCGTTTACCGCGCCCAACTTCTGCTTCCCATGTTAACCAGCCGCGATCTTGCATGGTGTTGAGCAGGGTGCGCATATGACGACGGGAGCAGCTCAATAACTCCGCCAGTTCGTTGAGCGTCGTGTCCTGCGATTTACCCTCGCAGCATTGCCACAGGCGGATGAACTGTTGTTGCAGACGACCAGAAGGCATAAAAGGGGAACTCCTGCGCAAAAGTCAGCAATTTAATTTTCCCTATATTAAGTCAATAATTCTTAACGATGAAGCAAGGAGGTGTCCCATGCGTCAGTTTTATCGGCACTATTTTATCGCGACAGCGAAATTGTGCTGGCTGCGTTGGTTAAGTGTTCCACAACGTTTAGCCATGCTTGAAGAACTGATGCAGTGGGAGGGGAGTGATTCTGAATACTGATTTGCGGACATCATGTGTGACTGAGTATTGGTGTTAATCGCCACGCCAGCAGTGAATACCTGCTGGCTTTTTTCTTTTTGGCGATTGAGTCGGACGGCGTACAAATTAACGCATAAACGCCGGTTGCTTCTCTTCATAAGTGGCAATAGCGTCGTCGTGCTGTAAGGTCAGACCAATGCTGTCCAGACCGTTCATCATGCAGTGGCGGCGGAAGGCATCGATAGAAAAACGATATGTTTTATCACCCGCTTTCACCTCTTGCGCTTCCAGGTCCACGGCGAAATGAATCCCCGGATTGGCGTGCACCAGCGCAAACAACTCATCCACTTCTGCATCGCTTAATTTCACCGGCAGCAGTTGGTTGTTAAAGCTGTTGCCATAGAAGATGTCAGCGAAACTTGGCGCAATCACCACTTTAAAACCGTAATCGGTCAGCGCCCACGGCGCGTGCTCACGCGAGGAGCCGCAGCCGAAGTTTTCCCGCGCCAGCAAAATGGAAGCGCCCTGATATTGCGGGAAGTTCAGCACGAAATCCGGGTTTGGCTGTTGGCCTTTTTCATCCAGAAAACGCCAGTCGTTAAACAGATGCGCGCCAAAACCAGTACGCGTCACTTTCTGCAAAAACTGTTTCGGGATGATCGCATCGGTATCGACATTGGCGGCATCCAGCGGAACCACCAGGCCTGTGTGTTTAATAAATTTCTCTGCCATGGTGTACTCCTTATTTAATATTGCGAATGTCGGCGAAATGCCCGGTCACAGCGGCAGCAGCAGCCATTGCCGGGCTGACCAGATGCGTACGCCCGCCGCGCCCCTGGCGGCCTTCAAAGTTACGGTTGCTGGTGGAGGCGCAACGTTCGCCCGGATTCAGACGGTCGTTGTTCATCGCCAGACACATTGAACAACCTGGCAAGCGCCATTCAAAACCGGCTTCGATAAAGATTTTGTCCAGACCTTCCGCTTCCGCCTGCGCTTTTACCGGACCAGAACCGGGAACCACCAGCGCTTGTACGCCTGGCGCGACTTTCCGCCCTTTGGCGATTTCCGCCGCCGCGCGTAAATCTTCAATGCGCGAGTTGGTACAGGAACCGATAAACACTTTGTCGATGGCCACTTCGGTCAGCGGAATACCCGGTTTCAGCCCCATATAGGCCAGCGCTTTTTCTGCCGACGCGCGTTCAACCGGATCGGCAAACGAAGCCGGATCGGGAATGTTGTCGTTTACGGAAATTACCTGGCCCGGATTGGTGCCCCAGGTGACCTGCGGTGAAATTTCTTCTGCCTGCAAAGTCACAACGGTATCGAAAGTTGCGCCTTCGTCGGTTTGCAGGGTTTTCCAGTAGGCGACGGCATCGTCAAAATCTTTGCCTTTTGGCGCATGCAGACGACCTTTGACATAGTTAAAGGTGGTTTCATCTGGCGCAACCAGACCGGCTTTCGCGCCCATTTCGATTGCCATATTGCACAGGGTCATGCGACCTTCCATGCTTAAATCACGGATTGCTTCGCCGCAAAACTCCACCACATGCCCGGTGCCGCCTGCGCTGCCAGTCTTACCGATAATCGCCAGCACGATATCTTTCGCGGTAATGCCAGGCGCGGCTTTACCCTGGACTTCAATTTTCATGGTCTTTGCGCGGCCCTGTTTCAGGGTTTGCGTTGCCAGTACGTGTTCAACTTCGGAAGTACCGATGCCAAAGGCCAGTGCGCCAAAAGCGCCGTGGGTAGCGGTATGCGAGTCGCCGCAGACAATGGTCATCCCCGGCAAGGTCACGCCCTGTTCCGGCCCCATCACGTGGACGATCCCCTGATACGGGTGATTCAGGTCATACAGCTCGACGCCAAACTCTTTGCAGTTTTTGATCAGTTCCTGCATCTGGATCCGCGCCATTTCACCGCAGGCATTAATGTCTTTTGTCTGAGTAGAAACGTTGTGATCCATGGTGGCGAAGGTTTTCCGCGGCTGACGCACCGGGCGACCGTGGGCGCGCAGACCATCGAACGCCTGCGGTGAGGTCACTTCATGCACCAGGTGGCGGTCGATATATAACAGCGGGGTTTCGTTTTCGGCTTCGTACACTACGTGAGCGTCGAACAATTTTTCGTATAACGTCTTAGCCATGATTACACCCCTTCCGCCACATAGCGGGCAATGATATCGCCCATTTCATCGGTACTAACGGCGGCAGCGCCACGGGCTAAATCCCCGGTGCGAATGCCTTCTTCTAATGCGCGGTTAATGGCGCGTTCAATGGCGGAAGCCGCATCATCGGCATCCAGGCTGTAGCGCAGCAGCAGCGCCAGCGACAGAATTTGTGCAATCGGGTTGGCGATGTTTTTGCCTGCGATATCTGGTGCCGAGCCGCCTGCCGGTTCATACAGACCAAAACCTTGCTCGTTCAGGCTGGCGGAAGGTAACATCCCCATCGAGCCAGTGATCATTGCGCACTCATCAGAAAGAATGTCGCCAAACAGATTGGAGCACAGCAGAACGTCAAACTGTGATGGATCTTTAATCAACTGCATGGTGGCGTTGTCGATGTACATATGCGCCAGTTCGACATCCGGATATTCAATGGCGATCTCATTAACGATTTCCCGCCATAAAATAGAGGATTGCAGCACGTTAGCTTTATCGATCGACGTCACTTTGTGGCGACGCTTGCGAGCAGATTCAAACGCGATGCGGGCAATGCGCTCGATCTCAAAACGGTGATACACCTCGGTATCAAATGCTTTTTCATATTGTCCGCTACCTTCGCGGCCTTTTGGCTGACCGAAATAGATGCCGCCGGTCAGTTCGCGCACGCACAGGATGTCGAAGCCGTTAGCGGCAATGTCTGCACGCAGCGGGCAGAATGCTTCCAGCCCCTGATACAGTTTTGCCGGACGCAGGTTGCTGAATAATTTGAAATGTTTACGCAGAGGTAACAGCGCGCCGCGTTCTGGTTGCTGGTCTGGCGGTAAATGTTCCCACTTCGGACCGCCTACCGAGCCAAACAGCACGGCATCGGCTTGCTCGCAACCTTCAACCGTCGCGGGCGGCAGCGGCTGCCCGTGGTTATCAATGGCTGCGCCGCCTACATCGTAATGGCTGGTGGTGATGCGCATTGCAAAGCGGTTGCGCACGGCATCCAGCACTTTCAGCGCCTGGGTCATTACTTCCGGACCAATTCCGTCTCCCGGCAATACGGCAATATGGTAATTCTTCGACATCACACGGTTTCCTTGTTGTTTTCGTTGTGTTGAGCTTTGCGTTGCAACTCTTTTTCGACTTCTGCGGCGCGCCAGATATTGTTCAGTACGTGCACCATGGCTTTGGCGGAGGACTCGACAATATCGGTGGCCAGGCCGACGCCGTGGAAGCGGCGACCGTTGTAATTTGCGACGATATCTACCTGACCCAGCGCATCTTTACCGTGGCCTTTGGCGGTCAGGCTGTATTTCACCAGTTCGACGTTATAGTCAGTGATGCGGTTAATCGCCTGGTAGACGGCATCGACCGGACCGTTACCGTTGGCGGCTTCTGCTTTGACTTCTTCGCCACAGGCCAGTTTGACGGCGGCAGTGGCGATATCGTTAGAGCCAGACTGCACGCTGAAGTAATCCAGACGGAAGTGTTCCGGTTCTTCTTGCTGCTTACCGATGAAGGCCAGCGCTTCCAGGTCATAATCGAACACCTGACCTTTTTTATCTGCCAGCTTCAGGAACGCGTCGTACAGATTGTCCAAATTATATTCACTTTCTTTATATCCCATCTCATCCATGCGATGTTTTACCGCCGCACGGCCCGAACGGGAGGTCAGATTCAGCTGAATTTGGTTCAGACCAATAGATTCTGGTGTCATGATTTCGTAGTTTTCGCGATTTTTCAGCACACCATCCTGATGAATCCCCGAGGAGTGAGCGAACGCACCGCTGCCGACAATGGCTTTGTTTGCCGGGATTGGCATATTGCAAATCTGGCTAACTAACTGGCTGGTGCGCCATATTTCCTGGTGATTAATGGCGGTATGTACGTCAAGGATATCCTTGCGCACTTTGATCGCCATGATCACTTCTTCCAGCGAACAGTTTCCGGCACGTTCGCCGATCCCGTTCATTGCGCCTTCTACCTGCCGCGCCCCGGCATGTACCGCCGCCAGTGAGTTGCCTACCGCCAGTCCTAAATCGTCGTGGGTGTGTACGGAAATAATGGCTTTATCGATGTTCGGTACACGTTCATACAGGCCGCTAATGATTCCGGCGAACTCAAACGGCATGGTGTAGCCCACGGTATCCGGAATGTTGATGGTGGTGGCACCGGCGTTAATCGCCGCCTCGACCACTCGCGCCAGATCGGCAATCGGTGTACGCCCTGCGTCTTCGCAAGAAAATTCAACATCATCGGTGTAATTACGTGCGCGCTTCACCATATAAACAGCGCGTTCGATCACTTCATCCAGCGTGCTGCGCAACTTGGTGGCGATGTGCATTGGGGAGGTGGCTATAAAGGTATGAATACGGAAGGCTTCGGCGACTTTCAGGGATTCGGCTGCCACGTCAATATCTTTCTCCACGCAGCGAGCTAACGCACATACGCGGCTATTTTTGACCTGGCGGGCGATGGTTTGCACCGATTCGAAATCGCCCGGCGAAGAGACGGGGAAACCGACTTCCATTACGTCAACACCCATACGCTCAAGGGCCAGCGCAATCTGCAGTTTTTCTTTCGCACTCAAGCTTGCCTGTAACGCCTGTTCACCGTCGCGCAATGTGGTATCGAAAATAATGACTTGCTGGCTCATGGTTTAGGTCCTTGTCTCTTTTAGAGCGCCTCGCTTCGGGCATAAAAAAACCCGCGCAATGGCGCGGGTTTTTTGTTTGACTGCGTGCTGGCTTAATGCTGGATGCCGCTCACTCGTCTACCGCGCAAAGAAGATGCGTTTAGTAGTAGTAGACCGATAAAGCGAACGATGTGAGTCATTAAATCAGCTCCAGATGAATGCGATATGCTTTTAGAGTTACTGGATACAAAAACGGATGTCAACCCTGTAGTAAGAAAAGCGGCCTTTCAGCGGTAATTTCTCCTGTTCCAAATTAGCTAATTGTGCTGTGCGATCTATAACTGTCGATATTAATTTCTGCTTAACGAGATACATTTTTCATAGATGGACATACTTCCGCATAGATTATTGCATTTAACCAACGGACTAAAAGAGGATGGGACGTAGGAGAAAACGCTCTTATCCTGATGATTTACCTTGAATTATTTGTTTTATGAATATTTTATATTTACCCGATGAATATTAATGTGCAATTGATGTTAAGAATTAACGCATTAAACATATAAAACAATGATTAAATTAGCACGTTTAATCCATTTTGCGGATGATTGAGTATTCGTGACAGTTATGATTAGATTGTTTACGCAACAAAAACATTATGGATTATTATGCTGTGGTGAATAACTCTCCGTACGGCAGTGGATTCTGTTTTTATCAGAACCCGTATCTTTATGTTTTCCTAATTTTACGTATTTCCCTTTTTCTTATTTTATATGCATGGTAAATCATATTTTTCAGGATTATTTCTCTGCATTCCAATAAGGGAAAGGGAGTTAAGTGTGACAGTGGAGTTAAGTATGTCAGAGGTAAAAACAGAACAGCCAGAGATCGCAGAGTTAAGCAAACCACAGCTGCGTATGGTCGATTTGAATTTGTTAACCGTTTTTGATGCAGTGATGCAGGAGCAGAACATAACTCGTGCCGCGCATGTCCTGGGAATGTCGCAGCCTGCAGTTAGTAACGCTGTTGCACGCCTGAAGGTGATGTTTAATGACGAATTGTTTGTTCGTTATGGCCGTGGTATTCAGCCGACCGCTCGCGCATTTCAACTTTTTGGTTCTGTGCGCCAGGCACTGCAATTAGTGCAAAACGAATTACCAGGTTCAGGTTTTGAGCCTGCCAGTAGCGAGCGGGTATTCCATCTCTGTGTATGCAGCCCGTTAGACAGCATTCTGACTTCGCAGATTTATAATCACATTGAGCAGATTGCGCCAAATATACATGTTATGTTCAAGTCTTCATTAAATCAGAACACCGAACATCAGTTGCGCTATCAGGAAACGGAGTTCGTTATAAGTTATGAAGATTTCCACCGCCCCGAATTTACCAGTGTGCCGTTATTTAAAGATGAAATGGTGCTGGTGGCCAGTAAGAATCATCCGCATATTAAAGGTCCATTACTGAAACATGATGTTTATAATGAGCAACACGCCGCAGTGGCGCTGGACCGTTTCGCGTCATTTAGTCAGCCGTGGTATGACACAGTAGATAAACAAGCGAGTATTGCTTATCAGGGAATGGCAATGATGAGCGTCCTTAGCGTGGTTTCTCAAACGCAACTGGTTGCCATTGCACCGCGTTGGCTGGCAGAGGAGTTTGCTGAATCTTTAGAGTTGCAGGTCTTACCGCTGCCATTAAAACAGAATAGCAGAACCTGTTATCTCTCCTGGCATGAAGCTGCCGGGCGCGATAAAGGCCATCAGTGGATGGAAGAGCAATTAATCTCTATATGTAAACGCTAAACAAAAGCAGAATAAATCAGGTATGTCTTTCTGGTTTATTCTGCGTTTTTTATTAAATGTAGAATTTTGTTCTGAATGCATGTTCGCCAGATTTTATGAATAATTAAAAAAATAGAGAAATTGCTGTAAGTAGCCGAATTCAGCCAATTTATTATCAATTTACGCCTTCATTCTGGAGTATTTTATCGTTTCTTTTCTCCTTTCCTCCTGTTTATTCTTATTTCTTCACGTTTATGACTCTGTCTGCCAATTGCTTAAGCAAGATCGGACGGTTAATGTGTTTTACACATTTTTTCCGCCAAACAGTGAGGCAGGCCATGGAGATGTTGTCTGGAGCCGAGATGGTCGTCCGATCGCTTATCGATCAGGGCGTTAAACAGGTATTCGGTTATCCCGGAGGCGCGGTCCTTGATATTTACGATGCATTGCATACCGTGGGGGGTATCGATCACGTATTAGTTCGTCATGAGCAAGCGGCGGTGCATATGGCCGATGGCCTGGCACGCGCAACCGGGGAAGTGGGTGTCGTGCTGGTGACGTCGGGTCCAGGGGCGACTAACGCGATTACCGGTATCGCTACTGCTTATATGGACTCCATTCCTTTGGTTGTTCTTTCCGGTCAGGTAGCGACCTCGCTGATAGGCTACGATGCCTTTCAGGAGTGCGACATGGTGGGAATTTCCCGCCCGGTGGTAAAACACAGTTTCCTGGTTAAGCAAACGGAAGACATTCCTCAGGTGCTGAAAAAGGCATTCTGGCTGGCGGCAAGTGGTCGTCCTGGACCAGTGGTGGTTGATTTACCGAAAGATATTCTTAATCCGGCGAACAAATTACCCTACGTCTGGCCGGAGTCGGTCAGTATGCGCTCTTATAACCCGACAACACTGGGTCATAAGGGGCAGATTAAACGCGCATTGCAGACACTGGCGGCAGCGAAAAAACCGGTAGTTTACGTTGGCGGCGGCGCAGTGACTGCGAGTTGCCATCAACAACTCAAACAGATTATTGAGCAACTTAATCTTCCCGTCGTCTCTTCATTAATGGGGCTGGGGGCGTTTCCGGCAACGCATCGTCAGGCGCTGGGGATGCTGGGAATGCACGGCACCTACGAAGCCAATATGACCATGCATAATGCCGATGTTATTTTTGCGGTCGGCGTGCGCTTTGACGATCGCACCACTAACAATCTGGCCAAGTACTGCCCGAATGCAACGGTTTTACATATTGATATCGATCCTACGTCGATCTCAAAAACCGTTACCGCCGACATCCCGATCGTTGGTGACGCGCGGTTAGTGCTGGATCAAATGCTGGAGTTGCTGGCACAAGAAACGGCTCACCAACCGCTGGATGAAATCCGTGACTGGTGGCAACAGATTGAACAGTGGCGCGCTCGCCAGTGCCTTAAATACGACACTCAGAGCGAAAAGATTAAACCGCAAGCGGTGATCGAGACACTCTGGCGGCTGACGAAAGGGGACGCTTACGTCACGTCCGACGTCGGGCAGCACCAGATGTTCGCCGCGCTTTATTATCCTTTCGATAAACCGCGTCGTTGGATCAACTCCGGTGGACTCGGCACCATGGGCTTTGGTTTGCCTGCGGCGCTGGGTGTCAAAATGGCGTTACCAGAAGAAACCGTGGTCTGCGTCACTGGCGACGGCAGCATTCAGATGAACATTCAGGAACTGTCTACCGCTTTGCAATATGAACTGCCGGTGCTGGTGGTGAATCTCAATAACCGCTATCTGGGGATGGTGAAGCAGTGGCAGGACATGATCTATTCCGGCCGCCATTCACAATCTTATATGCAATCGCTACCGGATTTCGTTCGTCTGGCGGAAGCCTATGGCCATGTTGGGATCCAGATTTCTCATCCGCAAGAGCTGGAAAACAAACTTAGCGAGGCACTGGAACAGGTACGCAATAATCGCCTGGTGTTTGTTGATGTCACCGTCGATGGCAGTGAGCACGTCTACCCGATGCAGATTCGTGGCGGCGGAATGGATGAAATGTGGTTAAGCAAAACGGAGAGAACCTGATTATGCGCCGGATATTATCCGTATTACTCGAAAATGAATCAGGCGCGTTATCCCGCGTGATCGGCCTCTTTTCCCAACGGGGCTATAACATTGAAAGCCTGACCGTTGCGCCAACCGACGATCCGACATTATCGCGTATGACTATCCAGACCGTGGGCGATGAAAAAGTGTTGGAGCAGATTGAAAAGCAACTACACAAGCTGGTCGATGTGCTGCGCGTGAGCGAACTGGGGCAGGGGGCGCATGTTGAGCGGGAAATCATGCTGGTAAAAATTCAGGCCAGTGGCTACGGACGTGACGAAGTGAAGCGCAATACGGAAATATTCCGTGGGCAAATCATTGATGTCACGCCATCGCTTTATACCGTCCAATTGGCAGGAACCAGCGATAAGCTTGATGCATTTTTAGCATCGATTCGCGATGTGGCGAAAATTGTGGAGGTTGCTCGCTCCGGCGTAGTAGGACTTTCGCGCGGCGATAAAATAATGCGTTGAGAATGATCTCAATGCGCAAATTATAGCCCAACATGCCACGTTGGGCTTTTTTTGCGAATTCAGTGGGAACCTGGAATAAAAGCAGTTGCCGCAGTTAATTTTCTGCGCTTAGATGTTAATGAATTTAACCCATGCCAGTACAATGGGTATGGTTTTTACATTTTACTCAAGGGGCAATTGTGAAACTGGATGAAATCGCTCGGCTGGCGGGAGTGTCGCGGACCACTGCAAGCTATGTTATTAACGGCAAAGCGAAGCAATACCGTGTGAGCGACAAAACCGTTGAAAAAGTCATGGCAGTGGTGCGTGAGCACAATTACCACCCGAATGCCGTGGCTGCTGGGCTTCGTGCTGGACGCACACGTTCGATTGGTCTTGTGATCCCCGATCTGGAGAACACAAGTTACACCCGTATCGCTAATTATCTTGAACGTCAGGCACGGCAACGGGGTTATCAACTACTGATTGCTTGTTCCGAAGATCAGCCAGACAACGAAATGCGCTGTATTGAGCATCTTTTGCAACGTCAGGTTGATGCGATTATCGTTTCGACGTCGCTGCCGCCGGAGCATCCTTTTTATCAACGCTGGGCTAACGACCCGTTCCCGATCGTCGCGCTGGACCGTGCCCTCGATCGTGAACACTTCACCAGCGTTGTGGGTGCCGACCAGGATGATGCAGAAATGCTGGCCGAAGAGTTACGCAAGTTTCCTGCCGAGACGGTGCTTTATCTTGGCGCGTTGCCGGAGCTTTCTGTCAGTTTCCTGCGCGAGCAGGGGTTCCGTACTGCCTGGAAAGATGATCCGCGCGAAGTGCATTTCCTTTATGCCAACAGCTATGAGCGGGAAACCGCTGCCCAGTTGTTCGAAAAATGGCTGGAAACGCATCCGATGCCGCAGGCGCTGTTCACCACCTCATTTGCGTTGTTGCAAGGCGTTATGGATGTCACGCTGCGCCGTGATGGCAAACTGCCTTCTGATTTGGCAATTGCGACCTTTGGCGACAACGAATTGCTCGACTTCTTACAGTGTCCGGTATTGGCAGTAGCCCAGCGTCATCGCGACGTTGCGGAACGCGTACTGGAGATTGTGCTCGCCAGTCTGGACGAGCCGCGCAAACCAAAACCAGGCTTAACACGCATTAAACGTAATCTCTATCGTCGTGGTGTACTAAGCCGTAGATAAATATTACGAAAAAGATGCGCCAGTGGATTTTACCTCTGGCGCATTGAGTACGTAATTGGACATCGATATCCATAATGTAAATAAGACTATTCGGACAATTATCCATAAGCCCTTCTGAATATCCTGCCAATTAACTCCATTTGCTGCGCTGAATGATAATTAAGTCGTAACGATGGATTGCAATTGCATTATTTTGTTACAGGCAAATCGGCAATTGCCGATTAAACAAACACTTTTCTAAACTTTTGCCCAAAGTCGCTGGCATCAGGCATGGCGCACGTGCAACAGGGACTGTTATCCAGGGGAGATATGTCCTAAAATGCCGCTCGCGTCGCAAACTGACACTTTATATTTCCATTAAGGAAATTCGAGTCGTTTTTAAAACGGTAATGATGAATGGGATTTTTTCTTACAACTATTCATAACGTTAATTTGCTTCGTTTGTTGGGCGATTTTTAAACAATGCAGATATTAGCCGTAAACATTGGGTTTTTTGCTTCGGTAAGGAATGTTCCTGGCTTGACAAGCTTTTCCTCCGCTCCGTAAACTCCTTTTAGTGGGAATTTGTGGGATAAAGTGGTAATCGGGGGGAGACTGGCATGTTCCGGGGAGCAACGTTAGTCAATCTCGACAGTAAAGGGCGCTTATCGGTGCCTACCCGTTATCGGGAAGAACTGCTCGGGAGCGCTGCCGGTCAAATGGTGTGTACCATTGACATTCATCACCCGTGCCTGCTGCTTTACCCCCTTCCTGAATGGGAAATTATCGAGCACAAATTATCGCGTCTTTCGAGCATGAACCCTGTTGAACGTCGTGTTCAACGCCTTCTGTTAGGGCATGCCAGTGAGTGTCAGCTGGATAGCGCTGGTCGATTATTAATCGCGCCTGTGTTGCGGCAGCATGCCGGGCTGACGAAAGAAGTGATGTTGGTCGGGCAGTTCAATAAGTTCGAACTGTGGGATGAAACGACATGGCATCAACAGGTCAGGGAAGATATCGACGCTGAACAGTCTGTTACCGAAAACTTGTCGGAGCGGCTGCAGGACTTGTCTCTATAAAATGATGGAAAACTATAAACATACCACGGTACTGCTGGACGAAGCCGTAAATGGCCTCAATATCCGTCCTGACGGTATCTACATTGATGGAACTTTTGGTCGCGGTGGTCACTCACGTCTGATTCTTTCGCAACTTGGCGAAACAGGACGCTTGCTGGCAATCGATCGCGACCCGCAGGCTATTGCCGTCGCGAAGACTATTGATGATCCGCGCTTCTCCATCATTCATGGACCTTTCTCTGCGCTGGGCGAATATGTCGCCGAGCGCGATCTTATCGGCAAGATCGACGGCATTCTCCTCGATCTTGGCGTCTCTTCACCGCAACTTGATGATGCTGAGCGCGGCTTTTCCTTTATGCGCGATGGTCCGCTGGACATGCGTATGGACCCAACCCGTGGGCAGTCAGCCGCTGAATGGCTACAAACCGCAGAAGAAGCCGATATCGCCTGGGTATTGAAAACCTATGGTGAAGAGCGTTTTGCCAAACGCATTGCCCGCGCCATTGTCGAGCGTAACCGCGAACAGCCGATGACCCGCACCAAAGAACTGGCGGAAGTCGTGGCTGCTGCAACGCCGGTGAAAGATAAGTTTAAACATCCCGCGACCCGTACCTTCCAGGCGGTGCGCATTTGGGTAAACAGTGAACTGGAGGAGATAGAGCAGGCGCTAAAAAGCTCGCTCAACGTGCTGGCCCCTGGCGGGCGGCTTTCGATCATCAGTTTTCATTCGCTGGAAGACCGTATTGTGAAACGCTTTATGCGTGAAAACAGTCGTGGTCCACAAGTTCCGGCAGGGTTACCGATGACTGAAGAGCAGCTCAAAAAACTGGGTGGCCGTCAGCTGCGAGCACTAGGTAAGTTGATGCCGGGCGAAGAAGAGGTGGCAGAGAACCCTCGTGCCCGTAGTTCAGTTCTGCGTATTGCAGAGAGGACGAACGCATGATCAGCAGAGTGACAGAAGCCCTCAGCAAAGTTAAAGGATCGATGGGAAGCCACGAGCGCCATGCCTTGCCTGGCGTTATCGGTGACGATCTTTTGCGGTTTGGGAAGCTGCCGCTCTGCCTGTTCATTTGCATTATTTTGACGGCGGTGACTGTGGTGACCACGGCGCACCATACCCGTTTGCTGACCGCTCAGCGCGAACAACTGGTGCTGGAGCGAGACGCTTTAGACATTGAATGGCGCAACCTCATTCTTGAAGAGAATGCGCTCGGCGACCATAGCCGGGTGGAACGGATCGCCACGGAGAAGCTGCAAATGCAGCATGTTGATCCATCACAAGAAAATATCGTAGTGCAAAAATAAGGATAAACGCGACGCATGAAAGCAGCGGCGAAAACGCAGAAACCAAAACGTCAGGAAGAACATGCCAACTTTATCAGTTGGCGTTTTGCGTTGTTATGCGGCTGTATTTTATTGGCACTGGCTTTCCTGCTGGGGCGCGTTGCCTGGTTACAGGTAATCTCCCCGGATATGCTGGTGAAAGAGGGTGACATGCGCTCTCTTCGCGTTCAGCAAGTCTCCACCTCCCGCGGCATGATTACCGACCGTTCTGGTCGCCCGTTAGCAGTGAGTGTGCCAGTAAAAGCGATTTGGGCTGACCCGAAAGAAGTGCATGAAGCTGGCGGCATCAGCGTCGGTGACCGCTGGAAGGCGCTGGCTAACGCGCTCAATATTCCGCTGGATCAGCTTTCAGCCCGCATTAACGCCAACCCGAAAGGGCGCTTTATTTATCTGGCGCGTCAGGTAAACCCTGACATGGCTGAATACATCAAAAAACTGAAGCTGCCGGGGATTCATTTGCGTGAAGAATCTCGCCGTTACTATCCGTCTGGCGAAGTGACCGCTCACCTCATTGGCTTTACCAACGTCGATAGCCAGGGGATTGAGGGCGTCGAGAAAAGTTTCGATAAATGGCTTACCGGGCAACCGGGCGAACGTATTGTGCGTAAAGACCGCTATGGTCGTGTAATTGAAGATATTTCTTCTACCGACAGCCAGGCGGCGCACAACCTGGCGTTGAGTATTGATGAACGCCTGCAGGCGCTGGTTTATCGCGAACTGAATAACGCGGTGGCCTTTAACAAGGCTGAATCCGGTAGCGCCGTGCTGGTGGATGTCAACACTGGTGAAGTGCTGGCGATGGCCAACAGCCCGTCTTACAACCCCAACAATCTGAGTGGCACACCAAAAGAGGCGATGCGTAACCGTACCATTACCGACGTGTTTGAACCGGGCTCAACGGTTAAACCGATGGTGGTGATGACCGCGTTGCAACGTGGCGTGGTGCGGGAAAACTCGGTACTGAATACCGTTCCTTATCGAATTAACGGCCACGAAATCAAAGACGTGGCACGCTACAGCGAATTAACCCTGACCGGGGTATTACAGAAGTCGAGTAACGTCGGTGTTTCCAAGCTGGCGTTAGCGATGCCGTCCTCAGCGTTAGTAGATACTTACTCACGTTTTGGACTGGGAAAAGCGACCAATTTGGGGTTGGTCGGAGAACGCAGTGGCTTATATCCTCAAAAACAACGGTGGTCTGACATAGAGAGGGCCACCTTCTCTTTCGGCTACGGGCTAATGGTAACACCGTTACAGTTAGCGCGAGTCTACGCAACTATCGGCAGCTATGGCATCTATCGCCCGCTGTCGATTACCAAGGTTGACCCCCCGGTTCCTGGCGAGCGAGTTTTCCCGGAATCCATTGTTCGCACTGTGGTGCATATGATGGAAAGCGTGGCGCTACCGGGCGGCGGCGGCGTGAAGGCGGCGATTAAAGGCTATCGTATCGCCATTAAAACCGGTACTGCGAAAAAGGTCGGGCCGGACGGTCGCTATATCAATAAATATATTGCTTATACCGCAGGCGTTGCGCCTGCGAGTCAGCCGCGCTTCGCGCTGGTTGTTGTTATCAACGATCCGCAGGCGGGTAAATACTACGGCGGCGCCGTTTCCGCGCCGGTCTTTGGTGCCATCATGGGCGGCGTATTGCGTACCATGAACATCGAGCCGGATGCGCTGACAACGGGTGATAAAAATGAATTTGTGATTAATCAAGGCGAGGGGACAGGTGGCAGATCGTAATTTGCGCGACCTTCTTGCTCCGTGGGTGCCAGACGCACCTTCGCGAGCACTGCGAGAGATGACACTCGACAGCCGTGTGGCTGCGGCGGGCGATCTCTTTGTAGCTGTAGTAGGTCATCAGGCGGACGGGCGTCGATATATCCCGCAGGCGATAGCGCAAGGTGTGGCTGCCATTATTGCAGAGGCGAAAGGTGAGGCGACCGACGGTGAAATCCGTGAAATGCACGGCGTACCGGTCATCTATCTCAGCCAGCTCAACGAGCGTTTATCTGCACTGGCGGGCCGCTTTTACCATGAACCCTCTGACAATTTACGTCTCGTGGGCGTAACGGGCACCAACGGCAAAACCACCACTACCCAGCTTTTGGCGCAGTGGAGTCATTTGCTTGGTGAAACCAGCGCAGTGATGGGCACCGTAGGTAACGGCCTGCTGGGTAAAGTTATTCCGACGGAAAATACGACCGGTTCGGCAGTCGACGTTCAGCATGAGCTGGCGGGGCTGGTGGACCAGGGGGCGACTTTTTGCGCAATGGAAGTTTCCTCCCACGGGCTGGTACAGCACCGTGTGGCGGCATTGAAATTTGCGGCGTCGGTCTTTACCAACTTAAGCCGCGATCACCTTGATTATCATGGTGATATGGAACACTACGAAGCTGCGAAATGGCTGCTTTACTCCGAACATCATTGCGGTCAGGCGATTATTAACGCCGACGATGAAGTGGGCCGCCGCTGGCTGGCAAAACTGCCGGACGCGGTTGCGGTATCAATGGAAGATCATATCAATCCGAACTGTCACGGACGCTGGTTAAAAGCGATCGACGTGAACTATCACGACAGCGGTGCGACGATTCGCTTTAGCTCAAGTTGGGGCGATGGCGAAATTGAAAGCCATCTGATGGGCGCTTTTAACGTCAGCAACCTGCTGCTCGCGCTGGCGACACTGTTGGCACTCGGCTATCCATTGGCTGATCTGTTGAAAACCGCCGCGCGTCTGCAACCGGTTTGCGGACGTATGGAAGTGTTCACTGCGCCAGGCAAACCGACGGTGGTGGTGGATTACGCGCATACACCGGATGCACTGGAAAAAGCCTTACAGGCGGCGCGTCTGCACTGTGCGGGCAAGCTGTGGTGTGTCTTTGGCTGTGGTGGCGATCGCGATAAAGGTAAGCGTCCACTGATGGGCGCAATTGCCGAAGAGTTTGCTGACGTGGCGGTGGTGACGGACGATAACCCGCGTACCGAAGAACCGCGTGCCATCATCAACGATATTCTGGCGGGAATGTTAGATGCCGGACATGCCAAAGTGATGGAAGGCCGTGCTGAAGCGGTGACTTGCGCCGTTATGCAGGCTAAAGAGAACGATGTGGTGCTG
Source organism: Escherichia sp. E1V33 (assembly GCF_004211955.1). GTDB lineage: Bacteria > Pseudomonadota > Gammaproteobacteria > Enterobacterales > Enterobacteriaceae > Escherichia. The sequence goes on from NZ_RHJI01000003.1 coordinate 237,647, forward strand.
GTCGCGGGCAAAGGCCATGAAGATTACCAGATTGTTGGCAATCAGCGTCTGGACTACTCCGATCGCGTCACGGTGGCGCGTCTGCTGGGGGTGATTGCATGATTAGCGTAACCCTTAGCCAACTTACCGACATTCTCAACGGTGAACTGCAAGGTGCAGATATCACCCTTGATGCTGTAACCACTGATACCCGAAAACTGACGCCGGGCTGCCTGTTTGTTGCCCTGAAAGGCGAACGTTTCGATGCTCATGATTTTGCCGACCAGGCGAAAGCTGGCGGCGCAGGCGCACTACTGGTTAGCCGTCCGCTGGACATCGACCTGCCGCAGTTAATCGTCAAGGATACGCGTCTGGCGTTTGGTGAACTGGCTGCATGGGTTCGCCAGCAAGTTCCGGCGCGCGTGGTTGCTCTGACGGGGTCCTCCGGCAAAACCTCCGTTAAAGAGATGACGGCGGCGATTTTAAGCCAGTGCGGCAACACGCTTTATACCGCGGGCAATCTCAACAACGACATCGGCGTGCCAATGACGCTGCTGCGCTTAACGCCGGAATACGATTACGCAGTCATTGAACTTGGCGCGAACCATCAGGGCGAAATTGCCTGGACGGTTAGTCTGACTCGCCCGGAAGCGGCGCTGGTCAACAACCTGGCGGCAGCGCATCTGGAAGGTTTCGGTTCCCTCGCTGGTGTCGCAAAAGCGAAAGGTGAAATCTTTACCGGCCTGCCGGAAAACGGTATCGCCATAATGAACGCTGACAACAACGACTGGCTGAACTGGCAAAGCGTGATTGGCTCACGCAAAGTGTGGCGCTTCTCACCGAATGCCGCCAACAGCGACTTTACTGCCGCCAATATCCATGTGACCTCGCACGGTACTGAATTTACCCTGCAAACCCCAACGGGGAGCGTAGATGTTCTGCTGCCGTTGCCGGGGCGTCACAATATTGCTAATTCGCTGGCAGCTGCGGCGCTCTCCATGTCAGTGGGTGCAACGCTTGATGCTATTAAAGCGGGGCTGGCGAATCTGAAAGCCGTTCCCGGGCGTCTGTTCCCTATTCAACTGGCAGAAAACCAGTTGCTGCTCGATGACTCCTACAACGCCAATGTCGGTTCAATGACCGCAGCAGTCCAGGTGCTGGCTGAAATGCCGGGCTACCGCGTGCTGGTGGTGGGCGATATGGCGGAACTGGGCGCTGAAAGCGAAGCCTGCCATGTACAGGTGGGCGAAGCGGCGAAGGCGGCTGGTATTGACCGCGTGTTAAGCGTGGGTAAACAAAGCCATGCTATCAGCACCGCCAGCGGCGTTGGCGAACATTTTGCTGATAAATCCGCATTAATTTCGCGTCTTAAGTCACTGATTGCAGAGCAACAGGTCATTACGATTTTAGTTAAGGGTTCACGTAGTGCCGCCATGGAAGAGGTGGTACGCGCTTTACAGGAGAATGGGACATGCTAGTTTGGCTGGCCGAACATTTGGTCAAATATTATTCCGGCTTTAACGTCTTTTCCTATCTGACGTTTCGCGCCATCGTCAGCCTGCTGACCGCGCTGTTCATCTCATTGTGGATGGGCCCGCGCATGATTGCCCATTTGCAAAAACTCTCCTTTGGTCAGGTCGTTCGTAACGATGGCCCGGAATCGCACTTCAGTAAGCGCGGTACGCCGACCATGGGCGGGATAATGATCCTGACGGCGATTGTGATCTCCGTTCTGCTGTGGGCTTACCCCTCCAACCCGTACGTCTGGTGCGTACTCGTGGTGCTGGTGGGTTACGGCATCATTGGTTTTGTCGATGACTATCGCAAAGTGGTGCGTAAAGACACCAAGGGCCTGATTGCGCGCTGGAAGTATTTCTGGATGTCGGTGATCGCGCTGGGCGTTGCCTTTGCGCTGTATCTTGCCGGGAAAGATACACCAGCGACGCAGCTGGTGGTGCCGTTTTTTAAAGATGTGATGCCGCAGCTGGGGCTGTTCTACATCCTGCTGGCTTACTTCGTCATTGTTGGCACTGGCAACGCGGTAAACCTGACCGATGGCCTCGATGGGCTGGCGATTATGCCAACCGTATTTGTCGCAGGTGGTTTTGCGCTGGTGGCGTGGGCAACCGGCAACATGAACTTTGCCAGCTACTTGCATATACCGTATCTGCGGCACGCCGGGGAACTGGTTATTGTCTGCACCGCGATAGTCGGGGCAGGGCTGGGCTTCCTGTGGTTTAACACCTATCCGGCGCAAGTCTTTATGGGCGATGTAGGTTCGCTGGCATTAGGCGGCGCGCTGGGCATTATCGCTGTGCTGCTGCGTCAGGAATTCCTGCTGGTGATTATGGGCGGTGTGTTTGTGGTTGAAACCCTGTCGGTTATTTTGCAGGTCGGCTCCTTTAAACTGCGCGGACAACGTATTTTCCGCATGGCGCCGATTCACCACCACTATGAACTGAAAGGCTGGCCGGAACCGCGCGTCATTGTGCGCTTCTGGATTATTTCGCTGATGCTGGTCCTGATTGGTCTGGCAACGCTGAAGGTACGTTAAGCATGGCTGATTACCAGGGTAAAAATGTCGTTATTATCGGCCTGGGCCTCACCGGGCTTTCCTGCGTGGACTTTTTCCTTGCTCGCGGCGTGACGCCGCGCGTTATGGATACACGAATGACACCGCCAGGCCTGGATAAATTACCCGAAGCGGTGGAACGTCACACTGGCGGTCTTAATGACGAGTGGCTGATGGCAGCCGATCTGATCGTCGCGAGCCCCGGTATTGCGCTGGCGCATCCATCTTTAAGTGCCGCTGCTGATGCTGGAATTGAAATTGTTGGCGATATCGAACTGTTCTGCCGCGAAGCGCAGGCACCGATTGTGGCGATCACTGGCTCTAACGGCAAAAGCACTGTCACCACTTTAGTGGGCGAAATGGCGAAAGCGGCAGGTGTTAACGTCGGCGTGGGTGGCAACATTGGCCTGCCAGCGTTGATGTTGCTGGATGCTGAGTGCGAACTGTACGTGCTGGAATTGTCGAGTTTCCAGCTGGAAACCACCTCCAGCTTACAGGCGGTGGCGGCGACCATTCTGAACGTGACAGAAGATCATATGGATCGCTATCCGTTTGGATTGCAGCAATATCGTGCGGCAAAGCTGCGCATTTACGAAAATGCGAAAGTTTGTGTCGTCAATGCCGATGATGCCTTAACGATGCCGATTCGCGGTGCGGATGAACGCTGCGTCAGCTTTGGCGTCAACATGGGTGACTATCACCTGAATCATCAGCAGGGCGAAACCTGGCTGCGGGTGAAAGGCGAGAAAGTGTTGAACGTGAAAGAGATGAAACTTTCCGGGCAACATAACTATACCAATGCGCTGGCGGCGTTGGCGCTGGCTGATGCCGCAGGTTTACCGCGCGCCAGCAGCCTGAAAGCGTTAACCACGTTCACCGGTCTGCCGCATCGCTTTGAAGTGGTGCTGGAGCACAACGGCGTGCGCTGGATTAACGATTCGAAAGCCACCAACGTCGGGAGTACAGAGGCGGCGCTGAATGGCCTGCAGGTAGACGGCACGCTGCATTTGTTGCTGGGCGGCGATGGTAAATCGGCGGACTTCAGTCCATTGGCGCGCTATCTGAATGGCGACAACGTGCGTTTGTACTGTTTTGGTCGTGATGGCGCACAGTTAGCGGCGCTGCGTCCGGAAGTGGCAGAGCAAACCGAAACCATGGAGCAGGCGATGCTCTTGCTGGCGCCACGCGTGCAGCCAGGGGATATGGTGCTGTTGTCACCAGCCTGTGCCAGCCTCGATCAGTTCAAGAACTTTGAACAACGGGGCAATGAGTTTGCCCGTCTGGCGAAGGAGTTAGGTTGATGCGTTTATCTCTCCCTCGCCTGAAAATGCCGCGCCTGCCAGGACTCAGTATCCTGGTCTGGATCTCCACGGCGCTTAAAGGCTGGGTGATGGGCTCGCGGGAAAAAGATACCGACAGCCTGATCATGTACGATCGCACCTTGCTGTGGCTGACTTTCGGCCTCGCGGCGATCGGCTTTATCATGGTGACTTCGGCGTCAATGCCCATTGGGCAGCGCTTAACCAACGATCCGTTTTTCTTCGCGAAGCGTGATGGCGTCTATCTGATTCTGGCGTTCATTCTGGCGATCATTACGCTGCGTCTGCCGATGGAGTTCTGGCAACGTTACAGCGCCACGATGCTGCTGGGATCAATCATCCTGCTGATGATCGTGCTGGTGGTAGGTAGCTCAGTTAAAGGGGCATCACGTTGGATCGATCTCGGTCTGCTGCGCATTCAGCCTGCGGAGCTGACCAAGCTGTCGCTCTTTTGTTACATCGCCAACTATCTGGTGCGCAAAGGCGACGAAGTACGTAACAACCTGCGCGGCTTCCTGAAACCGATGGGCGTGATTCTGGTACTGGCAGTGTTACTGCTGGCGCAGCCAGACCTTGGTACAGTGGTTGTGTTGTTCGTCACCACACTGGCGATGTTGTTCCTGGCGGGGGCAAAATTGTGGCAGTTCATTGCCATTATCGGCATGGGGATTTCAGCGGTCGTGCTGCTGATCCTCGCCGAACCGTACCGTATCCGCCGTGTTACTGCGTTCTGGAACCCGTGGGAAGATCCCTTCGGTAGCGGTTATCAGTTAACGCAATCCCTGATGGCGTTTGGTCGTGGCGAACTGTGGGGGCAAGGTTTAGGTAATTCGGTACAAAAACTGGAGTATCTGCCAGAAGCTCACACTGACTTCATTTTCGCCATTATCGGCGAAGAACTGGGGTATATCGGTGTGGTGCTGGCGCTTTTAATGGTATTCTTCGTCGCTTTTCGCGCGATGTCGATTGGCCGTAAAGCGTTAGAAATTGACCATCGTTTTTCCGGTTTTCTCGCCTGTTCAATTGGTATCTGGTTTAGCTTCCAGGCGCTGGTTAACGTAGGTGCGGCGGCGGGGATGTTGCCAACTAAAGGTCTGACATTACCGCTGATCAGTTACGGTGGTTCGAGCTTACTGATTATGTCGACAGCCATCATGATGCTGTTACGTATTGATTATGAAACACGCCTGGAGAAAGCGCAGGCGTTTGTACGAGGTTCTCGATGAGTGGTAAAGGGAAGCGATTAATGGTGATGGCAGGCGGTACCGGCGGACACGTGTTCCCGGGACTGGCTGTTGCGCACCATTTAATGGCCCAGGGGTGGCAAGTTCGCTGGCTGGGTACTGCCGATCGTATGGAAGCGGACTTAGTGCCGAAGCACGGTATCGAGATCGACTTTATTCGTATTTCTGGTCTGCGCGGCAAGGGTATTAAAGCGTTGCTCGCGGCTCCGCTGCGGATCTTTAACGCCTGGCGTCAGGCGCGGGCGATTATGAAAGCTTACAAGCCCGATGTGGTGCTCGGTATGGGCGGCTATGTTTCCGGGCCTGGTGGTCTGGCAGCATGGTCGTTAGGCATTCCGGTCGTACTTCACGAACAAAACGGCATTGCTGGCTTGACCAATAAATGGCTGGCGAAAATTGCTACCAAAGTGATGCAGGCGTTTCCGGGGGCTTTCCCTGATGCCGAAGTTGTTGGTAACCCGGTGCGTACTGATGTGCTGGCGCTGCCGTTGCCACAGCAGCGTATGGCTGGCCGTGAAGGGCCGGTTCGCGTTCTGGTTGTGGGGGGGTCCCAGGGAGCACGCATCCTTAACCAGACAATGCCGCAGGTTGCAGCAAAACTGGGCGATTCAGTAACCATCTGGCATCAGAGCGGCAAAGGTTCGCAACAAACCGTTGAACAGGCTTATGCCGAAGCGGGTCAACCGCAGCATAAAGTGACGGAATTTATTGATGATATGGCGGCGGCCTATGCGTGGGCGGATGTCGTCGTTTGCCGCTCCGGCGCGTTGACGGTGAGTGAAATTGCTGCGGCAGGACTACCGGCGTTGTTTGTGCCGTTTCAACATAAAGACCGCCAGCAGTACTGGAATGCGCTACCGCTGGAAAAAGCGGGCGCAGCCAAAATTATCGAGCAGCCTCAGCTTACTGTGGATGCCGTCGCCAACACCCTGGCCGGGTGGTCGCGAGAAACCTTATTAACCATGGCAGAACGCGCCCGAGCCGCATCCATTCCGGATGCCACCGAGCGAGTGGCAAATGAAGTGAGCCGGGCTGCCCGGGCGTAATTGTAGCGATGCCTTTTGCATCGTATGAATTTGAGAAGTTAATGGCGTAAAGAATGAATACACAACAATTGGCAAAACTGCGTTCCATCGTGCCTGAAATGCGTCGCGTTCGGCACATACACTTTGTCGGCATCGGTGGTGCCGGTATGGGCGGTATTGCCGAAGTTCTGGCCAATGAAGGGTATCAGATCAGTGGTTCCGATTTAGCGCCAAACCCAGTCACGCAACAGTTAACAAATCTGGGAGCGACGATTTACTTCAACCATCGCCCGGAAAATGTGCGTGATGCCAGTGTGGTCGTAGTTTCCAGCGCGATTTCTGCCGATAACCCGGAAATTGTTGCTGCCCACGAGGCACGTATTCCGGTTATTCGTCGTGCTGAAATGCTGGCTGAGTTAATGCGTTTTCGTCATGGCATCGCCATTGCCGGAACTCATGGCAAAACCACGACCACCGCGATGGTGTCCAGCATCTACGCAGAAGCGGGCCTCGACCCGACCTTCGTGAACGGTGGGCTGGTAAAAGCGGCGGGTGTACATGCTCGTTTAGGCCACGGTCGTTACCTGATTGCTGAAGCGGATGAAAGCGATGCATCGTTCCTGCATCTGCAACCGATGGTGGCGATTGTCACTAATATCGAAGCCGACCATATGGATACCTACCAGGGCGACTTTGAGAATTTAAAACAGACCTTTATTAATTTTCTGCACAACCTGCCGTTTTACGGTCGTGCGGTGATGTGTGTTGACGATCCGGTAATTCGCGAATTGTTACCGCGTGTAGGCCGTCAGACCACCACTTATGGCTTCAGCGAAGATGCTGACGTGCGTGTAGAAGATTATCAGCAGATTGGCCCGCAGGGACACTTTACGCTGTTGCGTCAGGACAAAGAGCCAATGCGCGTTACACTGAATGCGCCAGGTCGTCACAATGCCCTGAATGCTGCTGCTGCCGTTGCGGTCGCCACGGAAGAGGGGATTGAAGACGAGGCTATTTTGCGTGCGCTGGAGAGTTTCCAGGGGACCGGACGCCGCTTTGATTTCCTCGGTGAATTTCCATTGGAACCCGTGAATGGTAAAAGCGGTACGGCAATGCTGGTTGATGACTATGGTCACCACCCGACCGAAGTGGACGCCACTATTAAAGCGGCGCGTGCAGGTTGGCCGGATAAAAATCTGGTGATGCTGTTTCAGCCGCACCGTTTCACCCGTACGCGCGACCTGTATGACGATTTTGCCAATGTGCTGACTCAGGTGGATACCCTGCTGATGCTGGAAGTGTATCCGGCAGGCGAAGCGCCTATTCCGGGAGCGGACAGTCGTTCGTTGTGTCGTACAATCCGTGGCCGTGGGAAAATTGACCCGATTCTGGTGCCGGACCCGGCGCAGGTGGCTGAGATGTTAGCACCAGTATTAACTGGTAACGACCTGATCCTCGTTCAAGGGGCAGGAAATATCGGAAAAATTGCTCGATCTTTAGCTGAAATCAAACTGAAGCCGCAAACTACGGAGGAAGAGCAACATGACTGATAAAATCGCGGTCCTGTTGGGCGGGACCTCCGCGGAGCGGGAAGTTTCTCTGAATTCTGGTGCGGCAGTGTTAGCTGGGCTGCGTGAAGGCGGTATTGACGCGTATCCTGTCGACCCGAAAGAAATTGACGTAACACAACTGAAGTCGATGGGCTTTCAGAAAGTGTTTATCGCTCTGCACGGTCGCGGTGGTGAAGATGGCACGTTGCAGGGTATGCTCGAGCTTATGGGCTTGCCTTATACCGGCAGTGGAGTGATGGCATCTGCGCTTTCAATGGATAAACTACGCAGCAAACTGCTTTGGCAGGGCGCTGGTTTACCGGTAGCGCCGTGGGTAGCATTAACCCGCGCAGAGTTTGAAAAAGGCCTTAGTGATAAGCAGTTAGCAGAAATTTCTGCCTTAGGTTTGCCGCTTATCGTCAAGCCGAGCCGCGAAGGTTCCAGTGTGGGAATGTCAAAAGTAGTAGCAGAAAATGCTCTACAAGATGCATTAAGATTGGCATTTCAGCACGATGAAGAAGTATTGATTGAAAAATGGCTAAGTGGGCCGGAGTTCACGGTTGCGATACTCGGTGAAGAAATTTTACCGTCAATACGTATTCAACCCGCTGGAACCTTCTATGATTATGAGGCGAAGTATCTCTCTGATGAGACACAGTATTTCTGCCCGGCAGGTTTAGAAGCGGCTCAAGAGGCAAATTTGCAGGCATTAGTGCTGAAAGCATGGACGACTTTAGGATGCAAAGGATGGGGACGTATTGACGTCATGCTGGACAGCGATGGACAGTTTTATCTGCTGGAAGCTAATACCTCACCGGGTATGACCAGTCACAGTCTGGTGCCGATGGCGGCACGCCAGGCGGGTATGAGCTTCTCGCAGTTGGTAGTACGAATTCTGGAACTGGCGGACTAATATGTCGCAGGCTGCTCTGAACACGCGAAACAGTGAAGAAGAGATTTCTTCTCACCGCAATAATGGAACGCGTCTGGCGGGGATCCTTTTCCTGCTGACCGTTTTAACGACAGTGTTGGTGAGCGGCTGGGTCGTGTTGGGCTGGATGGAAGATGCGCAACGCCTACCGCTCTCAAAGCTGGTGTTGACCGGTGAACGCCATTACACGCGTAATGACGATATCCGGCAGTCGATCCTGGCATTGGGTGAGCCAGGTACCTTTATGACCCAGGATGTAAACATCATCCAGACGCAAATTGAACAACGCCTGCCGTGGATTAAGCAGGTGAGCGTCAGAAAGCAGTGGCCTGATGAATTGAAGATTCATCTGGTTGAATATGTGCCGATTGCGCGTTGGAATGATCAGCATATGGTTGACGCTGAAGGAAACACCTTCAGCGTTCCGCCAGATCGCACCAGCAAGCAGGTGCTCCCAATGTTGTATGGTCCGGAAGGCAGCGCAAATGAAGTGTTGCAGGGCTATCGCGAAATGGGGCAGATGCTGGCAAAGGACAGATTTACTCTGAAGGAAGCGGCGATGACCGCGCGGCGTTCCTGGCAGTTGACGCTGAATAACGATATTAAGCTCAACCTTGGCCGGGGCGATACGATGAAACGTTTGGCTCGCTTTGTAGAACTTTATCCGGTTTTACAGCAGCAGGCGCAAACCGATGGCAAACGGATTAGCTACGTTGATTTGCGTTATGACTCTGGTGCGGCAGTCGGCTGGGCGCCCTTGCCGCCAGAGGAATCTACTCAGCAACAAAATCAGGCACAGGCAGAACAACAATGATCAAGGCGACGGACAGAAAACTGGTAGTAGGACTGGAGATTGGTACCGCGAAGGTTGCCGCTTTAGTAGGGGAAGTTCTGCCCGACGGTATGGTCAATATCATTGGTGTGGGCAGCTGCCCGTCACGTGGTATGGATAAAGGCGGGGTGAACGACCTCGAATCCGTGGTCAAGTGCGTACAGCGCGCTATTGACCAGGCAGAGTTGATGGCAGATTGTCAGATCTCTTCGGTATATCTGGCGCTTTCTGGTAAGCACATCAGCTGCCAGAATGAAATTGGTATGGTGCCCATTTCTGAAGAAGAAGTGACACAAGAAGATGTAGAAAATGTCGTCCATACCGCGAAATCGGTGCGCGTGCGTGATGAACATCGTGTGCTGCATGTGATCCCGCAAGAGTATGCGATTGACTATCAGGAAGGGATCAAAAATCCGGTGGGACTTTCTGGCGTGCGGATGCAGGCAAAAGTGCATCTGATCACATGTCACAACGATATGGCAAAAAACATTGTGAAAGCCGTTGAACGTTGTGGCCTTAAAGTTGACCAACTGATATTTGCCGGACTGGCATCAAGTTATTCGGTATTGACGGAAGACGAACGTGAGCTGGGCGTCTGCGTCGTCGATATCGGTGGTGGTACAATGGATATCGCCGTTTATACCGGCGGGGCATTGCGTCACACTAAGGTAATTCCTTATGCTGGCAATGTCGTGACCAGTGATATCGCTTATGCCTTTGGCACACCGCCAAGCGACGCCGAAGCGATTAAAGTTCGTCATGGCTGCGCGCTGGGCTCCATCGTCGGTAAAGACGAGAGCGTGGAAGTGCCGAGCGTAGGTGGTCGTCCGCCGCGTAGTCTGCAACGTCAGACGCTGGCTGAGGTGATTGAGCCGCGCTATACCGAGCTGCTCAACCTGGTCAACGAAGAGATATTGCAGCTGCAGGAAAAGCTTCGCCAACAAGGCGTAAAGCATCACCTGGCTGCGGGTATTGTATTAACCGGTGGCGCGGCGCAGATCGAAGGTCTTGCCGCCTGCGCTCAACGCGTGTTTCATACGCAGGTGCGTATCGGCGCGCCGCTGAATATCACCGGTTTAACTGATTACGCTCAGGAGCCGTATTATTCAACGGCAGTGGGATTGCTTCATTACGGGAAAGAGTCACATCTTAACGGTGAAGCGGAAGTTGAAAAACGTGTTACAGCATCTGTTGGCTCGTGGATCAAGCGACTCAATAGTTGGCTGCGAAAAGAATTTTAATTTTTATGAGGCCGACGGTGATTACGGCCTCAGGCGACAGGCACATATCGGAGAGAAACTATGTTTGAACCAATGGAACTTACCAACGACGCGGTGATTAAAGTCATCGGCGTCGGCGGCGGCGGCGGTAATGCTGTTGAACACATGGTGCGTGAGCGCATTGAAGGTGTTGAATTTTTCGCGGTAAATACCGATGCACAGGCGCTGCGTAAAACAGCGGTTGGGCAGACGATTCAGATCGGTAGTGGTATCACCAAAGGACTGGGAGCTGGCGCTAATCCAGAAGTTGGCCGTAATGCGGCTGATGAGGATCGTGATGCACTGCGTGCAGCGCTGGAAGGTGCAGACATGGTCTTTATTGCTGCGGGCATGGGCGGTGGTACCGGTACAGGTGCAGCACCGGTTGTTGCTGAAGTGGCTAAAGATTTAGGTATTCTGACCGTTGCTGTCGTGACCAAGCCTTTCAACTTTGAAGGCAAGAAACGCATGGCATTTGCCGAGCAGGGGATCACTGAATTGTCCAAACATGTGGACTCACTGATCACAATCCCGAACGACAAACTGCTGAAAGTTCTGGGCCGCGGTATCTCCCTGCTGGATGCGTTTGGCGCAGCTAACGATGTGCTGAAAGGCGCTGTTCAGGGTATCGCCGAGCTGATTACTCGTCCGGGTCTGATGAACGTGGACTTTGCAGACGTGCGTACTGTGATGTCTGAAATGGGCTACGCAATGATGGGTTCTGGCGTGGCGAGCGGTGAAGATCGTGCGGAAGAAGCGGCAGAAATGGCTATTTCTTCTCCGCTGCTGGAAGATATCGACCTGTCTGGCGCACGCGGCGTGCTGGTTAACATCACTGCGGGCTTTGACCTGCGTCTGGATGAGTTCGAAACCGTAGGTAACACCATCCGCGCATTTGCTTCGGACAACGCGACTGTGGTTATCGGTACTTCTCTTGACCCGGATATGAACGACGAACTGCGTGTAACTGTGGTTGCGACGGGCATTGGCATGGACAAACGTCCTGAAATCACCCTGGTGACCAATAAGCAAGTTCAACAGCCAGTGATGGATCGCTACCAGCAGCATGGTATGGCGCCGCTGACCCAAGAGCAGAAGCCTGTGGCCAAAGTGGTGAACGACAATACGCCACAAACCGTGAAAGAGCCGGATTACCTGGATATCCCGGCATTCCTGCGTAAGCAAGCTGACTAAGAATTAGCTGGAATTTGGGTTGCGAGGCTCTTTGTGCTAAACTGGCCTGCCGAATGTATAGTACACTTCGGTTGGATAGATAATTTGGCGAGATAATACGATGATCAAACAAAGGACACTTAAACGTATCGTTCAGGCGACGGGTGTCGGTTTACATACCGGCAAGAAAGTCACCCTGACCTTACGCCCTGCGCCGGCCAACACCGGGGTCATCTATCGTCGCACCGACTTGAATCCACCGGTAGATTTCCCGGCCGATGCCAAATCTGTGCGTGATACCATGCTCTGTACGTGTCTGGTCAACGAGCATGATGTACGGATTTCAACCGTTGAGCACCTGAACGCAGCGCTCGCGGGCTTAGGCATCGATAACATTGTTATCGAAGTTAACGCGCCGGAAATCCCAATCATGGACGGCAGTGCCGCTCCGTTTGTTTACCTGCTGCTTGATGCTGGTATCGACGAGCTGAACTGCGCCAAGAAATTTGTTCGCATCAAAGAGACTGTTCGTGTCGAAGATGGCGATAAGTGGGCTGAATTCAAGCCGTACAATGGTTTTTCGCTGGACTTCACCATCGATTTCAACCATCCGGCTATCGATTCCAGCAATCAACGCTATGCGATGAACTTCTCTGCTGATGCGTTTATGCGCCAGATCAGCCGTGCGCGTACGTTTGGTTTCATGCGTGATATCGAATATCTGCAGTCCCGTGGCCTGTGCCTGGGCGGCAGCTTCGATTGTGCCATCGTTGTTGACGATTATCGCGTACTGAACGAAGACGGCCTGCGTTTTGAGGACGAGTTTGTACGTCACAAAATGCTCGACGCGATCGGTGATTTGTTCATGTGTGGTCACAACATTATCGGTGCATTTACCGCTTATAAATCCGGTCACGCACTGAATAACAAACTGTTGCAGGCTGTCCTGGCGAAACAAGAAGCCTGGGAATATGTGACCTTCCAGGACGACGCAGAACTGCCGTTGGCCTTCAAAGCGCCTTCAGCCGTACTGGCATAACGACATCTATACTGTCGTACAAAATTCGACTGGCAAATCTGGCACTCTCTCCGGCCAGGTGACCCAGTCGTTTTTTTTTGAGTTTTTACAGCGTCGTAAGAAATCGGTGCGAACGCTGCTTTCTTAAGCACTTTTACGTGTTACTTATCTTGAATACTGCTGTGGACTTCTGGCTTTAATGATAAGATTTGTGCGCTAAAAACGTTGAATACGATCGGGATGGCAATAACGTGAGTGGAATACTGACGCGCTGGCGACAGTTAGGTAGACGCTACTTCTGGCCGCATCTCTTATTAGGGATGGTCGCGGCGAGTTTAGGTTTGCCTGCGCTCAGCAACGCTGCCGAGCCAAACGCGCCCGCAAAAGCGACAACGCGCAATCACGAGCCTTCCGCCAAAGTTAACTTTAGTCATTTGGCCTTGCTGGAAGCGAACACGCGCCGCCCGAACTCGAACTATTCCGTTGATTACTGGCATCAACATGCTATTCGCACGGTAATCCGCCATCTCTCCTTTGCAATGGCGCCGCAAACGCTGCCCGTTGCCGAGGAATCTTTACCGCTTCAGGCGCAACATCTTGCTTTACTGGATACGCTCAGCGCGCTGCTGACCCAGGAAGGCACGCCGTCTGAAAATGGTTATCGCATTGATTATGCGCATTTTACCCCTCAAGCAAACTTCAGCACGCCCGTCTGGATAAGCCAGGCGCAGGGCATCCGTGCTGGCCCTCAACGCCTCTGCTAACAACGAAAAACCTTTACTTCATTTTATTTACACCGCAATGCGGGGTGTTTGAGATTTTATTATGCTAATCAAATTATTAACTAAAGTTTTCGGTAGTCGTAACGATCGTACCCTGCGCCGGATGCGCAAAGTCGTCAACATTATCAATGCCATGGAACCGGAGATTGAAAAACTCTCCGACGAAGAACTGAAAGGAAAAACGGCAGAGTTCCGCGCGCGTCTGGAAAAAGGCGAAGTGCTGGAAAACTTGATCCCGGAAGCCTTCGCTGTGGTGCGTGAAGCCAGTAAGCGTGTTTTTGGCATGCGCCACTTCGACGTACAGCTGCTCGGCGGTATGGTTCTTAACGAACGCTGCATCGCCGAAATGCGTACCGGTGAAGGTAAAACCCTGACCGCAACGCTGCCTGCTTATCTGAACGCACTAACCGGTAAAGGCGTGCACGTAGTTACCGTCAACGACTACCTGGCGCAACGTGACGCCGAAAACAATCGTCCGCTGTTTGAATTCCTTGGCCTGACTGTCGGTATCAACCTGCCGGGCATGCCAGCACCGGCAAAGCGTGAAGCTTACGCAGCTGACATCACTTATGGTACGAACAACGAATACGGCTTTGACTACCTGCGCGACAACATGGCGTTCAGCCCTGAAGAACGTGTACAGCGTAAACTGCACTATGCGCTGGTGGACGAAGTGGACTCCATCCTGATCGATGAAGCGCGTACACCGCTGATCATTTCTGGCCCGGCTGAAGACAGCTCGGAAATGTATAAACGCGTGAATAAAATTATTCCGCACCTGATCCGTCAGGAAAAAGAAGACTCCGAAACCTTCCAGGGCGAAGGCCACTTCTCGGTGGATGAAAAATCTCGCCAGGTGAACCTGACCGAACGTGGTCTGGTGCTGATTGAAGAACTGCTGGTGAAAGAAGGCATCATGGATGAAGGGGAGTCTCTGTACTCTCCGGCCAACATCATGTTGATGCACCACGTAACGGCGGCGCTGCGCGCTCATGCGCTGTTTACCCGTGACGTCGACTACATCGTTAAAGATGGTGAAGTTATCATCGTTGACGAACACACCGGTCGTACTATGCAGGGCCGTCGCTGGTCTGATGGTCTGCACCAGGCTGTGGAAGCGAAAGAAGGGGTACAGATCCAGAACGAAAACCAGACACTGGCTTCGATCACCTTCCAGAACTACTTCCGTCTGTATGAAAAACTGGCGGGTATGACCGGTACTGCTGATACCGAAGCCTTCGAATTCAGTTCCATCTACAAGCTTGATACGGTAGTCGTTCCGACCAACCGCCCGATGATTCGTAAAGATCTGCCGGATCTGGTCTACATGACCGAAGCGGAAAAAATTCAGGCGATCATTGAAGATATCAAAGAACGTACTGCGAAAGGCCAGCCGGTGCTGGTGGGTACTATCTCCATCGAAAAATCGGAGCTGGTGTCAAACGAACTGACCAAAGCCGGTATTAAACACAACGTCCTGAACGCCAAATTCCACGCCAACGAAGCAGCGATTGTTGCTCAAGCAGGTTATCCGGCTGCGGTGACTATCGCGACCAACATGGCGGGTCGTGGTACTGACATTGTGCTCGGTGGTAGCTGGCAGGCAGAAGTTGCTGCGCTGGAAAATCCGACCGCAGAGCAAATTGAAAAAATTAAAGCCGACTGGCAGGTACGTCACGACGCAGTACTGGCAGCAGGTGGCCTGCATATCATCGGTACTGAGCGTCACGAATCTCGTCGTATCGATAACCAGTTGCGTGGCCGTTCTGGTCGTCAGGGTGATGCCGGTTCTTCCCGTTTTTACCTGTCGATGGAAGATGCGCTGATGCGTATTTTTGCCTCTGACCGCGTATCCGGCATGATGCGTAAGCTGGGGATGAAACCAGGCGAAGCCATTGAACACCCGTGGGTAACCAAAGCGATTGCCAACGCCCAGCGTAAAGTTGAAAGCCGTAACTTCGACATTCGTAAACAGCTGCTGGAATACGATGACGTAGCTAACGATCAGCGTCGCGCCATTTATTCCCAGCGTAACGAACTGCTGGATGTCAGCGATGTGAGCGAAACCATCAACAGCATTCGTGAAGATGTGTTCAAAGCGACCATCGATGCCTACATTCCACCACAGTCACTGGAAGAAATGTGGGACATTCCAGGTTTGCAAGAGCGTCTGAAAAACGACTTCGATCTTGATTTGCCGATTGCCGAGTGGCTGGACAAAGAGCCAGAACTGCATGAAGAGACGCTGCGTGAGCGTATCCTGGAGCAGTCCATCGAAGTGTATCAGCGTAAAGAAGAAGTGGTTGGCGCTGAGATGATGCGTCACTTCGAGAAAGGGGTGATGCTGCAAACGCTCGATTCCCTGTGGAAAGAGCATCTGGCGGCGATGGACTATCTGCGTCAGGGTATTCACCTGCGTGGCTACGCGCAGAAAGATCCGAAGCAGGAGTACAAACGTGAATCGTTCTCCATGTTCGCGGCGATGCTGGAATCGTTGAAATATGAAGTCATCAGCACGTTGAGCAAAGTACAGGTACGCATGCCGGAAGAAGTTGAAGAGCTGGAGCAGCAGCGTCGTATGGAAGCTGAGCGTTTAGCGCAAATGCAGCAGCTTAGCCATCAGGATGACGACTCTGCAGCCGCAGCTGCGTTGGCAGCACAAACTGGCGAACGTAAAGTTGGACGTAACGATCCTTGCCCGTGCGGTTCTGGTAAAAAATACAAGCAGTGCCACGGTCGCCTGCAATAAAAGCTAATTGTTGAAATAAAAGGCGCAGGATTCTGCGCCTTTTTTATAGGCTTAAGACAATGAAAAAACTGCAAATCGCGGTAGGTATTATTCGCAACGAAAACAACGAAATCTTTATAACCCGTCGCGCCGCAGATGCGCACATGGCAAATAAGCTTGAGTTTCCGGGCGGAAAAATAGAAACGGGAGAAACGGTAGAACAAGCGATGGTGCGGGAGCTTCAGGAAGAAGTCGGCGTTACCCCACAACGTTTTTCGTTGTTTGAAAAGCTGGAATATCAGTTCCCTGACAGGCATATCACACTGTGGTTTTGGTTGGTCGAGAGCTGGGAAGGGAAACCGTGGGGGAAAGAGGGACAACCCGGTGAGTGGATGGCGCTGGCCAGCCTCAATGCAGAAGATTTTCCGCCAGCCAATGAACCGGTAATTGCGAAGCTTAAGCGTCTGTAGGTCAGATAAGGCATTTTCGCCGCATCCAACATTCGCACACGATGCCTGATGCGACGCTGGCGCGTCTTATCAGGCCTACGTGGATTTCTAACTCATTGATAAATTTGTTTTTTTAGGTCGGATAAGGCATTTTCGCCGCATCCGACATTTGCATACGATGCCTGATGCAACGCTGGCGCGTCTTATCAGGCCTACGTGGATTTCTAACTCATTGATAAATTTGTTTTTGTAGGTCGGATAAGGCGTTTACGCCGCATCCGACATTTGCACACGATGCCTGATGCGACGCTGGGCGTCTTATCAGGCCTACGTGGATTTCTAACTCATTGATAAACTTGTTTTTGTAGGTCGGATAAGGCGTTTACGCCGCATCCGACATTCGCACACGATGCCTGATGCGACGCTGGCGCGTCTTATCAGGCCTACGTGGATTTCTAACTCATTGATAAATTTGTTTTTGTAGGTCGGATAAGGCGTTTACGCCGCATCCGACATCCGCACACGATGCCTGATACGACGCTGACTGCGTCTTATCAGGCCTGCGTGGGGCATCAGACAAATGTCAATGCTTTGGCTCTTCGCTCCAGTCATCGCTTTCGGAAAGATCGCCACTGCTGGGGATTCGTTTTTCTTCAGCTGCCCATTCTCCGAGGTCGATCAACTGGCAGCGTTTGGAACAAAATGGCCGAAATGGGCTGACTTCACCCCAGACCACCGTTTTCCCGCAGGTTGGGCAGTTCACCGTAATAGTTTCTGACATTTTTACTCCTTAGCAACAGGCCAGTTCGAAATCCAGACGTTCCGGTACTTGTCCATTTTCACTGTCCAGCGGCATAAAGCGAATGGCAAAACGGCTTTTATGACCGGATATTTGCGGATAAAGCTGTGAATCGAGTGCCAGATTCAGGCGTAACAAATCGGCGTCTTCGCCATTATCCTGATAAAAACCGTTAAGACTGGTCAGTTTGCGGAACGGTGCCGACTGACGAATCAAATCCAGCACCATTGTAAGTGCCTGTGTCAGCGGGCTCAGGCTGGCAATCCACGTTTCTACCTGACTGTCGCGCTGCGACTGGGGTAAATGCAACCAGATATGCAACGTAGGTAAATCAAAGCTGCAACACCCGCCGGGAATGCTTAGACGCTGGCGCACTAGGGCAATCATTCTGTCTTCACGCAGAAATTGCCCGATACGCGGCGCGGAAATCAGCACGCTACCGGCGGCCTTCAACTGCTGAATTAATGCTTCAATACGGCTCTGGTCCACGCCAGGCACACCAATCCAGGTCTGGAGTTTACGTTGCTGCCGGTCAAGTTCTTTCAACAGCTCAGTGCGGACTTCGCCGCGCTCGAAAACATCCAGTAATTCACTAACATTACGGAAGAAATGCAGAGCACCAGCGTAGTCAGCAATAGGTAAATTTACGGTGAGTTGTTGAATCAAAAACTCAATGCGCAGCCATGTACGCATTTTTTCATTTAGCGGATGTTCAAAAAGGACCTGGGTCTGCATTAAGGTTTTTCCTGTGAGACAAACTGCGACGCGAGCTGCAAATAGTGTGCGTGCAGGCGGGCAACATCTGATGCAATAGCATTCGGTGTGCCGTTATTATCAATGACGTCATCTGCCACCGCAAGACGGGCTTCGCGCGTTGCCTGGGCAGCAAGAATTTGTTCAACATGCTCGCGAGTGACATCATCACGTTGCATAGTGCGCATAAGCTGAGTTTCTGGACTGACATCCACCACCAGTACACGATTCGCTTTTTTATACAGCGAATTTTCTACCAGCAAGGGCACAACCCACAGTACATAAGGTGACGTTGATTGCTGGATCTGGCGTTGCGTCTCCTGCTGAATCAGAGGATGCAGCAGGGCATTAAGCCAGTTTTTCTCTTCCGGATAGGCGAAGATCCGCTCGCGCAAGGCGCGACGTTGCAATGTTCCATCAGCAGCAATCATGTCAGCGCCAAAGTGTTCAGCAATGGCATGCAGTGCAGGTGTACCTGGTTCAACCACCTGACGCGCAATAATATCGGCATCAATGACATTAATTCCGAGGTCAGCAAATGCATTTGCAACAGTACTCTTGCCACTGCCAATGCCGCCTGTTAAGGCAACTGTATACCTCATAATCTATATTCCTGGGAATTCATCATGATTATCAAAATGTTAATAAAGAGCACGCGAAAGCGAAATTGATGAAACGTTCGCCCACTATTTACCAGGTAAATTTATGGGATTGTAGCGTAAAAAAAGACAATTTCGCAGTCTTGCGCCATATCGATTAGTGCGTATGATAGCGTCACTGGAGTTGCGCTCTTACCCTTATAGCCATTAACCCCAGGAATCTGCACATGCGTATCGAAGAAGATCTGAAGTTAGGTTTTAAAGACGTCCTCATCCGCCCTAAACGCTCTACTCTTAAAAGCCGTTCCGATGTTGAACTGGAACGTCAATTCACCTTCAAACATTCAGGTCAAAGCTGGTCCGGCGTGCCAATTATTGCCGCAAATATGGACACCGTAGGCACTTTTACCATGGCTACGGCATTGGCTTCTTTCGATATTCTGACCGCTGTACATAAACATTACTCTGTTGAAGAGTGGCAAGCGTTTATCAACAATTCTTCCGCTGATGTGCTGAAACATGTGATGGTTTCTACCGGCACGTCTGATGCGGATTTCGAAAAAACTAAACAGATTCTCGACCTGAACCCGGCATTAAACTTCGTTTGTATTGACGTGGCGAATGGTTATTCCGAACACTTCGTGCAGTTCGTTGCGAAAGCGCGTGAAGCGTGGCCGACCAAAACGATTTGTGCAGGCAATGTGGTAACTGGCGAAATGTGTGAGGAGCTTATTCTCTCCGGTGCCGATATCGTTAAAGTTGGCATTGGCCCTGGTTCTGTTTGTACAACTCGCGTGAAAACGGGCGTCGGTTATCCGCAGCTTTCTGCGGTAATCGAATGTGCCGATGCTGCGCACGGTCTGGGCGGAATGATTGTCAGCGATGGCGGCTGTACCACTCCGGGCGATGTGGCTAAAGCTTTTGGCGGCGGTGCCGATTTCGTAATGCTTGGCGGCATGCTGGCGGGTCACGAAGAGAGCGGCGGCCGTATTGTTGAAGAGAACGGCGAGAAATTTATGCTGTTCTACGGTATGAGCTCTGAGTCCGCGATGAAACGTCACGTTGGCGGCGTTGCGGAATATCGCGCAGCAGAAGGTAAAACCGTTAAGCTGCCTCTGCGAGGTCCGGTTGAAAATACCGCGCGTGATATTTTAGGCGGCCTGCGTTCAGCCTGCACTTACGTTGGGGCTTCACGCCTGAAAGAACTGACCAAGCGCACCACATTTATCCGTGTGCTGGAACAAGAAAACCGCATCTTCAACAACCTGTAATCTTCCAACGCTGGTGTGGAGCAACACGCCAGCGTTATCCCATCCCACTCATCGCATCGCCTAAATGGAAAATTGGCAGATACATCGCCACCACCAGCGTACCGATAATTCCTCCGGTAATGACCAGCAACGCCGGTTCCAGTAAGGCGGCAAGGTTATCTGCCAGCGCCAGCGTGTTATCCCGATGATGATGGGCAAGATTCTCCAGCATGAGATCCAGCGACCCGGACGCCTCTCCTGTTCTCACTAACTGCAAACAGAGTGGGCTAAACTCCCCTGCATTTTTTAGCGCCAGCCAGATGGGGTGACCGTTACTGATATCATGCTGAATTTGTGTCAGAAGTTGCGCCCAGTACGGGCAGCGCATCGTCTCTCTGGCGCTCTCCACTCCCTGTAAAAAAGTAATCCCCGCACTTTGTGTCAGCGCCAGAATCGTAAAGATCTGTGTGAGTTTTTGTCCCCGCATCAGGGCTCCCATGATCGGGATGCGTAATAACCATTTCTGCCGCGCAATAAGCCAAATTGGGTAACGCATCAGCAGTTTGTTGGCTATCGCCAGCAGAAAGCCGAGCACTATCAGCAGCCAGCCCCATTCGCCACTCAAGTCTGCCAGCGTCATGATCCCCTGCGTTAGTGCCGGTAACGGGGTGTTAAAGGTTTTATAGATAGCGGCAAACTCCGGCAGCACAAAATGCAGCATTGCCATTACTACCATTATCGCCATCGTTAAAATGATGATGGGGTAACGCAACGCTGATTTCACTTTGTCGGTTAACTGGCGCTGGGCTTTTTGCTGACGCGCCAGTTCAAAGCAGCATTCATCCAGCTTGCCGGTCACTTCCCCCGTGCGGATCATCGACTGGTAAAGCGGCGGAAAAACCTCTGACCAGGGCAATAAGGCACTGGAAAAGGCCACGCCCTGTTCGAGATCGTGAGCCAGCGATTGCAACAATGCCTGCCATTGCTTACTTGGATGCTGTTCAGCCAGCAGAACCAGCCCTTCAGAAAGCGTTAACCCGGCTTTAAGTAGCGTTGCCAGTTGATGAATGACTTCCGCGCTTTTATCTCCGCGCCACTGTGCAGAACTGATATTGATTCGCTTCAGTTGCAGTGGAGTAACCCTTTGCTGCTGTAGAGTCAAAAGTAGCAAAGCGCGGCTTTCTGACCATTGCATCCCATCTTGCGCGCTGCCGTCACGAGTTATGCCATGCCATCGCCAGAGTTGCTTATTCGCCATGCGGCATCCCCAACACGCGGATTAACTCTTCAAAGGTGGTTAAGCCCTGTTCCACGGCCAGGCAGCCGTTTTCAAAAAGTGAGCGCATACCTGTCCGCCTGGCGTGCGTTTCCAGCGATTCAACTTCAGTATTAGAGGAAATAAGCTGGCGTATGGCTGGTGTAATGGGCAGGACTTCAAACAAGGCGGTACGACCATAAAAACCGTGGTAGCAATGTTCACAACCCGGTGCCTGCCAGCGGGACAGCGGAGATGACCATACATTGTCCGGAAGGCGGATCGGTTCCCCTTGCCGCTGGCGGCAATGCGGACAAAGTTTACGTACCAGGCGCTGGGCTATTACCAGAGTGAGGGCCGACGAGAGCATCCAGCGAGCAACGCCCATTTGCTGTAAACGCACCAGCGTTTCGCAGGTGGAGTTGGTGTGTAGCGTGGACAATACCAGATGACCCGTTTGCGCGGCTTTAATGGCAATTTCTGCCGTTTCGCCATCGCGGATCTCTCCGATCATGATGACGTCAGGATCCTGGCGCAATAACGCACGCAAAACGCCCTGAAAGGTGAGTCCGGCACGCGGATGGATTTGTGTCTGGTTTAGCCCAGCGATGGGGATCTCAACCGGATCTTCCACGCTGCAAATATTAATATCGGCGGTATTCAGCGTTTGCAGTGCGCTATACAGCGTGACTGTTTTGCCGCTGCCGGTAGGGCCAGTTACCAGCACCAGTCCCTGTGGTTGCTGCAAGGCGTGGGTAAAGTCCGTCA
Source organism: Escherichia sp. E1V33 (assembly GCF_004211955.1). Lineage (GTDB taxonomy): Bacteria > Pseudomonadota > Gammaproteobacteria > Enterobacterales > Enterobacteriaceae > Escherichia. Next base: position 259,932 of record NZ_RHJI01000003.1, read on the forward strand.
GTTGTGATGGTTGCATTCCCAGCGTGTTGACATCCAGCGCCTGGTCCACCTGCTGTAACAACCGTAATACCACCTTTTCACCGCCGCGACATGGCAAGGTAGCAATACGAAATGAGACGGCGTTCCCTGCCAGTTCGACAGTGAATTGCCCGTCCTGCGGCAGGCGATGTTCCGCAATATCCAGGCTTCCCAGCACTTTTAACCTGGCGGTTAAAGCGACTCCGGCATCCAGTGAAACATCAGGTAAAGGATGCAGCACGCCGTCGATACGCAAGCGGATGTGATAGCTATTGTCCGCTGGTTCGATATGAATATCTGATGCGCGTTGTTCCAGTGCAGATTGCAAGGTATGAGTCAGCAACTCTGCTTTCGGCTGATGCTTCTCCTGAACGGCTACGGGCAATGTCTGTTGTGAGCGACTGGTGTGACCTTCCATCTGTTGGCGTGTCCAGCAGGTGATCTCGATACGTTTGGTGGTAGCGAAATGCAATGCGTCCAGCAATTCATGTGAGGGGGCATCGACCACCGCAACATGAACCACTTCTTCGCTGGCATCCAGCAAGACTCCCTGATAACGCAAACACAGGGCGGTGAGCTGTGGAATATTCATTGCCGTTCCTTAGTTGGCGTCATCAAAACGGAAGACATCTTCGCAGGCTTGCTGCAATGCGCTGTCATTTTGAATATTGCAGTTGCGCGTCCAGCCGGTGACGCCGTTTGCGTTATCCCAACCCGGCGTCATGATGACGCTTAGCCCATTGAGACTTTCTTGCCCGGTCAGCGACACCACGCCTTTTGCCACACTCATGGCTGAAACATAGCGGGTGGTGGTAGGCGAGGGAATGCCATTGCTGCCACCGTCGCAGGTATCTAATCCACCATGTTCCAGCGCGCACAACTCTACGGCGGTGCGGTAAGGCACAAAGGTTTGTAGCATGTCGGTGAGAGCTGCTTTGCGCAGGTAGTTCTGATAAGCCGGAATGCCAATAGCGCTTAAAATGGCAATGATGCCAATAACCACCATCAGTTCGATAAGTGTAAAACCGCGTTGCTTGTCCATCTGTTTCGCTCCTTGATTTGGTTGGCGCTACTTTGGCAAACGCCATCAGCACAAGCGAGGGGCAAAAAACGAAACGGGAAAGCAGCTTCCGAGGTTTTTTATTACGTTGCAGCGAAAGACAAGAAATTTGCGAGGCGTTACGAAGAAAGGGGGGGGGAAGATTATCCGCCCGCTATAGAGCGGATAAATCTGTCAGCAATTAGCGAAAACGCATTGAGAGATCGAGTGCCTGTACGTGCTTGGTCAGCGCGCCGACGGAGATAAAGTCCACGCCCGTTTCGGCAAATTCGCGCAGCGTTTTGTCGGTGACGTTGCCAGACACTTCCAGCAGCGCTTTGCCATTGGTGCGTTTAACGGCTTTGCGCATCTGTTCTGTGTCGAAGTTATCCAGCATGATGATATCGGCACCTGCTTTCAGTGCTTCATCAAGTTCTTCCAGATTCTCTACTTCAACTTCTACTGGCGCATCCGGATGCAGCCAGGACGCTTTTTCGACAGCCTGGCGCACTGAGCCGGAGGCAATAATATGGTTTTCTTTGATCAGGAAGGCGTCAGAAAGCCCCAGACGGTGATTAGCTCCGCCGCCGCAAAGTACCGCATATTTCAATGCAGAGCGCAGACCGGGCAAAGTTTTACGCGTATCCAGCAGTTGTGTGTCGGTGCCCTCCAGCAATTCGACATAGTGGCGGACCTTACTGGCTACGCCAGAAAGAGTTTGTACAAAATTAAGCGCCGTGCGTTCGCCAGTTAACAGCACGCGGGATGGGCCTTCGAGTTCGAAAAGAAGTTGATTGGCGTTGATGACATCGCCGTCATCCACATGCCAGCTAATGGTGACATCGTCGCCTGCCAGTTGAATAAACACCTCTTCAACCCAGCGTTTGCCGCAAAATACGCCATTCTCGCGGGTGATCACCGTGGCATGAGAGCGAGAGTTTTCCGGTAAAAGTTTTGCCGTAATGTCGTTATTGGCATCGACTGTTCCGCCTAAATCTTCCCGCAGCGCCTGGGCCACCGCGCCGGGGATATCGAGATTAATGCGTTCCAGCAGCTCGTCACGTCGGGTGTCAGGGTTATAGCGGCGAGGCGGCATGTTAAAACTCCAGATAGCTAACGAATCATAAGGTAGAAACATGCTACTCTGAACCGGGTATTAGCACCACATATAAGGAGATCCTGCATGTTGTTAGAACAGGGGTGGCTGGTCGGCGCGCGCCGCGTTCCCTCACCACATTACGATTGTCGCCCGGATGACGAAACTCCCACCTTGCTGGTGGTGCACAATATTAGCCTGCCGCCAGGCGAGTTTGGCGGTCCGTGGATTGATGCATTATTCACTGGAACTATTGATCCGCAGGCACATCCCTTCTTTGCAGAGATTGCCCATTTACGCGTCTCCGCTCACTGTTTGATTCGCCGTGATGGTGAAATAGTCCAGTATGTTCCTTTCGATAAACGTGCCTGGCATGCGGGAGTCTCTCAGTATCAGGGGCGCGAACGCTGCAATGATTTTTCTATTGGGATTGAGCTTGAAGGCACCGATACGCTGGCGTATACCGATGCGCAGTATCAACAGCTTGCGGCGGTTACGCGGGCACTGATTGATTGCTATCCGGATATCGCTAAAAACATGACGGGCCATTGTGATATTGCGCCGGATCGGAAAACCGATCCCGGTCCTGCATTTGATTGGGCACGGTTTCGTGCGCTGGTCAGCAAGGAGACAACATGACGCTATTTACAACCTTACTGGTGTTAATTTTCGAGCGCCTGTTTAAGTTGGGCGAGCACTGGCAGCTTGATCATCGTCTTGAAGCGTTCTTTCGGCGGGTGAAACATTTTTCTCTCGGGCGCACGTTAGGCATGACCATTATTGCGATGGGGGCGACCTTTTTACTGTTGCGCGCGTTGCATGGGCTATTGTTTAACGTCCCGACGCTGGTGGTGTGGCTGTTGATTGGTTTGTTGTGTATTGGCGCAGGTAAAGTTCGTCTCCATTATCATGCTTATCTGACCGCAGCTTCTCGTAACGACAGCCATGCCCGTTCCACGATGGCTGCTGAGTTAACCATGATTCATGGCGTCCCCGCCGGCTGCGATGAGCGTGAGTTTTTGCGTGAACTGCAAAATGCCCTGCTGTGGATTAACTTTCGTTTTTACCTTGCGCCACTCTTCTGGCTAATTGTAGGCGGTATCTGGGGACCCGTTACGTTGATGGGGTATGCGTTTTTACGTGCATGGCAATACTGGCTGGCGCGTTACCAGACGCCGCATCATCGTTTACAGTCCGGCATTGATGCAGTGCTTCATGTACTGGATTGGGTGCCAGTTCGCCTTGCGGGCGTAGTTTATGCCTTGATTGGTCACGGTGAGAAAGCGTTACCAGCCTGGTTTGCCTCACTGACCGATTTCCATACATCGCAATACCAGGTATTAACGCGTCTGGCACAGTTCTCACTGGCGCGTGAACCGCATGTCGATAAGGTTGAGACGCCGAAAGCAGCAGTTTCAATGGCGAAGAAAACCTCGTTTGTGGTCGTGGTGGTAATTGCGCTACTGACGATTTACGGGGCGTTGGTGTAGTGCCCGGCGATATACACCGGGCATTGTAATCAGTAAGTCTCCGCAGGAGGGATGCCAAAGTCAGGCATCCCATTTTCGTCCCAGCGAATCAATTTTAAGCGCGTATGGCGATTAGGATCGTAAAGTGGATCGCCTTCTATTTCGGTGTAATTACGTGCGTGGTAGACCAGCACATCCTCACCCTCGGGCGTTTGGGTAAAACTGTTATGTCCGGGGCCATACTGGCGATTTTCATAGCTGGTCGAAAAGACCGGACGCGGCGATTTATGCCAGTTCTCAGGCACTCTCGGATCAGCGTCGATGTCTATCCACAATAACCCCATGCAGTAGTTCTCGTCGGTAGCGCTGGCTGAGTAGCTGATGAATAACCGCTCGCCATGCATCACGACAGCCGGACCTTCATTGACCCAGAATCCGCGACATTCCCAGTCATACTCCGGTTTGCTCAACATCACCGGCTCGCCTTTGATCGTCCACGGATTTTCCATTTCGGCCAGGTAAATATTGGAGTTCCCGGCGATATCCGGTGCTTTTTGCGCCCACAAATACCACTGTTTACCCTGATGGTGAAAAGTGGTGGCATCCAGGGCAAAGGTATCAAATGGTGTTTTAACTTGTCCTTTTTCAATCCACGTTCCGCTGAGCGGATCGGCATCACAACATTCAAGGGCAAACATCCGGTGCTGAAACATCCCCAGTTTGTCGAGCGCCTGAGTATGGGTGGCGGCAAAATAGATATACCACCGACCTGCAATATGATGCAGCTCCGGCGCCCAGATAAGTTCGCTCATGGGGCCGCTTTGCGGTTTACGCCACACCACGACAGGCGTGGCGCTGCGCAGCCCGACGAGCGAGTCTGCCCGGCGAATTTCCAGCCGGTCGTACTCTGGCACCGAGGCGATAAAATAATAGTGGTTGCCATCGCGCAGTATAAAGGGATCGGCGCGTTGCTCGATAAATGGATTCGGCCAGTCTTGCATTAGGCTTTCCTTACTGTTTCTACAGCGTTTATTTCCTGATAGTCATTCAGTTCGCGGTAATTGGTGCGACGTTTTTCCAGATCGGTCTGGATGCGTTTCATCAGTTCGCGGTCTACTTTCAGTAGGCGGACGACGCCTGCGGTAATCAGATAGCCCACCCCAGGAATGACGGTAAAGAGCAGTACAATACCGTTAATCGCCGTGGCGCTTTGGGCTTTCGCACCGGCATCGTAGCCGTACCATGAGAGCAGAAAGCCCACCATCGCCCCGGCAATGGCCAGGCCCAGTTTGAGGAAGAAAAGGTTACCGGAGAAGCTGATGCCGGTGATGCGTTTACCGGTTTTCCATTCGCCGTAGTCGTCGACGTCTGCCATCAGCGACCAGTGCAGCGGGGAGGGGATCTGGTGCAGAATGTTGAGCAGGAAGTAGAGCACCACAATCATCACCGTGGCGTGCGGATTAAAGAAATAAAAGGCGCAGGAGAAAATTGCCAGCGCGATGTTGGTCCAGAAAAAGACTTTCAGTTTGCACCAGCGGTCGGTTAACACTTTCGCCAACATACTGCCGATCATCATTCCGACAACGCCGAGGCTAATAAAGAGGGTTGCAAACTGAGTACTCTCACCCATTACCCAGGTGACATAGTACATGGTTGCCGCCATGCGGATAAATCCAGGGCAGACGTTGCACAAGGTGAGCAGCAGAATGCGCACCCACTGATCGTTTTTCCAGACATCTTTAAAATCGTTCTTCATGTCGTCATGGGTTTGTACCGCCGGGCGAATGCGCTCACGAACCGTGGCGAAACAGAACAAAAACATACACATACCGATGATTGCCAGCACGGTCATAGCCAGCTGATACCCTTTCGCTTTGTCGCCGCCGCCAAATAGATCCACCATCGGCAATAGCGTCAGCGAGAGCAGAAGGGTAGCGATGCCCACCATCACAAAACGGTACGACTGGCAGGCCACGCGCTCTTGTGGGTCATTAGTAATCACGCCACCTAACGAGCAGTAAGGAATGTTAATGGCGGTATAGGTCAGGGAGAGCAGGAAATAGGTAACAAAGGCATAGATAACCTTGCTGCTATAGCTCCATTCTGGCGTGGTAAACATCAGGATGCTGAATAGCGCGTAGGGGAAGGCAATCCACAATAGCCAGGGGCGAAAACGACCATATTTGCTTTGGGTGCGGTCGGCAATGGCCCCCATAATAGGGTCAGTGACGGCATCGATAACCCGTACAGAGAGCAGTAATACGCCAACGAGTGCCGGGGCCAGACCAAAAATATCCGTATAAAAATAGTTAACAAACAGCATGATAGCGCCAAAGATGATGTTGCATCCTGCGTCGCCCATCCCGTAGCCGATCTTTTCTCTTACTGATAATTTACTGCTATTCATAGAGAAGACTCCCCATCAAGTGATGAGGATAATTATTCGCTCGCTATGGATAAATTGCGTTGCAGGATAACGCCGCTGATATGGATAAAATCGCTTTGCACGGAAAAGTGTGAGGCAGGTAACAACCCTCACCCTGCACGGGTGAGGGCGTAGAGAGATTAATGCGCTTTTACGGCTTTGGCGGTTTTCTCTTTAAACAGATAGCCGATACCTAACACGATCAGCCATACCGGGATCAGGTATACCGAAATCGCCATTCCTGGGGTCATCAGCATAATCACCAGTACCGCCGCCATAAACAGCAGGCAGATCCAGTTACCCAGCGGATAAAGCAGAGCAGGGAAGCGAGTTACCACGCCTTGTTCCTGCTTGGCGCGACGGAATTTCATATGCGCCAGGCTAATCATCGCCCAGTTGATCACCAGTGCAGATACCACCAGCGCCATTAACAGGCCAAATGCGGATTCCGGAGCAAGATAGTTAATCAGTACGCACAATGCCGTAACCAGCGCAGATACCAGAATGGTATTTACCGGTACGCCGCGTTTATCGACGGACGCCAGCGCTTTTGGCGCGTTACCCTGTTGTGCCAGACCAAACAGCATACGGCTGTTGCAATATACGCAGCTGTTGTACACGGAGAGCGCAGCAGTCAGTACCACGATGTTCAGCGCATTCGCCACAAAGGTATCGCCTAACTCGTGGAAGATCAGCACAAACGGACTGGTATCGGCGGTAACGCGGGTCCACGGCATCAGCGAGAGCAGAACGGCTAACGAACCAATGTAGAAAATCAGGATGCGGTAAATAACCTGGTTGGTCGCTTTCGGGATGCTTTGCTCCGGGTTATCAGCTTCTGCTGCGGTGATCCCCACCAGTTCCAGACCACCGAACGAGAACATGATAATCGCCATCATCATCACCAGCCCGGTGAAGCCGTGCGGCAGGAAACCACCCTGAGCCCACAGGTTGCTAACGGTCGCCTGCGGACCGCCGTTACCACTGAACAGCAGCCAGCCGCCGAAGATGATCATCGCTACTACCGCAATAACTTTGATAATGGCAAACCAGAACTCCATCTCACCAAACACTTTTACGTTGGTCAGGTTGATGGCGTTGATCACCACAAAGAACACGGCGGCAGAAGCCCAGGTGGGGATTTCCGGATACCAGAACTGAATGTATTTGCCGACAGCCGTAAGTTCTGCCATGGCAACTAAAACGTACAATACCCAGTAGTTCCAGCCAGAGGCGAAACCGGCAAAACTGCCCCAGTATTTATAAGCAAAGTGGCTAAAGGAGCCTGCGACAGGTTCTTCGACCACCATTTCACCTAGCTGACGCATGATCAGAAAGGCGATAAAACCAGCAATGGCGTAACCCAGGATAATCCCTGGCCCTGCGGACTGTATTACGGAGGCGCTACCCAGGAATAACCCGGTCCCTATCGCGCCGCCCAGCGCGATAAGCTGGATATGGCGGTTTTTAAGGCCGCGCTTTAGCTGCTCGCCGTGCTGTTGACCTTCCATCATTAAACCTCGTGCGGTGATTGTTTTTTTGATCTACGCAATGATGCGTGTGTAAGTTTGCAATTCCGTTTGTTGTATTAATTTGTTTACATCAAAGAAGCTTGAATTGTTACAGAAAGTCTTCCGTCAGATCAAGAATAATGGTATGAGCCAACGAATGCACCCGCTTTATGCATGGTTGAAGATGGGTTGCTTAAAAAGAAACCGTTTGTAAAGTCCCGCCCAAATTATCTTCGTCTAAATGCATGAATATAAATTCATATTAATTGAATTAAAAATCGAAAAATTGGTAAGTGAATCGGTTCAATTTGGATTTTTATAGTTTAATAATCGTTAAAAAACTCCTTTCGCACGTAAAGCCTACATTTGTGCATAGTTACAATTTTGAAACGTTATATATGTCAAGTTGTTAAAATGTGCACAGTTTCATGATTTCAATCAAAACCTGTATGGACATAAGGTGAATACTTTGTTACTTTAGCGTCACAGACATGAAATTGGTAAGACCAATTGACTTCGGCAAGTGGCTTAAGACAGGAACTCATGGCCTACAGCAAAATCCGCCAACCAAAACTCTCCGATGTGATTGAGCAGCAACTGGAGTTTTTGATCCTCGAAGGCACACTGCGCCCGGGCGAAAAACTCCCACCGGAACGCGAACTGGCGAAACAGTTCGACGTCTCCCGTCCCTCCTTGCGTGAGGCGATTCAACGTCTCGAAGCAAAGGGCTTGTTGCTTCGTCGCCAGGGTGGCGGCACGTTTGTTCAGAGCAGCCTCTGGCAAAGTTTCAGCGATCCGCTGGTGGAGCTGCTCTCCGACCATCCTGAGTCACAGTATGACTTGCTCGAAACACGACACGCCCTGGAAGGTATCGCCGCTTATTACGCCGCGCTGCGTAGTACCGATGAAGACAAGGAACGCATCCGTGAACTCCATCACGCCATAGAGCTGGCGCAGCAGTCTGGCGATCTGGACGCGGAATCAAACGCCGTACTCCAGTATCAGATTGCCGTCACCGAAGCGGCCCACAATGTGGTTCTGCTTCATCTGCTAAGGTGTATGGAGCCGATGTTGGCCCAGAATGTCCGCCAGAACTTCGAATTGCTCTATTCGCGTCGCGAGATGCTGCCGCTGGTGAGTAGTCACCGCACCCGCATATTCGAAGCGATTATGGCCGGTAAGCCGGAAGAAGCGCGCGAAGCATCGCATCGCCATCTGGCCTTTATCGAAGAAATTTTGCTCGACAGAAGCCGTGAAGAGAGTCGCCGTGAGCGTTCTCTGCGTCGTCTGGAGCAACGAAAGAATTAGTGATTTTTCTGGTAAAAATTATCCAGAAGATGTTGTAAATCAAGCGCATATAAAAGCGCGGCAACTAAACGTAGAACCTGTCTTATTGAGCTTTCCAGCGAGAGTTCAATGGGACAGGTTCCAGAAAACTCAACGTTATTAGATAGATAAGGAATAACCCATGTCAGAACGTTTCCCAAATGACGTGGATCCGATCGAAACTCGCGACTGGCTCCAGGCGATCGAATCGGTCATCCGTGAAGAAGGTGTTGAGCGTGCTCAGTATCTGATCGACCAACTGCTTGCTGAAGCCCGCAAAGGCGGTGTCAACGTAGCCGCAGGCACCGGTATCAGCAACTACATCAACACCATCCCCGTTGAAGAACAACCGGAGTATCCGGGTAATCTGGAACTGGAACGCCGTATTCGTTCAGCTATCCGCTGGAACGCCATCATGACGGTTCTGCGCGCGTCGAAAAAAGACCTCGAACTGGGCGGCCACATGGCGTCCTTCCAGTCTTCCGCAACCATTTATGATGTGTGCTTTAACCACTTCTTCCGTGCACGCAACGAGCAGGATGGTGGCGACCTGGTTTACTTCCAGGGCCACATCTCCCCGGGCGTTTACGCACGTGCTTTCCTGGAAGGTCGTCTGACTCAGGAGCAGCTGGATAACTTCCGTCAGGAAGTTCACGGCAATGGCCTCTCTTCCTATCCGCACCCGAAACTGATGCCGGAATTCTGGCAGTTCCCGACCGTATCTATGGGTCTGGGTCCGATTGGTGCTATTTACCAGGCTAAATTCCTGAAATATCTGGAACACCGTGGCCTGAAAGATACCTCTAAACAGACCGTTTACGCGTTCCTCGGCGACGGTGAAATGGACGAACCGGAATCCAAAGGTGCGATCACCATCGCTACCCGTGAAAAACTGGATAACCTGGTCTTCGTTATCAACTGTAACCTGCAGCGTCTTGACGGCCCGGTCACCGGTAACGGCAAGATCATCAACGAACTGGAAGGCATCTTCGAAGGTGCTGGCTGGAACGTGATCAAAGTGATGTGGGGTAGCCGTTGGGATGAACTGCTGCGTAAAGATACCAGCGGTAAACTGATCCAGCTGATGAACGAAACCGTTGACGGCGACTACCAGACCTTCAAATCGAAAGATGGTGCGTACGTTCGTGAACACTTCTTCGGTAAATATCCTGAAACCGCAGCACTGGTTGCAGACTGGACTGACGAGCAGATCTGGGCACTGAACCGTGGTGGTCACGATCCGAAGAAAATCTACGCTGCATTCAAGAAAGCGCAGGAAACCAAAGGCAAAGCGACGGTAATCCTTGCTCATACCATTAAAGGTTACGGCATGGGCGACGCGGCTGAAGGTAAAAACATCGCGCACCAGGTTAAGAAAATGAACATGGATGGCGTGCGTCACATTCGCGACCGTTTCAATGTGCCGGTGTCTGATGCAGATATCGAAAAACTGCCGTACATCACCTTCCCGGAAGGTTCTGAAGAGCATACCTATCTGCACGCACAGCGTCAGAAACTGCACGGTTATCTGCCAAGCCGTCAGCCGAACTTCACCGAGAAGCTTGAGCTGCCGAGCCTGCAAGACTTCGGCGCGCTGTTGGAAGAGCAGAGCAAAGAGATCTCTACCACTATCGCTTTCGTTCGTGCCCTGAACGTGATGCTGAAGAACAAGTCGATCAAAGACAGGCTTGTGCCGATCATCGCCGACGAAGCGCGTACTTTCGGTATGGAAGGTCTGTTCCGTCAGATTGGTATTTACAGCCCGAACGGTCAGCAGTACACCCCGCAGGACCGCGAGCAGGTTGCTTACTATAAAGAAGACGAGAAAGGTCAGATTCTGCAGGAAGGGATCAACGAGCTGGGCGCAGGTTGTTCCTGGCTGGCAGCGGCGACCTCTTACAGCACCAACAATCTGCCGATGATTCCGTTCTACATCTATTACTCGATGTTCGGCTTCCAGCGTATCGGCGATCTGTGCTGGGCGGCTGGCGACCAGCAAGCGCGTGGCTTCCTGATCGGCGGTACTTCCGGTCGTACCACCCTGAACGGTGAAGGTCTGCAGCACGAAGATGGTCACAGCCACATTCAGTCGCTGACTATCCCGAACTGTATCTCTTACGATCCGGCTTACGCTTACGAAGTTGCTGTCATCATGCATGACGGTCTGGAGCGTATGTACGGTGAAAAACAAGAGAACGTTTACTACTACATCACCACGCTGAACGAAAACTACCACATGCCGGCAATGCCGGAAGGTGCTGAGGAAGGTATCCGTAAAGGTATCTACAAACTCGAAACCATTGAAGGTAGCAAAGGTAAAGTTCAGCTGCTGGGCTCCGGTTCTATCCTGCGTCACGTCCGTGAAGCGGCAGAGATCCTGGCGAAAGATTACGGCGTAGGTTCTGACGTTTATAGCGTGACCTCCTTCACCGAGCTGGCGCGTGATGGTCAGGATTGTGAACGCTGGAACATGCTGCACCCGCTGGAAACTCCGCGCGTTCCGTACATCGCTCAGGTGATGAACGACGCTCCGGCAGTGGCATCTACCGACTATATGAAACTGTTCGCTGAGCAGGTCCGTACTTACGTACCGGCTGACGACTATCGCGTACTGGGTACTGATGGCTTCGGTCGTTCCGACAGCCGTGAGAACCTGCGTCACCACTTCGAAGTTGATGCTTCTTATGTCGTGGTTGCGGCGCTGGGCGAACTGGCTAAACGTGGCGAAATCGATAAGAAAGTGGTTGCTGACGCAATCGCCAAATTCAACATCGATGCAGATAAAGTTAACCCGCGTCTGGCGTAAGAGGTAAAAGAATAATGGCTATCGAAATCAAAGTACCGGACATCGGGGCTGATGAAGTTGAAATCACCGAGATCCTGGTCAAAGTGGGCGACAAAGTTGAAGCCGAACAGTCGCTGATCACCGTAGAAGGCGACAAAGCCTCTATGGAAGTTCCGTCTCCGCAGGCGGGTATTGTTAAAGAGATCAAAGTCTCTGTTGGCGATAAAACCCAGACCGGCGCACTGATTATGATTTTCGATTCCGCCGACGGTGCAGCAGACGCTGCACCTGCTCAGGCAGAAGAGAAGAAAGAAGCAGCTCCGGCAGCAGCACCAGCGGCTGCAGCGGCAAAAGACGTTAACGTTCCGGATATCGGCAGCGACGAAGTTGAAGTGACCGAAATCCTGGTGAAAGTTGGCGATAAAGTTGAAGCTGAACAGTCGCTTATCACCGTAGAAGGCGATAAAGCTTCTATGGAAGTTCCGGCTCCGTTTGCCGGCACCGTGAAAGAGATCAAAGTGAACACCGGCGACAAAGTGTCTACCGGCTCGCTGATTATGGTCTTCGAAGTCGCGGGTGAAGCAGGCGCGGCAGCTCCGGCAGCTAAACAGGAAGCGGCTCCGGCAGCGGCCCCTGCACCAGCGGCTGGCGTGAAAGAAGTTAACGTTCCGGATATCGGCGGTGACGAAGTTGAAGTGACTGAAGTGATGGTGAAAGTGGGCGACAAAGTTGCCGCTGAACAGTCACTGATCACCGTAGAAGGCGATAAAGCTTCTATGGAAGTTCCGGCTCCGTTTGCAGGCGTCGTGAAGGAACTGAAAGTCAACGTTGGCGATAAAGTGAAAACTGGCTCGCTGATTATGATCTTCGAAGTTGAAGGCGCAGCGCCTGCGGCATCTCCTGCGAAACAGGAAGCAGCAGCGCCGGCTCCGGCAGCAAAAGCTGAAGCCCCGGCAGCAGCACCGGCTGCGAAAGCTGAAGGCAAATCTGAATTTGCTGAAAATGACGCTTACGTTCACGCGACTCCGCTGATCCGCCGTCTGGCACGCGAGTTTGGCGTTAACCTTGCGAAAGTGAAGGGCACTGGCCGTAAAGGTCGTATCCTGCGCGAAGACGTTCAGGCTTACGTGAAAGAAGCTATCAAACGTGCAGAAGCAGCTCCGGCAGCGACTGGCGGCGGTATCCCTGGCATGCTGCCGTGGCCGAAGGTGGACTTCAGCAAGTTTGGTGAAATCGAAGAAGTGGAACTGGGCCGCATCCAGAAAATCTCTGGTGCGAACCTGAGCCGTAACTGGGTGATGATCCCGCATGTTACTCACTTCGACAAAACCGATATCACCGAGCTGGAAGCGTTCCGTAAACAGCAGAACGAAGAAGCGGCGAAACGTAAGCTGGATGTGAAGATCACCCCGGTTGTCTTCATCATGAAAGCCGTTGCTGCAGCGCTTGAGCAGATGCCTCGCTTCAACAGTTCGCTGTCGGAAGACGGTCAGCGTCTGACCCTCAAGAAATACATCAACATCGGTGTGGCGGTGGATACCCCGAACGGTCTGGTTGTTCCGGTATTCAAAGACGTCAACAAGAAAGGCATCATCGAGCTGTCTCGCGAGCTGATGACTATTTCTAAGAAAGCGCGTGACGGTAAGCTGACTGCGGGCGAAATGCAGGGCGGTTGCTTCACCATCTCCAGCATCGGCGGCCTGGGTACTACCCACTTCGCGCCGATTGTGAACGCGCCGGAAGTGGCTATCCTCGGCGTTTCCAAGTCCGCGATGGAGCCGGTGTGGAATGGTAAAGAGTTCGTGCCGCGTCTGATGCTGCCGATTTCTCTCTCCTTCGACCACCGCGTGATCGACGGTGCTGATGGTGCCCGTTTCATTACCATCATTAACAACACGCTGTCTGACATTCGCCGTCTGGTGATGTAAGTAAAAGAGCCGGCCCAACGGCCGGCTTTTTTCTGGTAATCTCATGAATATATTGAGGTTATTAGCGAATAGACAAATCGGTTGCCGTTTGTTGTTTAAAAATTGTTAACAATTTTGTAAAATACCGACGGATAGAACGACCCGGTGGTGGTTAGGGTATTACTTCACATACCCTATGGATTTCTGGGTGCAGCAAGGTAGCAAGCGCCAGAATCCCCAGGAGCTTACATAAGTAAGTGACTGGGGTGAGGGCGTGAAGCTAACGCCGCTGCGGCCTGAAAGACGACGGGTATGACCGCCGGAGATAAATATATAGAGGTCATGATGAGTACTGAAATCAAAACTCAGGTCGTGGTACTTGGGGCAGGCCCCGCAGGTTACTCCGCTGCCTTCCGTTGCGCTGATTTAGGTCTGGAAACCGTAATCGTAGAACGTTACAACACCCTTGGCGGTGTTTGCCTGAACGTCGGCTGTATCCCTTCTAAAGCACTGCTGCACGTAGCAAAAGTTATCGAAGAAGCCAAAGCGCTGGCTGAACACGGTATCGTCTTCGGCGAACCGAAAACCGATATCGACAAGATTCGTACCTGGAAAGAGAAAGTGATCAATCAGCTGACCGGTGGTCTGGCTGGTATGGCGAAAGGCCGCAAAGTCAAAGTGGTCAACGGTCTGGGTAAATTTACCGGGGCTAACACCCTGGAAGTTGAAGGTGAGAACGGCAAAACCGTGATCAACTTCGACAACGCGATCATTGCAGCGGGTTCTCGCCCGATCCAACTGCCGTTTATTCCGCATGAAGATCCGCGTATCTGGGACTCCACTGACGCGCTGGAACTGAAAGAAGTACCAGAACGCCTGCTGGTAATGGGTGGCGGTATCATCGGTCTGGAGATGGGGACCGTATACCACGCGCTGGGTTCACAGATTGACGTGGTTGAAATGTTCGACCAGGTTATCCCGGCAGCTGACAAAGACATCGTTAAAGTCTTCACCAAGCGTATCAGCAAGAAATTCAACCTGATGCTGGAAACCAAAGTTACCGCCGTTGAAGCGAAAGAAGACGGTATTTACGTGACGATGGAAGGCAAAAAAGCACCAGCTGAACCGCAGCGTTACGACGCCGTGCTGGTAGCGATTGGTCGTGTGCCGAACGGTAAAAACCTCGACGCAGGCAAAGCTGGCGTGGAAGTGGACGACCGTGGTTTCATCCGCGTTGACAAACAGTTGCGTACCAACGTACCGCACATCTTTGCTATCGGTGATATCGTCGGTCAGCCGATGCTGGCACACAAAGGTGTTCACGAAGGTCACGTTGCCGCTGAAGTTATCGCCGGTAAAAAACACTACTTCGATCCGAAAGTTATCCCGTCCATCGCCTATACCGAACCAGAAGTTGCATGGGTGGGGCTGACTGAGAAAGAAGCGAAAGAGAAAGGCATCAGCTACGAAACCGCCACCTTCCCGTGGGCTGCTTCTGGTCGTGCTATCGCTTCCGACTGCGCAGACGGTATGACCAAGCTGATTTTCGACAAAGAATCTCACCGTGTGATCGGTGGTGCGATTGTTGGTACCAACGGCGGCGAGCTGCTGGGTGAAATCGGCCTGGCAATCGAAATGGGTTGTGATGCTGAAGACATCGCACTGACCATCCATGCGCACCCGACTCTGCACGAGTCTGTGGGCCTGGCGGCAGAAGTGTTCGAAGGTAGTATTACCGACCTGCCGAACCCGAAAGCGAAGAAGAAGTAATTCTTCGTTTGCCGGGACATCCGGCAATTAAAAAAGCGGCTAACCACGCCGCTTTTTTTACGTCTGTAATTTACCTTTCCAGTCGTCTTGCTCCACGTTCAGAGAGACGTTCGCGTACTGCTGACCGTTGCTCGTTATTCAATCGGGCAGTACGGTTACTGTCGTTTAGACTTTGCGGGTGGCTCTCCTGAACTTTCTCTCGAAAAACCTGACGTTGTTCAGGTGATGCCGATTGAACACGCTGGCGGGCGTTATCACGTTGCTGTTGGTTCAGTGGGCGCTGCTGTACTTTTTCCTTAAACACCTGGCGCTGCTCTGGTGATGCGGACTGAATACGCTCACGCGCTGCCTCTCTTCGCTGCCGGTTCTGCGGGTTAGTCTGCATTTTCTCGCGGACTGCCTGGCGCTGCTCAGGCGAGGCGGGCTGAATGCGCTCACGCGCTGCCTCTCTTCGCTGCTGGTTCTGCGGGTTAGTCTGCATTTTCTCGTGAACTGCCTGGCGCTGCTCAGGAGAAGCTGACTGATAACGCTGACGAGCGGCGTCCTTTTGTTGCTGGGTCAGTGGTTGGCGACGGCTGAAGTCGCGGAAGTCGTCATAGCTCCCATAGTGTTCAGCTTCATTAAACCGCTGTGCCGCTGCCTGACGTTGGGTATCTCGTGTAATGACGGGGGCGGCGTGTGTTCGTTGCTGAAACTGACTTGCTGCCGCCTGGCGCTGGCTGTCGCGCGTTGGGGCAGGTAACTGCGTGGCGCTCATTCCGCCGTTGACATCGGTTTGATGAAACCGCTTTGCCATATCCTGATCATGATAGGGCACACCATTACGGTAGTTTGGATTGTGCCGCCATGCCATATTCTTATCAGTAAGATGCTCACCAGTAATGCGGTTGAAATTGTTGACGTCGATATTGATGTTGTCGCCGTTGTGTTGCCAGCCATTACCGTCACGATGACCGCCATCGTGGTGATGATAATCATCATCGTCATGATGATGATGGTCATGATCGTCGTCATCCCAGTCGATGCTGCTGAATAGTGCGTACGTGGTAGCAACGCCCATGCTATAGCCGAATCCGCGCACAAAGCTGTCAACAAACGGTTCTCCGGCTGGTGGTGGCAGATAAACCGGCGGATACGCAGTATTGGCCCAGTTCCCGTAAACCACGGTTGGGTTGTAGTTGGGAATATAGACCACATCAGGATTGGCGGGCTCAATGGAAATGACGGTTGTTGCAGGCTCTGTAATGACGGGGTTGGCAGTTGAAACGGTATTGGATGGTATGACGGGAGCCGTGACTGTCTGTGTTACCGGTACAGTTTTCTTCGTTGTGGTAATAACTTTCTGTTCGGTTGATGACTTCAGCGAGCCGGTTTGTTGCGCCAGTTGCCGCAATCGCTGTACCGAGTCCATCACGTCCTGCGGCTGCGCCAGAAAAGCATCGCCCAGGTTTTGCACCCATTGCGGGTTTTCGCCCATCAACGCCATCAATTGTGGAAAGGCCACCAGTGATTTGACGCTAGCGTCCCACGGCTGGTCAGATACCGCCTGAATAGCAGCATCGCCTTGTTTAAGTGGATTATCGTGCGACCATTGCACTGCTTGAGCAACGTTTGCCGGATAGGTTGATGCCATTAACACTTGTGAAAGCAGAGAGTCGGGGTATAGCGCGACGGGCGCGACCCATTGATCTATTTGTGCAGTGCTGAATGCGGATTTAACGACGGCGGGTGTTACGGGAGGCGCGGAAACCGTTGCAGGAAGCGTAACCGCGGTAGCGTCAGACACAGCCAGTTGTGTCGATTGCGTTTCCACAGGCGCTTCCACTGTGCGGCTTTTTATATATAGCCCGGCAGAGGCGGCACAAAGCCCGGCACTGCAAATTAGCGCCAGCACATGGGGTTTAAACGGCAAAGTCATTTTCATAATTCGGATCTCAAGGAAATCGCAATGGTCGGCGAACTGCCACCCGCAGGTGCTGTGAATCCAAGTATAAAGAGGCGGTAGTTTAAATTTTGACTAATCTTGGGATTCGTTGAGAAAGGTGATTATCACCATGCGAATTAACGAAGTTTTTACGGAGGGAAACAATCTCTAGACCATCCTTAACGATTCAGCCACTTTTTTATGTTGCTTTTTTGTAAACAGATTAACACATCGTCAAAATCCTGCTATTCTGCCCGTTGCGGTACTGGGCATTTACCCTACAAACTGCTGTCTCACAGGAGCGTGAAGAGAATCGCCTGCCGCACTATGACAATGAGAGCGAGGAGAACCGTCGTGCTAGAAGAATACCGTAAGCACGTAGCTGAGCGTGCCGCTGAGGGGATTGCGCCCAAACCCCTGGATGCAAACCAAATGGCCGCACTTGTAGAGCTGCTGAAAAACCCGCCCGCGGGCGAAGAAGAATTCCTGTTAGATCTATTAACCAACCGTGTTCCCCCTGGCGTCGATGAAGCCGCCTATGTCAAAGCAGGCTTCCTGGCTGCTGTCGCGAAAGGTGAAGCCAAATCCCCACTGCTGACTCCGGAAAAAGCCATCGAACTGCTGGGCACCATGCAGGGTGGTTACAACATTCATCCGCTGATCGACGCGCTGGATGATGCCAAACTGGCACCGATCGCTGCCAAAGCACTTTCTCACACACTACTGATGTTCGATAACTTCTATGACGTAGAAGAGAAAGCGAAAGCAGGCAACGAATATGCGAAGCAGGTTATGCAGTCCTGGGCTGATGCCGAATGGTTCCTGAATCGCCCGGCGCTGGCTGAAAAACTGACCGTTACCGTCTTCAAAGTCACTGGCGAAACCAACACCGATGACCTTTCTCCAGCACCGGATGCCTGGTCACGTCCGGATATCCCACTGCACGCGCTGGCGATGCTGAAAAACGCCCGTGAAGGTATTGAGCCAGATCAGCCTGGTGTTGTTGGTCCGATCAAGCAAATCGAAGCTCTGCAACAGAAAGGTTTCCCGCTGGCGTACGTCGGTGACGTTGTGGGTACGGGGTCTTCGCGTAAATCCGCCACTAACTCCGTTCTGTGGTTTATGGGCGATGATATTCCACATGTGCCGAACAAACGCGGCGGTGGTTTGTGCCTCGGCGGTAAAATTGCACCAATCTTCTTTAACACGATGGAAGACGCGGGTGCGCTGCCAATCGAAGTCGACGTCTCTAACCTGAGCATGGGCGACGTAATTGACGTTTACCCGTACAAAGGTGAAGTGCGTAACCACGAAACCGGCGAGCTGCTGGCGACCTTCGAACTGAAAACCGACGTGCTGATTGATGAAGTGCGTGCGGGTGGCCGTATTCCGCTGATTATCGGTCGTGGCCTGACCACCAAAGCGCGTGAAGCACTTGGTCTGCCGCACAGTGATGTGTTCCGTCAGGCGAAAGATGTCGCTGAGAGCGATCGCGGCTTCTCGCTAGCGCAGAAAATGGTTGGCCGTGCCTGTGGCGTGAAAGGCATTCGTCCAGGCGCTTATTGCGAGCCGAAAATGACCTCTGTCGGTTCTCAGGACACCACCGGTCCAATGACCCGTGATGAACTGAAAGACCTGGCGTGCCTGGGCTTCTCGGCTGACCTGGTGATGCAGTCTTTCTGCCACACCGCGGCGTATCCGAAGCCAGTTGACGTGAACACGCACCACACGCTGCCGGACTTCATTATGAACCGTGGCGGTGTGTCGCTGCGTCCGGGTGACGGCGTAATCCACTCCTGGCTGAACCGTATGTTGCTGCCGGATACCGTCGGTACTGGCGGTGACTCCCATACCCGTTTCCCGATCGGTATCTCTTTCCCTGCGGGCTCTGGTCTGGTGGCGTTTGCTGCCGCAACTGGCGTAATGCCGCTGGATATGCCGGAATCCGTTCTGGTGCGCTTCAAAGGCAAAATGCAGCCAGGTATCACCCTGCGCGATCTGGTACACGCGATCCCGCTGTATGCGATCAAACAAGGTCTGCTGACCGTTGAGAAGAAAGGCAAGAAGAACATCTTCTCTGGTCGCATCCTGGAAATTGAAGGTCTGCCGGATCTGAAAGTTGAGCAGGCATTTGAGCTGACCGATGCGTCCGCCGAGCGTTCTGCTGCCGGTTGTACCATCAAGCTGAACAAAGAACCGATCATCGAATACCTGAACTCCAACATCGTCCTGCTGAAGTGGATGATCGCGGAAGGTTACGGTGATCGTCGTACTCTGGAACGCCGTATTCAGGGCATGGAAAAATGGCTGGCGAATCCTGAGCTGCTGGAAGCCGATGCAGATGCGGAATACGCGGCAGTGATCGACATCGATCTGGCGGATATTAAAGAGCCAATCCTCTGTGCTCCGAACGATCCAGACGACGCACGTCCGCTGTCTGCGGTACAGGGCGAGAAGATCGACGAAGTGTTTATCGGTTCCTGCATGACTAACATAGGTCACTTCCGTGCTGCTGGTAAACTGCTGGATGCGCATAAAGGCCAGTTGCCGACCCGCCTGTGGGTGGCACCGCCAACCCGTATGGACGCCGCGCAGCTGACGGAAGAGGGCTACTACAGCGTCTTCGGTAAGAGTGGTGCGCGTATCGAGATCCCTGGCTGCTCCCTATGTATGGGCAACCAGGCGCGTGTAGCAGACGGTGCGACGGTGGTTTCCACCTCTACCCGTAACTTCCCGAACCGTCTGGGTACTGGCGCGAATGTCTTCCTGGCTTCTGCGGAACTGGCTGCTGTTGCGGCGCTGATTGGCAAACTGCCGACGCCGGAAGAGTACCAGAACTACGTTGCGCAAGTAGATAAAACTGCCGTTGATACTTACCGTTATCTGAACTTCAACCAGCTTTCTCAGTACACCGAAAAAGCGGACGGGGTGATTTTCCAGACTGCGGTTTAAAAAGTCAGCGCACGCGCTGCGCATAAACGACACAATGCCCGGTGAATGAGATTCCCGGGCATTTTTTTATCTCTAAACCATCGCCGTTCCGCTGTTTTTCTCCGATAAGGCTGCGATAATTACATCAATGGCGCAATGCGATTTCGGCGCATTGCCGGGAGCAGAGGAACACACTATGGATTACGAATTTCTGCGCGATATTACCGGAGTTGTAAAAGTGCGTATGTCCATGGGGCATGAAGTGGTCGGGCACTGGTTTAATGAAGAGGTGAAAGAAAACCTGGCCTTGCTTGATGAAGTGGAACAAGCGGCGCACGCACTGAAAGGTAGCGAACGGTCCTGGCAACGGGCAGGGCATGAATACACTCTGTGGATGGACGGTGAAGAGGTGATGGTTCGCGCCAATCAACTGGAATTCGCTGGCGATGAAATGGAAGAGGGGATGAACTACTACGACGAAGAAAGCCTGTCGCTATGCGGCGTTGAGGATTTTCTGCAGGTGGTGGCGGCTTACCGTAATTTCGTGCAGCAGAAGTAAATAAATCTGGCGGAGCCTGGGAGCTCCGCCAGAGCCGTTAAACAGCTGGCATATTGCGGCCGTAATAAATCTCGCGCATTTCTTTCCACAGCGCAGCGGTAATTTCCTGGCGCTCGCTGTCGGTTAAGTCTTCCGGTTTGGTATGGAACATGTAGTGCTTAAGGTCGAACTCTTTAAGCAACATCTTGGTATGGAAGATATTTTCCTGATAGACGTTTACATCCACCATGTCATACAGCGCCTTCATATCGTCAGACATAAAGTTCTGAATCGAATTAATCTCATGGTCGATAAAGTGCTTCATGCCGTTTATGTCGCGGGTAAAACCGCGCACACGATAATCAATGGTTACGATATCGGACTCAAGCTGGTGGATCAGGTAATTCAGTGCCTTTAGCGGGGAAATCACGCCGCAGGTAGAGACTTCAATATCGGCGCGGAAGGTACATAAACCGCCTTCAGGATGGCTTTCCGGATAGGTATGTACGCAAATATGGCTTTTATCGAGATGCGCAACCACGGTTTCTGGCAGTGGGCCGGGGTGTTCTGTGTTGTCGATAAGTTTCGGGTCGACCGGTTCTTCGCTCACCAGAATAGTGACGCTGGCACCTTGTGGTTCGTAATCCTGGCGGGCAATGTTAAGAATATTGGCCCCGATAATGGAACAGGTTTCTGACAGGATTTCGGTCAGACGGTTGGCATTATAGAGTTCATCGATATAAGCAATATAACCGTCGCGCTCTTCGGCGGTTTTGGCGTAGCAGATATCGTAAATACAAAAACTCAGACTTTTGGTCAGATTATTAAAACCATGCAGTTTCAGTTTTTTCAATTTCTTATCTTCTCCTTAGGACGGCTGTGAAGCCAGTGCGTCTTGCAGATACTGAGGTAAGGCAAAAGCTGCCGTATGGACTGCCGGGTTGTAATAACGGCATTTCAGGCCGGAGGCGAGAAAACGCGCCTGAATAATTTCGGTAGAGAGATGGCGTAAAGCGTCGTTATCTGTCGCCCATGCAAAGGTCATGATGCCGCCGTAATAGGTCGGGATCGCCGCCTGATAAAAACCGACATCGCTGAAGTAATGGCTGAGTTTACGATGGCTGTCGATGGCTTCTTCCTGCTGTAAAAAACAGACGCCGTTTTGTGCGACGAAGATACCGCCAGGATTCAGGCAACGTTTGCAACCTTCATAAAATGCGGAAGTGAACAGACTTTCGCCGGGGCCGATGGGATCGGTGCAGTCGGAGATGATCACATCAAAGGTCTGGCTGGTTTGATTCACGAAATTGACGCCATCGTCGATCACCAGTTTAAAGCGCGGATCGTCGTAGCTACCGGCGTTATGGTTGGGCAGATACTGACGGCAGAACGACACTACACCCGCATCGATTTCCACCATTGTGATTGACTCAACGTTTTTGTGCCGGGTCACTTCACGCAGCATGGCACCGTCGCCGCCACCGATAATCAGCACATGCTTCGCGTGGCCGTGGGCCAGCAGCGGAACGTGGGTCATCATCTCATGATAGATAAACTCGTCGCGCTCGGTGGTTTGTACTACGCCATCCAGCGCCATTACGCGACCAAATGCAGCGTTCTCAAAAATGATCAGATCCTGGTGATCGGTCTTTTCATGATACAGAACGTTATCTACAGCAAAGTACTGCCCAAACTGGTCGTGTAGCGTTTCATGCCACAGTTTATTTTCGGCCATGGGTTGATACCTCCTTTGTTAACACTCGTAAAAAAAGAGCGCAACATAATAGCTAACATTGACCGTGGTTGCACGGTCAATATTTCTACAAAAAGGAGCAGAGATTATTTAACGTAGGCAAGCAGGCTTAAGGAATCGCGGGCCAGGGCTTTGCACTTTTTAGCGACGGGAATGCCGATACCGCTGAGATCGCGGTAGCTGTCTTCACCGAGGGATTTCATGTCGAAGGTGTCGTAGTTGCTGAGATCCCACTGGTTTTGCTGGGCGAAAAAGACCAGTGCGCGACGAATTTGTCCGTTAGGTAAGTTCTGGTAACCACAATCGTTCTTCAGAAAAACAAAAACTGCCGTTAAATCGGCCATATCTTCGGCTTCAGACTCGCTGAGCGCGTAACTGTTTGCGCAAACGGCCATCAGGCTGCCGAATAACACTGTTCTGAAAAACGTCTTCATTGCTTCTACCAGGACTTAAAGAAGATAAACGTTAGCACACTGTGAGCGAGGCGACGACCATTATTGTCGATTAAATTGTGTCTGCGGCTTGACCTTCCCGTAAGGGTAAGGACTATGCTCAACGTTTGATTTTGTTTCGCCTGCTTGAGAATAAGGAAATAACTATGCAACGCCGTGATTTCTTAAAATATTCCGTCGCGCTGGGCGTGGCTTCGGCTTTGCAGCTATGGAGTCGGTCTGTTTTTGCCGCAGAACGGCCAACGCTACCGATTCCCGATCTCCTCACCTCTGATGTTCGTGGCCGCATAAGATTATCAATCATGCAAGGCCAGTCCACTTTTGGCGGAAAAACCGCGACCACCTGGGGCTATAACGGCAATCTGTTGGGGCCTGCTGTGAAGTTACAGCGCGGCAAAGCCGTAACGGTTGATATCTATAACCAACTGGCGGAAGAGACGACGTTGCACTGGCACGGGCTTGAAGTGCCGGGAGAAGTGGACGGCGGCCCACAGGGGATTATTCCGCCTGGCGGTCAACGCACGGTGACGCTGAACGTCGATCAACCTGCCGCCACCTGCTGGTTCCATCCGCATCAGCACGGCAAAACCGGACGTCAGGTAGCGATGGGGCTGGCTGGTCTGGTGGTGATTGAAGATGACGAGATCCTGAAATTAATGCTGCCAAAACAGTGGGGTATCGATGATGTTCCGGTGATCGTTCAGGATAAGAAATTTAGCGCCGACGGGCAGATTGATTATCAACTGGATGTGATGACCGCTGCCGTTGGCTGGTTTGGCGATACGTTGCTGACCAACGGTGCAATCTACCCGCAACACGCTGCCCCGCGTGGTTGGCTGCGCCTGCGTTTGCTCAATGGCTGTAACGCCCGCTCGCTCAATTTCGCTACCAGCGACAATCGCCC
Organism: Escherichia sp. E1V33; assembly: GCF_004211955.1. Taxonomy (GTDB): domain Bacteria; phylum Pseudomonadota; class Gammaproteobacteria; order Enterobacterales; family Enterobacteriaceae; genus Escherichia. Next base: position 283,780 of record NZ_RHJI01000003.1, read on the forward strand.
GCTGTATGTGATTGCCAGTGATGGTGGTCTGCTGCCTGAACCGGTGAAGGTGAGCGAACTACCGGTGCTGATGGGCGAGCGTTTTGAAGTGCTGGTGGAGGTTAACGACAACAAACCGTTTGACCTGGTGACGCTGCCGGTCAGCCAGATGGGGATGGCGATTGCGCCGTTTGACAAGCCTCATCCGGTAATGCGGATTCAGCCGATTGCCATTAGTGCCTCTGGTGCTTTGCCAGACACATTAAGTAGCCTGCCTGCGTTACCTTCTCTGGAAGGGCTGACGGTACGTAAGCTGCAACTCTCTATGGACCCGATGCTCGATATGATGGGTATGCAGATGCTGATGGAGAAATATGGCGATCAGGCGATGGCCGGGATGGACCACAGCCAGATGATGGGCCATATGGGGCACGGCAATATGAATCATATGAACCACGGCGGGAAGTTCGATTTCCACCATGCCAATAAAATTAACGGTCAGGCGTTTGATATGAACAAGCCGATGTTTGCGGCGGCGAAAGGGCAGTACGAACGTTGGGTTATCTCTGGCGTGGGCGACATGATGCTGCATCCGTTCCATATTCACGGCACGCAGTTCCGTATCTTGTCAGAAAATGGCAAACCGCCAGCCGCTCACCGCGCAGGCTGGAAAGATACCGTTAAGGTAGAAGGTAACGTCAGCGAAGTGCTGGTGAAGTTTAATCACGATGCACCGAAAGAACATGCTTATATGGCGCACTGCCATCTGCTGGAGCATGAAGATACGGGGATGATGTTAGGGTTTACCACTGTATAACGTGCGACGCCTGTATTTTGTAATACAGGCGAAATTCTTAAAAATAGTCTCAGGTGAGAGATTATAAGTCTGAAAAGCATAAACTGGGCAAACACAATGGAATGCTGGGGCACCTGATTACGTGTTTTGTGTCGTAATACCTTGCAGGCACCACCACAATAATCAAAAAGGGAAATTTATGATTACGTTTCGACATCTGATTCTGACGTTTCTGCTTTCGTTTATGGTTGCGAATGCTAACGCCGACATAAAGCTGAAAAGCTAGTCTCTCCCAAACCTTAAATTGAGTATCGCAATCCCCGAAAATCTTCATGTTATGTCAGAGGAAATGGTAGCGACACTGCAACTGCCTCAGGAACCACAGGCAAATTATTACGATGAAGTAAAACGGGTACATCTTAATATTACGCAATGGCATCAGTCTTTGCCTGGCGAGCACCTGGATAGATTCAAGGAAATAACGCTTAACTCCCTGAAAAATTCTGCTCCCCAGGCTGAAGAAGTGGTGGTGGATGGGCATAAAGCATGGCTGCTTTCATATAGTTTGATACCAGGGAAAGTCAATAATTTAAGGTTGATTACATCACGGGACGGTAAGCTTCTCACGGGGGAGGTTTCTATGCCTGAAAATGCCGTTACGCAGTATCAGACACTAATGAAAAATGCACTCCTGTCGCTGAAATTTTCGAATGAGTAAATGATAAATACGAAATTGCCTGATGCGCTACGCTTATCAGGCCTACGTCAACTCTTCAATATATTGAATTTGAAGGGTTTTGTAGGCCGGATAAGGCGTTCACGCGCATCCGGCATGAACAAAGCGCACTTTGACAGCAATATGAGCAAATCTTAATTCACATCATCCGGCAGCGTATAAGCCACAATATAGTCGCCCATCTTCGTACCAAATGAACCGTGACCGCCTGCGGAGATCACCACATACTGCTTGCCATTCACTTCATAGGTCATCGGCGTCGCCTGACCACCCGCTGGTAAACGACCCTGCCACAGTTTTTCACCGTTGCTCATGTTGTAAGCGCGCAGGTAGTTATCTGCCGTAGCGGCGATAAACAGCACGTTACCCGCCGTGGAGATTGGCCCGCCCAGCATCGGCATACCCATATTGAACGGCACCGGAACAGGCATCGGGAACGGCATGCTGTCCTGCGGCGTACCAATACGTTTCTTCCACACGACTTCGTTGGTTTTCAGATCCAGCGCCGAGATATAGCCCCATGCTGGCTGTTTACACGGCAGACCAAACGGTGAAAGGAATGGATTGAGCGTGACGCCATACGGTACGCCATACTGCGGCTGAATGCCGGATTCCGTACCCGTGCCTTTGGCATCTTTCGGCTGTTCCATCGGATTACCCGGACCGCGCGGGATCAGTTTCGAAACAAACGGCAGCGCCATTGGGTTGGCAATTGCCACTTCGCGATTCGGATCAACGGAAATCCCCCCCCATTCGAACATCCCCAGGTTACCCGGGAAGACCAGCGTGCCCTGTTCAGATGGCGGCGTGAAAATGCCTTCATAGCGCATCTGGTGGAACATCACGCGGCACACCAGTTGGTCAAACATGGTGGCGCCCCACATATCCGCGCCGCTCAAATCTTTCGTCGGACGGAAACTCAGTTCAGAGAACGGTTGAGTAGGGGTAACGTAATCGCCTTTCGCAGCACCCTGCGGAACTGGTTTTTCCGGGGCCGGAACCACCAGTTCACCATTGCGACGATCGAGCACAAAAATGTTGCCGGTTTTCGCCGGAGCGTAAATGACCGGAACCTTTTGACCGTTAACGGTGATATCCGCCAGCGTTGGCTGTGCCGGAAGGTCCATATCCCACAGGTCGTGGTGAACGGTCTGATAGCTCCACGCCAGTTTCCCGGTAGTGGCATTCAGCGCCAGAATCGAGCTGGCATAACGTTCCTGTTCCGGTGTGCGGTTACCGCCCCAGATATCCGGCGTGGTCACGCCCATCGGCAGATAGACCAGATCAAGCTTCGCGTCATAGGCCGCTGGTGCCCACGAGTTTGGCGAGTTAAAGGTAAAGGTGTGTTCGTCAGACGGGATTGCGTTCGGATCTTTCGCGCCCGGATCAAAAGCCCACAGCAGCTCCCCGGTGTTAACATCAAAACCACGGATCACGCCAGACGTCTCGCGGGTTGAGAAGTTATCGGTGACTGAACCGGCCATCACGATGGTTTTATCGGTGATAATCGGCGGCGAAGTCGGCTCATACAGACCCGGTTTGGTGTCCGGCATATTGCTTTGCAGATTGAGCACGCCTTTATTGGCGAAGGTTTCGCACAGCTTGCCGTTTTCAGCGTTAATCGCAATCAGGCGACCATCATTGACCGGAAGAATGATACGACGCGGGCAATCCGCCATCACTTCCGGCGAGGCCGTTTCTGCTTTGGCTTCATGATAAGAGACGCCACGGCAGGTTACGTGCTGGAAAGACTCGTTGGTTTTCAGCTCAGGGTCGTAATGCCATTTCTCTTTACCGCTGGCGGCATCGAGCGCAAACAGACGCTGGTGAGCGGTACACAGGTAAAGGGTGTCGCCCACTTTAATTGGCGTCACTTCATTGGTGATTTCACCCGGATCGTTCGGCTGCTTCACATCGCCAGTACGGAACACCCAGGCTTCTTTCAGGTTGTGGACGTTATCGGCGTTAATTTGTTTCAGCGGCGAAAAGCGTTGACCTTCCTGATTACGGCCATATGCAGGCCAGTCCTGATCGGCAACGGGTGAGATAGCTTCGGCAGGCGCGGCATCGGCGCTTAAGGTGCCGTTGATTTCCTGCGGATCGTTAAATCCGGCCCAGGTCAGGATACCACCGCTAATCAGCAGTGCGACCACCAGTGCGGCAACTGCGCCGCTGGCAGGAATGACCAGGCGACGCCAGACAAACGGCAGGATCAGCCAGATGCCGAAGAAGACCAGAATGTCACTGCGCGGAGTCAGCGCCCAGAAGTCGAAACCAACTTCCCAGACGCCCCAAATCATAGTGCCAAGCAGCAGGGCGGCGTACAGCCAAAGTGCGGCACGTTTACTGCGCCACAGCATCCAGGCGACGCCGAGCATCACAAGGCCAGCGATAGGGTAGTACCAGGAGCCGCCAATCGCGACCAGCCAGCCTCCGCCAATGAGAAGATACAGCCCGCAAAGCGCTGCAAAAAGGGCTGTTAGCGTCACGAGTAGTCGTGGCGAGCCTGCATTGTTAATTGCCATAAAGAGATACCATTTCAATTCATTAATATTTTAGTAGCAATTAATTATAGGTTTTAACATGTGTGATCGTCATCACAATTTGAGCTTTATTAACAGATTCCGCGAATGAATCGTTTTGCTGGTATACTGCGTGTCTTGCGCTTTGTTGCGGTGCCAAAACCTGCCCGTGCGAAGTGATTTGTTTTTAAATCATATGGTTAGAGATATGAAACATACTGTAGAAGTAATGATCCCCGAAGCGGAGATTAAAGCGCGTATCGCCGAACTGGGTCGTCAGATTACTGAGCGTTACAAAGACAGCGGCAGCGATATGGTGCTGGTTGGTCTGCTGCGTGGCTCATTTATGTTTATGGCGGACCTGTGCCGTGAAGTTCAGGTATCTCATGAAGTCGACTTTATGACCGCCTCCAGCTACGGTAGCGGCATGTCCACCACCCGCGATGTGAAAATCCTCAAAGATCTGGATGAAGATATCCGTGGCAAGGACGTGCTGATTGTTGAAGATATCATCGACTCGGGGAATACACTGTCGAAAGTGCGTGAGATCTTAAGCCTGCGCGAACCGAAGTCGTTGGCGATTTGTACGCTGCTGGATAAACCGTCCCGCCGTGAAGTGAACGTACCTGTGGAATATATCGGTTTCTCGATCCCGGATGAGTTTGTGGTGGGCTACGGTATTGATTACGCACAGCGTTACCGTCATCTGCCGTATATCGGCAAAGTGGTGCTGCTGGACGAGTAAGTGTGAAGCTGCCGGATGTGTTGCATCCGGCATGGCATTTTTATTTGTGGTTGGCGTGTTTCAGCTTGAGGTTGGAAATCCCGTGACGGTAACGTTGCTCAAGGGTTTCGCGGTTGGTGGCGGTAACATCCAGATCACGCAGCAAGCCGTCGTGAATACCGTAGGCCCAGCCGTGAATGGTAACTTTCTGCCCGCGTTTCCACGCTGATTGCATAATGGTGGAATGGCCCAGGTTATACACCTGTTCCATAACGTTCAGTTCACACAAGGTATCCAGACGGCGCTCTTGCGGCATTTCGCCGAGCAATGAGCTATGTTTGAACCAGATATCACGGATATGCAGCAGCCAGTTGTTGATAAGCCCCAGTTCCGGGTTTTCAACCGCCGCTTGTACGCCGCCGCAACCGTAGTGGCCACAGATAATAATGTGTTCAACTTCGAGTACATCCACTGCATACTGAACCACGGAAAGGCAGTTCAGGTCGGTGTGAATGACCAGGTTAGCAACATTACGGTGAACAAAGAGTTCGCCCGGCTCAAGACCGGTTAAACGTTCTGCAGGAACGCGACTGTCGGAACATCCAATCCATAGAAAGCGCGGTTTTTGCGCTTGTGCCAGTTTCTCAAAAAACCCGGGATCCTCTTCCACCAGCATTTTTGACCATAGTGCATTATTGCTGATGAGTGTATCTATGTCTTTCATGGAGGTTAACGACCTGTAACCAAATAATTACGTTTGGCTAATATAGGGCAACTCCGGGACGATTTAAACCACAGATAAAGTGTAAGAACGTAAGGTAAGTAAAAATTTATGACCATTGCACTGGAACTTCAACAGCTTAAAAAAACCTATCCAGGCGGCGTTCAGGCGCTTCGTGGAATAGATTTGCAGGTCGAAGCGGGTGATTTTTATGCGCTTCTCGGGCCGAACGGGGCCGGAAAATCAACCACTATCGGTATTATCAGCTCTCTGGTAAATAAAACCTCCGGGCGGGTCAGCGTATTTGGTTACGATCTCGAGAAGGATGTCGTGAACGCTAAACGTCAGTTGGGACTGGTGCCGCAGGAATTTAACTTCAACCCGTTTGAAACCGTGCAGCAAATTGTGGTGAATCAGGCAGGGTACTATGGTGTGGAGCGCAAAGAAGCGTACATCCGCAGCGAAAAGTATCTTAAACAGCTCGATCTATGGGGAAAACGCAACGAACGTGCGCGTATGTTATCTGGCGGGATGAAGCGCCGTTTAATGATTGCCCGTGCGTTAATGCATGAACCTAAACTACTGATTCTCGATGAGCCGACCGCAGGCGTGGATATTGAACTTCGCCGCTCAATGTGGGGCTTTTTGAAGGATTTAAACGACAAAGGCACCACTATCATTCTCACCACACACTACCTGGAAGAAGCAGAAATGCTGTGCCGCAATATCGGCATTATTCAACACGGTGAGCTGGTGGAAAATACCTCGATGAAGGCGCTGCTGGCGAAGCTGAAATCGGAAACCTTTATTCTCGATCTCGCACCGAAAAGCCCGTTACCGAAGCTCGATGGCTATCAGTATCGACTGGTGGATACCGCGACGCTGGAAGTTGAAGTGCTGCGTGAGCAGGGGATCAACAGCGTATTCACGCAGTTAAGTGAGCAGGGCATTCAGGTATTAAGTATGCGTAACAAGGCTAACCGTCTGGAAGAGCTGTTTGTTTCACTGGTTAATGAAAAACAAGGAGATCGCGCATGATGCATCTTTACTGGGTGGCGCTAAAAAGCATCTGGGCGAAAGAGATCCATCGCTTTATGCGTATCTGGATACAGACGCTAGTGCCACCGGTCATCACCATGACCCTTTATTTTATTATCTTCGGTAACCTGATTGGTTCACGCATTGGCGATATGCATGGCTTCAGCTATATGCAGTTTATCGTGCCGGGGCTGATCATGATGTCGGTGATCACCAATGCCTACGCCAACGTCGCTTCATCATTTTTTGGCGCCAAGTTCCAGCGTAATATTGAAGAGTTGCTGGTCGCTCCGGTTCCGACGCATGTGATTATTGCCGGATATGTTGGTGGTGGCGTGGCGCGCGGACTACTTGTTGGCATGCTGGTAACAGCAATTTCGCTGTTCTTTGTGCCGTTTCAGGTGCATTCGTGGGTATTTGTCGCTTTAACGCTGGTGCTCACGGCGGTATTGTTCTCTCTTGCCGGATTGCTTAACGGCGTGTTTGCCAAAACGTTTGATGACATCAGCCTGGTGCCAACTTTTGTGTTAACGCCACTCACGTATTTGGGCGGGGTGTTTTACTCACTGACCTTGCTGCCACCGTTCTGGCAGGGGCTGTCGCACCTGAACCCAATCGTTTATATGATCAGCGGCTTCCGCTACGGCTTCCTCGGCATTAATGATGTGCCGCTGGTCACTACTTTTGGCGTGCTGGTTATATTTATTATTGCGTTTTATCTGATCTGCTGGTCGCTGATCCAGCGCGGACGCGGTCTGCGCAGCTAAGGCTATTTCCTCTCCTCTGGATTCGGGGGAGAGGAGTTTTGACGACTATCACCCTTTATCAACAATGGTCAGGGTAGACTGATTTTCGGCTAAGGAGGAAGGTGATGTTAGGTTGGGTAATTACCTGTCACGATGACCGGGCGCTCGAGATGCTTGATGCGCTGGAGAAAAAAAACGGATCGCTTCTTCAGTGCCGGGCGGTGAATTTCTGGCGCGGATTAAGTTCCAATATGCTAAGTCGCATGATGTGCGATGCTTTGCATGAAACAGATTCTGGCGATGGAGTTATCTTTTTAACTGATATTGCAGGTGCTGCGCCTTATCGTGTTGCGTCGTTATTAAGCCACAAACATTCTCGTTGCGAAGTGATTTCTGGTGTCACGTTACCGTTAATTGAGCAGATGCTGGCCTACCGTGAAACGTTATCCAGTGCGGAGTTTCGCGAGCGAATTGTCGAACTGGGTGGGCCTGAAGTCAGTAGTCTTTGGCACCAACAACAAAAAAATCCCCCCTTTGTCCTCAAGCATAATTGGTTCGAGTATTAAATCGCATCCCGATTTTGTTACACTAACGGCGCTGTTTCTCGCCTGGTAGTTTTCTCATGATTAAAAAGATTATTTTTTTACTGCTGCTGGTTTCATCTGGTGTCAGCGCAGCGCTTCCCGCGCGTTATATGCAAACGACTCAGGATGCGGCTATCTGGGGAAAAATTGGCGACAAAACGGTAACCGTCGGCAACATTCGCGCCGGGCAGATTATTTCGGTTATCCCAACCGCAGCCGATTATTATAAATTCAACTTTGGTTTTGCTACGGGATATATTGATAAAGGGCATCTGGAGCCTGTACAAGGGCGGCAAAAAGTTGAAGATGGCCAGGGGGATCTGAATAAGCCACTGAGTAACCAAAATCTTATTACATGGAAAGATACTCCGATATACAACGCGCCTGACGCGGGGAGTGCGCCATTTGGCGTGCTGGCTGATAATTTGCGTTATCCCATTATTAATAAATTAAAAGATCGCCTGAATCAAACCTGGTATCAAATTCGTATTGGCGAACGTCTGGCCTATATCAGTGCGCTCGATGCGCAGCAGGATAACGGTATTCCTGTATTGACCTATCATCATATTTTACGCGATGAAGAGAACACCCGTTTTCGTCATACTTCGACCACGACGTCGGTACGAGCTTTCAATAACCAGATGACCTGGTTGCGCGATCGTGGATATACCACGTTAACCTTGTATCAACTGGAAGGGTATCTGCGTAATTCAATGAATCTTCCGGCTCGCGCGGTGGTGCTGACGTTTGATGATGGCTTGAAATCAGTGAGTCGCTATGCGTACCCCATTCTGAAGCAATATGGAATGAAGGCGACGGCGTTTATTATTACCTCTCGCATCAAACGTCATCCACAGAAATGGAATCCGCAGTCATTACAGTTTATGAGTATTTCTGAACTGCGTGATGTTAGTGATGTTTTTGATTTCCAGTCACACACCCACTTTTTACATCGGGTTGATGGCTATCGCCGACCAATATTACTCAGCCGCAGTGAGCATAATATTCTGTTTGATTTCGAACGCTCTCGCCGGGCATTAAACCAATTTAATCCTCATGTTTTGTATCTTTCGTATCCGTTTGGTGGATTTAATGACAAAGCGGTGAAGGCAGCAAACGATGCCGGATTTCACCTGGCGGTGACAACCATGAAAGGCAAAGTAAAACCGGGGGATAATCCGTTGTTACTAAAACGACTTTATATCTTAAGAACGGATTCGCTGGAGACGATGTCGCGGCTGGTGAGTAACCAGCCGCAGGGATAACAATCAAGCAACCTGTACCGGAATCGCTTTCGCGGTACGTTTCATTTCATTGTCGCCTTCAAAATAGGCGACGTTGGGTCGCCAGGTGCGAGCTTCTTCATCTGGCATGGTAACGAAGCTGGCGATGATGACAATATCGCCGACACTGGCGCAGTGGGCCGCCGCACCGTTAACAGAAATAATTCTCGAACCGCGTTCTGCCGCGATGGCATAAGTGGAGAAACGCTTGCCGTTGGTGACATTCCAGATATCAATGGCTTCGTTTTCGAGAATACCGGCTGCGTCAAGAAAATCCTGGTCAATGGCGCAAGAACCTTCATAGTGCAGGTCCGCATGAGTCACTTTCACGCGGTGGAGTTTGCCCTGCAGCATCGTGCGAATCATAACTTCTACCTTTCTACCCTGTCGTTAACGAAGCAGGCGGTGCCTGCTTTGAGGAAATTCTCACGCAGTATTGCCCGATTTTTGTTTAGTGTCTACTCATCTGACGGCATTTGCATCAGCAGTTTGCGTACCGCGCCGAAGCGTGCCATGTATCGCCTGTAACGAATTGATATTTCTCTGAACGCTGCTCGGTAAACAATAAAGAGGTGGCTGACGATAGCACGCCTTGACTGGATACTGCCTTCACGCAAGACAACACGGAAGACAGGGAAGATGGATGCACCGAGTACTACACCGCATGACGCGGTATTTAAACAATTTTTAATGCATGCGGAGACGGCTCGCGACTTTCTGGAGATACATTTGCCAGTGGAATTACGCGAACTTTGTGACCTCAACACGCTTCATTTAGAGTCGGGGAGTTTCATTGAAGAGAGCCTGAAAGGGCACAGCACTGACGTGCTCTATTCCGTACAGATGCAGGGTAGTACGGGTTATCTGCATGTTGTGATTGAACACCAAAGCAAGCCGGATAAGAAAATGGCCTTTCGCATGATGCGCTATTCCATTGCTGCCATGCACCGGCATCTGGAGGCGGATCACGATAAGCTACCGCTGGTGGTGCCGATTCTGTTTTATCAGGGCGAGGCCACACCTTATCCGCTCTCAATGTGCTGGTTTGATATGTTTTACTCGCCGGAGCTGGCGCGACGAGTCTACAACAACCCTTTCCCGCTGGTGGATATCACCATCACACCGGATGACGAAATCATGCAGCACCGGCGGATTGCGATTCTCGAACTGCTGCAAAAACATATTCGCCAGCGCGACTTAATGTTATTGCTGGAGCAACTGGTCACGCTGATTGACGAAGGGTACACTAGCGGAAGTCAGTTAGTTGCCATGCAAAACTATATGCTGCAACGTGGTCATACTGAACAAGCGGATTTGTTTTATGGTGTGGTGAGAGACAGGGAAACAGGAGGGGAGTCTATGATGACGCTGGCGCAGTGGTTTGAAGAGAAAGGAATTGAGAAGGGGATTCAGCAGGGAAGACAGGAGGAAAGGCAAGAATTCGCCCAGCGTTTTCTGAGTAAAGGGATGTCTCGGGAAGACGTTGCAGAGATGACAAATTTATCTCTTGCAGAGATTGATAAGATAATTACCTCTAACTAAGTTGTCTGCGTTATGAATAATCGCTTACAGATAACGTGGCAATGAATAATTGGCGCCATCAGCCGTAGCGCCAGTTATACTCGTCATACTTCAAGTTGCATGTGCTGCGCCTGCGTTCGCTCACCCCAGTCACTTACTTATGTAAGCTCCTGGGGATTAATGAGAGACATCCATGTCTCTCACCGAAGTCCAGCCTGCGGCTGGGCAAATTCGTTCCTGACGAATTTGTCACTCGCTTGCCGCCTTCCTGCAACTTGAATTATTTAGAGTAAAAGCATTACGCCAGTTCGACGATTTTGTTGTCGATCAGGCGAGCATCGCCAAGCCAGGCGGCTACCAGAATTACTGCCCGTTTGCTGTTTTCAGAGACTTCCAGCAGCGTGTCGGCATCGCGAATCTGAATATCATCGGCGCGGAAGCCTTTTTCATTCAGTTCTTGCCCTGCAATGGCAATAATTTCATCGAGATCCCGCTCGCCAGCCTGTAATTTGTCGGCAATCGAACTTAAAACTTTGTACAGACCGGGCGCAATTTTGCGTTGTTCTGCCGTCAGATAACCATTACGGGAACTGAGCGCAAGGCCATCTTTGGCGCGCATAATCGGGACGCCAACAATCTCAATATCGAAGCCCATATCGGCAACCATTTTGCGGATCAGCGCCAGTTGCTGAAAGTCCTTTTCACCGAAGCAGGCGATGTCCGGCTGGACCAGGTTAAACAGCTTGCTGACGATAGTCGAAACGCCGCGAAAATGCCCCGGACGGCTCGCGCCTTCCAGCATGGTCGAAAGCCCGGGAACGTCAACGTAAGTATGGGTCTCAGTACCGTTCGGGTAGATCTCTTTTACCGAGGGCGCGAAAACCAGATCCACTTTGCGCTTGTTCAGCTTTTCGCAGTCTTCCTGTAAGGTCCGTGGGTAACGAGCCAGGTCTTCCGGGCGGTCGAACTGCATCGGGTTAACGAAAATACTGACGACGACCACATCGGCGCGGGCTTTGGCTTCGTCGACCAGCTTCATGTGACCATCATGCAGGTTGCCCATGGTAGGTACCAGCGCCACGCGCTTGCCCTCCATACGCAGGCGGCGAATTTGCTGGCGCAGCAGTGGCAGGGTTTCGATAATTAACACAACGTCACTCCTTAATGGAAACTGTGTTCTTCGCCCGGATAAACGCCGGACTCCACTTCAGCCATATACTGCCGCACAGCCGCGCGGATGTCGCCCGTTTCAGCGAGGAAATTTTTGGCAAATTTAGGGATATGGCCGCCGGTAATGCCGAACGCATCGTGCATCACGAGGATCTGCCCGTCAGTGACGTTGCCTGCGCCAATGCCTATAACCGGGATCGCCAGTGCTTCGGTAATACGTTTTGCCAGTTCAACCGGCACGCATTCCAGCACCAGAAGTTGTGCGCCTGCCGCTTCTAATGCTAATGCATCGCTGAGCAGTTGATCGCCTGCCTCGCCACGCCCTTGTACTTTGTAGCCGCCGAAAATGTTCACTGACTGCGGCGTTAAACCTAAATGACCACATACCGGAACCGCGCGTTCAGTCAGCATCTGCACGGTTTCCACCAGCCATGCGCCACCTTCGATTTTGACCATATTGGCTCCGGCACGCATTACTGTGGCGGCATTTTCAAAGGCTTGTTCCGGCGTGGCATATGCCATAAACGGCAGGTCAGCAAGTAGCAGGCAGTTTGGTGCGCCGCGACGTACAGCGGCAGTGTGGTAGGCAATATCGGCAACGGTTACCGGCAGAGTGGAGTCGTGGCCCTGAACGGTCATGCCCAGCGAATCACCCACCAGCATCACGTTCAGACCTTCGTCAGCAAACAGTTTGGCGAAGCTGTAGTCGTAGGCAGTGATGGTTGCGAAACGTTTTTTTTCCTGTTTGCATTTTTGCAATGAAGCAATGGTGGTCGGTTTCATAACGTACCCTGATGGCTAAAGTCAGATTGATCGCATTCTAACAGTCGAAATCAGGGGGGCAATGGTTTTTAGTGTGGGGAAAATGTTCGCACCAGAGCAGAACTCTGGTGCGATGAGGAAGGAATGACGTTTTACTTATTCGTAGGTAAAGGAGAAGGTCGCGTTACCAGAGAAGGTTCCAACACCGACAGCAGCACCACTGCCATCCGGTACCAACTGAGCCGTAAAAGGTAAAAGCAGCAGGTTGTTTGACCAGATTGCGAAGTTGTAGTCAACCGTGTTGCTACCATCTGCTTTTAACAATACTTTGCTATTGTCATAAGTTGAATTTACTTTTACAGCCACGCCTGAAGCAGAGCCAGTCGTTTTACCTACTAGTGTGGCGTCGCTGGGTTTATTTGCCGCTTTCAACTTAACCGTAATTTTACTGGCATAACAGTATTCAGCACGGATAGAAAAAGGGATTTCCCGCGTAAGCCCATTTTTCACTTCCGAAACATAGCTGTTCCCAAGCGTTACCTGGTTGCCACTGACGTTGCCCTGATCTTGTGCGAGGGCAACTGTTGCACAGGTCGGTTCGTCAACGTAAAAATGAACGGAGCTTGTATCAACGAAAAAATTTATCCATGGTTGTTCATTATTGCCTATATACCAGGAGGCTATTTTACCTGGCATCGCGGTTCCTTCTGAAACCCCATTTTGAGGTTTAAATTCCGGGGTCCAGTAAAAACGAAATCGTAAATACCAGCTATCGTCACTATACTCATAGGCCCACTTTGAGCTGGCGTTATCTGTATGATTATCTGCACCACTTTGTGCAGGAAGATACAAATCAAGCTCCTCCGCGGCTCCACAACTTGTACATACTAATTCTACTGAATAAACAATACCGGGAACGGTTGTTTTCAATAAAGCATTGCCATGGTTGGTAGTATAGGTTGATAAGAGGCTGGCATCAGCAGTATTAAGAAAATGCACCGAGCTTGTGTTACTACCTAAGGATTTACAACCAATCTTATCGCCCCGAAGATCAATATGAGAATCCCAGGTCGCGAAGGATATTTCTTCCGGGACTGTGACCATCGCTGACTGTATACTGAAGGGCTTTGGGTTTATCACCATATCATAAGGCCCTTCAGCATTTCTCTCTATATAACATTCATTCGCCAATGCATACCAGGATGTGGTAAAAAATAGCAGTATCGCACTGCATAACTGAATCAACAGTTTATTGCCTTTCCTTTGCATAATTATCCTTATTATTCGTAAGTTACGTTAACAATAACCTGGCTTCTCACCATTCCCGATTCAGGAGGAAGGGCATTATTCACCCGCTGCATACGGGAATAAAAGGTCCAGGTTGAGGGAACAGCATTGCCAGGCGCGACCGAATAAATTGCTGTCGAGGAACCATCCGTTCCTCGCACGTTAAATGTCTGCTGATTTGGTTGGGCCGAAAATATCACAATGCCGACGTTTTTCGCCCCGGTAGCCTGCTGTTCATATTCATTACTAAATATTTGATTATTCACCTGCGAAAGCGATCCCGCCTGCGGCTGAAAATCTAATTTCATTTGCGACTGTGTCGTTTGAATGTTGTCGCAGGAGACCACATTCACATTAAACGTTTTGCCGCCCGCATAATCCGTTGTTGGGGTCACATTGTCGGCAAAATAGTCCAGCGTCACAGTGCCGAGATCGACAACGCCATTATTACTGACTTCCACCTGACAGGTGCTGGCCACAATCTGCGCCGTGAGATCCACATCCTGGCCGGCATAGGCAAAAGGCGTAATGAGGGCTGTTGCCAGCCCCAAAAAACGTACAAATTTATGATGCCTGCATAGCATTCTAATATCCTTATCCGCTATTACTGATAAGTGATTGTGAAAGTCGTAGGAGAGAGGAATCTACCCGGTAATACGTCATTGACCGACCATCCTTCAGCGATAATCATTCGTGCGCTTAAATCAAAATCATAAGGCTGTGTTGTGCTGGCATTAGAAAGATCGACATTGATGACGTTTCGCTGATAACAATTGAATTGCTCACTGCCATTTCCCTCGGGGCTTGTAGTCGTCCATACTTCGACTGCTGCTCTGCTTGAACCACCATCGGTGGTGGAGTTGAGTTGATTTGAAAAGGCAGCAGTGTTAGACATGCCGCCTGCACAACCGACATTTGCTCTGGGCGCTAAGACGAGTTGAGCACTCTTTCCTGGAAGGCCGGCACAATCGCTGAAGCGGATTTTAAATGGTTGTACCTTGCTTTTGGCTACCAGTTCAGAAATATAAACATTGCCCAAGACAACGGTGTCGATCACGGCACCACTGGTATCCACTACCTTCGCACTACAGGTACCCATAGTCAGGTTACTGTTTACGGTTAAAGAGGCGGATGTCGTACTCGCATAAGTGAGATTGTTGCTAACGCTGGCACCCACGGCAACAGTAGCAATCAGTGTAGCGATGACTTTTAATTTCATGGTGGCTGTCCCTGTTATTCGTAGGTGAAGTTAAAGGTGGCTTT
This sequence comes from Escherichia sp. E1V33, assembly GCF_004211955.1. Classification (GTDB taxonomy): domain Bacteria; phylum Pseudomonadota; class Gammaproteobacteria; order Enterobacterales; family Enterobacteriaceae; genus Escherichia. The sequence goes on from NZ_RHJI01000003.1 coordinate 298,912, forward strand.
TGCCTGAAACGCACCGGTGCGTCCTGCTCCCGCCGTTGTTTCGCGCAGTGCTACGGTCAGAGGCACACCGTTAGCTTTCTCATCGGTACTCCATTCAAATTTGTCAGTATTATTTGGCGTAAAGAAAGTCGAGTCTGCGGTATCTCTACGCTTAATCCCCATACCCACACCCGTAGCGCCAGAGCTTGCTTCATTGACAATCAACTTACCTGAAACAGATGCACCTGTAAGTGTGGTAAAAATCTTTGAATAACCATTGCTGCAATCGGAAGCCAGTAATTTAAAGTTGGCTTGAGCTGCAACATCTCCAGTGACAACCTTATCCAGGCCAACATCGGGAATTGTCAGGCTATATTCACCGTTGCTACCCGTCACAACTGGGCCACCATCTTGTACGATGGTTATCGTACAAGTGGTAGCTAATACGGTGGCCGTAAAATCGACATTAAGATCTGTTGCAGAGCCAACCGCCGGTAAACCCAGACCTATTAACGCGGATGTTAGTAGTATCCTTTTCATAGAATTTTCCATATTAGTGATTTGCTACCTGACAGGTAAGATTGTTAAGTAATAAGGTGTTAGTACTTCCCAGCGTTTGTGGCTGGGCCGGGAACTGGTAGTGCAACTTACAGTCAATGGTTTGGTTGTTTTCATACCAACGCACTGTTAATTCCCCGCTGTCGTTAATACCGCGCACAAATGCCTGACCACCCTGGCCCATGCTGCCGATCATCACCTCACCCTGGTAAACCTCCGCAGCAAACGGAATGGATTTACCATTGGCGGCAGTAATATTCAGCACGGCAGAACGCCCCTCGTCAGTTTCGAAGCGGGTCAAAACAACGGAGCCGCTGCGTGGTACGGTGGTTGCGCTGGTACTTTTCAGTTCAACATCGTTTTCCAGTGTTTCAATGTTCAGACCTACCCGGTTTTCACGGTAGGGGCTGACAGAGGACGTCACGGCATATCCCCAGCGATCGATTTCGTTATTACTGTTATTGATTCGTGCGCCTTTAGCACCAGGGGCGTTGATTAACACCAGCGTATCGTTACTGCTGAAACTGTTGTTAGTGAACGTTAAACCACCACTGTGTAATACAAAGCCGCCATCGGTGGAGATGGAGTACTGCTGGCTATTATCAGAAGTGGCCGAGGCCGAAGCGGAAATACCGCCTAACCCAGACTCATAGTTGAGATAACCGCCAACAGAGGCTAAATCGCCGGAGTTTTTATCGAGGCTATAACCAGCGTTGACACTGTAGTTCACCAGATTGTTTTCAGTGTTACCGGAACTGTTAACATTCAACTGATGTGAACCATCGAAATCGGTATTGAGCTGAGTATTTAAATTGCGGAAACCAGAAGATTTGCGCTTGCCACCTAAAATATTCTCAATAGGTACGCTAACGCTGATGTACATCGCGTCATCTTTCTCGCCGTCTTCATTCCAGCTACGTTGCAGGTTGACGCTGAAACTGCCCCACGAAACGCTCTTACTGTAACCAACATTATATTCAGTGCGGCTATTGTTCGCCGCCCAGTAATCCGTCCAGCTACCGGAAATAAACAGTGAACCGTAATCTTCGTAAGTCGTTTTCAGCGGCTGGTTGATGCTGACGGTAAACTGGTTTTTCATACGTGAGTATGTCTGCATGGTGTTTTTGTCTTCATCGGCAGACAAATGTTTGGCGTCGTCAATGAGGACTAACGCATCATGCAGGCCCAGGTAATCCTGGGTGGAATAGCGGTACGCCGCGAGGTTAAATGATGTCCCGGTATCCTGGAATAATTTGTTCCAGGTCACGCGATAACTTTGCCCCTGGTAAGTTTTATCATCCGGAATCTCAGCGCGAGAATGGGTAACGTCTACCGCAAAGGCGCCGATGCTGGTGTTGATACCCACACCTAACAGCCCGGCAAGATAGTTATTATCGGTGAACTGAATGCCGGTATACCCCGTGAAGAGGTTATTCAGACAATAGTAATAAGAGGCTTGCCCCATATTGGGTTCGGATCGCAGACTGTCATCAATGACTTTACCCGCGCTGAAATCCCAACGGCCCACACCAGGACGTTGCATTTGTACAACCGACGAGAAGGGTTGCGTAAAGGTGCGTTTGGAACCATCCGCTTCTTCAATGGTCACGACCAGTTCGCTACCAAAGCCGGAAGGGCTAATGTCGTCTATAACAAATTCACCGGGTGGTACGGTGGTTTCATAGATTTTATAACCGCTTTGCGTCACCGTGACTTTGGCGTTGGAGTTTGCTACACCGCGGATGGTCGGAGCGTAACTGGCCAGCGCCGAAGGCAGCATACGGCTATCGCTGTACAGACGAACACCACGGACGTTGACAGAGTCAAACGTTTCACCGGTGGTATAGGCATCACCCATAATTATCTGTGAACGGATTGCCGGAATGTCACGCTGTAAGTAACGATCCTGGAAATCGAAATCGCTGCCGTTATCTGTTGTCCAGTTATAGTTACCGCGCGCACGGAAGTGCCAGGCTCCTAAATTGATACCTGAGTTGAACGCGCCATACACGCTGTCATTATTGTTGTTATCTGAACTTGTGTGATACGCGTTCAGGGTATATGCCAGTGTGGCAGCGTTAATTCCCGATTCCCATAAAGAAGGGTCAACGTAGCCGCCATAGCTTTTCAGAACATAGGCCTGAGGAATAGTCAGATCGAGAAACTGGTCACTGCCGTCAAAGCGCACATCCGCCTTTTCGTATGACTTTGCCAGATCCAGACAATCCTCTTCTTCACCTTCTCTGGCGAGTAAAGTGACAGGCTGTTCAGGTTGCTTAATGTGAAGTTGCGCCAGGTTTTTGTGGGTAATACAAGCCGCTGCGCTGGCTTCGCCAATATCCACAAACGGAATTTCTAAGCTGGACGTCGCCTGACCGTTTACAAACACGCGGACATTATAGAGACCCGGCGGTGTCGGGTTGCCTTGAGCATAACGTTTAACATCAATCGTTGATGCGCCAGTTCCCATTAAAAAGGAACTGTCATATTCCACTGTGTCCGCCGCAGCACCGTTGCTGCTATAAAACAGGGCACAACAGGCCGCAAGTAGCGTTTTTTTCGGGATACGGCTTTTTTGATGAGTAAACTGGTACAAGGTTGCATTCCTGGCGATGTTAAAAAGAATCCGTTTATTTTTTAGAATGTTGCGGAACCATCAATGTTGCCGCCAAAGTCGTTGATCGCTTTAAAAACCACTTTTCCGGATGACACGCTTCCTGGCAGACCGGTTACGCCAAAGCTTGCCTGGCTGAACGGCGCGACCATGCTGGAATTGACGTTGTAGGTTTTGCCGCCGCTTTCCAGCTTGACCTCATTAAAGGACACGTAATATGGCGTTGGGTTATTTGCCTGTAACTGAGCGTTGTTTAATTTCCAGGTGATTTTCGCCGGTGCTTCAGCCGGTTCTCCCTGTAACCCACTCGGGCGATAAAAGAGTTTGATGCGTGTGCGGAAAGCCAGCTGTAACAAGTTTTTGTCAGCCTCGGCATCTTTCGGCTTAGGCGGCACTTCCAGCACGTTAAACCAGTAGACACTTTCACGGTCTTTCGGCAGGGCTGTTGCACCGGTATACATCACTTTTACGGTTTGACCGCGTTTTGGCTCCACGCGTGAAACAGGCGGGGTCGCGGTAAACGGCACTTTGATTTGGCTGGGATCGGCATTGTCATCGCCAGTATCCAACCAGTTTTGAATCAGTAAGGGGCGATTCCCTTTATTTTCCAGACGAACGTTAACATCTTTTTTATCAGCGTTATAAATGATACGAGTTCCGGAAATAATAATGTCAGCGAATGCAGGCGCACTGGCTAACAGAGTACTTACAAATAATGCACTAACCGTTTTTTTAACCAAGGGAAACATAAGCACTCCTTGCTGTCTGTAGAAAGATTAAATTAGAGAAAATAAGGTCTGCCTGGCGGCAAACCTTATGCTCAATACGCCATCAATTACTCATAAGCAATGGTGTACAGTGCGTTAGTAGTTACATGACCTTCAGTTACAGCCTGGCTATTCGGTGCCTTAACGTAAGATGCGTTAAACACGTACTGGCCATCGCCTTGTGCGTCTAATGTCAGTTCCTGAACTTCAGAAGAGTTGTTCATATGGACTTGCTTAATTTCAGCAGCGCCAGCTTTGTTTTTCATGTTATGAATAGCAATGTTCACGTTCTGAGCCGGTGCAATACCGTTAATCGTGATATTGGTATTGTTGTTCAGGGTGCCGCTGGTGTTCGCGTAGCTCGCAGAACCCATGGTCAACTTAGCAGTTGTTTTACCAGGGACACAATCAACAGAAATCATGAACTCTTTCGGCAGTAAGCCGACAGCAGCCGCGCTTACTTCAGCAAAAGTATCAGTAACATTCGCAGTATCCAGTGTAACCACGCCATCAGTGGAAACGCTGTGCATACCGGTATCTACTACACCAACTTTACAGGTACCGGACTGTACCATACCGTTAAAGTCGATATGACCACCATCTACAGCCAGGGCGGAACCAGAAGCCATAACCAGAGCGGCTGCGAGAAGTGCTTTTTTCATTACATGCATCCTTACAAAAATTATATGAAATTAATATTGCGAGCGGATATTACTCAAAGTTTTTGGAGGATGTAATAGGGGTGAATTATCACGGGTGTGAATATATTTATGTGGCGTATTGAATTGTTGTTATTTTAGGTCGTTTAAACAAAAAATGCCTAATCTATTTGCATGAAGTGCTATTTCATGAATGAATTAAAAAAAACTAAAATGTAAATTAAGTATATTTAATGTGTAAGGGGGGATGTGAGGAGTAAGATAAGAAAATAATTTTTTCTTGGTGGATGAAATAGCCGTATCATTTTGTATTCCTCTCGTCAAGAAAATAAAATAATACAGCTATTACCAGATGGCAGGTTGTGGTACTGCTAGTGAAGTGAGTATTTCACGTAATGTCTCCCCATCAGGAAACACGAGTTCCGGGGCAATCTCAAACAGCGGCCACAGCATAAAGCCGCGATTCTTCATATCGTAATGCGGGACGGTGAGTCGTTCGGTATTAATGGTTTCATTACCAAACAACATGATATCAAGATCGAGTGTGCGCGGTCCCCAGCGTTCTGCTTTACGGACACGGCCTTGCTGTAATTCGATACGTTGTGTGTGATTTAGTAATTCTTCAGGCGCAAGTGTTGTTTTCAACGCCACGGCTGCGTTTAAGTAATCAGGTTGATCTTGCGGCCCCAGAGGTGGGGTGCGGTAAAACGAGGAAATGGCGAGAATGCGGCTTTCAGGGATATCGCCTAATGCTTTTACGGCAGCATTGACCTGCTCCAGCGGAGAGGCCAGATTGCTGCCTATGGCAATATACGCCACCGTCATGCGGTGCCCTCACGACGCGGGGCGCGTCTACGTGGGCGGCGAGTACGACGGCGCGGTGTTGGATCTTCATCCAGCTCGTTGAGCATACCTTTTTGATCTGGCGGCGCAGAAACCTGGAACTCACCCCACCATTTCGCCAGACGTTGTAGCTCGGCGTTGCGTTCCACTTCAGCTCGCAGGGCTAGCAGATCGTAGGCGGCGCGGAACTTCGGATGCTCCAGCAGTTTCCATGCGCGTTTACCTTGACGACGGGACATACGAAGCTGCAACTGCCAGATATCGCGGGTTAGCGTAGTCAGACGTTTCGGGATCGCCAGTGAACGGCAAGCTTCGTCCAGCACATCGTTCATTGCCAGCGCGAAAGCATCGTGATAGGTCAGACCGCTTTCCTGTGCAATTTTCTGTGCTGTTTCCAACAGTGGATACCAGAACATGGCGGCAAACAAAAACGCCGGGTTAACGCGCATATCGTTATGAATACGCGTATCGGTGTTCTTCAGTACCTGCTCAATGATCCGCTCCATTGGGCTGTCGCCATTTTCCGTGAAGTAACGGGTAATGGTCGGGAACAGCGGCTGGAACAGATTATATTCACACAGCAGTTTATAGGTTTCGTAACCGTAGCCCGCTTGCAACAGTTTAAGAGACTCTTCAAACAGCCGTGCTGGCGGAATATCGTTTAGCAGAGTAGCAAGGCGTGGAATCGGCTCGGCGGTTTCTGGGCTGATACGCATACCCAGTTTCGCGGCAAAACGTACTGCGCGCAACATACGAACAGGATCTTCACGGTAGCGCGTTTCCGGGTTACCAATCAGGCGGATAACACCGTCTTTCAGATCCTGCATGCCACCAACGTAATCACGGACGGTAAAATCCGCGACGCTGTAATACAGGCTATTAATAGTGAAATCGCGGCGCTGGGCATCTTCTTCGATGGAGCCGAAAATGTTGTCGCGTAGCAACATGCCGTTTTGCCCGCGCTGAGAAGTCGTGCGGTCGCTGACATTGCCTTCGTGGTGACCACGGAAGGTGGCGACTTCGATAATCTCCGGGCCAAACATTACGTGAGCCAGACGGAAACGGCGACCTACCAGGCGGCAGTTACGGAACAGTTTGCGCACCTGCTCAGGCGTGGCATTGGTGGTCACGTCAAAATCTTTCGGCTTTTTGCCAAGTAACAGGTCGCGTACGCCGCCGCCAACCAGCCAGGCTTCGTATCCCGCTTTATTGAGCCTGTACATTACCTTCAGGGCATTTTCACTGATATCTTTGCGGGAAATAGCATGCTGCTCACGCGGGATCACCGTCACCTGTGGACGGGCGACTGCCTGTTCAGCTTCGCTCTCCTCGCGGCTCAACACCTTGCGGCAAAAATTAGCGACTCGGGTAAAAATAATACACCTCGGTAGTGTCAAACATCATTCAGGACAAAAAAATAGCGGCTAATCATAGCTCAGCATGACGCGTTTGAGAACGTTGAATTTACAATTGCCGACTCTGGCACGGCGGTCAGCGTCCAGTTTTTGACTGCTGACTGAAGGATTTGCTCTATGCTGTAATCCTGCCAGTGCGCTTCTGCCTGCTGACCCAGAAAATGAAGTGCCGCGATTAACACCGGGCGCGGATCGCCTTTCGGTAACGCAGGCGCATGATTCTGCTTGGAAAGTTTAGCGCCTTGTGCGTTTAGCGCCAGCGGTAAATGAATGTAATCTGGCACCTGCCAGCCAAAAAGCTGGTACAGCGAGATTTGCCGCACTGTCGGTTCGATCAAATCCGCCCCTCGAACAATTTCTGTGACGCCCTGGAAGTGATCATCGACCACCACCGCCAGGTTATAGGCAAACAAACCATCACGACGATGAATAATAAAATCTTCTCGCGCCAGTTTTTCGTCAGCGTGAATAATTCCGCGTAGTTGATCAGTAAACTGCGTGACCGGATGCAACTGCCGAATGCGCACAGCCGCATTGTCTGGTCCATGATGCAATGCTCGACAATGACCGTCGTAAATACCGCCAATGCTTTGAATACGCGCACGCGTGCAGGTGCAGTAATAACTTAGCCCTTGCTCACGTAACCAGGTGAGTGCTTCGCGATAGGCGTCGTGACGTTGGGATTGCCAAAGAACATCGCCGTCCCAGTAAAGGCCGTAATGTTCCAGCTGGCGCAGGATAGTTTCTGCGGCACCGGGAACTTCACGAGGCGGGTCGATATCTTCAATGCGTACCAGCCAGCGACCTTGCCGGGCGCGAGCCTGCAAATAGCTGCCAAGCGCGGCGATCAGAGAGCCAAAATGAAGTTCGCCGGAAGGTGAGGGGGCGAAGCGGCCAATATACTGTGTGTCTGTCATCTCTTTGAACAAAAAATAAGGCGGGAGCATTTCCCGCCTGTGGTAAACGTGATGGAACGGCTGTAATTAGCCAGCCATCTGTTTTTCGCGAATTTCAGCCAGTGTTTTGCAGTCGATGCACAGATCGGCTGTCGGGCGCGCTTCCAGACGGCGAATACCAATTTCGACGCCGCAAGATTCGCAGTAGCCGAAATCTTCGTCTTCCACTTTTTTCAGCGTCTTCTCGATCTTTTTGATCAGCTTACGCTCGCGATCGCGGTTACGCAGTTCGAGGCTGAACTCTTCTTCCTGGGCTGCACGGTCTACCGGGTCCGGGAAGTTGGCTGCTTCATCCTGCATATGTGTAACGGTGCGATCGACTTCATCCCTGAGTTGATTACGCCATGCTTCCAGAATACGACGGAAGTGCGCCAGCTGGGCTTCGTTCATATACTCTTCGCCCGGCTTCTCCTGATATGGCTCCACCCCAGCGATGGCGAGAATACTCAGGGACGATGTTTTACGGTTTTGCCCTTCTTGCATGTTGCTTCTCCTTAACACGCACTATCGATCCCCATGTTCGGGGGAAAAATGAGGCCGCTATAAATAGCAGATGCTTTTCCGGATAGCAATTATCTAAACGTAACACTTGACAACTGTGTGAGGAAAAGCGTATTTGCGCACGCGACCAGAATGTAAATTAACCAGTTACTTACACTACTACAATGTAACAGGCAGTGATTTTTTAAGAGCCATACCTTCAGCAGAAAGTTCCGCTTTATAAGCCAGAATTTCTACTCCCCTCTGTTGTGCTTCTGACAATAGTTGCGCGTATTTCTCATCGATGTGGCGCGCGGGTGAAAACCGTGTAATGGCTGAATGCAGTACAGCGAAAAAAATCACCGCACGTTGGCCTTCAGCCGCTACGCTCATCAACTCCCGAAGGTGTTTCTGCCCACGTTGGGTAACGGCATCGGGAAAGTAACCTTGCTCGTGATCCGCTAACGTAACCGATTTCACTTCAATATAGCAGTCAGGTCGAAACCCTGCCTGTAGCAAGAAATCGATACGGCTGCGTTCGACGCCGTATTTTACTTCGCTTTTCAGCGAGCTATATCCTGACAGCTCCGAAATCTCTCCGTTAAGGATAGCCTCTTTCGTCAACCTGTTAGCCCAAAGCGTATTAACGCATATAAATGCGCCACTTTGGTTTTGGGTTAATTCCCAGGTGTGCGGGTATTTCCGTTTTGTATTGTCGGAAGTCGAATACCAGACGGTATCACCAGGCGTTGCACAACCGGTCATCGCGCCAGTGTTGGGGCAGTGTAGCGTTAATTCACGACCATCAGGTGTGATCACATCGGCTAAAAAGCGTTTATAGCGCTGAATTAGCTTAGCGCGCTGTAGAGGAGGAGAAAATTCCATTATGACAATCCTTGTTATTGCGTCAGCGTCCAGCGTTTGAGCGGTGTGTAGCGTGTGCGCCCACGGGCAAACGAGGAAGCATAAAGAGTGAACTCCGTCACCTCATACGACCAGTTAAAACCAGGCGGTGGGATTGTTACCGCCTCGCTGGCGTCGCGCAATAAGGTGATATGCGGATGAAACGGTCGATTGCTTTGAAAACAACCACTGCGTGCTGCCTGCGAACGGAGCATATTTGCCAGTTGGATTAAGCCGCGTGGCGGCTGACGCATTCCTAACCACACCACGCGTGAACGCAGCCACTGACCGGCGTCATCAAGCGTGAGTGTAAAACCTGGTTGACGAATCCGCCCGGCCAGAAGTGAGAGCGCCTTCTCTTTGTCTGCGCTTACTTCGCCTAAAAACGCCAACGTCAGATGCAAATTCTCAGCAGCGACCGGGCGGCCCGCTTCAGGTGGAAACTGTGCGGCGCGCCAGTGAATAATCTGTTCACGGATTTCAGCAGGTAGGTCAATGGCAAAGAACAGCCGTTGCGGTTCAGACATGTCAGGCACTCGGTTATGAATTACCGCGATGCTACAATGTGGCGCGAAGAATGTTAACCCTCTGGAGCGTTTTGTGTGTCGTTACCCGTTGCAGCCGTCTTACCTGAATTACTTGCCGCCCTCGATTATGCGCCGCAGGTGTTATTAAGTGCGCCAACCGGGGCCGGAAAATCGACCTGGCTACCGCTGCAACTGCTGGCGCATTCAGGTATTCACGGGAAAATCATCCTGCTGGAACCACGTCGACTGGCGGCGCGTAACGTTGCGCAACGCCTGGCGGAGCTGCTGAACGAAAAGCCTGGCGACACGGTCGGCTACCGGATGCGCGCGCAAAACTGTGTCGGGCCGAATACTCGTCTGGAAGTGGTCACTGAAGGTGTGTTGACGCGCATGATCCAGCGCGACCCGGAACTGAACGGCGTGGGAGTGGTGATCCTCGATGAATTTCATGAACGCAGTTTGCAGGCAGATTTGGCGCTGGCATTGTTACTCGATGTGCAACAAGGTCTGCGCGATGACCTCAAGCTGCTGATTATGTCGGCTACGCTGGATAACGATCGCTTACAGCAGATACTGCCAGAAGCGCCCGTTGTTGTTTCCGAAGGGCGTTCGTATCCGGTGGAACGGCGCTATTTGCCGTTGCCTGCACATCAACGCTTTGACGAAGCGGTTGCGGTCGCTACCGCCGAATTACTGCGCCAGGAAAGCGGATCATTACTGCTATTTTTACCTGGCGTCGGAGAAATTCAGCGCGTGCAGGAACAGCTGGCGTCGCGCATCGGCAGTGATGTGTTGCTCTGCCCACTGTATGGCGCGTTGTCGCTGAACGATCAGCGAAAAGCTATCCTCCCTGCGCCGCAAGGAATGCGCAAAGTGGTGCTGGCGACCAACATCGCTGAAACCAGTCTAACCATCGAAGGTATCCGTCTGGTGGTGGATTGCGCCCAGGAAAGGGTAGCGCGCTTTGATCCGCGTACTGGTCTTACGCGATTGATCACTCAGCGCGTTAGTCAGGCGTCGATGACGCAACGTGCCGGGCGCGCCGGGCGTCTGGAGCCAGGTATTTGCCTGCATTTAATCGCTAAAGAACAGGCGGAACGTGCCGCAGCGCAAAGTGAACCGGAGATCTTACAAAGCGATCTCTCCGGTTTGTTGATGGAATTACTGCAATGGGGATGTAGCGATCCGGCACAGATGAACTGGCTGGATCACCCCCCAGCGGTGAATCTACAGGCGGCGAAACGTCTGTTACAAATGCTGGGGGCGCTGGACGGTGAGCGACTTAGTGCGCAAGGGCAAAAAATGGCGGCGCTGGGTAACGATCCACGTTTAGCGGCAATGCTGGTGAGCGCGAAGAGTGACGATGAAGCGGCTACCGCCGCAAAAATTGCCGCCATTCTCGAAGAGCCGCCACGGATGGGTAATTGCGATCTTGGCGTGGCGTTCTCGCGCAATCAACCTGCCTGGCAGCAACGTAGTCAGCAACTGTTGAAACGCTTAAACGTACGCGGCGGTGAGGAGGACAGTTCACTTATTGCGCCGCTACTCACCCGAGCGTTTGCCGATCGTATTGCTCGTCGGCGTGGGCAAGATGGCCGCTATCAACTGGCGAACGGTATGGGGGCGATGCTGGATGCTGACGACGCGTTAAACCGCCACGAATGGCTGATCGCACCGTTATTATTGCAGGGCAGCGCCTCGCCGGATGCGCGGATTTTGCTGGCACTGCCGGTCGATATTGATACGTTAGTAGAACGTTGCCCGCAACTGGTGCAGCAGTCTGACACTGTGGAGTGGGACGATGCTCAAGGCACGCTGAAAGCCTGGCGTCGGCTGCAAATTGGCCAACTCACGGTAAAAGTGCAGCCACTGGCAAAACCTTCAGAAGAAGAATTACATCAGGCGATGCTTAACGGGATACGCGATAAAGGATTAAACGTCCTCAACTGGACGCCAGAAGCGGAACAACTACGCCTGCGTTTACTGTGCGCTGCGAAGTGGTTACCAGAGTATGACTGGCCAGCGGTCGATGACGCGAGTTTATTGGCGACGCTTGAAATGTGGTTGCTGCCACATATGAGCGGCGTACATTCGCTACGTGGCCTGAAATCAGTCGATATTTACCAGGCGCTGCATGGATTACTCGATTGGGGAATGCAGCAACGTCTGGTGAGTTCCCTGCCTGCGCATTACACTGTGCCGACGGGAAGTCAGATCGCCATTCGTTATCATGAAGATAACCCGCCTGTGCTGGCAGTAAGAATGCAGGAGATGTTTGGCGAAGCCACCAATCCGACTATCGCCCAGGGGCGTGTACCGCTGGTGCTGGAGTTACTTTCACCCGCCCAAAGGCCGCTGCAAATCACGCGTGATTTGGGGGCCTTCTGGAAAGGAGCGTATCGTGAGGTGCAAAAGGAGATGAAAGGGCGTTATCCCAAACACGTCTGGCCGGACGACCCGGCGAATACCGCACCAACGCGGCGCACGAAAAAATATTCGTAAGGTTGGTTTTCTCCCTCTCCCTGTGGGAGAGGGGACCGATCGAGCACAAATTTTGAGAGATATCTTCTTCTGTCTTGTCACAGAAGAACAGAAAATCGGGCTTTTGCGCCTGAATATTGCGGAGAAAAAGCATGGCCGGGAATGACCGCGAGCCAATTGGACGCAAAGGGAAACCGACGCGTCCAGTCAAACAAAAGGTAAGCCGTCGTCGTTACGAAGATGACGATGATTACGACGATTATGATGACTATGAGGACGAAGAACCGATGCCGCGCAAAGGAAAGGGCAAAGGAAAAGGGCGTAAGCCTCGTGGCAAACGCGGCTGGTTATGGCTGCTGCTAAAACTGGCTATCGTTTTTGCCGTGCTGATCGCCATTTACGGCGTTTATCTCGATCAAAAAATTCGTAGCCGTATTGATGGCAAGGTCTGGCAATTGCCTGCCGCGGTCTATGGCCGAATGGTTAACCTTGAGCCAGATATGACCATTAGCAAGAACGAGATGGTGAAACTGCTGGAGGCGACCCAGTATCGTCAGGTGTCGAAGATGACCCGTCCTGGCGAATTTACCGTGCAGGCCAACAGCATTGAAATGATCCGCCGTCCGTTTGATTTCCCGGACAGTAAAGAAGGGCAGGTGCGTGCGCGTCTGACCTTTGATGGCGATCATCTGGCGACCATCGTCAATATGGAAAACAACCGTCAGTTCGGTTTCTTCCGTCTTGATCCTCGCCTGATCACCATGATCTCCTCACCAAACGGTGAGCAGCGTTTGTTTGTGCCGCGCAGTGGTTTCCCGGACTTGCTGGTTGATACTTTGTTGGCGACAGAAGACCGTCATTTCTACGAGCATGACGGCATCAGCCTCTACTCCATCGGACGTGCGGTGCTGGCAAACCTGACTGCCGGACGCACGGTGCAGGGGGCGAGTACGCTGACGCAACAGTTAGTGAAAAACCTGTTCCTCTCCAGCGAACGCTCTTACTGGCGTAAAGCGAACGAAGCCTATATGGCGCTGATCATGGATGCGCGTTACAGCAAAGATCGCATTCTTGAGCTGTATATGAACGAGGTGTATCTCGGTCAGAGCGGCGACAACGAAATTCGTGGCTTCCCGCTGGCGAGCCTGTACTACTTTGGTCGCCCGGTGGAAGAGCTGAGCCTTGACCAGCAGGCGCTGTTAGTTGGCATGGTAAAAGGCGCGTCGATCTACAACCCGTGGCGTAATCCGAAACTGGCGCTGGAGCGACGTAACCTGGTGCTGCGTTTGCTGCAACAACAGCAGATTATCGACGGCGAACTGTATGAAATGCTGAGTGCGCGTCCGCTGGGCGTACAGCCACGCGGCGGGGTAATCTCTCCGCAGCCAGCCTTTATGCAACTGGTGCGTCAGGAGTTGCAGGCGAAACTGGGCGATAAGGTGAAAGATCTCTCTGGCGTGAAGATCTTCACTACGTTTGACTCAGTGGCCCAGGACGCGGCAGAAAAAGCCGCCGTGGAAGGCATTCCGGCACTGAAGAAACAGCGTAAGTTGAGCGATCTGGAAACGGCGATTGTCGTCGTCGACCGCTTTAGTGGTGAAGTTCGTGCGATGGTCGGGGGAGCTGAACCGCAGTTCGCGGGCTACAACCGTGCGATGCAGGCGCGTCGTTCGATTGGTTCTCTTGCAAAACCAGCGACTTACCTTACGGCGCTAAGCCAGCCGAAAATCTATCGTCTGAACACGTGGATTGCCGATGCGCCAATCGCGCTGCGTCAGCCGAACGGTCAGGTCTGGTCACCGCAGAACGATGATCGTCGCTATAGTGAAAGCGGCAGAGTGATGCTGGTAGATGCGTTGACCCGTTCGATGAACGTGCCGACGGTGAATCTGGGGATGGCGCTGGGGCTGCCTGCGGTTACGGATACCTGGATCAAACTGGGCGTGCCGAAAGACCAGTTGAATCCAGTTCCGGCAATGTTGTTGGGGGCGCTGAACTTAACGCCAATCGAAGTGGCGCAGGCTTTCCAGACTATCGCCAGCGGCGGTAACCGCGCGCCGCTCTCCGCGCTGCGCTCAGTCATTGCAGAAGATGGTAAGGTGCTGTATCAGAGCTTCCCGCAGGCGGAGCGCGCAGTTCCGGCGCAGGCTGCGTATCTGACGTTGTGGACCATGCAACAGGTTGTGCAACGTGGTACAGGGCGTCAGCTTGGGGCGAAATATCCCAATCTGCATCTGGCAGGGAAAACGGGTACTACCAACAACAACGTTGATACCTGGTTTGCTGGCATTGACGGCAGCACGGTGACCATCACTTGGGTAGGCCGCGATAACAACCAGCCGACTAAGCTGTACGGTGCCAGCGGGGCGATGTCGATTTACCAGCGTTATCTGGCTAATCAGACACCAACGCCGCTTAATCTTGTACCGCCGGAAGATATCGTGGATATGGGCGTGGATTACGACGGTAACTTTGTTTGCAGCGGTGGTATGCGTACCTTGCCGGTCTGGGCCAGCGATCCGCAATCTCTGTGCCAGCAGAGTGAGATGCAGCAGCAACCGTCAGGCAATCCGTTTGATCAGTCTTCTCAGCCGCAACAGCAACCTGCTCAACAGGAGCAGAAGGATAGCGACGGCGTAGCAGGCTGGATCAAGGATATGTTTGGTAGTAATTAACGTCTAAGCGTGACATACCGGATGGCGAGTAGCCATCCGGTAAAATAACATCCCATCTAAATTATTAACCCTTCTTTTTCATCTGGTTATTCCTTAACCTTTTAGCTTCATCTCTGATGGGTACTGCTTGCTATCGCCTCGGCGTTTCGAATATTATTTCATCTTTATAATAATCATTCTCGTTTACGTTATCATTCACTTTCATCAGAGATATACCAATGGCGCGTTCCAAAACTGCTCAGCCAAAACACTCGCTGCGTAAAATCGCAGTCGTAGTCGCCACAGCGGTTAGCGGCATGTCTGTTTATGCACAGGCAGCGGTTGAACCGAAAGAAGACACTATCACCGTTACCGCTGCACCTGCGCCACAAGAAAGCGCATGGGGTCCGGCTGCAACTATCGCGGCGCGACAGTCCGCCACCGGTACCAAAACAGATACACCGATTCAAAAAGTGCCGCAGTCTATTTCTGTTGTGACTGCTGAAGAGATGGCGCTGCATCAGCCGAAGTCAGTAAAAGAAGCGCTCAGTTACACTCCGGGTGTTGCCGTGGGAACCCGTGGTGCGTCCAACACTTACGATTACTTGATCATCCGTGGTTTCGCCGCTGACGGCCAAAGTCAGAACAACTATCTGAATGGCCTGAAGATGCAGGGCAACTTCTATAACGATGCGGTTATCGACCCGTATATGCTGGAGCGCGCTGAAATTATGCGTGGGCCGGTTTCCGTACTTTATGGGAAAAGCAGCCCTGGCGGCCTGTTGAACATGGTCAGCAAGCGCCCGACTACGGAACCGCTGAAAGAAATTCAGTTTAAAGCCGGGACTGACAGCCTGTTCCAGACCGGTTTTGACTTCAGCGATGCGCTGGATGATGACGGCGTTTACTCTTATCGTCTGACCGGACTGGCGCGCTCTGCCAATGCCCAGCAAAAGGGCGCGGAAGAGCAGCGTTATGCTATTGCTCCAGCGTTTACCTGGCGCCCGGATGATAAAACCAATTTCACCTTCCTTTCTTATTTCCAGAATGAGCCGGAAACCGGTTATTACGGCTGGTTGCCGAAAGAAGGGACCGTTGAGGCACTGCCGAACGGTAAGCGTCTGCCGACTGACTTTAACGAAGGGGCGAAGAACAACACCTATTCTCGTAATGAGAAGATGATTGGCTACAGCTTTGACCACGAATTTAATGACACCTTTACCGTGCGCCAGAACCTGCGCTTTGCGCAAAATAAAGTCTCGCAAAAGAGCGTATATGGCTACGGCATGTGCTCGGATCCGCTGTATACCAAAGACGACGATGCACTCAAGGCGAGTCCATGTTTAAGTATCCCGCAGTCAGAATGGAATCATACACTGACTCGTCAGTACGTTATCGATAATGAGAAATTAGAAAACTTCTCTGTTGATACTCAGTTGCAAAGTAAATTTGCAACCGGCTCGGTTGAGCACACCCTGCTGACCGGCGTCGACTTTATGCGGATGCGTAACGACATCGACTCCTGGTTTGGCTATGCCGGTTCCGTTGCACCGTCTGATATCTATAATTTAGACCGCAGTGACTTTGATTTTGGCGCGCACCCGGATCCGTCTGGCCCATACCGCGTTCTGCTGAAACAGAAACAAACCGGTCTGTATGTTCAGGATCAGGCGCAGTGGGATAAGGTGCTGGTAACGCTCGGCGGTCGCTATGACTGGGCCGATCAGTCATCTTTCAACCGTGATTACGGTAATAAATCCGATCGTGATGACAAACAGTTCACCTGGCGTGGCGGCGTAAACTACCTGTTTGACAACGGCGTAACGCCTTACTTCAGCTATAGCGAATCATTTGAACCCGCTTCGCAGACCGATGCGAACGGCGATCTGTTTGCTCCTTCGAAAGGCAAACAGTATGAAGTCGGCGTGAAATACGTACCGGACGATCGCCCAATTGTGGTGACTGGCGCGCTGTATCAGCTCACCAAATCCAACAACCTGATGGCGGATCCGAACGGTTCACTGTTCTCGGTTGAAGGCGGTGAGATCCGCGCGCGTGGCGTAGAGCTGGAAGCGAAAGCGGCGCTGTCGGCGAGTGTTAACGTGGTCGGTTCTTATACTTACACCGATGCGGAATATACCACCGACACCAGCTACAAGGGCAATACCCCTGCGCAGGTGCCAAAGCATATGGCTTCTCTGTGGGCTGACTACACCTTCTTTGAAGGCCCGCTCTCCGGCCTGACGCTCGGTACTGGCGGTCGCTTTACTGGCTCCAGCTATGGTGATCCGGCGAACTCCTTTAAAGTGGGAAGTTATACGGTCGTGGATGCGTTAGTGCGTTATGATCTGGCGCGAGTCGGTATGGCTGGCTCCAACGTGGCGCTGCATGTTAACAACCTGTTCGATCGTGAATACGTCGCCAGCTGCTTTAACACCTATGGCTGCTTCTGGGGCGCAGAACGTCAGGTCGTTGCAACCGCAACCTTCCGTTTCTAATTTTCTCTTTGGGGCACGGATTTCCGTGCCCGTTTCACAAGTTGGCTGTTATGCAGGAATACACGAATCATTCCGATACCACTTTTGCACTGCGTAATATCTCCTTTCGTGTGCCAGGGCGCACGCTTTTGCATCCGCTGTCGTTAACCTTTCCTGCCGGGAAAGTGACCGGTCTGATCGGTCACAATGGTTCTGGTAAATCCACTCTGCTCAAAATGCTTGGTCGTCATCAGCCACCGTCGGAGGGCGAGATTCTTCTTGATGCCCAGCCGCTGGAAAGCTGGAGTAGCAAAGCGTTCGCCCGCAAAGTGGCTTATTTGCCGCAGCAGCTTCCTCCGGCAGAAGGGATGACCGTGCGTGAACTGGTGGCGATTGGACGCTACCCGTGGCACGGTGCGCTGGGGCGCTTTGGCGCGGCAGATCGCGAAAAGGTTGAAGAGGCGATTTCGCTGGTAGGTTTAAAACCGCTGGCGCATCGGCTGGTCGATAGCCTCTCCGGCGGCGAACGTCAGCGGGCGTGGATCGCCATGCTGGTGGCGCAGGACAGCCGTTGCCTGCTGCTGGATGAACCGACCTCGGCGCTGGATATCGCCCACCAGGTGGACGTGCTAGCGCTGGTGCACCGTTTAAGTCAGGAACGTGGTCTGACGGTCATTGCCGTGTTGCACGATATCAATATGGCGGCGCGCTACTGTGATTATCTGGTCGCCCTGCGCGGCGGTGAAATGATTGCTCAGGGAACGCCTGCGGAAATTATGCGCGCTGAAACCCTCGAAATGATTTATGGCATCCCGATGGGGATTTTGCCGCATCCGGCGGGTGCCGCACCTGTGAGTTTTGTTTATTGATGAGCGGCTTACCTCTTATTTCGCGCCGCCGACTGTTAACGGCGATGGCGCTTTCTCCGTTGTTATGGCAGATGAATACCGCCCACGCGGCGGCTATTGACCCAAATCGTATTGTGGCGCTGGAGTGGTTGCCGGTGGAATTACTACTGGCGCTCGGCATCGTGCCTTACGGCGTGGCGGACACCATCAACTATCGCCTGTGGGTCAGCGAACCACCATTGCCGGACTCAGTGATTGACGTTGGTTTGCGTACAGAACCTAACCTCGAACTGCTGACCGAAATGAAACCGTCGTTTATGGTCTGGTCGGCGGGATATGGTCCTTCGCCAGAAATGCTGGCACGTATTGCGCCGGGGCGCGGATTTAATTTCAGCGACGGCAAACAGCCGCTGGCGATGGCGCGTAAATCGCTGACGGAAATGGCAGATTTACTTAACCTGCAAAGTGCAGCAGAAACGCATTTAGCGCACTATGAAGACTTTATCCGCAGCATGAAACCCCGCTTCGTGAAGCGTGGAGCGCGCCCGTTATTGCTGACGACACTTATCGATCCGCGCCATATGCTGGTCTTCGGCCCAAACAGCCTGTTCCAGGAAATTCTTGATGAGTACGGCATCCCAAATGCCTGGCAGGGAGAAACAAATTTCTGGGGCAGTGCCGCCGTCAGTATCGATCGTCTGGCGGCGTATAAAGACGTTGATGTACTGTGTTTTGATCATGACAACAGCAAGGAGATGGACGCGCTATTGGCAACCCCGCTTTGGCAGGCGATGCCGTTTGTCCGTGCAGGACGTTTTCAGCGCGTTCCGGCGGTCTGGTTCTATGGTGCGACGCTTTCGGCAATGCACTTTGTGCGTATTCTGGATAACGCCATTGGAGGTAAAGCGTGAGTAAACGAATTGCGCTTTTCCCGGCGTTATTGCTGGCGTTGCTGGTGATTGCCGCTACGGCACTGACCTGGATGAACTTCTCGCAGGCGCTGCCGCGTAGCCAGTGGGCGCAGGCTGCCTGGTCGCCGGATATTGACGTCATCGAGCAGATGATTTTTCACTACAGCTTGCTGCCGCGTCTGGCGATTTCGCTGCTGGTGGGCGCAGGCCTGGGGCTGGTGGGCGTGCTGTTTCAGCAAGTGCTGCGTAATCCGCTGGCGGAACCGACGACACTTGGCGTTGCAACAGGTGCGCAACTGGGGATTACCGTCACTACGCTCTGGGCGATCCCAGGGGCGATGGCGAGTCAGTTTGCTGCGCTGGCGGGCGCTTGCGTTGTTGGCTTAATCGTCTTTGGCGTCGCGTGGGGGAAACGGCTTTCGCCGGTAACGCTGATCCTCGCGGGGCTGGTAGTGAGCCTTTATTGTGGGGCAATCAATCAGTTATTGGTTATCTTCCACCATGACCAACTGCAAAGCATGTTCCTGTGGAGCACCGGAACGCTGACGCAAACCGACTGGGGCGGCGTTGAGCGTTTATGGCCGCAGTTGCTGGGCGGTGTGATGCTGACGTTGCTGCTACTTCGTCCGTTAACCCTGATGGGGCTTGATGATGGCGTGGCGCGCAATCTCGGGCTGGCCTTGTCGCTGGCGCGTCTGGCGGCGCTGTCGCTGGCGATTGTCATCAGTGCGCTGCTGGTGAACGCGGTGGGGATTATCGGCTTTATCGGTTTGTTCGCGCCGTTGCTGGCAAAAATGCTGGGGGCGCGGCGTCTGCTGCCGCGGCTGATGCTGGCGTCGCTGATTGGTGCGCTGATCCTCTGGCTTTCTGATCAAATCATCCTTTGGCTAACCCGTGTGTGGATGGAAGTGTCCACCGGTTCGGTGACTGCGTTGATTGGTGCGCCGCTGCTGCTGTGGCTGCTGCCGCGTTTACGCAGCATTAGCGCACCGGATATGAAGGTGAACGATCGTGTCGCGGCTGAACGCCAACATGTGCTGGCGTTTGCCCTCGCTGGCGGCGTGCTGCTGTTAATGGCTATAGTGGTGGCGTTGTCGTTTGGCCGAGATGCGCATGGCTGGACGTGGGCGAGCGGGGCGCTGCTCGATGATTTAATGCCCTGGCGCTGGCCGCGAATTATGGCGGCACTGTTTGCAGGTGTAATGCTGGCAGTGGCGGGCTGCATTATTCAGCGGCTGACCGGAAACCCGATGGCAAGCCCGGAAGTGCTGGGGATTAGCTCCGGCGCGGCGTTTGGCGTGGTACTGATGCTGTTTCTGGTGCCGGGTAATGCCTTTGGCTGGCTGTTACCCGCGGGAAGTCTCGGCGCGGCGGTGACGCTGTTGATCATTATGATCGCCGCCGGGCGCGGTGGATTTTCCCCACACCGCATGTTACTGGCGGGGATGGCATTAAGCACCGCGTTTACCATGCTTTTAATGATGTTGCAGGCGAGTGGTGACCCGCGAATGGCGCAAGTGCTGACCTGGATCTCTGGTTCGACCTACAACGCCACCGATGCGCAGGTCTGGCGCACGGGAATTGTGATGGTGATTTTGCTGGCGATTACTCCACTGTGCCGCCGCTGGCTGACCATTTTACCGCTGGGTGGTGATACCGCGCGGGCGGTAGGGATGGCGTTAACGCCGACGCGAATTGCGCTGTTGATGTTAGCGGCCTGTCTGACAGCGACCGCGACAATGACCATTGGACCGTTGAGTTTTGTTGGTTTAATGGCACCGCATATCGCGCGGATGATGGGCTTTCGACGGACGATGCCGCACATCGTGATTTCGGCGCTGGTGGGAGGATTACTGCTAGTGTTCGCTGACTGGTGTGGGCGGATGGTGCTGTTTCCATTCCAGATCCCGGCGGGGCTGCTGTCGACCTTTATCGGCGCGCCATATTTTATCTATTTGCTGAGAAAGCAGAGCCGTTAATTTTTCCATATAACGGCCCTGAACGCCTGGACGGATAAAGCGTTTACGCGGCAACCGATGCCCGATGCGACGCTGGCGCGTCTTATCGGGCCTACAAACGCCCCCGAATTGTAGGTCGGATAAGGCGTTTACGCCGCATCCGACAAACCATGCTGGATCACAACTTCGCAAACACCCGACGTGCGGCATCGATGGTGTTATTGATATCTTCCATGCTGTGCGCCACAGACATAAAGCCCGCTTCAAACGCTGACGGTGCCAGGTAAACACCTTCATCCAGCATCATATGGAAGAAACGCTTAAAGCGCTCGACGTCACAGGCCATCACATCCTGATAGCACGTCACGGACTCGGCGTCGGTAAAGAAGATACCGAACATACCACCGACGTGGTTAACGACCAGCGGAATTCCCGCTTCTTCTGCCGCCTCCAGCAGACCTTCTGCCAGACGCGTTGTCAGCTCATCCAGCGTTTCGTGAACGCCCGGCTGCGCGACTTCATTCAGACAGGCGAAACCGGCTGCCATCGCGATCGGGTTACCGGAAAGCGTACCCGCCTGGTAGACCGGACCAGTCGGGGCCAGAGCATCCATTACATCACGACGACCACCGAAGGCACCTACCGGCATTCCTCCGCCGATGATTTTGCCCAGGCAGGTGAGATCTGGCACTACGCCGTAATAATCCTGAGCACCCGCTAACGCCACGCGAAAACCGGTCATCACTTCATCGATGATCAGCAACGCGCCAAATTCGTCGCACAGCGCGCGCAGACCCGGCAGGAACTCTGGCAGCGGCGGAACACAGTTCATATTGCCTGCCACAGGTTCGACGATAATACAGGCAA
This sequence comes from Escherichia sp. E1V33, assembly GCF_004211955.1. Taxonomy (GTDB): domain Bacteria; phylum Pseudomonadota; class Gammaproteobacteria; order Enterobacterales; family Enterobacteriaceae; genus Escherichia. Next base: position 320,809 of record NZ_RHJI01000003.1, read on the forward strand.
TCTCTTGCGGGTATTGCTCAAACGCGGCGCGTACAGAGGCCAAATCGTTATAAGTACAGGTTAATGTATGTTTGGCGAAATCTGCCGGAACACCCGGTGAGTTTGGCTGACCTAAAGTGAGCGCGCCAGAACCGGCTTTCACCAGCAGGCAGTCAGCGTGACCGTGGTAGCACCCTTCGAATTTAATGATCTTGTCGCGGCCAGTAAAACCACGGGCAAGGCGGATGGCGCTCATTGTCGCCTCGGTGCCGGAGTTCACCATGCGCACCATATCCATGGTCGGGACCAGTTCGGTCACCAGTTGCGCCATTTTCACTTCCATTTCGGTTGGCGCGCCAAAGCTCAGACCGCGTTCAGCGGCTTCAATCACGGCATTACGGATCGCCGGATGGTTATGGCCCAGCACCATCGGCCCCCAGGAACCGACATAATCGATATAGGCTTTGCCATCAACATCATACAGATAAGCGCCGTCCGCTTTTTCGATAAACAGTGGAGTGCCGCCCACGCCAGTAAAGGCGCGAACAGGGGAGTTCACACCGCCAGGGATCAGCTCGCGCGCTGCGCTGTAAAGATTTTCAGACTTACTCATGGAGGGTTCCTGATTCGTAGAAAAAGTGAATGGCTGCTATTCTAGGTTATTCATAACAAGTTAAATACTCGCCAACCTCAAGTTGCTTTTACTGCTGCAACGTTGACTTCGTAGAGTATAAAAGTTTTGTGCATTTGAAACATTACGCTTTGCAAAGGATTTTCATGGAACGAGCGAGTAGAATGCCGTCATCTTATTTGTATGACCAATATGTGATCATCGGATGAAAATTGATACTCCTTCTTATGAAATACAGCAGGCTGCGCGCCTGCGACGTAGAAAACTGATTCGTCAGCTTCTTGAGCGTGATAAAACGCCATTAGCCATTTTGTTTATGGCGGCACTCATCGGTACTCTTGTTGGGCTGGCTGCAGTCGCTTTCGACAAAGGCGTCGCCTGGTTACAGAACCAACGTATGGGCGCGCTGGTACACACTGCCGATAATTATCCCCTCCTGTTGACTGTCGCTTTTCTTTGTTCGGCGGTGTTAGCAATGTTCGGCTATTTTCTGGTGCGCAAATACGCGCCGGAAGCAGGTGGTTCGGGTATCCCGGAAATTGAAGGGGCACTGGAAGATCAGCGTCCCGTTCGCTGGTGGCGTGTACTGCCGGTGAAATTCTTTGGCGGGCTGGGGACACTCGGCGGAGGCATGGTGCTGGGGCGCGAAGGGCCAACCGTGCAGATTGGCGGTAATATCGGTCGGATGGTGCTTGATATTTTCCGTATGAAAGGCGATGAAGCTCGCCATACGTTGCTGGCAACCGGTGCAGCCGCGGGTCTGGCGGCGGCCTTTAACGCACCGCTGGCAGGCATCTTATTTATTATTGAAGAGATGCGTCCGCAGTTTCGCTATACGCTAATTTCGATTAAGGCGGTATTTATTGGCGTCATTATGTCGACCATTATGTACCGGGTATTTAATCACGAAGTTGCGCTTATTGATGTTGGTAAACTTTCTGACGCCCCGCTCAATACGCTTTGGCTTTATCTTATCCTCGGTATTATTTTTGGTATCTTCGGCCCTATTTTTAATAAATGGGTGCTGGGGATGCAAGATTTGCTGCATCGCGTGCACGGCGGCAATATTACTAAATGGGTACTGATGGGCGGTGCAATTGGCGGTTTGTGTGGGCTGCTGGGGTTTGTCGCACCTGAAACCTCAGGTGGCGGTTTTAACCTGATTCCTATCGCCACGGCGGGGAACTTCAGCATGGGAATGCTGGTATTTATCTTTGTCGCGCGGGTTATTACCACCTTACTCTGCTTCTCTTCCGGCGCGCCGGGCGGTATTTTCGCTCCGATGCTGGCGCTGGGTACCGTGCTGGGAACTGCGTTCGGAATGGTTGCTGTAGAGCTGTTTCCGCAATATCACCTTGAAGCTGGCACCTTTGCTATTGCCGGAATGGGCGCGTTACTGGCGGCGTCCATTCGCGCGCCGTTAACGGGGATCATCCTGGTACTGGAGATGACTGATAACTATCAGCTCATTTTGCCAATGATTATTACCGGTCTTGGCGCGACACTATTAGCACAATTTACAGGCGGAAAACCGCTATACTCGGCGATCCTTGCGCGTACGTTGGCGAAACAGGAAGCGGAACAACTGGCGCGAACCAAGGCCGCACCAGCCAGCGAGAATACTTGAACGAAATACCAGGGTATTAGATAATGGCGACTATTATTGGGTTACAATTTGCCCAATTGCCGATGTCGTTTGGAGCAAAATATGAGTGATGACGTAGCACTGCCGCTGGAGTTTACCGACGCAGCAGCCAACAAAGTTAAAAGCCTGATCGCTGACGAAGATAACCCGAATCTGAAATTACGTGTGTATATCACCGGTGGCGGTTGCAGCGGCTTCCAGTATGGCTTCACCTTTGATGATCAGGTGAACGAAGGCGATATGACCATTGAAAAACAGGGCGTAGGCCTGGTCGTTGACCCAATGAGCCTGCAATATCTGGTTGGCGGTTCCGTTGATTATACTGAGGGACTGGAAGGTTCGCGTTTCATCGTGACCAACCCGAACGCGAAAAGCACCTGCGGTTGCGGTTCTTCCTTCAGCATCTAATCTGCTGTTAATGTGCCGGATAAACTATCCGGCACATCTTCTCTCTTTAACGCCCATTCTCATCCAGCGCAAACGTCGGCAGTTTAAGATGCCAACGGATAGCCGCCAGTCGAATCAATAGCGTTACCACCATCCCCATCATACTGGCCGTTTCTAACGGGACGGAAAACGTATAATAAGCCGTAGCGTGGACAATACCGCCAATAATACAGGCTGTTGCGTAGATTTCTGTACGTAAAATCATGGGGATTTCGCGCGCCAGCACATCGCGAATGATCCCGCCGCCAACGCCCGTAATAACGCCCATACATACCGCAATCAATGGACCCGCATCCGCATTAAAGGCTTTGTTGACGCCAATGCCAACAAATACTGCCAACCCAACAGCATCCAGCACCGGCAGCATCCATTTTGGCAAGCGTCTTGGCTGGCGTACCAGGACGATCGTCAGCATGCTGGTTACCATTGCAACGACCAGATCGGTGGGATCTTTCACCCAAAATACCGGGCCGTGATCCAGCGCCATGTCGCGAATGGTTCCGCCGCCTACCGCGGTAACCACGCCTAAAACCAGGACGCCAAAAGGGTCCATACGTAATTTTCCGGCAAGTAAAACGCCGGAGATGGCAAATACCGCTGTGCCGACTATATCCAGCCAATAGACGAGCATTGTTCAATCCCCACAGAGCACCTGAAAAGGTCAGGCGCTAATCCACTTGTGAAAGCGCATTACAGAGTTGTTGTGCAGCGAGGATAATACGTGGGCTTGCGCGCTCAAACCAGTCACTTGTGAGAGGAATAATGGGAATTTTGAGCTGTTCACCCCAGTATTGCTCAATTTTAGGAGTTTGGTCCGATCCGCCAGTGATGACAATAGCCTGTGGCGCGCGTGCTAATACCTGTTCGCGGCTAACCTGCGGCCAGGGAACACGGCTGTTTTTAAAGATGTTTTCTCCACCGCAAACTTCCAGTACCTGGTTCTGAATCGACTCTTTTCCACTGGTGAACGGCGGATTAATGCCGAATTGTAAGAAAACACGTTTTTTAGGTTTATCGGCGAATTTAGCTTTGAGTTGCGCATACTGTTCCAGCAAGGTTTGCGCGGCTTTCTCGGCCTTGTCAGGTTGCGGGCTCCACGGGGCCAGTTGACGTAACGCATCGGCAATTTGTTCAATGCTTGTCGCATCGACCCACATGACTTTTATTCCCAGCGAAGCAAGCTGGTCAACCTGCCGCTCGGCGTTACCCCCGCGCCAGGCAACGACCAGATCGGGCTTTAGCGCGACAATGCGTTCCAGATTCATCCCTTGCCAGGTGGAAACCTGCTCTATCTTCTGTGCTTCTGGCGGATAGTCAGAATAACTGCTGACCCCTACCGGCGTGATCCCGGCGGCAAACGCGAGTTCGGTGTTAGCGGGGGAAAGAGTGATAACTCGCGGCGCGGCGTTGAGCCACAGTGGCGCAAGAAAAGACAGGGCGACCAGCGCCCTGAAGAGTGACTTAGCCATGAGCCAGTTTCTGCACCAGTGACTCAACCATCAGGCTGGACTGTTTAGCAGCAACGGCCAGGAACTCGTCGAAGCTAAGGTGAGACTGTTGATCGGCGACGTCAGAGATGGCGCGCACTACCACAAACGGGACGTTAAAATTGTGGCAGACATGAGCGATAGCCGTCGCTTCCATTTCTACAGCAATGGCCTGCGGGAAATTGTGGCGGATTTTCGCCAGACCAACAGAGCCGTTGATGAAAGCGTCGCCGCTAACAATCAGGCCACGTACAGCGTTAAGATTCAGTTCGGCAATGCAGGACTCTGCGGCAGCGATCAGTTTATCGTCAGCTTTGAAGCCTGCAGGGCAGCCAGGCAGTTGACCGTATTCGTAGCCAAACGCCGTGACATCCGCATCGTGATAACGTGCTTCGTCCGAGACAACGATATCGCCCACTTTCAGCGTTGGCGCCAGGCCGCCCGCGGAACCGGTGTTAATAATCACATCTGGCTTGCAGTGTTCCAGCAGCAAAGTTGCGCCCAGCGCCGCAGCGACTTTACCAATGCCTGATTTCAGAAGCGCAACTTCGGTTCCATTCAGTTGGCCGGTATAGATTTCGCAACCGCCCAGGCTGATAGTTTGACGGTTTTCGATTTTGTCACGCAGCAGCGTAACTTCTTCTTCCATTGCACCAATGATGCCGATTTTCATAGATTTACTCGCGATAAGCTCGATTTGAAGGCATAGTTTATCATGCGCTTGAGGGGAAGCGTATTTCTCACGCGGGAGAGGACATGGCACAGATTGATTTCCGAAATAAAATAAACTGGCATCGTCGTTATCGTTCACCGCAGGGCGTTAAAACTGAACATGAGATCCTGCGGATCTTCGAGAGCGATCGCGGGCGTATTATCAACTCCCCGGCGATTCGCCGTTTGCAACAGAAGACCCAGGTCTTCCCACTTGAGCGCAATGCCGCCGTGCGCACGCGTCTTACCCACTCTATGGAAGTTCAGCAGGTGGGGCGTTATATCGCTAAAGAGATTTTAAGCCGCCTGAAAGAGCTTAAATTGCTGGAAGAGTACGGTCTGGACGAGTTGACCGGGCCGTTTGAAAGCATTGTCGAAATGTCGTGCCTGATGCATGACATAGGAAATCCGCCGTTTGGTCATTTTGGCGAGGCAGCCATTAATGACTGGTTCCGTCAGCGTTTGTACCCGGCGGATGCCGAAAGCCAGCCATTAACCGACGATCGCTGTAGCGTGGCAGCGTTGCGATTGAGGGAAGGGGAGGAGTCGCTCAACGACCTGCGGCGAAAAATTCGTCAGGACTTATGTCATTTTGAAGGTAATGCACAGGGTATTCGTCTGGTGCATACATTGATGCGGATGAATCTTACCTGGGCGCAGGTAGGCGGTATTTTAAAATATACCCGTCCGGCATGGTGGCGTGGCGAAACGCCCGAGACTCACGATTATTTAATGAAAAAGCCGGGCTACTACCTTTCTGAAGAATTCTATATTGCGCGTTTACGTAAAGAACTTAATTTAGCACTTTACAGTCGCTTCCCATTAACGTGGATTATGGAAGCGGCCGACGATATATCTTATTGTGTGGCTGACCTTGAAGATGCGGTAGAAAAAAGAATATTTACCGTTGAACAGCTTTATCATCATCTGCATGAAGCGTGGGGCCAGCATGAGAACGGTTCTCTGTTTGCGCAGGTGGTAGAAAATGCCTGGGAAAAATCGCGCTCAAATAGCTTAAGTCGTAGCACGGAAGATCAGTTTTTTATGTATTTACGCGTAAATACCTTAAATAAACTGGTGCCGTATGCGGCACAACGATTTATTGATAACTTACCTGCAATTTTTGCTGGAACCTTTAATCATGCACTGTTAGAAGATGCCAGTGAATGTAGCCAATTGCTGAAATTATATAAAAATGTCGCTGTAAAACATGTGTTTAGCCATCCAGATGTCGAGCAGCTTGAATTGCAGGGCTACCGGGTGATTAGCGGTTTATTAGAGATATATCGACCGTTGTTAAACATGTCGTTATCAGACTTTACCGAACTTGTTGAAAAAGAACGTGTGAAACGTTTCCCCATTGAAACGCGTTTATTCCATAAGCTCTCAACGCGCCATCGCTTGGCCTATGTTGAGGCTGTCAGTAAATTATCGTCAGATTCACCTGAGTTCCCGCTATGGGAATATTATTACCGCTGCCGGCTGTTACAGGATTATATCAGCGGTATGACAGACCTTTATGCGTGGGATGAATACCGACGTCTGATGGCCGTAGAACAATAACCAGGCTTTTGTAAAGACGGACAATAAATTTTTACTTTTTGCAGAAACTTTAGTTCGGAACTTCGCGCTATAAAACGAATCTGAAGAACACAGCAATTTTGCGTTATCTGTTAATCGAGACTGAAATACATGAAAAAAACCACATTAGCACTGAGTGCACTGGCTCTGAGTTTAGGTTTGGCGTTATCTCCGCTCTCTGCAACGGCGGCTGAGACTTCTTCAGCAACGACAGCCCAGCAGATGCCAAGCCTTGCACCGATGCTCGAAAAGGTGATGCCTTCAGTGGTCAGCATTAACGTAGAAGGTAGCACAACCGTTAATACGCCGCGTATGCCGCGTAATTTCCAGCAGTTCTTCGGTGATGATTCCCCGTTCTGCCAGGAAGGTTCTCCGTTCCAGAGCTCCCCGTTCTGTCAGGGCGGTGGACAAGGTGGTAACGGCGGTGGCCAGCAACAAAAATTCATGGCGCTGGGTTCTGGCGTCATTATTGATGCCGATAAAGGCTATGTCGTGACTAACAACCACGTTGTCGATAACGCGACGGTCATTAAAGTTCAACTGAGCGATGGCCGTAAGTTCGACGCGAAGATGGTCGGCAAAGATCCGCGCTCTGATATCGCGCTGATCCAGATCCAGAACCCGAAAAACCTGACCGCGATTAAGATGGCGGATTCCGATGCGCTGCGCGTGGGTGATTACACTGTCGCTATCGGTAACCCGTTTGGTCTGGGCGAGACAGTAACTTCCGGTATCGTCTCTGCACTGGGGCGTAGCGGTCTGAACGCCGAAAACTACGAAAACTTTATCCAGACGGACGCAGCAATCAACCGGGGCAACTCCGGTGGTGCGCTGGTGAACCTGAACGGTGAACTGATCGGTATTAACACCGCGATCCTTGCACCAGACGGCGGTAACATCGGTATCGGTTTTGCTATCCCGAGCAACATGGTGAAAAACCTGACCTCACAAATGGTGGAATATGGCCAGGTGAAACGCGGTGAGTTGGGCATTATGGGGACCGAGCTGAACTCTGAACTGGCGAAAGCGATGAAAGTTGACGCCCAGCGTGGCGCTTTCGTAAGCCAGGTTCTGCCGAACTCCTCTGCTGCAAAAGCGGGTATTAAAGCGGGTGATGTGATCACTTCACTGAACGGTAAGCCGATCAGCAGCTTTGCCGCGCTGCGTGCTCAGGTGGGTACTATGCCGGTGGGCAGCAAACTGACCCTGGGCTTGCTGCGCGATGGTAAGCAGGTCAACGTGAATCTGGAACTGCAGCAGAGCAGCCAGAATCAAGTTGATTCCAGCTCTATCTTCAACGGCATTGAAGGCGCTGAAATGAGCAATAAAGGCAAAGATCAGGGCGTAGTCGTGAACAACGTGAAAACCGGTACCCCGGCTGCGCAGATTGGCCTGAAAAAAGGTGATGTGATTATTGGCGCGAACCAGCAGACAGTGAAAAACATCGCTGAACTGCGTAAAGTTCTCGACAGCAAGCCGTCAGTGCTTGCGCTGAACATTCAGCGCGGCGATAGCACCATCTACCTGCTAATGCAATAATCTCCCTCAACCCCTTCCTGCAAACGGGAAGGGGTTCTCTTTTCAATTTGTGACCCCCTCCACAACTCCATATTTCTCCGTCATCCTTTGTGCATTTGCACAATGCCGTACGTTGCATACTTCCTTATGCTAAACCGTGCACAACGGAGGGCTTATGGCTGGCTGGCATCTTGATACCAAAATGGCGCAGGATATTGTGGCGCGCACCATGCGCATCATCGATACCAATATCAACGTAATGGATGCTCGCGGGCGAATTATCGGCAGCGGCGATCGTGAGCGTATTGGTGAATTGCACGAAGGTGCATTACTGGTACTGTCGCAAGGGCGGGTGGTCGATATTGATGATGCGGTGGCGCGCCATCTGCACGGCGTACGTCAGGGGATTAACCTGCCGTTACGGCTGGAAGGCGAGATTGTCGGCGTTATCGGCCTGACCGGTGAACCGGAGCATTTGCGCAAATATGGTGAACTGGTCTGTATGACAGCGGAGATGATGCTGGAACAGTCGCGGTTGATGCACCTGCTGGCGCAGGATAGCCGACTGCGTGAAGAGTTAGTCATGCATCTGATTCAGGCTGAAGAAAATACGCCAGCGTTAACTGAATGGGCGCAACGACTGGGCATCGATCTCAATCAACCCCGAGTGGTGGCCATTGTCGAGGTCGACAGCGGTCAACTTGGCGTGGACAGCGCGATGGCGGAACTACAGCAACTGCAAAATGCACTCACCACGCCGGAACGCAATAATCTGGTGGCGATAGTCTCGCTAACCGAAATGGTGGTGTTGAAACCGGCATTGAATACGTTTGGACGCTGGGATGCGGAAGACCATCGTAAGCGAGTAGAGCAACTTATTACTCGTATGAAGGAGTACGGTCAGCTGCGTTTTCGCGTGTCACTGGGCAATTATTTTACCGGTGCTGGCAGTATTGCGCGTTCTTATCGTACGGCGAAAACAACGATGGTAGTGGGTAAACAGCGGATGCCAGAAAATCGCTGCTATTTTTATCAGGATCTGATGCTACCAGTATTACTCGACAGTTTGCGTGGCGACTGGCAAGCCAATGAACTGGCGCGCCCTTTGGCACGGCTAAAAGCGATGGATAATAACGGATTGCTGCGGCGGACGCTGGCAGCGTGGTTTCGCCATAATGTGCAGCCGTTGGCAACGTCAAAGGCTTTGTTTATTCATCGTAATACCCTGGAGTATAGGCTTAATCGTATATCGGAACTGACCGGGCTGGATTTGGGCAATTTTGATGACAGGTTGCTGCTGTATGTTGCGTTGCAACTGGATGAAGAGCGGTAGGTTATGCGTTAAAGTCGAGGCGACACAGGCTTGTTCCCCTCACCCCGAAGGGAAGAGGGGACTGCCCGAGCTAACCGTCAGTTCGGGATTATTTACGCGTCAGTTTTTCCAGATCCGCTTCAATCTCGCTGATCTTATTGGTCACTACCGACTCAAGATGACGTAAATCGTCGAGGATCTTACGCTTAAGATCAACTTCGCTACGATCGCGCTGGCAGATTTGATCAAGTTCATCAATGATATACCGCAGATTCGGGCTGATCTCCTGCACTTCTTTATAACCCTGACCCACACCATCGGCGACCACGGTTTTGCGCTGACGCGGATATTTAAACTTCACGCTCTTAGCGAAAAACTCGCCTTTGTCTTTCTGAAAATAGATTTTCAGAATATCGTTGTTGGCTTCCTGCCGGAGGCTGTAACGATCAATTTCTTCAGGATTGGTAATACCCAGACTTTTCAGATTGTCGTACATAGCGTTACCTCAAAATGAGTCAGTAAATTGTGCTTATCTTAGCATTTGGCCTGGCCCGCCCGGCTCGACTGTGATCGCAGAAAGCCTTTTTCTTCCAGACTTCTATCATGGCGTAAAATTAATAAAATTACCTGCTTTATTCTGGCGATATTCCATGGGATGGATTAGCACATTTATCTTCGTTTTGCGAATTACATGACAGTTCGAAACAAGATGAAAAAGTATTTAAAAAAGGAGGAAGAATGAGTAGGACGAATAAATCTGAGCCAGAAAGCAAACGGGCAGCATCATGCTGCCCGTGTACGTACTCTTAATCGATAGTGCGTAACAGTTCGTTAATACCAACTTTACCGCGAGTTTTCGCGTCAACTTTCTTAACGATAACCGCACAGTAAAGGCTGTATTTACCATCTTTTGATGGCAGGTTGCCAGAAACCACCACCGAACCTGCCGGTACGCGACCGTAGTGGATTTCGCCGGTTTCACGGTCGTAAATACGGGTGCTCTGACCGATGTATACGCCCATGGAAATGACGGAACCTTCTTCGACAATCACGCCCTCAACGACCTCAGAACGTGCGCCGATGAAGCAGTTATCTTCAATAATGGTCGGGTTAGCCTGCAGCGGTTCCAGCACGCCACCAATGCCTACGCCGCCAGACAGATGCACGTTTTTACCAATCTGCGCACAGGAACCGACGGTGGCCCAGGTATCAACCATCGTACCTTCATCAACGTATGCGCCGATGTTGACGTAAGATGGCATCAGCACGGTATTACGGGCGATAAATGCACCCTGACGTACTGCTGCTGGTGGTACGACGCGGAAGCCTTCTTTCTGGAAACGCGCTTCATCGTAGTTAGCGAATTTCATCGGCACTTTATCGAAGTAGCGGCTTTCTGCCCCTTCGATCACCTGATTATCATTAATACGGAAAGAGAGCAGCACCGCTTTTTTCAACCACTGATGCGTCACCCACTGACCGTCAATTTTTTCCGCAACACGCAGTGCGCCGGAATCCAGCAGTGCGATCACCTGATTTACCGCTTCGCGGGTAACGGTGTCTGCATTGGCTGGCGTGATCTCGGCACGGCGTTCAAAAGCGGTTTCAATAATGTTCTGTAACTGCTGCATTGTTAAACTCTTTTCATATCAGTAAACACATCACCCTTTATCGTTTGGATTGAGGGCCTCTGTCAACCGCTGATGCACTTCCTGCTGCAACTCGTTATTAAGTGCGCGCCGATCAGCGGTGGCAATTATGAATAAATCTTCTACTCGCTCGCCAATGGTTGTAATTCGGGCGCCATGAAGCGAAATTCCCAGATCGGCAAAAATTTTACCAACTCGGGCCAGTAGTCCAGGTTGGTCGAGAGCGATCAATTCGAGGAATGATTTTCGGTCGGTATGGGTCGGCAAAAATGTCACTTCGGTTTCAACAGTAAAGTGACGTAGTTTGGCCGGTTGACGACGCGGCTGCGGTGGCTGCCAGCTGCTTTGTGTCAACACCTGCTCCAGCCCAAAACGAATGACTTCATGGCGATCTGCGGAAAGTGGGCTGCCGTCCGGCTCCAGCACGATGAAGGTATCCATCGCCATTCCGTCGCGGGTAGTGAAAATTTGTGCGTCGTGAACGCTTAAATTGCGGCGGTCTAATTCGGCACAGACGGCGGCAAACAGATAGGGGCGGTCCGGACTCCAGATAAATATCTCCGTTCCACCGCGTGTGGCTTGCGGACTAAGCAATACCAGCGGCTTGCTTAAATCATGCAGCAATAAATGGCGCGCATGCCAGGCCAGTTGATTTGGGCTATGGCGGACAAAATAGTTAGCGCGGCAGCGAGACCAAATTTGGTGCAGCGCTTCTTCGTCGATGTTATCCATGCGCAGCAGTGCCAGTGCCTGGAGCTGGTGATGGCGAACCCGTTCGCGCATATCCGGCGTATTTTGCATTCCGCGTCGTAGCTGCTTTTCGGTGGCAAAATAGAGTTCGCGCAACAGGCTTTGCTTCCAGCTATTCCACAGTGTTTCGTTGGTGGCACAAATATCAGCCACTGTCAGGCATACCAGATAACGCAGCCGGGTTTCCGTTTGCACTTCTTCGGCAAACTGCTTGATCACTTCCGGATCCTGAATATCGCGGCGTTGGGCGGTAACCGACATCAGCAAGTGCTGGCGAACCAGCCAGGCGACCAGTTGCGTTTCGCGCGAGTTCAGCCCGTGGAGTTCGGCAAAATGCACTACGTCTTGTGCGCCGAGTATAGAGTGGTCGCCGCCACGCCCTTTGGCGATATCGTGAAACAGTGCGGCGATAAAAATAAGCTCAGGTGACGGCAATCGCGGCCAGACATCCACACACAACGGATGGCGTTGGCGCGTTTCTTCACTGGCAAAACTCTCCAGTTTCAACATCACGCGAATAGTATGTTCATCTACCGTGTAGGCGTGGAACAGGTCAAACTGCATCTGCCCAACGATATGCGACCATTGCGGCATATAGGCACCGAGCACGCTATGGCGATGCATCGGTAACAGTCCACGACGCACCGAACCAGGGTGGTGCAGAATGCTCAAAAATAGCTTTCGTGCTTCAGGGATGTTGCACAGCGGTTGTTGCAGATGGCGACGGGCGTGACGTAACTGGCGCAACGTGGTGGAGTAAATGCCGGTGATCGTGCTATTGCGCACCATGGTATAGAACATGCGTAATATCGCTTCTGGCTGGCGCATAAACAGCGTTTCATCGCGCAGATCGATAAGCGTGCCGCGTAGCTGAAATTCATCGTCGATTGGTCGCGGTTTTTCGTCGGCAGGGAGGGCGAGGATAGCCTCGTCGAACAGTTGCAATAGCATATGGTTAAGTTCGCTAACGCGGCGCGTAACGCGAAAATAATCCTTCATCATCTGTTCGACTGGCTCGTTACCTTCGCCACCGTAATTCAGGCGTTGGGCAACACTAAGCTGGCGATCAAATAACAGGCGATTATCATAACGGTTGACTACCAAATGCAGGGCAAAGCGAATTCGCCAGAGAATATGCAAACACTCATTTAGTTCCGCACGTTCCGCAGACGTTAAGAAGCCAAATCCGACCATTTCATCGAGTGATGTTGCGCCAAAATGGCGGCGGGCAACCCACTGTAAGGTGTGGATATCACGCAAGCCACCGGGGCTGCTTTTGATGTCTGGTTCAAGATTGTAGCTGGTGCCGTGATAACGCTGGTGGCGCTGGTTTTGCTCTTCAACTTTCGCCGCGTAAAACTTATCGGACGGCCAGAATCCTTCGCTGAAAATATGCTTTTGCAGTTCAAGAAATAGCGCCACATCGCCAATTAACAAGCGGGATTCGATCAGGTTGGTGGCGACGGTTAAATCTGATAACCCTTCCAGCATGCACTCTTCAAGCGTGCGCACGCTATGGCCGACTTCCAGCTTCACATCCCAGAGCAGCGTTAACAGCTCGCCCACTCTTTGCGCCTGCTCGTCCGGAAGTTTTTTACGGCTTAAGATCAGTAAATCGACGTCTGAAAGCGGATGCAGCTCGCCACGACCATAGCCACCGACGGCGACCAGTGCCAGATCGGCAATCTGGCTGAACCCAGCTTCAATCCATAACCGTTGCAGGAGTTGGTCGATGAATTCAGTGCGCGCTTCAATTAATTGCTCTGCGGAAATCCCGCTGTCAAAGGCATCGCCCAGCCAACGCTGGAAGGTATCGATGTGGGCTTTTATCCCACCGACGGTTAATTCGTCACGGGGCCAGACGCCCGGGTTCTGCGGTTGACCGGGAAGGGTGGGGAGTGCGGTGTTTGCGTACTGTTCTGGAAGGGTATTCATTGTGCGCCACCCATAAGATTAAATTATCGCATTAAAAAAGCCGGCATTCGCCGGCTTCAGATGACTGACAAACTGGCTCAATAGCCACAATAGACACGCTTTTCCCCCTCGCCCTTTTAGGGAGAGGGGCGGGGTGAGGGTAATTATTCGCACCAGAGCTGGTCTGTTCCCCTCACCCTAACCCTCTCCCCAGAAGGGGCGAGGGGACTGTCCGAGCTCTTTTTTAGACCTTGTCATCAGTCTGAAGCCAGCTTTATTTTATTCGTCGTGCGAGATTATCGCCGGGATGGTGTCATCCTTGCGTAGCGTCAGAATTTCGCAGCCGTTATCTGTCACCACAATAGTATGCTCGTATTGTGCAGACAAGCTGCGATCTTTGGTTTTTACCGTCCAGCCATCTTTCATGGTGCGGATCTCTTTTTTACCCGCGTTGACCATTGGCTCGATAGTGAAGGTCATCCCCGGTTTCAGCACGACGTTGGTTTCAGGGGAGTCATAGTGCAGTACCTGCGGTTCTTCATGGAAGCCACGACCAATACCGTGTCCGCAATATTCGCGAACGACAGAGAAGCCTTCTGCTTCGACAAATTTCTGAATCGCTGCACCGATTTCGCGCAGATTGATGCCTGGCTTCACCATACGCAGCGCCAGGTACAGGCTTTCTTGCGTGATGCGACACAGACGTTCTCCCATGATGGTTGGCTTACCGACGATAAACATTTTCGAGGTATCACCGTGGAAACCATCCTTAATAACGGTGACATCGATGTTAACGATGTCGCCATCTTTCAGCAGCTTGGTATCGTCCGGAATACCGTGGCACACCACTTCATTAATAGAGATGCAAACGGATTTCGGATAACCGTGATAGCCGAGGCAGGCAGAAACCGCGTGTTGTTCATTAACAATGTAATCATTACAGATGCGATCCAGCTCGCCGGTGCTGACGCCCGGTTTAACATACGGTTCGATCATCTCCAGCACTTCGGCAGCCAGGCGGCCAGCGACGCGCATTTTTTCAATATCTTCAGGGGTCTTGATTGAGATAGCCATTAATTCTGTCCATCAGCGTCGGTGATACCGACAATATATATGTAAGTGCCGTCAATGGTATCACACCCGGGCAAATTGAGAATCATTCTGAATTTCGCCAAACGTGCCACTGAACGTTTTCTATAATAGAAAATTCATCGTCTGATGCTGTACACAGCGCCAACAATTATTGGTGTCCACGACGTATTTGTGGTATAAAGCGCGCCGGACTTCCGATCCATTTCGTATACACAGACTGGACGGAAGCGACAATCTCACTTTGTGTAACAACACACACGTATCGGCACATATTCCGGGGTGCCCTTTGGGGTCGGTAATATGGGATACGTGGAGGCATAACCCCAACTTTTATATAGAGGTTTTAATCATGGCAACTGTTTCCATGCGCGACATGCTCAAGGCTGGTGTTCACTTCGGTCACCAGACCCGTTACTGGAACCCGAAAATGAAGCCGTTCATCTTCGGTGCGCGTAACAAAGTTCACATCATCAACCTTGAGAAAACTGTACCGATGTTCAACGAAGCTCTGGCTGAACTGAACAAGATTGCTTCTCGTAAAGGTAAAATCCTTTTCGTTGGTACTAAACGCGCTGCAAGCGAAGCGGTGAAAGACGCTGCTCTGAGCTGCGACCAGTTCTTCGTGAACCATCGCTGGCTGGGCGGTATGCTGACTAACTGGAAAACCGTTCGTCAGTCCATCAAACGTCTGAAAGACCTGGAAACTCAGTCTCAGGACGGTACTTTCGACAAGCTGACCAAGAAAGAAGCGCTGATGCGCACTCGTGAGCTGGAGAAACTGGAAAACAGCCTGGGCGGTATCAAAGACATGGGCGGTCTGCCGGACGCTCTGTTCGTAATCGATGCTGACCACGAACACATTGCTATCAAAGAAGCAAACAACCTGGGTATCCCGGTATTTGCTATCGTTGATACCAACTCTGATCCGGACGGTGTTGACTTCGTTATCCCGGGTAACGACGACGCAATCCGTGCTGTGACCCTGTACCTGGGCGCTGTTGCTGCAACCGTACGTGAAGGCCGTTCTCAGGATCTGGCTTCCCAGGCGGAAGAAAGCTTCGTAGAAGCTGAGTAATAAGGCTTGATAACTCCCCCAAAATAGTTCGAGTTGCAGAAAGGCGGCAAGCTCGAGAATTCCCGGGAGCTTACATCAGTAAGTGACCGAGATGAGCGAGCGAAGGCAAAGCACCTGCGGCGCGAAATATGAAGGGGGAGAGCCCTTATAGACCAGGTAGTACACGTTTGGTTAGGGGGCCTGCATATGGCCCCCTTTTTCACTTTTATATCTGTGCGGTTTAATGCCGGGCAGATCACATCTCCGAGGATTTTAGAATGGCTGAAATTACCGCATCCCTGGTAAAAGAGCTGCGTGAGCGTACTGGCGCAGGCATGATGGATTGCAAAAAAGCACTGACTGAAGCTAACGGCGACATCGAGCTGGCAATCGAAAACATGCGTAAGTCCGGTGCTATCAAAGCAGCGAAAAAAGCAGGCAACGTTGCTGCTGACGGCGTGATCAAAACCAAAATCGACGGCAACTACGGCATCATTCTGGAAGTTAACTGCCAGACTGACTTCGTAGCGAAAGACGCTGGTTTCCAGGCGTTCGCAGACAAAGTTCTGGACGCAGCTGTAGCTGGCAAAATCACTGACGTTGAAGTTCTGAAAGCACAGTTCGAAGAAGAGCGTGTTGCACTGGTAGCGAAAATCGGTGAAAACATCAACATTCGCCGCGTTGCTGCGCTGGAAGGCGACGTTCTGGGTTCTTATCAGCACGGTGCGCGTATCGGCGTTCTGGTTGCTGCTAAAGGCGCTGACGAAGAGCTGGTTAAACACATCGCTATGCACGTTGCTGCAAGCAAACCAGAATTCATCAAACCAGAAGACGTATCCGCTGAAGTGGTAGAGAAAGAATACCAGGTACAGCTGGACATCGCGATGCAGTCTGGTAAGCCGAAAGAAATCGCAGAGAAAATGGTTGAAGGCCGCATGAAGAAATTCACCGGCGAAGTTTCTCTGACCGGCCAGCCGTTCGTTATGGAACCGGCAAAAACTGTTGGTCAGCTGCTGAAAGAGCATAACGCTGAAGTGACTGGCTTCATCCGCTTCGAAGTAGGTGAAGGCATCGAGAAAGTTGAGACTGACTTTGCAGCAGAAGTTGCTGCGATGTCCAAGCAGTCTTAATTATCGAAAAGGAGCCGCCTGAGGGCGGCTTCTTTTTACGCCCATCTTGTAAATTCAGCTAACCCTTATGGGGCGGCGCTGAAAAGCGACGTACAATGTCGCTGGTATTAATTCATTTCAATCGTTGACAGTCTCAGGAAAGAAACATGGCTACCAATGCAAAACCCGTCTATAAACGCATTCTGCTTAAGTTGAGTGGCGAAGCTCTGCAGGGCACGGAAGGCTTCGGTATTGATGCAAGCATACTGGATCGCATGGCTCAGGAAATCAAAGAGCTGGTTGAACTGGGTATTCAGGTTGGTGTGGTGATTGGTGGGGGTAACCTGTTCCGTGGCGCTGGTCTGGCGAAAGCGGGTATGAACCGCGTTGTGGGCGACCACATGGGGATGCTGGCTACCGTAATGAATGGTCTGGCAATGCGTGATGCACTGCACCGCGCCTATGTGAACGCTCGTCTGATGTCCGCTATTCCGTTGAATGGCGTGTGCGACAGTTACAGCTGGGCAGAAGCTATCAGCCTGTTGCGCAACAACCGTGTGGTTATTCTCTCCGCTGGTACGGGCAACCCGTTCTTTACCACCGACTCCGCAGCGTGCCTGCGTGGTATCGAAATTGAAGCTGATGTGGTGCTGAAAGCGACCAAAGTTGATGGTGTGTTTACCGCTGACCCAGCGAAAGATCCAACTGCAACTATGTATGAGCAGCTGACTTACAGCGAAGTGCTGGAAAAAGAACTGAAAGTCATGGACCTGGCGGCCTTTACGCTGGCTCGTGACCACAAATTACCGATTCGTGTTTTCAACATGAACAAACCGGGTGCGCTGCGCCGTGTGGTAATGGGTGAAAAAGAAGGAACATTAATCACGGAATAATTCCCGTGATGGATAAATAAGGGTAAGATTCCGCATAAGTATCGCGGGGGCGTAAGTCTGGTTATGAGGCGTTATTGTTGTAGGCAGTCTGGTCACGGCCAGCGCGCAGCAACCGGAGCGTACAAAAGTACGTGAGGATTGCGAGCACTGCCCGGGGCCAAAATGGCAAATAAAATAGCCTAATAATCCAGACGATTACCCGTAATATGTTTAATCAGGGCTATACTTAGCACACTTCCACTGTGTGTGACTGTCTGGTCTGACTGAGACAAGTTTTCAAGGATTCGTAACGTGATTAGCGATATCAGAAAAGATGCTGAAGTACGCATGGACAAATGCGTTGAGGCGTTCAAAACCCAAATCAGCAAAATACGCACGGGTCGTGCTTCTCCCAGCCTGCTGGATGGCATTGTCGTGGAATATTACGGCACGCCAACGCCGCTGCGTCAGCTGGCAAGCGTAACGGTAGAAGATTCCCGTACTCTGAAAATCAACGTGTTTGATCGTTCAATGTCTCCGGCCGTTGAAAAAGCGATTATGGCGTCCGATCTCGGCCTGAACCCGAACTCTGCGGGTAGCGACATTCGTGTTCCGCTGCCGCCGCTGACGGAAGAACGTCGTAAAGATCTGACCAAAATCGTTCGTGGTGAAGCAGAACAAGCGCGTGTTGCAGTACGTAACGTGCGTCGTGACGCGAACGACAAAGTGAAAGCACTGTTGAAAGATAAAGAGATCAGCGAAGACGACGATCGCCGTTCTCAGGACGATGTACAGAAACTGACTGATGCTGCAATCAAGAAAATTGAAGCGGCGCTGGCAGACAAAGAAGCAGAACTGATGCAGTTCTGATTTCTTGAACGACAAAAAACGCCGCTCAGTAGATCCTTGCGGATCGGCTGGCGGCGTTTTGCTTTTTATTCTGTCTCAACTCTGGATGTTTCATGAAGCAACTCACCATTCTGGGCTCGACCGGCTCGATTGGTTGCAGCACGCTGGACGTGGTGCGCCATAATCCCGAACACTTCCGCGTAGTTGCGCTGGTGGCAGGCAAAAATGTCACTCGCATGGTAGAACAGTGCCTGGAGTTCTCTCCGCGCTATGCTGTTATGGACGATGAAGCGAGTGCGAAACTTCTTAAAACGATGCTACAGCAACAGGGTAGCCGCACCGAAGTCTTAAGTGGTCAGCAGGCAGCTTGTGATATGGCAGCGCTTGAAGATGTTGATCAGGTGATGGCGGCGATTGTCGGCGCTGCTGGCTTGTTACCTACTCTTGCCGCGATACGCGCCGGTAAAACCATCCTGCTGGCAAACAAAGAATCACTGGTCACCTGCGGACGTCTGTTTATGGACGCAGTAAAGCAGAGTAAAGCACAGTTATTACCGGTCGATAGCGAACACAACGCCATTTTTCAGAGTTTACCGCAACCTATCCAGCATAATCTGGGATACGCTGACCTTGAGCAAAATGGCGTGGTGTCCATTTTACTTACCGGGTCTGGTGGCCCGTTCCGTGAGACGCCCTTGCTCGATTTGGCAACAATGACGCCCGATCAAGCATGCCGTCATCCGAACTGGTCGATGGGACGTAAAATTTCCGTCGATTCGGCTACCATGATGAACAAAGGTCTGGAATACATTGAAGCGCGCTGGTTGTTTAACGCCAGCGCCAGCCAGATGGAAGTGCTGATTCACCCGCAGTCAGTGATTCACTCGATGGTGCGTTATCAGGACGGCAGCGTTCTGGCGCAACTGGGCGAACCCGACATGCGTACGCCAATTGCCCACACCATGGCATGGCCGAATCGTGTGAACTCTGGCGTGAAGCCGCTCGATTTTTGCAAACTGAGCGCGTTGACATTTGCCGCACCGGATTATGATCGCTATCCATGCCTGAAACTGGCGATGGATGCGTTCGAACAAGGCCAGGCAGCGACGACCGCATTGAATGCCGCAAACGAAATCACCGTTGCAGCCTTTCTTGCGCAACAAATTCGCTTTACGGATATCGCCGCGTTGAATTTATCCGTGCTGGAAAAAATGGATATGCGCGAACCACAATGTGTGGACGATGTGTTGTCTGTCGATGCCAGTGCGCGAGAGGTCGCCAGAAAAGAGGTGATGCGTCTCGCAAGCTGAGGATAATCCGGCTACAGAGAGTCGTGCTATTTGTTAGCGTAGGGCTTCAGTGATATAGTCTGCGCCATCTGATCGTAAGTAGTTGGCTTTATAAGGTCAGATATGCCGTGGTTTTACACGGCTTTTTTTTGTATAGGCTTCAGTATTCCTGAGTACCGTAAACCCTGTCAGGGAATAAAAAACGCGTGATGTTGTCTGCTACTCAACCACTTAGCGAAAAATTGCCAGCGCATGGCTGTCGCCATGTTGCGATCATTATGGACGGCAATGGTCGCTGGGCAAAAAAGCAAGGGAAGATTCGTGCCTTTGGGCATAAAGCCGGGGCAAAATCCGTCCGCCGGGCTGTCTCTTTTGCGGCCAACAACGGTATTGAGGCGTTAACGCTGTATGCCTTTAGTAGTGAAAACTGGAACCGACCAGCGCAGGAAGTCAGTGCGTTAATGGAACTGTTTGTGTGGGCGCTTGATAGCGAAGTAAAAAGTCTGCACCGACATAACGTGCGTCTGCGTATTATTGGCGATACCAGTCGCTTTAACTCGCGTTTGCAAGAACGTATTCGTAAATCTGAAGCGTTAACTGCCGGGAATACCGGTCTGACGCTGAATATTGCGGCGAACTACGGTGGACGTTGGGATATTGCCCAGGGAGTCAGGCAACTGGCTGAAAAGGTGCAGCAAGGAAACCTGCAACCGGATCAGATAGATGAAGAGATGCTTAACCAGCATGTCTGTATGCATGAACTGGCCCCTGTAGATTTAGTTATTAGGACTGGGGGGGAGCATCGCATTAGTAACTTTTTGCTTTGGCAAATTGCCTATGCCGAACTTTACTTTACAGATGTTCTTTGGCCCGATTTCGATGAACAAGACTTTGAAGGGGCGTTAAATGCCTTTGCTAATCGTGAGCGTCGTTTCGGCGGCACCGAGCCCGGTGATGAAACAGCCTGATGGGGGTCGCTTTTGCTGAAGTATCGCCTGATATCTGCTTTTGTTTTAATACCCGTAGTCATCGCGGCGCTGTTTTTGTTGCCGCCGGTGGGGTTCGCCATTGTTACGCTGGTAGTTTGTATGCTGGCGGCGTGGGAATGGGGACAGCTTAGCGGTTTTACTACTCGCTCGCAGCGGGTATGGCTGGCGGTGCTGTGCGGGTTATTGCTGGCGCTGATGCTTTTTCTATTGCCGGAATATCATCGGAATATTCATCAACCACTGGTTGAAGTCTCACTTTGGGCTTCACTTGGTTGGTGGGTTGTTGCGTTATTATTAGTGCTATTTTACCCCGGTTCGGCGGCAATCTGGCGCAACTCTAAAACGTTACGCATTATTTTCGGTGTATTAACCATTGTACCTTTCTTTTGGGGCATGCTGACGTTACGTGCGTGGCACTATGACGAGAATCATTACAGTGGCGCGATATGGCTGCTCTATGTCATGATCCTGGTCTGGGGAGCTGACTCAGGGGCATATATGTTTGGCAAATTATTTGGCAAACATAAGCTGGCACCGAAGGTTTCTCCGGGTAAAACCTGGCAAGGTTTTATTGGCGGACTCGCGACCGCAGCAGTAATCTCATGGGGTTACAGTATGTGGGCGAATCTCGACGTCGCACCCGTCACCTTACTCATTTGCTCCATTGTCGCAGCGTTAGCCTCTGTGCTCGGCGACTTAACTGAGAGCATGTTTAAGCGCGAAGCAGGAATTAAGGACAGCGGTCATTTAATTCCAGGACACGGCGGTATTTTAGATCGTATTGATAGCCTGACGGCTGCGGTGCCGGTCTTTGCTTGCCTGTTGTTGCTGGTATTCAGGACGCTTTAACGGAAGGTATTATGCTGAGTTTTCTCTGGGATTTGGCTTCGTTCATCGTTGCACTGGGTGTGCTTATCACCGTGCATGAATTTGGTCATTTCTGGGTTGCCCGGCGCTGTGGTGTTCGCGTTGAGCGTTTCTCAATAGGTTTTGGTAAGGCGCTCTGGCGCCGCACCGACAAACTCGGCACCGAATATGTCATCGCCCTGATCCCCCTGGGCGGTTATGTCAAAATGCTGGATGAACGCGCAGAACCGGTTGTTCCGGAACTTCGTCACCATGCCTTCAACAATAAAACTGTTGGCCAGCGTGCAGCGATAATCGCCGCAGGTCCGGTTGCAAACTTCATTTTTGCTATCTTTGCTTACTGGCTGGTTTTTATCATTGGTGTTCCCGGCGTTCGCCCGGTTGTTGGTGAAATATCAGCCAACTCGATTGCTGCACAAGCACAAATTGTACCTGGCACGGAACTAAAAGCTGTAGATGGTATCGAAACGCCTGATTGGGATGCCGTGCGCTTACAACTGGTTGACAAAATCGGCGACGAAAGTACCACCCTTACGGTGGCACCTTTTGGCAGCGATCAACGACGAGATGTAAAGCTTGATTTGCGAAACTGGGCGTTTGAGCCTGATAAGGAAGATCCGGTATCTTCTTTGGGTATTCGCCCTCGTGGGCCGCAAATTGAACCTGTACTGGAAAATGTGTCACCAAACTCAGCGGCAAGTAAGGCGGGTTTGCAAGCGGGCGACAGGATCGTTAAAGTCGATGGTCAGCCATTAACGCAATGGCTGACGTTTGTGATGCTTGTCCGGGATAACCCGGATAAACCGCTAGCGTTAGATATCGAAAGGCAGGGGAGTCCCTTGTCTTTGACATTAATCCCGGAGAGCAAACCGGGTAAGGGTAAAGCGATTGGTTTTGCCGGCATTGAGCCGAAAGTCATTCCTTTGCCAGACGAGTATAAAGTTGTACGCCAGTATGGGCCGTTCAACGCCATCGTTGAGGCCACGGACAAAACGTGGCAATTGATGAAGCTGACGGTCAGTATGCTGGGAAAATTGATCACCGGTGATGTGAAACTGAACAACCTCAGTGGGCCGATCTCTATCGCCAAGGGGGCTGGGATGACAGCGGAACTCGGGGTTGTTTATTACCTGCCGTTCCTTGCGCTTATTAGCGTGAACTTAGGGATAATTAACCTGTTTCCGTTGCCCGTACTTGACGGGGGGCATCTGCTGTTCCTTGCGATCGAAAAGATCAAGGGCGGACCGGTATCCGAGCGGGTTCAAGACTTTTGTTATCGCATTGGCTCGATTCTGCTGGTGCTGTTAATGGGGCTTGCACTTTTCAATGATTTCTCTCGGTTATGAGAGTTAGTTAGGAAGAACGCATAATAACGATGGCGATGAAAAAGTTGCTCATAGCGTCGCTGCTGTTTAGCAGCGCCACCGTATACGGTGCTGAAGAGTTCGTAGTGAAAGACATTCATTTCGAAGGCCTTCAGCGTGTCGCCGTTGGTGCGGCCCTCCTCAGTATGCCGGTGCGCACAGGCGACACGGTTAATGATGAAGATATCAGTAATACCATTCGCGCTCTGTTTGCTACCGGCAACTTTGAGGATGTTCGCGTCCTTCGTGATGGTGATACCCTTCTGGTTCAGGTAAAAGAACGTCCGACCATTGCCAGCATTACTTTCTCCGGTAATAAATCGGTGAAAGATGACATGCTGAAGCAAAACCTCGAGGCTTCTGGCGTGCGTGTGGGCGAATCTCTCGATCGCACCACCATTGCCGATATCGAGAAAGGTCTGGAAGACTTCTACTACAGCGTCGGTAAATACAGCGCCAGCGTAAAAGCTGTCGTGACCCCACTGCCGCGTAACCGTGTTGACCTAAAACTGGTGTTCCAGGAAGGTGTGTCAGCTGAAATCCAGCAAATCAACATTGTTGGTAACCATGCTTTCACCACCGACGAACTGATCTCTCATTTCCAGCTGCGTGACGAAGTGCCGTGGTGGAACGTGGTAGGCGATCGTAAATATCAGAAACAGAAACTGGCGGGCGACCTTGAAACCCTGCGCAGTTACTATCTGGATCGCGGTTATGCCCGTTTCAACATCGACTCTACCCAGGTCAGTCTGACTCCAGATAAAAAAGGTATCTACGTCACGGTAAACATCACCGAAGGCGATCAGTACAAACTCTCTGGCGTTGAAGTGAGCGGTAACCTTGCCGGGCACTCTGCGGAAATTGAACAGTTGACTAAGATCGAGCCAGGTGAGCTGTATAACGGCACCAAAGTGACCAAAATGGAAGATGACATTAAAAAACTTCTCGGTCGCTACGGTTATGCCTATCCGCGCGTGCAGTCGATGCCTGAAATCAACGACGCCGACAAAACCGTTAAATTACGTGTGAACGTTGATGCGGGTAACCGTTTCTATGTACGTAAGATCCGTTTTGAAGGTAACGACACCTCGAAAGATGCAGTCCTGCGCCGTGAAATGCGTCAGATGGAAGGTGCATGGCTGGGGAGCGATCTGGTCGATCAGGGTAAAGAACGCCTGAATCGTCTGGGCTTCTTTGAAACGGTTGATACCGATACCCAACGTGTTCCGGGTAGCCCGGACCAGGTTGATGTGGTCTACAAGGTGAAAGAGCGCAACACCGGTAGCTTCAACTTTGGTATTGGTTACGGTACTGAAAGTGGTGTGAGCTTCCAGGCTGGCGTGCAGCAGGATAACTGGTTAGGTACCGGTTATGCTGTTGGTATCAACGGTACCAAAAACGATTACCAGACTTATGCTGAATTGTCGGTAACCAACCCGTACTTCACTGTAGATGGTGTAAGCCTTGGCGGTCGTGTCTTCTATAATGACTTCCAGGCAGATGACGCCGACCTGTCCGACTATACCAACAAGAGTTATGGTACAGACGTAACGTTGGGCTTCCCGATCAACGAATATAACTCGCTGCGTGCAGGTCTGGGTTATGTCCATAACTCCCTGTCCAACATGCAGCCGCAGGTTGCGATGTGGCGTTATCTCTACTCTATGGGTGAACATCCAAACACCTCTGATCAGGATAACAGCTTCAAAACGGACGACTTCACGTTCAACTATGGTTGGACCTATAACAAGCTCGACCGTGGTTACTTCCCGACGGATGGTTCCCGTGTCAACCTGACCGGTAAAGTGACCATTCCGGGATCGGATAACGAATACTATAAAGTGACGTTAGACACGGCGACCTATGTGCCGATCGACGACGATCACAAATGGGTTGTTCTGGGTCGTACTCGTTGGGGCTATGGCGATGGTTTAGGCGGCAAAGAAATGCCGTTCTATGAAAACTTCTATGCCGGTGGTTCCAGCACTGTGCGTGGCTTCCAGTCCAATACCATCGGTCCGAAAGCGGTTTACTTCCCGCATCAGGCCAGTGATTATGATCCGGACTACGATTATGAATGTGCAACTCAGGATGGTGCTACCGACCTGTGTAAATCGGATGATGCTATCGGGGGTAACGCTATGGCGGTTGCCAGCCTGGAATTAATCACCCCGACGCCGTTCATTAGCGACAAGTATGCCAACTCGGTCCGTACCTCCTTCTTCTGGGATATGGGTACCGTTTGGGATACTAACTGGGATTCAAGTCAGTACTCTGGATATCCGGACTATAGTGATCCAAGCAATATCCGTATGTCTGCGGGTATCGCATTACAATGGATGTCCCCATTGGGGCCGTTGGTGTTCTCCTACGCCCAGCCGTTCAAAAAGTACGATGGAGACAAGGCAGAACAGTTCCAGTTTAACATTGGTAAAACCTGGTAAGTGTTCTCCACAAAGGAATGTAGTGGTAGTGTAGCGATGACTTTAGGCGATCTCGATAAGATCGCCGGGCCACGCAAAGAACTGCACCTTCCGGTGCAAATGGGATGGTAAGGAGTTTATTGTGAAAAAGTGGTTATTAGCAGCAGGTTTGGGTTTAGCACTGGCAACTTCTGCTCAGGCGGCTGACAAAATTGCAATCGTCAATATGGGCAGCCTGTTTCAGCAGGTAGCACAGAAAACCGGTGTTTCTAACACGCTGGAAAATGAGTTCAAAGGCCGTGCCAGCGAACTGCAGCGTATGGAAACCGATCTGCAAGCTAAAATGAAAAAGCTGCAGTCCATGAAAGCCGGCAGCGATCGCACTAAGCTGGAAAAAGACGTGATGGCTCAGCGCCAGACTTTTGCTCAGAAAGCGCAGGCTTTTGAGCAGGATCGCGCACGTCGTTCCAACGAAGAACGCGGTAAACTGGTTACTCGTATCCAGACTGCTGTGAAATCCGTTGCCAACAGCCAGGATATCGATCTGGTTGTTGATGCAAACGCCGTTGCTTACAACAGCAGCGATGTAAAAGACATCACTGCCGACGTACTGAAACAGGTTAAATAAGTAATGCCTTCAATTCGACTGGCTGATTTAGCGCAGCAGTTGGATGCAGAACTACACGGTGATGGCGATATCGTCATCACCGGCGTTGCGTCCATGCAATCTGCACAAACAGGTCACATTACGTTCATGGTTAACCCAAAATACCGTGAGCATTTAGGCTTGTGCCAGGCGTCCGCGGTTGTCATGACCCAGGACGATCTTCCTTTCGCGAAAAGTGCCGCGCTGGTAGTGAAGAATCCCTACCTGACTTACGCGCGCATGGCGCAAATTTTAGATACCACGCCGCAGCCCGCGCAGAACATTGCACCCAGTGCGGTGATCGACGCGACGGCGAAGCTGGGTAACAACGTATCGATTGGCGCTAACGCGGTGATTGAGTCCGGCGTTGAACTGGGCGATAACGTGATTATCGGTGCCGGTTGCTTCGTAGGTAAAAACAGCAAAATCGGTGCAGGTTCGCGTCTTTGGGCGAACGTAACCATTTACCATGAGATCCAGATCGGTCAGAATTGCCTGATCCAGTCCGGAACAGTGGTAGGCGCAGACGGCTTTGGTTATGCCAACGATCGTGGTAACTGGGTGAAGATCCCACAGATTGGTCGCGTAATTATTGGCGATCGCGTGGAGATCGGTGCCTGCACAACCATCGATCGCGGCGCGCTGGATGACACGGTTATTGGCAATGGCGTGATCATTGATAACCAGTGCCAGATTGCACATAACGTCGTGATTGGCGACAATACGGCGGTTGCCGGTGGCGTCATTATGGCGGGCAGCCTGAAAATTGGTCGTTACTGCATGATCGGCGGAGCCAGCGTAATCAACGGGCATATGGAAATATGCGACAAAGTGACGGTTACGGGCATGGGTATGGTGATGCGTCCCATCACTGAACCAGGCGTCTATTCCTCAGGCATTCCGCTGCAACCCAACAAAGTCTGGCGCAAAACCGCTGCACTGGTGATGAACATTGATGACATGAGCAAGCGTCTGAAATCGCTTGAGCGCAAGGTTAATCAACAAGACTAACGTTCCATCTTTTGTTCGCCAAACTTTACGGCCTGTCTCATTCTTACGATTGCGGCAGGCCGTGTTATTATTGTCGTTTCTTATATTTTGACAGGAAGAGTATCTTGACTACTAACACTCATACTCTGCAGATTGAAGAGATTTTAGAACTTCTGCCGCACCGTTTCCCGTTCTTACTGGTGGATCGCGTGCTGGATTTTGAAGAAGGTCGTTTTCTGCGCGCAGTAAAAAATGTCTCTGTCAATGAGCCATTCTTCCAGGGCCATTTCCCTGGAAAACCGATTTTCCCGGGTGTGCTGATTCTGGAAGCTATGGCACAGGCAACAGGTATTCTGGCGTTTAAAAGCGTAGGAAAACTGGAACCGGGTGAGCTGTACTATTTCGCTGGTATTGACGAAGCGCGCTTCAAGCGCCCGGTCGTGCCTGGCGATCAAATGATCATGGAAGTCACTTTCGAAAAAACGCGCCGCGGCCTGACCCGTTTTAAAGGGGTTGCTCTGGTCGACGGTAAAGTAGTTTGCGAAGCAACGATGATGTGTGCTCGTAGCCGGGAGGC
The DNA here is from genome assembly GCF_004211955.1 of Escherichia sp. E1V33. Classification (GTDB taxonomy): domain Bacteria; phylum Pseudomonadota; class Gammaproteobacteria; order Enterobacterales; family Enterobacteriaceae; genus Escherichia. The sequence goes on from NZ_RHJI01000003.1 coordinate 348,554, forward strand.
CTGATACGTGATTGATAAATCCGCCTTTGTGCATCCAACCGCCATTGTGGAAGAGGGCGCGTCAATTGGCGCCAACGCCCACATTGGTCCTTTTTGTATCGTTGGACCCCATGTCGAAATTGGTGAGGGTACCGTACTGAAATCTCACGTTGTCGTGAATGGTCATACTAAAATTGGCCGCGATAATGAGATTTATCAGTTCGCCACCATCGGCGAAGTTAACCAGGATCTGAAATATGCTGGCGAACCGACCCGTGTGGAAATCGGCGATCGTAACCGCATTCGCGAAAGCGTCACCATTCATCGTGGCACAGTCCAGGGCGGTGGATTGACGAAGGTGGGCAGCGACAACTTACTGATGATCAACGCGCACATTGCGCACGATTGTACGGTAGGTAACCGCTGTATTCTCGCCAACAACGCAACGCTGGCGGGTCACGTATCGGTTGACGACTTCGCGATCATCGGCGGCATGACCGCAGTCCATCAGTTCTGCATCATTGGTGCGCATGTGATGGTTGGCGGCTGCTCCGGTGTGGCGCAGGACGTCCCTCCTTATGTCATTGCGCAGGGTAACCACGCAACGCCGTTCGGTGTCAATATCGAAGGGCTGAAGCGCCGCGGATTTAGCCGCGAGGCGATTACCGCTATCCGCAATGCGTATAAGCTAATTTATCGTAGCGGTAAAACGCTCGATGAAGTGAAACCGGAAATTGCTGAACTGGCGGAAACGTATCCGGAAGTGAAAGCTTTTACCGATTTCTTTGCACGCTCAACGCGCGGTCTGATTCGTTAATGACTGAACAGCGTCCATTAACGATTGCCCTGGTCGCCGGAGAAACCTCCGGCGATATCCTGGGGGCCGGTTTAATCCGCGCTCTGAAAGAACGTGTGCCCAACGCCCGCTTTGTTGGCGTTGCCGGGCCACGAATGCAGGCTGAAGGCTGCGAAGCCTGGTACGAAATGGAAGAGTTGGCGGTGATGGGCATTGTTGAAGTGCTCGGTCGTCTGCGTCGCTTACTGCATATTCGTGCCGATCTGACAAAGCGTTTTGGTGAACTAAAGCCAGATGTTTTTGTTGGCATTGATGCGCCTGACTTCAATATTACCCTCGAAGGTAGCCTTAAAAAGCAGGGTATCAAAACCATTCATTATGTCAGTCCGTCCGTCTGGGCGTGGCGACAGAAACGCGTTTTCAAAATAGGCAGAGCCACCGATCTGGTGCTCGCATTTCTGCCTTTCGAAAAAGCGTTTTATGACAAATATAATGTGCCGTGCCGTTTTATCGGTCACACGATGGCTGATGCCATGCCGTTAGATCCAGATAAAAACGCCGCCCGTGATGTGCTGGGTATCCCTCACGATGCCCACTGTCTGGCGTTGCTGCCTGGCAGCCGTGGGGCGGAAGTGGAGATGCTTAGCGCCGATTTCCTGAAAACGGGCCAGCTTTTGCGCCAGCGGTACCCCGATCTGGAGATCGTGGTACCGCTGGTAAATGCCAAACGCCGTGAGCAGTTTGAGCGTATCAAAGCGGAAGTTGCGCCAGATCTTTCGGTTCATCTGCTGGATGGGATGGGCCGTGAGGCGATGGTTGCCAGCGATGCGGCGCTACTGGCGTCGGGTACGGCAGCACTGGAGTGCATGCTGGCGAAATGCCCGATGGTGGTGGGGTATCGCATGAAGCCTTTCACCTTCTGGCTGGCGAAGCGGCTGGTGAAAACCGATTATGTCTCTCTGCCAAACCTGCTGGCGGGCAGAGAGTTAGTCAAAGAGCTATTGCAGGAAGAGTGTGAGCCGCAAAAACTGGCTGAGGCGCTGTTACCGCTGTTGGCGAACGGGAAAACCAGCCACGCGATGCACGATACCTTCCGCGAACTGCATCAGCAGATCCGCTGCAATGCCGATGAGCAGGCGGCACAAGCCGTTCTGGAGTTAGCACAATGATCGAATTTGTCTATCCGCACACAAACCTGGTTGCGGGTGTGGATGAAGTTGGGCGCGGGCCATTGGTTGGCGCGGTCGTTACCGCTGCCGTGATCCTCGACCCGGCGCGTCCGATAGTTGGGCTGAATGATTCCAAAAAGCTAAGTGAAAAACGCCGTCTGGAGCTCTGTGAAGAGATCAAAGAGAAGGCATTAAGCTGGAGTCTGGGCCGCGCGGAACCTCATGAAATCGATGAGCTGAATATTTTACACGCGACTATGCTGGCTATGCAGCGTGCCGTTGCAGGGCTGCATATTGCGCCGGAATATGTGTTGGTTGATGGTAACCGCTGTCCGAAATTACCGATGCCATCGATGGCAGTGGTGAAAGGCGATAGCCGCGTACCGGAAATCAGTGCCGCGTCTATCCTGGCGAAAGTGACGCGTGACGCTGAAATGGCCGCGCTGGATATTGTTTTCCCGCAATATGGTTTTGCCCAACACAAAGGGTATCCAACCGCTTTTCATCTGGAAAAACTGGCTGAACACGGCGCGACCGAACATCATCGGCGCAGCTTTGGGCCAGTCAAACGCGCACTGGGACTTGCGTCCTGATTCTTGTGTCGAGATTAAGTAAACCGGAATCTGAAGATGTCTGAACCACGTTTCGTACACCTGCGGGTGCACAGCGACTACTCGATGATCGATGGCCTGGCCAAAACCGCGCCGCTGGTAAAAAAGGCGGCGGCGTTGGGTATGCCAGCACTGGCGATCACCGATTTCACCAACCTTTGCGGTCTGGTGAAGTTCTACGGAGCGGGACATGGCGCAGGGATTAAGCCTATCGTCGGGGCAGATTTTAACGTCCAGTGCGACCTGCTGGGTGATGAGTTAACCCACCTGACGGTACTGGCTGCGAACAATACCGGCTATCAGAATCTGACGTTGCTGATCTCAAAAGCGTATCAGCGCGGGTACGGTGCCGCCGGGCCGATCATCGATCGCGACTGGCTTATCGAATTAAACGAAGGGTTGATCCTTCTTTCCGGCGGGCGCATGGGCGACGTCGGACGCAGTCTTTTGCGTGGTAACAGCGCGCTGGTAGATGAGTGTGTCGCGTTTTATGAAGAACACTTCCCGGATCGCTATTTTCTCGAGCTGATCCGCACCGGCAGGCCGGATGAAGAAAGCTATCTGCACGCGGCGGTGGAACTGGCGGAAGCGCGCGGTTTGCCCGTCGTGGCGACTAACGATGTGCGCTTTATCGACAGCAGCGACTTTGACGCACACGAAATCCGCGTCGCGATCCACGACGGCTTTACCCTCGACGATCCTAAACGCCCGCGTAACTATTCGCCGCAGCAATATATGCGTAGCGAAGAGGAGATGTGCGAGCTGTTTGCCGACATCCCAGAAGCCCTTGCCAACACCGTTGAGATCGCCAAACGCTGTAACGTAACTGTGCGTCTTGGTGAATACTTCCTGCCGCAGTTCCCGACCGGGGACATGAGCACCGAAGATTATCTGGTCAAGCGTGCAAAAGAGGGCCTGGAAGAGCGTCTGGCCTTTTTATTCCCTGATGAGGAAGAACGTGTTAAGCGCCGCCCGGAATATGACGAACGTCTGGAGACTGAACTTCAGGTTATCAACCAGATGGGCTTCCCGGGCTACTTCCTCATCGTTATGGAATTTATCCAGTGGTCGAAAGATAACGGCGTACCGGTAGGGCCAGGCCGTGGCTCCGGTGCGGGTTCACTGGTGGCCTACGCGCTGAAAATCACCGACCTCGATCCGCTGGAATTTGACCTGCTGTTCGAACGTTTCCTTAACCCGGAACGTGTCTCCATGCCTGACTTCGACGTTGACTTCTGTATGGAGAAACGCGATCAGGTTATCGAACACGTAGCGGACATGTACGGTCGTGATGCGGTATCGCAGATTATCACCTTCGGTACGATGGCGGCGAAAGCGGTGATCCGCGACGTAGGCCGCGTGCTGGGGCATCCGTACGGCTTTGTCGATCGTATCTCGAAACTGATCCCGCCCGATCCGGGGATGACGCTGGCGAAAGCGTTTGAAGCCGAGCCGCAGCTGCCGGAAATCTACGAAGCTGATGAAGAAGTTAAAGCGCTGATTGACATGGCGCGCAAGCTGGAAGGGGTCACCCGTAACGCCGGTAAGCACGCCGGTGGGGTGGTTATCGCGCCGACCAAAATTACCGATTTTGCGCCGCTTTATTGCGATGAAGAGGGCAAACATCCGGTCACCCAGTTTGATAAAAGCGACGTTGAATACGCCGGACTGGTGAAGTTCGACTTCCTTGGTTTGCGTACGCTCACCATCATCAACTGGGCACTGGAGATGATCAACAAGCGGCGGGCGAAGAATGGCGAGCCGCCGCTGGATATCGCCGCGATCCCGCTGGATGACAAGAAAAGCTTCGACATGCTGCAACGCTCGGAAACCACGGCGGTATTCCAGCTTGAATCGCGCGGCATGAAGGACCTGATCAAGCGTCTGCAACCTGACTGCTTCGAAGATATGATCGCACTGGTGGCACTGTTCCGCCCTGGTCCGTTGCAGTCAGGGATGGTGGATAACTTTATCGACCGTAAACATGGTCGCGAAGAGATCTCCTATCCGGACGTACAGTGGCAGCATGAAAGCCTGAAACCGGTACTGGAGCCAACCTACGGCATCATCCTGTATCAGGAACAGGTCATGCAGATTGCCCAGGTGCTTTCTGGTTATACCCTCGGTGGCGCGGATATGCTGCGTCGTGCGATGGGTAAGAAAAAGCCGGAAGAGATGGCGAAGCAGCGTTCTGTATTTGCTGAAGGTGCAGAAAAGAACGGGATCAACGCCGAACTGGCGATGAAAATCTTCGACCTGGTGGAGAAATTCGCGGGTTACGGATTTAACAAATCGCACTCTGCGGCCTATGCTTTGGTGTCATATCAAACGTTATGGCTGAAAGCGCATTATCCGGCAGAGTTTATGGCGGCGGTAATGACCGCTGATATGGACAACACCGAGAAGGTGGTGGGCCTGGTGGATGAGTGCTGGCGGATGGGACTGAAAATCCTGCCACCAGATATAAACTCCGGTCTTTACCATTTCCACGTCAACGACGACGGCGAAATCGTGTATGGTATTGGCGCGATCAAAGGGGTAGGTGAAGGTCCGATTGAGGCGATCATCGAAGCCCGTAATAAAGGCGGCTACTTCCGCGAACTGTTTGATCTCTGCGCCCGTACCGACACCAAAAAGTTAAACCGGCGAGTGCTGGAAAAACTGATCATGTCCGGGGCGTTTGACCGTCTTGGGCCACACCGCGCGGCGCTGATGAACTCGCTGGGCGATGCGTTAAAAGCGGCAGATCAACACGCGAAAGCGGAAGCCATCGGTCAGGCTGATATGTTCGGCGTGCTGGCCGAAGAGCCGGAACAAATTGAACAATCCTACGCCAGCTGCCAACCGTGGCCGGAGCAGGTGGTGTTAGATGGGGAACGTGAAACGTTAGGTCTGTACCTGACGGGACACCCTATCAACCAGTATTTAAAAGAGATTGAGCGTTATGTCGGAGGCGTAAGGCTGAAAGACATGCACCCGACAGAACGTGGTAAAGTCACCACGGCTGCGGGGCTCGTTGTTGCCGCGCGGGTTATGGTCACCAAGCGCGGCAATCGTATCGGTATCTGCACGCTGGATGACCGTTCCGGGCGCCTGGAAGTGATGTTGTTTACTGACGCCCTGGATAAATACCAGCAATTGCTGGAAAAAGACCGCATACTTATCGTCAGCGGACAGGTCAGCTTTGATGACTTCAGCGGTGGGCTTAAAATGACCGCTCGCGAAGTGATGGATATTGACGAAGCCCGGGAAAAATATGCTCGCGGGCTTGCTATCTCGCTGACGGACAGGCAAATTGATGACCAGCTTTTAAACCGACTCCGTCAGTCTCTGGAACCCCACCGCTCTGGGACAATTCCAGTACATCTCTACTATCAGAGGGCGGATGCACGCGCGCGGTTGCGTTTTGGCGCGACGTGGCGTGTCTCTCCGAGCGATCGTTTATTAAACGATCTCCGTGGCCTCATTGGTTCGGAGCAGGTGGAACTGGAGTTTGACTAATACAGGAATACTATGAGTCTGAATTTCCTTGATTTTGAACAGCCGATTGCAGAGCTGGAAGCGAAAATCGATTCTCTGACTGCGGTTAGCCGTCAGGACGAGAAACTGGATATTAACATCGATGAAGAAGTGCATCGTCTGCGTGAAAAAAGCGTAGAACTGACACGTAAAATCTTCGCCGATCTCGGCGCATGGCAGATTGCCCAACTGGCACGCCATCCACAGCGCCCTTATACCCTGGATTACGTTCGCCTGGCATTTGATGAATTTGACGAACTGGCTGGTGATCGTGCGTATGCAGATGACAAAGCTATCGTCGGTGGTATCGCCCGTCTTGACGGTCGTCCGGTGATGATCATTGGTCATCAAAAAGGTCGTGAAACCAAAGAAAAAATTCGCCGTAACTTTGGTATGCCAGCACCAGAAGGTTACCGCAAAGCTCTGCGCCTGATGCAAATGGCTGAACGCTTTAAGATGCCAATCATCACCTTTATCGACACTCCTGGAGCTTATCCGGGCGTGGGCGCAGAAGAGCGCGGTCAGTCTGAAGCCATCGCGCGCAACCTGCGTGAAATGTCTCGCCTTAGTGTACCGACTATTTGTACCGTTATCGGTGAAGGTGGTTCTGGCGGCGCGCTGGCCATTGGCGTGGGCGATAAAGTGAATATGTTGCAGTACAGCACCTATTCCGTTATCTCGCCGGAAGGTTGTGCGTCCATTCTGTGGAAGAGCGCCGATAAAGCGCCGCTGGCGGCTGAAGCGATGGGTATCATTGCTCCGCGCCTGAAAGAACTGAAACTGATTGACTCCATTATCCCGGAACCGCTGGGTGGCGCTCACCGTAACCCGGAAGCGATGGCTGCGTCTCTGAAAGCACAGCTGCTGGCGGATCTGGCCGATCTTGACGTGTTAAGCCCTGAAGATTTAAAAAATCGTCGTTATCAGCGCCTGATGAGCTACGGTTACGCGTAATCAGCAAATGTTCTGAAAAGGGTCACTTCGGTGACCCTTTTTTTGTATGTAGTTTATTTAGTCATCTTATAAATACGTTTCGATAATCTTACTTTCGCTTTCCCCAGCCATAAAATTCTTGAACTCACGTTGATAACTCCGATTTCGGAGGTATATACCAATATACACAGTGGTTAAAAATAATATAAATTTATCAGGCTTATAGAATTTTTAAGGATAAAATATGAAAGCAATTTTAGGATTTGATCGTCTTCTTATGCCGAGTGTACTGGTGTTTTTTTACTGGCTGGCTATGGTGCTGACACTGATAGGCGGTGTCTTCTCCATATTTAGCGGAAACATTATCTTGGGGTTAGTTTATACCATTATTGGTCTTATTAGCTGTCGTATGACTTTTGAATTAATTATGATCGCGTTTAAGAATAACGAATATTTGCGCCGCATTGCCGAGAGTGTTAGCAAGAATAGCGCAGAGTAATCCCCCGCAAAGCGCCTCACCAAGCCGCATCTCAACCGCTATTACAGGCGTTTGAGATGTTGTTTTAAATTCAGTGTAAATGTCTGATTCATCTTTCCTGTAATTTGTGCGTATTATCAATATATAGCGATGCACGTGCGGATCATATCAATGCAGGAGATTCTATGTTGGGTTTAAAACAGGTTCACCATATTGCGATTATTACGACGGATTATGCGGTGAGCAAAGCTTTCTACTGCGATATTCTCGGTTTCACGCTGCAAAGCGAAGTCTATCGTGAAGAGCGCGATTCGTGGAAAGGGGATTTGGCGCTTAACGGGCAGTACGTGATTGAGCTTTTCTCATTTCCGTTCCCGCCGGAAAGACCCAGCCGACCGGAAGCCTGCGGCCTGCGCCATCTGGCTTTTAGCGTTGATGATATCGATACTGCAGTGGCACACCTGCAAAGCAATAACGTGAAATGTGAAGCGATACGTGTCGATCCATACACGCAAAAACGCTTCACGTTCTTTAACGACCCTGACGGACTGCCGCTGGAACTGTATGAGCAGTAAGGCTTGTCATTACCGCATTTGCCCGGTAACGTGCCGGGCATCGCTACTGTAAAATTGCGCATCATGACACTCACATTGAATACACAACTTCTCCTCTCACGCCAGATTCTGGTGGCCTTTAGCGGCGGCCTTGATTCTACTGTCTTACTGCATCAACTGGTGCAGTGGCGGACTGAAAATCCGGACGCCACTTTGCGCGCTATACATGTGCATCACGGTTTAAGCGCCAATGCTGATGCCTGGGTGAAACATTGTGAAAATATCTGCCAGCAGTGGCAGGTGCCGCTGGTGGTTGAGCGCGTGCAGCTTGCGCAAGAGGGGCTAGGTATTGAGGCCCAGGCGCGGCAGGCACGTTATCAGGCATTTGCCCGCACCTTGTTGCCCGGTGAAGTGCTGGTCACCGCGCAACATCTCAACGATCAATGTGAAACTTTTCTGCTGGCGCTTAAACGTGGTAGCGGCCCTGCCGGGCTTTCGGCTATGGCGGAAGTCTCGGAGTTTGCCGGAACGCGGCTTATCCGCCCGTTACTCGCCCGCACGCGGGGAGAACTGGAGCAGTGGGCGGTGGCACATGGTTTACGCTGGATTGAAGACGAAAGTAATCAGGATGATAGCTACGATCGTAACTTCCTGCGCCTGCGCGTGGTGCCGTTATTGCAGCAGCGTTGGCCGCATTTTGCCGAAGCAACGGCCCGCAGCGCCGCACTTTGTGCTGAACAAGAGAGCCTGTTGGATGAACTGCTGGCGGATGATTTAGCGCACTGTCAAACACAACAGGGAACGTTAAATATTGCGCCAATGGTGGCAATGAGCGATGCCCGTCGCGCGGCGATTATCCGCCGCTGGCTGGCAGGGTTGAATGCACCAATGCCTTCCCGCGATGCACTGGTGCGGATCTGGCAGGAAGTGGCGCTGGCGCGTGAAGATGCTTCTCCTTGCTTGCGATTTGGCGCGTTTGAGATCCGCCGCTATCAGTCGCAACTGTGGTGGATTAAATCTGTTACTGGGCAAAGCGAAACTATTGTGCCGTGGCAGACGTGGCAGCAGCCATTGGAATTACCTGCGGGGCTGGGTAGCGTGCAGCTTACTGCGGGCGGGGAAATTCGCCCTCCACGTGCAGACGAAGCGGTCAGCGTACGTTTTAAAGCGCCAGGATTGCTACATATTGTCGGGCGCAACGGCGGACGTAAGCTGAAGAAAATCTGGCAAGAGCTGGGTGTGCCGCCGTGGCTACGTGACACCACGCCACTGCTATTTTATGGCGAAACGCTGATTGCGGCGGCAGGAGTTTTTATGACGCAAGACGGTGTGGCTGAAGGTGACAATGGCGTAAGTTTTGTCTGGCAGAGAAACGGTTAGTCAATGAAAGCCGGATAAGACGCATCAAACGTCGCATCCGGCGAAAGTGAATCAGGACTCACTCACCACCACCGTACCGATTTCCGGGTGGCTAAAGCTGGTAATTTTATCCAGACGTAGCTCGCGGGTTTCGCCAGCGGCCTCGACGACCAGATATTCCACATTTTTGCGGGAGACTAAATCGCTGGCCTTCGCCTGCAATTTTTCGCCATCTTTCAGCTCAAGCGCCAGCATTAAATGATGCTGACAGGCGAGCTCAAGATTATCGTAATCATCACAATTGATTGGTTGATACGTATCATTCATTGACATAATCGCTCACCAGTAAGTTTGCCGCAGCGTATGCTGCTTTTTCCCTGACAGCCTCAGAAAGGGCGTCGTCGGCAGCCATTTCATTCAGCACTTTCAAAACGCAGCCCAGCGCGTCCGGAACGTATCCTAAGTCTCCGCTGGCGATTTCCGCGTACCGCTTGCGTATTAACTCACAATATTTTTCCACATGCCCTCCTGTCAGCATTCTGACTTAACCGTGGATGCAAGTCTAAGCCTACGAAGATAAACTCTGTTTCGCAAGGTGACTATACCACACTCATTTCTGCAATATCAGCGTCGCAACTGCACGTATTCCGTTACAATGGCCTCCTGATTCGAAAGGAGTTTTCTTATGGCGCTTAAAGCGACAATTTATAAAGCGACGGTTAATGTGGCCGATCTCGACCGCAACCAGTTTCTCGATGCCTCTCTGACGCTGGCGCGCCACCCTTCAGAAACCCAGGAGCGCATGATGCTGCGCTTGCTGGCGTGGATGAAATATGCCGATGAACGTCTGCAATTTACCCGTGGTTTGTGCGCCGATGATGAGCCGGAAGCGTGGCTGCGTAACGATCACCTGGGCATTGATTTGTGGATTGAACTGGGGCTGCCGGATGAGCGACGGGTTAAGAAAGCCTGCACTCAGGCCGCGGAAGTGGCGCTGTTTACCTATAATAGTCGGGCGGCGCAAATCTGGTGGCAGCAAAATCAGAGTAAATGTGCGCAGTTTGCCAATCTTTCCGTCTGGTATCTGGACGACGAGCAACTGGCAAAAGTGAGCGCCTTTGCGGATCGTACCATGACGCTGCAGGCAACGATTCAGGATGGCGTGATCTGGTTATCGGATGATAAGAATAATCTGGAAGTGAACTTAACCGCCTGGCAACAACCTTCATGATTGTGATTTCCCGACATGTTGCTATTCCTGATGGTGAGCTTGAGATCACCGCCATTCGTGCGCAGGGCGCGGGCGGGCAGCATGTTAATAAGACCTCAACGGCCATTCATCTGCGTTTTGACATTCGGGCGTCCACCCTGCCAGAGTATTACAAAGAACGCCTGCTCGCCGCCAGCCATCATTTGATCAGCAGTGATGGCGTGATTGTCATTAAGGCACAGGAATACCGCAGTCAGGAATTGAACCGCGAAGCGGCGCTGGCCCGGCTGGTGGCAGTGATTAAAGATTTAACAACAGAACAAAAAGCCCGACGACCCACGCGGCCCACCCGCGCATCGAAAGAGCGCAGGCTGGCATCGAAGGCACAAAAATCAACCGTGAAGGCGATGCGCGGAAAAGTGCGCAGCGGTCGGGAGTAAAAAAAGGAATGGATGGTGAAAAAAGCGATAGTGACAGCGATGGCTGTAATCAGCCTCTTTACTCTGATGGGTTGTAATAATCGGGCCGAAGTCGATACGCTTTCTCCGGCGCAGGCTGCCGAACTGAAACCGATGCCGCAAAGTTGGCGCGGCGTGCTGCCGTGTGCCGATTGCGAAGGAATCGAAACCTCTCTGTTCCTCGAAAAAGACGGAACATGGGTGATGAATGAGCGTTATCTCGGTGCTCGTGAAGAACCTTCATCCTTTGCCTCCTACGGTACATGGGCGCGAACCGCTGACAAGCTGGTATTAACCGACAGCAAAGGTGAAAAGTCATATTATCGGGCGAAAGGCGATGCGCTGGAGATGCTCGATCGTGAAGGCAATCCGATTGCATCACAGTTCAACTACACGCTGGAACCGGCACAATCCAGTTTACCCATGACGCCGATGACCCTGCGGGGCATGTATTTTTATATGGCTGATGCTGCGACCTTCACTGATTGCGCGACCGGAAAACGTTTCATGGTAGCGAATAACGCAGAGCTGGAACGTGGCTACCTGGCTGCGCGCGGTCATAGTGAAAAACCGATGTTACTGTCAGTAGAAGGTCACTTTACGCTTGAGGCTAATCCGGATACCGGTGCGCCAACCAAAGTATTAGCGCCCGATACGGCAGGTAAATTTTACCCAAACAAGGATTGCAGTAGTTTGGGGCAGTAAACCTGCTTAAGGCAGAAACAAACGCAAAATTGCCTGATGCGCTGCGCTTATCAGGCCTACAGCATATAATGCAACATTTTGAATTGGCACGATTTTGTAGACTGGATAAGGCGTTCACGCCGCATCCGGCATAAACACTCTGAGGCTGGCTTTTATCACCGAGTCAGCCCAACGAAGCGACTCGCTTTAATATAAATCCCAGGCTTCAGGTGTCCAATATACTGTAACTGCGTTTCTGGTTTAAACGCAGAGACATCACCAGTACGCATATGCATCAGATCGGCAGGGCTAATCCAACCTGACTGCGCCAGCGTAAGCGGATGCCCGGCTTTAGCAAATGCATCAGTGACAAACTCCGAACAAAACCACGATTTTTTGTCCCCTTCGCCAACATTACTTAACTGTGCTTTCGCCAGGCCGCTGACGCACTGTTGGCGAAAATCCTCGGAGAAAGGATTCAATGAGCACATCTGGCGGGTCACCATAAATGGAATGAATTCGACAATGCCGCGATAGTTATAACCACTATCTTTGATTTTATTGGCGAACGCGGTGATATCTGTGGCTTGTTGCGGAGTAAGGTCCGGGACTCGTAAGACGAAAAGCTTATCACTATGCTTCATCGCTTTTTTAAGGGAAACAATCTGGACGCCAGCCCCTGTCGCTTCTGCGACGTTGTTATCACCCAGATAGATTGCAACGTGACTCACTGAGGAAGTGCTGAAGACGCGGATACCAAATGAGGTTACCCCAAGACTTGAGGAGAACAGCAAATCGCCGGGTTTGAGGTCAGGTTCCGTTATTTCTTTTATTGATTGTTCGGTGAAAGAGCTTTGATGCTGGAATTTGACAGCCCATGTTTTCGCCTCGGTATCTATCGCTGTGGCTGAGGAGTCTGGCTGGCTGATATCAACGGTACAGGCCGAAAGTAAAAGAAAGCAGGGGAGAAGCAGGCGGCAGTATGCCTTTGGTTTATCCATTTTATACAATCCATGTAAAAAAGGGCCCTGAAATTCAGGACCCTTTCTGGCATCAGCCTTTAATCTGTTTCACCAGATAATCGACGATGTCACCAGTCTTAATTAACTGTTTCTCGCCGTTACGACGATATTTATATTCGATATCGTCGTTGTCGAGGTTACGGTCGCCCAGCACAATAGTGTGCGGAATACCGATCAGTTCCATATCAGCAAACATCACGCCCGGACGCTCTTTGCGGTCATCCAGCAGCACTTCGATACCTTGTGCACGCAGTTCGCTGTACAGTTTCTCAGCAAGTTCTTGTACGCGGAAGGATTTGTGCATGTTCATCGGCAGAATCGCCACCTGGAACGGCGCGATAGCGTCAGGCCATACGATGCCGCGTTCGTCGTAGTTCTGCTCAATCGCCGCAGCTACCACACGCGTTACCCCGATACCGTAGCAACCCATCGTCAGGATTTGGTTACGGCCATCTTCACCCTGTACGGAGGCTTTCAGTGCTTCGGAGTACTTGGTACCCAGCTGGAAGATGTGACCGACTTCGATACCACGTTTGATCAGCAGCGTACCCTGACCATCCGGGCTTGGATCGCCCGCCACCACGTTGCGGATATCAGCAATTTCCGGGGTAGCGACATCGCGATCCCAGTTGATACCGAAGTAGTGTTTACCATCGATGTTAGCACCAGCAGCGAAATCACTCATCGCCGCAACGGTACGGTCAATCACCACCGGAATTGGCATGTTTACCGGACCCAGTGAACCCGGACCGGCTTTAACCACGGCACGAATTTCTTCTTCAGTCGCAAAAGTCAGCGGGCTTGCAACCTGCGGCAGTTTTTCTGCTTTAACTTCGTTCAGCTCGTGATCACCGCGCACCAGCAGCGCAACCAGCGGGAAGCTACTGCCTTCAACCGCTTTAACCAGCAGAGTCTTAACGGTTTTCTCAATCGGCAGATTGAACTGTTCAACCAGTTCCGCGATGGTCTTCGCGTTCGGCGTATCAACCAGCGTCATTTCCTGGGTAGCAGCAGCGCGCGGTTCTTTCGGCGCGATAGCTTCTGCCAGTTCAATGTTCGCTGCATAGTCAGAGGTGTCGGAGAAGACCACATCGTCTTCACCGCTCTGCGCCAGCACCTGGAATTCGTGAGAGGCGCTACCGCCGATAGAACCGGTGTCGGCCTGTACGGCGCGGAAATCCAGCCCCATGCGGCTGAAGATTTTGCTGTAGGCCGCATACATTGCGTCGTAGGTTTCCTGCAGGGATTCCTGAGAAGTATGGAAAGAGTAAGCATCTTTCATCAGGAATTCGCGGGAACGCATGACGCCGAAACGCGGACGCACTTCATCGCGGAACTTGGTCTGGATCTGATAGAAGTTCAGCGGCAGCTGTTTGTAAGAGCTCAGCTCGTTACGAATCAGGTCAGTGATAACTTCTTCATGAGTTGGGCCGAGTACGAACGGACGCTCGCCACGGTCAACAAAACGCAGCAGTTCCGGACCGTACTGTTCCCAACGACCACTCTCTTGCCACAAATCGGCTGGCTGAACCACCGGCATCGACACCTCGATCGCACCGGCGTTGTTCATCTCTTCACGCACGATGCTTTCGACTTTTTTCAGAACGCGCACGCCGGTCGGCAGCCAGGTATATAACCCGGAGGCCAGCTTGCGGATCATCCCGGCGCGCAGCATCAGCTGATGGCTGATCACCTCGGCGTCGGCAGGTGTCTCCTTGAGAGTGGAGAGCAGGTATTGGCTAGTACGCATGTTGTTACGGTTCCAGTTGGAAGGTAGAACAGGCTCAAGGCGAGCCTGGGACAAAAAAAGTGATTTAGTTTACCAGCGCAAAAGAAATGTCAAAAGAGAAGGGCGTCAATTTAACGCGGTTCCAGCGCAAAGACTTCAAAACCTGCGTCGGTGACGCGCCAGCGAACGTTAAAATCATGTAGCCAGACGGCATAGGTTTTGCCCGTTTCCTCACCTTTACGATAGGCCGGACGCGGGTCCTGCGCCAGTACTTCGCGGATAAACAGCGTTAACTGCGGATAGCGTTTTTCCAGCGTCAAAAGTTGCTTTTCGACCTCTGCGGTAAAACTCACCGTCATCTCTGCCGCTGGCGCATTTTGCGCATAGCTGGCGCTGGCATCGGGAAGCGATTCGGCAAAGGGGAGATACGGTTTGATATCCACCACTGGCGTACCATCGACCAGATCCAGACTGCCAAGCTTCAGAATCACGCTATCTTTATGGCAAACAACCTCTTTCAGCTCTACCAGCGACATACCAATCGGGTTAGGTCGGAAAGTAGAGCGTGTGGCGAAAACGCCCATTCTGGCATTACCACCAAGACGAGGCGGACGCACAGTCGGACGCCAGCCGCCTTCCATCGTTTGATGAAAGACGAAAAGTATCCATAAATGGCTGAACGCTTCCAGCCCGCGAACGGCGTCGGCCTGGTTGTATGGAGCAATGAGATGCAGTTCGCCATTAGCGCTTTTTACCAGACCAGGCTGGCGCGGAACGGCGAATTTTTCTTTATAGGGCGAGCGAATAACGCCTATTTGCTCGAACTGGAAACTGCTCATTTCGCCGTAATGTTAAGCGCAGAACCGATACATACAGCCTGACGATAGCAGCCTGGTGTACCGCTGGTGACTTCGCAGCTATGCAGTAATACCGCATTGGCTTTCATTTTCGAGGCGTTGATTTGCATCCGCTTACGTGCGGTTGGAATGCTCGGCGGAGAGTCCTGATTAGAGGCCTGGCAAGAGTCGCCACTGACTTCACCGAGATCGCGGAACGGTTTGCCGACTAATTCTTCTGCATTGGTATAAATTCGGACCGGCGTGGCGCGCGGCGCTTTCGGTTTTGCAGGCTCCGCTTTCGGCTGGGGTGCAGTGCTTTGAACGGGTTCGACAGGGGATCTGCTTAACATGGAACAGCCGCTTAGCATGAGTGCTACTAAACAGATCGGTAAAGCACGCATAGTATTTCCTCAATGTATGATCAAAACGTCAATATTGAATCAGGCGCTTGTAAAAATGACAAGACGGGCAAGCGCCCGTCCTGAATGATATTACAAATTGTGGAAACAGCCTAAATATTACCAGCCTTTAACAGCTCCGCCGTTAAACACTTTGTTTGCTGCTTCGTAAACTTCGTCAGACTGATAAGCCTGGACGAATTTCTTCACGTTCTCGGCGTCTTTGTTATCTTCACGCGTCACGATCAGGTTTACGTACGGGGAGTCTTTATCTTCGACAAAGATACCGTCTTTCGCTGGAGTCAGGCCAATCTGGCTGGCATAGGTGGTGTTAATAACTGCCAGAGCGATTTGCGCGTCGTCCAGAGAGCGAGGCAGCTGCGGTGCTTCCAGCTCAACAATTTTCAGATTTTTTGGGTTCTCAACAACATCAAGAACGGTCGGCAGAAGGCCAACGCCATCTTTCAGTTTGATCAAGCCCACTTTTTGCAGCAGCAGCAGTGAACGACCAAGGTTAGTTGGGTCGTTTGGCACGGCAACCTGCGAACCATCCTGCAGTTCATCCAGTGATTTGATTTTCTTGGAGTAACCAGCAATCGGATAAACAAAAGTATTGCCTACTGCGACCAGCTTGTAGCCACGATCTTTCAGTTGCTGATCAAGGTACGGTTTATGCTGAAAGGCGTTGGCGTCGATATCACCTTTGCTCAATGCTTCGTTTGGCAGAACATAGTCGTTGAAGGTTACCAGCTCAACGTCCAGGCCATATTTGTCTTTCGCAACTTTCTGCGCGACTTCTGCAACCTGCTGTTCGGCACCAACAATCACGCCGACTTTAATGTGGTTTGGATCTTTTTCATCCTGACCGCAGCCTACCAGTGCCAGTGATCCAATCAGGGCTCCCACTGCCGCAAAGGTTTTGAATTTGAACGCCATACCTTATTCCTTCTTCAATTATTTATGTTGTGTTGAACGTTACTTGCGAGTGACAGCCCGGACGATGCGGTCGCCTGCGAACTGAATTAAATAAACCAGAATGACCAGCAATACCAGTACCGTATTCATCACCGTTGCGTTATAGCCGATGTAGCCATACTGATAGCCAATCTGACCTAAACCACCGGCACCGACTGCACCACCCATCGCGGAATAACCGACCAGGGTAATCAGGGTGATAGTCGCAGCATTCACCAGACCCGGCAATGCTTCCGGTAACAGCACTTTACGGACGATCTGCATCGGCGTGGCACCCATTGCGCGGGAAGCTTCAATTAACCCGGTTGGGATCTCCAGCAGAGCGTTCTCGACCATACGGGCAATAAACGGTGCTGCACCAACGGTTAACGGAACAATCGCTGCCTGCAAACCAATCGATGTACCGACAATAACGCGGGTAAACGGAATCATCCATACAAGTAAGATAATGAACGGGATGGAACGGAAAATGTTCACAATCGCAGAAACGGTACGATACAGCTTCGCGTTAGCAATAATTTGCCCCGGACGCGTGACATAAAGCAGAACGCCAACCGGCAGACCAATCACAAAGCCAAAAAAACCGGATACGAAGGTCATTGCCAGCGTTTCCCATACGCCACGAACCAGCAGCCACATCATCGGCTCAGACATAACCCAGTACCTCTACTTTTACATGGTGTTCCTGCAGCCAGGCAATGGCGGCTTGCGTATCTTGTTGTGTGCCGTGCATTTCAGTCAGCATGATGCCGAATTTAACGCCACCGGCGTAGTCCATCTGCGCGCTAATAATGTTGTTGTTGACGTTGAAACGACGCGCGGTTTCAGAAAGCAGTGGGGCATCGACCGATTGACCGGTAAACTCCAGACGCAGCATCGGGACGCAGTCAGTGAATGGCTCCGCTTGCAGACGTTCCTGGTAATCTTCCGGGATATCCAGATGCAGGGTCGACTGAATAAACTTCTGCGCCAGCGGCGTTTTCGGATGCGAGAACACTTCACTTACCGTGTCCTGCTCGATCAGTTCGCCATTGCTGATGACCGCCACGCAATCACAAATACGCTTCACAACGTCCATTTCGTGGGTGATCAACAGAATCGTCAAACCCAGACGGCGGTTAATGTCTTTCAGCAGTTCGAGAATAGAACGTGTCGTTGCCGGGTCCAGCGCGCTGGTGGCTTCATCACACAGCAATACTTTGGGATTGCTGGCTAATGCACGGGCAATCGCCACACGTTGTTTCTGCCCACCGGAAAGATTCGACGGGTAGCTATCATGCTTATCTCCAAGACCAACCAATGACAGCAATTCCGTCACGCGACGTTTGATCTCGTCTTTCGGTGTATTGTCCAGCTCCAGCGGCAGAGCCACGTTGCCAAAAACAGTACGCGAAGAGAGCAGGTTAAAATGCTGGAAAATCATACCAATCTGGCGACGAGCTTTGGTCAACTCGGACTCTGACAGCGTGGTCAGTTCCTGGCCATCGACCAGCACGCTACCCTCGGTTGGGCGCTCCAGCAGGTTTACACAACGTATAAGCGTACTCTTACCCGCGCCTGAGGCACCGATAACGCCATAAATTTGTCCAGCTGGCACATGCAGGCTGACGTTGTTCAACGCCTGGATGGTGCGGGTGCCCTGGTGGAACACTTTGGTGATATTCGAAAGTTTTATCATTGATTATTTATTATCGTCATTAAGTTAGTCGTGGCATTTCGCATGCCTGAAACGGGCAACGCCGTCAATGAAATGGATGTTAAGGCATCCAGACGTCTAAATCAATCAGGTTTATGCGAAGAGCACTTTCTTGCTGGTCGAAACATGCGATACTAGCGTCACATGCCTTATTAAGGAGCTATAAAAGGTGGCGAAGAGCGTACCCGCAATTTTTCTTGACCGTGATGGCACCATTAATGTCGATCACGGCTATGTCCATGAGATCGACAACTTTGAATTTATCGACGGTGTTATTGACGCCATGCGCGAGCTAAAAAAAATGGGCTTCGCGCTGGTGGTGGTGACGAACCAGTCTGGTATTGCACGCGGTAAATTTACTGAGGCGCAGTTTGAAACGCTGACCGAGTGGATGGACTGGTCGCTGGCGGACCGCGATGTCGATCTGGATGGTATCTATTATTGCCCGCATCATCCGCAGGGTAGTGTTGAAGAGTTTCGCCAGGTCTGCGACTGCCGCAAACCACATCCGGGGATGCTTTTGTCAGCACGCGATTATTTGCATATTGATATGGCCGCTTCTTATATGGTGGGCGATAAATTAGAAGATATGCAGGCAGCGGCTGCGGCGAACGTGGGAACAAAAGTGCTGGTGCGTACGGGTAAACCTATTACCCCTGAAGCAGAAAACGCGGCGGATTGGGTGTTAAATAGCCTGGCAGACCTTCCGCAAGCGATAAAAAAGCAGCAAAAACCGGCGTAATGATTAAAAGATGAGCGGTTGAAATAAAAATGCATTTTTCCGCTTGTCTTCCTGAAACGACTCCCTATAATGCGCCTCCATCGACACGGCGGATGTGAATCACTTCACACAAACAGCCGGTTCGGTTGAAGAGAAAAAATCCTGAAAT
>NZ_RHJI01000040.1 GCF_004211955.1 Escherichia sp. E1V33
ATAGCGATCTCCTTCGTTGGCAGATTGATTATGCCGGATGATCTCTAAATATGAATGGCACGATTATGCGGGATACTTACATCTTTGCCTGAGACTTGCACTATTTTTTTTAAAATATCACATTGGGCACAGACATATTAGCATTCACAAATGGAGTAGGATTAGTGATGGTATATTTAAGGACATTCTTTTTAATTGATATAGTTGCCTGACCAATACCCCCAAATGTACTTTCAAAGTCCACAATTCCAACATTATCTTTGATTATACCGTTAATGTTTCTATCATTGCCTTCAGAACAGTCAATTCTATTTCCGTCATTAGTTATAAAGCAATATTTACCAACAAGATGAGCACCATCTTCGTCTAAATCCAATGTTAGCGATTGTGAGTCATTCTCCTTTACCCAATGACCAGAAAAATTAGCTATTGAGTGAAATGAAATAAAAATTAAAAGCAATAATATTCTTTTCATATATCAACCCTCAAACAATCATTAACTCTATTTATCCAGCCATTGAGGAATTTAATCTGTGCATTAGGTTCACCGTTGGTTATAGTTAAAGAACGGTAATAATCCTTTCTGATTTCTGCAATACGTGATAACAACTGCTCTTGATCTTCAACTGCATTTATACAATGAGTCATGTCATCATCCATTATGTAATTTACTATCAGGCGATTATTGTATTCATCATGAAGCATTTTTCGTATTCATTTGGTGTAATTATCACGACCAGTAATCTGTAACACACCTCTGCATTTAAACAGCAGGATATCCTTGATATAGTACCATTTACTGGTGTGATTACCAGATCACAACCATATTCAACTGTAACACTATTTGCATTACTGACTTTAGATACATAAGAATTCTTCTGATATCCTTTAGCTTTTAAAATCAGTTCTGCTGATTTTTTAGATATCCTCTAAACGCCTAAGTCAGTATAAAAGTCCAAAATAATATTGCTTTACTCTGTAATCATGTCATATTTCTGTGTTTGCTTATTAAATATGTAATTAACACTAATATCCGGCCCAATACTGTAACAATTCAGGTGAATCTGAGCTCCATCGTTTTCTAAGTTTTGAAAAATAGACGTCATATATGAACCAAATTCACAGCCATTCAATTGTGGGTTAATGACTTGTATTAATTTACCACTTACTTTATCAATTACATTTACTTTATTGATAACAATACCTTCCTCCCCCTCTATATATATCCCAATGAAAGCATGCTGTTTAGTTTGCCCCCAAAATGGAATATCCAGTTCTTTAGCCTCCCCTTTCAAAACACCATCACTAAGTCTGGATGTCTCCCTTAAGTCCACTTTTAAAGTGGAGCGAGCATTGCTCCATTCACCTGAAAAACCAACAGAGTTTCGTGTTAACTTGAAAGGACATTTTGCAATTTCAAACTTCTCACCTTGAATAATATATTTATCGAAACTCTCATTACTAACGGCCTCACATAACACAATCAAATTTGATTCATTCACACCATATAGTGGAATGGAGGTTCTATGATTATCGTAATAATAATTTCCCTCTACGTTCACATTTTTCCCAAAGTCATAATACTGGAGGGATAAATGCACAGGATATTTCCCTATATAACCTTCATAATTATTTACTACGTATGGAACGTATGCTGCCTGAATTGAAGCACTTAGCGACAGCACGAAACAGCCTAAAAAAGCTTTAATTTTAACCATCGTCTAACCTTGATTTTCAGTTAATTAAAATGCATCAGTAAAGACGTTAGTTGATTTGATTCTTTCAAAATGTTCCCGACGTTTTGCATAGCTAGTTGTATTTAAATTCACTTTTGCTGTTATTTTATCCACTATTGAACCTGTATCCCCTTGATCAGCAATGTCATAAAGTTTTTCGCGAAGCCAAAAATAAATAGCTGATCGCATACAGTAAATTCCTTCCTCAAGCAATGATGGATTCTTTATAAAATCA
This sequence comes from Escherichia sp. E1V33, assembly GCF_004211955.1. Taxonomy (GTDB): domain Bacteria; phylum Pseudomonadota; class Gammaproteobacteria; order Enterobacterales; family Enterobacteriaceae; genus Escherichia. The sequence goes on from NZ_RHJI01000040.1 coordinate 1,972, forward strand.
ATATCATCCACCCAATTCTTTTTATAGTAATCAGAAAATCCTTGGTAATTTATTTTTCCTGTAAGATGAATACCTCCTCTACCTCTATATGCACTACCATCACCTGACGAAATATTTCCATTTCCTAATCTATTAGCATAAACTCTATCAGCAATAGCAATCTCATTTGCATGCTTCGTAATTCTTCCATTAAGTTTCGTATATGAATATTCATTTGCTTCTACAGGGTGTCTTCTAAAATAACTAAAGTTTGCCTTCAAACCCTCTTCGCTATAATTAAGGGCTTCAACAGGGCTAGCCATCCCTCCCATCTCTTCTCTTATTTGAGCAAAAAAATGATTGACTCTCAATACATTGTCTAGTTTGTATTCAATCGCATGATTATTAATTTCATCGGCAATATCCTGAAGAAATGAAAATTTCGCTGGTGATCTTAATCCATTGAATACTTTATAAAGCATATCCACTGTTATATGAACAATACGTTTATCTCCTATAGCCTCCAAAAACACCACCGGATGCATATGCCACGGCTCCGGTCCCAGCGCCACGCCCTTCTCAGACACTGCCTTCATCCACGTCATCTTATCCAGAAATGCTTCCAAATACGTTTTCCATAACGGTGCATCTCCGGTTAATGTATCCAGATAGTTTTTCCACAACGGGTCATCTTTACCGTAGTACCATTCACTGGCGTGTTTCGCAATTACACGGTATAAGCGATCGCGGTAAGAGATATTATGGATCGCCTGAAGATACTCCTGCTCCGAGTAATACCCGTCCTGGTTATTGTCTATCATCTCCAGCAGTTGCTGGTAGTTATATTTGTTCAGGGCATGAGTGGTACGCGTTTCATCCTGTGCTGCTTTATACAACTGCTCCAGAATACCCTTAACCACGTTATACGGTTGTTTTATCCCATCAATCAGGTCAAAGCTCGTTGGTGCTTTATTCAGCGTCACAAACCCCAGCTCGCCTAACGCGTACTGCGATACCTTTTTTACACTGGCAGCAGGTAACCAGCCACCTTCCGGGCGTATCTGATAATACGCAGCATCCTGGTTACTGGTCAGTGTATTCCCCCCGGCATCAACGCCAGGGACTTTGGCCAGCGTCAGAATTCCTGAGGCTTTTGTTTTTCGACTGCCCGCAACCATTCCCCGCTCACCCTTTTCAAATAATGGAGCGTTGGTTTGCCAGGTCAGATACACTGGCGCATCCTCTCCTGCTCTTCCGGGGTTGGTGATGAACTTTTCTATATCATCCATGCTCAGGCACTCTATATGTACCTGGTAGCGCGAGCGTTTACCGTTTTCCTCAGGTAGCTGATAAAAACCCATATGGCCGAGATTAGCCCCTGCACTGACAGTCACAGGGACTGGCGGGACATACACATCATTAAAAACGGATCCACTACCGGATGCTGCTGGTGCAACCGGCGTCAGACTGTCGCCGTCTGATACTACCCATACCCGGTCGCCCTTTTTCAACTTATCCTTATCCCGGCCCAGAGTGACCAGACTGAATGTTCTTGCTGCATCGCCTGGATTCTTACCTGGACGGATGATCTGCTGTGCGGTATTACCGGGCTCGTATGAAAGCGGGAAATCGGCTGTCAGTCTGCCTGCATTTTTATCTTGCAGCACATCGTCACTGCTCAGATAGTACGCCCAGTCTGTACGCGAAGTGCAGTTCACCACGCCTTCTGACTCATTAGTGTAAGCCGGAGTACATTTTGCCCACCAGGACGGAACGAGTGCTGATTTAACAGCCTTCAGAGCCCCCCTGTCTGATACCGTCCAGACTTTTGTTCTCGCTGCAAGCGTGTCTCCCGCTGCATTTTTCGTCTCTCTGATAATGGTCACTTCGGTAAACTGACGCAGGTCGCTGGTGCGGGTCACAATAGCGTCACTCAACGTGACTACCGTGTCTTTATTCAGTTTTCCGGCTGCGCGGCATGTCTGCACATCTTCCGCACTGGTGTAATAGCGCTGGACGCCTGCCACTTTTCTGTCCGCCTGGCTACCCTGTTGTTCATAAGCAGCATAGGGCGCCAGATTCATGTACAGCGTAAAAAACGTCAGTCCACTTTCTGCGTTATCAGCCGGCTGGATATAATGTTTCACCAGCACAAAAGAGGTCGAAATGAACAACTTTTCACCTCGCCATTCAATCGCGGCACTCTCGTAATCCTTGCATACCCGCCAGGCAACTATTTCACCATCGGCCATACAACGAATAAATTGCTCCCCTTTATAAAGCTCACGACAATATTCATTCTCAGCTTCACTGTCAGTACTCAGGGCGCACCAGGGAATGGTGGCATCAGTAATATGAATACCGCCATGCCACATTCCCTGACTTCCCACCAGATACAGTCCTGAGCTTTCCCCTCCGATCATCGATAACAACGCTTCCACAGAGGAAAAGGCATGGCCATTTTTGTTTGACGGTACGGGGTAACTGATTTTGGGTAACTTTGCTGTCATAAATCCCCTTCCATGCTATTCACTGCTCCATTTGGAGGAATTTTTAGCCGTGACCGTAACGTCTGTCATTTTAAAGTCCGGTGTTTCCAGTGGCAGGCTGCTGCCATTTCCGGGCACCAGATAGCTCGCTACCTTCATCACCATATTCCCTTTGGAGCCATGCTCAATCCCGTTCTTACTCAGTCTCAGGTAAGAGCCGCCACCGTTCAGCGTCAGCGTTTCCGGGGTGCTGATAATAATTTCGTCTTTACTACAGGTCACCGTCAGCTGTTTTTCAGAAAACAGGGCCATCGTGTTGTGCTGAGCCTGAATCTCGATGTCTCCCTGGTTGGCAACCAGCTTCGCCCCGTCTTTATGGACAAACAGACCAAGGGCTTTTTCCACCGTTACCGACAGATTTTTCATCGCACCGATATCAAGATGTTGACCGGCATTGATCATGGTATTGCGGGTACTGCTGAGCTGAAGATGTTCACCTGAGGTAAACGCCACCCCCTGCGGAGCGCTACCCAGTAGGACCGCAGACTGGAGGTCCCTGATTTTGTCAGTCACAAGACTAATCTGAGTATTGATATCAGAGATCAGGGCTCCGGCGGCTTCAGCGGCGCTGTTCAGCGCCTGCATCTGGCTGTTGGCCTGATTAATCTGACTTATCGCAGGGGCCATTTCCAGTACCGGTCCCTGGGCTTTGGCCTGGGCATCAGCCGTCAGGAACAGCCCTTTTGCCGCACGTACAGCACCATGTTCATCCGTTCGCAGTTCGAAACCGGCTCCGCGCTTTTCACGCTGGCCATTGACCAGGTGTCCCATGTTCAGTTGCGTTTTGCCATATTCCGTCGCGAGCTTGATATGCTCTTCCTGGCGCTTATCCTCCATCCGCAACTTATTGTTCGCAGGAGTGCGCCACACGTTTCGCGTATGGTTGTCACTGGTGACAGGGTCCGGATGTTCTGAGTCGTGCAGGGCATAGGCGATGTAGGGACGATCCGGGTCTCCGCTGTCAAATACGACGGCCACTTCCGTTCCGTCGATAAGTGGTGAGTGGAAGCCGTACGTATCACCGGCATAGGGCCTGGCCAGCCGCAGCCACAAACAGGCATAACCCTGTTCAGTACTGTTGCGGTCAAAGTCCAGTTTTACCCGGTAGCGCCCGTCCGGATCGAGCCAGGAACAGGTGTCACCTTTCTGTGTGCTTTCCACCCGGGCCGGAAGCGAGCCGGATATCACCGGGCGACTGAGCAGCGCCGGACGATAACAGACGGTTTCGCTATACGGGATGCCTTCAAAGGTCAGGGTAAAGCTACTTTTTCGTGAGCCACTGGTGCGCACCGTGGTGATGACAATGCCTTCTTTCACGGTATCGGGAAGCGTTCCGTCAGTTTCCAGTACCTGACCCGGAGCCAGATGAGGGCTGGAGGAATGCCCGCTGACGTGATATTGCGCATTCAGAATACGTTCGTGACGCAGACGGGCAAAGTATGCCCCGGTCTCCGGGATTTCAGCGTCACCTGCTGTCAGGAAAGGTTCAGCATAATGGTATGTTTCTCCGGTGGTGATCCCTTCTTTGCTGAAAATGCTCTCGATACTGTCCTGAGGTTGTAGCGCTTCACGGTAGTTGTAGTCCCGGGTGGCCACACCTCCGCTCACCACGTTATATGCGGTCTGAATATCCCAGATGCTCTCCTGCCCGTTGTCACTCATCCCGGCCTGGTTGCGTAACGGTAGCGTGACACCAAATTCATACTGCTGCTGGCTGTCCTGGAAAATCACCACGTCCTGTTCAAGACGGCTGTCCATTTCATAGCGCCAGTAAATGCCCACTTCTGCCAGCAGACGCTGGATAAATTCAAGGTCGGTTTCCCGCCACTGGGTGATGAGCTCCCGGGAGGGGTATTCGCGGGAGAGGCGGAACTCGAAATCAGGCCCTTCCAGACAGTGTTTACGCAGTACCTGTTCAACCACTTCAGTGACTGACTGATTGAGGTAGATCTCGCTCCCTTTCGTATAGCCCAGAAGGGCAATACGGGGAACGATCGTCAGCGCGTAATAGGTTTCATCGTTCGAGGTAGACACGCGGCGAAACGACTCAACCACGCCAAATACCGTCCTGACCGGCTGGGCCGGAGTTCCGTCAAACACGGGTGTCTGGAAAGTGAATGAAGCGGGCTTCAGCAGTAACGAGTCACAAGCAATATCCGCAGAAGAGCTGGTGACCGCCACGTTATAGCGCCAGGGCTGGCTGAGTGATTCAACGGCGTTGTAACGTAACACATCCAGGAAATGGTCGCATTCATGCACTTCAACCCGGTACCGTGATTGCCCTAAAAGCTGATGTACCAGGCTGGTAGCCTTGTTGGAGAGGGAACTGCTCATGACGGCTCTCCTTCTGCCTGCTCCAGCAGTTTCAACAGCCAGTGCTCAGGCGTGATTTCCGCATGCGCACGGGTCTGACATAAAAAAGCCGCCCCCTCCAGTGCTCTGGCGCAATAAGGGGTAAGTCGTCGTAGCAGGACTGCTGAATGATGTTCCATTTCGTTCCCTCTTGTTCAGGCACGCTACCGCCCCTGGCCGTCAACCGATGCCCATAAGGTTCATGCCGATAAATTGTGAGACTGCTCTGCAAAGCGTCCGTCTGACAGGCGCTGTGCGGAGTAAAAAAAAGGCGGGCAGAAAGGATCTGCCCGCCAGAGTCTTATGCTGTGGTGCGTTCGTTCCAGGAATTGGAATGAATGATGTTGCCGTCTTTGTAGGTCCAGGTGATTTTTTCGTAGTGCAGCTCGATCTGCTCAAGGTGGTTATGCTTCTCGAAGGAGGCATCCTTGATGTCAGCGCCGCCATCGTCTTTCAGCCACAGATAAACTGGGATTGCCATGTTTACTTCTCCATTTCTTTAGTTGAAACGTCACGTACATCCTGTGACGTGTGTTACGCGCCTGGCAGACGACAGGCGTCAGCCTGGGGTACCAGACTGATCTCGACACGGCGGTTATGCGCACGGCCATCAGGCGTGTCGTTTGATGCAACCGGTCGGCTGTCACCGTAACCCTGCACGTCAATGCAACTTTCCGGGACGTCCCAGGTATCACGCATCCAGTTACGAACGGCCTCCGCTCGTTGTAAAGACAGGGTCTGGTTAAGCTGAACGCTGCCGGTATTGTCTGTGTGGCCACTGACCACGATGAGCCAGCCTGGTCTGGCTTTGACCCCTGCCAGTGCATTGACGAGTATTTTGGCAGAGCCGTCTTTGAGTGCCGATTTGCCGGAATCAAACAGCGACATGCCGTCGAGACGAACAATTTTCGGTACTGGTTTTTGTTTAGATGCTGGTTTTGGTTTAGGTGTTGGTGGTGGAGTCCAGGTATCGATAGCCTGTTGCACGGCCAGCCACAGGCGTAGCCCCGGGTAATAGCCCAGGCTGTAACGGAAAGGCTCTCCCTGACGCTGCCAGCGTTCAAGCAGGAGCGCATCCTGCTTCAGGGCAACCAGTGATTCTGCCTTAGGGCGATAGTGGTTCATCGGGATTGCATTCCAGCGCTGCAAATCGGTGCTCACCTGACAGATCAGGTCACGGTTATTGAGCGCAGAAATACCCAATGCGGTCAGAGCACACACCCACATCAGCAGGACCAGGCGACGGGTACGTTGCCCCCCCTGCACCGTTGATGCAAAAGGTGCCAGCAGCGGCAGAACCGCATCCGGAAATAAACTTTCCGGATCTATCTGCCCAGGCTTTCGGGAAAACTGCAAACAGGTGCGGGAATATAGCCAGTCGGTCCAGACTGACTGGGTTTCGAGAAGGACGGTACCGAGGCGCAGTGCCACGGAAAACGCTCGTTCAGGCGGGGTTAACCGATCAGGTTTCTCAAGCTCATCAGTCAGGGTTTTACGGATAAATGAAAATGCCTGACTGATCACGGGTAGTGCCGTAATATTGTCATTAGCCTGCAACCAGTCGATGAAAGCCTGCGGCGAATCATTTACCGGACATACAATCGGCTTGTCACCACGAACGATTATCCACGGAGTCTCAGGTCCGGAGAATTCGGCACTCACCACAACCGGTAGTGTGAAACCCGTCAGAGTTTTGATTTGTTTACTCTGCTGGCGGAGCGTCTTTAATGTGGAGCGCAGAACCGCTTCATCCTGATGATGGTCTGGCAGGCAACGGTACATAACCGAAAGCTGACCGACCTGGCGTGGGAACTGCGCCTGTATGCTGCGGACAACATCCGTTAACCGGCTGACGTCATCGGCCCGGAGCCACCAACCCTGAGCTGTTTTACGCAGAGGACTCCCCTGAAACAGCGCACCCAGCCCGTCACCGCATACCAGTACAACGGGGCCCTGGGTGTCGAGTAGTGGCAGGTCAGCAGCTGAAACGGAGGTGTCGGATACCGGCTGCTCCCGGCTGCAGTTATTAAAAACAGTCCAGTCTGCCAGCAGGAGGATCAGCACCGTGGTCAGACCTTTAAACACGTTCCCTGTTGGGATGAAATACCAGAGCAACCACAGCAATGTGCCAACAGCTGCAAAGGTGTGCAGGGCAACCGGAATAATGACTGATCTACGCATTAGTTACGTAGCTCCGGTATTTGTGCTGACAAGAGTGCCTGGAGCCACAGATGACCGCCCCACCAGATAACACCGGTAAGGATGATGGCAAGCGCTATCCAGAACCAGACTGAACGCATCAGACTCCAGCGATGTTTCCCCATCCGGTGAACAATCAGTGACAGGCCTGCATCAGGCGGAGAGCATCGCTCAGACAGGGCTTTGACGACTTCATCCCGCTGCGACTGACTGACCGCCTTCAATCCGTACACACCCTGAAAACCCAGGGCAATTACCCGGTGATAACACGTCAAAACGGCCGGGTTCGGTGAAGGCTGACGCAGGACCTCTGCAATGCTATCCCACAGCGCCTCACCTGCTCGAAGTGATCCGAAAAATCGTGCCTGAAGCGGGACTTTACGCCATGCCACCTGGCCCTCATCAATTTTCGGCTCTTCTCCTTCCTCGCACTTTTCAGGCTTACGGCTCATCACCGCCTCGTCCAGCAAGGCACATTGTGCGTAGGAAATATGCCCGACACTGTCCTCGTCATAACCGGCACGCTCCAGCGCTTCCCGCACACTTTCAACCTGTTTAACGCACTTGTCGTAAAGCGCACTACCATTGAGCGTGACGGCGCCTTTCTTCAGCATGGTGACGGTGAGCCAGGTCTCTGTCATCAGCTGGTCGATATCGATATCCTGTTTCATGAGCGCAATACCGCAAACAGTTCAAGTTCCAGTGCGCCAAGCATTTCAGGCACGTAGAACATACACACGCCCTGCTCCTGCATTTCATGCGCAGCGGGGCTTTCCATATCAAGCGCGAAGTACTGGTTTTCCATGCGTACAGGCAAAGCCGCCGGGACCCTGCTGACAGGGATCAGAGGGATCCCCTTGAGTGCAACACCATAGATCTCATTGACGTCATCAGGTGAACCCGCCTGACAAAGTGCCGGGAATTTATCGGCAACCTGCCAGGCCGGTATGTCTGAGCGAACAGAGAGGTAGAGGTCCGCCTCTTCGCGCAGACGAATATCGTGAAGGTTTGCTTTCCAGGTTTGGCCGTCCGGACGGGACATTTCCAGAGCAATGACCCGGGATGGCAGACTTGCCTCAAGTAACCCCGAGATCAGGTCAAACAGCGGAGGAAACGTATTGGCGGGATCCTCGTGGTCATACCCCGGTATGGCGTCGAGATCATGGTCCAGGGAAAAGGTCAGCATGCTTCCTGCCAGGCGTGCAAGCTCAGCCCACACCTGTTCAGGCGGACGGGAAGGAAAACGTTCGTATTCCGTCAGCACCCCAGCGTGGGAATTTAGCGCATTCAGCAACCAGAAAAGGGAAACATCGGCGACGGCAAAATCGGCAAGTCTCTCGTTGCTCTCACGACGCATTGTCATCAAACGTTGGCGTCGGGAACGTAACTGGCGATTTAACAGCACCAGACGTTCGCGAAGAACCGGGCTTGCCGAAAATGACGCAACGGGAGGAATGAAAGACGGGTCCAGTAGCCACGCATTATGTCCGTCCCGGATTAGCCTTGCTACAGGGCAGACTTTCCAGGAATCATTACTTTCATGGGCAAACCGGATGGAGAAATTGAACCGGGCAACTGCCATTGATTCTTCTTCAGGCCCAAATGCATCCGGCAACGTCACCCATTCTTCGCGATAGCGAAGCGGTCGATCCGGGAAGATGCCTTCCTGCTCAACGTTGGCAACACCCGGCTGCATATGAGGCAGTGCGATAACGACAGTTACTGCATCAAGACCTGCCAGCTGACTGGCATCTAACTCACGTGGCGCCGGAGGCAGATCGCTTCTTTGCGCATCAATCAGCGTTCCATCTTCCAGCCAGAGACGTAACTGCGTAATCTGGATCAGACCCGATGAAAGAAGACTGTCGTTAAACTCAATCTTTTCCACACCCCAGGGGAATGCAGATGCCAGTGCGGTTGCACCGGCGCTGCGAAAAGACTCCCATTCTGCCTGTTGCTGGAACTGCTGAGGGGACAGTAAAGCCCCCTCGTTCCACAATGGACGATAAATTTTCATCTCTGCGCCCGCCTTATGCTTTTGCTTTCGGCATCTGAGATACCAGCGACAGATTGACGTCCATACCCTCTCAGGGTGTTGGCAACATCAATACTGAACTCTGGGTTAAGCTCGGATAGAACGCTATTAAAGTTGTGTTTTGAAATAGTTAACTTGCTGCGTTCAGAAAACGGGAGAGTTTCTTTGCCGTTGCTGAAATTTCCCACCGCGAGAAGTTTTAAGGGCAACTCTACTTTCTTTTGGGCAGAACCCGTGTGCAGGTCAGGCTGGATGTTGACGCGTGCTTTTGGCACTTCATTCTGGAAGCTGGAATCTGCCATATCATTCCCTTTGTTGGGCAGTGGTGATAGTTACCACGAGGTATCTTTACAAAGCGATGATAGAGCGTTTTGCTAAAAAATATCAACTTTGCAGATCAAAAATCTGTCATTGTAATTCTATTAAGAATTTTCATCTATCATGTAACAGGGCGCATCTCTAAGTATTGGGGTAAAGGTTTTTTTGTTCACTGCTTATGTCGTCATTTACAGGGGGATTAACTATAAATAGGTGCCCTGGCGGTTGAATGTTTCATATGTGATCTTTTATTGGTTAAGATCAATGCAATGAGTGGGATGATTGCCTAGTGCGGATGTGTACCTTTGCACTGATAACTCACTGTAACAGTTACATTTTTTGTTACATGCTGTTGTGATAAAAATCCGAAAGCGGACTTATAGGAAAAACATTGTAAGTAATGGAGGGTATTTCGTTTTAAAAACTATCTGATTTGTATGACGTTGAATAAGTTACGGGTTATGTGGCAGGTTTCAGCATCAAAATCGTTGTTTCTCAACCGGTCGTTTACGAAACCGCGCCCGTGGTTACTGGGCGCGGAAAAATCCAGGTTTCCGGTGAAAAAAACTATACGGCATTTCTTAGAGGGTCTTGACTCAATCGGATAACCTAAATGCGATGACCACTGACTTTAAATCAGGCCCTTACAAATCAGGAGTGGTTAAATAATGCGCTTAACGTACAAAATTTTCCATTTCCCAAACCGACCCCACATACGGCTCGCGAGTCCTGCGGACAGTGTCTGTTATGATGATGGATGCAGGGCTACCTGCGGCAAACTCCGATTCAGCCATGAAGCACACTATACCGGGTGCGCACTTTCACTGGATCCACTACACAGGGTACAGCTTTCACTTCAGTATCATCACGTTATCAGAGCCGATCATCATTCACGATACACTGTACCAGGTAAAGTTTCCTAACCGTGCCGCCACGCTATCAGGTATGGTGGCAATAACGTGATCCACTATACCGGGTGAGGATCATATTCTTGGCTAAAATACATACAAGACACCCAGAAAAGGCAGAAGAAAATGGACTGCATCGGGGTAGTGGGGCTGATGCCACCCGGTGTAGTGGAGATACACTATACGAGGTAAATCAAAGCGAGAGGAGAAGGATATCCACTATACCGGGTAACACAGGCAACTACGTTATCAGGCATCGATCATGGCTTTGTAGTGGTCAACAAAAACTG
>NZ_RHJI01000041.1 GCF_004211955.1 Escherichia sp. E1V33
GGGCCTTCCGTTATTTCCTCAGCAAACAGCGCCGTCACCTTGCCGTAGCGATTAAAGGTGCTGTCCGGCAGATAAGACTTGATGTGCTCAAGGTTAATCAGCGCGGTATACACCGCCGGGTTGTAGCTGGCTGCCATCTGTTCCAGCCATTCACGCTGGATTTCGCGTCCGTCGGTGGTGGCACCTTCCACCCCGATGCGAAAACGCTTTGCTTTCACTGTCATGAGCCGTGCTCCGTTAGAAAAAACTTACTGGAGCCTTATGGTTGCGGTGATGGGGGCAGTGAAACAATGCGCGGTATTTGTACCGACAACCACACAAACCGCAGGCGGGGAAAGCCTTCATTCAAGGCTGTAGGTTTGTGCCATGAACACCACACTGACACCCGCAGATCTCGATCCCCGTCGGCAGGCCATGCTGCTGTACTTTCAGGGATACCGCGTAGCCCGCATTGCTGAAATGCTGGGCGAGAAAGTTGCAACCGTTCACAGCTGGAAAAAACGCGACAAGTGGGGTGACTATGGGCCGCTGGATCAGATGCAGCTCACCACCGCCGCACGCTACTGCCAGCTCATTATGAAGGAGCACAAAGAAGGGAAAGATTTCAAAGAAATTGACCTGCTGGCGCGCCAGTCGGAGCGCCACGCGCGGATCGGCAAGTTTAACAATGGCGGCAACGAAGCCGACTTAAACCCTAACGTCGCCAACCGCAACAAAGGCCCGCGCCGTCAGCCGGAAAAAAATGTCTTCACCGATGAACAGATTGAGAAGCTGGAAGAAATCTTCCACTCCTCCATGTTCAACTACCAGCGCCACTGGTGGGAAGCCGGAAAAACCAACCGCATCCGCAACCTGCTGAAGTCACGCCAGATCGGCGCGACCTTTTACTTTGCCCGTGAAGCCCTGATTGACGCCCTGCTTACCGGGCGTAACCAGATTTTCCTTTCCGCCAGTAAGGCACAGGCCCACGTCTTTAAGCAGTACATCATCGACTTCGCCAAAGAAGTGGAGGTGGAGCTGAAAGGCGATCCGATGGTGCTTCCTAACGGGGCCACGCTTTACTTCCTCGGCACCAATGCCCGCACGGCCCAGAGTTATCACGGCAACCTGTATCTGGATGAATATTTCTGGATACCGAAATTCCAGGAGCTGCGCAAAGTGGCTTCCGGGATGGCTATTCACAAAAAATGGCGACAGACCTATTTTTCCACGCCATCCAGCCTGACACACAGTGCTTATCCGTTCTGGTCCGGAGCGCTGTTCAACCGTGGGCGCAACAAAGCCGACAAGGTGGACATCGACCTGTCCCACAGCAATCTGGCTCCCGGCCTGCTGTGCGCAGACGGGCAGTACCGCCAGATAGTCACCGTGGAAGATGCGGTGCGCGGCGGCTGTAACCTGTTCGACCTTGACCAGTTGCGCATGGAGTACAGCCCGGACGAATACCAGAACCTGCTGATGTGCGAGTTTGTGGACGATCTCGCGTCCGTATTCCCGCTCAGCGAGCTGCAGGCGTGCATGGTGGACAGCTGGGAAGTCTGGACCGACTTTCATGCACTGGCCCTGCGCCCATTTGGCTGGCGCGAAGTGTGGATCGGTTATGACCCGGCAAAAGGTACGCAAAACGGCGACAGCGCCGGATGCGTGGTGGTGGCACCGCCAGCCGTGCCGGGCGGTAAGTTCCGCATTCTTGAGCGTCACCAGTGGCGCGGGATGGACTTCCGTGCCCAGGCGGACGCCATCAAAAAACTGACTGAACAGTACAACGTGACCTATATCGGTATCGACTCAACCGGCGTTGGTCACGGGGTTTATGAGAACGTGAAAGCGTTCTTTCCTGCCGTCCGGGAGTTTGTCTACAACCCCAATGTTAAAAACGCCCTGGTACTCAAGGCCTACGACATTATCAGCCACCGCCGTCTGGAGTTTGACGCCGGGCACACCGACATTGCGCAGTCATTCATGGCAATCCGTCGCGCCACCACCGCCAGCGGCAACCGCCCGACCTATGAAGCCAGCCGCAGCGAAGAAGCCAGCCATGCCGATCTGGCCTGGGCAACGATGCACGCACTGTTTAACGAACCGCTGCAGGGCGAGTCCGCCAATACCAGCAATATTGTGGAGATTTTTTGATGAAAGAACATATCGCGCCAGGCGAAACCGTAACTGCAGAAGAAACTAAAAAACCCGTTGCGGAGTCTTTCAGCTTTGGTGATCCCATTCCTGTACTGGACCGCCGCGAACTGCTGGACTATGTGGAATGCGTACAGATGGATCGCTGGTATGAGCCGCCCGTCAGCTTCGACGGACTGGCGCGCACCTTCCGCGCTGCCGTGCACCACAGCTCCCCGATCAGTGTTAAGCGTGACATTATCAGCAGTACCTATATTCCACATCGCCTTCTCAGCCAGCAGGCATTTACCCGTTTTGTGCAGGACTATCTGGTTTTTGGTAACGCCTACCTGGAGAAGCGCACGAACCGTTTCGGTGAAGTTATTTCGCTGGAGCCTGCACTGGCAAAATACACCCGGCGCGGGCTTGACCTTGAAACATACTGGTTTGTGCAATACAGCCTGACGACACAACCGTATCAGTTCACAAAAGGTAACGTCTTCCACCTGATGGAGCCGGATATCAACCAGGAGATTTATGGTCTGCCGGGTTACCTTTCTGCCATCCCGTCAGCTCTGCTCAACGAATCCGCCACGCTGTTCCGCCGCAAGTATTACATTAACGGCAGTCATGCAGGCTTCATCATGTACATGACCGACGCCGCGCAGAACCAGGAGGATGTGAATAACATCCGCAAGGCAATGAAAAGTGCTAAAGGACCCGGCAACTTCCGCAACCTGTTTATGTACTCGCCTAACGGCAAAAAAGATGGCATTCAGATTATCCCGTTGTCGGAAGTCGCGGCGAAGGATGAATTTCTGAACATCAAGAACGTCAGCCGCGATGACATGATGGCGGCTCACCGCGTACCGCCGCAAATGATGGGCATCATTCCCAACAACACTGGCGGCTTTGGTGATGTGGAAAAAGCGAGCCGTGTCTTCGTCCGCAATGAACTGATGCCACTGCAAAAGCGACTGCAGGAGCTGAATGACTGGCTGGATGAAGAGGTGATCCGTTTTGAAGCTTATGACTTAGGACTTAAGGGCAAACGAGGCTGACATACTCATAACATCAATAACCGACCAACTCTCACAACGCCTCAGCAGCATTCTGCGGGGCGTTTCTTTTTGCCCTGACATCTCCCCCCTCCACTAAATGAGGCCGCCAGCGGGCCAGAGGCTGTGCCGGATTTTGGCCATTTTACCCCGTTGCGCGCGCTCGTATCCCCGCCACGCCTGCCCGCTTTATGCAGTGATTTTCATGCACCTGCATGACA
>NZ_RHJI01000042.1 GCF_004211955.1 Escherichia sp. E1V33
GATTGACGCCCTGCTTACCGGACGTAACCAGATTTTCCTTTCCGCCAGTAAAGCACAGGCCCACGTCTTTAAGCAGTACATCATCGACTTCGCCAAAGAAGTCGAGGTGGAGCTGAAAGGCGATCCGATGGTGCTTCCTAACGGGGCCACGCTTTACTTCCTCGGCACCAATGCCCGCACGGCCCAGAGTTACCACGGCAACCTGTATCTGGATGAATATTTCTGGATACCGAAATTCCAGGAGCTGCGCAAAGTGGCTTCCGGTATGGCTATTCACAAAAAATGGCGACAAACCTATTTTTCCACGCCATCCAGCCTGACACACAGTGCTTATCCGTTCTGGTCCGGTGCGCTGTTCAACCGTGGGCGCAACAAAGCCGACAAGGTGGACATCGACCTGTCCCACAGCAATCTGGCCCCCGGCCTGCTGTGCGCAGACGGGCAATACCGCCAGATAGTCACCGTGGAAGATGCAGTACGCGGCGGCTGTAACCTGTTCGACCTCGACCAGCTGCGCATGGAGTACAGCCCGGACGAATACCAGAACCTGCTGATGTGCGAGTTCGTTGACGATCTCGCATCTGTGTTCCCGCTCAGCGAATTGCAGGCGTGCATGGTGGACAGCTGGGAAGTCTGGACCGACTTTCATGCACTGGCCCTGCGCCCGTTTGGCTGGCGCGAAGTGTGGATCGGATATGACCCGGCAAAAGGTACGCAGAACGGCGACAGCGCCGGATGCGTGGTGGTGGCACCGCCAGCCGTGCCAGGCGGTAAGTTTCGCATTCTTGAGCGTCACCAGTGGCGCGGGATGGACTTCCGCGCCCAGGCTGACGCCATCAAAAAACTGACCGAACAGTACAACGTGACCTATATCGGTATCGACTCAACCGGCGTCGGTCACGGGGTTTACGAGAACGTGAAAGCGTTCTTTCCTGCCGTCCGGGAGTTTGTCTACAACCCCAACGTTAAAAACGCCCTGGTACTCAAGGCCTACGACATTATCAGCCACCGCCGTCTGGAGTTTGACGCCGGACATACCGACATTGCGCAGTCATTCATGGCAATCCGTCGCGCCACCACCGCCAGTGGCAACCGCCCGACCTATGAAGCCAGCCGCAGCGAAGAAGCCAGCCACGCCGATCTAGCCTGGGCAACAATGCACGCACTGTTTAACGAACCGCTGCAGGGCGAGTCCGCCAATACCAGCAATATTGTGGAGATTTTTTGATGGGAAAGAGTAAGAAAAACCGCGCTGCGGCGACGAATCAGCTCAAGCATAAAAACCAGACTTCAGCCGAAGCATTCAGCTTCGGCGATCCCGTTCCGGTTCTGGACCGCCGTGAACTGCTGGACTATGTGGAATGCGTACAGACAGATCGCTGGTATGAGCCGCCAGTGAGTTTTGACGGACTGGCGCGAACCTTCCGCGCTGCCGTACATCACAGCTCCCCGATTGCAGTAAAGTGCAACATTCTGACCAGTACCTACATCCCTCACCCGCTGCTCAGCCAGCAGGCTTTTTCACGTTTTGTGCAGGACTATCTGGTATTTGGTAACGCCTACCTGGAGAAACGCACAAACCGGTTCGGTGAAGTTATCTCCCTTGAGCCTGCTCTGGCAAAATACACCCGACGCGGATTAGACCTGGATACCTACTGGTTTGTGCAATACGGCATGACTACGCAGCCGTATCAGTTCACGAAAGGCAGCATTTTTCATCTGATGGAACCGGACATCAACCAGGAGATCTACGGCCTGCCCGGCTATCTTTCTGCCATTCCATCCGCCCTGCTCAACGAATCCGCCACGCTGTTCCGCCGTAAGTATTACATCAACGGCAGCCATGCAGGCTTCATCATGTACATGACCGACGCCGCGCAGAACCAGGAGGACGTGAACAACCTTCGCAACGCAATGAAAAGCGCCAAAGGGCCAGGCAACTTCCGCAATCTGTTTATGTACTCGCCTAACGGCAAAAAAGACGGGCTTCAGATTATCCCGTTGTCAGAGGTGGCGGCGAAGGATGAATTTTTGAACATCAAAAACGTGAGTCGGGATGACATGATGGCGGCACACCGCGTGCCGCCGCAAATGATGGGGATTATGCCTAATAATGCTGGGGGTTTTGGGGATGTGGAGAAGGCGAGCCTCGTCTTTGTCCGCAATGAGCTGATGCCATTGCAGAGGCGTCTGCAGGAACTGAATAACTGGTTGAAGGAAGATGTAGTGAATTTTGCACCCTATGATTTAAAGTGAAAATTCAAAATAGTACTTATTTATTACTTCAACCATTCTGCATAATCAAAAGGAGCTATTTCCTTAAGAGCAGTGATAGCTATAGCTTGCCCTACGCCTGTCAAATTAACGCCACCGATTTGTGGGGCGTTAATTTGATTAATAAAACGAAATATTGCAGGAGCAATAAACCCCAATTTTTTCTTAGCCTCCTTAGCGTTACTTGCACCAAAGTAAGCATATTTATGCAGATAAATATCAACTGTGTCACGTCCCATAAAGTCATTATAATTGCATGCACCAGTATAGCTTAGGTGTCTTAAACTTGTAGCCGACAAGTCAAATTTACGCCCCAGATACTGTTCAAACTTTTGATGGAATGACTCTAACATATGAAGTATATTCCCTGCAGGGATTGCCGTCATTTGAACATCATTTAAGACAAAAATCGCACAAATCAAAGCAATCTGAGATTTAGTAAGTTTAGGAACAACACTAACAGCTTCAGTTAGTATAATTTCCATCAAATCCGAATTACCCCCAGACACTTTTTCTACTATTAATTTAGATAACAAATCTGGATGAGATTTCTTACCCTTTCTTGCAGCAAAGGTCAATGCATCATTCAATAATGCCTGAATGTCTGGATCCTTAAACTTGTCTATAATTATTTTTTTTGAATTTTTGTGTAATTCACTAATCACAAGCGTTTCCAGTTCCCTCCGATTGCTAATTGCCTGCTCTCTAGCAATCTCCTGAATTTTGGGAAATTGGTTTTGAAAAAGGACATCAAAAAGCTGAATCACGTCTGCAGCTGACAATCCTGTTGTAATTTGAATATTACCACCGGCCTGTAATGCAAACGAACCATCACTTACAGATTGGTTTGCATCTTTACCAATAATTCCCATTTTATACTTTCTCCTTTCCAGTAGAGATAGTGACATTCCCCCCAGCTTGTATCCCACATGAATTTCTTGAAACCTTTTGTCTCAAAGAATTAACATTTAATTTATCTGAGGCAAACAATCCTAATAACATGATCAATGCAGTAATAGCTGCAATTCCCGAGTCGAATCCAGGCTTAAACCAAAACCAAGCCCCTGAAGCAACCAGCAAAATTAGAGCCAGTATTTTAATCAAAAGTTTCATATAGATATGCTCCATTTTTCCTTTTTATATCTAAGATTAATTTTTTGTGCAACTACAACTTTACGGTATACGCGCGCTCGTATCCCCGCCACGCCTGCCCGCTTTATGCAGTGGTTTTCATGCACCTGCATGACA
>NZ_RHJI01000043.1 GCF_004211955.1 Escherichia sp. E1V33
CTAAAACGGGTCTATTTACATATCCACGGGATGGTTTAACTCTATAGCACAGGATTAATGCTGGCGCAGCAGACAATGTCTAAAGATTTAACGCACTTATCGATTACCAGGACAAATACACTTTTTCAAAATCATTGCAAATACTTTGCCTTTCATTTCAAAAAAATAAATCATAATTTTTATATCCCCTTCAACAGGGTCCAGTGGCTGTATGCTGATTTATAACTCGCTACAGTGCTAACAATCATCCTACTTGTTCATTAACCAAAATTACATCAATACAGGAATCACCCTCTCTTCATGGCGCTTATTCATAATTTAACTTAATGAATGCTGATTATAAGATAGTACATGCTTTTGCTTCATCAACATTTTTTCCTAAAGCAAAATTATTTTTAACATAAAAATGCCTTCATCTATAGAATATGTACAATACCAACAAAATAATTAGCCACGGTTTTGTTCTTAAAAGTATAACGGTCGTGATCGGTTCGATTTGCCAGGTTATATCGCCTGCTATGGCCAGTGCGGATGCCGCTTTGCTCGCCGAGCAAAAAGCCACGCCTTATGAAACGCAACGAGATAGCTCACGTACGGATACAGAAGCGGAAGATCGTGATCAGGAAAATGCTCAATTAACTCAGTTAGCCGCTTTCGCGTCTCAGGCTGGAGGAGTGCTTTCTGGTCATACGGATAGCAACATGGCAAAAGCGATGGCCAAAGGCTTTGTGCTGGGTAAGGCAAATCAAAGCGCCGCTGAATGGCTGCAACATTACGGAACAGCACAAATAGAAATCAACGCCGACGATAACTTATCGCTAAAAGATTCCTCTTTTATATTGCTTCATCCGTGGTACGACGTGCCGAACAATCTGCTGTTTTCTCAAAGCGGCGTCCACCGTGTGGACGGGCGGGGCATTGTGAACCAAGGCATTGGTTATCGCCACTTCAACCAGCAAACGATGTATGGCCTCAATACCTTTATCGATTACGATTTATCTGGTGATCATGCCCGGGCGGGGATTGGCGCCGAATACTGGCGTAATTTTGTTAAATTTTCCGCTAATGGCTACATCGGGCTAACCGGATGGAAAGCATCTCCGAATGTTGAAGATTATGAAGAACGGCCTGCCAATGGTTGGGATTTACGTCTGGAAGGATACCTTCCCGCTCTCCCGCAACTGGGGACAAGGCTAACGTATGAGCAGTATTTCGGTCGGGAGGTCGCGCTGTTTGGTAAAGAAAACCGGCAGAAAAACCCCCGGGTTCTTACTGTCGGCGTGAATTTCACTCCATTTCCGTTGCTGACATTAAGCGCGGAACATCGCACTGGCGAGAGTGGAAAACATGACACTCAGCTAAAAGCGGATGTGAACTGGCGCATCGGCACCCCACTCCGTCAGCAATTAAATACGGATGCCGTAGAAGGCATTCGTACCCTGAATGGCAGCCGCTATGACCTTGTTAATCGTAATAACGACATCGTTCTTGAGTATCGCAAACAAACCGTTATCAAATTACACCTCCCGGGGCGAGTAACAGGAAAATCAAAACAGGTCATTCCGTTGTTGCCTGATGTGCAGGCAAAACATGGTTTGAAAGATATTGAATGGGATGACGCATCATTTTTAGCCGCGGGCGGTAAGTTGATCGGTCAGGGAGCCCACTGGCAGATGGTGTTGCCGGAATGGAAAGATGGCGCGATCAATGCATGGGGAATCTCCGCTATTGCGCATGATACCCGTGGTAATGCATCGCAACCCGCCGAAATGCAGGTTGTTCTTACGCCACCGATAATAAGTAAGAAATATTCCAGTCTTAGCATCGCCGTGGCGCATCTGCTGGCAGATACAAAAACACAAACTACGTTGACAATTGCTCTACTGGATAATGAGAAAAAACCGATAAGCGGCAAAGCAGAGCAGATAATTCTCAATGGTGCATTTACTCCAATCAACTCGCTGGTAGACGGTATGGCTTTGGCGAAAGGAACCGTCACTTTAAAGCCTCAGGCTCCGGTATTGCCGCAACTGGGAAAACTCAAAGAGTCTGGTAATGGAATTTACACAACAACGGTAACTGCCGGTGAAAGTGCTGGAAAATTTACTATTACTGCAAGCCTGGAAGATACAACGCTGGCATCTGCTGACATCATTTTTACAGATACATCAGCCGCACTTGAGCAAAGTACGCTTACTGCTGACAAGACAACGTTTTCTGTCGGAAGCACGGAAAAGTCGACTCTGGCCCTTACCTTGCAAGACAGCAAGGGCCAGCCAATTAGCAACGAAAAAGAACGCATAACATTCTTTATTGCTGACAGTACTGTAGATACATCGAAATATTCCTTCGATACCGTTCAGGAAAGCAACCCTGGACACTACACCACAACATTTAGTGGTCTTCTGGAAAATCCAAAGTTACCTGTTGGCGTCAAAATTAATGGCAAAGATACCGGCAAACGCCTGATCTTTAATCTGACAACAGTTTCTGTCGCAACGGTTACTGGTGTGCCTGTAGTGGGAAATACGCTGACAGCAACAATGCCTTGTAGCACAGACTGCAATGCGTTGACTTACCAATGGCAGAGAGAAGATCAAGCAGGTAGTAATAATTATGTCGATATTCCGGGTGCCACAGCGATGACATATGTTCCTTCCACCGCCGATCAAAAGCGAAAAGTGCGGGTACAAATTATCAAATGACTTATTACTGAGCCAGAAAGTCATCGTTATCCCATATCTGTATTGTGTATTTGTTAATAAATAGTAAGACAAGAGAATATGAAACTAAGCTTAAAAAAAAAGACTGCCGCCAGCATTACAATGGGCTTCTTACTCAGTATGAGTGTTAATGCCGTCGCAGCAATAATCACCTCTTCCGCAACGATGTCCATTACAGGACATGAGCCAACCCTGACTGCAGGTGAGATTACTTTTGAGGATAAAAATGCAAATGGCATTCTTGACCACGGCGATGTCGTAAAAATCGATCCCGCTCATGACTTTGCATTTGCCGATGTTGATGGAGATAAACCCGATACAACGACTCCCCGACTCTATAGCTGGAAGATTGGTTCTACTGAAGTGGCGGTGACCGAAACTTACACTATTCAGGACAAAGATTTAGGACAGACAATTACACTATTTGTTACTCCACAAACTGACAAAAATATTACTGAGCCATTCCAGGGCACACCTGTTCAGGCTACGGTAAACGGAACAGCGGGTGGACTACCGATTTCTGGAAGCGACGATGTCATTAAAGTGGTAATTAGCGGCGGTACCGGTGTTTCTGGCGCACCTATCGTTAATGACACTCTGACAGCTACACCAACCTGTACAAAAGCGTGCGGTGTATTGAACTACCAGTGGCAGGTCGAGGACTCCGTCAATAGCGGTAAATATATCGATATAACAGGGGCAACAAACAGTACTTGGAAAGTCACTAAAGAGACTCAGAAACGAAAAGTTCAGGTGGTTGTATCCAATCCTTGATGCTTCTGTTTTTCTTCCCAAATAAAGGGAATAAAGAACAGTAGTAATGTGCTATTTTTAATAGTCAGAAAACCGCCACACTAATTATAACGGCGGTTTTCTGAAAAACTTAAACTAATCCCCTATGTAGATAAAAATAACAATCAACAAACAGACCTGTAAATCAACAGCCTATTTTTTTGTTATATTTATCGCCTGTACGGTGCATGCAGAATTACCACATTTATCCCAGTGAGGATGCACAACATAAGCACACCCTGCCAATGAAGATAATATGCCACCTATGATTAATAATTTATAATTTGACATATTAATACCAAAATATTATTGCAATAGAATATAAACATGGATGCCAGCGTTATTGCTGGTATCCATGTTTGACTTACATTACTGTATCGATATTAAGAATTAGCGTAGAAGACACAGCTTCAGCGTTCCCTTCAGTCTCATACCAGATAATTAACTTACTACTGGTTGTACCAAAAGGATCGCTGTTGCAATTACAAAGGTCTTCATACATAACCTCGACCTGGAGGTAACCTAGTGTAACATCTGCTGGCATAATTTCGTAGGAGTGAAGCAACCGACTGGGTAAATTTGAATAAACATAATTATCATCATCGTAATACGATAATTCAATTTTAGTATTAATAACATCTCCCGCAGTAAGGTTTCCAGCAACCGGAATACGATAGTACATATGTTCACCAGGCAGGCCATTCCCAATACGATGCTTATTAATGATCCCTCCTGATACCATTTCCGTTCCACTAACATCAATAAAGGTTGGTGATTTTAACGTTCCTTTTTTCGGCGGCGTCACTGGAATTGCCTTCGTGACAATAAGTCTTTTATGTTCAGAAATCCCTACGTTGCCGCTACGTTCAGCAACAATGTATGAAATCCTGTTTTTGGCTTTATTTACGTTATCCTGTACCATTAACTCTGTAGTATCGAATTCAAAGGGATAAATCGTTTTCTGCGGTTTTGAAGGAACCTCATAACGCCCCAAAAAAGTTCGATCACCAATAACAGCTGTTCCCATAAGATCAACATAAGTTGGCTCATTAAACACAAGAATGGTATCGTTTATAAAACCGCCATAATCAGGTTTAGATTCGGTATCTTCCAGAGATTTGAAATGCAAATTCACTTTCTGTTGATCTTCATCAAGAATATCACCGTCAGTATTTTCAAAGTACATTGAATATCCCATGTACTCTGGCGTAATGCCTTCAATAAACAGACCTTTAGAGTCAGAAGTATCAATATCCGGGGAACCTGAACTTACTGTCATTACCAGGAAACCGGCATCTTTAGCACAGGGGTAAATACGGAACTTTGCCACGCCAGTTTTCGATGCTGAATCATTTTTAAGGTTAATAACAAAACCATCAAGTTTACTCGAGGTTAAATTACTAACATAATGATATTGCATGTCAGGATATGCTTTGCCCCCCCCCTGATTAGTATCAGACATCATAAAAAATACGTTTTCGAATACCGCCTGCGCCATACTTACAGGTCGCAGATACAGTTGGATATCCTGATGTGTTTCATCGCCAGGATATTTCGTCAAATTACGTTTATACGTTATCGTACCAGTAATATAGGTGACACCAGACAGATTTGAATAACTATCATTAAGAGTTTCCGGGGCATTCAAATCAATAATCTGAGTGTCATCAAAAGAGATAGTAATCTCATCATCGAGATCAGTATTTGACTCCAGTACATAATATTGGCAGTGACATGTTACTGGCGCAGCTGCTCCCAGGGCTTGTACAGTCAATGTCAAGTCGATCGCTTTATCGCCCAGAGCAATATTGTTAGGTACATTGAACGAATACTTGTACATATAAACTTTGCTACCGTCAGTATCCGTAAATTCTCCCTCACCTTGTGGTTTTGGTAAAATATTTTTACTCGCCACATCCATTTTTATTGCGCTAGGATCCATGGCAATTTCCGCGTTCTGGTATTTATAATAAAATTCCAGATAAATAATCTGCCCTCGCACTATCCCTTTCTGAGAAGGGAAGCTGCATGTTAATACCCCTGGAGTGAGGGCGTTAACATGAGAAGTCACCGGATGAGCATCTCTGAGATATTTCTCAGATTTAAACTTCTCTATAGATTTAATTTTTCGCATATTTAACATGACATCACCTTTAACTTTATTAATTACATTGTTATATCAATGAATACTTCGCGCAGATAAGAGAATTCCTGCTTATTCTGGCAATAGTATTCCACTCTCAGCGTGCTCTGATCCACGCCCTGCGGCGGCATATCGCAGCCCGCCAGATCGTCTATG
>NZ_RHJI01000044.1 GCF_004211955.1 Escherichia sp. E1V33
TCTCTGAAGCCACCTACTACATCTATGGACTACCTCCGTTTTGCAAGTACTGAATCAGGTTTTAGGTTGTTGCTTACATCTATCCGGCATCAGAAATATCTGTGCCCAAATGGGGAATCCGCACACAATCGCCTCAACAACTGGACGGCCACGAAGGCCAATATAATAGTCAGGTTCCGATCGTGCAGGTTCAACCAGTGGCCATTTTTCAATACTTTGCAACTTTTAAAGGTATGCTATTACACTGCCGGTCTGTACTCTGTTTCATTGTGAAGAATTGACCAAATAATTCGGGCATTTTTATTGGCGACTGCAACGGTTGTTTTGTTAAATCCTCGTCGTTCTTTTAGCTGATTAACCCATTGATTTAAGTAACCCTCATTATTATTTGCAGCCACTCTAACGACTGCCCGGGCTCCATGAATAAATAAGGTTCGCAGGTGCTTATCGCCTTTTTTGGTCATGTTCATTAGCACCTGTCTGTCACCACTGGAGTGCTGCCTTGGTACTAGTCCCAACCAGGCTGAGAAATGACGGCCATTTTTGAATTCAGTTCCTTTGCCGATCGCAGCAACAACTGCAGTAGCTGTTTTAGGGCCAATACCTTTAACTTTGGCAATCCGCTGACAAGCTTCAGATTGTCGGAAAACAGTATCAATTTCTTTATCAAAAAAGTTGATACGACGACCAAGATCGTTAAAAAGATCATAGAGTTCTGCGATCGTTCTGCGCATTCTGGCACTAAGACCATTTTCTGCGTCTTCCAGAATCAGCGGAACAGCGTGACGAACTCTGGAGACAGCCGCACCGATTGTTATTCCACGGTCAAGCAGCAGTCCTCTGATTTGACAGACTGTCGCAGTTCGGTGATTAACAATACGCTGTCTTGCCCGGTGCAGAGCCTGAATATCCTGCTGTTCCGGGCTTTTGGGTGGTACGAATTGCATTGTTGGTTGCATCAGAGCAATTGCGATAGCCTGTGCATCATTACCGTCATTTTTTTGCCCGCGGACAAAGGGTTTTACATACTGGGGACTGATCACTTTTACCTTATGTCCCAGTTTTTCGAACTCACGCTGCCAGTAAAATGCGCCCGTGGAGGCTTCCACACCAATCAGGCAGGCCGGAATATTCGCGACGGTCTGTAGTAACGTGTTACGATCAGTGCGTTTTTTATAAACCGGTTTACCCGCCTGATTTAATCCACAAAGCTGAAAAACATTTTTAGCCAGATCAATACCGAGATAGATAACATTCATGATAATGCTCCTGCTGAGTATATTTTGTTCAGTTAACCTCAGAGGGAGGAGGTAGTCCATCCCATTAACTGGAAGTCCAGATACGGCGGCATGGAGGCTTCTGATATAAAAAAAATCAAGGATCTTGAG
>NZ_RHJI01000045.1 GCF_004211955.1 Escherichia sp. E1V33
GCTGCGGCTGCCGGGGCAGTACTTTGACGAAGAAACAGGACTGCATTACAATCTGTTCAGGTATTATGCGCCGGAGTGCGGGAGGTTCGTAAGCCAGGATCCGATAGGGCTAAGGGGCGGGTTAAACCTGTATGCTTATGCGCCTAATCCGCTGTCATATATTGATCCACTTGGATTGAGTCCTGATTGTAATACTGTCAAAAGAGCAGTGACGCCTGAACAAATGGAGAGTATTCGAGCCGGTAATGGCATAACCAGACCCACTCCTTACCACAAAACAACACCAACCCAACACGTTGCAGGTGTTCCGCATGCACGCGACCCTTGGATATCCACCACCAGAAGCCAGACGTCAGCAGAGTATTTTGCTACTCATGGTGGTACTCGTCCGGCAAATCCTATTATAGAAATCGATTTATCTAAAATACCGAAAGACAGAATATTGGATGTTTCAACAGCTCAAAAAGCTGCTGAAAACTTACATACCCCATTTACTCGGTATGCAGCCGCAGCACATCAGGAAGTATTGATTTTTGGGGAAATTCCGCACGAAGCTATTATATTTAAGTAGGTGAATAATGTTAAATGATATAAAGAAGAAAATAATTGATAATAATTTTGTTAATGATGTTCGAATTAACATGAACTTCAATGATGATGAATATAATGAGCTGGTTTCTAGCTTGGAAAAACTTGCTAATTATATGAAAAATGAAACAATTATTGATAAGGAATTGGCGCTGTATTTATATACAACACCTCAGATGATAAGAAATGCATATGCTAGTTTTGATAAATGGGAAAATAAACCAGAGATAGCATTAAGATTAGAAGAAGCATGGATTGAATTAGATTCGTTAGTGATAAACTGTTTAAGTTGAAGGAATAAAAGCCGGGAAGGTTATAAAATCTTCCCGGCTTTTTATTATTTAACTCTCGTTCAGCACACTAAACATCCCGTCACGCATCCCCTTAACCGCCTGTTTAACCTGATAAAGTTCCCTGCGCAGTTCCTGCACTTCGTTGTTATCCGCAAGCAGGATCAGACATCCCTCCGAGATCTTCACGGTAACGCCCGTGCCGATCTCAAATCCCGCTTCTCTCAGCCATTTGGCGCTGAATGCGGGCGGGTTTCCGGTCATCATCCAGACGCAGGGCACAGAGGGCGGGGTGCGCAATGAACAGCAGGAGCGTGATGCGCTGGGCCGCCTGCTGCGCAGTGACACGCAGCACAGTACACGGACCTTCAGCTACAACCGTCTTGACCAGATAACGGAGGTGACGCTCACCCCCACGGAAGAAGGGGAACGGCTGCACCACATGCAGGCGGACACGGTGCGTTTTGCGTATGACCGCAGCGGCTGGCTGACGGCAGAGCACAGCGTGCACGGCAGTATCAGATACTGGCGCGATGCGCTGGGCAATCCCACCGATATCACGTTGCCGGACGGGCAGCATCTCAGTCATCTTTACTACGGCAGCGGGCATCTGCTCCAGACGGCGCTGGACGGTATCACGGTCAGCGAATATGAACGTGACAGCCTGCACCGTCAGGTGATACGCACGCAGGGGAAACTGGCGACGTTCAGCGGCTACAACGCCGACAACCGGTTAAGCTGGCAGCGCAGCCTGCCAGGCGGCAGCCAGAACCCACAGCAGGCCGGTAACCCCCCGGCGCAGAACGACAGCGTGACAGCGCGGGACTATATCTGGAACGCAGACGGTGAAGTCGGCGGCATCAATGACAAACTGCGCGGTTGCCTGGTGTTCAGCTATGACCGCAGCGGCTGGCTGACCAGCCGCACGGGGCAGATGTACGACCATGACCATTATTATTACGATAAAGCGGGCAATCTGCTGACGGATGAGTATCAGAGCGCGGTGATGGATAACCGCCTGCCGGGCTACGGGCGTGACCGTTACCGTTATAACGAATGGGGCGAACTGACAGAGCGCAGGGACCAGCAGCTGGAGTGGAACGCGCAGGGCCAGTTAACGCGGGTCATCAGCAGCAACAGCGAGACGCGGTATCAGTACGATGCGCTGGGAAGGCGTATCTGCAAGGCGACCAGCAATCTCCATACCGACCGGGGAGAACGAAGCCGGACGACGTTTGTGTGGGAAGGGTTCCGGCTGTTACAGGAGACAACGTGGCAGGGAAAGCGGACATACCTGTACGATGCGGAACAGCCGTACACGCCGGTGGCCGCCATCACGGGGCGCGGAGAGAGCCAGAAAATCTGGTATTACCACAC
>NZ_RHJI01000046.1 GCF_004211955.1 Escherichia sp. E1V33
AAAAATAAATAAAAACCCATCAATAAATAATTCATTTATTAAAAAGGACTCATACCAGTATGACGGAGTATTATCTCAATGAAACTGTTGTAACTTTTCCCGGGAATATTATTCAGGACAGTACGATTAATATGCTGCGCCTCAGCGATCCTGACGCCGCACTCATTATCAGCCGGGGCCAGATGCAGGAAGGAGACGAATTAGCCTCTCAGGTTGAACAGCAAATGAAAAAGCTGGAAAAGCAGGTAAAGGAACTGCGCTACACGCCCGTGCAGGTGACCCGCGTGGGGATTAATGACGCAGGGGAAGGGCTGGAAATACAGAGCCAGTTTCTCCGGGGTAACGAGCAGGTGTACCAGTGTCAGGTGGCATTTGTCTTGCCGGGTGAGCGGGTCATGATGGCCTTCACCTACGCCAGAACCACACCGCTGACCCCGGCAGATATGACGCGCTGGGCTGAAATTAAAAAGAATCTGCGCTTCAGGATACGGCAGGAAACCAGGACGAATTAATCACACAGGGAACGGGACATGGAAGAGGCATTCTGGGCGGCAAGACAGGGTGATGCCCTGCTGCATACGTCGTTTATGGCAGATGTGCTGGGGGCGGTGCTGGAGGTGGCCGCAAATGTCGTTATTGATGCCCTCATTGTCGGCGCAACCTCGTTACTGGCGGCGTCAGTGGGGATCACGATGGGGTGCACGACCGTCGTGCTGACCGGTTTTGTGGTGGGTGTGGCGATGGTGTACACCGGCGTGACAGAAAAGGTCAGCGAAGCCTGTTCAGCCCTCGCAGATATGCTTTTCCCGCCTCAGATTGAAGGTTACATCCTCACCGGCTCTGGTGACACATTGATTAACAGCAAACCTGCCGCGCGGGCAGCGGCCACTGCGGCATCGCGGCAGGACATTGAGGCGCAGGAAGCGCAGGCGAAGGCGGAACAGGAAGAAGCGCAGCGTCAGGAGGACGCCAGAACGTTCCGGGATGTCGCCGGGGAATATCTGGAAATGGCGGGGGCAATAGCCCTGGCGGTTAACCCGGTGACAGGGCCTGTGCTGATGTCCCGGGCGCTGCACGACCAGCTCAGCACGGAAGAGGGGCGTTCTGAGATGGTGGACGGCGCGACACATTTTGTTTCGGAACTGTGGCAGCCCACCGTGGCCAGTGCGGCTCCTGGCTCCACCCCGACCCCTGACGATAAAATCGACTGCCATAAACATCCCTCCTCACTGACTCAGTTACTCGAACAAAAAAAAGCCGCCTTTCTGGATGACCCTCTGGGAACGGCACTTAACCTGTTAAATCCGTTCGGTATGCTGGAAACCGCCTTTCAGGGAGTGAATGCGGTTATTGGCAGTATCAGTAATCTGTTCAAAGGCGATGACGAACCGCCCGCGGCGGAATATATCGCGGAAGGCGCGCGGGATGTGCGTATCAACAGCCAGCCGGCGGCACGCAGCGGAGCACGCTGTACCTGCGAGGCCAGGGTGGTGAATGAGCCGGGGGACGGGGCGTTTGTATCACCGGATGTCCGCACTGGTGGTCCGTTACTGGTGGTCAGGGATATCAGAAGCGGCAGGTCACAGATAACCCTGGTGGCAACCGTGGCGCTGATGTTTCTTCGCCCGGGCAAAATGCTTTCTAAAATCGCCTGTTTTGCTGCCAGTATCGGAATGAGCATGCTGACGCAGAAGGCCATCAGCGCCCTTCCGCATCCGGTCAATGCCGTCACCGGGGCCAAATACCTGGCCGATGACGATGACTTCGATTTCAGCCTGCCGGGCCACTTTCCGGTGGACTGGCAGCGCGTGTACAGCAGTCGTGACGACCGCACGGAAGGAATGTTTGGTCAGGGCTGGAGTGTGATGTATGAAGTCAGCCTGGTGCGCACACCGGGTAACGCGGACGAAAACTGCATGACCTTTGTGTCGGGCATGGGGCGACGCCTGGATATGGAAGCCGTGCTGCCGGGGAGCGGGTTTTACAGCCCCGGCGAAGGGCTGGCAGTCCGGCGTGGTGAGCAGGGGCACTGGCTTATCAGCAGCGATGATGGACAGTTTTTTCTGTTTGAAGCCGACCCGCACAACCCGCAGCGCCAGCGGCTGAAAATGCTGGGCGACCGTAACAGCAACTGTCTGAATCTGTACTACGACGACCGGGGACGCATCACTGAAATCAGTGGCGAACAGCAGCGTCCGTGCATCCGTCTGTATTACGAACTGGCGGCGCATCCCCGGCGGGTGACACAGATTTATCAGCATTTCCCTGATACTGCACCTTTACTGCTTCGTCGTTACAGCTATGACGGGGCCGGCCACCTGAACGGCGTGTACGACAGCACGGGGCACCTGCTGCGTGAGTTTGCTTACGACGAAAACCACTGCATGACGCTGCACCGCCAGCCCGGCGGCGAAGGATATTATTACCAGTGGGGCTGGTATGAAGGGCCGGATGATGCAGGCTGGCGCGTAACGGGCCACCATACCGACAGTGGCGCACAATACCGTCTGGACTGGCGGATGGCTGAACGTGTGGTATGCGTGACAGACGGGATGGGCCGGACCCGCTTTCATCAGTGGGACGCGCAGAATCAGGTGACGGCGTACCAGGACGAAGCCGGGCAGGTGATGACGTTCCGCTGGAGCGATGAAGAACGACTGTTGCTGGGGATGACCGATGCTCAGGGCGGCAAATGGCGCTATGTGTATGACCGCCTGGGGCATATCACGGAGACGCACGACCCGCTGGGGCGGGTGACACAGACACAGTGGCACCCGGTGTGGCACGAACCGGAAACAGAAGTGGATGCGGCGGGGAACAGCTGGCGCTGTGAGTACGATGAACGCGGTAATCTTCTTACCGTGACCGACCCGCTGCAACAGAACACCCGGTATCAGTATGACCGCCACGGCCAGGTGGTACAGATAACCGATGCCCGTGGGGGGAATAAATACCTTCAGTGGAACGAAGACGGGCAGCTCATGCGGCATACGGACTGTTCCGGCTCGCAGACGGCCTGGTTCTACGACGAACGCACGCGGCTGATACGGATGACAGACGCGCTGAGCCACAGCACGTGCTACGGGTATGACGACAGCGGTCACCTGACGGAGGTGATACTGGCGGACGGCCGCACGGTGAATTACCAGTCGGACGCGGCGGGCAGGCTGGTGAAGTATACCAGCCCGATGGGGAGGATAACGCGCTGGCAACGCGACGGGCAGGGCCGGGTGCGCAGCCGGACGGACGCGATGGGACGCAGGACGGCGTTCGGGTACGACGCTTACGGGCGTCTGGTCACGCTCACGAACGAGAACGGAGAAAGCTACCGGTTCCGCCATGACGTGCTGGACCGTCTGGCGGAGCAGATAAACCCGGACGGCTGCCGCCAGACGTACCGCTACAACGCGCTGAACGCGGTCACGGAAGTGGTGTTCACCGGGGACCGGGGCGGTGAAATCCGTCACCGGCTGGTGCGTGATGCGGCGGGACGGCTCACGGCAAAGGAGACAGCCGATAGCCGTACGGAATACGTCCATGATGCGGCTGACCGGCTACTGGAAATCCGTCGCCGGCGCTCGGATGCCGGGGAAACGGACACCCCGGAGATTATCCGCTTCAGTTACGACAGACTGGGGCGGATGCTGACCGAGGAGACGGCGC
Source organism: Escherichia sp. E1V33 (assembly GCF_004211955.1). GTDB lineage: Bacteria > Pseudomonadota > Gammaproteobacteria > Enterobacterales > Enterobacteriaceae > Escherichia. The sequence continues at coordinate 3,664 of NZ_RHJI01000046.1, forward strand.
AGGGCGTCCTGACCCACCAGTACAATGAACTCAGCAACCGGACTGCCACCACCTTTCCGGACGGCAGGACACAGCGCCATCTGTACTACGGCAGCGGACATCTCCAGCAGATAAATCTGGACCGTGAGGTCATCAGCGAGTTCACACGTGACGCCCTGCACCGGGAGGTGCTCAGAAGTCAGGGGCGACTGAGCACACGGCAGCTTTACGACCCCGCCGGGCGACTGAAGCGCAGGGAGACATACAGCGGGATGCGCGGGGTGGTACCGGCCACGTTCACGGACCGGCAGTACAGCTACAGTGGCGAGGATGAACTGCTGAAGACGCGGCACAGCCGGCGGGGGGAAACGGATTACTTCTATGACACCACGGGGCGCATCACGGCGTGCCGCTCGGAGGATGAAGGATATCTGGCGAGCTGGGAGTACGACGCGGCGGGAAACCTGCTGGGGAGGCGCGCGGGGGAAAGGGCCACGGCAGAAAACAGCGTGGTGCCGTTCAACCGGATAATCTCATATCGGGGAAACCATTATCGCTACGATGAATATGGTCGTGCGGTGGAAAAGGCGGGCCGGAGCGGAACGCAGAGTTACCGTTATGATGCGGAACACCGGATGGTGGAAGTGACGACAGCGCGGGGGACATACCGGTATGTGTACGATGCGCTGGGGAGGCGGACGGAAAAACAGCACATCAGCCCTGACGGAAAACCGTACAACCGGACAAAATTTTTATGGGACGG
>NZ_RHJI01000047.1 GCF_004211955.1 Escherichia sp. E1V33
GAAGGAGAGCAAGTTACAGAGACGCATGTACACGCAGAAAGCTCTCTGGTATCGCCATAATGGTGACCGCGAAGGAATGCGGGTATGCCTTAATTTGTCCCGAGTCGAAGTATTAAATCAGCGTTATTTCCTTGGGCCGTGTCCATTCTGAGGTGAATTATGGATTTGAACAAATTCGATGAGCCATTCAGCCCTGAAGATATCGAATGGCGAATACAGCAAAGCGGTAAAACACGCGATGGCAAGGTGTGGGCTATGGTGCTGGCTTATGTCACGAACCGGGCAATCATGAAACGCCTGGACGATGTTTGCGGCAAAGCAGGATGGCGCAATGAATACCGCGATATTCCCAACAACGGCGGAGTTGAATGCGGCATATCAATCAGGATTGATTCCGAATGGGTAACCAAATGGGATGCTGCTGAAAACACGCAGGTAGAAGCCGTCAAAGGTGGTCGTTCCGGTGCAATGAAGCGCGCTGCCGTTCAATGGGGAATCGGTCGGTATCTGTATAACCTTGAGGAAGGTTTCGCACAAACATCTCTCGATAAAAAGCAGGGGTGGCACAGGGCAAAACTGAAGGATGGAACAGGATTTTACTGGCTCCCTCCATCGCTGCCGGGATGGGCAATCCCAGCATCAGATAACAAACCATCACCAGAAAATACCAACCAGAAATCTCCATCGGTTGACTGCGAACAAATCCTGAAAGACTTCAGCGATTATGCAGCGACAGAAACTGACAAGAAAAAACTCATCGAGCGTTATCAGCGTGACTGGCAATTAATGGCTGGCAATGAGGATGCGCAGGCTAAATGCGTTCAGGTAATGAACATCAGAGTTAACGAACTAAAACAGGCGGCATAAATGGCAATTAGAGGCGTAAATAAGGTGATTATCCTTGGTCGGGTAGGGCAAGACCCGGAAGTTCGATACTCACCATCAGGAACAGCGTTCGCTAACCTGACAATAGCCACGTCAGAACAATGGCGAGATAAAA
>NZ_RHJI01000048.1 GCF_004211955.1 Escherichia sp. E1V33
GAAGGAGAGCAAGTTACAGAGGCGCATGTACACGCAGAAAGCTCTCTGGTATCGCCATAATGGTGACCGCGAAGGAATGCGGGTATGCCTTAATTTGTCCAGAGTCGAAGTATTAAACCAGCGTTATTTCCTTGGGCCATGTCCATTCTGAGGTGAATTATGGATTTGAATAAATTCGATGAGCCATTCAGCCCTGAAGATATCGAATGGCGAATACAGCAAAGCGGTAAAACACGCGATGGCAAAGTGTGGGCTATGGTGCTGGCTTATGTCACGAACCGGGCAATCATGAAACGCCTTGACGATGTTTGTGGCAAAGCGGGATGGCGCAATGAATACCGCGATATTCCCAACAACGGCGGCGTTGAATGCGGCATATCAATCAAGATTGATTCCGAATGGGTAACCAAATGGGATGCTGCTGAAAACACGCAGGTAGAAGCCGTCAAAGGTGGTCGTTCCGGTGCAATGAAGCGTGCTGCCGTTCAGTGGGGAATCGGTCGGTATCTGTATAACCTTGAGGAAGGTTTCGCACAAACATCTCTCGATAAAAAGCAGGGATGGCACAGGGCAAAACTGAAGGATGGAACAGGATTTTACTGGTCCCCTCCATCGCTGCCGGGATGGGCAATGCCAGCATCTGGCAATCAACCATCACCAGAAAATACCAACCAGAAATCTCCATCGGTTGACTGCGAACAAATCCTGAAAGACTTCAGCGATTATGCATCGACAGAAACTGACAAGAAAAAACTCATAGAACGTTATCAGCATGACTGGCAATTAATGGCTGGCAATGAGGATGCGCAGGCTAAATGCGTTCAGGTAATGAACATCAGAGTTAATGAACTAAAACAGGCGGCATAAATGGCAAGCAGAGGAGTAAATAAGGTGATTATCCTTGGTCGGGTAGGACAAGACCCGGAAGTTCGATACTCACCATCAGGAACAGCGTTCGCTAACCTGACAATAGCCACGCCAGAACAATGGCGAGATAAAA
>NZ_RHJI01000049.1 GCF_004211955.1 Escherichia sp. E1V33
TTGATTGCATAACGAAAATGCATCTCGTGAAGCATTATTGGTATGCGGTAAAGCCGCGCTTGGCGGCTTATTTGAAGATTTCTATGAAATCAAGAACTGATGATATTTCGTGGTTGAACGATTTTCTTTTGTATCTTTCTATCGCAGAATCCACCTGGTGTTTATAGTCATCGTCGTTTGAGTATTTAACGAAGCATTCTATTGTCTCAGGCGTTACAGCTATAAGGCTCCACCAACCTTCATCAGATTGATATTCAAATCCCATGCTTTCAAGCCATCCAGCATATTTCCCTCCAGCATCTTGCCAGTGTGTCTTTTCTGCAAGGAAGCTGTTAACCGTCATATGTGCATCAAGGCATTTATCCAACTGTTTACCATTAAGTAGCCATGCGCTGACAGTTGCACATCCCAAATCAACTGATTTAGTAGAGATATTGAATTGGTCGTAATTATCTGGATTAACCAGGATATCTGTAATTTCCATAATTCCTCCGTCATTGGCAGGTGTTAAAGCCGCGCTTGGCAGTTACTCTATTTCTTCTTCGAATGATTTTATTAGTCGGTCAATAACATCATCTGTTTCAATATCATTTCCGTCTGATTGCTTTAATACGTCTATTGATTCTGCGGCGGTAAATTCCATCGCTGTGAGAAACTCGACAATTGCACACTCAACGACATATCGTTCTTCATCTGTACGACATGAGATAAAAGAGCATTTAATTGCTGTTATTACTTTTTGTTTAAGTTCTGCAGGGTAATCAGTTTTTATCATCGTTTACTCCGTCAAAAAAACTGCCCTCACATTGGAGGGCAAAGAAGATTTCCAATAATCAGAACAAGTCGGCTCCTGTTTAGTTACGAGCGACATTGCTCCGTGTATTCACTCGTTGGAATGAATACACAGTGCAGTATTTATTCTGTTGTTTATGCTAAAAATAAAGGCCGACTATGCGGCCATCACTTAATTTCCTTCCATCCCCAATCAAGCGTTTCAAATGCTACATCACGCATGTTTTCGTCTTTTTCGTCCTGATCCATTTCATCCCACTCATTCTCGGATAAGCCAAGATCATCGAGTGTTACAACTGTCTTTTTGCAAGAGTGAATGTTTGCGCCGGAATCCAACCAAATTTCAAATTTACGTTTCATATATCACCTTGATTGTAATAATCATGAAATTATTTACGGCCAAAAAATAAAGGCCACCATCAGGCAGCCTTGTTGTAAATGTTGCAGGTATCAAGTAAGTAATTAGATGGAGCGCCATAAATTATGAATTCATCGTTTGTCGGGTCCATCTCCATCTCTTGGCCTATTGCCATTCTTGCATCAGTGTCATCAGCGGAGAAGCATAAAACAGCCCACGCACCCATTGTTTTAAAAAGAACTGCAATTGGCTGTGGTTTTACTGAATTTGCGTTAGCGCGAAAATCACAAATCGCACTTTCATGAAATTCCATATCTCACCTCAATCGTAATAAGCTGGAATTGATTTTCCGCGTTGCTTCTGGCGGCCTGAACAAGTCACACCCATTTCACTGCGTGGCTTGCTGTACCATGTGCGCTGATTCTTGCGTTCAATACGTTGCAGGTTGCTTTCAATCTGTTCGTGGTATTCAGCCAGCACCGTAAGGTCTATCGGATTCAGTGCGCTGTCTACTCGTGATTTCGGTTTGCGATTCAGCGAGAGAATTGGGCGGTTAACTGGTTTTGCACTTACCCCAACCAACAGGGGATTTGCTGCTTTCCATTGAGCCTGTTTCTCTGCGCGACGTTCGCGGCGGCGTGCTTGTGCATCCATCTGGATTCTCCTGTCAGTTAGCTTTGAGTAACGCGCCGTGATGCTTATCTCCACGGTTGCTGTCTTGCAGCTGCATTTCGCGCTACTCAAAGCCTTCTTCTTTGCATGCTGCCCTTCTTCAGGGCTTAATTTTTAAGAGCGTCACCTTCATGGTGGTCAGTGCGTCCTGCTGATGGCTTAAAATATACCTGCAGGTAAAACCGCTGTCTATACCTGTAGGTAAATAAAATTGATGTGAGAGTTTACCTGCTTGAATTTTCAGGTAATTAATTTTTTGGATTGATATAAAAAAGCCCGCTTTGCGGGCTGAAAGGAGATGTCAGAAGCTATTTGGATTGCTTGGCCATTGCGGCAATTTTGATTCTACTGGGGTGTGTTTGGGTTTGAGTCCGTTTAAGTAGTCAAGGCGCTCAATGGCGCATTTATACATAGCAATCTGCTCTGATGACATGTCGTCGTATGACATGCCTTTGAACTTTTTAATTATCGATTCTGCCTCATGTATAAGATGCTTCTTCTTCATGAGTTCAGCTGTATGCTTAGAGCTTACAGGAGATAACTTTGCCCATATGAAGCAGATGATTACAACAGCGACTACTATGCCGGGTATAAACATTTGCTGCTTTATCCTCAAACTTTTGGCAGATCGTCCTGGTCTACGTACCTGGTGTGTTTCACAATAGCTGAAACAAAATGCATTTTATCAACTTCTTCAACAGGAAGAGTGATTGGGCGGTGATCACTGTTTATGCTACTAAACTGATAATCACCGTCTCTTGTTTTGTTCATGATCTTTATCATGTTGTGACCGTCTTTGGTCCTTACAAAGACTTCATCACCTGGATGTACTGGCGTATTTGGTTCAATAACAACATATTCTCCTGACTGAATCCTTGGCCACATGCTGTCACCCTTAACCTTCAGACCGTAAGCATCTTTATCGCCGCTGTAGATGCTTAACCAACCGGATCTGAATTCAATCATATCCACTGAGCCATCAACTCCCAAAACGGCTTCACCAATTACCGGAACAAAACCCGCACGAACGCTACCCGCAAACTCAAGATGGTCTGTAGCTCCAGCTTTACCATCTGCAAGCATGTCCATCCATCCGCGTGGGAGATTAAAAGATTTTTCAATTAGTTCCATCATATCGTCAGCAATGCGTTTTTTTCCGCTTTTTCCTTCCGGATACAGCATTCTGGAAACGTATGATGGTTCCCTTTCTATTCGACGAGCCAACTCTGAGGCCTTTCCATTACAGAATCGGTCTCTTATCTCTATCAGCCTTAGTCGTCTTTGTTCGTATTTATCCATGATTTAATTCTATCTTTGATTACCTGCCGGTAAATAACCCATGGGTATTGATTTGCCTTTTACCTACAGGTAAACTCACCTTATTCAACAACGGGAAGGAGATAGCAAATGGAAGAACTCCGCTTGTATCTGAACTCCCTTTCACTGGAAGAGCAGAGAGAATTTGCCACCAAGTGCGGAACTTCTATCGGCTATTTGAGGAAAGCACTTAGCCGTAATCATGAATTGGGCGCAGCACTTTGTGTTCTGATTGAGAAGTTCAGCAATGGTGAAGTGACTCGCAAAGACCTTCATCCGGTTGATTGGGAAAGCATCTGGCCTGAATTAATGGCCGCTTAAGTTATTAACGCTCTTACACATCCCCGCCCTGAAAAAGGGCATTACCAGAAACAAATCTCTATGGTTTTGCATTTCTTTGCGAAGCCAACTCTATCTAATCATTAAGGAAATTATGTATGGGTACTATTGCAACTAAAAGCAAGAAAGCGGCTCGCATCGAGTCAGCCTTGCTGAACAAACTGGCACTGATGGGGCAGAAGACATTCGCTCGCGCGATGGGGGTTCCTGAATACCAGGTAAGCCGATGGAAGAATGGTTTCTTCTCGCAGGTAAGCATGATGCTGGCTGTTCTGGAATACGGAATCGAAGACGATGAAATGGCTGAATTGACTAAGCGGCTTGCCGATTACCTGACAAAAGAAAAAGCCCCGAAGAACGGCGAATTCTTCGAGGCCTGATGTAGAAAGACT
>NZ_RHJI01000004.1 GCF_004211955.1 Escherichia sp. E1V33
CAGGCTGCTCCACCCCGCGTCCGTGGATGCGCACTATACTCCGCTCGCGTTTTCATGCAACCTTTTTTTTACCCGGATCACGGATTCGGCATGATTTTGAACAAAAACAAAGCACTGAAGACTATTTTTTGTGCAAAGTTTGCATAAGGGAACGCTACGCATTTCATTAAAGGCAACGGTTTGTTATCTTCATTACGCCTTATTTTTTAACCTGAAGAAGAGAACAATGAAAGGACGTTGGGTAAAGTACCTTCTTATGGGCGCGGTTGTGACGATACTAGCTGCCTGCTCCTCCAAACCAACCGATCGCGGACAGCAATATAAAGACGGGAAATTTACCCAGCCTTTCTCTCTGGTGAACCAACCAGATGCCGTTGGCGCGCCGATTAACGCCGGTGATTTTGCCGAACAAATTAACCATATCCGTAACGCGTCGCCGCGTCTGTATGGCAACCAGAGTAGCGTTTATAACGCCGTGCAGGAGTGGCTGCGTGCGGGCGGTGATACCCGTAATATGCGCCAGTTCGGCATTGACGCCTGGCAGATGGAAGGCGCGGATAATTACGGTAACGTGCAGTTTACGGGCTATTACACGCCGGTGATTCAGGCACGCCATACTCGTCAGGGCGAGTTTCAGTATCCTATTTACCGTATGCCGCCAAAACGTGGGCGTTTGCCGTCTCGTGCAGAGATCTACGCGGGAGCATTGAGCGATAAATATATCCTCGCTTACAGCAACTCTCTGATGGATAACTTCATTATGGATGTGCAGGGTAGCGGGTATATCGATTTTGGTGATGGCAGCCCGCTTAACTTCTTCAGCTATGCCGGAAAGAACGGTCATGCCTACCGTAGTATTGGCAAGGTGCTGATCGATCGCGGCGAAGTGAAAAAAGAAGATATGTCGATGCAGGCGATTCGTCACTGGGGGGAAACACACAGTGAAGCTGAAGTTCGCGAACTGCTGGAGCAGAACCCGTCTTTCGTCTTCTTTAAACCGCAGTCTTTTGCGCCGGTGAAAGGAGCAAGTGCGGTGCCGCTGGTTGGTCGCGCGTCGGTAGCGTCTGACCGCAGCATTATCCCGGCGGGGACAACCTTGCTGGCAGAAGTGCCGCTGCTGGATAATAACGGCAAATTTAATGGTCAGTACGAATTGCGTCTGATGGTGGCACTGGATGTCGGTGGCGCAATCAAAGGCCAACACTTCGATATTTACCAGGGGATTGGACCGGAAGCCGGACACCGCGCAGGTTGGTATAATCACTATGGTCGTGTTTGGGTGCTGAAAACGGCTCCGGGCGCAGGTAACGTCTTTAGTGGCTGATGTGTTATTCTTTATGCCGTTTTTACGGATAAGGCAGGGTGAGGGGTAACCTCACCTCCTGATTGTTGACTAAGTGTGCGTTGTTCGTGCCGGATGCGGCGTGAACGCCTTATCCGGCCTACAAATTATGCAAATTCAATATATTGCAGGAGTTATGTAGGCCTGATAAGCGTAGCGCATCGGGCATTTATGCGTTTAGGGTGAGGGATAACCTCGCCCTTTTTAATTCTGAGGTGCTATGTCTGTTGTAATTAGTGATGCATGGCGTCAGCGTTTTGGTGGCACAGCGCGTCTGTATGGTGAAAAAGCGTTGCAACTGTTTGCTGATGCGCATATTTGTGTGGTGGGTATCGGTGGCGTCGGTTCCTGGGCGGCGGAAGCGCTGGCGCGCACGGGGATTGGCGCAATCACGCTTATCGATATGGATGATGTGTGTGTCACTAATACCAATCGGCAAATTCACGCCCTGCGAGATAACGTTGGGCTGGCAAAGGCGGAAGTAATGGCGGAGCGTATTCGCCAGATTAACCCGGAGTGCCGTGTAACGGTGGTGGATGACTTCGTGACGCCGGATAACGTAGCGCAATATATGAGTGCCGGTTATTCGTATGTAATTGATGCCATTGATAGCGTACGACCCAAAGCAGCCCTTATTGCTTATTGCCGTCGCAATAAAATCCCCCTGGTCACGACCGGCGGTGCTGGCGGGCAGATTGATCCGACGCAGATTCAGGTTACCGATCTGGCGAAAACGATTCAGGACCCGCTGGCGGCGAAGCTGCGCGAGCGTCTAAAAAGCGATTTTGGCGTAGTGAAAAACAGTAAAGGTAAGCTCGGCGTGGATTGCGTGTTCTCTACCGAAGCATTGGTGTACCCGCAGTCAGACGGCACGGTCTGTGCAATGAAAGCCACGGCAGAAGGGCCAAAGCGGATGGATTGTGCATCTGGATTTGGCGCGGCGACGATGGTGACCGCCACCTTTGGTTTTGTTGCGGTTTCCCATGCGCTGAAGAAGATGATGGCGAAAGCGGCGCGTCAGGGGTAAACATTAGGTCGGATGCGACGTCTGGTGTGTCTTATCCGACCAGGAACTGTGTAACATCAAGCTTGCTTCGCCGCGGCGAGAATTGCCTCGCTTAGCGCATTCAATCCCTGACTGCGAGAGGCGCTAAGTTGCGCACGCAATCCCAGCTCATCAAACAATGCCAGCGGCGACTGTGCCTGTAACTCGGCGGCAGTTTTGCCCTCAACGGCGGTCAATAATACGGCCAGCAGGCCGCGCACAATGCGCCCTTCGCTATCACCAAAGAAATGCATCCTACCGTTTTCTGCAACGGTATATCCAAGCCAGACGCGGTTTTCACATCCGGCAATCTCTTTAGCCTGTGCTTTTAATTCGTCTGGTAAAGCAGGAAGCTGTTTCCCCAACATAATCAGCTGGCGATATTTGTCTTCCCATTGCGTCAACGGCGCGAAAGTATCGCGTAACGTCTCTACGGTAACGGTTGTGCCGAACGGATGTCCGGCGAATTGCGGGTTCGTCATTAATCCACCAATAATTCCAGCGCACGGTCAACGGCATTCACCAGCGCATCCACATCACTCTTTGTATTATATGGCGCAAAAGAGGCGCGCAGTGTGCCGGTTACGCCTAATTCTGCCAGTAGCGGCTGAGCGCAATGCTGCCCGGCCCGCAGGGCAATACCGTACTCCGCCAGCAGCGTCACCATATCGCTGTGATGAATGCCAGCGAAATCAAAGGCCAGCAGGCTGGAATCCTGGCAGCGAAATGAGCGGAAGCCCGGACGTTTTGCCAGAGCGTCTTCTGCAAGCGTAGCTAAGCTACGGCTCCAGCTTTCGGCCTGGTTGATATCGTAATCTGCCAACCATTCCAGCGCCGCGCTTAATCCTATGACACCAGCGACATTTGGCGTTCCTGCTTCCAGTTTCCACGGCGCCGATTGAGTAGTGAAGCCGTCAAAACTCACTTCGTGAATCATTTTGCCGCCGCCCAGCCAGGGCGACATTGCTTCCAGCAGTTCTGGTTTGCCGTAAAGTACGCCGATACCCGTCGGGCCATACATTTTGTGACCAGAGAAAGCATAGAAATCGATGTCCAGTTTCTGAACATCGGCAGGGAAATGCACTGCGCCCTGAGCACCATCAACCATCACCACCATCCCGGCTGAATGAGCAAAGGTAATCGCTCGCGCCAGATCCGGGCAACCGCCAGTGACATTCGACATCTGGCCCAATGCCAGAATTCGACTACGGGGGGTAATCAACTCCGGCAATAAATCGACATCCGGCAACCACTGCGCATTAAGCGGCAATTTCACCACTTTGGCTCCGGTTTGTTGGGCGACCATTAGCCAGGGCACGAGGTTAGCGTGATGTTCTGCCACGCTGACAATAATTTCATCACCCGGCTGCAAGCGCGGACGGGCATAACATTGCGCCACCATGTTGATGGATTCGGTGGTGCCGCGCGTCCAGACGATAGTTTTATCATCCGGTGCATTTAGCAATTGCGCCACTTTCTCCCGAGCGGCCTCATAACGCGCGGTCAGGCGTTGGGCTTCGGCAAACTGGCTGCGATGAACGTTTCCGGCGCTCAGACTATAGAACTGCCGGGTTGCTTCAACCACAGCTTCGGGTTTGAGTGCGGTCGCGGCACTATCGAGATAAACGCCCGCATCCTGTAGCGCGGGAAACTGGGCGCGAAATTGCGCGGGATTAAAAACGTTCATGAGACTCCTCGGCTTGATTCGCCGATCGTGACGCAAAATTCACTTTGATACAAGGAGAGTGCTAACCATCGGAATCGTCTGGATATCCTGTCGAAGCCGCGTCAGTAACATATGCTGAATAGTGTTAGGCGTTAATTTTAGCCTGTTAATCAATATTATTAAGATTTAGTAATCGTTTTAAGGAGAAGAAGATGAAAAAGACTGCCGCAATTATCTCTGCCTGTATGCTGACTTTTGCCCTGAGCGCCTGTTCCGGTTCGAACTATGTGATGCACACCAATGACGGACGTACCATTATATCTGATGGTAAGCCGATGACGGATGATGAAACCGGTATGATTTCTTATAAAGACGCTAATGGCAACAAACAGCAGATCAACCGTACCGACGTGAAAGAGATGGTCGAACTGGATCAGTAATTCGCGATCGCAAGGTAAAAAAAAGCACCGCAATTAGGCGGTGCTACATTAATCACTATGGACAGACAGGGTAAATGTACAGGAAGTGAAAAAAGGTAGCTTTGCTACCATGGTCTGAATCGCAGACCAATTGCAAACACAACAACACAACATCACAACCGTAAGCCAAAAGTTCACCAGAACACGCATTCCGATAAAACTTTTCGTTCCGGCTCAGGAAGTGCCGCCACTATAGGTATTTGCTGGTAGAAGCTCAACGGACAAATTATAATGGCTCAGATTAAAAAAACTAATAGGTTGCACAATGCGGCCTAATTGTTAAATTCTTTTAACATCAAAGTTTAAAAGCCATGTCAAAACGATTACCACCGCTAAATGCCTTACGAGTTTTTGATGCCGCCGCCCGCCATTTAAGCTTCACGCGCGCAGCAGAAGAGCTTTTTGTGACCCAGGCCGCAGTAAGTCATCAAATCAAGTCCCTTGAGGATTTTTTGGGGCTAAAACTGTTTCGCCGCCGTAATCGTTCACTTCTGTTGACCGAGGAAGGGCAAAGCTATTTTCTCGATATCAAAGAGATATTTTCGCAATTAACCGAAGCGACGCGTAAACTCCAGGCCCGTAGCGCCAAAGGGGCATTGACGGTCAGCTTACTCCCCAGTTTTGCCATCCACTGGCTGGTACCGCGACTTTCCAGCTTTAATTCAGCTTATCCGGGAATCGACGTTCGAATCCAGGCGGTTGATCGTCAGGAAGATAAACTGGCGGATGATGTCGATGTGGCGATATTTTATGGTCGAGGCAACTGGCCGGGACTTCGGGTGGAAAAGCTTTACGCTGAATACCTGTTGCCAGTGTGTTCGCCTTTACTATTAACCGGTGAGAAATCCTTGAAGACGCCGGAAGATCTGGCTAAACATACGTTATTACACGATGCCTCCCGGCGAGACTGGCAGACATATACCCGCCAGTTGGGGCTAACTCATATCAACGTACAGCAAGGGCCTATCTTCAGCCATAGCGCCATGGTGCTACAAGCAGCCATTCACGGGCAGGGCGTGGCGCTGGCAAATAATGTGATGGCGCAATCTGAAATTGAGGCCGGACGCCTTGTTTGCCCGTTTAATGATGTACTGGTCAGTAAAAATGCTTTTTATCTGGTATGTCATGACAGCCAGGCAGAACTGGGTAAAATAGCCGCCTTTCGTCAATGGATCCTGGCGAAGGCCGCTGCTGAACAAGAAAAATTCCGCTTTCGTTATGAACAATAATTTATGTAGGGTACGACCATGACCAGCCGTTTTATGCTGATTTTCGCCGCCATTAGCGGCTTCATTTTTGTCGCTCTGGGTGCTTTTGGTGCGCATGTTTTAAGTAAAACTATGGGCGCCGTTGAAATGGGCTGGATCCAGACCGGCCTCGAATACCAGGCCTTCCATACGCTGGCGATTTTAGGTCTGGCGGTGGCGATGCAACGTCGCATCAGTATCTGGTTTTACTGGAGTAGCGTTTTCCTCGCGTTAGGCACGGTGCTGTTCAGCGGCAGCCTTTATTGTCTGGCGCTGTCCCATCTGCGTTTGTGGGCGTTTGTCACACCGGTTGGCGGCGTGAGTTTCCTCGCGGGCTGGGCGTTAATGTTAGTGGGTGCTATCCGTTTAAAGCGCAAGGGCGTAAGTCATGAATAAGGTTGTATTGTTGTGCCGTCCGGGCTTTGAAAAAGAGTGCGCCGCAGAAATTACCGATAAAGCCGGGCTGCGGGAAATATTCGGTTTTGCCCGTGTAAAAGAGAATGCGGGTTATGTGATTTATGAATGTTATCAAGCGGAAGATGGTGATAAGTTAATCCGTGAACTGCCATTTAGTTCATTAATTTTTGCCCGCCAGTGGTTTGTGGTGGGTGAACTGCTCCAGCATTTGCCGCCGGAAGACCGTATTACGCCAATAGTTGGCATGTTGCAGGGTGTGGTAGAGAAGGGCGGTGAACTTCGCGTTGAAGTTGCGGACACCAACGAAAGCAAAGAGTTACTGAAATTCTGCCGCAAGTTTACCGTACCGCTACGGGCTGCTTTGCGTGATGCGGGCGTCCTGGCGAACTATGAAACGCCGAAGCGTCCGGTGGTGCATGTCTTCTTTATCGCACCAGGCTGCTGTTATACCGGCTACTCCTACAGCAATAATAATTCGCCGTTCTATATGGGCATTCCACGGCTGAAGTTTCCGGCAGATGCGCCGAGTCGTTCCACGCTCAAACTGGAAGAGGCATTTCATGTGTTTATTCCTGCGGATGAATGGGATGAACGCCTGGCGAACGGGATGTGGGCTGTGGATCTGGGCGCTTGCCCGGGTGGCTGGACCTACCAACTGGTGAAGCGCAACATGTGGGTTTACTCCGTTGATAACGGCCCGATGGCGCAAAGTCTGATGGATACCGGACAAGTAACATGGCTGCGGGAAGATGGTTTTAAATTCCGCCCGACACGTAGCAATATCTCGTGGATGGTGTGTGACATGGTGGAAAAACCGGCGAAGGTCGCGGCTTTGATGGCGCAGTGGCTGGTTAATGGCTGGTGTCGTGAAACCATCTTCAACCTTAAGTTGCCGATGAAAAAACGCTACGAAGAAGTATCACACAATCTGGCGTACATTCAGGCACAGCTTGATGAACATGGCATTAACGCCCAGATTCAGGCGCGTCAGTTGTATCACGATCGCGAAGAAGTGACGGTGCATGTCCGTCGCATCTGGGCTGCGGTAGGTGGTCGTCGCGACGAACGCTAATCGCTGACTACGTGTGCCGGAAGCTCTTTCTGTCTGCTTCCGGCATTGGTTTATCAGCGTTTAAGTCTTAGCTGTTGTAAATTGCCGTCGATATGCAAATCGGTTTGTAAGCGGGCAATATCGCGGCACAGGAACGCCATCTCTTTATGAGCTTCTAATTTCTTGCGCCACTTTTCGGCAACCGCATCCAGATTCGCATAGATCCCTTCCAGACTCTGAAACTCGACCAGCAGCTGCGTGGCGCTTTTTGGTCCGATTCCCGCAACACCCGGTACCTTTGAACTGCTGATCCCCGCAAGCCCCCAGTAATCGGGCAACTGCTGCGGTTGAACGCCAAATTCTTTATCAATAAATGGCGCATCCAGCCAACGTTTCTGGAAGTAATCACGAATACGTAATGTAGGTGAAAGTAACTGACAGTAGCCTTTATCTGTCGAAACAATCGTTGCCTGATGCCCGGCCTGTGTCACTTTGACCGCCAGCGTGGCGGCTAAGTCATCGGCTTCGTTGCCGCTGGCTGACCAGCACGGAACACCGCGTTGCTCAAAGGCGGCGCGTAACGCGGGCATTTCGTTGTGCAACTCTTCCGGCATTGGCGGGCGACCCGCTTTGTAATCTGGCAGGCGCTGATGACGCCAGCCGCTACTACGGTTTTCATCATCGAAAACGGCGACCGCGTGGGTTGGCTGGCTGTGCATAATGAGCTGATCGAGCGCGTGCTGGCAGGTTTCGATACAGGGCGAGCCCTGAACGGCATGAATGCGACGAATAAGATTCAGTGCATCGACGATGAGCAAATGAACAGCCACGATAACCCCCTTAAAGATCAGGCGATAAGGGTAACATTCGATGCCGGAACAGGCTATGGCTGGTTGAGAAAACAGGAAGAGGCCTCGCAAAACGAGGCCTCTGGAGAGCGATTAATCGCAGGCAACGATCTTCATCGCCAGGCCGCCGCGAGAGGTTTCGCGGTACTTGGCGTTCATATCTTTACCTGTTTCGTACATGGTTTCGATAACTTTATCGAGGCAGACGCGTGGTTCGCTGGTACGGCGCAGCGCCATACGTGCAGCGTTCACCGCTTTCACTGCCGCAATGGCGTTACGCTCAATGCACGGTACCTGAACTTGCCCAGCGACTGGGTCACAAGTCAGACCGAGGTTGTGCTCCATGGCGATTTCTGCCGCGATGCACACCTGCGCCGGGCTTGCGCCTAACAGTTCTGCCAGACCAGCCGCCGCCATTGAGCACGCCACGCCAACTTCACCCTGGCAACCCACTTCGGCACCGGAAATCGACGCGTTCATCTTATAAAGAGAACCAATCGCGCTGGCTACAAGCAGGTAGCGAGCCAGTGAGTTAGCGTTCACTTCGCGGATAAACTTATCGTAGTATGCCAGCACTGCCGGGATAATCCCGCATGCACCGTTAGTCGGTGCAGTCACCACACGACCACCTGCCGCGTTCTCTTCGTTCACTGCCAGTGCGAACATGTTGATCCAGTCAACAACCGCCATCGGGTCAGTGGTGGTTTTATCCTGGCTGACCAGCATCCGGCGCAGTGCCGCGGCACGGCGTGGAACGCGCAGTTTGCCTGGCAACACGCCTTCGGTGGAAATACCGCGTTCAATACCGCCGCGCATCACTTCCCAGACGTTCGCCAGGTGCTGTTCCAGCTCTTCTTTGCTGTGCAGCGCCAGCTCGTTTTTCATCATCAGGCCAGAGAGTGACAGCCCGGTTTCCTGACAATGTTTTTGCAGATCGGCTGCTGAACTATACGGATAAGGAACTTCAACCGGTGCGCTATCTTGCTGACCAAAATGTTCTTCATCAACGATAAAGCCACCGCCGATAGAGTAGTAAGTCTGGCTGTAAACGACTTTATCGCCCGCCAGCGCGGTAATGCGCATACCGTTCTCATGCAGAGAAAGGTTATCGGCATGGAAGTTCATGCATTGATCAACCGGGAACTCCACTTCGTGCTGGCCGTTTGCCAGCAACAGGCGACCGTGAGTATTCACATCCTGAATAAAACCTGGGATGGAATCGATATCCACGGTATCCGGCAGATTCCCTGCCAGGCCCATAATAATGGCGATATCAGTGTGGTGCCCTTTGCCGGTCAGAGAGAGCGAACCATAGACGTCAACCACCACGCGGGTTACGTCTTTAAGCAGGTTACGGGCAATCAGATCGTCGGTAAATTGTTTACCCGCTTTCATTGGTCCAACGGTATGAGAACTGGAAGGGCCAATGCCGATTTTGAAAATATCGAATACGCTAATCATAGGAAATACATCGCGTTAAAACGGAGGAAGCGCCGCCCGAAAGCGGCGCGAAAGAACTTAGCTGAACAGAGAGTAGAAGATTGCGGAGATTGCAATCAGACCCATCACGACAACGAATACGTTGCTGATGTGACCGCTGTACTTACGCATTGCCGGTACTTTCTGAATGGCGTACATCGGCATCAGGAACAGGATCATCGCGATGATTGGGCCGCCCAGGGTTTCAATCATACCCAGGATGCTCGGGTTCAGGGTGGCAACAATCCAGGTCGTTACCAGCATGAACAGCGCAGTGATACGGTTCAGCTTGTTGATTTCGATTGACTTACCTTTACCACGCAGTGATTTGATCACCATACCGTTGAAGCCTTCACGTGCGCCCAGGTAGTGGCCCAGGAAGGATTTGGTGATAGCGATAATCGCGATAATCGGAGCCATCCACGCGATGATCGGCGCGTTAAAGTGGTTAGCCAGGTAAGACAGAATCGAGATGTTCTGCTCTTTAGCCGCAGCCAGGTCTGCCGGAGTCAGGCTCAGTACGCAGCTGAATACGAAGAACATTACGGTCAGCACCATCATGATGTGAGCGAATGCCAGGATCTTCGAGCATTTCTGTTCTGCCATATCGCCGTACTCTTCACGCTTCGCAACGGCGAAAGAAGAGATGATCGGAGAGTGGTTGAACGAGAACACCATTACCGGAATCGCCAGCCACAGGGTCATCCACAGACCGTTTCCGGTTGCAGATGCAGTGTCCAGAGACAGCGTTTCCAGTGCTGCGCCGTTCCACTGCGGGATCAGGTACAGAGCCAGCAGCATCAGTACGCCCACAAATGGGAATACCAGAATACTCATTGCTTTAACGATCATCTGCTCACCGAAGCGAACGATGGTCATCATACCCACGATCAGGATCAGCGACAGAATCGCACGCGGCGGCGGCGTCATACCCAGCTGGTGAGACATGAAGCTTTCTACCGTGTTGGTGATTGCCACGCTGTAAACCAGCAGAATCGGGTAGATAGCGAAGAAGTAGAGCAGGGTAATCAGTTTACCTGCGCCAATACCAAAGTGTTCTTCTACAACCTCGGTGATGTCTTCGCCTGGGTTTTTACCAGACAGCACGAAGCGAGTCAGTCCACGGTGCGCAAAGTACGTCATCGGGAACGCAAGAATAGCCATGATGATCAGCGGGATCATACCGCCAACACCGGCGTTGATTGGCAGGAACAGCACACCCGCGCCGATCGCTGTGCCGTAAAGGCCCAGCATCCACATAGTGTCTGTCTTGCGCCAGGCACTGCGAGAGTCTTTCGACGCAATCGTGCTGGTTTGAGTCGTTTCCATCTATTTCTCCTGGAGGAATGCAAATAATTCAGCTTTTAGCCAGTTCAGCCCGGGAAGGTGCCTGGCCGTAAAAATGAAATCTGTCTATCGGCGATGGCTCAATCATTTTCCGCCGTAATAATTTGAGGGCGGAAAGATACACACAAGTTATGTATCTATCAGTGATCTTGATCTCAAATACAATAATCTACTTGGAAGATAGATAATCCCAACGCTTTACTCTGTAAATCAAAAGTAAAAGAGAATTTAAGGGCAATATTTGGCAGATTAACGACATCTGATTTCTTCCGGGGCGCGCAATATATGTAGGTTGAACTGCAAAAATCAATACTTTTAGTTAATGATTGCAGGATTTTCTTTTTTGCAGCGATAAAATGCGGTCTTCAAATTAAGGTAAACGTTTGCGCCACAGCATAAATTGTATGACATATTACAAGTGGTGATATTAATGACATGATGACGCGCTGAAACATTCAAATAACAAATGAAATAGATTGATTGGTAAGCAACCAAAAAAGAGAAAACCCGGCAACAAACGTTACCGGGGGAAGGGAGATTAGGTGCAGATTTCGTAGCAAGGGATGTAGGCAGAGCCTGGCAACTTCATACGATGTTGGGCAACAAACCCCTGAAGCAGGTCGTCCATACGACGCATGATCTCTTTATCGCCGTTAATTTTGTAAGGACCAAACTCTTCAATGGCGCGAATACCGACTTCTTTTACGTTACCCGCTACAATGCCAGAAAACGCACGACGCAGGTCGGCGGCCAGCACTTCAACTGGCTGATCTGGATAAAGCTTCAGATTAGCCATATTCTCGTGAGACGGCTCAAACGGCATTTGCAAATCTGGCGTAATACGCATTGACCAGTTAAAGCTGTAGGCATCGCCCGTATCGCGACGGTTTTCTTTCACCTGTGGCATCGCTTTTTTCATCTGACGGGCTACTTCTGCAGCGTCATCAATGATGATGCGATAATGGCGGCGCGCGTTTTCTCCCAATGTATGCACGACAAACTCATCCAGTACGCGGAAGTAATCAGCACTCTCTTTCGGGCCGGTGAGGATCAATGGCAAGACCTGATCTTTATTGGCCGGATTCATTAAAATTCCCAGCAAATACAGCAACTCTTCCGCTGTACCCACACCACCAGGGAAGATAATGATGCCGTGGGCGATACGGACAAACGCTTCCAGACGTTTTTCGATATCTGGCATGATGATCAGTTCGTTAACCAGCGGGTTAGGCGGTTCAGCGGCGATAATCGATGGTTCAGTCATACCAATAAAACGGCTGTCTTTGTAACGCTGTTGGGCGTGTCCGACCGCCGCGCCTTTCATCGGCGCTTCCATCGCGCCTGGACCACAGCCAGTGCAGATATTTAACTCACGCAGCCCCAACTGATTACCAACGCGACGGGCATATAAATACTCGTTTTCATTGATGGAGTGACCGCCCCAGCACACCACCATATTTGGCGCTTCGCCCACATGCAGCGCGCGAGCATTGCGCAAGATAGAAAAGACCAGGTTGGTAATGTGAACAGAGTTGTCGAGATTCAGGTTTGGAAAACGAACGGTGTTATGGATTTGCCCATAGACGAAGAGAATGTCGCGCAGAACGGCAAACAAGTTGGCCTGCAAGGAGCGAATTATACGCCCATCGACAAAAGCTTCTTCCGGGGGATTGATCAGTTCTAGCTTCACGCCGCGTTCACGGCGTAACACGTTAATGTCGAAATTCTCAAAACGGGACAGCAATTCTTTGCTGTTATCTGTGAGGCTACCGGAGTTCAGAACAGCGAGTGAACAGTTGCGAAATAATTGATAGAGGTCGCTGCTGGCGGTGCGTTTAAGCATGTCCACTTCCAACTGCGACAACATATCCATGGAGCCAAGCGGGCTAATATGTGTAATCAAGAAAAACTCCTTATGGGACGATTATCGTCATTCCCTTTGATTACAATAGCCCTGCCTGATGACCTTTCACAACCTTATGCGTGAATCCAGCACGCAAAATTGAGAAAAATTTTATTGCCGTGCCAGACGGGTTGTTGATGGGACAAAATCACAGTTACTGCGCCAGGGGTTAATGTCCAGACCGCCACGACGGGTATAACGTGCGTAAACACTTAATTTCTCTGGCTGGCAGAAGCGTAACAGGTCATTAAAAATGCGTTCTACGCACTGTTCATGGAACTCGTTATGATGACGGAAAGAAACCAGATAACGCAGCAGTTTTTCCCTGTCAATCTTGGGTCCACGATACTGAATTTGGATAGAGCCCCAGTCTGGCTGATGAGTAATCAGGCAGTTTGATTTCAGCAGGTGGCTAACGAGAGTTTCCTCCACCACCTTTTCGCCGCTGGTGGCATTTTCAAGATAGTCAGTGGTGAATTCATAGTTATCGATAGCGATATCCTGGTCATCAATGCAGGTGCCGTTGAAATGCCCTACCGGCTGACCTTCCAGTTCATCAAGACGATATAACGCCACGCTAACGTTACCCTGGGCGCAGGTGCTTAAGTCGCGCTCCAGCGTCTGACGCACTTCTTCCCAATTGTTAAAGCGTGTCTGGTTAAAGCTGTTGAGATAGAGCTTAAAACTCTTCGACTCAATGAGATTCACGCTGGTGTAATCAAGTTCAACATGACCCACGGCGACCTGCGGCAAACCTTTCGCATTCAACCAGGACAGTTCATATAGCGTCCAGATATCCGTACCGTGAAAAGGCAGATTATTTGCGTTCAGGCCCAGCGGATCGCGATTCAAACTACGTGGAACGCCTTGTAGCAGGCTGGCGTCATAGGTATCCCGGTAATCGGTTGATTTTCCAAGAGTCAGGCCCGCAAGTGCCTGATGGTTTGCATAAGAAGACATGTTTCACCGTCATAAACCAGATAAACTAAACGACAAGTGTATCTGGTTTAAGTGAAGAGAGAAATTAGTGGACGAATTGACCGCACAAGCCTTGAAAGATTTTACCTCGCGTTACTGCGATGCCTGGCACGAACAGCACAATAGTTGGCCGTTAAGCGAGGAGTTGTATGGCGTTCCTTCACCATGCATTATTTCAACCACTAATGATGCTGTGTTCTGGCAACCGCAGCCGTTTAGCGGTGAGCAAAATGTAAACGCGGTTGAACGTGCGTTTGACATTGTGATACAACCCGCAATTCATACCTTCTATACGACCCAGTTTGCCGGGGATATGCATGCGCAGTTTGGCGATATCAAACTGACATTACTGCAAACCTGGAGTGAAGACGACTTCCGCCGGGTACAGGAAAACCTGATTGGACATCTGGTTACCCAGAAACGCCTGAAACTGCCCCCCACGTTATTTATCGCCACACTGGAAGAAGAGTTGGAAGTGATTTCGGTATGTAATCTCTCTGGCGAAGTATGCAAAGAGACGCTGGGGACGCGGAATCGTACGCATTTAGCCTCAAATCTTGCGGAATTCCTTACGCAGCTTAAGCCTCTTCTGTAATCCAAATACCCCGTCTTGTTGTGAGAGATCTCTTACAGACCCTGTAGGAGATCGCCAGGAAGTAAGTGAATACTTAAAAAGATAAGAATCAATATTTCTATTTTAAATCAATGCATTGAAGAAAAATCCTTAACTTTCATATGAAATTTCCCTTAAGGCATTGTCTGTAAGCGCCTTGTAAGACTCAGCGAAAAAGACGATTCTATCTTCGTCGACAGGGAGTCAGACAACGAAGTGAACATCAGGATGATGACACTTCTAAAGGACACGCCAGGATGGTGCTTCAGGGAAAGGCTTCTGGACGAAGCGAAGAGGAAAACGCTGGATGCGTTAAAGGACACCTCCAGGATGGAGAATGAGAACCGGTCAGGATGATTCGGTGGGTCAGGATGGCCAGGGACACTTCAGGATGAAGTATCACATCGGGGTGGTGTGAGCAGGAAGCATTAGTTCAGGATGAACGATTGGTCGCAAGGCCACAGGAAAAGTTGTCAAGGATGAGCAGGGAGCAACAAAAGTAGCTGGAATGCTGCGAAACGAACCGGGAGCACTGTGAATACAGTGCTCCCTTTTTTTATTCCTGCTATCCTTCGCGGCAGTTTTTTCTTCTTGAGGTTGTTTTATGACCACTCATGACCGCGTTCGTCTTCAGTTGCAGGCGCTTGAAACCTTACTGCGTGAACATCAGCACTGGCGGAGCGATGAACCGCAGCCGCATCAATTCAACAGTACCCAACCTTTCTTTATGGACACCATGGAGCCCCTGGAGTGGTTGCAATGGGTACTGATCCCGCGAATGCACGATCTCTTAGATAATAATCAGCCATTACCAGGGGCTTTCGCCGTGGCGCCGTATTATGAGATGGCGCTGGCGACAGACCATCCCCAGCGCGCGCTTATTCTGGCGGAGCTGGAAAAACTGGATGCGCTTTTTGCGGATGATACAAACTGATGCTGGAAATACTCTACCAGGATGAATGGCTGGTTGCGGTCAACAAACCGTCTGGCTGGCTGGTCCACCGAAGCTGGCTGGATCGCGACGAAAAAGTGGTGGTCATGCAAACCGTGCGTGACCAGATTGGGCAACATGTTTTTACCGCGCATCGTCTGGATCGACCGACTTCCGGCGTATTGTTGATGGGGTTGTCCAGCGAGGCCGGGCGACTGTTAGCGCAACAGTTTGAACAGCACCAAATCCAGAAACGCTACCATGCAATTGTGCGCGGCTGGCTGATGGAAGAAGCGGTGCTGGATTATCCACTGGTGGAAGAACTGGATAAAATTGCTGATAAATTCGCCCGCGAAGATAAAGGCCCGCAGCCGGCGGTAACGCATTATCGCGGTCTGGCGACGGTTGAAATGCCAGTCGCGACCGGGCGTTACCCGACGACACGCTACGGTCTGGTGGAACTGGAGCCGAAAACCGGACGCAAACACCAGCTTCGTCGCCATCTTGCCCATTTGCGCCATCCGATTATTGGCGACAGCAAACATGGCGATTTACGCCAGAATCGCAGCGCGGCTGAACATTTTGGCCTCCAGCGGTTAATGTTGCACGCCAGCAAGTTGTCTTTGACGCATCCTTTTACTGGCGAGTCGCTGACTATTCACGCCGGTCTGGACGACACCTGGATGCAGGCGTTATCACAATTTGGCTGGTGCGGTCTGCTTCCTGAAAATGAAAGGGTTGAGTTCAGCGCGCCATCGGGTCAGGATGGTGAGATAAGTTCCTAATCCAGGGTGAAAACGGTATGGCGGAAATTGGTATTTTTGTCGGCACCATGTACGGGAATTCACTGTTAGTGGCCGAAGAAGCGGAAGCGATTCTGACCGCGCAGGGCCACAAAGCAACGGTATTTGAAGATCCTGAATTAAGCGACTGGCTACCTTATCAGGACAAGTATGTTCTGGTGGTTACGTCCACGACCGGGCAGGGCGACCTTCCTGATAGCATTGTGCCGCTCTTTCAGGGAATCAAAGATAGTCTGGGCTTCCAGCCGAATCTGCGTTATGGCGTGATTGCGCTCGGCGACAGTAGTTATGTGAATTTCTGCAATGGCGGCAAACAGTTCGATGCCTTGTTGCAGGAACAGAGTGCTCAGCGGGTTGGCGAAATGCTGTTGATTGACGCCAGTGAGAACACGGAACCGGAAACGGAATCAAATCCGTGGGTCGAACATTGGGGCACGCTGTTGTCCTGATATGTTCAGCGAGCGGTAAATGCCGTTTTAGCGGTGCTGAATCGAATCTTTTTAGGCAAATGCCAGTAAAAACTGCTTATTAGCGCAGGTTTTTATTGGCGTTTGCCTCGAGTCAAGCGATCTATTTCATACTCTTCTTTATTTCTTCGTTTTAACCCTTCCTTTCTTGTCCTTGTTTTCATTTCCGTGAAGTGGATTCCACCGTCCAGGGCTAATGCCAAAATCGAGCCTCATTGAACGCATTAATGTTGTGTTGTTGCACGGTGAGCCGCTATGGCGCGCTTTTTATACTGCTACAGCCAGATATAAACACGCGCCGTATTCGGCGAACGACCTATAAAAACGGCAAAAACACCCTACGTCACCTCTGATTTCCTGGCGATGTCGCAGTCCAGAGTGAGCGTGGCTAACGCGAATTTTCAGGAGTGCAACAATGAGTTCTGTAAGTCAGGCTGCGAGCAGTGTGGAAAAACGCACGAATGCTCGATACTGGATAGTGGTGATGCTGTTTATTGTCACATCTTTTAACTACGGTGACCGCGCTACGCTTTCCATTGCCGGTTCAGAAATGGCCAAAGATATCGGCCTTGATCCGGTGGGAATGGGCTATGTGTTCTCTGCTTTCTCATGGGCTTATGTTATCGGACAGATTCCTGGCGGCTGGTTGCTGGATCGTTTTGGCTCAAAACGCGTCTACTTCTGGTCGATCTTTATCTGGTCGATGTTTACCTTGCTGCAAGGTTTCGTCGATATCTTTAGTGGATTCGGCATTATCGTTGCCCTGTTTACTCTCCGCTTCCTGGTAGGGCTTGCCGAAGCACCTTCTTTCCCCGGCAACAGTCGCATTGTTGCGGCCTGGTTTCCGGCGCAGGAAAGGGGAACGGCGGTGTCGATTTTTAACTCCGCTCAATACTTCGCAACGGTGATCTTCGCGCCGATTATGGGCTGGCTGACTCATGAAGTGGGCTGGTCACACGTCTTCTTCTTTATGGGCGGTCTGGGCATTGTCATCAGCTTTTTCTGGCTGAAAGTCATCCACGAGCCAAATCAACATCCGGGCGTAAATCAGAAAGAGCTGGAGTACATCGCCGCGGGTGGCGCGCTGATCAATATGGATCAGCAAAACACCAAAGTTAAAGTGCCGTTCAACGTGAAGTGGGGGCAGATCAAACAGCTGCTCGGATCACGGATGATGGTCGGTGTTTATATCGGTCAGTACTGTATCAACGCCCTGACTTACTTCTTCATTACCTGGTTCCCGGTTTATCTGGTGCAGGCGCGCGGGATGTCGATTCTGAAAGCGGGCTTTGTGGCTTCCGTTCCGGCGGTTTGCGGTTTTATCGGCGGTGTGCTGGGTGGGATAATTTCCGACTGGCTGATGCGCCGCACGGGGTCGCTGAACATTGCGCGTAAAACACCGATCGTAATGGGCATGTTGCTGTCGATGGTGATGGTGTTCTGCAACTACGTCAACGTTGAGTGGATGATCATCGGCTTTATGGCGCTGGCCTTCTTCGGTAAGGGCATCGGGGCGCTGGGTTGGGCAGTAATGGCAGATACTGCGCCAAAAGAGATCAGCGGTCTTTCCGGCGGCCTGTTCAATATGTTCGGTAACATTTCCGGTATCGTCACGCCAATCGCAATTGGTTATATCGTTGGCACGACTGGCTCGTTTAATGGGGCGCTGATTTATGTTGGTGTTCATGCCTTAATCGCGGTACTGAGCTACCTGGTGCTGGTGGGCGATATCAAGCGTATCGAGCTGAAACCTGTCGCGGGGCAATAAGATGACGACACAATCCAGTCCTGTTATTACTGATATGAAAGTCATTCCGGTCGCCGGGCACGACAGCATGTTGCTTAATATTGGTGGGGCGCATAACGCATATTTCACTCGCAATATTGTGGTACTCACCGATAACGCCGGGCATACCGGCATTGGTGAAGCGCCAGGCGGAGAGGTGATTTATCAGACATTGGTCGATGCTATTCCGATGGTGCTGGGCCAGGAAGTTGCGCGCCTGAATAAAGTGGTTCAGCAGGTGCATAAAGGTAATCAAGCAGCCGATTTTGATACCTTCGGTAAAGGGGCCTGGACCTTTGAATTGCGCGTTAACGCCGTGGCGGCGCTGGAAGCCGCCTTGCTTGACCTGCTAGGTAAGGCGCTGAATGTTCCGGTCTGCGAACTGTTAGGGCCAGGCAAGCAACGCGATGCTATTACCGTCCTCGGTTATCTGTTTTATATCGGTGATCGGACCAAAACCGATCTTCCTTATCTGGAAAATACGCCGGGCAACCATGAGTGGTATCAGTTGCGCCATCAGAAAGCGATGAACAGCGAAGCCGTTGTGCGTCTGGCGGAAGCCTCACAGGATCGCTACGGCTTTAAAGATTTCAAACTTAAGGGCGGCGTGTTACCTGGCGAGCAAGAAATCGACACTGTTCGTGCATTGAAGAAACGCTTCCCGGATGCGCGGATTACCGTTGATCCCAACGGTGCATGGCTGCTTGATGAAGCCATTTCTCTGTGCAAAGGGCTGAATGATGTTCTTACCTATGCCGAAGATCCATGCGGCGCAGAACAGGGCTTCTCCGGACGTGAAGTGATGGCGGAGTTTCGGCGGGCGACCGGCTTGCCCGTCGCGACTAATATGATCGCCACCAACTGGCGCGAAATGGGTCATGCGGTGATGCTCAATGCGGTAGATATTCCACTTGCCGATCCGCACTTCTGGACGCTTTCCGGTGCAGTCCGAGTGGCGCAGCTTTGCGACGACTGGGGGCTGACCTGGGGCTGCCATTCCAACAACCATTTCGATATCTCTCTGGCGATGTTTACCCATGTGGGCGCGGCGGCACCGGGTAATCCTACCGCTATCGATACCCACTGGATTTGGCAGGAGGGCGATTGTCGCCTGACCCAAAATCCGCTGGAGATTAAAAACGGAAAAATTGCCGTTCCTGATGCGCCCGGTCTGGGCGTGGAACTGGACTGGGAACAGGTACAAAAGGCACATGAGGCCTATAAACGTCTGCCTGGCGGTGCGCGTAACGACGCAGGCCCGATGCAGTACCTGATCCCCGGCTGGACCTTTGACCGTAAACGTCCCGTTTTCGGCCGTCATTGATTCTGAAAAAGGACATAAATATGAGTTCTCAATTTACGACGCCTGTTGTTACTGAAATGCAGGTCATCCCGGTGGCGGGCCATGACAGTATGCTGATGAATCTGAGTGGTGCACACGCACCGTTCTTCACGCGTAATATTGTGATTATCAAAGATAATTCTGGTCACACTGGCGTAGGGGAAATTCCCGGCGGCGAGAAAATCCGTAAAACGCTGGAAGATGCAATTCCGCTGGTAGTGGGTAAAACGCTGGGTGAATACAAAAACGTTCTGACGCTGGTGCGTAATACTTTTGCCGATCGTGATGCCGGCGGGCGCGGTTTGCAGACATTTGATTTGCGTACCACTATTCATGTAGTTACCGGGATAGAAGCGGCAATGCTGGATCTGCTGGGGCAGCATCTGGGGGTTAACGTGGCATCCCTGCTGGGCGATGGTCAACAGCGTAGCGAAGTCGAAATGCTCGGTTATCTGTTCTTCGTCGGTAATCGCAAAGCCACACCTCTGCCGTATCAAAGCCAGCCGGATGACTCATGCGACTGGTATCGCCTGCGTCATGAAGAAGCGATGACGCCGGATGCGGTGGTGCGCCTGGCGGAAGCGGCGTATGAAAAATATGGCTTCAACGATTTCAAACTGAAAGGCGGTGTACTGGCCGGGGAAGAAGAGGCCGAGTCTATTGTGGCACTGGCGCAACGCTTCCCGCAGGCGCGTATTACGCTCGATCCTAACGGTGCCTGGTCGCTGAACGAAGCGATTAAAATTGGTAAATACCTGAAAGGTTCGCTGGCTTATGCAGAAGATCCGTGTGGTGCGGAGCAAGGTTTCTCCGGGCGTGAAGTGATGGCAGAGTTCCGTCGCGCGACTGGCCTGCCGACTGCAACCAATATGATCGCCACCGACTGGCGGCAGATGGGCCATACGCTCTCGTTACAATCCGTTGATATCCCGCTGGCGGATCCGCATTTCTGGACGATGCAAGGTTCGGTACGTGTGGCGCAAATGTGCCATGAATTTGGCCTGACCTGGGGTTCACACTCTAACAACCACTTCGATATTTCCCTGGCGATGTTTACCCATGTTGCCGCCGCTGCACCGGGTAAAATTACTGCTATTGATACGCACTGGATTTGGCAGGAAGGCAATCAGCGCCTGACCAAAGAACCGTTTGAGATCAAAGGCGGGCTGGTACAGGTGCCAGAAAAACCGGGGCTGGGTGTAGAAATCGATATGGATCAAGTGATGAAAGCCCATGAGCTGTATCAGAAACACGGGCTTGGCGCGCGTGACGATGCGATGGGAATGCAGTATCTGATTCCTGGCTGGACGTTCGATAACAAGCGCCCGTGCATGGTGCGTTAAGACAGAAAACCAAAACCGGCTCTGTCAGGAGCCGGTTTGAGACTGATGCCAAACACAAAATTGCCTGATGCGCTACGCTTATCAGGCCTACATGCTTTTTAATTTATTGAATTTAATTGGTTTTGTAGGCCGGATAAGGCGTTAACGCCGCATCCGGCATAAACACAGGCACTTTGTCACCAATCTGAAACCAGCGTCATAAAAAGCCGATTGCTACTCGACAAGACGTCCGTTACCCGAGAATTTTGCTGGCTTCGCGCGCGACATTATCCATCTCGTCCAACAGTTCCAGCAGCTCCGGCTCCAAATCTTCTTCTTTAGTACCGCTACGTAGCTGTTGTTCGATCAGTTGGCAGAGATTCTTCATACGCGGCACACCGCTATAGCCGCAACTGCCATGCAGTTTATGAATCAAATCAACCAGGCCTTCCGGGTTTTCTCCAACCAGCTGTTCCTCAACTTTGTTGCGAACTTCAGGCAGGAAATCGAGTAACATTTGCAGCATATCGCGCGCTAAATCGGTTTTTCCTGCTGCCTGGCGTAGTGCCAGTTGCCAGTCGAGGGTCGCATTCGGGTTCACCACAATTTCGTTGACTTCGGGCGTCACGACGCGAGACGAAATACCGCTGCCAGGCTTGTAGCGCAACAACAAATTATGCAATCGCTCTTCTTCAATCGGTTTCGCCAGATAATCGCTCATCCCTGCGCCAAGCAGCTTCTCTTTTTGCCCGGCCATTGCATGCGCCGTTACCGCGATAACCGGCGTTTGTTGCTGATGGGGGAGCTGGTGGATGAGCTCGCAGGCCCGAATGCCATCCATGTCAGGCATTTGAATATCCATTAAGATCAAATCGAACGGCATCTGTTTCGCCCGTTCAACCGCCTGATGCCCGCTATCGCAAAGTTCCACATGTTGCACCATATCTTCCAGCAATGCGCCGATAAGTTTCAGGTTAGCGGGGTTGTCATCAACCGCCATGACTGTCATTGCCAGCTTACTTTCATCGGTTACAGGCAAAAGCGTGTTTTGTTTGTGATGACAAAATTCCGTCAGGGCAGGCAGCAGGCGCGTAGGTGTTAATGGTTTCAGCAGACACGCGCCGATACCATCTTGCTTGAGTTTTTCAGCATTGACTTGTGCATGGCAAGGAAGTGCCAGCATCAGGAAATCGGTCATCGATACCGCTTTCGCTAATCGCTCATGTTGCATTGTTAGCGGCTCGCGGAAGGTCACCGCGATGCCTAACAACATCATGTCGTAATGCGCGGGAGGCAGCGCGGAGAACGTTGGGCTATAAACCACTTCCAGCGGCGTTTCACTTAAAATATCCAGCGTGCATTGCGCTGCTGCGGAGTTTGGTTCGACATAGGCCAGGCGTTTACCGGCGAGGCACTGGGTGGATGGTCCTTCAATAATAATATTCGGGTTCAGATCGAGATTAATATGGAACCAGAAAGTTGAACCACGATTCGGCTGGCTATGGAACGAAATATCTCCGCCCATCTCATTAACCAGTTTTTGCGTAATCACCAGCCCCAGCCCGGTGCCGCCATGACGGCGTGAAATACTGGCATCTGCCTGTCTGAAGGCCTGGAACAGGCGTGATTGATCGCGTTCAGGAATACCAATACCGGTATCGCGGATCTGTACTTCAATCTGAACTTTGGTATTACTCAGCGCACGTTTTTCCACCAGAATATCGATGTTGCCATTCTCGGTGAATTTAATCGCATTCCCTACCAGGTTAGTGATGATTTGCTGTAAGCGCAGCGGGTCGCCTATCACGTTATCTGGCACGTCGCTCTTAATATTGAGCGTCAATTCGAGCCCTTTATCGTGAGAAGAATGCGCCAGAAGAGTAACCACTTCATCCAGCGTGCTGCGCAGCGGGAACGGAATACTTTCCAGAATCAGCTTGCCGGCTTCCAGTTTAGAGAAGTCGAGAACATCATTAATAATTGCCAGCAAATTATTTGCCGAACGTTCAATCGTATTCAGGTGATCGCGCTGCGTTGGTGTTAATTCTGTTTTCAGCGTCAGGCGGGTAAAGCCAATAACACCATTCAGCGGTGTACGCAGCTCATGTGACATATTTGCCAGAAACTCGGACTTAATACGCGCCGCTTCCTGGGCGCGCTTTTTCGCCAGATCCAACTCAACGTTCTGAATTTCCATCTGCTCCAGCGTTTCACGCAGATCGGACGTCGCCTGGTCGATATTGTGCTGCATCTCTTCGTGATAAGCAGCCAGCGACATTGCCATCGAGTTGATACCGTTTTTTAGCATATCCAGCTCGCCGAGCATAAATCCTTCCACCCGGCTGTCGAGTTGCCCGCGACGGATGCGGTCGACGGTATTCACCATGTTGCGAATCGGGCCGGTTACATCGCGCATGAGTCGCCAGCCAAAAATAAGTGCAATACCAATACAAAACAGCATCATCACGCTGGAAATAAAAATCTCTTTATATTGCTGCAAGCGCACCGATTTAAGGTCCAGCTCAAGGGCAATATACCCCAGCATATTCTGACTATTTTTGGCATCGCTAATGGGTGATTCGTCGGGAGAATAACTCTCGGAGATAATCGGCGTACGCAAAATCATAATGTCGCCATCACGTGTGACAGTGAGCTGGCGCGGAAATGGCACGTTACTACCGAGCTGCATTGATGAAGGGTCGAGATGAAAATTGGAGGTGACAAAGAGTCGGTTATTTTCATCGTAAACCGAAATGGCGCGAACAATATCAGAATGGCGACGATGCAAAACGCTTATCAACTGACCGATAGATTCGCGATTTTGCAGGCTCATGCCATATTCAGTAGAAACTGCAAGCGGCTCAATAATGCTGGCACCGGCATCTTCCAGTTGACGCTGCAAGTCGTTATAGCGATGCACGACGAAAAAGATACTGAGCAATAAACCAATAAGGACGGTCGGCGCCAGGATCAGAATCATCATGCGTGCGCGCAGGCTGTAGTTGGTCATGGAGTTCCGTTATGGGACAATTAAGGTCACACTGTTAAATTGAGAAAGTCTCGCCAATGGCGCAATTCTACTCTGCAAAACGACGCGTGACGACGCGTCAGATCATAACCGTTTCAGTCAACGACCTCGACTCTTTTGGTCAGGGCGTGGCACGACATAACGGAAAAGCGTTATTTATCCCCGGATTATTGCCGCAGGAAGACGCGGAAGTTACTGTTACTGAAGATAAAAAACAGTATTCTCGCGCTAAAGTCGTGCGCAGGCTAAGCGACAGCCCGGAACGCGAAACACCACGCTGCCCTCATTTTGGCGTATGCGGCGGTTGTCAGCAACAACACGCCAGCATCGAACTACAGCAGCGAAGCAAAAGTGCGGCGCTCGCCCGGTTAATGAAGCACGACGTCTCTGAAGTGATCGCCGATGTTCCCTGGGGTTATCGTCGCCGAGCGCGCTTAAGCCTGAACTATCAGCCGAAAACACAACAATTACAGATGGGATTTCGCAAAGCGGGTTCCAGTGACATTGTCGATGTTAAGCAATGCCCCATTTTAGCGCCCCAACTTGAAGCATTGCTGCCCAAAGTCAGGGCATGCCTGACCAGCTTACAAGCCATGCGCCATCTTGGCCACGTTGAACTGGTGCAGGCAACCAGCGGCACGTTGATGATTTTGCGCCATACCGCACCGCTAAGTTCGGCAGATCGTGAAAAACTGGAACGCTTTTCGCATTCTGAAGGCCTGGATCTGTTTCTCGCCCCTGATAGTGAGATACTCGAAACCGTCACTGGCGAGATGCCCTGGTATGACTCAAACGGGTTGCGTTTAACTTTTAGCCCGCGTGATTTTATTCAGGTTAACGCTGGCGTGAACCAGAAAATGGTGGCGCGCGCGCTGGAGTGGCTGGATGTGCAAGCTGAGGACAGCGTGCTTGATCTGTTCTGCGGTATGGGCAATTTCACACTGCCATTAGCGACACGAGCGGCTAGCGTGGTGGGTGTAGAAGGTGTTGCGGCGCTGGTGGAAAAAGGTCAGGAAAATGCGCGAATCAACGGTTTACAAAATGTGACGTTTTATCATGAAAATCTTGAAGAAGATGTCACAAAGCAGCCGTGGGCTAAAAACGGCTTTGACAAAGTGTTGCTGGACCCGGCGCGAGCAGGTGCTGCTGGCGTCATGCAGCAAATTATAAAACTGGAACCCATTCGTATAGTTTATGTATCCTGTAACCCTGCGACGCTGGCTCGGGATAGCGAGGCGTTATTAAAAGCAGGATATACCATTGCGCGACTGGCGATGCTGGATATGTTCCCACACACGGGGCATCTGGAATCGATGGTGCTTTTTTCGCGCGTTAAATAGTTACGATTTGCTGATTTCGGCAGGTCAGGTCCCTAAAGGAGAGGACAATGGTTGCGGTAAGAAGTGCACATATCAATAAGGCTGGTGAATTTGATCCGGAAAAATGGATCGCAAGTCTGGGGATTGCCAGCCAGAAGTCGTGTGAGTGCTTAGCCGAAACCTGGGCGTATTGTTTGCAGCAGACGCAGGGGCATCCGGATGCCAGTTTGCTGTTGTGGCGTGGTGTCGAGATGGTGGAGATCCTCTCGACATTAAGTATGGACATTGACACGCTGCGGGCGGCGCTGCTGTTCCCTCTGGCCGATGCCAACGTAGTCAGCGAAGACGTACTGCGCGAGAGCGTCGGTAAGTCGGTCGTTAATCTTATTCACGGTGTGCGCGATATGGCGGCAATCCGCCAGCTTAAAGCTACGCACACCGATTCTGTTTCCTCCGAACAGGTCGATAATGTTCGCCGGATGTTGCTGGCGATGGTCGATGACTTCCGTTGCGTGGTCATCAAACTGGCGGAGCGAATTGCCCATTTGCGCGAAGTAAAAGACGCGCCGGAAGATGAACGCGTACTTGCAGCAAAAGAGTGCACCAATATCTACGCGCCGCTGGCGAACCGTCTCGGGATCGGGCAACTGAAATGGGAACTGGAAGATTACTGCTTCCGTTATCTCCACCCGACCGAATACAAGCGCATCGCCAAACTGTTGCATGAGCGCCGTCTCGATCGCGAACACTACATTGAAGAGTTTGTCGGCCATCTGCGTGCAGAGATGAAAGCTGAAGGCGTTAAAGCTGAGGTGTATGGCCGCCCAAAACACATCTACAGCATCTGGCGCAAAATGCAGAAAAAAAATCTCGCCTTTGACGAGCTGTTTGATGTCCGTGCAGTACGTATTGTTGCCGAGCGTTTACAGGACTGCTACGCCGCGCTGGGGATAGTGCACACTCACTACCGTCACTTGCCGGATGAATTTGATGATTACGTCGCAAACCCGAAACCAAACGGCTATCAGTCTATTCATACTGTGGTACTGGGGCCGGGTGGCAAAACCGTTGAGATCCAAATCCGTACCAAACAGATGCATGAAGATGCAGAGCTGGGCGTCGCTGCGCATTGGAAATACAAAGAAGGTGCGGTTGCTGGCGGGGCGCGTTCGGGGCACGAAGACAGGATTGCCTGGCTGCGTAAACTGATTGCGTGGCAGGAAGAGATGGCCGACTCTGGTGAAATGCTCGACGAAGTACGCAGCCAGGTGTTTGACGACCGGGTATACGTCTTTACGCCGAAAGGGGATGTTGTTGATTTACCCGCGGGATCAACGCCGCTGGATTTCGCTTATCACATCCACAGCGATGTCGGACACCGCTGCATTGGCGCCAAAATTGGCGGGCGGATTGTGCCGTTCACCTACCAGTTACAGATGGGTGACCAGATTGAAATTATCACCCAGAAACAACCCAACCCCAGCCGTGACTGGTTAAATCCAAACCTGGGCTATGTCACAACCAGCCGTGGGCGTTCGAAAATTCACGCCTGGTTCCGTAAACAGGATCGTGACAAAAACATTCTGGCTGGACGACAAATTCTTGACGACGAGCTGGAACATTTGGGGATCAGCCTGAAGGAAGCAGAAAAACACCTGCTGCCGCGTTACAACTTCAATGATGTCGACGAGTTGCTGGCGGCGATTGGGGGCGGGGATATCCGTCTCAATCAGATGGTGAATTTCCTGCAATCGCAATTTAATAAGCCTAGTGCCGAAGAGCAGGACGCCGCCGCGCTGAAGCAGCTTCAGCAAAAAAGCTATGCCCCGCAAAACCGCAGTAAAGATAACGGTCGCGTAGTAGTAGAAGGTGTCGGCAACCTTATGCACCACATCGCGCGCTGCTGTCAGCCGATTCCTGGTGATGAAATTGTTGGTTTCATTACTCAGGGACGCGGTATTTCTGTGCACCGCGCCGATTGTGAACAACTGGTGGAGCTACGCTCCCATGCGCCAGAACGAATTGTTGACGCGGTATGGGGCGAGAGCTACTCCGCCGGATATTCGCTGGTGGTCCGCGTGCTGGCTAATGATCGTAGTGGGTTGTTACGTGATATCACGACCATTCTCGCCAATGAGAAAGTGAACGTGCTTGGCGTTGCCAGCCGTAGCGACACCAAACAGCAACTGGCAACCATCGACATGACCATTGAGATTTATAACCTGCAAGTGCTGGGCCGCGTGCTGGGTAAACTCAACCAGGTGCCGGATGTTATCGACGCGCGTCGACTGCACGGGAGTTAGGCCGAAATTTGCTCGTATCTACGATGTAGATTGATAGATACTGTATCTACATATGATAGCGGTTTGAGGAAAGGGTTATGATCCACAGTAGCGTAAAGCGTTGGGGAAATTCACCGGCAGTGCGGATCCCGGCTACGTTAATGCAGGCGCTCAATCTGAATATTGATGATCAAGTGAAGATTGACCTGGTGGATGGCAAATTAATTATTGAGCCAGTGCGTAAAGAGCCCGTATTTACGCTTGCTGAACTGGTCAACGACATCACGCCGGAAAACCTCCGCGAGAATATCGACTGGGGGGAGCCGAAAGATAAGGAAGTCTGGTAATGGTAAGCCGATACGTACCCGATACGGGCGATCTGATTTGGGTTGATTTTGACCCGACAAAAGGTAGCGAGCAAGCCGGACATCATCCGGCTGTTGTCCTGAGTCCGTTCATGTACAACAACAAAACAGGTATGTGTCTGTGTGTTCCTTGTACAACGCAATCAAAAGGATATCCGTTCGAAGTTGTTCTATCCGGTCAGGAACGTGATGGCGTAGCGTTAGCTGATCAGGTAAAAAGTGTCGCCTGGCGGGCAAGAGGAGCAACGAAGAAAGAAACGGTTGCCCCAGAGGAATTACAACTCATAAAAGCCAAAATTAACGTGCTGATTGGGTAGTGTTACTAACTCACTTCTATTCTGGTCACAGGTTTCCACCTGACAGACCCGTAATTTTCAGGACATTTCAATGAATCAAATCGACCGTTTGCTCACTATTATGCAGCGCCTGCGCGACCCGGAAAACGGCTGCCCGTGGGATAAAGAGCAGACATTTTCTTCTATTGCGCCTTACACCCTTGAAGAAACCTACGAGGTGCTGGACGCTATTGCCCGCGAAGACTTTGACGATCTGCGCGGTGAACTCGGCGATCTGCTGTTCCAGGTGGTGTTTTACGCCCAAATGGCCCAGGAAGAAGGGCGCTTTGATTTTAATGATATTTGCGCCGCGATTAGCGATAAGCTAGAACGCCGCCACCCGCATGTTTTTGCTGACGGTTCTGCCGATAATAGCAGTGAAGTTCTCGCCCGTTGGGAGCAGATTAAAACCGAAGAACGCGCGCAGAAAGCACAGCACTCTGCGCTGGACGACATTCCTCGCAGCTTGCCTGCCTTAATGCGTGCGCAAAAAATCCAGAAACGTTGCGCCAACGTTGGCTTCGACTGGACGACGCTTGGCCCGGTGGTCGATAAAGTCTACGAAGAGATCGACGAGGTGATGTACGAGGCGCGGCAGGCTGTTGTCGACCAGGCTAAACTGGAGGAGGAAATGGGCGACCTGCTGTTTGCAACGGTTAATCTGGCTCGCCATTTAGGGACGAAAGCAGAAATTGCATTGCAAAAAGCGAACGAAAAATTCGAGCGTCGTTTTCGCGAAGTGGAACGGATTGTTGCCGCGCGAGGCCTGGAAATGACAGGTGTTGATCTCGAAACAATGGAAGAAGTCTGGCAACAGGTAAAACGGCAGGAAATTGATCTCTAAGGGAATTACGTGGTCAAGCGCCATTTGTGTCATTTTTTAAATGACAAGCGCTTGATTTGCGTCAAAAACATTTACCCCAAAGGGGCTATTTTCTCACTCCTGATTTCAATAGTGCGCTGTCGAAGAGGAGGGATAATGAAAGTTTGTGGCACAGGTCATGTTCGGGTATACTGCTTTCCCGTCCTGGTTATTCCATCGTCTTTTCAACCTAACTTCTCAGGTTCAGCATGACAACGAACTATATTTTTGTGACCGGCGGGGTCGTATCCTCTCTGGGTAAAGGCATTGCCGCAGCCTCCCTCGCAGCCATTCTTGAAGCCCGTGGCCTCAATGTGACCATCATGAAACTGGATCCGTACATCAACGTCGATCCAGGTACTATGAGCCCAATCCAACACGGGGAAGTGTTCGTTACTGAAGACGGCGCTGAAACCGACCTGGACCTGGGGCACTACGAGCGTTTCATTCGTACCAAAATGAGCCGCCGCAACAACTTCACCACGGGTCGTATCTACTCTGACGTTCTGCGTAAAGAACGCCGTGGCGACTACCTTGGCGCAACCGTACAGGTTATTCCGCACATCACTAACGCTATCAAAGAACGCGTTCTTGCAGGTGGCGAAGGCCACGACGTGGTTCTGGTAGAAATCGGCGGTACTGTAGGTGATATTGAATCCCTGCCGTTCCTCGAAGCGATTCGCCAGTTGGCTGTTGAAATTGGTCGCGAACACACTCTGTTTATGCACCTGACGCTTGTGCCGTATATGGCTGCGTCTGGTGAAGTCAAAACCAAACCGACTCAGCACTCTGTAAAAGAGCTGCTCTCCATCGGTATTCAGCCTGATATCCTGATTTGCCGCTCTGACCGCGCTGTACCGGCGAACGAACGTGCGAAGATTGCATTGTTCTGTAATGTTCCGGAAAAAGCGGTTATTTCTCTGAAAGACGTCGATTCCATCTATAAAATTCCGGGCCTGTTGAAATCTCAGGGGCTGGACGATTATATTTGTAAACGATTCAGCTTGAACTGCCCGGAAGCGAATCTGTCTGAATGGGAACAGGTTATCTTTGAAGAAGCGAATCCGGTGAGTGAAGTCACAATCGGTATGGTCGGTAAGTACATTGAACTGCCGGACGCTTACAAATCCGTGATTGAAGCACTGAAACACGGCGGGCTGAAGAATCGTGTCAGCGTCAACATCAAACTGATCGATTCACAAGATGTTGAAACGCGGGGAGTTGAAATCCTTAAAGGTCTGGATGCAATCCTCGTACCTGGCGGATTTGGCTATCGTGGCGTAGAAGGCATGATTACTACCGCGCGTTATGCGCGTGAGAACAATATTCCTTATCTGGGCATTTGCCTGGGTATGCAGGTGGCGTTAATTGATTACGCTCGCCATGTTGCCAACATGGAGAACGCCAACTCTACGGAATTTGTGCCAGACTGTAAGTACCCGGTTGTGGCGCTGATTACCGAGTGGCGCGATGAAAACGGCAACGTTGAAGTTCGTAGCGAGAAGAGCGATCTCGGTGGCACTATGCGTCTTGGCGCACAGCAGTGCCAGCTGGTTGACAATAGCCTGGTTCGCCAGCTGTACAATGCGCCGACAATTGTTGAGCGTCATCGTCACCGCTATGAAGTCAACAACATGCTGCTGAAACAGATTGAAGATGCAGGTCTGCGCGTTGCGGGCCGTTCCGGGGATGATCAGTTGGTCGAGATCATCGAAGTTCCGAATCACCCGTGGTTCGTGGCTTGTCAGTTCCATCCGGAGTTTACTTCTACTCCACGTGATGGCCACCCGCTGTTTGCTGGCTTTGTAAAAGCCGCCAGCGAGTTCCAGAAACGTCAGGCGAAGTAAGTAAAAAAGTTAGAACGGCAACGCGTACCCTGGGTACGCGTTGTTTGTCTGGAGTTTCAGTTTAACTAGTGACTTGAGGAAAACCTAATGTCCAAAATCGTAAAAATCATCGGTCGTGAAATCATCGACTCCCGTGGTAACCCGACTGTTGAAGCCGAAGTACATCTGGAGGGTGGTTTCGTCGGTATGGCAGCTGCTCCGTCAGGTGCTTCTACTGGTTCCCGTGAAGCTCTGGAACTGCGCGATGGCGACAAATCCCGTTTCCTGGGTAAAGGCGTAACCAAAGCTGTTGCTGCGGTAAATGGCCCGATCGCTCAGGCGCTGATTGGCAAAGATGCCAAAGATCAGGCTGGCATTGACAA
Source organism: Escherichia sp. E1V33 (assembly GCF_004211955.1). Classification (GTDB taxonomy): domain Bacteria; phylum Pseudomonadota; class Gammaproteobacteria; order Enterobacterales; family Enterobacteriaceae; genus Escherichia. Next base: position 31,467 of record NZ_RHJI01000004.1, read on the forward strand.
GATCATGATCGACCTGGACGGCACCGAAAACAAATCCAAATTCGGCGCAAACGCAATCCTGGCTGTATCTCTGGCTAACGCCAAAGCTGCTGCAGCTGCTAAAGGTATGCCGCTGTACGAGCACATCGCTGAACTGAATGGTACTCCGGGCAAATACTCCATGCCGGTTCCGATGATGAACATCATCAACGGTGGTGAGCACGCTGACAACAACGTTGATATCCAGGAGTTCATGATTCAGCCGGTTGGCGCGAAAACTGTGAAAGAAGCCATCCGCATGGGTTCTGAAGTTTTCCATCACCTGGCAAAAGTTCTGAAAGCGAAAGGCATGAACACTGCTGTTGGTGACGAAGGTGGCTACGCGCCGAACCTGGGTTCCAACGCTGAAGCTCTGGCTGTTATCGCTGAAGCTGTTAAAGCTGCTGGTTATGAACTGGGCAAAGACATCACCCTGGCGATGGACTGCGCAGCTTCTGAATTCTACAAAGACGGTAAATACGTTCTGGCTGGCGAAGGCAACAAAGCTTTCACCTCTGAAGAATTCACTCACTTCCTGGAAGAACTGACCAAACAGTATCCGATCGTTTCTATCGAAGACGGTCTGGACGAATCTGACTGGGACGGTTTCGCATACCAGACCAAAGTTCTGGGCGACAAAATCCAGCTGGTTGGTGACGACCTGTTCGTAACCAACACCAAGATCCTGAAAGAAGGTATCGAAAAAGGTATCGCTAACTCCATCCTGATCAAATTCAACCAGATCGGTTCTCTGACCGAAACTCTGGCTGCAATCAAGATGGCGAAAGACGCTGGCTACACTGCAGTTATCTCTCACCGTTCTGGCGAAACTGAAGATGCTACCATCGCTGACCTGGCTGTTGGTACTGCTGCAGGCCAGATCAAAACTGGTTCTATGAGCCGTTCTGACCGCGTTGCTAAATACAACCAGCTGATTCGTATCGAAGAAGCTCTGGGCGAAAAAGCACCGTACAACGGTCGTAAAGAGATCAAAGGCCAGGCATAAGTCTGACTTTATCTGATTTAAAAATGCCAGCCTCCGGGCTGGCATTTTTTATGGTTGAGTTACCAGCGGCCGGATGCGCCGCCACCGCCAGAAGAACCGCCACCACCGCTAAATCCGCCGCTTGAGCCTCCGCCACTTGAACCTCCACTGGAAGAGGATGAAGAAGAACCTTTTCTTGAGGCTCTTTCTTTACCGAGCTTCTTGTATTTAGCGCGTAGCTTTTTATTAACGGTAAGCCAAAAGATAAGCAGCGCTACGATCGCAAAAGGCGTTAGCATACCGCAGGCTACGATTAAATTCGTCCATGGTCCAGGCTCGGCAACATAGAGGAATACCATCCCGTAAATGGCGCCAGTGAGAGTTATCCATGGTAAATTCGAGGGATCGGTAAAAACAATAAAATATGAAAGTACCGCCAGCAATATAATTACAGCAAGCGATAATGGAATAGGGGGATTGATACTGTAATAATCCCCCCTGTCTTCCGGTAATTCACCATTCAACAGAAGCGCGCCGATATTTTCGCTGGCCAGTGTTAACCCACCCATCAGGTCATCACTTTTGAAGGCAGGGATTAATATATCACGGATAATCTTCGCTGCTTGCAGGTCGGTAACCACTCCTTCCAGCCCGTAGCCAACCTCAATACGGACAGCATGATCCTCCCTGGCAACCAGAAGTAAAATACCATCGTTTCGCTGCTTATCTCCCAGTTTCCAGCTATCAAAAACGCGTGTTGCATATTGTTCAATGGTATCGTCTCCGGTGGATGGCACTATTAATACGGCGACCTGTGCCCGTGTTTTTTGTGTAATATCCTGCAGCTGTTGTGTCAGTGATTGCTGTTCAGACGTGCTTAACGTACCAGTAATATCGGTCACCTGTTGGCGCAGTTCCGGCACAGCAATTTGCTGGGCAAGTACAGGAAGGCACCATAAAACGAGTAGAATAAAGATTAAGCGCATTACGATCACCAACGGCCGGATGAACCGCCGCCTCCTGAAGAACCGCCACCACCGCGGAAATTGTCATTGTCGAATGAAGAGGATGACGATGACGAATAGTGGGAGGAAGAATTGCTTCTTGTATTGCGTGATGGCTGGTTGGCATTACGCATCGAATCCCGAACCTTTTTGCCGAAGGGGGTAAAAGCGATGGCGACAGCCAGGAACGGTGTGGCAAAGCAGAGTAATGTTGCGAGCACTCTCCAGCTACCGCTGAAACCTGCAATAGGTAAAACAAAGGCCAGAACAATAGCTGTGAAGCAAATCAATCCCAGCGTTTTGCAATATCCTCTGGCGGAAATAAAGGTCAGTACTACCGCCCAGACTAACAAAGCCCACCAACCGCTAAAGGGCAAAGGGTGATCGGCCGGTGTTATCGTTGCTAAATTATTCCCCGCCAGACAACCTTCAATATCGCTGATTCCCTTTTGCAAACCGCCAGCCAGGTCGCCTTTTTTAAATGCCGGAATAATACTGCTGCGAATAATTTTCCCGGACTGCGCATCCGTAATAACGCCTTCTAGTCCGTAACCGATTTCAATACGCACGGTATGATCCTGCCAGGCGACTAACAGCAGAACTCCATCATCGCGGTCTTTAGCACCCGGTTTCCAGCTATCGAATACCCGCGTTGCGTACTGCTCGATGGTTTCATCGCCTGTGGTTTCAACCACCAATACCACAAGCTGCGCCTGGTATTTTTGCGTAAGGGCTTTAATCTGGTTGGTCAAGGTGTTTACTTCGTTGTTCGTCAATGTGCCAGTTAAGTCATTCACATACCTGGGCGTTTCAGGTACTGAAATTTGCGTGGCAAACGCAGATGAACAGAAGAAAGCCATAAGGAAAATAAAATTTCTCATAGGACTTCCCCACTTAATGAGCATTAGCATTCTGGCTAAAATCAATTGTCGGTGCTTTACTTACTGCGGCGACATCATCCGGCAGATAATTTTTCTTCGGTGTGTAATCCATTACCTTTGCCGTTAATACAGCGGGAAATTTGCGGATGGTGACATTATATTTTTCAATGGCTTTAATATATCTTCCTCGCGCGACAGCAATTCGATTTTCACTACCTTCGAGTTGTACCATTAAATTTTGATAGAGTTCCTGAGCCTTTAATTCAGGATAGCGCTCACTAATAATCGTTAACTGACCGAGAGTGCGAGTCACCTGCGCCTGAGCTTGTTGCCAGGCTTGTAATTTTTGCTCATCTCCTGGCGTTTGCTGAAGATCGCTGCTGGCACGATTAGCCTGACTACGAGCTAACGTAACGGCCTCCAGAACCTCTTCTTCATGGCTGGAATAACCTTTAATGCTGGCGACAAGATTAGGAATAAGATCGGCACGGCGTTGATACTGATTCAGTACTTCTGACCAGGAGGCATTAACCTGTTCATCATAGGTTTGAATATCGTTATAACCGCAACCTGATAAATTGAAAATAAATATAAATACGATGAATATTCTAAACATGTTTACATCCCTTTTATTTAATCCTTTAAAACATAATACGCCGCTTCATTTTATTCTTAATGATCTGAGCCACTTTTAGCGTCAAACCTGCCTGTAACAGAATGTTAATAAAGCATGAATATTGCGGCGAGATCTGCAATAATTAACAATTATCCACTTCACAGAGAATGCTATGCAGTACCCGATTAACGAGATGTTCCAGACCCTGCAAGGTGAGGGTTACTTTACCGGCGTCCCCGCTATTTTTATTCGTTTACAGGGATGCCCGGTCGGCTGTGCCTGGTGCGACACCAAACACACATGGGAAAAGCTTGAGGATCGGGAAGTCTCACTTTTCAGCATTCTGGGTAAAACGAAAGAGAGTGATAAGTGGGGAGCAGCAAGCAGTGAAGATTTGCTCGCAGTTATCGGTCGTCAGGGATACACCGCGCGCCACGTGGTGATTACTGGTGGTGAACCTTGTATTCATGATTTGCTGCCACTGACTGACCTGCTCGAAAAGAACGGTTTTAGTTGCCAGATAGAAACCAGCGGTACTCATGAAGTGCGTTGTACACCGAATACCTGGGTCACCGTGTCGCCAAAACTGAATATGCGTGGCGGTTATGAAGTATTGTCGCAAGCGCTGGAGCGAGCTAACGAAATCAAACACCCTGTTGGACGCGTACGTGATATCGAAGCACTGGATGAATTGCTGGCGACGCTGACCGATGATAAACCGCGAGTCATTGCACTTCAGCCAATTAGCCAGAAGGAAGATGCTACGCGTTTATGTATCGATACCTGCATTGCGCGCAACTGGCGTTTGTCGATGCAAACGCATAAATATTTAAATATTGCCTGACAGGTAATGTGAGTAGAGGTTTTGACGATTAAGCCTCTACTCTTACATCAATCTGTAAATGCCCCCATTTCACCTCTCTTTGGTCCGACTCCGTAATTTCGTGTGTTTTTCAATAGTGTTAATGTTTTGCCCGACATTCGGAAGTTTTTAACCAACATTTATACTGGGTAAGTTGGCGAGATACGCTTAACCTTATAAATTAGTATAAACAATAGATTATGATTAGTGTTTTCCTTATCGGATTAACTAATTTAAGTGGAGTACTAAATGGCTACTTTAATGGAAAAAGAATCTCTCCTGAATGGTGTAAGTCAAAACATTGCATTTTTATCAAATGTATTTGAAGTGATTTACAAGTCTCAGAATGAAGAATTAAAAAAAGAGATATATGAATTGGTGAGCTATAGAGACTATTTACATTCAACAGGCTATGAACTTGTTGATTTCCAGGAAGGGGTATTACTATTTCAGCAAGTTAGAAAAAAATACATGCAGGATCTAAAAGCGCTAGGCTATCCTGTAACTAATTGATAAATATGTCTTTATATTAATTCCAGGATATTGATAACCTGCTGAAATTTATATTAAAAATGAAGAAAAATATTAAACTCATATCATGCTTGCGTCTTGTCCTCGATAACGCGTAATTTTGTTGAATACTTTCTCCTGTGAATGCAAAACCGGGCGGTTTCCCGCCCGTTCTTCTCACTTATGCATTCGACCAGCTTTGAATCGCGTCCATATTCCCCAGCTTACCATGCATCACTTCATACGATTTTTTCAGGATCACCTCAGTGTGTTTGGTTAAATCTTTGAAAATGCCTTTATTCATCGCATCGTAGCGTTTGGCATTGCTCTCAATCGGCATAAAGATATCTTTCACGCGAACCATTTTGTCGACAGCCGTTGCGTAATCCGGATACAGACCAAGTCCTACAGCCGTGTTTCGCCGCTCCCAGGCTTGCACAGCCGTTAATAGCATTACGTCGTGCAGGAAGGTTGAATATATCGGCAAAAATCTGCATAAATAGATCGCTGTTCGAACCGCCGCCAGTAATGATTACATGCTTCGCAAACTGATTCATTTCATTACACATATTGTCGTAATTATTCTTCAGCGTTAGTGCCACGCTTTCCAGAATCGAACGATAAATCCATGCGTAATCCATACTGGAATCAAAACCGATCATAATCCCGCGTTTATACGGTTCCCACGGATTGGTCAGCCAGTCCAGCACCGTCATCAGCCCATTACAGCCTGGTGGCACGTAAGATGCCTTTTTGTTGAGTAAATCTTCCGGCTAAAGCTTCTGTGCTTTGGCATCCTGAATTAACGACTCGCCCAACATGTCGCGCAGCCAACTCACTGTCCACATGCCTTTGCGGATACCATAACCTTCATACAGCAACGTTTGCGGAGTAGAAGACATAATCGGCCAGTACGCCAGCGGATTTTTCGGCAGTGCTTTGCCGTTCATCATCAGCGCGATGTAGGTGCCAAGAGAAATCACTGCCGTTTTATCATCCAGTAACCCGGCGCCAGATGCTTCTACTGGTTTAGCGCTGGTGTTAATAAAGAAAGGCTTTCGTGGGTGATGCGGCGCTCAAGGGGCGCGGTCAGATGAAATTGCGGGAGAAGTTCAGCGAGCGCATGGGTATATAAACGCCCGCCGGAAAGGTTTTTACTGCCGGGAATTTCAGCGCGTTCCAGCAGCAGAACGGACAAACCTGCCCGCGCGCAGCGTAAAGCACAAGCGGTGCCTGCTATACCCGCGCCGATGATAATAATGTCGCAGTCATCTTCCATGGTGTGCTCCAGATATCCTGAGCGCAACACCCTAACATGGCGTTACTTAAGGAAAATTGACCACCGACACACTCTTATCATTCGCCGCGATAGATACAGCCCGCAGTGCAGGTTTCTTTCACCATCACCGCACTTAATAGCGGCACAACGGGTTTAACTTGATCCCAAATCCATTTTGCTAAAACTTCGCTGGTCGGGTTTTCCAGACCGGGTATATCATTGAGATAATAGTGGTCGAGGCGATCGTAGGTCGGTTTAAACGCCGCTTTCAGTTCAGCGAAATCGATAATCCAGCCCGTATGTGGATCGACTTCCCCTGTAATTTCCAGGCGCACCATAAAAGAATGCCCGTGTAAGCGCCCGCACTTATGTCCCTGTGGGACGTGCGGCAGACGGTGAGCGGCTTCGAAGGTGAAATCTTTAAATAACGTGGTGGACATCATAATTTCTCTACAGGACGATAAAACCGCCGTAGAGTACCGGAAAGCCTGTTTTTTCGCATTACTAAAAACGGGTTTGTTGCGCAAAATGACCGATTTAACTTAATTGCGGTCGATATTTATCTATTTTTCATTGAGTTAATAAATCTATTTTGTTGTTAAAGACTATTGCTAAAACAGGTTAGTCGATTTGGTTATTAGTTATCGCTATCCCGTCTTTAATCCACCCCCTTCGCGCCGTTAACCTTACCTTCTCTTCTGTTTTATGGGCGCTGACAGGGCCGATAAACAGCTTTGCTTACTGGAACATAACGACGCATGACGACACAGGTCCCACCTTCCGCGTTGCTTCCGTTGAACCCGGAGCAACTGGCACGCCTTCAGGCGGCTACTACCGATTTAACACCCACTCAGCTTGCCTGGGTTTCTGGTTATTTCTGGGGAGTGCTTAATCAGCAGCCTGCTGCGCTTGCAGCGACGCCAGCTCCTGGCGCAGAAATGCCGGGTATAACTATTATCTCTGCTTCGCAAACCGGCAATGCGCGTCGGGTCGCCGAAGCGTTACGTGATGACTTATTAGCGGTAAAACTGAACGTTAAGCTGGTGAACGCGGGCGACTATAAATTCAAACAAATTGCCAGTGAAAAACTGCTTATCGTGGTGACCTCAACACAAGGGGAAGGGGAACCGCCGGAAGAAGCCGTTGCGTTACACAAGTTTTTGTTCTCCAAAAAAGCGCCAAAACTGGAAAACACCGCTTTTGCCGTGTTTAGCCTCGGCGACACCTCTTATGAATTTTTCTGCCAGTCCGGGAAAGATTTCGACAGCAAGCTGGCGGAACTGGGCGGTGAACGGCTGCTCGATCGTGTTGATGCTGATGTGGAATATCAGGCAGCGGCCAGCGAATGGCGCGCCCGCGTGGTTGATGTTCTGAAGTCCCGCGCACCTGTCGCGGCACCTTCGCAATCCGTCGCTACTGGTGCGGTAAATGAAATCCACACCAGCCCATACAGCAAAGAAGCGCCGCTGGCGGCGAGCCTTTTGGTTAACCAGAAAATTACCGGACGTAACTCTGAAAAAGACGTTCGCCATATCGAAATTGACTTAGGTGACTCTGGCCTGCGTTATCAGCCGGGCGATGCGCTGGGTGTCTGGTATCAGAACGATCCGGCACTGGTGAAAGAACTCGTCGAACTACTGTGGCTGAAAGGCGATGAACCCGTCACCGTTGATGGCAAAACGCTACCGTTGAACGAGGCGCTACAGTGGCACTTCGAACTGACGGTTAACACCGCCAATATCGTTGAGAACTACGCTACCTTAACGCGCAGCGAAATGCTGCTGCCGCTGGTGGGCGATAAAGCGAAGTTACAGCATTACGCCGCGACGACGCCGATTGTCGACATGGTGCGTTTCTCCCCGGCACAACTGGATGCCGAAGCGCTGATTAATCTGCTGCGTCCGCTGACCCCGCGCCTGTATTCCATCGCTTCCTCGCAGGCGGAAGTTGAGAACGAAGTACACGTCACCGTTGGCGTGGTGCGTTATGACGTGGAAGGCCGCGCCCGTGCCGGTGGTGCCTCCAGCTTCCTCGCGGACCGTGTGGAAGAAGAGGGCGAAGTCCGCGTCTTTATCGAACATAACGACAACTTCCGCCTACCAGCTAACCCGGAAACGCCGGTGATTATGATTGGTCCAGGCACCGGTATTGCGCCGTTCCGCGCCTTTATGCAGCAACGTGCAGCTGACGAAGCGCCGGGCAAAAACTGGCTGTTCTTTGGCAATCCACATTTTACGGAAGATTTCCTCTACCAGGTGGAATGGCAGCGTTACGTCAAAGAGGGTGTGCTGACGCGTATCGATCTCGCCTGGTCGCGCGATCAAAAAGAAAAAATTTACGTACAAGACAAACTGCGCGAACAGGGCGCAGAACTGTGGCGCTGGATCAATGACGGTGCCCACATTTATGTCTGCGGCGACGCTAATCGCATGGCGAAAGACGTTGAACAGGCACTTCTGGAAGTGATTGCTGAATTTGGTGGCATGGACACCGAAGCGGCGGATGAATTTTTAAGTGAGCTGCGCGTTGAGCGCCGTTATCAGCGAGATGTCTACTAATGAGCGAAAAACATCCAGGGCCTTTAGTGGTCGAAGGTAAACTGGCAGACGCCGAGCGCATGAAGCTTGAAAGCAACTATCTGCGCGGCACGATTGCTGAAGATGTAAACGACGGTCTGACCGGTGGGTTTAAGGGCGATAACTTCCTGCTGATCCGTTTCCACGGTATGTATCAGCAGGATGACCGCGACATCCGCGCCGAACGTGCTGAGCAGAAGCTGGAACCGCGTCATGCCATGATGCTCCGTTGTCGCTTGCCGGGTGGTGTTATTACCACCAAACAGTGGCAGGCGATCGACAAATTTGCGGTGGAAAACACCATTTACGGTAGCATCCGCCTGACCAACCGCCAGACGTTCCAGTTCCACGGTATTCTGAAAAAGAATGTCAAACCTGCACACCAGATGCTGCACTCGGTTGGTCTGGATGCGTTAGCCACCGCCAACGACATGAACCGTAACGTGCTGTGTACCTCGAACCCGTTCGAGTCGCAGCTGCACGCGGAAGCCTATGAATGGGCGAAGAAAATCTCCGAACATTTGCTGCCGCGTACTCGCGCTTACGCGGAGATCTGGCTCGATCAGGAAAAAGTCGCCACCACTGATGAAGAGCCGATCCTTGGTCAGACCTATCTGCCGCGTAAGTTCAAAACCACGGTAGTGATCCCCCCGCAGAACGATATCGATCTGCATGCCAACGACATGAACTTCGTGGCGATCGCGGAAAACGGCAAGCTGGTGGGCTTTAACCTGCTGGTGGGTGGTGGGCTTTCCATGGAGCACGGTAACAAGAAAACCTACGCCCGCACCGCGAGCGAGTTTGGGTATCTGCCACTGGAGCATACGCTGGCCGTGGCGGAAGCCGTCGTGACGACTCAGCGCGACTGGGGTAACCGTACCGATCGTAAAAATGCCAAAACCAAATACACGCTTGAACGCGTGGGTGTTGAGACATTTAAAGCGGAAGTGGAACGTCGTGCAGGGATCAAGTTTGAGCCGATCCGCCCGTATGAATTTACCGGACGTGGCGATCGTATCGGCTGGGTAAAAGGGATCGACGACAAATGGCACCTGACGCTGTTTATCGAAAATGGTCGAATTCTTGATTATCCGGGGCGTCCGCTGAAAACCGGCCTGTTGGAGATCGCGAAGATCCACAAAGGCGATTTCCGTATTACGGCTAACCAGAATTTGATCATTGCCGGCGTACCGGAAAGTCAGAAAGCGAAGATCGAGAAAATTGCGCAGGCGAGCGGCCTGATGAATGTCGTCACTCCGCAGCGTGAAAACTCAATGGCCTGCGTGTCGTTCCCAACGTGTCCGTTGGCGATGGCCGAAGCTGAGCGATTCCTGCCGTCGTTTATCGACAATATCGATAATTTAATGGCAAAACATAGCGTCAGTGATGAGCATATCGTGATGCGTGTGACGGGCTGCCCGAACGGCTGTGGGCGCGCGATGCTTGCGGAAGTTGGCCTGGTGGGTAAAGCTCCGGGGCGCTACAACCTGCATCTTGGCGGTAACCGCATTGGGACACGTATCCCACGAATGTATAAAGAAAACATCACCGAACCGGAAATCCTGGCATCGCTTGATGAACTGATAGGGCGCTGGGCGAAAGAGCGTGAAGCGGGTGAAGGCTTCGGCGACTTTACGGTGCGTGCGGGCATCATTCGCCCGGTGCTCGATCCGGCGCGCGATTTGTGGGATTAACGCATCTCCTGACCATTCCCTCTCCCTCTGGGAGAGGGTTCGGGTGAGGGAAAAAGTGCAGAGGTAATTATGTCCAAACTCGATCTAAACGCCCTGAACGAACTGCCGAAGGTAGATCGCATTCTGGCGCTGGCCCAAACCAACGCCCAACTGGAAAAACTGGACGCTGAAGGTCGCGTCGCCTGGGCGCTGGATAATCTGCCCGGTGAATATGTGCTTTCTTCCAGCTTCGGCATTCAGGCGGCGGTGAGCCTGCATCTGGTGAATCAGATTCGCCCGGATATTCCAGTGATCCTCACCGATACGGGTTATTTGTTCCCGGAAACCTACCGCTTTATTGACGAGTTAACGGACAAACTCAAGCTCAACCTGAAAGTGTACCGCGCCACCGAAAGCGCTGCCTGGCAGGAAGCGCGGTACGGTAAACTGTGGGAGCAGGGCGTTGAAGGCATTGAAAAATACAATGACATCAACAAAGTTGAACCGATGAACCGGGCGCTGAAAGAGCTGAATGCGCAAACCTGGTTTGCTGGCCTGCGCCGCGAACAATCCGGTAGCCGCGCCAATTTACCGGTGCTGGCAATTCAGCGTGGCGTATTTAAAGTGCTGCCGATTATCGACTGGGATAACCGAACTATTTATCAGTACCTGCAAAAACATGGCCTTAAATATCACCCATTATGGGATGAAGGATATTTATCGGTTGGTGATACCCATACAACCCGTAAATGGGAACCCGGCATGGCTGAAGAAGAAACGCGTTTCTTTGGCTTAAAAAGGGAATGTGGATTACACGAAGGCTAATAAATCGGTACCGTTAATAAGCGCCTCTGTCGGAAACGATGGGGGCGTATTTATTTTGCGAGCAGCATTCCTGCTTTTAAACGTGAATGTAGCAAGGGGAATCTACAGGCCTAGAATGGCGTCGGGTGCTTGAGGCTGTCTGGCGTTAAGCATTCGCGAGGTTCCAGATGGACAAAAGCCCCAGGCGATATTTCTATCAACCTGAGGCCAGCGTTCGAACCTAAGCAATTCGGATGTTAGTCTCTTCTTTGCAGGGAGGCAAGACATGCTAACAAAATATGCCCTTGTGGCAATCATCGTACTGTGTTTAACAGTACTGTGTTTCACGCTCATGGTAGGCGACTCGTTATGTGAGTTGAGTATCAGAGAGCGTGGTATGGAGTTTAAGGCAGTTCTCGCTTACGAATCGAAGAAGTAGCCACCACGCGGGGGTAAAACCCCGCGTATTGAATTGTTATAGTTTGGCCTCCTGCACCCTTTTTTATTCTCTGTTTGAGGTGGTATTGAGTCCTTGCAGGCACGGGAGTCATCATTTCAGACCCCTCAAGACGCCTTCGCCAGCTCCTTCACCAGCGGTAGCATTATCCGCATAACATCACGGCAGCGGCGTTCTATTCTTCCAGGAAGTGCCTTATCAATATGCTGCTGATTATCCAGTCTTACGTCATGCCAGCTATTTCCCGTAGGAAATGCGGCTGTTTTTGCTCGTTGCTGATAACCGTCTTTATTTCCCAGATTCCAGTTTGTCGCTTCCACCGAAAGTACAGCAATGCCCGCTTTGTCGAATATTTCTGCGTCATTGCAACACCCGGTGCCTTTCGGATAATTTTTATTCAAACCTGGATTTGTGGTGGCGGCAATTCCGTGACTGCGGGCAATTGCCAGCGCCCGGTCGCGCGTTAATTTCCTTACTGCTTCAGGTGTTTTTACGCCACTGTTGAAATACAGCTTATCGCCAACGATCAGATTATCGAGATTAATCACCAATAAAGTATTTTTCTTTTCGGTATCACTCATGCGCTTGAGTAAATTCTCAGCGCCTAATTTCCCTTCTTCTTCGCCACTGGTTGCTACAAAACGAATGCCATATTCGGTTGGCGTATTTTTCAGGCGTTCTGCCAGCTCCAGCATGACACCTAAACCTGCGGCATTATCATCCATTCCTTGTAACGTCAGCCCGCCGAGATTGGCATCTGCATCTGCGTCGCTCTGCGGGGCATAGGTATCCAGATGCGCCATAATAATGATCTGCTGCGGCACTTTGCCTTCATGAGCGGCAATCACCGTACTTGCCGTCACGTTGTGCCAGTTTTTGCGGTTATCGCGGGCGGTATAAATATATCGGCTATTAAATGTCCGAATATCACTGCGGTAACCCATTTGCTGAAACTGTTGCCGAATATAATCGGCAGATAACATTTCTGCGGGTGTTCCGGTCATTCGTCCCGGAAAGAAAGTGGCAATATGTCGCGCCTGTGTATTGGCAAAATCGCCAGGTTTAGGTGACGAGGCGTGTACGGGGAGAATAAAGCATACGCCGAGCGCCAGGGCAGCGGTACGGTGGCGCAATGCGGAAAACATAGTGAGTCCTTAAATACCATGCAAATTTTTTACCGCCATAGTATGAAACTGCCGCTGCGCTAAAACAATTTCAAATCTTCCTAAATGCCCGAAATTCGGTGGCTTAAGCACTTTTTGATATTTGCTTTGCCAAAGCGTTATTCCGTTAAGGAACTACTCATTCCAATTGGTAATTTCATTCGTTCTCCTGCGCTCCCTATAGTCGAAACATCTGATGGCAAGAAAATAGCGGTATTGCAAAGGAACGGTTATGGATCAAAAACGACTTACCCACCTACGACAGCTGGAGGCGGAAAGCATCCACATCATTCGCGAGGTGGCGGCAGAATTCTCAAATCCGGTGATGCTCTACTCCATCGGCAAAGATTCCAGCGTCATGCTGCATCTGGCGCGCAAGGCGTTTTATCCAGGTACGCTGCCGTTCCCACTGCTGCATGTCGATACCGGCTGGAAATTCCGCGAGATGTATGAGTTTCGCGATCGCACGGCGAAAGCCTACGGCTGCGAGCTGCTGGTGCATAAAAACCCGGAAGGCGTGGCGATGGGGATTAACCCGTTCGTTCACGGCAGCGCGAAACATACCGATATTATGAAGACCGAAGGCCTGAAGCAGGCGCTGAATAAATACGGTTTTGATGCCGCCTTCGGTGGTGCGCGCCGCGACGAAGAGAAATCCCGCGCTAAAGAGCGTATCTACTCTTTCCGTGACCGCTTCCATCGCTGGGACCCGAAAAATCAGCGCCCGGAGCTGTGGCACAACTATAACGGGCAGATCAACAAAGGCGAAAGCATCCGCGTTTTCCCGCTCTCTAACTGGACCGAGCAGGATATCTGGCAATACATCTGGCTGGAAAATATCGACATTGTTCCACTGTATCTCGCTGCGGAACGTCCGGTTCTGGAACGCGACGGTATGTTGATGATGATTGATGACAACCGTATCGACCTGCAACCGGGCGAAGTGATTAAAAAACGGATGGTGCGCTTCCGCACGCTGGGCTGCTGGCCGCTGACCGGTGCGGTTGAGTCGAATGCACAAACGCTGCCGGAGATCATCGAAGAGATGCTGGTTTCTACCACCAGTGAACGTCAGGGGCGCGTGATTGACCGCGACCAGGCTGGTTCTATGGAGCTGAAAAAACGTCAGGGGTATTTTTAAGATGAACACCGCACTTGCACAACAAATCGCCAATGAAGGCGGCGTCGAAGCCTGGATGATTGCGCAACAACATAAAAGCCTGCTGCGTTTTCTGACCTGTGGCAGCGTCGATGACGGCAAAAGCACTCTGATTGGTCGCCTGCTGCACGATACTCGCCAAATCTATGAAGATCAGCTCTCATCGCTGCATAACGACAGCAAACGACACGGTACCCAGGGCGAGAAGCTGGATTTGGCGTTGCTGGTGGATGGCCTGCAAGCTGAACGCGAACAGGGTATTACTATCGACGTGGCTTACCGTTATTTCTCTACCGAGAAGCGTAAATTTATTATCGCCGACACCCCCGGGCACGAGCAGTATACCCGCAATATGGCGACCGGCGCGTCAACGTGTGAGCTGGCGATCTTATTGATCGACGCCCGTAAAGGCGTGCTCGATCAAACCCGTCGTCACAGTTTTATCTCCACGCTGCTGGGGATCAAACATCTGGTCGTAGCGATCAACAAAATGGATCTGGTGGATTACAGTGAAGAGACATTCACCCGCATTCGTGAAGACTACCTGACTTTCGCTGAACAGTTACCTGGCAATCTGGATATTCGCTTTGTGCCGCTCTCTGCGCTGGAAGGCGACAACGTGGCTTCGCAAAGTGAAAGTATGCCGTGGTACAGCGGTCCGACATTGCTTGAAGTGCTGGAAACCGTGGAGATCCAGCGAGTGGTGGATGCCCAGCCAATGCGCTTCCCGGTGCAGTACGTTAACCGCCCGAATCTCGATTTTCGTGGCTACGCCGGAACGCTGGCATCCGGTCGCGTGGAAGTCGGGCAACGTGTCAAAGTGTTGCCTTCGGGCGTGGAGTCAAACGTCGCGCGGATAGTTACTTTTGATGGCGATCGCGAAGAAGCCTTTGCCGGAGAAGCGATCACCCTGGTGCTGACGGATGAGATTGATATCAGCCGTGGCGATCTGTTGCTGGCGGCAGATGAAGCGTTACCGGCAGTGCAGAGCGCGTCAGTTGATGTGGTATGGATGGCTGAACAACCGCTTTCCCCTGGTCAGAGTTATGACATCAAAATCGCCGGTAAGAAGACGCGCGCCCGCGTTGATGGTATTCGCTATCAGGTTGATATTAATAACCTTACTCAGCGTGAAGTTGAAAACCTGCCGCTGAATGGAATCGGCCAGGTGGATCTCACCTTTGACGAGCCGCTGGTGTTAGATCGTTATCAACAAAATCCGGTGACGGGTGGGCTGATTTTTATCGATCGCCTGAGCAACGTGACTGTTGGCGCCGGTATGGTGCATGAGCCGAAAAACGAGGCTGCCGTTGCGCCGTCGGAATTTAGCGCGTTCGAGCTGGAACTGAATGCGTTAGTACGCCGCCACTTCCCGCACTGGGGCGCGCGCGATTTACTGGGAGGTAAATGATGGCGCTGCATGACGAAAACGTCGTCTGGCACAGCCACCCAGTCACTCCGCAACAGCGCGAGCAACACCACGGTCACCGTGGTGTTGTGCTGTGGTTTACCGGCCTCTCCGGTTCCGGTAAATCAACGGTCGCGGGCGCGCTGGAAGAAGCACTGCATAAACTCGGCGTCAGTACGTATTTGCTGGATGGTGACAATGTCCGCCACGGGTTATGTAGCGATCTCGGTTTTAGCGATGCCGATCGCAAAGAAAATATCCGTCGGGTGGGGGAAGTGGCGAATTTAATGGTTGAAGCCGGTCTGGTGGTGCTAACTGCATTTATTTCCCCACACCGTGCCGAACGTCAGATGGTTCGCGAACGCGTAGGGAAAGGACGGTTTATCGAAGTATTTGTCGATACGCCACTGGCGATTTGTGAAGCCCGCGATCCAAAAGGCTTATATAAGAAAGCGCGTGCTGGTGAACTGCGTAACTTTACCGGAATAGATGCAATTTACGAAGCGCCCGAATCAGCAGAAATTCATCTCAATGGTGAACAATTAGTAACAAATTTGGTTCAGCAATTATTAGATCTACTGAGACAGAACGATATTATCAGATCCTGAGACACCACCGGGTTTTCATGCCCGGTTCGTCAAAGTGACAGGAACTGATATGCGTAATAGCCATAACATTACACTAACAAATAGTGATAGCCTTACCGAGGACGAAGAAACCACATGGTCGCTACCAGGTGCCGTGGTCGGTTTTGTGTCCTGGCTGTGCGCACTGGCGATTCCGATGTTGATTTATGGCTCTAACACGCTGTTTTTCTTTATCTACACCTGGCCTTTCTTTCTGGCGCTGATGCCTGTTGCGGTGGTGGTAGGTATTGCGCTGCATTCCTTGATGGACGGAAAATTACGCTACAGCATTGTTTTCACTTTTATCACCGTTGGCATTATGTTTGGTGCACTGTTTATGTGGTTGTTGGGCTAATCTGTTCTTTCCTGTTCATTCTGTCCATAATTCAAACCGTAACCAATAATGAGATTATGTTCTGCGCGCCCTGGGTATACGTAACAATGGACAAATGTGGTACATTTGCCCGCGTTGTCGCGGTATCCCCAACAGAGGATGTAGAGTCGTCTTCGGATGCATGGGATGAGGATGCCGTTTTTCAGGGGGCAGGATGGGTAAACTAACGCTGCTGTTGCTGGCTATTCTGGTCTGGCTACAGTATTCGCTGTGGTTCGGTAAGAACGGTATACATGACTATACCCGCGTCAATGATGATGTGGCGGCACAGCAAGCTACAAACGCGAAACTTAAAGCGCGAAACGATCAGCTTTTTGCCGAAATTGACGATCTCAATGGCGGCCAGGAGGCGCTCGAAGAGCGTGCGCGTAATGAACTCAGCATGACCAGGCCGGGCGAAACTTTTTATCGTCTGGTGCCTGACGCGTCGAAGCGCGCACAGTCTGCGGGGCAAAACAATCGATAAATCAGCCCAGGAATTAACATGGCAACCACTCATTTGGATGTTTGCGCCGTGGTTCCGGCGGCCGGATTTGGCCGCCGAATGCAAACGGAATGTCCTAAGCAATATCTCTCAATCGGTAATCAAACCATTCTTGAACACTCGGTGCATGCGCTGCTGGCGCATCCCCGTGTGACGCGTGTCGTCATTGCAATCAGCCCTGGCGATAACCGCTTTGCTCAACTTCCACTGGCGAATCATCCGCAAATCACCGTTGTTGCTGGTGGTGAAGAGCGTGCTCATTCCGTGCTGGCAGGTCTGAAAGCCGCTGGCGATGCGCAGTGGGTGTTAGTGCATGACGCTGCTCGCCCTTGTCTGCATCAGGATGACCTCGCGCGCCTGTTGGCGTTGAGCGAAACCAGCCGCACGGGGGGGATTCTCGCTGCGCCGGTGCGCGATACCATGAAACGCGCCGAACCAGGCAAAAACGCCATTGCTCATACCGTTGATCGCAACGGCTTATGGCACGCGCTTACGCCGCAATTTTTCCCTCGTGAGCTGTTACATGACTGTCTGACGCGTGCTTTAAATGAAGGCGCTACCATTACTGACGAAGCCTCAGCGCTGGAATACTGCGGTTTTCATCCACTGCTTGTCGAAGGCCGAGCGGATAACATTAAAGTCACGCGCCCGGAAGATTTAGCACTTGCCGAATTTTACCTCACCCGAACCATCCATCAGGAGAATACATAATGCGAATTGGACACGGTTTTGATGTTCACGCCTTTGGCGGCGAAGGCCCAATTATCATTGGTGGCGTGCGCATCCCTTATGAAAAAGGGTTGCTGGCGCATTCTGATGGCGATGTGGCGCTGCATGCGTTGACCGATGCATTACTTGGTGCAGCGGCGCTGGGGGATATCGGCAAGCTGTTCCCGGATACCGATCCTGCATTTAAAGGCGCCGACAGCCGCGAGCTGCTTCGCGAAGCCTGGCGACGCATTCAGGCGAAGGGCTATACCCTCGGCAACGTCGATGTCACTATCATCGCTCAGGCACCGAAGATGCTGCCGCATATTCCACAAATGCGCGTGTTTATTGCCGAAGATCTCGGCTGCCATATGGATGATGTTAACGTGAAAGCCACTACTACGGAAAAACTTGGATTTACCGGACGTGGGGAAGGGATTGCCTGTGAAGCTGTGGCGCTACTCATTAAGGCAACAAAATGATTGAATTTGATAATCTCACTTACCTCCACGGCAAACCGCAAGGAACCGGGCTGCTGAAAGCTAACCCGGAAGATTTTGTGGTGGTGGAAGATTTAGGCTTTGAGCCTGATGGTGAAGGTGAGCATATCCTGGTGCGGATCCTCAAAAACGGTTGCAATACCCGTTTTGTGGCCGACGCACTGGCGAAATTCCTGAAAATTCATGCTCGCGAAGTCAGCTTCGCCGGGCAGAAAGACAAACATGCCGTTACGGAACAATGGTTATGCGCTCGCGTACCGGGCAAAGAGATGCCTGATCTAAGCGCGTTTCAACTGGAAGGCTGCCAGGTGCTGGAGTATGCGCGCCACAAGCGCAAACTGCGCTTAGGGGCACTGAAAGGCAACGCCTTTACCCTTGTGCTACGAGAAGTGAGCAATCGTGATGACGTTGAACAGCGACTAATCGATATTTGCGTGAAAGGTGTACCGAATTACTTTGGCGCACAGCGTTTTGGTATTGGCGGTAGTAACTTGCAGGGCGCGTTGCGCTGGGCGCAAACCAATACTCCGGTGCGCGATCGCAATAAGCGCAGTTTTTGGTTGTCGGCAGCTCGTAGTGCGTTGTTTAATCAGATTGTTGCTGAGCGTCTCAAAAAAGCAGAAGTTAATCAGGTTGTTGACGGTGATGCGCTACAATTAGCCGGGCGCGGCAGTTGGTTTGTTGCCACTAACGAAGAACTGGCAGAATTACAGCGTCGCGTGAACGATAAAGAGCTGATGATTACCGCTGCAATGCCGGGTAGCGGCGAATGGGGAACTCAGCGTGAGGCACTGGCATTCGAACAAGCGGCGGTTGCCGAAGAAATTGAGTTACAAGCCTTACTGGTGCGCGAAAAAGTTGAAGCCGCGCGCAGAGCGATGCTGTTATATCCGCAACAATTAAGCTGGAACTGGTGGGACGACGTCACTGTCGAAATCCGTTTCTGGCTTCCGGCAGGAAGCTTTGCGACCAGCGTTGTCAGGGAACTTATCAACACAACAGGTGATTATGCGCATATTGCTGAGTAATGATGACGGGGTACATGCGCCCGGTATACAAACGTTGGCGAAAGCTCTGCGTGAGTTTGCTGACGTTCAGGTGGTCGCCCCCGATCGTAATCGCAGCGGCGCTTCAAACTCCCTGACACTGGAATCCTCCCTGCGCACGTTTACCTTTGAAAATGGTGATATCGCCGTGCAAATGGGAACCCCGACCGATTGTGTCTATCTTGGCGTGAATGCTCTGATGCGTCCGCGCCCGGATATTGTGGTTTCGGGTATTAACGCCGGGCCGAATCTGGGAGATGATGTTATTTATTCCGGTACGGTAGCCGCCGCGATGGAAGGCCGTCATTTAGGTTTTCCGGCACTGGCCGTTTCACTTGACGGGCATAAACATTACGACACCGCTGCAGCGGTCACCTGTTCCATTTTGCGCGCACTGTGTAAAGAACCGCTGCGTACCGGGCGTATTCTCAATATCAACGTACCTGATTTACCGCTGGATCAGATTAAAGGTATCCGCGTGACTCGCTGCGGTACACGACATCCGGCGGATCAAGTGATCCCGCAGCAGGATCCGCGCGGTAATACGCTGTACTGGATTGGCCCTCCGGGCGGTAAGTGTGATGCTGGTCCGGGGACCGATTTTGCTGCGGTAGATGAAGGCTATGTCTCCATCACGCCGCTGCATGTAGATTTAACCGCGCACAACGCGCAAGATGTGGTTTCAGACTGGTTAAACAGCGTGGGAGTTGGCACGCAATGGTAAGCAGACGCGTACAAGCACTTCTGGATCAATTACGTGCGCAAGGTATTCAGGATGAGCAGGTGCTTAATGCACTTGCTGCCGTGCCGCGTGAAAAATTCATCGATGAAGCGTTTGAACAAAAAGCCTGGGACAATATCGCGTTGCCGATAGGTCAGGGGCAGACAATTTCGCAGCCGTATATGGTGGCGCGAATGACCGAATTACTCGAACTGACGCCGCAGTCGCGAGTACTGGAAATCGGCACTGGTTCGGGATAT
This sequence comes from Escherichia sp. E1V33, assembly GCF_004211955.1. GTDB lineage: Bacteria > Pseudomonadota > Gammaproteobacteria > Enterobacterales > Enterobacteriaceae > Escherichia. The sequence continues at coordinate 51,601 of NZ_RHJI01000004.1, forward strand.
CAAACGGCAATTCTGGCACATCTTGTCCAGCATGTATGCTCGGTCGAGCGGATTAAAGGGTTGCAGTGGCAGGCACGCAGGCGTCTGAAAAATCTTGATTTACACAATGTTTCAACCCGTCACGGCGATGGATGGCAAGGTTGGCAAGCACGCGCGCCGTTTGACGCTATCATTGTAACGGCTGCACCGCCCGAAATTCCGACAGCGTTAATGACGCAACTGGACGAAGGCGGCATTCTCGTCTTACCCGTAGGGGAAGAGCACCAGTATTTAAAGCGGGTGCGTCGTCGGGGAGGCGAATTTATTATCGACACCGTGGAGGCTGTGCGCTTTGTTCCCTTAGTAAAGGGGGAGCTGGCTTAAAGCGTGAGGAAAATACCTGGAATTTTCCTGGTTATTTTGCAGCAGGTCAGCGTATCGTGAACATCTTTTCCAGTGTTCAGTAGGGTGCCTTGCACGGTAATTATGTCACTGGTTATTAACCAATTTTTTCCTGGGGGATAAATGAGCGCGGGAAGCCCAAAATTCACCGTTCGCCGTATTGCGGCTTTGTCACTGGTTTCGCTTTGGTTGGCTGGCTGTTCTGACACTTCAAATCCACCGGCACCGGTCAGCTCCGTTAATGGCAATGCGCCTGCAAATACCAATTCTGGTATGTTGATTACGCCGCCGCCGAAAATGGGGACAACGTCTACAACGCAGCAACCGCAAATTCAGCCGGTACAGCAGCCACAAATTCAGGCTACTCAACAACCGCAAATCCAGCCAGTGCAGCCAGTAGCTCAGCAGCCGGTGCAGATGGAAAACGGACGCATCGTCTATAACCGTCAGTATGGGAACATTCCGAAAGGCAGTTATAGCGGCAGTACATACACCGTGAAAAAAGGCGACACACTTTTCTATATCGCCTGGATTACCGGCAACGATTTCCGTGACCTTGCCCAACGCAACAATATTCAGGCTCCTTACGCTCTGAACGTAGGTCAGACCTTACAGGTGGGTAATGCTTCCGGTACGCCAATCACTGGCGGAAATGCCATTACCCAGGCCGATGCAGCAGAGCAAGGAGTTGTGATCAAGCCTGCACAAAATTCCACCGTTGCTGTTGCGTCGCAACCGACAATTACGTATTCTGAATCTTCGGGTGAACAGAGTGCTAACAAAATGTTGCCGAACAACAAGCCAACTGCGACCACGGTCACAGCGCCTGTAACGGTACCAACAGCAGGCACAACCGAGCCAACTGTCAGCAGTACAACAACCAGTACGCCGATCTCCACCTGGCGCTGGCCGACTGAGGGCAAAGTGATTGAAACCTTTGGCGCTTCTGAGGGAGGCAACAAGGGGATTGATATCGCAGGTAGCAAAGGACAGGCAATTATCGCGACCGCAGATGGCCGCGTTGTTTATGCCGGTAATGCGCTGCGCGGCTACGGTAATCTGATTATCATCAAACATAATGATGATTACCTGAGTGCCTACGCCCATAACGACACAATGCTGGTCCGGGAACAACAAGAAGTTAAGGCGGGGCAAAAAATAGCGACCATGGGTAGCACCGGAACCAGTTCAACACGCTTGCATTTTGAAATTCGTTACAAGGGGAAATCCGTAAACCCGCTGCGTTATTTGCCGCAGCGATAAATCGGCGGAACCAGGCTTTTGCTTGAATGTTCCGTCAAGGGATCACGGGTAGGAGCCACCTTATGAGTCAGAATACGCTGAAAGTTCATGATTTAAATGAAGACGCGGAATTTGATGAGAATGGAGTTGAGGTTTTTGACGAAAAGGCCTTAGTTGAAGAGGAACCCAGTGATAACGATTTGGCCGAAGAGGAGCTGTTATCGCAGGGTGCAACACAGCGTGTGCTGGACGCGACTCAGCTTTACCTTGGTGAGATTGGTTATTCGCCACTGTTAACGGCCGAAGAAGAAGTTTATTTTGCGCGTCGCGCACTGCGTGGTGATGTCGCCTCTCGCCGCCGGATGATCGAGAGTAACTTGCGTCTGGTGGTAAAAATTGCCCGCCGTTATGGCAATCGTGGTCTGGCGCTGCTGGACCTTATCGAAGAGGGCAACCTGGGGCTGATCCGCGCGGTTGAGAAGTTTGACCCGGAACGTGGTTTCCGCTTCTCAACTTACGCAACCTGGTGGATTCGCCAGACGATCGAACGGGCCATTATGAACCAAACCCGTACTATTCGTTTGCCGATTCACATCGTAAAGGAGCTGAACGTTTACCTGCGAACCGCACGTGAGTTGTCCCATAAGCTGGACCACGAACCGAGCGCGGAAGAGATCGCAGAGCAACTGGATAAGCCAGTTGATGACGTCAGCCGTATGCTTCGTCTTAACGAGCGCATTACCTCGGTAGACACCCCATTGGGTGGTGATTCCGAAAAAGCGTTGCTGGATATCCTGGCCGATGAAAAAGAGAACGGTCCGGAAGACACCACGCAAGATGACGATATGAAGCAGAGCATCGTCAAATGGCTGTTCGAGCTGAACGCCAAACAGCGTGAAGTACTGGCACGTCGATTCGGTTTGCTGGGGTACGAAGCGGCAACACTGGAAGATGTAGGTCGTGAAATTGGCCTCACCCGTGAACGTGTTCGCCAGATTCAGGTTGAAGGCCTGCGCCGTTTGCGCGAAATCCTGCAAACGCAGGGGCTGAATATCGAAGCGCTGTTCCGCGAATAAGTAAGCATCTGTCAGAAAGGCCAGTCTCAAGCGAGGCTGGCCTTTTTCTTTTGGTTGGTGAGTCGGTGTGTTTGTAGGCTGGATAAGACGCGATAGCGCCGCATCCGGCAATTTGCACCCTATGTGTTCATCATCTTGCGCACCAGTTGCATAAACAGCTCTTGCTCATCTCTACTTAAACGCCCCAAAAATTCCTCATCCACACTGTCACCAATGGGGATCGCCGCCGCAAGGACCTTTTCTCCTTCGGCAGTCAGCCAGACAAAACGCCGCCGCTTATCGACGGTGTCATGCTCTCGTCTGACCAGGCCACGATTTTCCATTCTTGCCAGAATTTCCGCCAGCGTTGCCTTAGTACTGACAGCCGCTTCTATCAGCGCAACCTGCTCTATACCGGGTTGTTCAGCAATAGCGCGCAGTACCGCGTACTGCGGTTTAGTCAGGTCAGGTAACTCATGCTGCCAGCGTGCGGTGTGCTGCTGAAAAAGCTGTCGTAACTGATGGAACGCTTTATTTCGTAACGCCATGTAAACTCCGGGCTAATTCTATGCCGATATCATAGCGGTTTTTCAGTGACGAAGGGATGTTGTTACTTTTCCGCACTTGCCGCCAGGTGAATAGAAGGGTATGTTAATAATAACGTTCGTGTACGAACAATTAAGGAAATAAAAAATGAGACTGATCGTCGGGATGACTGGGGCTACAGGTGCGCCTCTTGGTGTGGCATTACTGCAAGCACTAAAGAAGATGCCCTGTGTTGAAACACATCTCGTGATGTCGACGTGGGCGAAAACCACCATTGAACTGGAAACGCCCTACAGCGTCCGCGATGTCGCTACCCTGGCAGACTATTGCCATAACCCAGCGGATCAGGCGGCGGCTATCTCCTCAGGTTCCTTTCGTACCGATGGCATGATCGTTATTCCGTGCAGCATGAAGACGCTGGCTGGCATTCGTGCTGGTTATGCCGATGGGCTGGTGAGGCGCGCTGCTGATGTTGTTCTTAAAGAAGGGCGCAAGCTGGTGCTGGTGCCGCGTGAAATGCCGCTCAGTACTATCCACCTTGAAAATATGCTCGCGCTTTCCCGTATGGGCGTGGCGATGATACCGCCCATGCCTGCCTTCTATAACCATCCCGAAACGGTAGATGACATTGTCCACCACGTGGTAGCCCGCGTACTGGATCAATTTGGCCTCGAACATCCTCAAGCCAGGCGCTGGCAAGGATTGCCGCAGCCCGGGAGTTTTTCTCAGGAGAATGCATAATGGCTTTTGATGATTTACGCAGCTTTTTACAAGCGCTCGACGACCATGGGCAATTGCTGAAAATCAGCGAAGAGGTGAACGCGGAGCCTGATCTGGCTGCTGCTGCCAACGCCACCGGGCGTATCGGCGACGGCGCGCCCGCGCTGTGGTTTGATAATATTCGCGGTTTTACCGATGCCCGCGTGGCGATGAATACCATTGGTTCCTGGCAGAACCATGCGATTTCCCTCGGCCTGCCACCAAACACGCCGGTCAAAAAGCAGATTGATGAGTTTATCCGCCGCTGGGATAACTTCCCGATCGCCCCGGAGCGTCGCGCCAGTCCAGCGTGGGCGCAGAACACCGTCGATGGCGAAGAGATTAATCTGTTCGATATTCTGCCGCTGTTTCGCCTGAACGATGGTGATGGTGGTTTCTATCTCGACAAAGCGTGCGTGGTTTCCCGCGATCCGCTCGACCCGGATAACTTCGGCAAGCAGAATGTCGGCATCTACCGTATGGAAGTGAAGGGCAAACGTAAGCTCGGCCTGCAACCGGTGCCGATGCACGATATCGCTCTGCATCTGCATAAAGCGGAAGAGCGCGGCGAAGATCTGCCGATTGCGATTACCCTTGGTAACGATCCGATCATCACCCTGATGGGCGCTACCCCGCTGAAATACGATCAGTCCGAGTACGAAATGGCAGGCGCGCTGCGCGAAAGCCCGTACCCGATCGCCACCGCCCCGCTGACCGGTTTTGATGTGCCGTGGGGTTCAGAAGTGATCCTCGAAGGCGTTATCGAAAGCCGTAAGCGCGAAATCGAAGGGCCATTCGGTGAGTTTACCGGGCACTATTCCGGCGGGCGCAACATGACCGTGGTGCGCATCGATAAAGTCTCTTACCGCACCAAACCGATTTTCGAATCGCTGTACCTCGGCATGCCGTGGACAGAAATCGACTACCTGATGGGGCCTGCCACCTGTGTACCGCTGTATCAGCAACTTAAAGCCGAGTTCCCGGAAGTGCAGGCGGTAAACGCCATGTACACCCACGGCCTGCTGGCAATTATCTCCACCAAAAAACGCTACGGCGGCTTTGCCCGCGCAGTGGGCCTGCGCGCGATGACCACGCCGCACGGTCTGGGCTACGTGAAGATGGTGATTATGGTCGATGAAGACGTTGATCCGTTCAACCTGCCGCAGGTGATGTGGGCGCTCTCGTCGAAAGTGAACCCGGCAGGGGATTTGGTGCAGTTGCCAAATATGTCAGTACTGGAACTCGACCCAGGCTCAAGCCCGGCGGGGATCACCGACAAGCTGATTATCGACGCCACCACGCCTGTCGCCCCGGACAACCGTGGTCATTACAGCCAGCCGGTGGTGGACTTACCGGAAACCAAAGCCTGGGCTGAAAAACTGACCGCTATGCTGGCCGTACGTAAATAAGGAGAACAAGATGATTTGCCCACGTTGTGCCGATGAACAGATTGAAGTGATGGCGAAATCGCCGGTAAAAGATGTCTGGACGGTCTACCAGTGCCAGCATTGCCTTTATACCTGGCGCGATACCGAACCGCTGCGTCGCACCAGCCGCGAACATTATCCACAAGCGTTCCGTATGACGCAGAAGGATATTGATGATGCGCCAATGGTGCCGAGCATTCCGCCGCTGCTGGCGGCAGATAAGCGTTAATAAAAAATGCCGGGTAGAGGTTTTGCCTTACCCGGCCACGTTATTTAATTTTATAAAACGATAACCGTCCGCTCTCTGGCGAGCCGGTATCAATATAAACCTGATTGGCAAATATCTGGATATTCGTAAACATCATATGACCGAAGATAAAACAGTCGGCACCGTTTATTTCTTTTAACTCACCTTTAAGCGATTTCTGAACACGGTCAACAGGCCAGAGTAATTCGCTTTCTACTATTTCTTTGCCAAAGAGATATTCATTCCCTGGGTAATCTGCATGTGCGATGACATATTTTACTATGCCGTTAGTGATTTCAATAATATGTGGAAGGTTATGGAATCTTAGCAACAGATCTATTGCCTCTTGTTGTTCCGTATCATTTAAATCAAAAAACCAGTCGCCGCCGCTGGCTAACCACATATTTCCATCGCCAGTCGAGAATGCATCAAGCGCCATCGCTTCGTGGTTGCCTTTAACCGACGTAAACCAGGGCTGGTTTAACAGGCGTAGAACGTTCAGACTCTCCGGCCCACGATCAATGTTATCGCCTGTGGAAATAAGTAAGTCAGTTTCAGAGCAAAAAGAGAGTTGATGTAAGCGGGATTGTAATAATTGATATTCACCATGAATATCACCAACGGCCCATATATGGCGATAGTTATGAGCATCAATTTTTTGATAGCGAGTGGTAAGCATTTGCATAGACTCATATTTATATAATATGTATTATTATACCAGACCAGAGTATTGAAGTCTTTGGAGTAATAAATCACAAAAGGATGTTTTAAGATGCTGAGATATTTATATGCTTTCGTGTTAGTTTTCTGTTTTTTCACCTCTAATGTACAAGCTGCTTCTATAGAAGAAATAAATCGTTTAGAAAAACTTATAACCGAAGGTGATGTAATTGAGTGTACAGCGAATTTCAGTCAGACGGAGAATAACGAAACATACCAACTTAACCTTTTGGGAATAATGAAAGTTACTTACTCTGGGGAAAGTGAAAAACGCTACCACTCGACACAATATTATCGTTTAAACGGCTCCAAAATTCCCTTTATTCGTTATGAGATGGATATCATCACTACTCATGAAAAATCAAAGTTAAAAGAAGAGATTGTGCCTGACAGCGTACAGGTATTTTATCCTTCAGCACCAGAGCAAGAAGCGATATTAGCAGAAGCTGTACGGAAAATCGCACCAATGTCTATTGATCATGACGATATCACATTTACGACATTTCCTGATTACCAGGTGAAAGTGAAATCCCCCTCTATGCCAGAAGCGATGACTCAGTCTTGCCGGGTGCAAACGAAAAAGTAGTGAATAAACCCGACGGCATTGTGCCGTCGGGCATGTCAGGTTTACACCAGACTCTTCAAGCGATAAATCCACTCCAGCGCCTGACGTGGAGTCAGTGAATCCGGGTCGAGATTTTCCAGTGCCTCGACCGCTGGCGAGGTTTCTTCCGGTACTGACAGCAAAGACATTTGCGTACCATCCACTTGTGTAGCGGCGGCGTTCGGCGAAATGCTTTCCAGCTCACGCAGTTTTTGCCGCGCGCGTTTGATCACATCTTTCGGCACGCCTGCCAGCGCAGCGACTGCCAGGCCGTAGCTTTTGCTCGCCGCGCCGTCCTGCACGCTGTGCATAAAGGCGATCGTGTCGCCGTGTTCCAGCGCATCGAGATGCACGTTGGCTACGCCTTCCATTTTCTCAGGTAACTGGGTCAGCTCGAAGTAGTGGGTGGCAAACAGTGTCAATGCTTTGATTTTATTTGCCAGATTTTCCGCACATGCCCATGCCAGCGACAGACCGTCGTACGTGGATGTACCACGTCCGATTTCATCCATCAGCACCAGACTGTGTTCGGTCGCGTTATGTAGAATATTGGCGGTTTCGGTCATCTCCACCATAAAGGTTGAACGCCCGGAAGCCAGATCATCCGCCGCGCCGACGCGAGTGAAGATACGGTCAATCGGGCCAATTTCCACGCTTTGTGCCGGTACGTAACTGCCGATATACGCCATTAGCGCAATCAGTGCAGTTTGGCGCATATAGGTACTTTTACCGCCCATATTCGGGCCAGTAATGATCAACATGCGACGCTGCGGCGACAGATTCAGCGGGTTGGCGATAAACGGTTCATTCAGTACCTGTTCTACCACCGGATGGCGGCCTTCGGTAATGCGAATACCAGGTTTATCAATAAAAGTCGGGCAGGTGTAGTTCAGGGTATAGGCCCGTTCTGCCAGATTAACCAGTACGTCGAGTTCTGCCAGCGCGCTCGCGCTCTGCTGCAACGCTTCCAGATGCGGCAACAGCAGGTCGAACAGCTCTTCATAAAGCTGTTTTTCCAGCGCCAGTGCTTTGCCTTTTGAGGTGAGAACTTTATCTTCGTACTCTTTTAGCTCTGGAATAATGTAGCGCTCGGCGTTTTTCAGCGTCTGGCGACGCATATAGTTGATTGGTGCGAGATGGCTTTGTCCACGGCTAATCTGAATGTAATAGCCGTGCACCGCGTTAAAGCCAACTTTCAACGTGTCCAGACCGGTACGTTCGCGCTCGCGGATTTCCAGACGCTCCAGATAATCGGTCGCGCCGTCAGCCAGCGCGCGCCACTCATCCAGTTCCTCGTTATAGCCCGGTGCGATAACACCACCGTCGCGTACCAGCACCGGCGGCGTGTCGATGATTGCGCGCTCCAGCAGATCGCGCAGTTCGGCAAACTCGCCCATTTTTTCACGCAGTGCCTGTACCGGTGCACTATCGACAGTTTCTAACTGCGCGCGCAGTTCCGGCAGTTGCTGGAAGGCGTGGCGCATACGAGCAAGATCGCGCGGGCGAGCAGTACGCAACGCCAGACGCGCCAGAATACGTTCCAGATCGCCCACCTGACGCAGCACAGGCTGTAACTCAGCGGTGAAATCCTGCAATGCGCCAATAGTTTGCTGGCGCTGAAGCAACACACGGGTGTCGCGCACAGGCATATGCAGCCAGCGTTTCAGCATACGGCTACCCATCGGCGTGACGGTGCAGTCGAGCACGGAAGCCAGCGTATTTTCCGCGCCGCCCGCCAGATTCTGGGTAATTTCCAGATTACGACGCGTCGCGGCATCCATAATGATGCTGTCCTGCTCACGTTCCATCGTGATAGAACGGATATGCGGCAGGGTGGTGCGTTGGGTATCTTTTGCATACTGCAACAGGCAACCGGCAGCACAAAGCCCGCGTGGCGCGTTCTCGACGCCGAAACCAATCAGATCACGAGTGCCAAATTGCAGGTTTAACTGCTGACGCGCGGTATCAATTTCAAACTCCCACAGCGGACGGCGGCGCAGGCCGCGACGACCTTCAATCAGCGACATCTCGGCGAAATCTTCCGCATACAGCAGCTCTGCCGGGTTGGTGCGTTGCAGTTCTGCCGCCATCGTTTCGCGGTCAGCCGGTTCGCTCAGACGAAAACGCCCAGAGCTGATATCCAGCGTTGCATAGCCAAAACCTTTGCTGTCCTGCCAGATAGCCGCCAGTAGGTTATCCTGGCGTTCTTGCAACAAGGCTTCATCGCTGATAGTCCCCGGTGTGACGATACGTACAACCTTGCGCTCAACCGGCCCTTTGCTGGTCGCCGGGTCGCCAATTTGTTCGCATATAGCGACGGACTCGCCCTGATTCACCAGCTTAGCGAGATAGTTTTCTACCGCATGGTAGGGGATACCCGCCATCGGGATCGGTTCACCCGCAGATGCGCCGCGTTTGGTCAGCGAAATATCCAGCAGCTGCGACGCCCGTTTAGCGTCGTCATAAAACAGTTCGTAAAAGTCACCCATCCGGTAGAACAGCAGGATCTCCGGATGCTGGGCTTTCAGCTTGAGATACTGCTGCATCATTGGGGTATGGTCTGAGAGATCCTTGTCGATAGACTCTTTCATATTGATTCTACTCATTTTTTAAGTCTTGAGATTCCGCATATAGCCTCATGCAAAACCGCGTTAAACCCATATAAATCGATAAATTTGTATGCCAGAAGTATACCGGTATGTATCGGGTACATACTCTGACTTGCTGGTATACATTTATAAAAATGACACTTCTCAGTCGATTATAATCAATAAGTTATCTATCGACGTGAAACCAGAACTCGACCAGCAAGGGGGCGTTGTCTACTTACCCAATCCTGAACGAAAGCCGTATCTTATCACTGACAACCACAGAGATTCACCCGTGGTTTTGGTGTCAAAATCAGTGCCACCAAAGGAATCTATATAGGCGTATCATCAACAGACAAGCGGCCCACGACAAGGCACTGAAACAGGTTATCAGATCAATGGTTGGTTATGTCTCAGATTTTGCCAGCATTGTTCAGGCACGCGAGACTGCTCGCAAATTCGTTGAAACGATGAAGTTGACTAGGTAGTTCGAGTGCAGTGAAGCAAGAAAAAGAGGTTTTTTGTACAAAATAGAAGTTATCTTATGAGCAGCTCTAAACTAGCAAAGCTCATTGCATTGAATGCAATAATAAAGTCAAAAAAAGTATGACAGAAAGTTAAACCTTAGAGTGAAAGAGCCGGCTGGCGCGAGGAGTTTGTTTCAAGAGTGATAACAGCTGCAATACATGTGATTGAGATTGAAGCGGGAAATACCCAGCAATAACGATGTCAACTGGCTTAGCTATATCCTGTTCTTTATTCTGATGACACATAAAAAATTCAGAGGCCGTTCACAGCTCTAAGAAAGTAATGGACTTGGTTGGCAACAGAAGAAAATAAAAAACAGTCATTTTAATATTGATGAATGTTTAATATCTATGTGCTTTACTAAATATACACCTTATTATAGATTTTTCAAGATGGTTGCTATTGATAATATTAATATGGGTATCAATATAATTTAATATCGCTTTACTCATATATTCAATATATTTGTTGAAAGGATATAGAATTATACAACGAACAATAACGGAGTATGTCGATGACAAGTAAAGATATCACCACGGAAATAGAAGAAATTGAAATGTTAAATTCAGAAATGTTTCTATGCGGATTGGAAAAAAACATCAATTCTGAAAATAGTAATTCTCCTGTTTCCGATTATACTAGTGTCTTGAAATATCTGCGTAAAGAAGTTCAGAAGGTCACAACGCAACGAGAGGAAATAGAATTTGCCATGCTTTTTAAAGAAAAGTTGGCAGAATTTGCTGTGCGCTATAATTTACCAGAAGATCATTTTTCAATTGATATCGGTGGCGCACCATTTTTAGTTAAAGAATAAGGAGGGGAACATCTCATTTCAACTACTCATTTTGAGAATGGTGCATATTTCAGCCATCCACATGCTGACCATCAGATGGACTTAAGGGCTGATCAGCTTCCTAAAATAAAAATAGGTCAATACGTTCGTTTTGGCCGAAACGCATCGGTCAATGCTGGCGGCGATATCACTATTGGTATCGGTGTGTGGCTGTCACCGGGAAGCCAACTTCTTCGTCAGAATCATGATCCCTACGGTCGCCCATCTGTAGGGGCCAGAACTGTGGCAATGACAACGCTACCTGCTATAACCCTCTCTGATTATGCATGGGTCGGGAGAGAGGCTATGGTTGGATGGGCTGCAGACTATATTGGGAAAGCAAGCATTATTGCAACGAGAACGTTTGTAAATACATGGGTAGGGGATTATTCAATTGTAGGAGATCGAGGAAAGGTTTTACAATATATGCCATTTAAAGCCTATTTACTTGAGCATAAAAAATTATCATTCAAAGAAATGTTGATGATTGATGACTGGGTTTCTGTCGATGAAGAGTGGTTATGTTATTATAGGAATAAAGTTGAAGGTAACATTATAAACAACATCTTACATGAACAAATACAATTAAATAAAAATGATAGCGTTTTAATCATTAATCCACCAAATGCTAATGGTCTTGCTGATTTTACTAAACAGAAGTTGGATATAATCTCAACGGAACGAAGAGTTTGTGCTTCTGTATTACAATGGTGTTTAGATAATAATTGCTATAATGTTCGATTCAGAGGGGATTTTAATTTATCTTCATTACCATTTTTAACAGGAGGTAGTGCGCATTATCGTAGGAAAATAGGATATTCTCTTGTGTTGTGCCACCTTTCAGCTAAAGAAATTAATGATAAGTTAATGAATGAGATCATGCGAGTAGCCGCTCCTGGTGCTAAAATAATTTTGCAATTAGAAGCATATAAATTAATGTGGAGATCATGGTCTCGTGAATCATTATATAGTGAGATGGTTTTTGATCGTGATATTTCCTATGGGGAAAAATCATATGTTATAATAGAGAAAAAAAGATGAAATCTATGCCTTATGTAATGTTATCTCTGGCGGCTATATTCTGGGGTGGTAACTATGTTGTTGGTAAGATTATGGTGGTCAATATGGACCCTATTCTGTTATCAGAATTTAGATGGCTACTTACCAGTATAATCCTTGTTATATTTAATTTTTTGGCAATTAAAGAAAATATTAATTTAATAATTCGCAATAAAAAAAGCATTATATTATTAGCCATATTGGGACAAGTTATGTTTCCTGTGGCATTATATATTGGCTTACAATACACAACATCGTTAAATGCCGCTATATACTTATCGTCCACGCCTGGGCTAGTTCTTGCATTTAACTGGATGTTTTTTAGGGATTATATATCAAAATCAAATATTGTTGGTGTTATAATTAGTACATTGGGTGTTGCCTGGTTAGTTACAAAAGGCGATATAACTAATCTACAATTTTTGGAAAAAATTAATCGTGGTGACTATTGGACAATGATTTCCGCAGTTAGTTGGGCGATCTATTGTTCTTTCCTTAGAAAGAAACCGAAAGAAATATCTGGAAACGTATTTGTAACTGCATGTGCAATCGTTGGTGCAATTATATTAATACCATTTAGCTTGATTAATATAATTTACAATGGAGCATCATTAACATTCGCTCCTGATTTTTCTAATGTTCTTGGTATGGCATATCTTGTCATTTTTCCATCCTGGCTATCATATCTGTTTTGGAGTAAAGGTATTTCAATCATTGGTGCAACCAGAGGAGAGATTTTTACACATTTGATCCCATTATCTGCAGGTGTATTAAGTGTTATATTTCTCCAAGTGAAATTAGCACAATATCATGTGGTAAGTATTTTTGCTATATGCATAGGCGTTTTCCTTTGCTCTCGCCACGGAAAGAAGCCACTGAGTAAAATTTCATAAATGGGGATCTATATGAAATCACTTATTGATTGCACAATTAATGGGAATAGATTTGTTATCCTTCAAAAAGAATACTTTGATAAGAAGGATGTATATTTAATAAAAAACATATCAAGCTATGGACTTCTTCGTAAAAGCATTGAGCACAATATGTCTATACCATCTATAGTGGATAAATTACCTAATGTAAGACGGATACAGCAAGAAGATATAAAAAATAATATATATAATGTCCCTGTTAAGCCCGTCGATGACAGAAACGTTTTTGTCAGTTCTTTTGGGCGGACCCATGATATGATAAATGGATTGCCTGCCAGGAATCGAGAACTGGATTGGTTCTTTAAAGGAAATGGCTCTACGTTACGAACTACTGGTGAACGCATAACTCTTCCTATGCAGTCATTCTCAGGAGGAATTGAGGTCGAGTATGTATTAGTTATTATAATAACTAATAATGGAAGGCCAAAGATTGTTGGGTATACGATAGCTAATGATTTCTCGGATGTTGGAATGAGAAAAAAATATCCTAACTTAGCTAATCTATCTAAGTTGATGACCACAGGTATTGGGCATAAGTTAATATTAACTGATAAAATACCAGCGTATTCAAAGGTGGTTTGCAAGGTAGTGCGTGAGGGGTTAAATATATGGCAGAAAGAAAGTGCGCTTGGGTTCGAAAATATGAGTTTTCCCCAAAATAAACTAATGGATATCTTATTTAATAATGATTTGTTAAAGTCTCCTCCTTATTCTGTTCATTATTTATTATTAGGCGCGTCAATTAGCACCGATAAAGCGGGATTTGAGTTGCGTCATGGAGATAATATCATAATTGAATCTATAGAGGATGATCTTCTTCTGAATAATCCTTACGAAGAAGAGGCTGTTATATATTCATGTTGTTTGTAAGTATATTAGATAGGGGAGTTATTATGTGGCGGTGATGATTAGCGCCACATATAATCATTTAATTATTGATAATGATTTTATTTAAACTCATTTTATCTCTTTGAAATAATCTTTGATGATACCAACCAATGATAGAACGAAATGATGTTGTGAGTCTTTCGCATAAGATAAAACTGTATTAAATGGTGTAAACGTACCTGAAATATTGTGAATTTTTACAGTGCCTTTATATATCGTTGATGTGGCTAAAATCTTGGGGACCATTGAAATTCCTTTGTTTTTAGCTACGCCTCTAAAAAGAACAGAATAGGAACCACATTCTATAATTTTTTTGGGATGAAACCCAGCGGTAGAAAATAGGCTGTTAAGATTTCTGGACGATGCACTCCTTTTGCTACTCACCAGGAAAACACTATCTTTGAGCTCAGATAAATGTAATATTTCTCCTCTGTCCCGAGAAGAAATGATGACCATGTCGTCGGAAAATAGGTGAAAGTGACAGTTATTTTCTGCAACGATACCTGCGCCAGTAATAACAATATCCAGATCTCTGTTTTGTAGTTTTTCTGCCAATTCTAGAGAATTTCCTAGTGTTATATCAATATCTATTTTTTTATCATTGGCTCTATCGATAATAGTATGTAAATGTTCAGTTGGCAGGCTGGAAATACAGCCTAACCTAATTTCACGATAAGTATTATCTGTATGTAATTTACTTTCAATTTCATCAATCAGTGACAGAATTTTTTGAGCATAATCGTATAATAACCGCCCTTGTAACGTAGGGAATACACCATCACTTCGACGCTCCAGAAGTGAGACTCCAACCTTGCTTTCTAATTGTTTCAGGCGTAATGAAATACTGGATTGAGTTCTGTATAAGAAACGTGCAGCCTGGGTTACGCTACCGGTATCGACTGTTGCCATAAAAGCCTTTAATTCAGAAATTTCCATATTTAGTCTCTCAAAATAAATATACATCCGGTGCAGCTGGATTTTTTATATGCGCCTTGAGGCTTTGTTGGTAGTCGCTGCCTCACAGATGCATCGCGATCTGGCATTTACTTCTATGAATTACTTGGCCTGTAAATGAGATCGAGAGTTGTTCACTTATTTTATCCTCTTCTTTTTGGTGCTTAATGTACTCCTTTTAATCATTCAGTTAATGATGCTCGCCTCGGCAAAGTTCAGCAGTGCTGTTCTTACCTCTGGCTTTGGTATAAATGCGATATAGTTATTTTCACGAATTGTTCAGTCAGCCATTGTTTGCGGGCTTCTGGTCGCCGTTGTATAGGGATTCGGATTTAGTTCTCTGTGCATTTCCACATGTATGAGCATTATACGCTGAACGGTTCTCTGTTAACCACTGCGCCGTTGTGTCTGGCTGATGAAGTGTTTTCCATCGCTATCAGTATCATATTTTACAAGGTTGAAACATCGTAACCTCCGCTACCTGCGGCCCAATATATGGTTTCCCCATTTCGGCAGAGCAGCGCGAACTTCACACCCACTTTTTCACTGTTGTAGCAATGGAACCCGGAGTCATCTGAACACCAGTGCATATCGCCTTCTAAGGGTATGTGCTCGTTATTATGTAGCCACAGTAGATTATGCTCGCCCATTATACTTTCAAAGCCATTTGGCATTTGTTGAATTCACTACAGCATAAAGCTGACTGTTGACAATACTCAGAATACCTGATGTGAGAAAATTATCTGAGTATTCAGGCAGAAGAGGTTAAGTTGTTCTCTAAAAACATAAGAGCAAAAATAATGGCAATTCCAACAGTCGGAGAATCCATGAATAATCCTTATTTCAATAAAAAATTAATTTGTCTGATAAAATGTCGTGGTGTTTTTTTATTTAATTGACTATATTTCAATGGATGAATTTTGGATATAATAATGCATCAATAAAGTAGAACTGTTTATGAATTAAATATTCGATAAGTTAAACTTCATATTGAATGAATTTGATTTGCATTTAGTTGAAAATAATATTTCAGATATCAGATGGTTGTGCTGGACGTTAATATTAAAAATTAAAGTTATTAACTTTACTTTTTAATGAAGACGTTAAACATTATAGATGATATAACCCAAAGCAAAATTTGTGTGCTGGAGGAGGGGTTTTGATTGCATGACTTTGATATACAGATTTTAATGACAAAAAAGAATATAGCTTTTGCATGATGACTATGAAACAAGCTCGCAAATTGCCTCAGCTGGAGCCCCTCCTCCTTCAGAGCCATAGTCCCCATTAAAATAAAGTTGTAATATAAATGCACCTTAAGAGTATGGAGGCATCATGTCCGGCAAGCGTATCTCTCGTGAAAAACTGACGATTAAAAAAATGATCGATCTTTATCAAGCGAAATGCCCGCAGGCGTCAGCGGAGCCGGAGCATTACGATGCGTTGTTTACTTACGCGCAAAAGCGGTTGGATAAATGTGTGTTTGGCGAAGAGAAACCGGCGTGTAAGCAGTGTCCGGTGCACTGTTACCAGCCAGCAAAGCGTGAGGAGATGAAGCAGATTATGCGTTGGGCGGGGCCGAGAATGCTGTGGCGTCATCCGATCTTAACCGTGCGTCATCTGATTGATGATAAACGTCCAGTGCCAGAACTGCCGGAAAAATATCGCCCGAAGAAGCCACGTGAATAACATGCCGGACAGGCAGATCTGTCCGGCACTTCATGCTGTTAAACCAATGCCGCTTTATCAATCCCCAGCCGTTTCATCCGTGACAGCAGGGTGGTGCGTTTTAACCCCAGACGTTGTGCAGCGCCTTTTGGCCCGGCAACCACGCCATTAGTCTCTTTTAATACGCGGACAATCAGTTGATATTCATCTTCGCCTTCCTGGGCGACGACCGTCGCGGTCGGCGGTGTTTCAGGTTCTGACAGGGGGATATCGGGTAAAGAGAGTTGTAGGACGTTACCGCGTGTCAGCAACACCGCACGCTCAATGACGTTTTCCAGTTCGCGCACGTTACCTGGCCATTCCATATTGCTCAATGCGCGCAGAGTCTCGGCTGGAATGCTGTCAATGTTACGACCCAGGCGGCGGGCAATTTTGAAAGTAAAAGCTTTAGCCAGCAGCGGAATATCTTCCGGGCGCTCGCGCAGCGGCGGCAGATGAATCGGGAAGACATTCAGACGGTAATAGAGATCGCTTCGAAACTCGCGGTCAGCGACCATTTTTTTCAGATCGCGATTGGTCGCGGCAATTAAACGTACGTCAGTCTGAATGATTTTGTTGCTGCCGAGGCGTTCGAATTCCTGTTCTTGCAAGACACGCAGCAACTTAGGCTGTAACTCCAGCGGCATATCGCCCACTTCATCAAGGAACAGCGAGCTTTTATCAGCCAGTTCAAAACGACCAATACGCTGGGCGCTGGCACCAGTAAAAGCCCCTCGTTCGTGACCAAACAGGTCGCTTTCCAGCAGTCCCGCAGGCATGGCGGCGCAGTTCATCTTCACCATTCGCCGACCATTGCGGTTGCTAAGATTGTGGATCGCGCGGGCAATCAGTTCCTTACCCGTTCCCGTTTCACCGAGAATGAGTACGGTACTGTCGCTTTGCGCTACCATCTCAACCTGCTTGAGCACGCTATACATGGCTTCGCTG
Organism: Escherichia sp. E1V33; assembly: GCF_004211955.1. Taxonomy (GTDB): domain Bacteria; phylum Pseudomonadota; class Gammaproteobacteria; order Enterobacterales; family Enterobacteriaceae; genus Escherichia. The sequence continues at coordinate 69,018 of NZ_RHJI01000004.1, forward strand.
CGACCAATAATCTCGCCAAATTCGCTATCCACATTATTGAGCTGTTCAGTCAGAGCAAGGTTTTCATCAACCAGACGCTCTTTCAGACGATGGATTTCCTGATAGGCGAGGGCGTTATCCACGGCAATCGCCACACGTTCAGCAATCTGGCGCAGCAAACTCAGGTTAGTGGTGGTAAAGGTTTTCTCTTCGCACTGCGCCAGTTTCAGCACGCCCAGCATGGTGTTGCCAGACATCAACGGTAGCAGGCACAGCGTCTGGATCTGGTTGCCCCAGGTGTCGAACAACATGCGTTCGTAGGGGGCTAAATCGTCTCGTTCGTGGAGATTAAGCAGCAGCATCTCTTTGCTTTTAAATACGCGCTCGGTGAGGGTTCCTGCCTCATCAACTTCACTCTGCTCGTGAGTGGGATGCTGCTTATCGAGATAGTGAGTGGAGTAAACATTGAGTTTGTTTTTGCGGTGGCTGCGTAAAACGATGCTGATATCGTCGATATCGAAGTAGTAGTGGATTTCTTTAGCCACTTCGCTGACCAGGTCGTCCATGTCCAGACGAGAAAGTACCGCGTTGGTGATGGCAACCAGGATGCGGAAGTTATCCCGTTCCCGGCATAGCAGTTCGTAGTCGACATTGTTGATGACGCGGCTCTGAATTTGCTCGCTGACAACAGAAACAATCTGCGTAAATGTTTGCAGTCGATTGAACTCTTTTTCGCTCCACGGGCGATCGTCATAACGAATAAATTCACAGCCGCCAAAAATATGTCCTTCCGCTGCCTGCGGCATCAGGCAATAGTGACCAAATTTGGGGTATAGCCCACTCGCGGCCAGTTGCGGCCAGGTGTCACAAAACTCTTCGTAGCTGCAGTGCAGTGTGTCAGGGCGCGATAAAATGCTGCGCACTGGACCATGTGCCAGAATGGTTTCGTCTTCGTATTTAATGGGATTGTCTTTGTCACGCGACGCGTAATAAGACGCACGTTGAGTCTGCGCTTGCCACAACACAATAGCCGCGTTGTCGGCGAGCGCAGAACGCTTTACCAGTTGCGAAAGAGCCTCACACAGCGAGGCCATATCGGGCTGCTGCAATAGTGTCCGAGTGATGTCGAACAACCCTTGTTGTCCGAGATCACTCATCGGTGTATACGACATGTTGTTCTTCCAGGAAAGCACCGCTAAGCGGTGCAAAAGGTAAATGACAAATTCCAGGGGCTAGATTTTTATTAGCATATACGAGGTAGCGGTTCGGCGTGTGGTAGATCGAGAGTTCGTTTCACGCCATAAAGTCCAGCGAGACGAACACCTTTACGCTCAACCACTTCGCCAATCAATGCTGCATCTTGCCCCAGTGGGTGGGAACGCAGCGCCGCCAGCACTTGCTCTGCCGCGTTACGCTCTACGGCAATCACCAGCTTACCTTCGTTGGCAAAGTTGAGGGCGTCCAGTCCCAGCAATTCGCAAACGCCACGCACGGCAGGTTTAACCGGCAGTGCTGCTTCTGAAAGTTCAATACCGCAACCGCAGGCTGCCGCGAACTCATGAACTACCGCGTTCACTCCACCACGGGTAGCATCGCGCAGCGCTTTCACGCCGGGAATGTCGCGCAATGTCTGAATCAGCGGCGTCAGTACCGCGCAATCGCTGACCAGCTCGCCGTCCAGCCCCAGCTGCTCGCGCAGGTTAAGGATAGTTGCACCGTGGTCGCCGAGCGTACCGCTAACCAGCAGAACATCGCCTGCGGTGAGAGTTTGTGCTCCCCAGTGAATATTCGCTGGGATCGAGCCCATGCCGGCAGTATTGATAAACAGTTTATCCGCCGCCCCACGCTGTACCACTTTCGTGTCGCCAGTGACGATGGCGATTCCTGCCGCGCGGGCGGTTTCTGCCATGCTGGTTACTACCGCTTTCAGCGTCTCCATCGGTAATCCTTCTTCAAGGATAAATCCACAGGAGAGATAACGTGGGGTAGCGCCGCTGACCGCAACGTCATTGGCCGTGCCGCAAATCGCCAGCTTGCCGATATTACCGCCAGGGAAGAACAGCGGGTCGATGACGTAACTGTCAGTGGAGAACGCCAGACGGTCGCCTTCCGCCATCAGTTGCGCCAGGTCAAGACGAGCCTGATCTTCCTGTTCTGCCAGCCACGGATTAGCAAACGCCTCCATAAACAGGCTGTTGATTAATTGCTGCATCGCCTGGCCGCCGCTGCCGTGGGCGAGTTGGATATTATTCACGCTTCACTCTCCTGCTGACGATACTGATACCATGCGGCACATGCCCCTTCGGAGGAAACCATAAGTGCGCCGAACGCGGTTTGAGGATTACAGGTGTTACCAAACAGCGGGCATTGATGCGGCTTACATTTGCCGGTCAATACTTCACCACAACGTGCGCGTGGGTCATCGCAAACCTGCTGCGGTGCCGGGCGGAAATGTGCTTCGGCATCGAATCGTTGATAATCCGGCGTCAGGTGCACGCCAGAAGATTCGATCACCCCAAGGCCGCGCCATTCGCTATCGCCATTGACGCAGAAGACGTCAGCAATCGCCTGTTGTGCCAGCAAATTACCTGCATCTGGCACCACTCGTCGGTACTGATTCTCTACTTTGCTGTGGTCCGCTATTTTCTGCTCCACCAGCATCACCACGCCTTGCAGTAGATCAAGTGGTTCGAATCCAGCTACCACCAGAGGACGATGAAAATCGCTGGCGATAAAATTATAGGCATCGGTGCCAATCACCATACTGACGTGACCCGGCGCGAGAAACGCGTCGATGCCGTTATCGGGTTGTTCCAGCAAACTGCGCAACGTAGGGATCAGCGTAATATGCTGACAGAAAAAGTAAAAATTCTGCACATCGCGGGCTTTTGCCTGTTGCAGAGTGATGGCGGTGGTCGGCATGGTGGTTTCAAACCCTAAGCCAAAGAACACCACTTTACGAGTTGGGTTATCCTGCGCCAGTTTCAACGCATCCATTGGCGAGTAGACGATGCGCACATCGGCGCCACGTGCTTTTGCCTGCAACAACGACCCCTGTTTCCCCGGTACGCGCATGGCGTCGCCAAAGGTACAGAAGATGACGTCCGGATGGCTGGCAATTTCCACGCAGGTGTCGATTCTGCCCATTGGCAGAACGCACACCGGGCAACCAGGGCCGTGGATAAACTCAACGTTTTCCGGCAGTAACTGGTCGAGACCGAATTTAAAGATGGCGTGGGTATGACCGCCGCACACTTCCATAATCCGCAGAGGGCGGTCGGCAGTGTATGAAAGATGTGAAGCACGTTCGCGCAGATGCTCAATTAACTGCATCACTTGTTCCGGCGCGCGATATTCATCAACAAAACGCATTATTTTTCCTCGCCATACAACAGCGCGCCGACATCCGGCTCAACGTCAAACATATTTTGTAAGGCGTCGAGAGTGTCGCGCGCTTCGGCTTCATTAATTACGCTCATGGCAAAGCCAACGTGGACCAGTACCCACTGGCCTACGCGCGGCTGACCGTTTTCATCGCAACTGCCGACTAGCGTTAAATCGACATCGCGCTGAATGCCGCAGACGTCGACTTTCGCCTGGTTGCCGTCAATGGTGCGAATCTGGCCAGGAACGCCTATGCACATCGCTGTGCCTCCAGCCAGTTCAGCCACAGGTCCATCCCTTCGCCGCTGGTGGCGGAAATGAGGATGATTTCAATTTCTGGGTTCACTTCGCGGGCACAGGCGATGCACTTCTCAACGTCAAAGTTGAGATACGGCAGTAAATCAACTTTGTTGAGCAGCATCAGCGAGGCGGCGGCAAACATATGCGGATATTTCAGCGGTTTGTCTTCACCTTCGGTAACGGAAAGCACCGCCACTTTGTGTTTTTCACCGAGATCGAAGCTGGCCGGGCATACCAGGTTGCCAACGTTTTCGATAAACAGAATACCGTTATCGTCCAGTGGCAGGCGCGGTGCGGCGTCGGCGATCATCTGGGCATCGAGATGGCAGCCTTTACCGGTATTCACCTGAATCGCTGGTGTGCCGGTAGCGCGAATGCGGGCGGCATCGTTCACGGTTTGCTGGTCGCCTTCAATCACCGCACACGGAACGCTATCTTTCAGGCGCATTAAGGTTTCCGTCAAAAGCGTAGTTTTACCGGAACCAGGGCTGGAAACCAGGTTGAGTACCAACTGATTGCGGGCAGCAAAGCGCGCGCGGTTGCGTTCAGCCAGACGATTGTTTTTGTCCAGCACGTCAATTTCGACTTCCAGCATCCGACGCTGGCTCATACCCGGCGCATGAGTGCCAGCTTCACCGTGACCATAATGCAGGTCGCCTTCTTCGGTCTGGCTGGGGGTAAATTCAGGCGCTTTAATGCCGGTGATTTTCATCTTCGGCCGTGCCGCCGGGGCAAAAGGTGCGCTACGAAACGCGGAATGAGGGTTATGTTCATCACCCTCGATATACAGGTTGCCTTCACCGCAACCGCATGTTGTACACATCGCTCACTCCTGGTCTATTTCTATTCGCCGAATCTGTAAACCGTCGTCTGCCACAATCTGTAGCATGTCACCATGACACTGCGGACAGCGGCGGACGCGCTGGCTCAGTAGCGTCACATACTGCTGGCATGTTTCACACCAGCATTCGGCCTCTTGTTCTTCGAGGTGCAGTTTACAACCTTCTGCCACGCTGCCGCGGCAAACCAGATCAAAACAAAAGGCAAGAGAGCTGGTTTCGACACAAGAAAATGCGCCAATTTTGAGCCAGACCCCAGTTACGCGTTTTGCGCCGTGCTGTATGGCCTGCTGTTCGATCAATTCCAGTGCCCGCTGGCAGAGGGTTATTTCGTGCATATCGCCTCCCATTAACTGTTGCCCGTGACAAGCAATAATTATGCCAGTGTTGATTATCTCTGATGTGAACAATGTCGATGATGTCGAAATGACACGTCGTCATGGCGTCGAAAGTCGGCTGACTTATAAAAAATATATAAATAACAATGAGATAAAAATTGGCACAAAAAATGCTTAAGGCTGGCATCTCTGTTAAACGGGTAACCTGACAATGACTATTTGGGAAATAAGCGAGAAAGCCGATTACATCGCACAGCGGCATCGTCGCCTACAGGACCAGTGGCATATCTACTGCAATTCGCTGGTTCAGGGGATCACGTTATCAAAAGCGCGCCTGCACCACGCCATGAGCTGCGCGCCAGATAAAGAACTCTGTTTCGTACTTTTTGAACATTTTCGTATTTACGTCACCCTGGCGGATGGTTTTAACAGCCACACCATCGAGTACTACGTCGAAACGAAAGACGGTGAAGATAAACAGCGGATAGCACAGGCTCAGTTAAGCATTGACGGCATGATTGATGGCAAGGTCAACATCCGTAATCGAGAACAGGTTCTGGAACACTATCTCGAAAAAATCGCTGGTGTTTACGACAGCTTATACACCGCCATTGAGAACAATACGCCGGTGAATTTAAGCCAACTGGTAAAGGGGCAAAGCTCAGCAGCATGAGCTGAGGCTTTGCCTGGTTTGCAGGCGTCATGCCTGTTTGGGGATGGGCGTGTCGATGAGTGTCGAAAATGACATTTCATCGGCATGTTTTCGTCAAAAATGACAATCACCTGAGGAATGCCCGGTGAATCGTTTTGTAATTGCTGACTCCACGCTCTGTATCGGCTGCCACACCTGTGAGGCTGCCTGTTCAGAGACGCATCGCCAGCACGGCCTTCAGTCTATGCCGCGCCTGAGAGTGATGCTTAATGATAAAGAATCTGCGCCGCAGCTCTGTCACCACTGTGAAGATGCACCTTGTGCGGTAGTCTGCCCGGTTAACGCTATCACTCGTGTTGATGGCGCAGTCCAGCTGAATGAAAGCCTGTGCGTAAGCTGCAAACTGTGCGGCATCGCCTGTCCATTCGGCGCAATCGAATTTTCCGGCAGCCGTCCGCTGGATATTCCTGCAAATGCCAATACCCCGAAAGCGCCACCGGCACCGCCTGCTCCGGCGCGTGTCAGCACGCTGCTTGACTGGGTGCCGGGTATTCGCGCTATCGCTGTCAAATGTGACCTTTGTAGCTTTGATGAACAAGGTCCGGCCTGCGTGCGGATGTGCCCAACCAAAGCCCTGCATCTGGTGGATAACACCGATATCGCCCGCGTCAGCAAGCGTAAGCGTGAGCTGACCTTTAACACGGACTTTGGCGATCTCACCTTGTTTCAGCAGGCTCAAAGTGGAGAGGCTAAATGAGCGCAATTTCACTGATCAATAGTGGCGTGGCGTGGTTTGCCGCCGCCGCTGTTCTGGCATTTCTCTTTTCATTTCATAAGGCGCTAAGTGGCTGGATTGCCGGAATTGGCGGCGCAGTTGGTAGCGTGTACACGGCAGCGGCGGGGTTCTCCGTGCTGACTGGTGCAGTCGGCGTGAGCGGCGCGCTTTCGCTGGTGAGTTTCGATATTCAAATCTCCCCGCTTAACGCGATTTGGCTGATTACCCTCGGCCTTTGCGGTCTGTTTGTCAGCCTCTACAACATTGACTGGCATCGACATGCGCAGGTGAAGTGCAACGGTTTGCAGATCAATATGTTGATGGCTGCTGCCGTCTGTGCCGTCATCGCCAGCAACCTCGGTATGTTCGTGGTAATGGCAGAAATCATGGCCCTGTGTGCGGTGTTCCTCACCAGCAACAGTAAAGAGGGCAAACTGTGGTTTGCGCTGGGGCGTCTTGGCACTCTGCTGCTGGCGATTGCCTGCTGGCTGGTCTGGCAGCGTTACGGCACGCTGGATCTGCGCCTGCTGGATATGCGCGTGCAGCAACTGCCGCTCGGTTCCGATATCTGGCTGCTCGGCGTGATTGGTTTTGGCCTGTTGGCTGGGATTATCCCGCTGCACGGCTGGGTGCCGCAGGCACATGCTAACGCCTCTGCGCCAGCTGCGGCGTTGTTTTCCACTGTAGTGATGAAAATTGGTCTGCTGGGCATTTTAACCCTGTCACTGCTGGGCGGTAATGCACCGCTGTGGTGGGGAATTGCGCTGCTGGTGCTCGGCATGATTACCGCGTTCGTCGGCGGTCTGTATGCGCTGATGGAGCACAACATCCAGCGCCTGCTGGCTTACCACACCCTGGAGAATATCGGCATCATCCTGCTGGGGCTGGGGGCTGGCGTAACGGGTATCGCACTCGAACAACCGGCGCTGATTGCCCTTGGCCTGGTCGGTGGTCTGTACCATCTGCTTAACCATAGCCTGTTCAAAAGCGTACTGTTCCTCGGGGCGGGGAGCGTCTGGTTCCGTACCGGTCATCGCGATATCGAAAAACTCGGTGGTATTGGCAAGAAAATGCCGGTTATCTCCATCGCTATGTTGGTCGGGCTGATGGCAATGGCTGCGCTGCCGCCGCTGAACGGTTTTGCCGGGGAATGGGTTATCTATCAATCCTTCTTCAAACTGAGCAATAGTGGCGCGTTTGTTGCCCGTCTGCTGGGGCCGCTGCTCGCTGTGGGTCTGGCAATTACCGGTGCGCTGGCGGTGATGTGTATGGCGAAAGTCTATGGCGTCACTTTCCTTGGCGCGCCGCGTACCAAAGAAGCCGAAAACGCCACCTGTGCGCCGCTCCTGATGAGCGTATGCGTAGTGGCACTGGCGATTTGCTGCGTAATTGGCGGTGTTGCTGCGCCGTGGCTATTGCCGATGCTCTCTGCTGCTGTACCTCTGCCGCTGGAGCCTGCTAACACCACCGTTTCTCAACCAATGATCACACTGCTGCTGATTGCCTGCCCGCTACTGCCATTCATCATCATGGCGATTTGCAAAGGCGACCGTCTGCCGTCACGTTCCCGTGGCGCGGCCTGGGTGTGCGGCTACGACCATGAAAAATCAATGGTGATTACCGCTCACGGTTTTGCCATACCGGTTAAACAGGCGTTTGCGCCAGTGCTGAAACTGCGTAAATGGCTGAATCCGGTGTCGCTGGTGCCGGGCTGGCAGTGCGAAGGCAGTGCGTTGCTGTTCCGCCGGATGGCGCTGGTTGAACTGGCGGTGCTGGTGGTGATTATTGTTTCACGAGGAGCCTGAGAATGAGTGTTTTATATCCGTTAATTCAGGCGCTGGTGTTATTTGCCGTTGCGCCGCTGCTCTCCGGTATTACCCGCGTGGCGCGCGCCCGCTTGCATAACCGTCGCGGGCCGGGCGTGTTGCAGGAGTATCGCGACATTATCAAACTGCTGGGCCGCCAGAGCGTTGGCCCGGATGCCTCCGGCTGGGTGTTCCGCCTGACGCCGTATGTGATGGTGGGCGTCATGCTGACTATCGCTACTGCGCTGCCGGTGGTGACCGTTGATTCTCCGCTGCCGCAGCTGGGTGATTTGATCACCTTACTGTATCTCTTTGCCATCGCGCGTTTTTTCTTTGCCATTTCTGGTCTGGATACCGGTAGCCCGTTTACCGCTATCGGCGCGAGCCGTGAAGCGATGCTGGGTGTGCTGGTCGAGCCGATGTTGTTGCTTGGTCTGTGGGTTGCCGCGCAGGTTGCCGGTTCCACCAACATCAGCAACATCACCGACACCGTTTATCACTGGCCGCTGAGCCAGAGCATCCCGCTGGTGCTGGCGCTTTGTGCCTGTGCGTTCGCCACTTTTATCGAAATGGGCAAACTGCCGTTCGACCTGGCGGAAGCCGAGCAGGAGTTGCAGGAAGGTCCGCTCTCTGAGTATAGCGGCAGCGGCTTTGGCGTCATGAAATGGGGTATCAGCCTGAAACAACTGGTGGTGTTGCAGATGTTCGTCGGGGTGTTTATTCCGTGGGGACAAATGGAAACCTTCACCGCTGGTGGACTGCTGCTGGCGCTGGTGATTGCCATCGTCAAACTGGTGGTCGGCGTCCTGGTTATCGCGCTATTCGAAAACAGCATGGCCCGTCTGCGTCTTGATATTACTCCACGCATTACCTGGGCTGGGTTTGGCTTTGCATTTTTAGCGTTCGTCTCCTTGCTGGCGGCGTGATTAAAGAGAGTTTGAGCATGTCTGAAGAAAAATTAGGTCAACATTATCTCGCCGCGCTGAATGAGGCATTTCCGGGCGTCGTGCTGGACCACGCCTGGCAGACCAAAGATCAGCTGACTGTCACCGTGAAGGTGAACTATCTGCCGGAAGTGGTGGAGTTTCTCTACTACAAGCAGGGCGGCTGGCTGTCGGTGCTGTTTGGTAACGACGAACGCAAACTGAATGGTCATTACGCCGTTTATTACGTGCTGTCGATGGAGAAGGGGACTAAGTGCTGGGTAACGGTTCGCGTCGAAGTTGATGCCAACAAACCGGAGTATCCGTCCGTGACGCCGCGCGTTCCGGCGGCGGTGTGGGGCGAGCGCGAAGTGCGCGATATGTACGGTTTGATTCCGGTTGGTCTGCCGGATGAACGCCGTCTGGTGCTGCCGGATGACTGGCCGGATGAACTTTATCCGCTGCGTAAAGACAGCATGGATTATCGTCAGCGTCCGGCACCGACCACCGATGCTGAAACCTACGAGTTCATCAACGAACTGGGCGACAAGAAAAACAACGTCGTGCCGATTGGTCCGCTGCACGTTACTTCTGACGAACCGGGCCACTTCCGTCTGTTCGTCGATGGCGAAAACATTATCGACGCCGACTACCGCCTGTTCTATGTCCATCGCGGCATGGAAAAACTGGCGGAAACCCGCATGGGTTATAACGAAGTGACCTTCCTCTCTGACCGTGTGTGCGGGATCTGCGGCTTTGCTCACAGCACCGCCTACACCACGTCGGTGGAAAACGCGATGGGTATTCAGGTGCCAGAACGTGCGCAGATGATCCGCGCCATTCTGCTGGAGGTGGAACGCCTGCACTCGCATCTGCTCAACCTCGGCCTCGCCTGCCACTTTACCGGCTTCGACTCCGGCTTTATGCAGTTCTTCCGCGTGCGTGAAACCTCCATGAAAATGGCAGAGATCCTTACCGGTGCGCGTAAAACCTACGGCCTGAACCTGATCGGCGGGATTCGTCGCGATCTGCTGAAAGACGACATGATCCAGACCCGCCAGCTGGCACAACAGATGCGTCGTGAAGTGCAGGAGCTGGTGGATGTGCTGCTGAGCACACCGAACATGGAACAGCGCACTGTCGGCATTGGTCGTCTGGACCCGGAAATCGCCCGCGATTTCAGTAACGTTGGCCCGATGGTCCGCGCCAGCGGTCACGCCCGCGATACCCGCGCCGATCACCCATTTGTCGGCTATGGCCTGCTGCCAATGGAAGTCCACAGCGAGCAGGGCTGCGACGTTATTTCCCGTCTGAAAGTGCGTATCAACGAAGTCTATACCGCGCTGAACATGATCGACTACGGTCTGGATAACCTGCCGGGTGGCCCACTGATGGTGGAAGGCTTTACCTACATTCCGCACCGCTTTGCGCTGGGCTTTGCCGAAGCGCCGCGCGGCGACGATATCCACTGGAGCATGACCGGCGACAACCAGAAGCTGTACCGCTGGCGCTGCCGTGCCGCGACTTACGCGAACTGGCCGACCCTGCGCTACATGCTGCGTGGCAATACCGTTTCCGATGCGCCGCTGATTATCGGTAGCCTCGACCCTTGCTACTCCTGTACCGACCGCATGACCGTGGTCGATGTGCGTAAGAAGAAGAGCAAAGTGGTGCCGTACAAAGAACTCGAGCGCTACAGCATTGAGCGTAAAAACTCGCCGCTGAAATAAGGAATCGCCATGTTTACCTTTATCAAAAAAGTCATCAAAACCGGCACGGCGACCTCGTCTTATCCGCTGGAGCCGATTGCGGTTGATAAAAACTTCCGTGGTAAGCCAGAGCAGAACCCGCAGCAGTGCATCGGCTGCGCGGCCTGCGTCAATGCCTGCCCGTCAAACGCCTTAACGGTTGAAACTGACCTCGCCACAGGAGAGCTTGCGTGGGAGTTTAATCTCGGGCGTTGCATCTTCTGTGGACGCTGCGAAGAAGTTTGCCCGACGGCGGCGATCAAACTGTCGCAAGAGTACGAACTGGCGGTGTGGAAGAAAGAAGACTTCCTGCAACAGTCCCGCTTCGCGCTGTGTAACTGCCGCGTCTGCAATCGTCCTTTCGCCGTTCAGAAAGAGATCGACTACGCCATTGCGCTGCTTAAGCACAACGGCGACAGCCGCGCGGAAAACCACCGCGAAAGCTTTGAGACTTGCCCGGAATGTAAGCGCCAGAAATGCCTGGTGCCGTCCGACCGTATTGAACTGACTCGCCATATGAAAGAGGCCATCTGATGAGCAATTTATTAGGCCCCCGTGACGCCAACGGCATTCCGGTCCCGATGACGGTGGATGAATCCATCGCCAGCATGAAGGCGTCGTTACTGAAAAAAATCAAACGTTCTGCCTACGTTTACCGCGTGGACTGCGGCGGCTGCAACGGCTGCGAAATCGAAATTTTCGCCACTTTGTCGCCGCTGTTCGATGCAGAACGCTTCGGCATTAAAGTCGTTCCTTCACCGCGTCATGCGGATATTTTACTGTTTACCGGCGCGGTCACCCGTGCAATGCGATCCCCTGCGCTGCGTGCGTGGCAGTCCGCGCCGGACCCGAAAATTTGTATCTCCTACGGTGCCTGCGGTAACAGCGGCGGGATCTTCCACGATCTCTACTGCGTGTGGGGCGGTACGGATAAAATCGTCCCGGTGGATGTTTATATCCCTGGCTGCCCGCCAACGCCTGCCGCCACGCTGTACGGCTTTGCAATGGCGCTCGGCCTGCTGGAGCAGAAAATTCACGCCCGTGGCCCGGGTGAGCAGGATGAACAACCGGCAGAAATTCTGCATGGCGATATGGTGCAGCCGCTGCGTGTGAAAGTGGATCGCGAAGCACGTCGACTGGCGGGTTATCGTTACGGTCGTCAGATTGCCGATGATTACCTTACACAGTTAGGGCAGGGCGAAGAACAGGTTGCACGCTGGCTGGAAGCGGAAAACGATCCGCGTCTGAACGAGATTGTCAGCCATCTGAATCATGTTGTTGAAGAGGCGCGTATCCGATGAGTGAAAAGGTGGTGTTCAGTCAACTGAGCCGTAAATTTATTGATGAGAACGATGCCACGCCCGCCGAGGCGCAGCAGGTGGTCTATTACAGCCTGGCGATTGGTCACCACCTTGGGGTTATCGATTGCCTGGAAGCGGCGCTCACCTGCCCGTGGGATGAATATCTGGCATGGATTGCCACTCTGGAGGCGGGCAGCGAAGCCCGCCGCAAAATGGAAGGTGTGCCGAAGTATGGTGAAATCGTCATCGACATTAACCATGTGCCGATGCTGGCCAACGCATTCGATAAAGCCCGGGCAGCGCAAACTTCGCAGCAGAAAGAATGGAGTACAATGCTGTTAAGTATGTTGCATGATATTCATCAGGAAAACGCCATCTATTTGATGGTGAGGAGACTGCGTGACTGACGTTTTACTCTGTGTTGGCAATAGCATGATGGGCGATGATGGCGCAGGCCCGCTGCTGGCGGAAAAGTGCGCCGCCGCGCCGAAAGGCAACTGGGTGGTGATTGACGGCGGTAGCGCACCGGAAAACGACATTGTCGCTATCCGCGAACTGCGCCCGACACGGCTGCTGATTGTCGACGCCACGGATATGGGGCTAAACCCCGGCGAGATCCGCATCATCGACCCGGATGACATCGCCGAGATGTTTATGATGACTACCCATAACATGCCGTTGAACTACCTTATCGACCAGTTAAAAGAAGACATTGGCGAAGTGATTTTCCTCGGCATCCAGCCGGATATCGTCGGCTTTTACTACCCGATGACCCAGAGGATTAAAGATGCGGTTGAAACCGTTTATCAACGTCTGGAAGGCTGGGAAGGGAACGGCGGTTTCGCGCAGTTAGCGGTAGAAGAAGAGTAGTTTTTCAGTAAGGAATCAGGACAGGGATGTTCTTGATGAGGGAATCAGAACTGATAGCAAACGCCAGATTGCCCGATGCGCTGCGCTTATCGGGCCTACCTGGTTCGTGCGACACTAGGCCCGATAAGGCATTCATCACGCCGCATCCGGCATGGTTACTTACTCTAAATCTTCGCCATTACTGGCAATCACTTTTTTATACCACCAGAACGATTTCTTACGTGTGCGCGTCAGCGTACCGTTGCCTGCGTCGTCACGGTCTACGTAGACAAAACCGTAGCGCTTGCTCATTTCACCCGTTGAAGCAGAAACCAAATCAATACAGCCCCATGTGGTGTAGCCCATCAGAGGAATACCGTCTGCAATCGCTTCGCCCATTGCGCGGATATGTTCGCGTAAATAGCTGATGCGATAGTCATCGTTAATCTCGCCATTGGCAGCAAGTTCATCTTTTGCGCCGAGGCCGTTTTCCACCAGAAACAGCGGCTTCTGGTAACGGTCGTACATCATGTTCATGGTGATACGCAGACCGAGTGGATCAATTCCCCAGCCCCAGTCGCTTACCTGTAAATACGGGTTACGCAGCGATTTCACCACGTTCGCCGCACTGCTGTTGTTGGCGTTCATCTCCGCCGAGGCGCAGCGCGAGGCGTAATAGCTGAAGGAGACAAAATCGACGGTGTTTTTCAGGATTTCATCATCGCCCGGTGCTTTGTCGATGGTTACCCCTTTTTCGCGGAATACGCGGGCAGAGTAAGCCGGATACGCGCCGCGCGCCTGCACATCGATAAAAAACAGGTTTTCCCGATCTTTCTCCAGCGCCGCCCAGACATCTTCCGGCTTGCAACTGTAAGGGTAGAAGTTACCACCCGCCAGCATACAGCCCACCTGATTTTGCGGGTTAACCTCATGGGCGATTTTGGTGGCTAGCGCACTGGCAACCAGCTGGTGATGCGCGGCCTGATATTTCACCTGATCCTGATTTTCACCTTCTTCAAACACCAGACCCGCGCCGGAGAACGGGCTATGCAACATAATGTTGATTTCATTGAAGGTTAGCCAGTATTTCACCAGACCATCAAATGCTTCAAAGCAGGTCCGGGCGTAGCGGCTGAAAAACTCCACCAGCTTGCGGTTACGCCAGGAGCCATATTCGGTGACCAGATGCATCGGCACATCGAAGTGGCACAACGTGACCAGCGGTTCGATACCGTACTTTTTACACTCTTCAAAGACAGAACGATAAAAAGCAATGCCCTGCTGATTGGGCGTGATTTCATCGCCCTGCGGAAAGAGACGGCTCCAGGCAATTGAGGTACGGAAAACCTTGAATCCCATCTCTGCCATCAGGGCGATATCTTCTTTATAACGATGATAAAAATCCGTCGCCTCATGGCTGGGATAAAACTCGTCATCGCGCAACTGAAAACGTTTTTCCAGCCCCAGTTTCACCGCCATTCGATGCTCGCCGTGTGGGATCATATCGACCGTGGTCAGTCCTTTGCCACCTTCACGGAACGCACCTTCAGACTGGTTGGCGGCAAGCGCGCCGCCCCATAAAAAACCTTGCGGAAATACTGACATTTTCATCCTCAATTAAGACTTACTTCTTTGGCGACGGTCGGTTGTGCGCTCTGATGCTTTCGCGCCTCGGCAGCCGCTTCCTCAACAGGAATATCCTCAAAGCCGAGCAACAGTGTGAGGATAAACGACAGCACGACCGCCAGCGCCATGACCGCGAACACCCAGACGATGCTCATTGGATTCGCCGGATCGAAGAACTGCACGCTGGTAAATAGCCCCGGCGCTGCCATTGAGTGGCTGGCAAGCCCCGCCATACCGGCAACCGCGCCGCAAATAAAACCGCTGATAAGACTGGCGATAAGCGGACGTTTCAGGCGGATCGCCACGCCGTATAACGCCGGTTCGGAAATCCCCGCCATAATGGCTGATGCCGCCGCAGCCAGCGCCGTCTGGCGCAGTTCCGGGTTTTTCGTTTTCCACGCCACCGCCAGTGATGAACCGCCCAGCGACAGGTTAGCGCCGATCTCTGACGGCATGACCATCCCTTCTTTGCCGGTTTCGGCAATGGTCTGAATGATGGTTGGCGTAAAGACGCGGTGCATCCCGGTCATTACCAGCAGAGGCCACAGCGCGCCCATAATGGCGACTGAAAGCCAGCCCAGATAACCATGAATGGTGTAAACCAGCGCCGAAATGGCGCTACCGATCCAGATACCAATCGGGCCAATCAGCAGGATTGCCAGCGGTGCGGCAATCAACACAATCAGCATTGGTTTGAGGAAGTTTTTGGTCACCGCCGGTGTAATGCGATCCACCCAGCGTTCGATATATGACAGGCACCAGGTCATCACCAGCGCCGGGATCACCGTGTAGGTGTATTTCACCGCGGTGACCGGGATCAGGGCAAATTCGACATGTTCCCCCTGGGCCGCTTTCGCCATCAGTTCAATAAAACTCGGATGTACCAGCACACCCGCGATGGCAATCGCCAGCGACATATTGGTTTTAAATTTGATGGCGGCAGATGCCGCGACCATTAGCGGCAGGAAGAAGAAAGCACCGTCACCAATCACATTCAGAATGGTTAAGGTCGGCGATCCTTTTGTCAGCACGCCGCTCATCTCGAGGATCATCGCCAGCAGTTTGACCATCGATCCGCCGATAATCGCCGGGATCAGCGGTGACATGGTGCCGATCAGCGCATCGAGGATCCCCGCACCAATGCGACGTAGCGTGAGTTTGGGTTTACCTACGGGCTGTGCGGGCTGCATATCTCCCGGCAGCAGGCTGACGACTTCCTGAAAGGCTTGTGAAACGGTATTGCCGATAATCACCTGACACTGGTTGTCACTGCGTACCACGCCGAGCACGCCGGGGATGGTTTTTAACGTCGGGCTGTCGATAAGCGCATCATCTTTGATAACAAAGCGCAAACGCGTCATACAGTGCGTGACTGCCGAGATGTTATCAACGCCGCCCAGTGCCGCTATCACCGAGCGTGCCAGCGCCGCATAATTTTTGGCCATCGGATTTTATCCTGTTATCAGTAGGGTAGATGTAGTTGTTATCAGTCGACGTGACGGAAAAATGCCAATGCTGAAACGGAATTAGGAAACCGGTTTCACAAAATCATGAATAGTTGTCACTAAATAAGCAAGAGAGTTAATTGTTCATTTTTTATATTTGTGAAACCGGTCACCTGAATATTTTTCCCGCCGATTGCCCAAGGACAATCGGCAAACGGTGCAGTACACTGCGTTGATTGCGTGTAAAGGGATGAAAATGATGACGACGATGCTGGAAGTGGCGAAGCGCGCCGGGGTTTCAAAAGCGACCGTTTCCCGCGTGCTTTCAGGTAATGGCTACGTCAGCCAGGAGACTAAAGATCGCGTGTTTCAGGCGGTAGAAGAGAGCGGTTACCGTCCAAACTTGCTGGCGCGCAATCTGTCGGCGAAGAGTACTCAGACGCTGGGGCTGGTAGTGACCAACACGCTTTACCACGGCATTTATTTTAGTGAATTACTGTTTCATGCCGCGCGAATGGCGGAAGAGAAAGGGCGGCAGTTGCTATTGGCAGATGGTAAACACAGCGCCGAAGAAGAGCGCCAGGCGATTCAGTATCTGCTGGATCTGCGCTGCGACGCCATTATGATTTATCCGCGCTTTTTAAGCGTGGATGAAATTGATGACATCATTGACGCGCACAGTCAGCCGATAATGGTGCTTAATCGCCGCCTGCGCAAAAATAGCAGCCATAGCGTCTGGTGCGATCATAAACAGACCAGCTTTAACGCCGTGGCAGAGTTGATAAACGCCGGACATCAGGAGATTGCTTTCCTTACCGGCTCGATGGATTCCCCCACCAGCGTTGAACGTCTTGCCGGGTATAAAGACGCGCTGGCGCAGCATGGTATTGCGCTCAATGAAAAACTTATCGCTAACGGTAAATGGACGCCTGCCAGCGGGGCCGAAGGGGTAGAAATGTTGCTCGAACGTGGGGCTAAATTTAGCGCGTTAGTTGCCAGTAACGACGATATGGCGATAGGTGCGATGAAAGCGTTACACGAGCGCGGCGTAGCGGTGCCAGAGCAGGTGTCAGTTATCGGATTCGATGATATCGCAATTGCCCCCTACACCGTTCCGGCGCTCTCCAGCGTAAAAATTCCGGTAACAGAGATGATTCAGGAAATTATTGGACGGCTGATTTTTATGCTCGATGGCGGGGATTTCTCACCGCCGAAAACCTTCAGCGGAAAACTGATCCGCCGCGACTCACTCATTGCTCTTTCGCGATAAACATTGTCATCACATGTCATCGTCACTAGTGTCGATGACATCTTTTTTCCTGCATTACAGAAATTAATTTCCTTAAATAACAGTGAATTAAAAACTGGCATGATTTGTGAATGTATCGGCGCATTAACTGTCATTGCTGGAGAATTTGATGAACCGTTTCATCATTGCTGACGCGAGTAAATGTATTGGTTGCCGTACCTGTGAAGTGGCGTGCGTGGTTTCTCATCAGGAAAATCAGGACTGTGCATCGCTGACCCCGGAAACATTTTTACCGCGTATCCATGTCATTAAAGGTGTGAACATTTCCACGGCGACAGTTTGCCGTCAGTGTGAAGATGCACCGTGCGCTAACGTCTGCCCGAATGGTGCTATCAGCCGTGATAAAGGGTTTGTTCATGTGATGCAGGAACGTTGCATTGGTTGCAAAACCTGCGTTGTGGCTTGCCCGTATGGCGCGATGGAAGTGGTGGTACGTCCGGTGATTCGCAACAGCGGCGCGGGGCTGAATGTACGGGCTGACAAAGCCGAAGCCAATAAATGCGACCTGTGCAACCATCGTGAAGACGGCCCGGCGTGTATGGCGGCTTGCCCGACTCATGCGCTGATTTGTGTCGATCGTAATAAACTTGAACAACTGAGCGCAGAAAAACGTCGCCGCACGGCGCTGATGTTCTAAAAATCTTACAGAACTGTTCTGGCATCAAAGGAATTCCCGGAAATATTCGTAGAATACGGAGCGGGCGGTATCGCCGACCTGTGACTGCCGGATGCGACGCTGTCGTGTCCGGCTGGGCGGGTTACGCAATTCATGATGGCGGGAATAACTCAATGGCAAAAAACACATCTTGCGGTGTCCAACTGCGTATTCGTGGCAAAGTGCAGGGCGTCGGTTTTCGTCCGTTTGTCTGGCAGTTGGCACAGCAATTAAATCTTCACGGCGATGTCTGTAATGACGGCGATGGCGTAGAAGTCCGGCTGCTGGAAGACCCGGAAACGTTTCTTGTTCAATTGCATCAGCACTGTCCGCCACTGGCGCGTATTGATAGCGTCGAGCGTGAGCCGTTTATCTGGTCACAGCCGCCCACCGAGTTCACCATCCGCCAGAGCACAGGCGGCACCATGAATACGCAAATTGTTCCCGATGCCGCCACTTGCCCTGCTTGCCTTGCCGAAATGAATACCCCAGGCGAACGGCGTTATCGTTATCCGTTTATCAACTGTACCCACTGCGGCCCGCGTTTCACCATTATTCGCGCGATGCCTTACGACCGCCCGTTTACCGTGATGGCGGCGTTTCCGTTGTGTCCGGCTTGTGACAAAGAGTACCGCGACCCGCTCGATCGTCGCTTCCACGCCCAGCCGGTGGCCTGCCCGGAGTGTGGCCCACATCTTGAATGGGTAAGTCATGGTGAACATGCAGAACAAGAGGCGGCATTACAGGCGGCTATCGCACAGTTAAAAATGGGCAACATTGTCGCCATCAAAGGGATTGGCGGATTTCATCTTGCCTGCGATGCACGTAACAGTAACGCGGTGGCGACACTTCGGGCGCGCAAACATCGCCCGGCGAAACCGCTGGCGGTCATGTTGCCAGTGGCTGACGGTTTACCAGACGCTGCGCGCCAGTTGCTTACCAC
Source organism: Escherichia sp. E1V33 (assembly GCF_004211955.1). GTDB lineage: Bacteria > Pseudomonadota > Gammaproteobacteria > Enterobacterales > Enterobacteriaceae > Escherichia. Next base: position 87,889 of record NZ_RHJI01000004.1, read on the forward strand.
GCCCGCTGCGCCGATTGTGCTGGTGGATAAAAAATACGTACCTGAGATTTGTGATGATATCGCCCCTGGCCTTAACGAAGTCGGGGTGATGTTGCCTGCGAATCCGCTTCAGCATTTGCTGTTACAGGAACTGCAATGCCCGCTGGTGATGACCTCCGGCAACCTGAGCGGTAAACCACCGGCTATCAGCAACGCACAGGCGCTGGCGGATTTGCAGGGCATTGCCGACGGATTCTTGATACATAACCGCGACATTGTGCAGCGGATGGATGATTCGGTGGTGCGCGAAAGCGGCGAAATGCTGCGCCGTTCGCGGGGGTATGTGCCGGATGCGCTGGTTTTGCCTCCGGGCTTTAAAAATGTTCTGCCTGTGCTGTGTCTTGGCGCGGATCTGAAAAATACCTTCTGCCTGGTGCGCGGTGAACAAGCGGTGTTGAGTCAGCATCTGGGCGATTTAAGTGACGATGGCATCCAGATGCAGTGGCGCGAAGCGTTACGCCTGATGCAAAACATCTACGATTTCACTCCGCAATACGTTGTGCATGACGTGCATCCGGGCTATGTCTCCAGCCAGTGGGCGAGCGAAATGAATCTGCCGACGCAAACGGTACTGCATCATCATGCCCACGCGGCGGCGTGTCTGGCAGAACATCACTGGCCACTGGAGGGCGGTGATGTCATTGCTTTGACGCTCGACGGTATCGGTATGGGGGAGAACGGCGCTTTGTGGGGCGGCGAGTGCCTGCGGGTGAACTATCGCGAATGTGAGCACCTGGGCGGCTTGCCTGCAGTGGCGCTTCCGGGGGGCGATTTGGCTGCGAAGCAGCCGTGGCGAAACCTACTGGCGCAGTGCCTGCGCTTTGTGCCGGAGTGGCAGAATTACCCTGAAACGGTAAGTGTGCAACAGCAAAACTGGAGCGTGCTGGCGCGAGCCATTGAGCGTGGAATTAACGCGCCGCTGGCGTCATCGTGCGGGCGTTTGTTCGATGCTGTGGCGGCGGCACTGGGCTGTGCGCCAGCCTCGTTAAGTTATGAAGGTGAAGCGGCTTGTGCTCTGGAGGCGCTCGCAGCCTCATGCGACGGAGTGACGCATCCGGTGACGATGCCGCTGGTGGACAATCAACTGGATCTCGCTACTTTCTGGCAGCAGTGGCTGAACTGGCAGGCTCCGGTTAATCAACGCGCGTGGGCGTTTCATGATGCGCTGGCGCAGGGTTTTGCCGCGTTGATGCGTGAGCAGGCCACGATGTGTGGTATCACTACGCTGGTATTTAGCGGCGGGGTTATTCATAACCGTTTGCTGCGTGCACGTCTGGCGCACTATCTCGCTGATTTCACATTGCTGTTTCCACAGAGTTTACCGGCGGGTGATGGCGGTTTGTCTCTGGGGCAGGGGGTTATTGCTGCGGCGCGTTGGTTAGCGGGTGAACTCCAGAACGGATAAAGCGTGTTGCATTTGGACACCCTTGCCGGATGCGGCGTAAATGCCTTATCCGGCCTACACATGCGTCCCCGTAGGTCGGATAAGACGCGCCAGCGTCGCATCCGACATTTTGGGCACAGTAGCTGTATGTGACATGAATGCATTATGTGACCAACACATGCGCTCCCCGTAGGTCGGATAAGACGCGCCAGCGTCGCATCCGACATTTTGGGCACAGTAGGCGGATGCGACATGAACGCATTATGTGACCAACACATGCGCTCCCCGTAGGTCGGATAAGGCGCGTCAGCGTCGCATCCGACATTTTGGGCACAGTAGCCCGCCTACACCGGCAATGTTTTCAACAATCCAAATGCCTCTTTCATCCGATCCTCACTGACCACAAAGGCGCGAAGTTGGTCTGCATCGTCAACACCGCGCGCCACCATTCCCTGGCTTTCGGTATTAATCTGCCAGCGTAAATCCTGACGCTGGGTTTCGCCTGCCAGATGCAGCGGTAATTCCGGCGTTTTGATTTTCACCAGCATCGCCGGTAGTTTCAGCGGCGTGTTATTGCCGAGAAGATTTTTTGCCAGCACCATCGCGCTAAGTTGAATCGGCTGGAGGAACGGCAATACCTGACCGTTAATTTCCGCGCAATCGCCCAGCGCGTAAATATCGGCATTACTGGTTTGCAGATAACTATCGACGCAAACGCCGCGATTAATCGTCAGCCCGGCGCGTCGTGCCAGGGCGGTTTCCGGGCGCAGTCCGGTGGCGGCAATTACCGCATCCACTTCGATGCTGCGCTGGCGGTCCAGCGTTGCCTGAATGCCAGAATCCGTTTTTTCCAGCCCCTGCAACTGAGATTTCAACAGCAGATGAACGCCCATCTCCGTCAACCGATGCTGCAAGCGACTGCTTACTTCCGGTGGCATTAACGACGCCAGAATACTGGCAGCGTTGTCGATTAGCGTAACCATTTTGCCTGCACGACAAAAATCCATCGCCAGTTCGCTACCAATCAAACCACCGCCAACAATCAACACGCGTCGGGCATCCCGCAGTTGCGTTTCACAGGCGTGATACTCTTGCTGACTATTTAACGTCAGCATTAACTCACGCCCAGGCACTGGCGGGACAAAGGCGCTGGCACCGGTTGCCAGCACCAGCTTGTCGTATTGCCACTGATTATTCTGGCTTTTCACCACACGGGCTTCGGCATCGATATCCGTCACCCAGGTTTGCGGAAACAGGAGCAGATTAAACTGCTCGGCAAATTCACCCGCCGTCTGGCGGGTAAGGTCGTCGGCACGTTGCCCCTGACTGATAACATGGCTGAGGTCAGGTTTGTTGTACTCATCCATGCTGTCGGCGGCAATCAGGGTTAATGGAATACTGGCGTCCTGTTTGCGAATATTTTTCACCAGTTGGCGGGCGGCGAAGCCCGAACCAATGATCACAATGCCGTTCCTCATTTTGCCTCCGATGCCAGTTCGTCAAAGACGTCTTTGCCGAGGGAGCATTCCGGGCACAGGAAGTTATCCGGGACTTCACTCCACGGCGTTCCTGGCGCAACGTCCTGCATTGGCTCGCCTTTTGCCGGATCGTAAATCCACTGGCAGACGCTGCACTGCATCCGTGGGCCGAGGTCAGCCGTCGTGGTGGCAGAGGTTTCTTCTTTAACTACCGTATTCACCGTGCTCTGCGGCAGCGGCGCGAGCGCCCACTGACGGGCGATTTCGCGACCGTGTTCACGGCATAACTCCAGAGCGTCCTGGTCTGGTCGCCATTTCGCTTTCAGGCTAAGCGACATTTCGAAACCCGCATCCTGCAGGCGCGTGGAAAGACGATCCACCGCACCGCCGCTCCAGCCGTGAGAGCCGAAAGCACTGGCGCGTTTGTTACGGAAGCGTAATCCGGTCATCTCCTCCACCAGCCCGGCGATTTTCGGCATCATCACGTTATTCATCGTCGAAGTGCCGACCAGCACGCCTTTTGAGCGGAAGACATTGGTCAGGATTTCGTTTTTATCGCTTCGGGCGACGTTGAAAATTTTCACCGCCACGCGTGGGTCGGTTTCCGCAATCCCCTGGGCGATAGCGTCAGCCATCATGCGGGTGTTATTCGACATGGTGTCGTAGAAAATGGTGATTCTGTCTTCCTGATAATCAGCGGCCCACTTCAGGTACAGCTCGACAATTTGCGTCGGGTTATCGCGCCAGACCACGCCGTGGGAGGTCGCTATCATATCGACTGGTAAGTTAAAGCCCAGGATCTCGGTAATTTTCGGCGTTACCAGGCGGCTGAACGGCGTCAGGATATTGGCGTAGTAACGCTGGCACTGCTCGAAAAGCTCCGTCTGATCCACTTCATCGTTGAACAGATGCTCGTCGCAGTAGTGCTGACCGAAAGCATCGTTACTGAACAGCACCGCGTCGCCTGTCAGGTAAGTCATCATGCTGTCCGGCCAGTGCAGCATTGGTGTTTCGACAAAAATGAGCTGTTTGCCGTTGCCGATATCCAGCGTGTCGCCAGTTTTCACCACATTAAAATTCCACTCCGGATGATGGTGATGACCATTTATCGAGTCGATAGCGTTGGCTGTACAGTAGATCGGCGTATCGGGAATTTGTGCCATCAGTTCGGTCAGCGCCCCGGCGTGGTCCTCTTCTGCATGGTTAATCACGATGTAATCGATATCCGCCAGATCGATTTCATTACGCAGGTTCTGCACAAATTCGCGGCTGAATTTATGGTCGACGGTGTCGATCAGCACGTTTTTTTCTTCGCGGATGAGGTAGCTATTGTAGCTGCTGCCGCGCAGCGTTTTATATTCCGTGCCGTGAAAATCACGCACTTCCCAGTCACGTTGACCCACCCAATGAATGTTATTTTTCACCACAATAGACATAGCAACCTCAATTTATTCAGCGTGTTCTAAAAAGATGTCTTGCTAATTGCAGATTGCGTGCCAGTTTTTTATCTAATTGTTTTTACTCTATAAATAAAATTATGCTCATTAGTGAGTAGTCAAAATGACTATCAATAAAATGGTCGATATGACAATATCTATAGTCAAATTGACATTGAGGCAAAGATGAGTTTTTCCGTTGATGTGCTGGCGAATATCGCCATCGAATTGCAGCGTGGGATTGGTCATCAGGATCGTTTTCAGCGCCTGATCACCACGCTGCGTCAGGTGCTGGAGTGCGATGCGTCTGCGTTGCTACGTTACGACTCGCGGCAGTTTATTCCGCTTGCCATCGACGGGTTGGCGAAGGATGTACTCGGTAGACGCTTTGCGCTGGAAGGGCATCCACGGCTGGAAGCGATTGCCCGCGCCGGGGACGTGGTGCGCTTTCCCGCAGACAGCGAATTGCCCGATCCCTATGACGGTTTGATTCCCGGGCAGGAGAGTCTGAAGGTTCATGCCTGCGTTGGTCTGCCATTGTTTGCCGGACAAAACCTGATCGGCGCATTGACGCTCGACGGGATGCAGCCCGATCAGTTCGATGTTTTCAGCGACGAAGAGTTACGCCTGATTGCCGCGCTGGCGGCGGGAGCGTTAAGCAATGCGTTGCTGATTGAGCAACTGGAAAGCCAGAATATGCTGCCGGGCGATGCCGCTCCATTTGAAGCGGTGAAACAGACGCAGATGATCGGTCTGTCGCCAGGTATGACGCAATTAAAAAAAGAGATTGAGATTGTGGCGGCGTCCGATCTCAACGTCTTAATCAGCGGTGAGACGGGAACCGGTAAGGAGCTGGTGGCGAAAGCGATTCATGAAGCCTCGCCACGGGCGGTGAATCCGTTGGTCTATCTCAACTGTGCCGCACTGCCGGAAAGTGTGGCGGAAAGTGAGTTGTTCGGGCATGTGAAAGGAGCGTTTACTGGCGCTATCAGTAACCGCAGCGGGAAGTTTGAAATGGCGGATAACGGCACGCTGTTTCTGGATGAGATTGGCGAGTTGTCGTTGGCATTGCAGGCCAAGCTGCTGAGGGTGTTGCAGTATGGCGATATTCAGCGCGTTGGCGATGACCGCAGTTTGCGGGTCGATGTGCGCGTGCTGGCGGCGACTAACCGCGACTTACGTGAAGAGGTACTTGCAGGGCGATTTCGCGCTGACTTGTTTCATCGCCTGAGCGTGTTTCCACTTTCGGTGCCGCCGCTGCGTGAGCGGGGCGATGACGTCATTCTGCTGGCGGGGTATTTCTGCGAGCAGTGCCGCCTGCGGTTGGGGCTTTCCCGCGTGGTGTTAAGCGCCAGTGCGCGAAATTTACTGCAACACTATAGTTTTCCGGGGAACGTGCGCGAACTGGAACATGCTATTCATCGGGCGGTGGTACTGGCGAGAGCCACCCGCAACGGCGATGAAGTGATTCTTGAGGCGCAACATTTTGCTTTTCCTGAGGTGACGTTACCGCCGCCAGAAGCGGCGGCGGTGCCCGTTGTTAAGCAAAATCTGCGTGAAGCGACAGAAGCGTTCCAGCGTGAAACCATTCGCCAGGCACTGGCACAAAATCATCACAACTGGGCTGCCTGTGCGCGAATGCTGGAAACTGACGTCGCCAACCTGCATCGGTTGGCGAAACGTCTGGGATTGAAGGATTAAATAATCCCGGCCTGATAGAAATCCTGCAGGTTAATTGCGCCGGTGAGTTTGCCGTTTTCATCTACCACCGGTGCGGCGGTGATTTTGCGTTTCATCAGAACTTCTTTGGCGTCGATGGCGCGGCTTTGCGCCAGTAATGTGGTGCAGCCAACCGTCATCGCGTCATTAACTGGCGTGGTAAGTGAGCCGCCGCCAACCAGCCAGCGACGTAAATCGCCGTCGGTAAAGACGCCTTGTACCTGTTGTTGAGCGTCACATACCGCCACCAGCCCCAGCCCGGTGCGGCTGAGTTCCAGCATCGCGTCCATCACGCTGGCGGTTAACGCCACCTGCGGGATGGCATCATCACGGCGCATCAGATGATGCACTTTATTCAGCAAGCGAGCGCCCAGTGCTCCGGCTGGGTGGGAGCGAGCAAAATCTTCTTCATTAAATCCGCGCGCCTGCATGACTGCCATCGCCAGCGCATCGCCCATCATCAGGGTATTGACGGTGCTCGAGGTCGGCGCAAGGTGCATCGGACAGGCTTCGCGTTCAACGGAAATATCCAGTACCGCTTTCGCCGCCAGGCCCAGCGGTGACGTCGGTTTGCCGGTCATTGCCAGTAGCGCGATAGATTTATCTTCCAGACGCGGAATAATCAGATCCAGTTCCTTCGCACCACCGGAGTAAGAGATAAACAGCATCACATCGCGGCTTTCAATCATCCCCAGATCGCCGTGCAGCGCTTCTGCCGGATGGACAAAAAAAGCCGGTGTGCCGGTACTGGCAAGTGTTGCCGCGATTTTCTTACCAATGTGGCCCGATTTGCCAATTCCCGAAACCACCACTTTGCCTTCGCAGTGCAGGATGATATTGGCGGCGCGAACAAAATCATCGCCCAGACGTTCTGGTAAACGGCTTGCTTCCTGCAACTCCAGCATTAATGTCTGACGTCCCGCGTTCAGTAGTGCTTCACTCATTGCCTTCTCCGGTTATGATCACGTCGATCCCTTTCTCTTCCAGCGCCTGACGAAACGCTGGGTCAATACCTGCGTCGGTAATCAGCTTATCGACGCTTTCAAGACTGCAAACCACGTTGGGGCTTTTACGACCAAACTTCGATGAGTCAGCCATCAAAATGACTTCACGCGCGGCATTACACATCGCCTTACTGACGGTAAAAACTTCGTTGAAGGTGGTTACGCCCGCATTGAGATCGATGCCGTCAGTGCCCATGAACAATTTGTCGAAGGTGAAATGCTCGAAGGCATTCTCCGCCAGTTGCCCGTGAAATGAGGCCGATTTTTTGCGAAACGTTCCGCCTGGCATCAGGATGGTTTGTTCGTTATCCAGTTCGGATAGCGCATTGACGATATGCAGGCTGTTGGTCATCACCGTGATGTTATTAAAGCGCGATAGCATGGGGACCATCTGCAACACGGTACTGCCAGCATCAAGAATTATTGAGTCGCCATCATGAATAAAACTAACGGCAGCTTCCGCAATCAGCTCTTTCTTGTGGGTGTTGATAAGCGTTTTATGATCGATAGGCGGATCGGATTCCTCTTTATTCAACACCACACCGCCATAAGTACGAATGACGGTTCCGGCATGTTCCAGAATGACCAAATCTTTGCGAATGGTTGTGCCTGTGGTGTCAAAGTATTGCGCCAATTCTTCAACCGAGCATTTACCCTGCTTTTGCAGATACTCCAGAATGGCGGCCTGACGCTGACGAGGTTTCATAGGCGTGATTACCTGATTTAGGTTTCAAAATGATAACTTCGCAAGCAAGTAACATTCACAACGAAATTATCCACGTTTCAGTTTAAGCGCCAATGATAGAGCATTCTGTGACAGTGGATCATGGGGAAAGATCACATCGGGCCGTAAATCACCAGGATACATACCCGTAATTGCGGGTATTTTTTGCGGTTTGGCGAAAACGGTCAGTCCTTTCATAAACAAGGTATCGACGATGCGCTGCTGATCGTCCAGCGCGATGGCGACCACGACCCGTGGTTTAAAGCGCCCGCTGGAACGTCCCACGCCAACGCGCCCTTGTTGGCAAAGTGCATCGAAGGCACGGTTAAAACGAGAAATTTGCCAGCCGCCTAAGGCCAGTTGCGCACACCAGGCGATAACGGCGACGGTGATGAGTGCGGATACCATAACTTCTCCTTAATCTGGTGGCGGAAGTCCTGTAGGCCTGATAAGCGTAGCGCATCAGGCATTCTATTAGTCTCGCGGAGACCCTTTAAGGATCTCCGCTGTTGATCAGAACATCACCTGACCGCCAGTGACATTAATCGACTGTCCAGTGCAGTACGACGCCTTAGGACTGGCGTAGAACAGCAGCATATTCAGCACGTCCTGATAATCGCAGCCGCGTTTGAGCGGCACTTTATCGATGTAATACTGCTCGACTTGATCCGGTTTGATACCCAGCTTGGTCGCATATTGCGGTAGCAAAGACTGGAACATCGGCGATTTCAACAGGTTACCGAGCATCAGTGAATGCACCGTAATGCCGTATTCCGCCAGATCCAGCGCCAGTGATTGAGTCAGCCCGACGCCACCAAATTTCGCGGCGCTGTAGCCAGAGTTGTGTTTGCTGCCCACTTTGCCGGATTTCGAGTTGATCTGAATAATGCGCCCCTGAATCCCGTCGCGGATCATCAAACGCGAAAATTCACGCGCACACAGGAAATAGCCCACCAGATTCACCTGTAGCGAACGGTCAAAATCGCCGAGCTGGAAATCGCTGATAAAGGCTGCTTTTGCAATTCCGGCGCTGTAGACCAGTAAATCTACGCGACCAAAGATTTCATCTACCCCACGAGAGAGCGCCAGAACGCTTTGCTCGCTAGTGGCGTCAGCACCAAAACCGTACGCTGTTCCTTCACCATATTCGGCGTTAATTTCTTGTGCCACATTTGCGGCTTTGTCGCTCTGAATATCGACAACCGCGACGCGATACCCCTCGGCAGCCAGACCGTGGCACAGGAACGCGCCTAAGGTTTGCCCACCACCGATGACAACGGCAACCTGATTCATTTTTTACTCCTTAACAGATTCAAACTTCAAAACCGATCCCGGCGCGATATCGTCGGGTACAGGGCCTGCCACATGGACAGTGCCCGGAAATTCCGCTTCGTTTAAACCATCGAAGCGCAGGGTGACATGACCCAGTTCGCGAAGGTTGTCTTCCGCCACGCTGCCAACGGCGGTCACCGGATAGCGATGCTGCCCGAGCGAAAATTGCAAACCGGGATGGAGTGCACCTTTCAACTCGCCGTGGCAATGAATGAAGCAATACTCTTCGAGATCCGCAGGCGCGCCTTCACGAAAGGTGATAAGCATCTGGTCGCTGAGGGCGTCTGTGGCACTCGCGCCGATACGGGTGATGGTGGTCTGATAAATAACGGTCATGTTTCAGCCTCTATTGATAGATAAAACCGGAGACAAACCAGGCGATCAGTACAGTCGGCGCGCCGGTTAAAAAGCGGCTCACCAGTACAGAAGGGACACCGACGCGAACCGTATCCTGACGGGCTTCTGCCAGCGACAAACCGACCGGGATAAAGTCGCAGGCCGCTTGCGCGTTAATGGCAAACAGCGCCGGTAAAGCCAGATGCGGCGGAATATTGCCGAGGCCAATCTGAACGCCAATCAATACACCGATAACCTGTGCGATAACTGCGCCAGGGCCGAGGAAAGGTGAAAGCAGCGGGAAGGAGCAGATAAGCGCCAGCATCACCAGCCCCAGAGGATGACTCGCCAGCGGAGCAAGACCGTGGGCAATCCAGTCACCAAGGCCAGAAGCCATAATGATGCCAATGAGCGCCGAGACGAATGCCATAAACGGCAGAATGGTTTTTAATACAGTGTCGATGGTGTCACGACCAGATTGAAACAACACGGCTACGGCAGAACCCATACCCATTCCCACCTTCGCCAGTAAACCATCGCTTTGTTCGGTGATTTTCTTGCTGGTGTCATAGTCACGGCCCACAGAGGAGGGTTGTGGTGTCGCATCACCCACTACAGTGATGTTTTCTTCTTTCACGCCAGAGACATAAATATCTTCCACGATGTACGGCGCCAGCGGACCAGACTTGCCCGTCGAGTGGATATTAATGGTGGGAATACGCCGTTTCGGATAAATGCCGCAGCGTAATGTGCCGCCACAGTCGATTACCGCAACGCCAATTTCCGCTTCTGCGGGTTCACCTTCTTTAAACCCGTCGATAGCTTGCCAGCCAGTAAGTTGCGCCAGTTTGTCGACAATCGCAGGACGTGTACCGGCAGTGATATAGACGATTTTTTTTCCCGGAGTGGCATCCAGTTCAAGCGGGCCGCCCCAGCCACCCATCCCTTTTTCGATCCGAATACGTGTCATGATGTTGCTCCTGCCAGACGAACTTTCTGTTCAAGTTGAATGCCCATCTTTTTCTCGAAAATGGCGGTGGTCAGATCGGTTACCCAGCCGCGGAAGAAGTTGGTGACCAGACCAACCAGCAGATAGCTCACCGCCAGTGGGCCAAGTGGCAGATTCAGTGTTGTCAGGCCGTTGGCAATTCCAAGATAAACAAACAGTTCGCCAGGGTTAATATGGGGGAAGAGGCCATTCATTGAGTGGCAGCTATAAGAGGCCGCCGCGTAATAGCTGGGTTTGTACTTTTCCGGCATAAAGCGACCCAGGCTTAAGGTCATCGGGTTACAAAAGACAAACGTACCAATGCACGGTAGCAGCAGATAACGGGAAACAGGGTTACCGGCGCAACGTTGAGCAAATCGTTCAATACGATGCTGACCGATAAAATTAATCAATGCGTTCATGATAACCAGCAGGCTAATTAACAGCGGAAGAATGCCGGTCACCATCCCGGTAAACACCTCTCCGCCTTTCTGGAACAGCCCGATGAACCACTCTGCGCCATGAGTAATGGTTTCTATCATTGTTCTCTCCTTCAGTATTTATTGTTTTATTACCAAACGGCAACCTAATCTAATCAGATTGAAAGATTTAAAAGTGTTATTTTGATCGCAAAATGAAAGATAAATATTTTATTTTGAAAGTTTGACGGAGGGAGTGTCGATCAAGAGGATTTAAGTTATGTAAAGTCTGTATCGGGGGACGACTACCGCTTCCTTGTGCGGGGCGGGATGCTTTACCATACTTGCCCCTGGTTGAATCTGTTAAATGGACCCCTCATGTTCAAGCATCGTTATGTAACATTGCTTCCCCTTTTTGTGTTGCTTGCCGCCTGTAGCAGCAAGCCAAAACCGACTGAGACTGAAACAACCACCGGAACGCCGTCCGGCGGCTTCCTGCTTGAGCCGCAGCACAATGTGATGCAGATGGGCGGAGATTTCGCCAATAACCCGAATGCCCAGAAGTTCATCGACAAAATGGTGAACAAACACGGCTTCGATCGTCAGCAATTGCAGGAAATCCTCTCCCAGGCGAAACGTCTGGATTCGGTACTGCGGCTGATGGATGACCAGGCGCCATCCACATCAGTGAAGCCACCATCTGGCCCGAACGGCGCATGGCTGCGTTATCGCAAAAAATTTATTACTCCGGATAACGTGCAGAACGGCGTAGTTTTCTGGAATCAGTATGAAGATGCGCTGAATCGTGCGTGGCAAGTGTATGGCGTACCGCCGGAAATTATTGTTGGGATTATCGGCGTTGAAACCCGCTGGGGACGTGTGATGGGTAAAACCCGCATCCTTGATGCGTTGGCGACGCTGTCATTTAACTATCCGCGCCGTGCGGAGTATTTCTCTGGTGAACTGGAAACCTTCCTGCTGATGGCGCGCAACGAGCAGGACGATCCGCTCAATCTTAAAGGTTCCTTTGCCGGGGCGATGGGCTATGGTCAGTTTATGCCATCGTCTTACAAACAATATGCGGTAGATTTCAGCGGCGACGGGCATATCAACCTGTGGGATCCGGTTGATGCCATCGGTAGCGTGGCGAACTATTTCAAAGCGCACGGCTGGGTTAAAGGTGATCAGGTTGCGGTGATGGCAAACGGCCAGGCTCCGGGCTTACCAAATGGCTTCAAAACTAAGTACAGTATTTCGCAGCTTGCCGCGGCAGGTTTAACGCCACAGCAGTCGCTGGGCAATCATCAACAGGCCAGCCTGCTGCGTCTGGATGTTGGGACAGGTTACCAGTACTGGTACGGCCTGCCTAACTTCTACACCATCACCCGTTACAACCACAGCACCCATTACGCAATGGCGGTCTGGCAGTTAGGACAAGCCGTGGCGCTGGCGCGCGTACAGTAACTATCTGCAAGAGGGAGGTTAAACTTCCCTCTGCTTTTTTACTGTTTATTCGAATGACGTAATTGCTTGATTTTTTTCGACAGCGATATCGCATATCCCAGGCAGACAACGCCTAACGCAGCCTGGCCGAAGTCGAAAGGTTCAAGATAGCCAGAAGATAAAACCTTACATACCACTGAAACCAGTGCACTGATGCCACCAATGATGACCCACATACGCATTTGCGTGGTCTGTTTAAGCACGTTTTGTGGGGTGTTATCCGTTTTCTTTGTTGCCATTGCTATTCTCTCCCTGTGAAGACATATCAATGCGAACGCGGCATGGTAGCGCTTTTTCTTTACCGACTGGTCGCAACAGTCTTTTTTCGGAACGCGACTCGTAAAATGAACCGCTCATCCCCATCTTCTACGGGAAAGTGCTATCTTGTCCGGCATAAATTTTTGACTGACAGAGGTTGTGATGACTGACAGTGAACTGATGCAGTTAAGCGAGCAGGTAGGGCTGGCGCTGAAATCCCGTGGTGCAACCGTAACAACTGCTGAATCCTGTACCGGCGGTTGGGTCGCGAAAGTGATTACCGATATTGCTGGCAGTTCCGCCTGGTTTGAACGCGGATTTGTCACCTACAGTAACGAAGCCAAAGCGCAGATGATCGGCGTACGCGAAGAGACGCTGGCGCAGCATGGCGCGGTGAGTGAACCTGTCGTGGTGGAAATGGCGATAGGCGCACTGAAAGCAGCTCGTGCTGATTATGCCGTATCTATCAGCGGTATCGCCGGGCCGGATGGCGGCAGCGAAGAGAAGCCTGTCGGCACCGTCTGGTTTGCTTTTGCCTCTGCCAGCGGCGAAGGCATTACCCGCCGGGAATGCTTTAGCGGCGACCGCGATGCTGTGCGTCGTAAGGCGACGGCTTATGCCTTAAATACGCTATGGCAACAATTTCTACAAAACACTTGATACTGTATGACTATACAGTATAATTGCTTCAACAGAACATATTGACTATCCGGTATTACCCGGCATGACAGGAGTAAAAATGGCTATCGACGAAAATAAACAGAAAGCGTTGGCGGCAGCACTGGGCCAGATTGAGAAACAATTTGGTAAAGGCTCCATCATGCGCCTGGGTGAAGACCGTTCCATGGATGTGGAAACCATCTCTACTGGTTCTCTTTCACTGGATATCGCGCTTGGGGCAGGTGGTCTGCCGATGGGCCGTATCGTCGAAATCTACGGACCGGAATCTTCCGGTAAAACCACGCTGACGTTGCAGGTGATCGCCGCAGCGCAGCGCGAAGGTAAAACCTGTGCGTTTATCGATGCTGAACACGCGCTGGACCCAATCTACGCACGTAAACTGGGCGTCGATATCGACAACCTGCTGTGCTCCCAGCCGGACACCGGCGAGCAGGCACTGGAAATCTGTGACGCGTTGGCTCGCTCTGGCGCAGTAGACGTTATCGTCGTTGACTCCGTGGCGGCACTGACGCCAAAAGCGGAAATCGAAGGCGAAATCGGCGACTCTCACATGGGCCTTGCAGCACGTATGATGAGCCAGGCGATGCGTAAGCTGGCGGGTAACCTGAAGCAGTCCAACACGCTGCTGATCTTCATCAACCAGATCCGTATGAAAATTGGTGTGATGTTCGGTAATCCGGAAACCACTACCGGTGGTAACGCGCTGAAATTCTACGCCTCTGTTCGTCTCGACATCCGTCGTATCGGCGCGGTGAAAGAGGGCGAAAACGTGGTGGGTAGCGAAACCCGCGTGAAAGTGGTGAAGAACAAAATCGCTGCGCCGTTTAAACAGGCTGAATTCCAGATCCTCTACGGCGAAGGTATCAACTTCTACGGCGAACTGGTTGACCTGGGCGTGAAAGAGAAGCTGATCGAGAAAGCAGGCGCGTGGTACAGCTATAAAGGTGAGAAGATCGGCCAGGGTAAAGCGAATGCAACTGCCTGGCTGAAAGACAACCCAGAAACTGCGAAAGAAATTGAGAAGAAAGTACGTGAGTTGCTGTTGAGCAATCCGAACTCAACGCCGGATTTCTCTGTAGATGACAGCGAAGGCGTAGCAGAAACTAACGAAGATTTTTAATCGTTAGTTATTGATGATAATAGATAATGTGTGCACGGACGGTCCCCTCGCCCCTTTGGGGAGAGGGTTAGGGTGAGGGGAACAGGCCAGCGCTGGCGTGAAAAATTACTCTCACCTCGATCCTCTAACGAATTGGGCCTGCGGGAACATTCTGCACACTCATTGACTATTAAACCTGTTTATCAGCAATCTCTGGGTCGCATCTGCGGCCCTTTTGCTTTTTTACGTATAAGGGGGATGCCATGACAGAATCAACGCCCCGTCGCCCGGCCTATGCCCGCCTGTTGGATCGCGCCGTGCGCATCCTGGCGGTACGCGATCACAGCGAGCAAGAGCTGCGACGGAAACTCGCGGCTCCGGTCATGGGCAAAAATGGCCCGGAAGAGATTGATGCCACGGCAGAAGATTACGAGCGCGTTATTGCCTGGTGCCATGAACACGGCTATCTCGATGACAGCCGATTTGTTGCGCGCTTTATCGCCAGCCGTAGCCGCAAAGGTTATGGACCTGCGCGTATCCGTCAGGAACTGAATCAGAAAGGTATTTCCCGCGAAGCGACAGAAAAAGCGATGCGTGAATGTGACATCGACTGGTGCGCGCTGGCGCGCGATCAGGCGACGCGAAAATATGGCGAACCTTTGCCAACTGTCTTTTCAGAAAAAGTTAAGATCCAGCGTTTTCTGCTCTATCGTGGCTATCTGATGGAAGATATCCAGGAGATTTGGCGAAATTTTGCCGACTGAATGCATACGGTATTTTACTTCCCAGTCAAGAAAACTTATCTTATTCCCACTTTTCAGTTACCAGCCCGGCGGTTAAGGCACGCTGTAGCTGGTGGCGATATTTCGTTAGCTTGATTTCAGGATAATTATGAGCAAGAGCACCGCTGAGATCCGTCAGGCGTTTCTCGACTTTTTCCATAGTAAGGGACATCAGGTAGTTGCCAGCAGCTCCCTGGTACCCCATAACGACCCAACTTTGTTGTTTACCAACGCCGGGATGAACCAGTTCAAGGATGTGTTCCTTGGGCTCGACAAGCGTAATTATTCCCGCGCTACCACTTCCCAACGCTGCGTGCGTGCGGGTGGTAAACACAACGACCTGGAAAACGTCGGTTACACCGCGCGTCACCATACCTTCTTCGAAATGCTGGGCAACTTCAGCTTCGGCGACTATTTCAAACACGATGCTATCCAGTTTGCATGGGAGCTGCTGACCAGTGAAAAATGGTTTGCCCTGCCGAAAGAGCGTCTGTGGGTTACCGTCTATGAAAGCGACGACGAAGCCTACGAGATCTGGGAAAAAGAAGTCGGCATCCCGCGCGAACGTATTATTCGCATCGGCGATAACAAAGGTGCGCCATACGCATCTGACAACTTCTGGCAGATGGGTGACACAGGTCCGTGCGGCCCGTGTACCGAAATCTTCTACGATCACGGCGACCACATCTGGGGTGGCCCTCCGGGAAGTCCGGAAGAAGACGGCGATCGCTACATTGAGATCTGGAACATCGTCTTCATGCAGTTCAACCGCCAGGCTGACGGTACTATGGAACCGCTGCCGAAGCCGTCCGTAGATACCGGTATGGGGCTGGAGCGTATTGCTGCGGTGCTGCAACACGTTAACTCTAACTATGACATCGACCTGTTCCGCACGCTGATCCAGGCCGTAGCGAAAGTCACTGGCGCGACCGATCTGAGCAACAAATCGCTGCGCGTAATCGCTGACCACATTCGTTCTTGTGCGTTCCTGATCGCTGATGGCGTAATGCCGTCCAACGAAAACCGTGGTTATGTACTGCGTCGTATCATTCGTCGCGCGGTGCGTCACGGTAATATGTTGGGTGCGAAAGAAACCTTCTTCTACAAACTGGTTGGGCCGCTGATCGAAGTTATGGGCTCTGCGGGCGAAGACCTGAAACGCCAGCAGGCGCAGGTTGAGCAGGTTCTGAAGACTGAAGAAGAGCAGTTTGCCCGTACTCTGGAGCGCGGTCTGGCGCTGCTGGATGAAGAGCTGGCAAAACTTTCTGGTGATACGCTGGATGGTGAAACTGCTTTCCGTCTGTACGACACGTATGGCTTCCCGGTTGACCTGACGGCTGATGTTTGTCGTGAGCGCAACATCAAAGTTGACGAAGCTGGTTTTGAAGCAGCAATGGAAGAGCAGCGTCGTCGTGCGCGCGAAGCCAGCGGCTTTGGTGCCGATTACAACGCAATGATCCGTGTTGATAGCGCATCTGAATTTAAAGGCTATGACCATCTGGAACTGAACGGCAATGTGACTGCGCTGTTTGTTGATGGTAAAGCGGTTGATGCCATTAATGCAGGCCAGGAAGCGGTGGTCGTGCTGGATCAAACACCATTCTATGCGGAATCCGGCGGTCAGGTTGGCGATAAAGGTGAGCTGAAAGGCGCTAACTTCTCCTTTGCGGTGGAAGATACGCAGAAATACGGCCAGGCGATTGGTCACATCGGTAAACTTGCTGCGGGTTCTCTGAAAGTGGGCGACGCGGTACAAGCTGATGTAGATGAAGCACGTCGCGCTCGTATTCGTCTGAATCACTCAGCAACGCACTTGATGCACGCTGCGCTGCGTCAGGTTCTGGGTACTCATGTCTCCCAGAAAGGTTCGCTGGTTAATGACAAGGTGCTGCGTTTTGACTTCTCGCATAACGAAGCGATGAAACCAGAAGAGATTCGTGCTGTCGAAGATCTGGTGAACGCACAGATTCGTCGTAACTTGCCTATCGAAACCAACATCATGGATCTCGAAGCGGCGAAAGCGAAAGGTGCGATGGCACTGTTCGGCGAGAAGTATGATGAACGTGTACGCGTGCTGAGCATGGGCGATTTCTCCACCGAACTGTGTGGCGGTACTCACGCCAGCCGCACCGGTGATATTGGTCTGTTCCGCATCATCTCTGAATCGGGTACTGCTGCAGGCGTTCGTCGTATCGAAGCAGTAACCGGAGAAGGCGCTATCGCCACCGTTCATGCAGACAGCGATCGCTTAAGCGAAGTTGCGCATCTGCTGAAAGGCGATAGCAATAACCTGGCTGATAAAGTACGTTCAGTACTGGAACGTACGCGTCAGCTGGAAAAAGAGTTACAACAGCTTAAAGAACAGGCTGCTGCACAGGAAAGTGCGAATCTTTCCAGTAAGGCAATTGATGTTAATGGTGTTAAGCTGTTGGTCAGCGAGCTTAGCGGTGTTGAGCCGAAAATGTTGCGCACCATGGTTGACGATTTAAAAAATCAGCTGGGGTCGACAATTATCGTGCTGGCAACGGTAGCCGAAGGTAAGGTTTCTCTGATTGCAGGCGTATCTAAGGATGTCACAGATCGCGTGAAAGCAGGGGAACTGATTGGTATGGTCGCTCAGCAGGTGGGCGGCAAGGGTGGTGGACGTCCTGACATGGCGCAAGCCGGTGGTACGGATGCTGCGGCCTTACCTGCAGCGTTAGCCAGTGTGAAAGGCTGGGTCAGCGCGAAATTGCAATAATATAAGTGTCAGGCAATGCCGTGGACGTGCTTCACGGCATTCGCATCGACGCTATCGACAATGATAAAGTCAGGTTGAAGTTGTGTATATCGGCTAAACTTAGGTTTAACAGAATGTAATGCCATGACTGCTTAGATGTAATGTGTTTGTCATTGCTTACTTTTTGGCGTTATATGATGGATAATGCCGGGATACAGAGAGACCCGACTCTTTTAATCTTTCAAGGAGCAAAGAATGCTGATTCTGACTCGTCGAGTTGGTGAGACCCTCATGATTGGGGATGAGGTCACCGTGACAGTTTTAGGGGTAAAGGGCAACCAGGTACGTATTGGCGTAAACGCCCCGAAGGAAGTTTCTGTTCACCGTGAAGAGATCTACCAGCGTATCCAGGCTGAAAAATCCCAGCAGTCCAGTTACTAATCTTTCCGCGTCTCATCTTTAACGGTGAGACGCACCCTCAAAATTTCTCCTTCACTTCATTTTCTTTTCGCGCTACTCCCGTCCATTTAACTTTTGCCTTCATTTTTCTCTATCACTGCTACCTGTCAGAGGCCTGTTTTTCTGTTGATAAAACACTCTTTTTGACGTTTTTACAGACTAATTGAGCGCGAAGTGTGCAAACGATAAAAGTGTGGGAAAAATTGTTTGACTTATAAGTCTCAGAAAGTAATATGTGCGCCACGCAGCGACGATGAGCGACAAACAAGTTCTTCGAAGCACTCGTAAGAGGCGTGTGGTGAGGTGGCCGAGAGGCTGAAGGCGCTCCCCTGCTAAGGGAGTATGCGGTCAAAAGCTGCATCCGGGGTTCGAATCCCCGCCTCACCGCCATTTGCATCCGTAGCTCAGCTGGATAGAGTACTCGGCTACGAACCGAGCGGTCGGAGGTTCGAATCCTCCCGGATGCACCATCTCTTACTTGATACGGCTTTAGTAGCGGTATCAAAAAATCTGCAGTAAAGTAAGTTTCCCGATGCATCCGTAGCTCAGCTGGATAGAGTACTCGGCTACGAACCGAGCGGTCGGAGGTTCGAATCCTCCCGGATGCACCATCTCTTACTTGATACAGCTTTAGTAGCGGTATCAATATCAGCAGTAAAATAAATTTCCCGATGCATCCGTAGCTCAGCTGGATAGAGTACTCGGCTACGAACCGAGCGGTCGGAGGTTCGAATCCTCCCGGATGCACCATATTCTCCGTAATCATCAGTGATGATGGTTAAGAAGGATTTTCTTGCTTGATATGGCCTTAGTAGCGATATCAATATCAGCAGTAAAATAAATTTCCCAATGCATCCGTAGCTCAGCTGGATAGAGTACTCGGCTACGAACCGAGCGGTCGGAGGTTCGAATCCTCCCGGATGCACCATATTCTCCGAAATCTTCAGCAATGAAGGTATCGAAGAGGTAGCGGTATTAACCGCAGGCACCAGGGAGGATAACGTTGCTTTAGTAACGGCCCGAAGGGCGAGCCGCAAGGCGAGTAATCCTGCCGGATGCACCATCTTCTCCAAAAAATTTCCTTCAAAAACATCGCATTTCTAAATAACTATTTTATCCATATCCTTAATAATCTTCCCCTTCGCCATCAGCGACAAAATCAAGCAATTACGCTAAAGTAGCGTCATATTTTTCGACTTGCGAGAAGACCATGTACGAGCGTTATGCAGGTTTAATTTTTGATATGGATGGCACAATCCTGGATACGGAGCCTACGCACCGTAAAGCGTGGCGCGAAGTATTAGGGCACTACGGTCTTCAGTACGATGTTCAGGCGATGATTGCGCTTAATGGCTCGCCCACCTGGCGCATTGCTCAGGCGATTATTGAGCTGAATCAGGCAGATCTCGACCCGCATGCTCTGGCGCGTGAAAAAACAGAGGCGGTAAGAAGTATGCTGCTGGATAGCGTCAAGCCGCTTCCTCTTGTCGAAGTGGTGAAAAGCTGGCACGGACGTCGACCAATGGCTGTAGGAACGGGGAGTGAAAGCGCTATCGCTGAGGCATTGCTGGCGCACTTGGGATTACGCCGTTATTTTGACACCGTCGTTGCCGCCGATCACGTCAAACATCATAAACCTGCGCCAGACACATTTTTGTTGTGCGCGCAGCGTATGGGCGTGCAACCAACACAGTGTGTGGTCTTTGAAGATGCTGATTTCGGTATTCAGGCTGCTCGCGCTGCAGGCATGGACGCTGTGGATGTTCGCTTGCTGTGAGTGAAGCGTTATCGCTTTTCTCGTTGTTTGCCAGTAGTTTCCTCAGCGCTACACTATTACCCGGTAATTCCGAAGTCGTCCTGGTTGCAATGTTGCTTTCCGGGGTAAATCATCCCTGGGTTTTAGTGTTAACAGCAACAATGGGTAATAGCCTTGGAGGGCTAACTAACGTTATCCTTGGGCGTTTCTTTCCATTGCGCAAAACATCGCGCTGGCAAGAGAAAGCCATCGGCTGGCTGAAACGATATGGTGCAATCACACTATTATTAAGCTGGATGCCCGTGGTTGGCGATTTACTGTGTCTGTTAGCGGGGTGGATGCGCATCTCGTGGGGACCGGTAATCTTTTTTTTGTGCCTTGGTAAAGCGTTACGCTATGTTGCGATTGCAGTAGCTACCGTTCAGGGCATGATGTGGTGGCACTAATTGTAGGCCTGCACACATGGCCACCATTACAGTTATGCTAAATAAAACGATTTTGACAGGCGGGAGGTCAATTTGATCCCGGACGTATCACAGGCGCTGGCCTGGCTGGAAAAACATCCTCAGGCGTTAAAGGGGATACAGCGTGGGCTGGAGCGCGAAACTTTGCGTGTTAATGCTGATGGCACACTGGCAACAACAGGTCATCCTGAAGCATTAGGTTCCGCACTGACGCATAAATGGATAACCACCGATTTTGCGGAAGCATTGCTGGAATTTATTACACCAGTGGATGGTGATATTGAACATATGCTGACCTTTATGCGCGATCTACATCGCTATACGGCGCGCAATATGGGCGATGAGCGGATGTGGCCGTTAAGTATGCCATGCTACATTGCGGAAGGGCAGGACATCGAACTGGCGCAGTATGGCACTTCTAACACCGGACGCTTTAAAACGCTGTACCGTGAAGGGCTGAAAAATCGCTACGGCGCGCTGATGCAAACCATCTCCGGCGTGCATTACAACTTCTCTTTGCCTATGGCATTCTGGCAAGCGAAGTGTGGCGATATTTCGGGCGCTGATGCTAAAGAGAAAATCTCTGAGGGCTATTTCCGCGTTATTCGCAACTACTATCGCTTCGGTTGGGTCATTCCTTATCTGTTTGGCGCGTCTCCGGCAATATGCTCTTCATTCCTGCAAGGTAAACCAACGTCGCTGCCGTTTGAGAAAACCGAGTGCGGTATGTATTACCTGCCGTATGCGACCTCTCTTCGTTTGAGCGATCTTGGCTATACCAATAAATCGCAAAGCAATCTTGGTATTACCTTCAACGATCTCTACGAGTACGTAGCGGGCCTTAAACAGGCAATCAAAACGCCATCGGAAGAGTACGCGAAGATTGGTATTGAGAAAGACGGTAAGCGGCTGCAAATCAATAGTAATGTGCTGCAGATTGAAAACGAACTGTATGCGCCGATTCGTCCGAAACGCGTTACCCGCAGCGGAGAGTCGCCTTCTGATGCGTTGTTACGTGGCGGCATTGAGTATATTGAAGTGCGTTCTCTGGACATCAACCCGTTCTCGCCGATAGGTGTAGATGAACAGCAGGTGCGTTTCCTCGACCTGTTTATGGTCTGGTGTGCGTTAGCTGATGCGCCAGAAATGAGCAGTAGCGAGCTTGCCTGTACACGCGTTAACTGGAACCGGGTGATCCTCGAAGGTCGCAAACCGGGCCTGACGCTGGGTATCGGCTGTGAAACTGCGCAGTTCCCGTTACCGCAGGTAGGGAAAGATCTGTTCCGCGATCTAAAACGCGTCGCGCAAACGCTGGATAGCATTAACGGCGGCGAAGCGTACCAGAAAGTGTGTGATGAACTGGTCGCCTGCTTCGATAATCCTGATCTGACTTTCTCTGCCCGTATCTTAAGGTCTATGATTGATACTGGCATTGGCGGAACAGGTAAAGCGTTTGCAGAAGCCTACCGTAATCTGTTACGTGAAGAGCCACTGGAAATTCTGCGCGAAGAGGATTTTGTTGCTGAGCGTGAGGCGTCTAAACGCCGCCAGCAGGAAATGGAAGCCGCAGATACCGAGCCGTTTACGGTGTGGCTGGAAAAGCACGCCTGACAGAAAAGAAAAAGGCCACTCGTGAGTGGCCAAAATTTCATCTCTGAATTCAGGGATGATGATAACAAATGCGCGTCTTTCATATACTCAGACTCGCCTGGGAAGAAAGAGTTCAGAATATTTAAAAAAAATTTACCGGAGGTGGCTAAATGCCGTTGTTAGATAGCTTCACAGTCGATCATACCCGGATGGAAGCGCCTGCAGTTCGGGTGGCGAAAACAATGAACACCCCGCATGGCGACGCAATTACCGTGTTCGATCTTCGCTTCTGCGTGCCGAACAAAGAAGTGATGCCAGAAAGAGGGATCCATACTCTGGAGCACCTGTTTGCTGGTTTTATGCGTAACCATCTTAACGGTAATGGCGTTGAGATTATCGATATCTCACCAATGGGCTGCCGCACTGGTTTTTATATGAGTCTGATTGGTACGCCTGATGAGCAGCGTGTCGCTGACGCCTGGAAAGCGGCAATGGAAGACGTGCTGAAAGTGCAGGATCAGAATCAGATCCCGGAACTGAACGTCTATCAGTGTGGCACTTACCAGATGCACTCTTTGCAGGAAGCACAGGATATTGCGCGTAGCATTCTGGAACGCGACGTGCGCATCAACAGCAACGAAGAACTGGCGCTGCCGAAAGAGAAGTTGCAGGAACTGCACATCTAGGAGCAGGATCACAACGATTGTGCATCCGGAGAATGCCACCTGTGCAACGACAGGTGGCAAATTGACATCAGAAGAGATATTTCATGCCCAGTATTCCCTGGGTATCGCTGTAACCGCTATCCCCCACCTGCTGGGCGACATTGCCCCACAGTTGCAGATGCGGGTCAATCTCACCTTCAACACCTATTTTTAACTCTCCAATGTTTCGCGTACCGGCGATCTTGTCGCTGATGTTATCCATCTTAACGCTGTAATTGTGGGAGTTATAAATCCAGTTGGCTTCCACAAATGGCTGGAAGGAGCGGTCTTTATTATCATCGATGTGGTTATGGCCTTGCAGATACGCCTTCATCCCCAGCCGCGTTTGCAGATTGCCTTCGGTGCTGTCCTCAACAAGCGTGCCATTGTCTTCCGTATGATTGTCTGCCTTCACGTCCATCCACGTCAGCTGCATTTTGGGCTGCAACCAGTAGCTGGTACGGGCATCTGCGCTTTCACCGAGACGGAAGGTATAACCCGTTTCAATGGCGGCGGTGATGCCGTCAGAATGATATTTCTCACTCGG
Organism: Escherichia sp. E1V33; assembly: GCF_004211955.1. Taxonomy (GTDB): domain Bacteria; phylum Pseudomonadota; class Gammaproteobacteria; order Enterobacterales; family Enterobacteriaceae; genus Escherichia. The sequence goes on from NZ_RHJI01000004.1 coordinate 111,310, forward strand.
CAGATCCTCTCCTTTCACGGAGTTATCAAACCAGTTGTATAACAGCCAGCTATCAACATAGGTTCCGGTTTTGTCTGCTTCGTTAGCGTACCAGGTACCATACATCCCCACGCTGTAACCGTCTATTTGCCCATGAGAATTGTATCCGGTCAGGTTGGAGTGTGTGCGACTCTTATTGTTGGCATAGCCAGCCATTAAACCGAGATGCCAGCGATCAAGATCGTTACTGCTCCATTGCGCGAGGTCACCGCCCAGTTGCAGAACATAACGGTTGCTCTGAGTATTTAACTCATCCGAACTGTCTTTAAAGCGGTTATGCCCGCCAATGTTTCTCATCCACAAACTGGTAACTTTTTGCTCGCCGGTTAGCAGGTCCGTGTATTGTGTTTCACCAAGACGGTCATGCAGTCGGGTATTGAACAAGGTATTTGCAGCCTGAATATTAGCCAGATAGCTGCCAATCTCCGGGCGATACTGATGCTTTCTTTCTGGCAGCGGTTCAGGTGCAACGGGGGTATCCGGTGAAGCAGGTGTATAAGGTGACGCGGGTGGGATATCAGGCGTATCAGGTATTACAGGTGCAATGGGGGGGATAATGGGGATTTCACTGGTTAAGTACCAATTCTGATCGTCGCTTTTGGTTACGTTGTAATCATAGGCACCAGCAACAATACGACCTTCTTTAGTGAAAGTCCCCTTTGACAGACCCCCAACTTCCACAATTTGTATGCCTTCCAGGGTATCTGCCCCTCGACCACCTGCATTGTTAACTTTGACGCGGGTACTACCAGCAGTATCGCCTTTTACGACGAGTTTATCCGTTACGGAATTATCTTCACCTAATGCAGTGTGCATGATTAACAGGGCATTATCGGCGGTGTAGTTGCCGTTAATGGTGAGTGTTGTTGGCGTGAATTCGTGGCCATTTTTGTACGAAGAAAATGTCGCTGTTCCCGCCAGCGCCAGAGTATTTAATGTTTGCGAATGCGTGTTTAAATCGAGATGACCAGCACTGTCGACAACATAATCCGAGTTTGGGCTGAAGGTATCGTTGATACCGGCACGCAAGGTGCCTTTACTAATATTCGTTTGGCCAGAGTAGGTATTTGCGCCAGTCAACGTAGTGATTCCTGAACCTACCTGGTTAATCTCGCCTTTGCCAACTATATCCGCAGCCAGGATAAAATCTTCGCTGGAGTGGTTAAAATTAATTTGGGCAGTACTACTCCCGACATCGCTTCCCATATGGATAGTTGGCGTCTTGATGATTCCCGCTTTCTGCTCGGCTTCTCCCACAGTCCCACCTATGTTTAGAATACCGGTGCTGGTGTCTGCCATCCCAAGCCAGATAAATTGATTAGCGCTGACCGTGGCATTATTACTCACGGTAAGTATCCCCTTGGCCTCGTTCTGCGATGGATCCAATCCTCCAAGGCTGATAAATTCATTTACTGTTAATGAAGAATTGTCGCCATCAACCAGCGTTTCACCGTATCCAGTCCCGTGAAAATCACCCATATTTCCAGTAAAACCAATGAGCACATCTTTTGATGCTGTAAGACGACCGCCATGAGTTATTTCAAGTTTACCTGTCCCCTGATCGCCAACCATCACATATCTTGCAGAAACGGAAGAACCCGCACCGTCAATAATAACTTGCCCTTGAGCCTGGTAATTAAATTCACCGATTCTGAATTCATTTAAATCGGTGATGGTACTGCCGCTAAGTACCATTAAAGTTCCTGAACCACCATTAGTGCCTAAATAAACGTCGCGTTCATTAGGCGATGCATTACTAAGCGTCAGATGAGTATTGTTTTCTAATTTCACTACCCCTGAGGTAGCATTGCCGATTATGATTTTTGACGTAGTCAGATCCCGCCCGTCTATATTCAATGTTCCTTCGCTTTTTGAACCAACATTAAGATAATGAAATTGATCCCAGACTGATGAATTATTTTCGGATGAGGATAGCGTTACAACATCATTATTGTTGATGGTAACATCACTGTTGATGGTCGTGGGTGGTGTCCATGCCAGAGAAACGGGCATTGATAACACGGTCGGAATAGCTATTGCCAGCGTTGGTAAGGGATGCTTCCTGATATTCATAAAGTTCCTCTTCATCCTTATGATTTATTTTTAGATAAATAACGAATTCACAGTAAAAACGTAAAAACTTAGTTTTTTAACGTCTTTTAATCAGGCTACTGTTCTACCAATGGAAGGGTAGTGTGTGAAATCAATACTTATAAATCAGTTTAATTTCTAAGTAATTTAATATTAATTTGTTTTGATGATTTAGGTGTTGTGCTAAAAAATAAGTTGCATAGTATTCTGTAGCAAAAATATTTAAATATCTTAGGTGGTAAAAAATGATAAAAAGAAAAATTAGGAAAATCATTAAGATATATGGTGTAGATATTTTTTTTGGATTTAATAAAAATGACGAATTATTTGCATGTTTATTGTTTGCACATCTTTTTAGAAGGGGTAAATACCAGGATTTTTATCAAAAAATAATATAAATGTGATTTCTGTGTATCGATAAAATGAATGAAAATATGAGATAAAACACACGATCATTAAGAAGAATATAAATACATTGTCTGTTTTTTCTGATTGCAGAACTGTTTATTAAGCAACCCTCAATAATGGCATCATTTGGCGTTGATTAAACAACCGTTTGCAGAATGAGCAAATAAAAAGGGAGCCGCAGCTCCCTTTGACAACCTTAGTGCGCACCGCCTCCGCCGCCACCTGCGCCAAAAGGCGGTTTAGCAAACCACACCAGCCCCAGCAGGACGAGGAATATCCCGGCTGACATCCAGAAGATCTCATTGGCGGAAATAATCAGCCCCTGATTGGTGATTTGCTGGGCAATCCAGCCAGATGCCTGCTGTTGCGTCATCCCCAGCCCTTCCAGTTGACTGTACATCGCCTGGGCGTTCGGGTTATACGGGTTCACCGACTCGGTCAACTGCGCATGGTGCATCGACTCGCGGTTGGTCCACATAGTCGTCGTTATGGACGTACCGATAGACCCCGCCAGCGTTCGCGTAAAGTTGGAGAGGCTCGATGCCGCCGCCAGTCGTTCCGGTGGCAAACCGGATAGCGTAATGGTGGTCAGCGGCATAAAGAAGCAGGCCACCGCAAACCCCTGGATAAACTGCGGCCAGGCCGACGCGCCAAAATCCATACCTGGTTCAAAGGTATAGGCACGCCAGTAGAAGCAGACGGCATACATAATAAAGCTAAAGGTTACCAGTCGCCGCATATCCAGTTTATGCGCAAAGCGGCCGATAATCGGCGACAGGATCACCGGAATAATCCCTACCGGCGCAGAGGCCAGCCCTGCCCATGTTGCCGTGTAGCCGTAGACTTCCTGCAACAACTGCGGCAGCAGAACAATTGCGCCGAAGTAGAGCATATACGCGAGGCTGATACACAAGCAGCCAATGGTGAAATTTCGCGACTTAAACAGCGAGAGATCGACTATCGGGTTATCGTCGGTCAGCTCCCAGACAATCAGGAAGCAAATAGCCACCACCGCCACCACGGTAAGGATGATAATTTCCTGTGATGAAAACCAGTCCAGCTCTTTACCGCGGTCGAGCATAATCTGCAGGCTGCCGATACCAATTACCAGCAGTGCCAGCCCCACGGCATCAATCCGCCGCCGTTCGGTGCGGGTTTCGCGTCCGCGCAGCGTCTGCAATGTCATCAACACCACCGCCACGCCAATCGGCACGTTGATGAAGAATATCCATCCCCAGTGATAATTGTCACTGATATAGCCGCCGAGGATCGGGCCGCAAATAGGCGCGACAATCACCGTCATTGACCACAATGCCAGCGCGATCGAGCGTTTGGCTGGCGGGTAGTTATTCAGCAATAGACTTTGCGAAAGCGGGATCAACGGCCCGGCGACAATCCCCTGAATCACGCGGAAGAAGATCAGCATATTCAGGCTGCTGGAGACACCACACGCCCACGACGCAATAGCAAAGGCGATGGTTGACCAGAGGAACAGTTTCACTTCCCCGACGCGCTTTGCCAGCCAGCCGGTAAGCGGGATCGAGATGGCATTCGCCACCCCGAAAGAAGTGATTACCCACGTTCCCTGGCTGAGCGATGAGCCCAGATTCCCGGCGATAGTGGGGATCGCCACGTTAGCAATGGTGGAGTCCAGCACCTGCATGAATGTCGCCAGTGACAGCGCAATCGTCATAATGACCAGTTGCGCGCCTTCCAGCGGTTTTTGCTGTTGCATCACACGCACCTCTGGATTAGCCAGCGTTAGCTTTTACGATATCGTCGATCAGTTTATTGACAGGTTCCAGGCTGATTTCACGCGCGGTACTTACCGCGACCGGTGTGGAGCGTACTTTGTTTGCCAGTACCTGACCGTCACGGTTAGTGGTATTGACGCTCACCAGCGTGGATAAACCGATACGCAGCGGGTATTGCTCCAGCTGTTTCTGGTCCAGTTCGATACGAACAGGCAAACGCTGAACCACTTTGATCCAGTTACCGGTGGCGTTTTGCGCCGGAAGCAGTGAGAACGCGCTACCCGTCCCCATATCCAGACCAACCACTTTACCGGTGTATTTCACATCATCGCCGTAAATATCCGTGGTGATGGTGACCGGCTGGCCGATGCGCATATTGGCAATCTGCGTCTCTTTAAAGTTGGCATCTACCCACATATTCGTGGCTGGAACGACCGCCATCAGCGGCGTCGTTGGGCTAATTTGGGCACCCGGTTGCACGGCACGACGGGAAACATAGCCGGTCATCGGACTGACAATACGGGTACGCTCCAGTGCCAGCCAGGCGTTACGTACTTCGGTGGCAGCCTGTTGCACGGCAGGCTGATCTTCCAGTTTAGTCCCCAGAATCATCGCCTGATTGGCATTGTATTGTTGAATGGCGACGTCCAATTGAGCCTGGGCGCTGGTGACGGCGTCGCGGGCGTGTTGCAGCTCTTCGCGGCCAATCAGGTTGGCATTGCCCAGCGGCACGCGACGGTTGTAATCACTCTGAGCTTTGGTGAGGGCGATTTTCTGCACCTCAATATTTGCCTGCAACTGTTTGCTGTTAATCATCAGTTGGTGGGTTTGACGTACGCTGGAAGCCAGCGCAGTTTTGGCTTTTTCAAACGCCTGGCGAGCATCCGTCGGGTCGAGAGTGACCAGCACATCGCCTTCTTTTACAAAATCGGTGTTATCGGCCCAGACTTTCGTCACACTGCCTGACACCTGAGACATAATTTGAATCTGATTTCCTGCCACGTATGCGTCATCAGTTTCTTCAAAATGACGCAGTACCAAAAACCAATAAATCCCTATCGCTACGGCAATAATAATAAAGAGCAAGGTGAGAAGGAGGAGCAGACGCTTACGTTTGCCGCTCTTCTTTACCGGTTGCTGCGGGGTTTGTGTCTCCGCATTTGCGCTCATAGTATTCTCCACGATCTTCTTAACTCATCGGCTGAGCCGACCTGCTTGCCAAAAAGGCCAGCACGTTGCGATGCTGGCCGGTCAGTTTTTCTTTTATTAAATCTGGATTTTGAGCGAGATGACGCGTTAGCTCATCGCTTCGAGAACCGCACCGTCTTGTTCCATCTGATCGAGACGGGAGAGTAATTTACGGGTGATTTGCTCGAGCTGATCTTTTTCTGTTGTGCTGAGCGCGGACCAGAGTTGATGCAGGCAGTTATGCTGCGGCGGTAAAACCTCGCGCAAAAACTCGTGACCTTTTTCCGTTAATTGCAGATGCAGGCAGCGGCGATCGTTATCGCTTTCACGACGTTCGATCCAGCCACGTTTTTCCAGCTCATCGGCAATACGCGTCGCATTGGTACGGGATGATCCAAGAGCACAACTCAATTCAGAAGGCTGAATACTGTGGTTTTCCTGAGACTCCAGCGTAATCAACGCCATAAACAACGTCTCGTTAATCCCCTGAGCCTTCAGCATTTTATTGCGGTTCTCCAGCAGCTTGCTTTGCATGTGCATACAAAGACGGGTCAGAAGGATCTCCTGATAAGGAAAATCTTCGTGGCGGCTGGCGCGAAATTTTAGCATTTGTTCAATGGGCGTAAACGAACTATCCATTTGGGTATGACCTCATTAATTTCAGCCGATATAGTAACGACAGTGACAAATAAAGTAAATGTATTGTTTTAGAAAAATGATTCTTGTGGTCTATAGAAACGTCATCACTTTCCACGTCAGCCCGTAGGCCAGCGCACTCAATAGAGTGGGAATAATGATGCTTCGTGTTTTATAGAAACTGGCTCCCAGTACCGCAAAACCGACCAGCGTGGGTACGAAACGGCGTGAGTCGTGCATCACTTCTGGTGCGGTAGAGACAACCAGCAGAGCGCAAATCGAGGCGATGCCAATGGTGTCGAGCAAAATACCCACTGCGCCACGCCTGGTTGGGCGGGCATTGCCCACTCGCAGGCGTAGGGGTAAATAGCGGAAGCAGTAATTCGCCGCGCCAACCAGTAATCCAAGCAGCAGAACCTCATAGCTCATCAGGTGCTCCTTGCCAGAATGACTGGATTAACGCGGTGAGGCAGCCAAAGACAATGCCTGCCAGAATGGCGACGGGAATAGAAAATAGCGTTACGCCAGCAAGGGCACCAACTAACGCTGCGGTAACGCAAAGAGATTGTTTGCGCTGGAAAGAGGCGAGCAGAAAACTCATAAAGAGTGCCGGCAGCATAAAGCCTAATGCTGCTTCAACGGCTGGATAACCTTGCAGCAAACCGCTGCCCGAAAATGCCCCTATTACCGTACCAAATACCCACGATGACCATGAACTGAAGGCAATGCCGATCATCCAGTTTTCGCTCCAGCGGCGATTATTACGTACCAGTTTTGCCGTTGCGGCGGCAAAAACTTCGTCCGTCAGGCCAAACGCCCACAATGCGGTTTTCGATTTTTGCAGGCGTTGAACAATGCGGCTACGCAACGATGGACCATACAGTACATGGCGAACATCCATTGCCATAACGGTCAATGCTGCTACCCACAAGCTACTGCCAGCTGCCAGCATCGCGGTGATGACAAACTGGCTCGCTCCTGCATAAATAATGCAGGAGAAAAAAACGCTTTCCAGGGGAGTGAATCCCAGACGGGTCGCATTCAGACCAAATGCAAAGGCCACCGGAATATAACTAATAACAATCGGTAAACTGTCTTTGCAGCCTTCCATGAAGGTCGCCGAACCAGAAGCTGGCAGTGGAGTAGGGCTTACCATAGAGTGTACGCTTAACGATTGTTAATATTATTAATAGACTGAATGAATATCTTAACCTTATCAGACTGATGGGATTCTTAACACCCTTATAAGTGTAAAGCCACGAAAACGGTTGCTGATTGCTTAATTTGCGGCTTCCTGACGATGAAAACCTCGCCACCAGACCAGTAAATTCACCAGGGCAAGTGACGCACCAGCCAGGCAAACGCCAGCCCAACCGGCATGTTGCCAGGCGGATGCCGAGATCAGCGAACCAGCAGCACCGCCAATAAAGTAGCTGGTCATGTAACCTGCAGTCAGGCGATTACGGGCATCAGGGTAAATTCGGTAAATTACGGTCTGATTGGTGATATGCACGCCCTGCACGGTGAGATCCAGTACCAGAATGCCGATAATTAGCGCCAGTACGTAAGCGTGACCAAACCAGATCGCCAGCCATGAAAGTAACAACAGCAGCAGACCAAACGTTGTTGTGAGATGCGATTTGCCCTTATCGGCAAAACCGCCCGCCGGACGAGCGCCCAATGCTCCGGCAGCTCCCGCAAGTCCAAACAGACCAATTACGCCATCGCTGTAGTTAAAAGGTGGGGCGGCAAGCAAAAAGGCCATCGAGGTCCAGAGAATGCTGAAGTTGGCAAAGGTCAGGCAGCCCAGTATCGCGCGGGTGCGCAGAATTTTATCACTGATAAACATGCTGAAAACGGAACCAAGCAACTGTGGGTAGTTGAGGTGGGTTTCTGATTTCATTTGTGGCAGACCACGCCATAATGCCAGCGCCATCAGTGCCATTAATACCGAAGCGACCCAAAAGACGGTGCGCCAGCCGCCGAGATTCGCCAGCAATCCGGCAACGGTCCGTGCGAGTAAGATCCCCAGCAGCAGGCCGCTCATAATGGTGCCAACGACTTTGCCGCGTTTGTCTGGTGAAGCCAGCGTCGCCGCCAGCGGAACCAGAATTTGCGCTACGACCGAGAACAAACCAGTTAAGGCCGTACCGAGGATCATCATCGCCAGTGACTGACTGCTGGCAGTGATTAACATGCCGCCTGCCGCCAGTAAGGTCATCGAGACAATCAGGCGGCGGCGTTCAAACATATCACCGAGGGGAACAAGAAACAGCAGACCTGCGGCATAGCCCAACTGCGCGGCGGTAACAATAAAGCCTGCCGAACTGGCGGAAAGGGAAAAGTTACGCGCGATGGTGTCGAGCAATGGCTGGGCGTAATAGTTGCTGGCGACCGCCAGACCGGTGGCGATCGACATCAGCACGATCAGCGCCGGGCTAAGTTCATGATTAGGTTTAGTCATTATTTTTGTTTATCAGGTGATGATTAAGCTGGAAATCAATAATAGCGGATGTTGATGAATGGGGGCGAAAGATAGCTTGTTGAAATGTGCGGTGTGGTTTGTAGGCATGATAAGACGCGCCAGCGTCGCATCAGGCATTGTGCACAGAACGGCGGATGCGGCGAAAACGCCTTATCCGCCCTACGGAATGAGTGTGGTTTGTAGGCATGATAAGACGCGTTAGCGTCGCATCAGGCATTGTGTACAGAGCGGCGGATGAGGCAAAAACGCCTTATCCGCCCGAATAAAAATTACTTCTGTGCAGCCAGCGCCTCATTCACCCAGCCATCGAACTGCTGCTGGTGGGCTTTGATCCAGCCATCAACGTGGCCCTGAATATCGCCTTCTGAGGCTTTGCCGTCATGCATAATGGCGTTCTGGGCGTTAATATCTGCCACTGGTAACTGCATAATGGCGAACAGTTTGGCTGCTGCCGGGTTTTTCTCGGCCCAGGCTTTATTGGCAACGATATGCATGGTGCTGACCGGGAAGCCGTAATTCGCGCCATTCGGCAGTTTGGTATCGGCATTTTTATCGCCCGGCAGTGCAGAGAACGGCACCTGCAACCAGACCACATCTTTCCCTGGCTTCAGCTCATTACTCACCCAGTACGGCGTCCAGGTGTAGTAAAACACCGGTTTGCCCTCTTTGTAACGACTGATGGTGTCGGCCATCATCGCCGCGTAGTTCCCCTGATTATGCGTCACGGTATTGGTCAGTTCATACGCGGCAAGCTGGTGGTTGATCGCACCTTCGCAGCCCCAGCCAGGGTTACAGCCAGTCAAATCCGCTTTACCGTCGCCGTTGGTATCGAAAAGTTTGGCGATCTTCGGATCTTTTAGTTGTGCGATGTTGGTGATTTTGTACTGGTCGGCGGTTTTCTTATCGATCAGGTAACCCTGCGCCGCGCCGTTAACAAATACCCCTTCACGATAAAATTTCTTATCGCCACCGGCAGCTTCGTACATGTTGTCATGCAGTGGCGTCCAGTTCACGGCGGTGAAGGTTGCATCGCCGGAAGCAAGCGAGGTGTAGCCAACGTTGTAATCTACTTCGCTGGGTTTGTTGACGGTATAGCCTAATTTCTCCAGCGCACGGCTGACCAGCAGCGTCTGGAAGGTTTCTTCGGTGATGGTGCTCTGAACTGGATTAACAGTAATGCCTTTGCCCGGCAGATCGGCAGCAAAAGTTTGTGTAGAGATAAGCGTGGCAAACGCTGTCGCAAAAAGTACGCTATGTCGCATTGTTATTCCTTTTTTTGGCAGGGTGATATGCCCGGCGTCACCGGGCAAGTGCAGAGTTACTTAATGAATGGGCGGGTCAGCAGACCGACAGGACCAGTGGTGTACCAGCGACGGTTGCCGCGACTGCGTGAGTCGCGCCCAACGGCCTGCGTCAGGCGGTCGAGGATAATGGCGAGGATCACAATCCCGACGCCGCCAACGGTGGCAAGCCCCATATCCAGACGACCGATACCGCGTAGTACCATCTGACCCAGCCCGCCGACGGCAATCATCGAGGCGATGACCACCATAGAAAGGGCCAGCATCAGCGTCTGGTTAACGCCCGCCATAATGGTCGGCATCGCCAGCGGTAACTGAACTTTGAACAGCATCTGGCGCGGGCTGGCACCGAATGAGCGCGAGGCCTCAATCAGATCCGCCGGAACCTGGTTAATCCCCAGAATGGTCAGACGGATAATCGGCGGCAGCGCAAAGATGATCGTCACCACCACGCCCGGCACGTTACCGATACCAAACAGCATGACGATTGGCACCAGATAAACAAACGCTGGCGTGGTCTGCATGGCATCAAGCAGTGGACGAATAATTTTCGCTGCTCGCGGACTTCTCGCCAGCCAGATCCCCAACGGCAAACCGATGACGATACAGAACAGCAGGGCGGTTAACACCAGCGCCAGGGTAATCATGGCCTGCGACCAGGCACCGATTGCGCCGATAGCAATTAGCGAAACCAGCGTCGCCACGCCCATTCCGACCCCGGAAATCTGCCAGGCGATTAGAGCGAAAACGATAATCGCCATCGGCGCGGGCATACCCAGCAGCAATTGCTGGAAACCGTTGAGGATATAATCAACCGGAACGCGCACGCCCTGGAAGACGGGACGGAAATGGGTAACGACCCAGTCGATCCCTTCAGTGACCCAACTGTCGAGCGGGATCAGCGTTTTATGGAACGGATCGAGAATATTAAAATGCTCGACGTTTGGCGCAGGCGTACTGGTCAGCCAGTCAGCACCACCGCCGTCAGTCGGTGCAGTCGTCGGTGTACCCCAGGCGTCTGCGGATTGCGCGGCACTGTCCGCCGCTGGCGTGGTATCCCACGGATTATTTTGATCAGCCATTATTTACCCCCTCACGATCTAAAGCGCGCAGCAGCATTCCTTTCGAAATGATGCCGACATACTGTTGGTCCTCGTCGACCACGGGCACCGCACAGGGTGCCTGTCCGACATGAGAGAGCAACTCGCTAAGAGGCGTTTGCGCATCGACCGCTAACGGCGCATCAATCAGCGCCGCATCAAGACCTTGTTGCTGCGTTAACGCAGTTTTAAGCGAATCGATGGAGACTGCGCCGACAAACTTATTACCGCGTTCGATGACGTAGCCATATTCGCGATCTTCATCCTGCAATAATTTCAGTGCCGAACGTGGGCCGAAGCCAGGGGTTTTACGAATTAAGCCATTCGGTGTCCGACGGGCAATATCTTTCGCACTGAATACCTGACTAATATCGACGCCACGGAAGAAGGTACGGACATAATCATTCGCCGGATTATTGAGAATTTCATCCGGTGTGCCGACTTGTACCACTTCACCATTTTGCATAATGGCAATTCGGTCGCCAATACGCATGGCTTCATCGAGATCGTGGGAAATAAAGACAATGGTGCGCTGATGTTTCGCCTGTAATTTTACCAGTTCATCCTGCATCTCGGTGCGAATTAATGGATCGAGCGCCGAGAAGGCTTCGTCCATTAATAATATATCCGGATTAATCGCTAACGCGCGGGCTAATCCCACACGTTGACGCATCCCGCCAGAGAGTTCATCCGGGTAGCTGTGGGCATAATTTTCCAGCCCGACCTGACGCAGTGCATCAATGGCTTTTTCCCGGCGTTCTTCGGCATTAATTCCGGCCAATTCCATACCGAACGCAGTATTGTCCAGCACGGTCATATGCGGCATTAAGGCAAAGGACTGGAAGACCATCGCAATCTTTTTTCTGCGCACCTCACGGAGTTCGGCGTCGGATATTTTGGCAATATCCACACCATCAATCAGTACTTGCCCGCGGGTGGGTTCAATCAGGCGATTGAGAAGGCGTACCATTGTGGATTTACCCGAACCGGATAATCCCATGATGACAAATATCTCGCCTTCTTCAATGGCCAGACTGGCGTCTTTTACGCCAAGCGATAGCCCAGTTTTTTCCAGAATTTGTTCTTTTGAAAGTCCTTGTTCGATATATTTGAACGCTCGCTGTGGATGCTCGCCAAATATTTTATAAAGATTTTTAATTTCTAATTTAATTGCCATGCAATAGAAAGATTCCTGTTATTTGTTTATGTCGATATATTACCCAATGGAAATAGTCACTTTTTTCTACCCTAACATACTGAGAATCTGAGGCAACCCCTGATGGCAAATGTGACATGAATATTAATGCGAGCAAATCGCCGGAATTTCCCGTGATATAAGGGCTGAGAGCAAATCGAGAAAAGTTGATATTTTTTGTCAAAGATAGCGAAAAAACGCCTGAATATTGTGGTTTCAGGAGAATAATGCAACAGAGTATCAGTGTAGATCACCACAAATTATTTGCGTGATATAAAGCTATACTCTAAATAATTCGAGTTGCAGGAAGGCGACAAGCGAGTGAATCCCCATGAGCTTACATAAGTAAGTGACTGGGGTGAGCGAACGCAGACGCAGCACATGCAACTTGAAGTATGACGAGTATATTTGGCGGGAATTATTTCCCTGCTGCGAGTAGTGATATTTTTGAAAATAACACCCTCAGAAATTCCAGTCTTCATCTTCTGTTTCAACCGCTTTCCCCATCACATAAGAGGAGCCTGAACCGGAAAAGAAATCGTGATTTTCATCGGCATTCGGCGAAAGCGCGGCGAGGATTGCCGGATTCACTTCTGCCATTTCTGCGGGAAATAACGGTTCGTAGCCCAGATTCATCAACGCCTTATTGGCGTTGTAACAGAGAAACGCTTTCACATCGTCAGCCCACGGGGTTTCGGCGTACAGCTCATCGGTGTATTGCAACTCGTTGTCGTAGAGTTCCAGCAATAAATCGAAGGCGAAACTCTTCAACTCTTCACGTTGTGCCTGGGAGATCTTTTCCATGTTTTTCTGATATTTATATCCGATGTAGTAACCGTGCACTGCTTCATCGCGGATAATCAGACGGATCAGGTCTGCGGTATTGGTTAGCTTTCCGCGGCTGGAAAAATACATCGGCAGCCAGAAACCGGAATAGAACAAAAAAGATTCAAGAAACACACTGGCGATTTTCTTTTTCAGCGGATCATCCCCGCGATAATGTTGCTGAATAATCTGAGCTTTTCGCTGCAACGGTGCGTTTTCTTCACTCCAGGCGTAGGCAGCATCGACATCTTTGGTCTGGCACAGCGTCGAGAAAATCGAACTGTAAGAGCGGGCATGAACCGCTTCCATAAAGCTGATATTCGATAATACCGCTTCTTCATGAGGCGTGAGTGCATCGGGCAACAGCGAAGGCGCGCCGATAACATTTTGCAGCGTGTCGAGCAGCGTCAGGCCAGTAAAAACGCGCATCGTCAGTTGTTGTTCTACGACACTTAGTGTCTGCCATGCAGGTATATCGTTCGACAGTGGCACCTTTTCTGGTAGCCAGAAATTGCTGGTCAGGCGATTCCACACCTCCAGATCTTTATCGTCAGATATCTTGTTCCAGTTGATGGCGCTGATACGTGAGAGTTTCATAGATATTCCTTAAAGTGCACAGGAGACGCAGCCTTCAATTTCAGTGCCTTCCAGCGCCATCTGACGCAGGCGAATGTAATAGAGCGTTTTGATACCCTTGCGCCAGGCGTAAATCTGCGCTTTGTTGATATCGCGAGTGGTGGCGGTATCGGGGAAAAACAGCGTCAGCGACAGCCCCTGATCGACATGGCGAGTCGCTTCCGCGTAGGTGTCGATGATCTTTTCTGCGCCGATTTCGTAAGCGTCCTGATACAGCGCCAGATTTTCGTTAGTCATAAATGGGGCAGGGTAGTAAACGCGTCCTGTTTTGCCCTCTTTGCGTATCTCTACTTTCGCCACAATCGGATGAATACTCGACGTGGCATGGTTGATATAAGAGATAGAACCGGTTGGCGGCACCGCCTGGAGATTCTGGTTGTATATGCCATAGCGTATCACGTCGTCGCGCAGCTGCGCCCACATCTCACGGGTAGGTAACGTAATACCGCTACGGGCAAACAGTCCGCCAACTTTCGCGGTTTTCGGCTGCCAGTTACCTTGCAGATATTGGTTAAAATAGTCACCGCTGGCATAGCGTGACTGTTTGAACCCGGCGAAGGTTTCACCGCGTTCGCGCGCCAGCAACATCGAGGTACGCAGTGCGTGCCAGGTGATGGTATAGAAATAGAGATTGGTGAAATCCAGTGCTTCCGGCGAACCATAAGCGATGCCTTCCCTCGCCAGATAACCATGTAAATTCATCTGCCCCAGTCCGATGGCGTGCGAGGCGGCATTTCCGGCTTCGATGGACGGCACGCTGCGGATATGACTCATATCTGACACCGCCGTTAAACCGCGTACGGCAGTCTCTACCGTGCGGGCAAAGTCGGGGGAATCCATGGTGTGGGCAATATTCAACGAACCTAAATTGCAGGAGATATCATGGCCTGTGCGGGCATAGTCGAGATTCTCGTTATACTCTGAGGCGCTGTTAACCTGCAAAATCTCTGAGCAGAGATTACTCATATTTATGCGCCCGGCGATAGGGTTAGCACGGTTTACCGTGTCTTCATACATGATGTAGGGATAGCCGGACTCAAACTGGATTTCTGCCAGTCGCTGGAAGAAATCACGGGCGTTGAGGTATTTTTTGCGGATGCGTTCATCGGCAACCAGTTCGTCATAGTGTTCGCTAATGGCGATATCGGCAAACGGCTTGCCATAAACTCGCTCAACGTCATAGGGCGAAAACAGCGCCATCTGCGCATTCTCTTTTGCCAGATGGAAAGTGATATCCGGGATCACCACGCCCAGCGACAGTGTTTTAATGCGGATTTTTTCGTCAGCATTTTCCCGCTTTGTATCGAGAAAACGCAGAATATCGGGATGATGAGCATGTAAATAGACTGCCCCAGCCCCCTGACGCGCGCCGAGCTGGTTGGCATAGGAAAATGCGTCTTCCAGCATTTTCATCACCGGAATCACGCCAGAAGATTGATTTTCAATACGTTTAATTGGCGCGCCCGCTTCCCGCAGATTCGACAGCAAAAATGCTACGCCGCCGCCGCGTTTCGACAGTTGCAGTGCGGAATTTACCGCCCGACCAATCGACTCCATATTGTCTTCAATACGCAGCAAAAAACAGGAAACCAGTTCGCCGCGCTGCTGCTTACCGCAGTTGAGGAATGTTGGCGTGGCTGGCTGAAAGCGTCCTGACAGCATTTCATCTGTCAGTTGCAACGCCAGCGTCTCATCGCCTTGTGCCAGCGTCAGCGCCACCATCGTGACTCGATCGGCAAAATCTTCCAGATAACGTTTACCGTCGAATGTCTTCAACGTATAGCTGGTGTAAAACTTCCATGCCCCGAGGAATGTCTGGAAACGAAAACCGCTGGTGTGTGCGTGGGCAAACAGCGTAATGACAAAGTCGCGAGAGTAGCGATTAAGAACGCTTTCATCATAGTAACCTTCGTTGACCAGCCAGTTCAGGCGCTGCTGCTGGCTACTGAAGGTCACACTGTTCGGACGCACATGCGTCGCAATAAAGGCGTCAACGGCCTGGCGGTCTTTATCGAACTGAATGCGACCTGCGCTATCGTAGAGGTTAAGCATCGCATTCAGCGCGTGGTAATCCATCGTTTCCTGCGTCAGGCATTCTGCGGTTGTCGTTGCCAAAATTCGGTTACTCCTTTACGAACGTTTTCGATATCGCTTTGCGTACCCATGAGTTCAAAGCGGTACAGCCACGGCACGCCGCATTTCCGGGCAATCACATCTCCAGCGCGGCCATACGCCTCACCAAAGTTGCGATTACCCGAAGCAATAACGCCGCGAAGCAACGCCCGGTTGTGCTCGTCGTTTAAAAAGCGAATTACCTGTCGTGGCACCGCGCCAGCCGTACCGCCGCCGCCGTAAGAGGGCACGATCAGGATGTAAGGCTCGTCTACCTGAATCCGTTCCCGCTCATTGAGCGGGATGCGCACCGCGGGCAGACCTAAACGTTCGATAAAACGCTGCGTGTTTTCGGAGCTGCTGGAGAAGTAGACGAGCTGGCTCATGCACTGGCCGCGTGTGGCGCTGGATGCAGACGGTTAATCATGTCCGGACGGAAACCAGACCAGCTAAGATCGCCAGCAATCACTACCGGCAACTGACGAAAGCCCTGAGCACGCAACGCTTCTGCCGCTTCAGGAACGCGATCGACATTAATCATTTCAAAGTCAAAGCCCCGGTTTTCCATCGCCCGTTTGGTGGCGTGGCACTGAACGCAATCGTTACGAGTGTAAATGGTAATGCTCATGATTCGTATTTCCGTTTAAAATGAAGATACGGC
Source organism: Escherichia sp. E1V33 (assembly GCF_004211955.1). Classification (GTDB taxonomy): domain Bacteria; phylum Pseudomonadota; class Gammaproteobacteria; order Enterobacterales; family Enterobacteriaceae; genus Escherichia. The sequence continues at coordinate 127,741 of NZ_RHJI01000004.1, forward strand.
GCGATGATACGCGTCGGGTTGTCTCTCTGTTGATACAGAGATACTAGATGTAGTTGAAAAAATATTCAACCACACAAGATATGGGAATTTTAGATTGATTACGCCACCGGTGAATGGCTCAACGGGGTAGGGGATTTTGTGTTTTTTTGCCGGGCGCATACCCGGCAACAGCAAATTACATCCGCATGGAAACGGCCAGACGGTTAAAACAATTCATCAGCCCGATGGCAAACGTTAAGTCGCTGATTTCTGCTGCGCTGAAATGCTCAAGCAAAGGCTGATAAACCTCGTCTTCCGCATGGGTTCTGGCAATATCGGTCACTGATTCCGCCCATGCCAGCGCCGCCCGCTCGCGATCGTCAAAATGATGGCTTACGCGCCAGCCTGCCAGGGCGTCCAGTTTGTGCTGCGGCACACCGGATTTGCGTAATGCTTTGCTGTGCATCTCCAGACAAAATGCGCAGCCGTTGATTTGCGAGACGCGCAAATAAATTAACTCCATCAGCGTGGTATCCAGCGCGCTATTTTCCAGTGCCGTTTTGGCCTGCACCAGTGCGTTATACACTGCCGGGCTAAGTTCGTAGTAAGGCTGACGTAATGTAGTCATACAGTTTCTCCTCTTATTAACGCCCGCAATGTAGCACTATAATGGACTGCTAAAGAGAGCCATAAATTACCTAAAAAAGCAGACCATATGCCACGTTATCAGGATATCGCCCGTCAGTTAAAAACGGCTATTGAGCAAGGGGAACTGAAACCTGGCGCAAGGCTACCTTCGAGTCGTACCTGGTCGCAGGAACTGGGTGTCTCTCGATCCACTGTCGAAAATGCGTATGCTGAGCTGGTGGCGCAAGGATGGCTGGTCAGGCGGGGACAGGCTGGCACATTTGTCAGTGAGCAGATACATCCGCAACAATCTGCTGTGGATGTCGTGGCTTTTGCTGGTGAAAGTCAGCAGCCACTGCCTTTTCAGATGGGGTTACCTGCACTTGATCTTTTTCCGCGGGAACTGTGGGCGAGGGTGATGGGCCGCCGTCTGCGTACCCAGACGCGCTTTGATTTGGCATTAGGCGATGTCTGCGGTGAGGCGGCGTTGCGCGAGGCAATAGTTGATTACTTACGCGTTTCACGCGGGATTGAATGCCAGCCAGAGCAGGTCTTTATCACTCATGGTTATGCGGCCTCATTGGCTTTAATTCTGCACGCGCTGGCGAAACCGGGAAACGGGATGTGGATGGAAGATCCCGGCTTTCCACTGATTCGCCCGATTGTCACTCGCCACGGTGTGGAAATTTTACCTGTGCCGGTTGATGACAACGGACTGGATGTCACAAGCGGAATACAAAATTATCCTGATGCGCGTTTTGCTCTGATTACGCCGGCACACCAAAGCCCGCTGGGTGTGGCACTCTCTTTAGCGCGTAGGTATCAGATACTGGAATGGGCAGAGCGTAGTCAGGCATGGATTATTGAAGATGATTACGACAGTGAGTTTCGCTATCACGGTAAGCCGCTACCGGCGCTGAAAAGTCTCGACGCACCGCAGCGGGTAATTTATGCCGGAACATTCAGCAAATCGCTATTTCCTGCACTGCGCTGTGCGTGGCTGGTGGTGCCGGTGGAGCAGATTTCGCAATTCCGGCAGCAGGCGTCACTGGAACCATGTGCTGTACCCGTACTGTGGCAGAACACACTGGCAGATTTCATCCGTGAGGGGCATTTCTGGCGGCATCTGAAGAAAATGCGCCAGCATTATGCCCAGCGACGGCAGTGGATTGAGCAGGCACTTACGCAGCAGGGATTTCAGGTTGTGCCGCAAAAAGGCGGTATCCAGATGGTGATCAAACTAGCAGGTAATGACGTGACATTCGTGCATAAAGCCAATGCTGCTGGTCTTGCCGTACAGGCACTTAGCGACTGGCGTATCCGCTCAAGCGAGGACGGAGGATTATTGCTCTCGTTTACGAATATCGTTAGCGAAAGTATGGCGCGACAGGTAGCACAGCAATTGCGCAGTGCTTTAAATTAATAACCCCGAAGCCAGGCTTCGGGGTCCTATAAGACTGGTGACCAGGGCAAAATCCCCTGATGCGCTATGTTTTTCAGGCCTGTAGGCGGACAAGGCGTTGACGCACTGAGTACTTTTCAGAAGTCAGACTACTGCTTGTCATCGTCTCACTACGATTTACGCATGCTCAACAACGCGCCGATAAAAATACCTACCGCAGCAGCAGTTCCCACACTACACCAGGGTCTTTCACGAACAAAAGAATCCGCGCAGCCTACGGCATCGCGCGCGGCTTGCTGGACGCGAGTACGACCATGCATTCGCGCCCTGGTTTCTTTCAGCAATGCCTGAGCTTTACTGCGTGCGGCTTCGGCTTCCCCTTTGGCGTCGCTGCCCCAGGACTTCAATACAGATTCCAGGCTGTCAGCTAATTGATTGACATCATTCTGAATATCCTGCACGCCATCATCGACGTCGTTGCGGTTCGGTCTGTTAAACATATGATCTCCCATCAGGATTCAAGGTAATTTTCAGTGTAGACCATAATTTTCTTAACAGAGGATCATCGTGGCTTTATGGACTTTTCTGAAAGCGTTGTGAATGCTCAATCAGGTAAGGTAGGGCCGCGGTAGATAATAACGAGGATAAAATATGTATTTACGACCAGACGAGGTGGCGCGCGTACTTGAGAAAGTCGGTTTTACCGTCGATGTGGTAACCCAAAAAGCTTATGGTTATCGCCGTGGGGAAAATTATGTCTATGTTAATCGCGAAGCGCGAATGGGACGTACCGCACTGGTAATTCATCCCACATTAAAAGAACGTAGTTCGACACTGGCAGAACCGGCTTCCGATATTAAAACTTGCGATCATTACCAGCAGTTCCCGCTCTATTTAGCGGGGGAGCGCCACGAGCATTACGGCATACCACACGGTTTCAGCTCGCGTGTTGCACTTGAACGTTACTTACATGGATTGTTTGGCGAAGCCAATTAAAGACGCGACTGGCATTGCCAGTCGCGACAAAGAAGGGTCAGGCTTTTACCTGCTGGTAACTGCTGACTTTGAACAGGCGGCGGCAGTAATCAAGGAAGTAGCCATAGACCGCACCCATTAACATCGAAACGATGATGTTTGAACTGACCGCAGCCATAATCTGGTGCCAACCCGCGCCCACGACGAGTAAGATTGCCATATATACCGGTGACTGGAACGTCACATAAGCCAGAATATCCGCAAGATTTTTTACCCAGCCCGACGAGCCAACTTTGCGTGCCATTCGCATAAATAGATCGCGGTACATACCGTATGGCCATGCAATTAATATGTTCACCGGAATCGCTACCAGTCTGGAATAAAGGGACTGTTCGAAGCTCATTCCGGAGAGAAATACTTCGATAAACATGTTCACGACAGAACAGTAAACAACCATCGCGAACGTATCTGCTACTGCATGACGCAAGCGTGACTGCGGTGAGAACATGCCCATGCTCCTTAATAAACGCGAAATCGGATGAATGTGAATGCAGTGGTTTAAATTACCGTTTGCACTTTCGCATAGCGTATATCGCTGGCTATTACTTATCAATTAGTGAAAAATTTTTATTTCCTCGGTTTTTGTAGATAAAATATTCCGTAGTGGTGCATTTTTTGTACATTCTGGATTTTTTTATGTCTTAAAAGATAATGTTATTTTAAATCATTATGTTACGACGTGGTTCTGATGTCTTTTGGCAGAGTGATCAAGGTGTGTTTACGCAGCAAAGCGTAGAGAATTCGGCTTAGGAGCGCGCCTGGCCTCATTCAGCATCTTTTATAGTGTAAAGCCTGTAATGGCAGCACAAAGTTTCAAGTTGACATAGCTAATATGTATTCTTTTTATATGCATATTTATGCTGATTGTGTGTTCTATTATCAGCCAGGAGGTTGTATCGTACTCCGGAACACTCGCCAGTAGCTGTAATAAGTAAGTTAAATGGCTGCTATATAATTTGCATATAAGCATTAATGTGTCAGCAAATAACGCACGAAATAATATCCCCCGCGATTGTAAATATATTAAATTTTGTGGAAATATAATAAGTGATCGCTTACACTACGCGGCGAAATACTTTTTGTTTTGGCGTTAAAAGGTTTTCTTTATTATGTCTGTAATGTTACAAAGCTTAAATAACATCCGCACCCTTCGTGCAATGGCTCGCGAATTCTCCATTGACGTTCTTGAAGAAATGCTCGAAAAATTCAGGGTTGTCACTAAAGAAAGACGTGAAGAAGAAGAACAGCAGCAGCGTGAACTGGCAGAACGCCAGGAAAAAATTAGCACCTGGCTGGAGCTGATGAAAGCTGACGGTATTAACCCGGAAGAGTTATTAGCTAACGGCACAGCTGCACCGCGTGCAGGTAAAAAGCGTGAACCGCGTCCAGCAAAATATAAATTCACCGACTTCAATGGTGAAACCAAAACCTGGACCGGTCAGGGTCGTACGCCGAAGCCAATTGCTCAGGCGCTGGCAGAAGGTAAATCTCTCGACGATTTCCTGATCTAATCCCTGGCGCCGGATGCCGCTGTCATGGCGCATCCGGCGTTGCTTCTCAAGTTCGCTGATTCCACGGCATCTTATCTAATAGCCTTGCCATCCCGCAAAAACCGCTGATTCCTGCAAACATTAATCCTGCGCCGACAAATCCACTTAATAAGAAGAAGCTGCTATTAATGGCATAACCCAGTATGACGCCGATTAATATTAAGCCGCCAGCGGTGATCTGTACCTGACGCATTAATGGCAACGGTTGAGATTTATTTTCTGCTACCGGCAATCCCGCTTTTTTCCAGCCATCGATCCCATCTTCCAGTAAAAAGACCTCTGCGGGGGCGGCAATTGCTGCTAATTTATCGGCGTTATTGCTGGTGCGTTTACCTGCCTGGCAGTGGAATATAATTTGTTCGCTACGTAATTTATCCGGAAGACCAGACTGTTCTATCACGGATAATGGTGCCAGAGAGGCTGCTGGAATATGTTCACGAAGATATTCGTCGGCATCACGAATATCGATTAACTTTGCGCCGCGTGCGATTAATTCTTGCGCGTTATGCGGTGAAATTGTTGTCAAAGCCATCGTCACTCCTTACGGACAATAGATATTTTTCAGGGTGGCGATAATGGCATTTACCGCCTCATTTTTAATGGAATAAAGAATGCGTTGGGCGTCCCGTTGGCTGTCAATAAGCCCCTCGTCACGCATGCGAGCCAGATGCTGTGACGTGGCGGAGGCACTAAGTCCGGTTATGCGAGCCAGTTCTCCCGCGCTGGTGCCGGGTGAACCGCAAAGCATGCACAGAATCAACAACCGTTTGGGGTGACTCATTGCTTTCAGTAATGTTGCAGCCTGTTCTGCACTGGCTTGTAGTTGGGCGAGTTCAGTCATAATCATTTTAGTATTTTCTAAATTAAGTAAATTCTAAACTAAAAATGCAACGTATACCAGCGTCAGCAGCGTAAATGAGGGTAAACGCGTAGGCTGAAACTGGCTGGTTCCGCTAAAATTATTACGCTTAAGAGATAAAATCTCTTTTTAAACAATGGTTAATTTTCTTATAGGGAGTACATATGGGTTTCTGGAGAATCGTCATCACCATCATTTTGCCGCCGCTCGGCGTGCTGCTGGGCAAAGGATTTGGCTGGGCATTCATCATTAACATATTGCTGACGCTGCTCGGTTATATCCCGGGTTTGATTCACGCTTTCTGGGTGCAAACTCGCGATTAATCCCGTGCTCACCCCGCGGCGTTAACGCGCCGCGTTCCTCTGCTACACTTTCTGAGTGTTTCCGTTAACGAATGAGGTAGCTATGGGACTGTTCAATTTTGTGAAAGATGCCGGAGAAAAACTCTGGGATGCGGTCACCGGTCAGCACGATAAAGACGATCAGGCGAAGAAGGTGCAGGAACATTTGAACAAAACCGGCATTCCAGATGCCGATAAAGTAAATATCCAAATTACCGATGGCAAAGCGACGGTGACTGGTGATGGTTTGAGCCAGGAAGCGAAGGAAAAAATCCTTGTTGCGGTGGGAAATATTTCCGGTATTGCCAGCGTGGACGATCAGGTGAAAACGGCGACGCCAGCCACTGCCAGCCAGTTTTATACCGTTAAGTCTGGCGACACTCTTAGCGCCATTTCCAAACAGGTCTACGGCAACGCCAATCTGTACAATAAAATCTTCGAAGCGAATAAACCGATGCTGAAAAGCCCGGATAAAATTTATCCGGGACAAGTGTTGCGTATTCCAGAGTAATAGCGGTTAGTCCGCCATCGCTTGCTGGATAATTGGAATCGGCGTCAGCAAATGCTGGCGCATTAACTCACTGGCGCGCGCGGTATCTCGCGCCAGGACGGCTTCAGTCAGGGTCTGGTGCTGATCGAGTTTGTCTTCCAGCATTTCCACAGAAAGTACCGTTCGTCGTAGCCAGATGAACCGATAGCGCGCCGCCAGATCAAACAACCGTTCACGCATTTGCAGCAAATAGTGAGAACCACAGCCCGATACAATTGCAGTATGAAACGCCTGATGACGCAGATCCCACTCATCAAGCATTTTCTCGCTGGCGTCACAGGCCTCAAGCTTACTGAGCAGATGCGCTTTTGCGAGAACGTCAGCCTCCCACTCATCGCCACCGCGGGCAATCGCCAGACTCACCAGCATCGCTTCCATATTGGCGCGGGCGTCGAAAATATCGAGCAGCTCCTGCTCTGACATAGACGCTACCCGATACCCTTTTTGATTCACCACCGTGACCAGTCGTTCCGCCACCAGTTGCGAAAGGGCTTCTCGCAACGGCCCAACGCCAAGAGCATAACGCGATGTCAGCAAACTCATCCGTAATTTTTCATCCGGCTGAAAATTGCCGCGAATAATATCGTTCTTCAACCAGCGATAGCCATCAAGAGAGGTAATGGTCATGGTGTGACTCCTGAACAATATCAACGCGTATTATGGACGGGTGTTTTTTGCCACAATACCAGTTTTTTCCAGCGAGCCATAATTGGCACGGTACAGATAATCCCTATTGCTAATAAGCCGGTGGAGATCACTTCTAACTGTTGCGCCGGGCGGAATAGCATGACCACCAACACAAAGGTAATAAAGCCGATTACCAGCCAGGTGAGCCATGGGTAAAGCCACATGCGCAAGCGAATTTCGCTTCCTTCTGCTCGCAGAATTTTACGCATCCGCAACTGTGAAACGGCGATGACTAAATAAACCAGCAGGGCGATAGCACCGGAGCTGTCTATCAGGAATTTAAACACTTTCGCAGGTGCGTAATAGTTCACCACCACCGTTAAAAATGCCGCGCCGGTGGAGAGTAACACCGCCACATACGGGGTTTTACTGCGGTTGATTTTGCCCATTACCGCAGGCGCATCACCGCGACGGCTTAAGGAGTAGAGCATCCGCGAGGCGGTATACAGCGCCGAGTTCAGGCAACTGGTTACGGAAAGTAATATCACGCAGTCCATGATTAATTTCGCATGGGGAATATTGAGCAATTCCAGAACCGAGCGATAAGAACCAACGGCTTTCAGCCCCGGCATATTCCACGGTATTAATGCCACGACGACAAAAATAGAGCATAAATAGAAGATAGAAATACGCCAGATAACCGAGTTGGTGGCGCGGACAATATGTTTTTCCGGCGTGTCGGATTCCGCGGCGGCAATGGTGACAATTTCTGCGCCCATAAACGAGAACATGGTGATCAACATCGCGCTTAATACCGCGCCGAAGCCGTTGGGCATAAAGCCGCCGCTATCCCACAATCTTGAAATACCGCTCACGTCGGCATACGGGTAAAAACCGCTAATTGCGACTGCACCAAGGAAAATAAAGGCCAGGATAGCGATGACTTTGCACAGCGCCAGCCAGAACTCAAATTCGCCGTAGTTTTTAACGCTTAATAAATTACTGCCAGTTAAGGCGAGGGTAATGACGAGGGAAAATAACCAGATGGGAATGCCTGGAACCCACGAGTGCAGGATCATGGCGGCGATGTTGGCTTCCAGTGGGATAACCAGTACCCAAAACCACCAGTACAGCCAGCCGATGGTATAGCCCGCCCAGCGGCCAATGGCTTTATCGGCATAGGTGGAAAACGAACCGGTATCGGGCGTGGCAACCGCCATTTCCGCCAGCATCCGCATAATCATAACCACCAGTAATCCGGCGAACAGATAGGCCAGTAATACCGCCGGGCCCGCTTCGGCGATAGCGACGCTTGAACCGACAAACAGACTTGCGCCGATAACACCGGCAATAGACAACATGGTGACGTGGCGTGATTTCAGCCCGCCGCCTAACTCATGTGGTTGCGATGATTGCCCCATCCTGAATCCTCTCGAAAGTGTGTCACTTGGGAGAGCGCCCCGACATTTCCCGCGTCGGGTCACGCGTTTAATTGTTATTGATTCTTTTTGCCGGAGAGCGGCTCCGCCTTACCCGGCCAACATAGCTTTATTCCTGTTCACGTACAGATTGTCGGATGCGGCGTAGACGCCTTATCCGACCTGGATCCCCGTAGGCCGGACAAGACGCGCAGCGTCGCCTCCGGCATGGGTGTGCCGATTGTCGGATGCGGCGTAAACGCCTTATCCGACCTACACTTCGTAGGCCGGACAAGACGCGTAGCGTCGCCTCCGGCATGGGTGCGCCGAATGTCGGATGCGGCGTTAACGCCTTATCCGACCTACACTCTCGTAGGCCGGACAAGACGCGTAGAGTCGCCTCCGGCATGGGAGCGGCGCTACTGCTTCGCCTCAGCAAAACACTGGCCGATGACCTCCAGACCCTGACGAATCTGAGCATCTTCAATGGTGAGCGGCACAAGGATGCGCAGCACGTTGTAATACGGGCCGCAGGAGAGAAGAATCAGGCCCTTATCGCGGGCGCGAGCCACGATCTCGGCGGTGAGTTTGGCGTCTGGTTTGCTGTGATCACCATCTTCAAACAGCTCGATAGCGATCATTGCCCCCAGACCGCGTACGTCGCCGATCTCCGTATTTTTTTCGGCGATCGCCAACAATCCGTCTTTCAGCTTCTGCCCCAGGTCGTTGGCTTTTTGCAGCAGATTTTCCTGCTCGAACACCTTCAACACTTCCAGCGCTGCCACGCAAGCAATCGGGTTACCGGCATAGGTGCCGCCCAGCCCGCCCGGTGCGACGGCGTCCATCACTTCGGCGCGCCCGGTGACGCCCGCCAGCGGGAAGCCGCCTGCGATCGATTTCGCAAAGGTGGTGAGATCCGGCGCAACGCCCATTTGCTCCATCGCAAACAGCGTGCCGGTACGCCCCGCGCCGCTCTGCACTTCGTCGGCAATCAACATGATCCCGTGCTCGTCACACAGCGCGCGTAAACGCTGCATAAAGGCTGGCGTCGCGGCGTAGAAACCGCCTTCGCCCTGAACCGGCTCAATCACGATGGCGGCGATATCTTCCGGCGCGGCGTCATTTTTGAAGATCCGGTGGATGCTGGCGATAGCGTCATCTTCACTGATGCCGTGCAGCGGGCAAGGATAAAGCGCGCGATAAACGTGCCCTGGCATCAGGCCCATGCCCGCAGAGTACGGATTCACCTTGCCGGTCAGCGCCAGCGTGTAATGCGTGCGCCCGTGATACGCGCCGCTAAAGGCGATGGTGCCGCTACGTTTGGTGGCGGCGCGGGCGATTTTCACCGCGTTCTCCACCGCTTCGGAACCCGTGGTGACCAGCAGCGTTTTCTTGGCAAAATCGCCCGGCACCTTCTGATTCATAATCTCGCACAGCTCCAGATACGGCTCGTAAGCCAGCACCTGGAAGCAGGTGTGCGACAATTTTTTCAACTGCGCTTCCACCGCCGCAACCACTTTCGGATGCAGGTGCCCGGTATTGAGCACCGCAATCCCGCCCGCGAAATCAAGATACTCACGGCCTTCAACGTCCCACACCCGGCAGTTTTCCGCGCGGTCAGCGAAAATCGGGTGAATTTGCCCGACGCCACGAGGAACTGCCTGACTGCGGCGCTGCATTAACTCTTTATTGCTGCTCATTCGCGTTCTCCAGTTAAAGACCGATGCACATATATTTGATTTCTAAGTAATCTTCGATGCCATACTTCGAACCTTCACGACCCAGACCCGAGGCTTTGATGCCGCCGAACGGGGCCACTTCATTGGAAATAATCCCGGTATTGATGCCGACGATGCCGTACTCCAGCGCCTCGCCCACGCGGAAGACGCGGCTTAAATCACGGGCATAGAAATAGGCGGCAAGGCCAAACTCGGTGTCATTGGCTTGCGCAATCACATCGGCTTCATCTTTAAAACGGAACAGCGGGGCGAGGGGGCCGAAGGTCTCTTCTTTCGACACTTTGGCGTTAGCCGGAACGTTCACCAGAATGGTCGGCTGGAAGAAGTTACCGCCACGTTCATGTGCTTTACCGCCGCAAACCACGCGCGCGCCTTTCTCCAGCGCATCGGCAATATGCTCTTCCACTTTTGCTACCGCTTTTTCATCGATCAGCGGCCCGATGGTGACGCCTTTATCCAGCCCGTCGCCGATGTGCAGTTTGCTTACCGCCTGCTGCAATTTTTCGGCAAAGCGGTCATACACGCCGTCCTGCACGTATAAACGGTTGGCGCAGACGCAGGTTTGCCCGGCGTTGCGGAATTTCGAGGCCAGCGCGCCTTCCACGGCTTTATCGAGATCGGCATCGTCAAAGACGATAAACGGCGCGTTGCCGCCCAGCTCCAGCGACACTTTTTTGATGTCTTTCGCGCACTGTTCCATTAACTGGCGGCCAATTTCGGTCGAACCGGTAAACGACAGTTTGCGCACCAGCGGATTGCTGGTCAGTTCGTTACCCACCGCGCCCGCCGAACCGGTGACCACGTTAAACACGCCAGCCGGAATGCCCGCGCGGATCGCCAGCTCCGCCAGTGCCAACGCAGAGAACGGCGTCTGACTGGCGGGCTTCAGCACCATCGTGCAGCCTGCCGCCAGCGCCGGGCCGGCTTTACGGGTAATCATCGCCGCCGGGAAGTTCCACGGCGTGATAGCCGCGGTAACGCCAATCGGCTGCTTGATAACAATCAGGCGTTTATCGGCCTGATGACCAGGAATGGTGTCGCCATAAATACGTTTGCCTTCTTCGGCAAACCACTCAATAAAAGAGGCGGCGTAGCTGATTTCACCTTTCGCTTCAGCCAGTGGTTTGCCCTGTTCGAGGGTCATCAGGCGCGCTAAATCGTCCTGATGCTCCATCATCAAATTGAACCAGTTGCGCAGAATGGTGGCACGTTCTTTGGCGGTGAGCGCACGCCAGGCGGGCAGGGCGCGGTTGGCGGCGTCGATAGCGGCACGGGTTTCATCAGCGCCCATTTTCGGCACGCTACCCAGCTTGTCGCCGTTCGCCGGATTGGTGACGTCGATGACTTCACCATTGTTGGCGTCCAGCCATTCCCCGTTAATCAACGCCTGCTGGCGGAATAATTTACTGTCGTTAAGTTTCATTGTTACGTCCTGTTTTCAAAGGTTATTGATTAAATGCGGCGTGTAAGGCATCCACACTACGTGCCGCTCGCAGCGTGCGTCCGGGGTTACTCTGGCTTGCCAACAGCGTTTGTACCTTGCTGACAATATGCGCACCAATAGGAATTGCTGATGTCGCTGCCGGGGAGGGCGCGTTGCAGGTGTGGATCGTGCGCGGGGTGGTGACAAACAGAAAATCGTCAATTAGCTTGCCGTCTGGCGATACCGCTTGCGCCCGCACACCGGCGGGCCAGGGCTGGAGATCGCTTAACGAAAGCCGGGGACAATACTTTTGCACCAGCCGCAGATAGCCGCTTTTGCACAGCGAGTTTTTCATCTCGCCCAGTCCTGAGCGTAGATGGTTTTGCAGCACCCGGCGAATCCCCGACGAGCCTAAAATTTCCAGCGTGTCGCTAAATGAGAAGTCGCGCTTGCGATAGCCTTCGCGTTTAAAAGCCAGCACTGCGTTTGGCCCGACGGTGACGCTGCCGTCGATCATGCGGGTGAGATGAACGCCCAAAAACGGCATTGCCGGATCGGAAATGGGGTAAATCAGATGGTTAACAATCTGGTTATGCTCCGGCGCAAGGCGGAAATACTCGCCACGGAACGGGCAGATAATAAAGCCCGGTTCGAGGCCGAGCATTTTCACCAGCCGGTCAGCCATCAGCCCTGAACAGCTAATCAGCGTCGATGCTTCATATTCACCGCCCTGACGGGTACGTATCACCACGCCGTTTTTATGCTCACTGAGGGCGCTGACTTCGGCGTTATAAATAATCTCACCGCCTCTGGCCTGGAAAATTTTTGCCATCGCCGCCGTGACTTCGCGGTAGCTGACAATGCCGCTGGACGGCACAAAAATACCGCCAAGCCCGGTGATATTCGGTTCGCGCTCGCGCAGTTCATCGGCGTTTAACCACTCGCGCTCGATACCGTTCGCCGCCGTGCGTTCCCACAACGCGCGCATCCGTTCCATTTCGAGTTCAGAGGTGGCGACCAGCATCTTGCCGCAGTTGTCGTAGCGAATGCCGTTTTGATCGCAAAAGGCTTTGGTGGCGCGGTTTCCCGCCAGGCAAAACTGTGCCTTCAGGCTACCGGGCGTGTAATAAACCCCGGCATGTATCACGCCGCTGTTGTGGCCCGTCTGATGAAAGGCCGGGCCGGACTCTTTTTCCAGCAACGCAATGCGGGCATCCGGATAAACATCAATCAGTTGCATGGCGGTCGACATGCCGATGATGCCGCCGCCAATAATCACAAAATCATACATCCGCTCAATTCCTTTGCGCTTACTGATGCGTCTGGTAGTGGTGAGTGGCGTAAGCGAAATAGCCGCGCTGACGCATCAGTTCACGACGCAGATCCGGGTGCGGAGTAAAGCGGTCGCGACCGTGCAGCCAGAATAGATTGTTAATCAACAGGAATTTGCCAACGGGAACGGGCACAGAAAGAATGCCTTTGCTGGTTTCAATGGCATCGGAAAGCTCGCTCAACCACACGCCTTCTTCGAAGTCTTTCGGCTGGACAAACTGGTCGATATAGCGCATCACCGGGCGGCCCTGCTGATCAACGTCGAACACCGGATGGAAGACATCTTTGCTGACGTTTTTACTCGGCGGCGCGGCAAAGCGCATCGGACGGCGCGCCAGCGGATGGCGGAAAAAGTGGTCCAGATGTTCCCAGTCATCGAGATGCAGCAGCAGCGAGTTGCCGCCCTGCATGTTCTGCTCGTCGATTTTCATCATCAACACATAGTCGGTGATCTCTTCCACGTAGGTGCCGTCGTTGTGCAGCTCCATTACGCGGTGCGGCTGGCGCAGATAGCTGTCTGAGTTATCGACATTTTTCACCACGAAACGCGCGTAGTACTGGCCGCTCATGGCGTCGAAATTGGAGCGACCAATCAGATGCGCTACCGCCGTTGCCAGCTTCACCATCTCATCCGCTTGCTTCACATCATCGACACCCACCGCATTGATTAATAGCGCACCTTCATCGCGGTTTAGCAGCGTCTTCAACAGCAGCGGTTGCAGCTGATTCGCACACAGATCGTCAAGAATTTTGCCTACCCGAAAACGCAGAAACGATTTGTACTCCAGCGCCTGCACGGGCCATTCGGCAACCTGCGCGAGGAACTGTTTGGTCGTCTGTTCGGTGAAGGTGAGTTCCAGCAGACGCGGGGATTGCGCCGACGGGGTGAGGGTGAATCCGCTATAGTCCTGGCCTGAATCGACAGCGTTATTTTGTACGGCGGTCAGTGCATTCATCAGAAGCGATCCTCTTATGAGATGTAGGGTGACATGGCGATGCTTATTTCGTAGCCATAATCTAAAAATATCTACATTTCTGAAAAATGCGCATAAAAGTTACGTATTGTTTTCTTATTGTGATCAAAAACAACAAATTAATAACAAATAATATGAGGAATAAGAATTGGGTTGAAAGGAAATGAATAATTAAAACAATATATTAAGTGTACTTATACTCATTTTCGAACTGGTGGCATTCGTTTGCTCATTTGTTGAAATGCTATTTAAACTGCTTTTTCAGAGTTCGGAGTTACTTCAACTTACTGAGTTCCGTGTCTACTAATGTGAGTAAGATCAATCCCATCCAACCGATGTTACTTGATGGCATCAACAATAATCTTAATGAAGAAACAGGTTCCGGGAAGGCTGGCTATGGGGCAAATTTTTCTATTTCTGGCAACGGGTAAATGACAGCGACCATTTTCGAGAAGATGATACTGAGCTGAGGGATGCTGTATATGTCTGGACTGTAATTGGATGGATTCTATTCAGGACGGGTCAGGACCAATAAAAAAGCCCGCATCAGCGGGCTTTAATGTCACAGGGAGTCGCGACTCCATTGTGTTCCTTTATGTCTCCTCACCGTCTGGGCGGTGTCCTGCTGAGACTGCTAACTTTCTGTTTTTGTTGGTGTTGTCCTTACACCGTCCAATCATGATTGGTGGAGCTGGCGGGAGTTGAACCCGCGTCCGAAATTCCTACGTCCTCGGTACTACATGCTTAGTCAGTCTTTACATTCGCTTGCCAGCTGCGGACGGACACGCCACTAACAAACTAGCCTGATTAAGTTTTAACGCTTCAACCCCAGGCAGGGCTTCCACGCGATCTCTTTTGGGTTTGACCTCTCTTGATCCCCGTCCTAAGAGCGGAGGCTAGGGAGAGAGGGCTCTAAGCAGGTTATTAAGCTGCTAAAGCGTAGTTTTCGTCGTTTGCGACTATTTTTTGCGGCTTTTTACGAGGCCAACCGCCCCTCGGCATGCACCTTGGGTTTCGCAAATCCCGTCGAATCCAGAATCAGCCCCAATGTGTAACGTTAAGTATACCAGATTTTTGAGCGCCATGACTAGCCCCAAGGGCGTTACCATCCAGGAATTAGCGTCTGTATAGTATGATTTTTCTTCGATTAAGTAATGGGATGGCTACATCCGTGTCAGATTTGATAGTCGACAAGATGTTCATTCGCGCCACCGGATAGGGAGGCGCGGTGAGAATCTGATTAGTATCGCTTATGTAGGTTTAACGGTGCGCGTTTTTCATGATACGCGCTTTATCAACCTGCCATTCGCGTTCTTTGATATCAGAACGTTTATCGTGTTGTTTCTTACCTTTCGCGACGCCGATTTTTACTTTGCACCATGCATTTTTCCAGTACAGGGAGAGCGCCACTACGGTATAACCTTCACGGTTCACTCGGCCATAGAGAGAGTCAAGTTCGCGCTGGTTGAGAAGCAGTTTGCGGGTGCGGGTAGGGTCGCACACCACGTGCGTGGAAGCCACCGCCATCGGCGTGATGTTTGCGCCAAACAGGAACGCTTCCCCGTCGCGCAGAAGGACATAGCTATCGCTAATATTGGCTTTTCCTGCGCGCAGGGATTTAACTTCCCAGCCTTGCAGGGCAAGTCCCGCTTCGAACTCTTCTTCAATAAAGTATTCGTGACGGGCGCGCTTGTTAAGCGCGATGGTCGCTGAACCAGGTTTATGTGCTTTTTTCTTCGTCATAAGCGTCGTGAATCATCGGTAATCTGAAATCGAAAATACCCCATATCAATCCTGCGGGGGACAAGGCTCTATCTTAGCATGAACCGGATGTTACCCAGCGCCGGGATAGCGTTTTTTTTACAGCAGGATAAATGATATTATTTGTTGGATTTTTGTTGATGGAAATTGTTATGCCTCAGATTAGCCGGACCGCACTGGTACCCTACAGCGCGGAGCAAATGTATCAGTTAGTGAATGACGTTCAGTCTTATCCTCAGTTTTTACCAGGGTGCACTGGAAGCCGGATTCTGGAGTCCACTCCTGGGCAGATGACCGCTGCGGTAGATGTGTCTAAGGCTGGGATCAGCAAAACGTTTACAACCCGCAACCAGTTGACCAGTAACCAAAGTATTCTCATGAGCCTGGTTGATGGACCGTTTAAGAAATTGATCGGCGGCTGGAAGTTTACGCCGTTGAGCCAGGACGCGTGCCGTATTGAATTTCATCTCGACTTTGAGTTTACCAATAAGTTGATTGAACTCGCCTTTGGTCGTGTGTTTAAAGAGCTGGCAGCTAATATGGTGCAGGCTTTTACTGTTCGTGCAAAAGAGGTCTACAGTGCCAGGTAAAATTGCCGTTGAGGTGGCTTACGCATTACCCGAGAAGCAATACCTGCAACGGGTAAGTTTGCAGGAGGGCGCGACGGTTGAAGAGGCGATTCGTGCTAGTGGTTTGCTTGAACTGCGTACCGACATCGATCTTACAAAAAATAAAGTGGGTATATACAGCCGCCCTGCAAAATTGGGTGACGTTGTGCACGATGGCGATCGGGTGGAGATTTATCGCCCGCTGATTGCCGATCCGAAGGAGCTTCGCAGGCAACGGGCAGAGAAATCGGCAAATAAATAACAACCAGAAAAAAGGTGCTCACTGAGCACCTTTTTAATCGCGATAAATGGCAAATTTTATTCGTTGCCAGTCAGCGCAGGTTTGTTATCAATATTGGTCAACACACCGCTGCTGTTAAAGGTCAGCGTCAGCGTTTGCTGCGTTACACCTTCATGGCCTGGTTGCTGGCGGAACACATAGAACCAGGTATTTGTACCAAATGGATCAGACATCAGCGGTGTACCCAATGCGTACGCAACTTGTTGTTGCGTCATGCCAACACGTATTTTGGAAACGTCGTTAGCGGTCAGATAGTTCCCCTGGTTGATGTCAGGACGGTAAACCACTCGCTCCAGAGTGGAACAGCCTGCAGTCAACATCAATAGTACTGCTGCGGCAGCAGTCAGCGTTTTACAGCGCATAGTGATTTGATTCCTTTTCGGGCCCGAGCAGTACGTGGCTCATATGTAATATGCCGATGATAATAGACCTTTCATCACTTTAAAACCTTTTGCTTTCCGGTCCTACGGCGTTTTGCTGTCTACTCTGACCGTGAAGCGGTAAAAAAGTTTATGCCGCTAGCAGTTCTTTCGCGTTTGCCAGCGTATTGCGTGTAACTTCGCTACCACCCAATAAGCGCGCCAGTTCCTGTAACCGCGCTTTTTTGTCCAGCGACTCCATATGAGTTTCGGTCATCGCACCATCGGTTTCTTTGCTGACAAAATAGTGTTGATGACCGCATCCTGCGACTTGTGGCAAATGGGTAACACACATCACTTGGGTTGATTCGCCAAGCTGACGTAGCAGTTTGCCGACGACTGCCGCTGTCGGGCCGCTAATTCCTACATCCACTTCATCGAAAATAAGCGCCGGGGTTTCCATTTTACGCGCGGTGATAACCTGGATTGCCAGTGCGATACGCGACAATTCACCACCGGATGCGACTTTGGCGATGGGCTGCATTGGTTGGCCTGGGTTGGTGGTTACCCGAAACTCAATACGATCGGCACCGTCAACACCCAGGTGGTGTTCGTCAAATTTAACATCAATCGTAAATTGCCCATGCGGCATGGAAAGCGCGTGCATACTGTCGGTGATCAGGTGCGCCAACTCATTTGCATAATGCTGGCGTTGCTGGTGTAACGCGCGTGCCGTTTCCAGCGCTTGTTGGTGATGTTTAGTGACTGCCAACGCGAGAGTTTCTTGCGAGTCTGCCTGATCGTCCAGTTGCTGCTGCTCATCCAGTAGCGACTGGTAATACTGTGGCAATGCCTCAGGGCTGACGTGATGTTTACGTGCCAGCGAAATCTGTTTTGAGATGCGCTGTTCAAGTTCAAACAAACGGTTAGGGTCGAGATCCAGACGATCGCAGTAGTGGCGCAGTTCGTCGCTGGCTTCAGCAATCTGGATGGTAGCTTCTTCCAGCATATCAAGTACGCCGGACAGTTTGCTGTCCATGCCAATCAATTCGCTCACCAGCTGTTTAGCCGTGTAAAGCTGACTTTGCAGGTTTGCGTCTTCACCGTCGGCCATTAATGCCAATGCATTCTGGCTGGTAGTCAGCAATTGACCGCTGTTCGCCAGACGTTTGTACTCTTCGTCGATTTGCTCAAACTCTCCGGGCTGCGGATTAAATTCGTTAAGTTCTTTTAATTGGTATTGCAGCAGTTCCGCACGGGCGGCGCGTTCCTGACTTAACTGTTGATGATGCGCGAGATCGCGGCAGCTTTGATGCCACAACTGATAACGTGCGGTCATTTCCTGGAGCAGAGAGGTTTCATTGGCATAGCCATCAAGCAGGAATTTTTGGTGCTCGGGTTTGGTGAGTAACTGATGAGCGTGCTGACCATGGATCTGAATGAGCAACTGACCCAGCTCGCGCAGTTGTGACAGCGGAACAGCCGTACCGTTGATGAAACCACGGGAGCGACCATCGCTACTGATTACACGACGAAGCAGACATTCACGGCCATCTTCCAGTTGGTTTTCTTCCAGCCAGCGCAGGGCCGCTGGCGTATCTTTCAGAGAAAAACGGGCGCACAGGTCAGCGCGAGCAGCGCCGGTACGCACCATGTCGGCTTCAGCGCGACCACCGAGACAAAGACCGAGGGCATCTATTGCAATAGATTTACCCGCGCCGGTCTCGCCAGTTATTACGGTCATGCCGCTATGAAAATCAATCTCAAGCTCACGAACGATAGCAAAGTTGCTGATGGTCAGTTGTGCCAACATAGTCGTTTTCCTGTATGAAAAACCATTACTGTTATTGTGTACAGTATAAACTGGTTTTATATACAGTAAAGAGGCTGGCGTAAAATTAGAATAATTTTTTTGACCAGCCGAGCTTTGTGCTTAATGTGTTGAAATAGCTATAGTCTTTCGGGTGAATCAGATTCAGATGGTAATCACAGCGACGAATCAAGACATCTTCACCTTCCTGAATTGGCAGGGCTATCTGGCTGTCGCAACTGATTTCCAGGTCATTACGACGATGCGAAAAACGCAGACGGATAGTGCTGCTGCTGTTTATCACCAGCGGTCGCGCTGACAACGTATGAGGGAACATAGGCACGAGGGTAATTGCATCCAGAGAAGGCGTCAGGATTGGACCGCCTGCCGAGAGAGAATAGGCAGTGGAGCCTGTAGGTGTCGAAATAATCAGGCCATCGGAACGCTGAGAAAACGCAAAGATCTCGTCGATATACACTTCGAACTCAATCATATGCGCCACTTTGCCAGGGTGAAGTACCACTTCGTTAATCGCCGTGCTGATGCGTTTCTGGCAATCTTGCTGACAGACTTGCGCTTCCAGCAAAAAACGTTTTTCGCTGATGTAGTGGCCTTCCAGCACATCGGCTAACTGTTGCTGGGCGTTATCGGGATCAAGGTCGGTCAGGAAACCCAGGTTGCCACGGTTAATGCCGATAACTTTAATATCGTAGCGGGCGAGCGTGCGCGCTGCGCCGAGCATATTACCGTCGCCACCAACAACTACCGCGAGATCAGCCAGTTGCCCAATCTCGGCGAGTGTGCCGGTTTTCACATTCTTCAGTTGCAGTTCGTGAGCGATTTGCTGCTCGACGATAACCTCGTAACCTTTTGTGCACAGCCAGCGGTAGAGCATTTCATGTGTTGTCAGTGCAGTGGGGTGCCGTGGGTGTCCCACAATGCCAATACACTTGAAATGATTATTCATTTTCCGAGGTCCTTGTTGCGAAGATTGATGACAATGTGAGTGCTTCCCTTGAAACCCTGAAACTGATCCCCATAATAAGCGAAGTTAGCGAGATGAATGCGAAAAAAACGCGGAGAAATTCATGAGTAGTAAAGAACAGAAAACGCCTGAGGGGCAAGCCCCGGAAGAAATTATCATGGATCAGCACGAAGAGATTGAGGCAGTTGAGCCAGAAGCTTCTGCTGAGCAGGTGGATCCGCGCGATGAAAAAATTGCGAATCTCGAAGCTCAGTTGGCTGAAGCTCAGACCCGTGAACGTGACGGCATTTTGCGCGTAAAAGCGGAAATGGAAAACCTGCGTCGCCGTACTGAACTGGATATCGAAAAAGCGCATAAATTCGCGCTGGAGAAATTCATCAACGAATTGCTGCCGGTAATCGATAGTCTGGATCGCGCGCTGGAAGTGGCTGATAAAGCTAACCCGGATATGTCCGCGATGGTTGAAGGCATTGAGTTGACGCTGAAGTCGATGCTGGATGTGGTGCGTAAATTTGGCGTTGAAGTTATCTCTGAAACCAACGTGCCGCTGGACCCGAATGTGCATCAGGCCATCGCAATGGTGGAATCTGACGACGTAGCGCCGGGTAACGTACTGGGCATTATGCAGAAGGGTTATACGCTGAACGGTCGTACGATTCGCGCAGCGATGGTTACTGTAGCGAAAGCAAAAGCTTAATTTCTGTTTTCGTAATACCTTACGGCCCGGCATGTGAATGTCGGGCCGTTTTTATTACTCCGCCACGCTCTCGCGCAGTGGTTTCACAGGAAAAACTTTTACCTGCTTAATCATATTGTCCTGTACGTCGAGAATATCGATATCGTACTCGCCAATACGCACGCGGGTGCCTGCAACCGGGATCTCCTCCAGAGCTTCCAGAATGACGCCGTTAACAGTACGAGCATCATCTTCCGGTAGATGCCAGTTAAAGGCTTTGTTGATTTCCCGCACGTTGGCAGTGCCATCAATAATCACCGAACCGTCGTTTTGTGGCGTAACTTCTTCGGCAAGTGTTGGCGACATCGACGTGGTGAAATCGCCGACAATCTCTTCCAGAATATCTTCAACCGTCACCAGCCCCTGAATGTCTCCATACTCGTTGACGACCAGGCCGACTTTCTTTTTGTTGCGCTGAAACTTCACCAACTGCGTGCTGAGTGGCGTACCTTCCGGGACAAAATAGATTTCGTCTGCGGCGCGTAGCATGGTTTCTTTGGTGAACTCTTTTTTCTCCGACATGAGTCGCCAGGCTTCACGCACACGCAGCATACTGATGGCGTCGTCCAGCGAATCACGATAGAGCACGATGCGCCCGTGAGGTGAGTGGGAGAGTTGGCGCAGAATCGATTTCCAGTCATCGTTGATATCAATACCGATAATTTCACTACGCGGTACCATGATGTCATCGACGGTCATTTTTTCCAGATCGAGCACCGACAGCAGCATATCCTGATTGCGACGGGAAATTTGTGACCGCGATTCGTGCACAATGGTGCGCAACTCCTCTTTGCTCAAAGAGCCGCTGACCACGATATCAGTTTTGATGCCCATCATGCGCATTAACATGCGGGTGATAGCGTTCAGCAACCAGACCAGCGGCATCATCAAAATTTGCAGTGGTGCTAACAGAAAACTACTCGGATAAGCGACTTTTTCCGGGTACAGCGCGGCAATGGTTTTCGGCAATACCTCAGCAAAAACCAGTACGACAAAAGTCAGCACACCAGTCGCAATTGCCACGCCCGCATCGCCGTACAAACGCATCCCAACAATCGTGCCGAGCGCGGAGGCAAGAATATTGACCAGGTTATTACCGATTAACACCAGGCTTATCAGGCGGTCTGGCTTACGCAGCAATTTTTCGACGCGTTTGGCCGAGCGATTACCCTGTTTTGCCATATGTCGCAGACGATAGCGGTTGAGGGTCATCATTCCGGTTTCGGACCCGGAAAAATAGGCTGAAATGACCACCATGATGATCAGAATGATGATCAACGTGGTAGTAGATATGTGTTCCAGGGGAAACTCCTTTTCTGGTTTTAGCTGATTAACTGCTGGACAATTCGGCTGCCGAAATAGGCCATCGTCAGAATGACCGCGCCAGCGACGTTAAACCAGACGACGCGGCGTCCACGCCATCCTTCATGATAATGCCCCCACAGCAGCACAATATAGACAAACCATGCCACGATAGAGAGCACAGCCTTGTCGATATTTTCCATGCTAAATAAGTTGTGCATGTAGAATAGGCCAGTACAAAGAGTGAGCGTTAACAGCACCACGCCAATCTGCGTGATGTGGAACATTTTACGCTCGATACTCATCAACGGCGGCATTTCCTGGTTAAACGCCAGCTTCTTGTTCTTCAGCTGGTAATCAATCCACGCCAGTTGTAGCGCATACAGGGCGGCGATAATCAGCGTGGCATAGGAAAAGAGCGATAAGCCAATGTGCACCAGCATCCCAGGCGTAGCTTCAAGATGGGTGATGTATTCATTGGGCATGAAGGTCGCCAGCGCAAGGTTGATTAGTGCAAAGGCATAGACAATGGGTAGCAGCAACCAGCCGCGGTTGCGAGAAGCCACGATGGTCATCACTGTACAGATCATCAAACTGACCAGCGAACCAACGTTCAGCAGGCTGAGGTTTTGTCCGCTATCACCGTCGGGCAGGATGCGGGCTTCCAGAGCGATTGCGTGGCAGACCAGCGCGATGACCGCAGAAATAATAGCCATTCGCCGCCAGCCGCCGTTTTTTTGCAGTAGACCGGGAACAATCAGCGCGAGGCTGACGGAGTAGGCGACGAGCGCGAGCAGAGCAAAAACGGGCATAGTGATGTCGACAGTTTGAGCAATGAGAAAGAGAAGCAGTATAACGTCAGGTGAACGCTGCTCCAACCGTTGCATAACAACAAAGACGCCTTCATGTTATACTGCGGCAAAATACAGATGATGTGTCGCAATTGCGGCCAACCGTTTCCACCCCAGGCGAGAGACAATGTTTGATAATTTAACCGATCGTTTGTCGCGCACGCTGCGCAATATCAGTGGCCGTGGACGCCTCACTGAAGACAACGTAAAAGATACGCTGCGCGAAGTGCGCATGGCGCTGCTGGAGGCGGACGTCGCTCTGCCGGTAGTGCGTGAGTTTATCAATCGCGTAAAAGAGAAAGCGGTTGGTCATGAAGTTAATAAGAGCCTGACGCCGGGGCAGGAGTTCGTCAAAATCGTCCGTAACGAACTGGTTGCGGCGATGGGCGAAGAGAACCAGACCCTGAACCTGGCTGCGCAACCGCCTGCGGTCGTGCTGATGGCAGGCCTGCAAGGTGCCGGTAAAACAACCAGCGTTGGTAAACTCGGTAAGTTCCTGCGTGAGAAGCACAAGAAAAAAGTGCTGGTGGTTTCTGCAGACGTTTATCGTCCGGCGGCAATCAAGCAGCTTGAGACGCTGGCAGAGCAGGTGGGCGTCGATTTCTTCCCTTCAGATGTTGGTCAGAAGCCGGTAGATATCGTTAACGCGGCACTGAAAGAAGCCAAACTGAAATTCTACGACGTGCTGCTGGTGGATACCGCCGGTCGTTTGCACGTTGACGAAGCGATGATGGACGAAATCAAACAAGTCCATGCGTCGATTAACCCGGTTGAAACCCTGTTTGTGGTTGACGCCATGACCGGTCAGGATGCGGCCAATACGGCAAAAGCATTCAATGAAGCGTTACCGCTGACCGGTGTGGTACTGACTAAAGTCGACGGCGATGCTCGTGGCGGTGCGGCGCTCTCTATTCGTCACATCACTGGCAAACCGATTAAATTCCTCGGCGTCGGCGAGAAAACTGAGGCGCTGGAGCCGTTCCACCCGGACCGTATCGCTTCCCGTATTCTTGGCATGGGCGACGTACTGTCGTTGATCGAAGATATCGAAAGCAAAGTTGACCGCGCGCAGGCTGAGAAATTAGCCAGCAAGCTGAAAAAAGGTGACGGCTTCGATCTCAACGATTTCCTTGAACAATTGCGCCAGATGAAAAACATGGGCGGCATGGCCAGCCTGATGGGCAAACTGCCGGGTATGGGGCAGATCCCGGATAACGTCAAGTCGCAAATGGACGATAAAGTGCTGGTGCGTATGGAAGCCATCATCAACTCGATGACGTTGAAAGAGCGCGCTAAGCCAGAAATCATCAAAGGTTCGCGTAAACGCCGTATCGCCGCCGGTTGCGGTATGCAGGTGCAGGACGTTAACCGCCTTCTGAAGCAGTTCGACGACATGCAGCGCATGATGAAGAAAATGAAGAAGGGCGGAATGGCGAAGATGATGAGAAGTATGAAGGGAATGATGCCGCCGGGATTTCCTGGTCGCTAATCGGCCTGGCTTGTTTGCCATTTTGGCACCGGGGGGTGCTCGTCATCCTCACGTACTGCGTGTACGCTCCGGTGACTGCGCGCACTCCGGCACCAAACTGGCTGCACCGCCGACGGCCTTTTGCAGCAGAGTTAGCAACTGTTGATTGCAATTTCCGCAAAAATGAGTAAAATTTTCGGGCTTTTAATATGACACCGGACTCCGTTCCTCGATGGGGTCCGGTTGTTTTATTCACACAAGAGGATGTTATGGTAACTATTCGTTTAGCACGTCACGGCGCTAAAAAGCGTCCGTTCTACCAGGTTGTTGTCGCTGACAGCCGTAATGCACGCAACGGTCGCTTCATCGAGCGCGTTGGTTTCTTCAACCCAATCGCTAGCGAAAAAGAAGAAGGCACTCGCCTGGATCTGGATCGCATCGCTCACTGGGTTGGCCAGGGCGCAACTATTTCTGATCGCGTTGCTGCGCTGATCAAAGAAGTAAACAAAGCAGCTTAATCTGTCACGGTGGTCATGATGAGCAAACAACTCACCGCGCAAGCACCTGTTGATCCCATCGTTTTGGGAAAAATGGGTTCGTCTTACGGTATTCGTGGGTGGCTCAGAGTGTTTTCTTCCACCGAAGACGCCGAAAGCATTTTTGACTATCAGCCCTGGTTTATCCAGAAGGCGGGTCAGTGGCAGCAAGTCCAGCTGGAAAGCTGGAAGCACCACAATCAGGACATGATCATCAAGCTGAAAGGCGTTGACGATCGTGATGCGGCGAACCTGCTGACGAATTGTGAAATTGTCGTGGATTCATCGCAGCTGCCTCAGCTTGAAGAGGGTGACTACTACTGGAAAGACCTGATGGGCTGCCAGGTAGTAACCACTGAAGGCTACGATCTCGGTAAAGTCATTGACATGATGGAAACCGGATCCAATGACGTTCTCGTCATTAAGGCAAACCTGAAAGATGCGTTTGGTATCAAGGAACGTCTCGTACCGTTCCTCGATGGGCAGGTTATCAAGAAAGTCGATCTCACTACTCGTTCAATCGTAGTAGATTGGGATCCTGGTTTTTAAACCACCGGATAAACGGTAAAAGACGGCGCTATGTGGATTGGCATAATTAGCCTGTTTCCTGAAATGTTCCGCGCAATTACCGATTACGGGGTAACTGGCCGGGCAGTTAAAAATGGCCTGCTGAGCATCCAGAGCTGGAGTCCTCGCGACTTCACGCACGACCGGCACCGTACCGTGGACGATCGTCCTTACGGCGGCGGACCGGGGATGTTAATGATGGTGCAACCTTTACGGGACGCCATTCATGCAGCAAAAAGCGCGGCGGGTGAAGGCGCAAAGGTGATCTATCTGTCACCGCAGGGGCGCAAGCTTGATCAAGCGGGCGTCAGCGAACTGGCAACGAATCAAAAATTGATTCTGGTGTGCGGTCGCTACGAAGGTATAGATGAGCGCGTAATCCAAACCGAAATTGACGAAGAATGGTCAATCGGCGATTACGTTCTCAGTGGTGGTGAGTTACCAGCAATGACGCTGATTGACTCCGTTTCCCGGTTTATTCCGGGAGTTCTGGGGCATGAAGCCTCGGCAACGGAAGATTCCTTTGCTGAAGGATTGCTGGATTGCCCGCACTATACGCGGCCTGAGGTGTTAGAAGGGATGGAAGTTCCGTCAGTGTTACTGTCGGGCAACCATGCCGAGATACGTCGCTGGCGTTTGAAACAGTCGCTGGGCCGTACCTGGCTTAGAAGACCTGAACTTCTGGAAAACCTGGCTCTGACTGAAGAGCAAGCAAGGTTGCTGGCGGAGTTCAAAACGGAACACGCACAACAGCAACATAAACATGATGGGATGGCGTAAGCCCCCGAGATATCAGTTTACCCAGGATAAGAGATTAAATTATGAGCAACATTATTAAGCAACTTGAACAAGAGCAGATGAAGCAGGACGTACCTTCCTTCCGTCCGGGTGATACCGTGGAAGTGAAAGTATGGGTTGTTGAAGGTTCCAAAAAACGTCTGCAGGCATTCGAGGGCGTGGTTATCGCTATTCGTAACCGCGGTCTGCACTCTGCATTCACTGTTCGTAAAATTTCCAACGGCGAAGGCGTTGAGCGTGTCTTCCAGACTCACTCTCCGGTAGTTGACAGCATTTCTGTCAAACGTCGTGGTGCTGTTCGTAAAGCTAAACTGTACTACCTGCGTGAGCGTACTGGTAAGGCTGCTCGTATCAAAGAGCGTCTTAACTGATAACGCATTCACGCTACATCCAAAGCGTGTTATGAAACAAGGGGTTAGCGAATTGCTAACCCCTTTTTGATTGGTGGTGGCGGCAAATTGGCGGCAGAGATTGACGTGATGGCTACAGATATAAAAAAACCTGCCGAAGCAGGTTCAAAGCCAAAGTTGTTGTTGCTGGTTTCTGACGGGGTGGGGTGGGGCAGGATCAATAGCACCCGGTTTCACGATAAACCTTGATAGCGTCTCAAAAGTGATAAATGTGCAGCCGCAATTGATGTTCTGGCACTGGTGATAACGTTCTTTCGTTTCGGTGCTAAGGTATCGGCTAGTGCGAGCATGCGCGGCGTTTTGGCATAACGGGCAGTGCATCATAATTTTTCCCCCTGCTGGCGCGTTTGAGGGAATAATAAACTCTAGTGTTGCATTTGCAAGTTATGATTTGCTTTTTCAGTCTCTATCTTCCTCTGAACTGTACTCCACTTCCGAAAGCTGAACCTCAAGCTCTAGCCCCGTCGTGAAGCCATTATTATTCAGATTGTGAGTTACCTTACTGATTAACCAAGATTGCTCGTCTATGACGCGCTTAAAGCCTGATACGCGCACTGGCGTCTCGGGAAATAAATCAGCGCGACCGAGCGCCAGCGTAATTGAAAACTCGGCAACACCTCGTTGCAGCTTATCCCACTTAGCCTGAGCGGCGCGCATCGCCTGTGCCTTTGATGCGTAGACCGTCGTAAGCGCCAGCACGTTATCGGCTTCACCGGTCATGTACTCACCCTCGCGTGCTTCCTGTTCTTTTTGGGCCTTTGTCTTTTTGCTGACCGGCTTTGCTTTCGGGTGTTCCAGTGCGCGCAGGTGTTTCTCTTTTGGCTGGCGTTTCAGCGTAACTTTCTGCTTTTGCGGCTTCGGGTCTTTAGTGTGCAACCATTTAGCGGTTACGCCGGTATAAGCCCCACGGTCAGCGATAGCAAACTGATGACGGTCACCGTCGCTACGGGTCAACGTCATTTGCGGAATTGGCTTACCGCTGACCGTCGTCGCGCTCCCCGCTTTCATAAACAGCAGTTTCCCCGCTTTCACTGATACCGCAGCTCCGTTTCGGTCAGCCAGTCGGGTCAGAAATACCGAGTCGGACTCCTGCGACTGGTCGATATGCGATACTGGGATTTTTTTTAGTGCATCCGCTACGCTGGCCGTCAGTTTGTTGCGTTTCGCAATGGTGCTGACCAGTTCGTCGAGGGTGGAGTCATGCCATGATTCTTCACGCCTGGAATTGAGCGAACCGCGAAAGTCTGCACTGCGTGCCCGGATGGTCAGGGTATCAGGCGCGCCCCGGTGCTCAATCTCATCGACCGTGAAATCACCCTTATTCAGAAGTGCCGAACCCTGCCAGCCAAGCCACAACGTCAGCACTGCCCCGCGCAGGGGTAATTCGACTTTGCCGTCAGAGTCGTCGAGCTCAATGTCGAGCTGGTCAGCTTCAAAGCCCCGGTTGTCGGTCATGGTAAGAGAAATCAGCCGGTCACTAAAATTGCTGGTAATGTCCTGGCTGTTCAGCGTAAGCATAAATGCCGGTGCAAGGCTGGCACTGGCGTCAATGGTCATGCCCGTAATCATGCTGTAAGTCCTCCGAGCGAACCCTGCAGCTTATCGGCCACATTTCCGGCAGAGCCGAGAAGCTCACTGGCCTGTTTATTCAGGTCGCCAAACATCGCCGTCAGTGATTCGTCGACCCGTTTAAGCGAAAGAGTGAAATCAATCTTTCTGGCTGCACCGTCGCTGAAAAACTCAGTGTGCGTGGTCGATACTCTGTCGACGATATACATCCCGAGAATGTTGCCGGTTCCCTCTATCAGCGGCCATGCTCTGCCCTCGTTAGCCATCACCTCTACAGCTTTTAGTGAGATCCAACCGCCAGTGATAGCGGGGTATAGCGTACCAGCAAGCTGTATCGAGGTTTCCCCCTCGCCAAGAAACTGATAGGCAGGTGGTTTACCCACCCGGTCATTGGACACCCAGCGATAATCTTTCGAATGCTGCATCGACTGGTAAGGCAGGGTGCGAAGTTCAAACACAAACATTCCGAGAGCAAGCATCATCGTTTAATCCCCCTCAATAGTCGTGGGTCATGTTGGCACGCTGGCGGGCGCGTTTATCGCGCTCAATCTGTTCGAGCGTGTCGCGTAGTTGTCTGTCAAGCTGATGCCCCGGCGCAACACCTCCCGGCAGATTGATGTTGTATTCGCTTTTGCTCTGGTCAATGTAAGAGCGCCCCGCCGGTGCGGTAACTGGCTGATAAGCCTGATAGCCGCCATATGTGCTGGTTGCCGGGATGTAGGAATTACCCTGTGTGGCGGCATTGGTTTTGGCGGCGGTCTGGTCGAGGCTGTCCGACTCTTTGTTGATGATGCCGAGCTTTTCGAGAAGCCAGTCGACACCGCTGCGCAGCTTGTTAAAAACATTGAGCGGAGCCATCAAGGCAGAGGCCAGTGCCTGACCAAATATGACGCCGACATTTTTGCAGCTATCAAGCGTTTCCTGCGTGGCCTTAACCGGTGCTATCAGGTCTTTAAACCACTGCCAGACGCCGCGCAGTTTCTCGCCGAGACCATCAAAAATGGGAGCCAGTGGAGCGAACATTTCCCCGACTGGGGCAAAGGCACTCATGATGCCCTCAATCACTCCCGAGAAAAATGCGCTGATGGGCTCCCAATATTTACGGATGAGTAGCGCCCCCGCCACAATCGCCGCACCGACGGCTACTATCGGCCAGGTAATCGCACCGAGCGCTGTCGCAATGGCACTACCGACGACAGTAAAGACCGTACCCAGCACGCCAGCAGCGGCGATAATGGCATTAATCCCCATGACAACCGGCCACGCAACGAGACCAATGCCGCCGATGATACCAATCAGCGCCAGCGCACCACCGGCGATGATGCCGATAGTTTCCGCTAACTCCTTGTTGTCTTTGATCCAGTCATCAAGCTTTAGCACATACTGCGTTGCTGTCTGAGTTAGCTGACGCAATGAGCTATCTTGCTGGTCATAGAGGTCAGTGCCGACCGCCTCATACGCTGACTGGAACTCCTTGAAGTCGCCGCCGAGGTTATCCTGCATAACCTTGACCAGCTCCTCTGTTTTACCGTCTGAATCCTTTATCGTGGCAGTTAGCTTATCGAGTTTTCCGCTTGCCGCTGCCGCCATAAGGACACTTGCAGACTTCATAGCCTCCTCGCCGAATATCGTTTTCACGTACTCGGCCTTTTGTGAGGTACCAAGATTGTTGCGCTTAAAACTGGCCTGCATTTCTTTCAGGATGGTAAATAACGGGCGCGTATTGCCTTTGCTGTCCGAGGTTTTAACTCCCAGCTCTTTGAGAGCATCGTATGCTTTGCCTGTGGGTGCCTGTAGTCTCGTTATAACAGCAGCGCCGCCAGTCCCAGCCATTGACCCCCTGATGTTATTATCATGAAGTGTGCCGGTAATCGCCGCCGCCTGTTCAAGACTCACCCCAGCATTTTTCGCAACAGGGGCAAGGTAACTTAATGAGTCACTTAGTCCCTGAAAATCAGCGGTGGTTTTGTTCATCGTGGTTGAAAGAACATCACCGATATGCGCAGCCGCGTCATTAGAAAGCTGAAAGGCAGCTTTTGTCCCCATCAACAGTTGCGCGTTTTCCTCCATTGTTTTTCTGTTTGCAAGCGACAGGTTGAGAGTCACAGGTGTCATGGCCGCTATAGCTGCCGCATCACCACCACCTTTTGCAATGATAATCTGCGCACTGGCTGCATCATCAGCAGAGGCGGCAGTATTGTCGCCGAGCTGGCGCGCCTGTTTGCGTAGCGCCTGCATTTCTGGCGACTGCTTATCGACCCCGAGCACGGCCTGCAGTTCGGAATTTTTCTGCGCAAAGTCATAACCGGGCATCAGTAATTTAACCCCGGCCATCGTTCCCGCTGTCGCGATACCGACCCCGGCGGCACCTGCAGCGGCCATGTTACCGGCAAGCTCCTTGCCTGATTTATATCGCTCTTTCACCCGGACTAATTTCGCCTGCTGTGCACTGACGCGCGCCAGTGCCTCGCGCTGGCGGTTAAGCTGCGCCGTCGTTTCACTTATGCGACTTTTTAATCCTCGCTCGTCATTGGCAAGGTTGCGGGTATTAATTCCCGCCGCACCCAGCTCGCGTTGCTGACGTTTTATCGACTCGGTAAGGCTGTTGTATTTAACCTGCAGACCATCAGCCGCACGCTTTGCCGATTCAAGCACCTGCGCCTGCGCACGAGTTGGTCGCTCGGTGTTTTTAAATTGGGTAGCAAGCTCCTCGGCTTCACGCTTCGCTTTTTCAAGCGACTGTCCCGTTACGGCCAGTTGTGCACTGGCCTTACGAAAGCCGTCAATTTTTGCTGCCTGCCCGTTAAGGTCACGCAGCCCTTTTTGTGTGTCGCGAATATCCGCCGTCAGGGCTTTACTCTCAGCCTGAATGGATTTAAGCGGTCGGGTCGCCTGGTCGACCGCTTTCAGCAAAACCTCAAGCCTCAGGTTATTACTCATTGTGGTTTCCGCTACGCTGCAGCGCCTTTTCGCGCCATGTGATGAGCTCGGTCAGGCTCAGGGAATAGAGCTCTGATGGCGACCAGTGGAATATCACCGCAATATCCGCCATCAGGTCATCGGTCGACAGGTCGGGCGGGAAATCTATTCCGCCGAAGTCGGTGACAAAAAACCAATCACCTTAGCGGCCAGCGACAGCATATCGGGCAGGTTCATCGCGGTAAGCTCCTGCGCCGTGAGGGCGGGATAGGTCATGCGGGGCAGCACTTTAATCAGCGCATCGACTTCGGACTGCGCCACCGCTGCCAGACTGACACCGCGCAGGGTACCGGCGTTCGGCTCAATCAGTGTGACTTTATCAATCGTCTGACCGGCACGCTTAATCGGCTTGTCGAGAGTCACGACGTTCGGGTTTACGGTGTCTATTTCATTGCCAGCCGTATCTACAAATTCAGCGGTTTTACGTGGTACTTTTGCCATGATGTTTTTCTCTGCTCTGAAAGGGAATTAATAACCGGCCAGTAACACTGACCGGTCAGGGATTTACAGCCCGATTGCGCGGCGGTGCTGTTCCAGACGGTCGACGCCGTTCACCTTCTCGACCATGTTGACGGTGTCGATTTCGATGACGTCGCTACCATCAATTGTGAGGCGGTAATAGGTGCAAACGGTCGACAGTTTGGTCGAGGTGTTTTCACCCTGCTTATTCTCGCCGCCGTCGATTTCTTTATGACGGCCACGCATGACCACCTCGACCGCGATGATTTCGCCAGTGTCGTCGCGTTGGTAAGAGCCAGCAAAACGCAGCGGCACGGCGTCAGCACCCGGCGCAGCGTATTGCGCCCACAGCGTCACATCGGGCAGGCCACCGACAGACCATTCGACGGTTAACGCATCATCGTCGAGACCGAGGTCAATCGCCGCCGCGCCATTCATACCACCGCCGCGATAGTTTTCGAGCTTGCGGGTCAGCTTCGGCAGCGTCACGGATTCAACAACGCCCATGTAGCTGAGGCCATCGTTGAACATGTTCAGATATTTGAGTTTGCGGGGTAGTGCCATGTTGTTTCAGGCTCCTTAGCTGTTGACCGATTCGGCCAGATTCACCAGATATTTATCGGTGATTCGCTGGCGCAGGGTCAGGCTTTCCAGTGGTGGAACCGGCGTATAGTCGTAGTCGATATACAGTTTCCCGGCCTTGAGGGTTTCCTTATCGTTCGATTCCTCGTCGAACCAGCATTCACCGTCCACGATGTAGCCATTTGATTTCAGCTCGCGGAATTTGGCGTTAATGCCGTCGACAATGTCACGGATAAGCGATGCGGTGATGGGCTTATCGACCGCCCACATGTGCGCCTCGGCCATCGTGTCGGCCAGAACCTGCGCGGTGCGGGTGTAGTTCTCAAACAGGAAAAGCGGGTCATCAGAGCAGGTGCGGTTACCCCAGAAGCGGAAACCATCCTTGCGCACCAGCGTTGTGACCCCGGCCTCGTTGAGCAGGTCAGCATCGGTACCGGATGCCTGCAAATCCCAAAAGACTGACGCACTGATGCCGGTGACACCCTGCACGCCGACGTTAGACAGGGTTTTGTGCCAGCCGACGGTTTGGTCGATGTAGGCACGCAGACCGAGTGCGCGAGCGGTGGCGTAGGCCGTTGCGGTGGCGTTCGCGGTGGTGTCCCATGCGAGGAAGTCAGGCCAGATAACCATCAGTTCGCGCTGACTGAAATTCTCGCGATAGGCTATCGCTTCGGAAATGGTCTTACAGCCCCATGCGCTGACGTAACCAAATGCGCGTAGGCTGATACAGACCGACGCAAGTGCGACTGCGACCTCTTTGGTATCGAGACCCGGCACGCCGAGAATGCGCGGCTTAACGCCGGTTACCGCTTCGGCAGTTAACAGCGCTTTGATACCGGTGTATTTACCATTCTCATCCGTACCGCCGATGATGTTCGAAATAGTTTGTGCTTCGGCGTCATCGCCAGAGCCTTCGGCAACGCGCACGACGACGGTGACAGGTTTTGACTGGTCGGCGATAGCCTGCAGGGACGCGGCCAGCGTGCCTTTTTTTCCGGCTTTCGCAATGGCGCTCTGCACATTGGTAATCAGTACCGGCTCGTTGAGGGGAAAGGTTGCCGCATCCGCATCGCTGGCCGTGCAGATCATGCCGATGATTGCGGTTGCAACAGTGGATATGACGCGGGTGCCGTCGTTAATCTCAAGCACCTGCACGCCGTGGTGAAAATCACTCATCCGGTTAACTCCGTGGTTAGTGGGCGAGTGTTATTGTCCTGGCTGGTCTGGTGAGGGGCTATTTGTCGGCGATGGCTAGGCGATGGCACATAAACAAATCATAAAAAAGACGGGCATCAGCCCGCCTGCATTACTCCGGTTTAACCGGCCACTCGATATCCGGTGCCGTTGAGGTGTCGACCGCGTTCAGCGCCTGAATGTATTTCATCCACGCAATGAGGCTTGCTTTGTCAGCATCCCCGATAATTCCAAGCTGCAGCTCCGTCTGCCAGAGACTAATAGTGTTTTTCGCCTTGGCCAGAAATTCGATTCTCTTCTTTTCTGCATCAGCAATCTGATCATCTTTTTGAGCGTCCTTATCGGTAATCCATGCGTTACCATTCCAGCGGTCATAAGGTGTTAATGGTTCGATTGTGGTCATACCCGGAGGATAATCACCTAGCTCGGTAATCTTAACAGGCTGGCCAGTTTCCATGTCATATGCTGTTTCGCCTCGGTGGTCTCTCACATACTCCCATTCGCCAAGACTGACCGTACGACACACAATAAAACCGTCTTTTTCTTCGACCGGCGCATCTATGCATGAGTTAGCCGGAATTCCGACACCCACAGCCAGAAACTCTACTGAGGAAGCCAGATATTCACGGGTGTCACCGTGGTAGTTATAAACTGTCATGTCTCCGGCTTTTGTGGCAATGCCGTTCTTATTCAGTGTCGCTTTAGCCATCATGCAGCCCTCACAATATAATTAAACGCAATATTTCGTGGGCGGTTTTCTGCTGCCACGGGTACGCCCGCATTTGCGGCGTTAAAAAAAGCGAATTGGGCTAATGTCGTCGGATTTCCATCAATGCCTAAATTTACTATGTTCTGCGCCCCACCGATGGTGAATACCCCGTCAGCAACGCTATTCCCTACCATCGTAATAAATCCCAAACTACCCGTGATATTGCGGATTGCATCCCCTTGAGAACTGAGTAATGAACGTCCGCCATCAACGCCGCGCCCGTCATCCCAGCCGCGGAGAAATTCAGCACGCAAATCAGGCAATACCCCTGTCGGATAGACAACGGCCAGCTTTGGATATTTCACCTTATCAAAAGCTGCTCCATTGCATTTCAGCCAGCCGACCGGCAGCGTTGCCTGTGGCCACGGTAGCGGAAAGCCAACCGGAATATATTTATCAATATCTGCCGCTTTTAGGTACTGCGAATGTGGGTCGGCAGTAGCGAGATGTGTTGCCATCAGGTCATCAACATAGGCTTTCACCTCGATAATCTTGTCGTCAACATACTGACGGGTTGCCAGCACGACTGATGGATCAATTTTCAGGGTGATTGCCGATGTGCTCGACACAATCAGAATCATGCGAATGGTCTGCGTGCGGCCGCTTCCCTCCTGCAGTTGCGGCTTGTAGGTCTCCGGGCAGTTCGCTACGGCAATTAGAATACCGTCGTCATCGTAGAGACCAATCTCGCGGATCCAGAAACCGCCCTCATTCTCGGGAATAATCTGCTCCGCGATAATCTGGCTGGTATTGGCCGGGTCAACAGTCAGAAGGTTCAGCGGCGCGATGCGCTTCTGGTTAATGAGCTTTGTCTGCGCCGGGTCAGGGGTCGGCAGCGTACCATTCGCATCACCGACGGCCATTTGCGTCAGGTTGAGTCTGGTACCGAGTGCCGCCGCGTTCGCCAGCCGCGCCGCGCCCTGATTGGTCAGAATGGCAAAATATTTTGCGGTCATGCGTTCACTCTCAGGTTATCAATCAAATGGATGGCCGAGGCCGGGTAATATTCACCGCCGACGACAATTTCCTCGGGGGTGTAGGGGTAAACGGTCAGCGCGTCACCGTCGTAACATCCCGCGCCGACATACAGCTCGCCGGTTGCACTCAGGCTGATAGCCAGCCCGGTCAGGTGGCGGCTTGCCGGTTTGGCATCTTCAATCAGGCGTTCAAGCTCTTGATACATTTCGTCAGTAATACCGCTGTCGAGCACGCCGACAACGAGACGGAATGTTCCTGGCTCCTCATTGAGCTGCCACCATTCGCGCACCTCAATCAGAAAGCCGAGTGGCTCGACCACCCGACGCAATGCGCTGATGGTGCCTTTGTGCTGATGGACGAAAAACGAGGATGCGCAGACGCTGCGCTTTGTCGCCTCCGGCCACTTCTCATCCCACCTGTCGACCGATAGCGCCCACGCCAGATACGGCAGCAGGTTTACCGGGCAAGTACGCCAGTTCCACAGGGTGCGCAACGGTACCGGCACGCGCTGAATCTCAGAGAGTGCAGCAGCGGCGGCAACTTCCAGCGGCGACGAGCCAACGGGTAACAGCCGATCACTCATCCGAGCCCCCGGTAGTTATCTGGTACTCGGTGCAGTTCGACGCCTGCGACTTACTCAGCACAATGTCGGCCTGTGGTGATGCCAGTTCGACACGCTGCACTCCCTCAACATGCAGCGCTGCATAAATGGCGGACAGGCGAATATCTCGCCCGAGGCGGTGCTGCGCGCTGATGTAGCTCTGCAGCTTCTGCTCTGACGCCTGCCTGATGGGTTCAGATTCGGGGCCGGGGTAAACGTAGATCGTCGCGTCAATCTGGTACGGCACAATCTCGGCTGACTGGACGGTCACCCGGTCAGCCACCGGGCGCACATCTTCGGCGTTCAGAGCTTTATCAACAATCGCCAGTAGCTCAGGGCTGGCAGTGCCGTCACCCTCACGTGATAGCACGGTAATCGTCACGCAGGCTGGCGACGGGCTGGCGACCGAAACGTCAGCGACCCGCCCGTCGGCGCTGCGACCGTGATACTCATATGCACCGACCGGACCCGCCACGCTCAATCCCTCAAATGCCTGTTGCGTGCGCAGTCGCAGGTCGGTATCAGACTCCATAACGGCAGGTGTCGGCGGGATGGTGGTGTCATCCGCCGGGGTGATGGTCAGGCGTTCGGTATTATTGTTCCCGGCTACGACGTCGAGGTCGTTACCGGCGGAGTAGGCCAGCGTCACCGCCTGCGCGGCTTCGTTCACCCGCTGACGCCAGATAACTTCACGGTAGGCGTTTTCCTGCAACAGCTTAACAATCGGCTCTGACTCAAGAGCGAGCGTCCGGGCAATGGCCTCCTGCTGGTCTTCGGGATAAAGCGAAATCAGCGTCGCGATGCGTTCCGCAAGGATGGTTTCATAGTTCAGTTCCTCAACCACGTCGGGAACGGGTAACTGACTCAGGTCAACGGTTGCCATAGTGATTTAACTCAGTGAAACAGTGGTTGAAACTGACGCACCTGTATCAGTGCGCATCCCGGTAATATCGACATACATCTCGCCAGCGTCGCCGGTCTCAAAGCTGATGGCGGTAAGCCTGATGCGCGGCTCCCACTTCTGGATCGCCGAATAGCACGCCACCATAATTTGCAGCCTGAGTGCCGGGTTTTGCGGCATATCAATCAGCGCTGACAGGAGCGAGCCGTATTCACGACGCATCACCCGCGAGCCGACCGGCGTCAGCAGAATGTCGCGCATGCTCTGGCTGATATGCTCGGTATCGCTGATGCCGAGGCCGGTATTTCGGTTCATACCCTGATAACGCGCTGTCATATCGGCGCACCCGTTGTCCCGCCGCTGTCGCCGGGGTGTTTATGGGTGTGGAGCACCTTGCCATTAGATGACAGTGACCCGCCTGTATGCTCGATGTTGCCTTTCATCGTTCCGCCCTTTTGCACCTCAAGCGTCGCTGTCGTCAGCTTGTTGGTGCAAATCACCTCGGGAGTGTCGAGGGTGATACTGGTTGAGGCTTTCACCAGTACCAGCGGGACGGTTGCGGTGATGGATCCCGATGCCGTCACGTCGGCCGTTTTTATGCCGCTGACCGTCAGCGCACTGGTCTCGGGCTCGTACTCAATGACCGCACCATCAGGGAAAACCACATGCCACGCATCCGCCGAGGCTGAAGGGGCGGGGTTATCGTCGGAGAAAATACCAGGCAACACGAAAGCGGTATCAAGCTCGCCACCGATTGCCAGCAGCAGAACCTGCTCACCGACCGAGGGAGCCCACCACGTCCGCGAACGACCGGCTCGGGTGGTCAGCCAGTTCAGCCATGTAGTTTGGATCCCGCCGCTTTGTACGCGGCACAGCCCCTCTACGGTGTCGACTTCCGTCACCACGCCTGAGCGGATGAGGTTGCGAATCGCGCGGGCTAGTTCTTGGATATTGTTTAAAGTATTCATACGGACAGAATGCAGATAGGAGAAGTGATGAACAACTTTCTTCCTATCTGTGAGGCATGACACAAACCTGAATCAAACTATACTAATGGTCCGTGCTAATTTTTTGTTTCGAGCTCACTAACTTCTTTTTCTGACAAAGGCATTTTGATATAGAAAAAAGTTCTGCCATCTTTCGAATTATATTTTTTTAGATGTTCCCCTGAGATATTAAAACGTTGGCCATCCCCCATTTTGACGCTCACTGACTCTGTGCTCATACCAGCAATGATCTCGGACTTTATTTTATTTGACGCTATAAGCGTCTGAGGTGCTCCTATGGACTTTAGATAGTCATTCAAAAATCGAGAATCTGTAGAGGGAAGAACAAAAAAGACATCCGAGCCGAAGAAATCTCTAACCGAGGAAATAACACCATTGGAATACACCCATTTTTTGTCATATGTAATGGTTGTTGCCAATCCAATTTTATCTTTTTTGACGTCATAAAAGATATCACTTGTTCCTGGCAGCAAGGCAAGAGCACACCAATCTAAGTTGTTCCTTGCCCCTATGGTAAAACGCACATCCTTAGCATTAGTGTGTTTGGAATTGATACAGAGCATTATTGAAAAATTTGAGGCCAAAAGACCGATTTCAGAGAAAGAACCCGAGGGCCAATACTTGTTTTTTTCATCAATGCTAAAAACGGCGAGCTTCCCATCCAAACCGATTGTAGTCCCGAAATAATCTTTATTAGTCTTCGTTAGGTTATGGAGTGAAAAATTTTCGACCTCACCTCTTGCTTTTTCATTAAGATAGTCTTTGTATTTTCGAACCAGTTGATTCGAATCAGGAAGCAGCGACCAATAGGTTATGGAGACTTCCCCTATTGGCTCACGAGCCTTGGCTACGTCTCTTAATATGTTATCTATTTTGTTTTGGAATTGTATCTTTTCCCGCTCATTATCATTTTTTTCCTTTTTTGCTAATAGCAGTGTTGCAATCGTGGAGATCACAATTACAAAAACAGCCAGCCATCCCCAAAAGCTAAGGCGATTATTCGAAGTTTTAAACACATTGAGAACACCCAACACTCCTAGCAGGCCTGATAAAACTGGCAGCATGTCCTTTAATAAATCGAATAAATATGCACCACCCATTTTTCGCCGCTACCTTTTAACACTATTATTTTGATAAAGATCCAATGATAATATCATTAATAACAGAAACATCATCAGCGTTAATACCTAGCAGCGGGCGCGCCTCGTACTGCACATCCCGGCTGTTGCGGTTTGGCCGGTCTTTTAGGCCGTACTGATGCACCCGTGCCATGCGCTGCACCTTGCCGGTAAAGTCCACCACCGCCGCACTGTCGCTGCCTTTGGCTTTCATAAAGCGATTGGTGCGCAGTTTGGCGAACATTTCACGCTTAATTCGACCTTTCTTGCCCCGCACCGGCTGGCGCTTTCGTGCCGAATATGGGGTGCCGTCGGGTGCCTGCTGGCGCTGGATGCGCTGTTGCTGACTGGTACGCAACTTTTTCGCAATCTCAGCCGCCATTTGCCGACGCGCCGCCGGTGACAGGCTGGCAATCAGACCGGCAAGACGTTCCTGCAGTGCGGTTAACTCACTCATCCCACTTACTCACCAGTTCGCCGTTAACGTACAGCTCGACCGGGCGCGTCACCGGCTCTGGCAGCGGCGGTTCAGGGGCATAGCTGACATGCAGAGCACCGTCGACCTCTTTGACGAGCGTGCGCTCGGTGAGCCTCAGGCTGATACTGATATCGAGCGAATCGTCGTTATTGATATCAATAATCCAGGTGAATCCTTTTTCCCGCCCGTCGTCGGTGGTCATAATGTCCGGTTGATGTTCACGCAGCCACGCCTGCACCGGCACGAATATCAAATCGAGGTCGCCGGTGAAGTCGGTCACCACCATGTTAAGCACATACACCTTTTCAAACGACAGCGAGCTCGCCAGTCGGGAATCGGTATGGCCGTTGTCGGCAAACAGGCGCAGCATATCGGGGTTATTTCGGAGCTGCGGCACTGCATTAATCAACGCTTTGCGCAGGCTTTTGTGCTTCTGCATCGAGTTCATCCTGACAGTGTTTGACGGTTTTGACCTGCAGCGCGCAGGCGGTCAGCGCGCCCTCTAGGCGGCGGATATCTGCACTCAGGTCACCATTGGTTTTCGGGTCACTTCCCGGCATCGGGCAAAGGCTTACCCTCGGACATCCGCTGACCACAATCACCGGCACTGGCGCAGGCTGTGCGGGTGTGCAGCCGACGCACAACGTCAGGCAGAGCAGCGTTATACCAGCGGCGAAAGGCTTCATTTTCATTAAGTAACCTCGTTATCGTCTGCTCACGGCGGCTGGCTTCCTCGCTGGCCTTTGCGAGCTGTTCACGCAGTGCCACCTGCGCAGACTCATTACGTCTGGCAAGCTGACCGGCAACACTGAGCTGATTTTTCAGCATGCCAATCGTCGTCTTTTGTTCGCTCGCGACGCGGTTTGCTGTCTCAAAGGAGCGGGATAAATTGCCGTTCTCATGGCGCAACCACAACATCCCGAGCACAGCCAGCACCAGAAGTGTAATCAGGATTTTCATGCCATTACCCCGCCAGCGGTGCGCCATACGGTGACCAGTTTGTCGAGGCTGTGCTCACGTTGGCCGTAACCGGCACCCGGTAACGACGCCCAGATATTGCGGCAACGTGAAATTGCCCGCTCAATACGCCCCGCCTTAATATCCTCAATGGCACCGCGCTCGCGGATTAACTGAATCGCAAGTTTGTCCTGCGACAACGGGCTGAAATCAGGCAATACGAGTTGTTTCTGATAGTGTGGCCAGTAGAGATAAAGCTGCTGGTAACGCCCTGATGCCGTGGATTTTTCGCCGCGTCGATTAAACACTTTCGCTGGTCTGCCATGTGCGAAAGGGTGGTCGGTGTAGTCGGTGAAAATTTCCGGCTTGCCATCAAGGCCAGTGACAATGACGTCGTAACCACGATTTTTCGTCAGCGGATGCGTCGCCGTCCCTTCGGAATAGGCCAGCATGTCCAGAAATGCGGCGATATTCTGGTGAGTATTAATGACCGGCATCGCTATCCCCCTGTTGTGACTTAAAGCGGCGCTGAATGGCGATTTCCACCACCTGATAACCTGCAATGCCGAGCATGGATCCAATCCCACAAACGGCAGGCAGTGACATATCTGGAAACTGCACCAGAACAACACCTGCGACCATTGAAACAAAACCGCCGAGCAGCATGCGCCCGACAAACAGGCGAGGTGTGATGGGCTCACCACCTGCCAGCACTTTCCCGACAACAATCATCACGCCAATCACAAACAGTGACAGGACGCCTTTTTCCCCTTCTGTCATGGTTTACTCCCAAAGGTTGATAGTTTCTGTTACGGGTGACGATGCTACGTCGGGCAGGTCAATCGCCGTGCCATGCGGCAGAATGACGCCCAACTCAGACAGACCGGAATTAGCCTGCAGCACCGTCTCGACCACGCCCTCAGTGCGCCCGTAATACCGGGCGCAAAGCGCGTCGAGGGTGTCGCCCTGCATCGCGTAGACTTTCATCAGAGCTGACCCACGATGCAGCGCGGCTTATCCTGCAGGCGCGAGACCGACCAGCGCATATCCCGCCACAGGTCATCAATGGTGGTTTCGACGCTGTCGGCTTTTTTGTCACCCTTGCCGGTGGCCTCAACCCCGCGATAACGCTCATACAGGGTGGCGGTCGCCATCGCCGTCACGGCGCTGAGGTAGTGGAAAATGCGCACATTCTCGCCATCGATTTCCTCGGCGTCAGGCACGTCGGCCAGTGTCTTAAACCCTGCGGCAATCTGGCGCAGCCGGTAGTCGTAAAGCTCCGCATTGGTTTCCGCCATGCCGGTCTTGATGGCGTTGCGCAGGCGCGCATCGGAAACCGTCTGCTCAAGGCGCATCAGTTCGCGCACCCGCTTCGGATCCACATCAGGGAAAAAGAACGTGTTTTTAATCACTGCGTCGCCCGTCTCCGGTGCGGGAATCACCACGCCCGGTACGTCCTGCGGTTCGTCGGGCTGATTCAGTATTACTGTCGTCATGACAACCTCATTAGGTTGGGCGGTGGACGCCGGTCGCCGTCAGGGTCAAAACCCGCTTTGACCGGCGTGCCGCCCGGCTCGGGGAGCGTTTAGTTAACCGGCGGTTTTTACCGCCTTTGGTGGACGCCCGCGCTTTGCCGCCGGTTTGGTGGCAGGTTTGCGCGTGCGCGGTTTAGTCGTTTTACGGGGCGTGGCATCGGGCTTAGGCTTCAATGCCCGCTCCAGTCGCTCAATCTCTTTGCGCACACCGGCATTGCGGTCGAGCTGCATCGCGCGCTGAAACTGCGCCAGCGCTTCGGCACTCTGACCGGCATCTCGCAGGGTCAGGCCGGTCACCTTATGCAGGCGGGCGCGCACCATATCGGGAACGTCAGCGGTGTCGGTCAGGCTGAGGGTGGTCAGCAGTAATGCGAGGTCGACAGGCTCACCGGCATCGCGCAGGCGCAGCACGGCAAGCGCCACTTCTTCAACCAGCATGTAAGGTGTGGTGCGACGATGGTCTGAGGTGAGGCCGTATTTCAGCGCGTAGGGCGCAATCTCCAGCGCGCCAGCGATATCACCAGCATCGAGACGCCACAGCATGACGGTCATCAGAATGTCATCCTGCGCGCCACGGCCATCAGCCAGCACACCGGCAACCCACGGCGCATAGAACGGCAGCAGCTCGCGCTTTTTCGCGGCTTTCAGTTCGTTTGAACGGATGGTTTTTAACGTGCGGCGGTCATCGGCCAGCTTTACCAGCATCTGCTCGTAGGCGGTTGCATGGCGCAGCGGGGCTTGTTCCCGCTGCGCGGCTTGAGAGGCCGAGACCCGCATCATGTGACGCTGTGCGGGGCTCGTCATGGGCTTACTCTCCGCTTTCCGGTGTTTTTGGTGCGGTGAAATCGCCCAGGGTGATGTTTTCCAGCAGACACCCGGCGGCATATGCCTCGACCACATAGTCGATATTCATCGACTCGTAGTTTTCCACGCGGTCTTTTTTCGGGTTCTCATCAATGCTGCGGCGGTGGCTCTCATCCATGAAGTAGACAGAGAGGTTTTCCAGCGTGGTCACGAATACCGCATTCGCCGGGAAATACGGCACGCGCACGGCAGGCAGGTTGCCGATGCGCTTCTGGCTGATGATGATATCCGCCGCGAGCGACTCGGTGTTTTCCTGCTGCTTGTTCACCAGCGGGAAATATTTGTCGGCCAGCAGCTTACGGCCAACGATAGCAACGAGTTTCGGGTCATCCTGATAAATCTCGTCAATCAGGGTGTTGGTACCGTCCATCACCAGTGCGTCGAGGTTCTCATAGTCGCCATTCTTACCGACGCGAATCACGTCAGAAATAACACTACCGCCCTCAGCGGTGATTTTGCTCATCACGCGCGCCGGGGCTTCGTTGCGGTACTTCTGCAGCCAGCCGACGGCCACATCCTGCAGCATCGGGTTTTTGCTGCGGTCTGAGGTATCAGCGCGGGTGGTACCGTTGAACCCGGCCATGATGAAATCCAGTGCCTGACGCTGGACAATGGCGTCGCGGATGCGGCGCTGGAAGTCCTGAAAACGCGCCCACAGGTCGAGGCGTTTATAGGTCAGGTGGAAGTCAAAGTTAATCTGATTGCACTCGTACTTGTTGGACTCAAGCGCGGTGAAATCTGCGGTCTGGCGCTCTTTGTCGCCCGATGTGTCGGTCGTGCTGGCGATGGTGCCGGTCACACCGACGCCGATTTTCTCACCCTTCATTTCTGCGACCGGCAGAATGTTAATCGTCTGCAAAAATGCGGATGACGCCTGCACGGTGTTCATCAGCGTTTGTGTAACGGACGGCTCGACGGTGAATTTTTTGCTGACGTCATCAACGCTGATGCCGTTCAGTTTGGCGAGCTGGGTCAGATAGGCATTGAACTTAAAACGGGTTTCCTGACGCATAGTATTTCCTGTTTGAATTAATCGGTTGGGCGGGGTTGCCGCCCGGTGTCGGTCTGCGGTTTATCAGCAGTCGGTCAGCAGCTCATCGCCACCACCGCCGCTTGCTTTCGTGCGTCGCGGCTGGCTGAAACTTTCGGTTTTGTCGAGGGTGGTTTTCAGGGCGGAAAATGCCTGGCTGGTTTCTTCAACCTTGCCGGTCAGTTCCTGTTTGAAAGTGGCAAACGCGGTTTCCATAGCGGAAAGGCGCTCGTCCTGTGAGGTCAGGTTGGTCTGCACATGCTCACTGACGGTGGTCACCGCTTCATGCACATCATTCAGGCGTGCATCGTCGCTGACCTGCTTACGGCTAAAAATGGCTTTCACCTTATCGGCCAGGCTGTTTAGCACCGTGTCGGGAACGTCTTCAAATTCCAGTTCGGCCAGCGTGGCAGCGGAAAAGACGTTTTCAGGGTTGGCCTTAAAGCGCTGCAGGGGGTTGTGCTTCGCGGTGCGGCAGAATTCGAGGTATTCAGTGCCGAGGCTCGCCGGGTCGTCGGTGACCGCAAGGCCGACGAGGTAGCATTTGCCGGTATTGGCAAAATTCGGCTGAATTTCCATTGAGGTGTAGACCTTCTGCAATTTTTTATTCATCGCGATCAGGTCATCGGTCGGGGTGATTCTGGCGAACAATGCCCATTTGCCGTTAAGCGCCGAATCGTCGTCAATCTTTTCGGCTTTCAGTTCAACTACATCGCCTAAGCGTTTGAAGTCGCCATCAGGAAAGAGACCGCGAATAT
Source organism: Escherichia sp. E1V33 (assembly GCF_004211955.1). Classification (GTDB taxonomy): domain Bacteria; phylum Pseudomonadota; class Gammaproteobacteria; order Enterobacterales; family Enterobacteriaceae; genus Escherichia. Next base: position 171,868 of record NZ_RHJI01000004.1, read on the forward strand.
GCTCAAGGTTAATGCGGCAACCGTAGACGCGAGGGTCAAACGATTCGGCCATTTCCTGAATATCGTTACCGCTGATAATGCGACCGTCGCAGGTGTCACCCTCGACGCCGATGCGAAAGAATTTTGAGACTTTTTTTGCCATTGTCAGGAGTCCTGAGGTTGGGGTTACTGGTCAACGCCAGTTTCCAGACTCCGGGCACACCAGACCACTAATGACGGCTGGACAATCTCCCACACAACAGCACCTTAGCGAATCACTGACGGCCATTAAGTAGCCTTGTCCTGAATCCACTACGGCGAGGCATCAATGACCATTTCCACCGATACAACCTTGTTGCATGACCCGCGACGACAGGCATCGCTGCTTTACTGGCAGGGGTTTTCCGTGCCACAGATTGCCGAAATGCTGCAGGTCAAGCGCCCGACCGTGCAGAGCTGGAAGCAGCGCGACGGCTGGGACGGCATCGCGCCGATTTCCCGCGTTGAAAGCAGCCTTGAGGCCAGGCTGATTCAGCTCATCGCCAAGCCGCAAAAGACAGGAGGTGATTTCAAAGAGATTGACTTGCTCGGACGGCAGATTGAACGGTTGGCGCGCGTCAACCGCTACAGCCAGACCGGCAACGAAGCCGACCTTAACCCCAACGTCGCCAACCGCAACAAAGGGGAGCGCAAAAAGCCGAAAAAGAATTTTTTCAGCGACGAGGCTATCGATAAACTGGAGGAATTATTTTTCGACCAGTCTTTCGAGTACCAGTTGCAGTGGTACCGCGCAGGACTGGCGCACCGTATTCGTGACATTCTCAAATCCCGCCAGATTGGCGCGACGTTCTATTTCTCCCGTGAGGCACTGCTGCGCGCACTCAAGACCGGACATAACCAAATCTTTCTGTCGGCCAGTAAAACGCAGGCTTACGTGTTCCGCGAGTACATCATCCAGTTTGCGCGGCTGGTCGACGTCGACCTGACCGGCGACCCGATTGTCATCGGCAACAACGGCGCAAAGCTGATTTTTCTCGGCACCAATTCCAACACCGCGCAGAGCCATAACGGCGACCTGTATGTCGATGAAATATTCTGGATCCCGAATTTTCAGAAGCTGCGCAAAGTCGCGTCGGGCATGGCCTCGCAAAAGCACCTGCGCTCAACCTACTTTTCGACACCTTCCACGCTGGCGCACGGCGCTTACCCCTTCTGGTCTGGCGAGCTGTTCAACAAGGGGCGCAGCCGTATTGCCGACCGCATCGAAATCGACATCAGTCACAGCGCGCTCGCCGGTGGTCAGTTCTGCGACGATGGCCAGTGGCGGCAGATTGTCACTATTGAGGACGCCCTTATCGGTGGCTGCACTCTGTTCGACCTCGACCAGCTCAAACGCGAAAACAGTGATGAGGACTTTAATAACCTGTTTATGTGCGAGTTTGTCGACGATAAAGCGTCGGTATTCCCGTTCGAGGAGCTACAGCGCTGCATGGTCGACGTGATGGAGGAATGGGAGGACTTTGCCCCGTTCGCCGACCATCCGTTCGGCTCGCGCCCTGTCTGGATTGGTTACGACCCCTCACACACCGGCGACAGTGCCGGGTGCGTCGTACTCGCGCCGCCGGTGGTCTCGGGTGGCAAGTTCCGCATGCTGGAGCGTCACCAGTGGAAAGGTATGGACTTTGCCGCTCAGGCCGAGGGCATCCGCAAACTGACCGAGAAATACAACGTCGAATACATCGGCATTGACGCAACCGGCCTCGGTCTCGGCGTGTTCCAGTTGGTGCGCTCATTCTATCCGGCGGCACGCGGCATCCGTTACACACCTGAGATGAAAACTGCGATGGTGCTCAAGGCAAAAGACACCATTCGCCGTGGCTGTCTGGAGTATGACGCCGGTGCGACCGACGTCACGCAGTCGTTTATGTCCATCCGTAAAACCATGACCAGCAGCGGGCGCAGCGCCACGTACGAGGCCAGCCGCACCGAGGAAGCCAGTCACGCCGATATCGCATGGGCGACTATGCACGCCCTGTTAAACGAACCGCTTTCCGCCGGTAGCGGCATGCAGCCTAAATCTATTCTGGAGTTCAACTAAAATGGGTAAGCAAAAATCACGTAAAGCCGCCGCGCAGAAGGCCAGCAAGCCACAACAACTTACCGCCAGCGCACCGCCAAAAACGACAGCGTTCACCTTCGGCGAGCCGGTGCCGGTACTCGATAAGCGCGATATTCTGGATTACGTCGAGTGCATCAGTAACGGCAAATGGTACGAGCCGCCAGTCAGCTTCTCCGGGCTGGCAAAGAGCCTGCGCTCTGCCGTGCATCACAGCTCACCGATTTATGTTAAGCGCAACGTACTCGCAAGCACCTACATTCCGCACCCGTTGCTATCCCGTCAGGATTTCAGCCGCTTTGCACTCGACTATCTGGTCTTCGGCAATGCCTTTCTTGAGCAGCGCAACAGCGTCACCGGCCAGTTAATCAAGCTACTGGCCTCACCGGCCAAATACACCCGGCGCGGGGTCGACGACTCGATTTTCTGGTTTGTGGAAAACTTCACGCGGCCGCATGAGTTCGCGCCTGATACCGTGTTTCACCTGCTTGAGCCCGACATTAATCAGGAAATTTACGGCCTGCCTGAATATCTCAGCGCGCTTAATTCCGCCTGGCTGAATGAAGCCGCGACGCTGTTCCGCCGCAAGTATTACCAGAACGGCGCGCATGCGGGTTACATCATGTATGTGACCGACCCGGCGCAGAGCGCGACCGACGTCGAATCGCTGCGCGAGGCGATGCGCAACTCGAAAGGGCTCGGCAACTTTAAGAACTTGTTTTTCTACGCACCCGGCGGAAAACCGGACGGCATCAAAATCGTGCCGCTGAGCGAGGTCGCCACAAAGGATGACTTTTTCAACATTAAAAAAGCCAGCGCTGCCGACCTGATGGACGCGCACCGCGTGCCGTTCCAGCTCATGGGCGGCAAGCCCGAGAATATCGGTTCACTCGGTGACGTTGAGAAGGTGGCAAAGGTATTTGTGCGTAACGAACTGTCACCCCTGCAGGACAGGTTCAGGGAGGTAAACGACTGGCTCGGCATGGAGGTCATCAGGTTCAAAGAGTATACCCTCGACAACCCGGAATAACTTAGGCCGCCACAATCTCTGCGCTCATTATTGAAGATGCAATCTGCGAAAGCTATAGTGCATCGAATATCAAAACAATGGGCGCGGAGATTAATCTTTTGGAAACTGATTTTAAAATAACCCTCGAAGGTTTCGCTACTGAGCAAGAAGCAAATAATATCGGTAATTTCACACTAGAAGCTATCCGAACTTTAACAAAAAATCTCAATCTTGATATCTCAAAATTAAAATGCGTGATTGTTTCCTATAACTTCAGTGAAGCTCTTCAAAAGGTAACATCCTCTTACCAACACAAATCCCCTAGTTCATTTACCAATAGCAAGCAGGGCGCAGCCGTCGGGCAGTTAGTAACAAAAATTGGCAATGATGGGCTATGTGAAGAATATACCCTTGTGCTATCGATTGATTTTTTTGTTGAGCTTTTCAATGATGGTAGCTTCTTAAAACTGAAAGAAGAAGGATACCTCGCAGTCTTCCATCGCATTCACCATGAATTAGTGCACGTACATGAAAAAAACTTACTAACATGCTTAGCCCAAAACTTTACAGTCAACGAGTATGGTAGCGCGCTTCTTATCTCAGCCACGCGTGCATGGTCTGAATATCTCGCTAATTACATGTCTTCGGGGTCTGCCCCTCAAGAAACTATCGATTTATTTTTAGAGAATCTTGACACTGTTGTAAATGAAGTATCTGACGAGATTGAAAAACTCATCTGGGGTTATAAGTACGGTAATATTTCTCTGAATGACATGTATCTCGAAGTAAAAAAACGTATCAGGCTAATCATCAACTCTTATGCTTATGCGATGGGTTATGTCCATTCTCTAAACATCAATATTAAAGAATACGATCCAAAGCTATCCCTTACACTATCCAACTCAAAGATAAGATATCAATTATCAGAATTAGGCATTGCTTTTCAGAATCTTTATGGGAAGTTTAATGACCAGCACATTACAGGTTTTAATGATTTTCGGGAGATAACAATAATCATTGATGAAATATTCAAGCAGTTTGGGCTTGTTTTAGAGTGTCCCGATTGGTCTGGCGACGGTGAACTCTACATACATGTAAATTAGTTTAATCATAGTAGAAACATAATTAGCAGTTTGAATCCTGCCACTCCTGTAAAGCCGCTGCTCCTGGTGGCTTTTCCATGCACACCACCATCACGCATCAGATGCGTCTCACGCGCACGAACACACCCAACCACCAACGAACCAGCAGCGACACGACAGCGCCATCACGACGCGCTCAGAGGATAATTTTTATTATTACGCACCACTGCTGGCGCGCAATGCTTTCCCCGCCACGCCTGCCCGCTTTATAGGGCGGTTTTAATGCAGTTGCATGATCACTCTGGATCCGCGCCAGCTCAGGCGGCGCACGGCCAGAACGGGCCCCCCCGGCGCATGCAAAACCATGCACCTGTTGCATGCACGGCTAAAAAACAGGGAAATCGCGTAAAAATGGCATAAAAAAAACCGGCATTCGCGGTGCCGGTTTCGGTCTGATTTTGTCGCGATTACTGGCCGCGCAATGCGCTGATAACACTATTGAGGCACATGCTGGCAACAATCAGCAGAAAAATTGTCGTCCACGGATTTTCATAAACGAGAGATAACATATTGATATAGATCCTTTTATTTGTGCATTCTGATGTGGTTTAACAGGTGTTTGATAATGGTCGTAAGCTCATCTTTACTGGCGTGCTCTACCATTTTTGCGGTGTAGCTTTCCACCTCGCGAGAGCTCAGGTCGTTATTTAAAGCCATTACAGTCAGCTTTTTTGCCCAATCGGCAAATGGGTCTATCGATGAAAGGGAATTATGCATGTCCAAAAACCTCGAATTATTTAACCAGCAGACGGCGGAAATCTTTGCGGTGTTATGGGATAACTTCCCGGTGCCACAGGTCATTACCTACGAAAAATTTAACGCCGCGCTACCTGATGACTACTTTGACCAACTTAACTCACCGGAAATGAAAGCACTGAATCAGTTGCGCAGTGTGGTTGAGGGTACATTCACTTTTCTCAGTGAAAACGGCTACATCCAGTACGGAACAGACCACCAGACCTATTTTTATGATGTGCGCCTGACCGAGAAAGCACTCGCCGTGCTTAACAAAAAGCCCGAGGCGCTCGGCGGTAATGAAACAATGGGCGATAAGATTATCAGTGCAGTGAAAGACGGGACGCCGGGAGTGATTGCCGGTGCGGTGACAAACCTGCTTACCCTCGGTGTCAATCTGGTAACCAGCTAACGCCTCGCGGGGCTCGTTGTTCAACCCCGTCAGCACTGAAAGCGAGTTTCAGCGCTGACGACGTTTGCTATCGTCGACGTGGTGGAGGTGCGTATTTTGTCGGTCTGCTGATGCTATCCAGCTTGCCGCAATTATCCCTGACTATTTCGGCACACCCGACCAGCTCGGTGGGTGTCAAATTCTCATTGACCATTATCTGCTGCAGGCGATGAACGATAGCCATTAACTTAATATTTCTGGTCTGGTGCTGCGGTATTTCACTTGGTAGTCGATGCATATTATCACCCTCAATGAATTTTAATCAGTGCCGTCAAAACGCCACTATAAAACCCTCTCAGGTCATGCCTCATTCATCACTGGCGTGTCATCAATAGCACATTGAGAAATTTTGAAAGGCAGGACTAAAGCCTCGTGGGCTCGTTACTCAACTCCGTCGACGCAAAAAGCTAGTTTTTGCGCCAACACGGTTATCATGTTTAACGCCAGCTATCGTCTTCCCAAATCTCTTGTAATATGCCGCTTAATGTTTCTTTGTCTGCTTCTTTATCGAATCCGATAACCTCTACACCAGTCATTGACCCTTTCTTGACGTTAACTTTTATTGCAGGAAAAACGCATTGTACTCGATGTGTTATTTCATTCTGAAAAGCATCAATGATCTGTTGCCCTAATTTTTGTTCTTTATCCAACGTGATATTGATTCTCATAATCTAATCAGCCTTATAAAAATTATCATCTTCGGTTTCGTTATTCTCGCTGTTTGCTAGGTCTGCAATGAGAGTGAGCGCGAGCTTTAAGTCTGATGGCTTGCAGTTTGCAATCAGAGATACCTCGGCAATAAATTGCACACAAGCCCACTTTTGCTGCGTTCGGCTGAAATGTTCGTCAACCATGGAATCCCTCCTACAGGGTTACTGTATGTTTATACAGTAGCACGTATTGGTAAAAGATGGGAAGAAAAAAAACGAATAGGGCGATTGTCGTATGTACATGATATGGATATAAATTACTCTGATATTGGTTTTGATGCTTCAGCTATCGCAGCAACACGATTAAGGATTTTCCTGGCTTTAGCCTCATGCGATGGTGCTGTGGAAAATATTTCTCCTTTGGCCGTTCCGCGTAGCCATTTACCATCAAAACAACTTTTACCACCGGCCATCAGGTGCAGAGCTTCGCCCCGGCTGATATTAATGCCGGTTGTCAAATGTATCTCTTCGATAGTTTTCGCTATAGCTGCGTTTTGCTCATCCGTTCCGTGGACGAATTTTCGCCGTGCTGCTGGCTTTTGCTTCCTGAGTCGGTTGGTCAACTCTCGTCTTTCACGCCGACTCAGTGGTTTTGTTAAATCCAGTATCGGTGGATCGCTTTCGCTTCCCGTACAGTTATTGACAGAACTCCGAGGGACGGCTTTGCCGTCCTGAAGGTCAACGGCCAAATCAACAGCACGCTTCGGAACAATCTTCCACTGAGTGAGCCGGGTTAAAATCGGGCTTCCTGCACCTATGGAGGAATCGTAGACCCCTTTAATACATACCATTTCCTCACCGTACTGATTAAGCTCGGTACGCGGTTCATACAGTGTGCGCACCTGTAAATCATCGCGACGGACAAACGGCCCACCCTGAGCATTAACATAACCAGCCCAGTCACCAGCGTCGGCGGCATCATGGACGGCGGCAAACTCAACGCTCAGCCCGTGCGCGGTTTCGGTATCAGCGAGGCGACGCAACTCACGGTAAACCGTCACCGGCGCACCACCAATAAACTGAAACTGACGGATGTGCCAGCGCGCAGCCCATGCTGAAACGGCGGGGGCTGTCTCTTTCAGCAGCTCACCGCTTTCATCATCGGTTTCACCATCGAGAGCATAACCGTCGATATTTTTTGAGATGTATTTAGCAACATAGCCGGTTGCGCTGCCTTTCTCCGGGTCAATGGACTCGGCGTGGAAACGTGCTTTTTTGGATTTATCGCTTTTCAGTTCGTGGCGGTCTTCTTTCCATGCGTATTTACGGACGATGGAGCGAACATATTCAACATCTTCCGGCAGCATGAACATCAGCATGTGCCAGTGTGGAGTGCCGTCGTGATGGGGCTCGGCGACACGAATACCGAAAATACGGACATCTTCCCGATGTAGTTTGGCACGGATACGCGCCCAGATACCGGTTAGATAGTTTTGCGTGTCAGCCGGGCTGGCACCGCTCCATTTGCTGTTACGGTAACCGGCTTTAGTCGTGGCGTGATATTTTGACGGCGCGGTTAGAGTGTAAAACTCACCGACATAACCGAGCTCATTACAGATGTTTTCAAACCCACGAATGCGGGTCATGAGCTCACAGCGGCGAATCGCAGGGTTAGCAACTGAGCCATCATATTTTTCAATTAGGCTGATACGGTTGCCGTCTTCGTCTTCGAGATCCAGACCTTTGAGAAATTCACGAGTTCGGCGCTTTTGTTCACGCCAGTCAGTCACGCAGTTTTTACTCGCATAGGTGTTTTTTTTCTTGCTGACGTTGCCGACTGCAATTTGCAGGTGTTCGCGCCATGTAGCTGCAACCCGGCGCAAACGACCACGCCACCACCCATCGTTAAACATCTTGGCGATAGCCGGTGCGATTTCATCCGCGCCGACATATTTTTTTGCAACCCGATCCCAATGGGGTGGGATAACGTTGAACTGGAGGGAAATAAAGCCAGCACGATTATACCAGGTGTACAGCGTTTTAAGCTCGCCGAATCCGTGGTCATTAATGCTGGCAAGTTCACCACGAATGAAATTAGCAATATCGGCGGCCAACAGGTCAACATCAGCGCGCGACATATCCGGGAGGCGGTTATATCGGGCGACCATATGAACCATGCGTGACGCCAGATATTGCATAAGCTGGGTATCAAAATGACTTCCAAAAACAGAGGTTGAAACCTTGCTGTTGATACCCGCGCATTCGTATTTTTTTGCGACCAACTCAAGACGCGGCAATGCCTTTTTGCAGAAGCTGATCAAAAAGGCATTGGCTCGTTGAATGCCCTGATTTTGCTCCAGCACTGCCGCAGTGCGATAAACATCTAACCGCACGCAGTCGGGCTGGAGAGAAAGCACCTTTTTCGCATGCAGCAAAGCCGCGAACATACGGTCGCGGCGATGCTGTTGCTCGTAAGTAAGGTATGGGCTGGCTATAGCCGACCGTGGAGCATTCCACGGATAAGCAAAAGTAATATCTAATGCCCCTCCGTCATGTATCATCTGTCGACTTTCTTTTTGATTCCATAACATTGGTCGTGTAGCCTCCCACAAAGTTGAGTGTTAAAAAGGTGCTGTGATGCAACATAAATTATTCAAGATGAAAGACAGTTTGAATCTGCCGCCATATGATTCGGCCCTGTCTGCGTGGCTTGAGAATCAGCAGGAATCCATTCCTGGAGTTCCATATAAAATCCTTGTCTGCAATGAGAATGTTTTTTACAGGGCTCTCACCTGTGATGGATTGGGAGAGTACGCCGCAGCGTGTGAATTTCTCCACTCTCTGGGTCTAGTAGATGCCTCGGATTACGGAATGGGTCTGAAAGATTACGACTCAGTATTTTTAAGTCAGGAGTATATTGACCGAGCATTTTCTCAATAGCATTGGCGAATAATACGCCTATTTTTTCTATTTCTACGACCATCTCTTTAAGTGAAGTTATGGTCGAATTCTGAATATGACGGTGAATTAATCCTGAAATAAGTTGTTCAATTTTTGGGTAATATCCGATGGCATCAAGCCATTCCTCGCCAGATTTTTTCCCGGATTGAGCGACTTTCTTTTCATTAAGGATAAATTGATACTGGTCGCTAGTAATAATCCATTTGTCACCTATTTCGATTCGAAAACTCATTTACACGCCCCTGTAGTGTTTTGATTTGAGCTCGGCGATTTGCTGACAAGTCACGCAAAATGCCACCCCCTGAATTGCCGCACGGCGGGCTTCCTGGATTGGTGCGTCACATTCTTCGCATAGGAAAGGAGAGGTCGCTGCAATACGGCAGCGCGCGTTGCTGATGTGGCGTTCGCGGTCTTCCTGCTCGCGCAGTTGTGCTAAATCCATTGCGTCGGCCATTAGTGCAGCTCCTGTGATTCGTTTTCGTAGCGGTTGGCTTCACGTCGCAGCAATTCAGCGGCTTCGGTGCCGTTCATGCCCTCTTTAGTGATATGGATAGCCAGCGCCTCAAGACGGATTGAAACGGCGAGTGCGCGGTCTTTGCGTTCTTCTTTTTTGGCATCTGTCAGCAGCACGGCCAGCGTGTCACTATCAGTATTAAAACTACGGAGTTCGGTATTACGCATAACTAACTCTCCTGATTTCGGGCAATAAAATGCCCGACGGGTTTACGCCAGATAATTAATTGTGATTAATTAGCTATAGCCAAATACAACGGCAGGTTTACTTTTTAACTGGCTGATAATCTCAGCTTTCAGGCCATCCTTAAACTCTTTGCAGCACTCCCACTCAGGGTCAACGCGAAGTATTGCACCATCGCGGGTTTTAATTTCAAAACCGTCTTCCATATTCGGAATCATGGCTCCTAAAACAATTCTTAATTCATCACGTGACATGCTTAATCCCTTTAATAATAAAGTGGACAATACGAATAATTAAAAAGCCTGACGACTTCGACTGCTTAGATTTCAGCCCTTTTAATAATTCGGACTGAGAGCGGCACGGGTGCCAGCGCTTACCATCTTTACCTGCGATCCAGCCGTGACCGTAATGCATACCTGGACTTTGCTTAACGAGCAGAGATGCGAATGAGGGTTTATTTTTCAGCATAAACACCTCATACCAAACCAAATGTTGCGCCGATGCCGGTCATGGTATCAACCACGCTCGACATTGCCGGGTTAGCCTGTAGACGCGCCTGTAACGCCAGCGCCGACAGAGACAACATGCGGATGCCTGCATTAACACTCTCAACCATGTTGTGTTTGCGGTCAGAGGTCATACGTTCATTTGATACCGCACCGCTCGCCAGTTCGCCGAGTTCACTCATTGCGCGCATCACATAAGACTGCAATTTCTCTTTAGCCAGCTCATTAACTGGCACGCATGGCAGACAATGTATCTGCGCCAGAAAGCCATCAACGAGGGTTGAGTCTTCGGTCAGGTCAGTCAGCAGCCACAATTCAGGCGGTGTGAATTGGTGAGGCTGTTCCGGGTTGAGCTTATTACGTAACGTTTGAACGTTCATACCCGCACGCTCGGCCAGCTTCGCCATGTTGTGACGCTGCGCAAAAGCCCGGCACGCTTCGTCATAGTGAGGATGTTTAGAAATCTGAAAATCAAACATGGTTAAATTCCCTCTAACTTGCATAATCAAATTCAGTTAAGAGCGATGCGGTGATCGATGTAGCGACAATCAATCGCTTGCTGGGTTAGTTTGTCGCGCCATGCTTTCACGTTTACGAGGGTGCGGCTTCGTTTTCCAGCCTCTTCCTTGTTGGAAAAGTCTTTTGTTGGAGCTTTGAGGAGGATTCCCTCATCAAGCCATTGCCAGACCAGACGCTCGCTTACACCGCGAGTGGCGGCAAAGTCTTTCACTGTCATTGTGTCTGACATAGCGGAGCGGATCATTGTCTGCAGAGCTGGCAGCATAGCGGTAACGATGGCATCAAACTGAGCCGGATCTAACAGCACAGTTTGATTTTGTGAGTTTTGCGAATCATGTGTCGAGATTGATTTTGCATCTGACATATCGCATTATCTCCTGTTGTTTGAAATGTGGTGCAGTGGTGTGCATCTTGGTCGATGAATGCCACTTTAGATCGAAAATGAGTTCGTGTAAATCGATTTTGAGTGATTGATAAATGAATGATGAAGATTTGAATACGCAAGATGTGATTGAGCGGATAAGTTCGGCCTATGGTGTCAGCACGCAAAAGGCTTTGGCTGAGGTGCTTGGCGTCCCGTCAAATAGTGTCAGTACGTGGGTTCAGCGGAATAGCTTTCCCGGAAAAGCGATAATTCAGTGCTCATTAGATACTGGTGCCGATCTAAATTGGTTGCTGACTGGAACAATCTCCAGTTTGAATTTGCAAGATGCACCGGCGTTGAAAGGGAAGTTACTTTATGACGAGATTTTAACGAGCGGTGGAAAACCTGTATTGAGGCGTATCCTTGATGCGTATGGTTTTACAATGCAAAAAGAGCTTGGTGATTTGCTTGATATTTCCTCTGGTACTATCAGTACCTGGATCAGGAGAGATTTCTTCCCCGGTGATGTTGTTGTTACGTGCGCCCTTGATACTGGCGTATCGCTGGAGTGGTTAGCTACCGGCAAGGGGAAAATGAGACAAAGCAAAGAGGTCTGCTATCCCGACGTTCTGACAATAAAAAAATCTCGCCTTGAGTCTGGTGAGCTCAAAGATGCAGGAAGTTGGCAACCTGACCCTTCAATGATTCCGTCTAACTCTGAGGAGTTGATTTTTGTTGACGGTGCTGGTGCTTCCTGGCTTGTCGACTGTTCTGCTTCGAATATAGGTAATGGCCGCTGGTTAATTGATATCGATGGCGCTTTTGATGTTTTTGATGTAGTTCGACTACCCGGCGGAAAAGTCAGGCTATCAAATAAATCTGCTGAGTTTGAATGTAATATTTCAGACATTACCCCTTTTGGTGCTGTAATTTTTACTTTGGAAAAACATATATAAGGGAACTTATGAAACGTTCAATTTTTGCTCTTGTGTTACTCACTTCTTTTGCTGTACATGCTCAGCCATCCAATTTGTCTGTGCTTAAAAAGTCGTTGAATGATATGCAGCCTTTATCGATAAAAGATAGTAAGGGTGTGATTACTGTTGTTCTGGATACGCCAACGGTCACACCTGAAATTTATGATACTGCTGTATATGGTGTTTGCTATCCAGTATGGCTACATAAAGAAAATACGGCATACCTAAAAACTACTAAAGCGGTTCAAATCCTCAATAAATTTAGTTTCATGGGGTATACGCTTGAGAATCCGAGAGCTACTTGCGATAAAGCTGGTCAAGAGCAACCGGAACAATCCAAAGTGACTATTAGCTCTAATACCCACTTAGCCACGACAAAGAACATTCAGTAAAAATATTAGCCTCGGTAAGGGAATTTATGAAGCGTAAACTTATTTTAACTCTACTTTTTACTCTTTCATTTAGTGTCGCTGCTGCAGAGAAGAGCAAAGAGATAGACGGGGCTGCATATGGCGACCAGTGGCCTCTAACCTTTGAAAAGGCAAAAGTAGCGTGTGTTAACCGTGCTTATGCTTTTGTGTATGACATCAAAACTGATGATAGATATCCACTGAATGGTATGGCAGTAGATGCTGTTAAATCAGGAAAGATGGAAGGATCTAATTTAGATGACGTATGGAAAGATGACCCTGAGATTGACGGTGTTAAAATTTCAATTTCACCGTTGATTGATGCTGCTACAGCCCTTTGTAATTAACTCTCTTTTAGCCTCGGTGTCGCAATGACTGTAAGTAAACAAAAAAGTGGCAAATGGTTATGTGAGCTCTATCCAAATGGTCGAGAAGGGCGGCGTATCCGTCGGCAATTCAATACCAAAGGTGAGGCCGAGGCATTCGAGTCATTTACAAAAAACGAAAGCGATGAAAAGCCGTGGCTCGGTAAGAAAGAAGACCGCAGGCGCTTAAGTGAGATTATCCAGCTTTGGCATAATTTGCACGGGCAGGCGTTAGTCGCCAGTAAGTCACGGCTGGCAAAACTTCAAATCGTGTGTAACGGTTTGGGTGACCCGATTGCATCCCGACTTACGGCTAAAGACTGGGCGCATTACCGTGATCGCCGTCTGCGTGGCGAGATAGATAATGGATACCATAAAGACCCGGCGAAATGGGTCGCTAAGCCGATAACCGTCAATCGTGAGCAGCAGTATCTTGAAGCGGTGTTTAATGAGCTAAAACGTTTAGGGGAGTGGAGCTTACCTAATCCGCTAGATGGGATCCGGGTGTTCAAAGAAGCTGAGAAGGAAATGTCCTGGCTAACTTTGTCTCAGCTCCCGGAGCTGTTCCGAGCCTGTGAACAATATGGCAAAGAAAATCTTACTATGATTGTTAAGGTGTGCCTGGCTACCGGTGCACGATGGGGAGAAGCTGAGAGACTTACACGTCCCCAACTTTCCCCCTGCAAGCTGACTTTCACCAAAACCAAAGGTAAGAAGAATCGCACGGTTCCGATTCCTAAATGGCTGTATGACGAGTTGTCCGAACGTCAGGGTAGAATGTTCAAGCCCTGCTATCAGGACTTTAAGAAGATGCTCAAACTTACAAACATTGAATTGACTGAAGGGCAGAAAACGCACGTTTTACGTCACACCTTTGGTGCGCATTTTATGATGAATGGCGGCAATATCCTTGTACTCCAGAAGATACTCGGTCACGCAAATATTCGTGAAACAATGAAGTATGCGCACTTTGCTCCTGACCATCTTGAACAAGCTGTCACCTTGAATCCGTTGTCACTGTGTATTGGCGACAACGTGGCGGCAGAGGTTGCGTAACGCTGCAATTCACTGCATTAAAAATTGCATTAACTAATTGTTTTATATGGTAAGTGTTTGTTTGTTATGGGGTGTTAATAGGAGCGTCTTAACTAAGATTTCGCTTAAGCGACATCCTGTTAAGAAGGGCTGGCCGATTGGCTGGCCCTTTTTTTATCTATCAAAATTGCGTTTACGGTGTACTAATCACCACAGCGACGCGACGGTTCTCGGCGCGACCCTGTGCGGTCTTGTTACTGGCGATGGGGTATTTTTTCCCTAAGCCCTGAGTGGTGAGATTGCTGCGAGGAATTTGTCCACCTTCTGCCCACGCATCGGCGACGACATTTGCCCGCTTCAGCGATAAAGCTTCGTTGTAACTGTCTTCGCCGTAATTGTCGGTATGTCCATCCATTCGGGCATGGGTTAAGCCTGTGGAGGTCAGTTTTGCGGCCATGGTCTGGATCTGTTGCTGACTTTCCGGGAGCAGTTTGTAGTCATTTTTAGCAAACAGAATGGTATCAGATAAGCCCAGCGACCAGTCGCCAGCGGATTCAGTAAAACCATAAGACTGCATAGCGGCGATTTGTTCTGGAGTAAACTTCCCTTGTGGTGACTGGCAGCCAGTCAGTATCAGTGAAGAGAACACCAGGGGGACTATAAGTTGCTTTATCATGTAGATATTTCCTTGTTATTTCACCAGCTTTTTGGCGCGCTGGTGTTTGGCCTGATACATATTATGGTCGGCCAGCTCTTGTAATTTTTCGGCGGAGGCGTGCTCAATGGTCATAGCGTAACCAATGCTTAATGTCATCGTGGTTTGATGGCCATTATTAAGATCGAATGGGCGATTAAAAATTTGCGTTAGTGCCGTACAAATTCGCTGCACTTCAGATTCCGACTGCACGCCATAGAGGACCATAGCGAATTCATCGCCGCCTATGCGGTATGCCTGATGTCGCAGCCCGCCAAACGCAGCTAATCGTTTTGCCACTTCAATCAAGACCTGATCTCCCGTCGCATGACCCCAGGTATCATTGATATATTTGAAATTATCGCCATCAAGAAACAGTAATGCCGACGTTTTTCGGGCGTCAGAACTGTTCATCAACGTGTTGATGCCGCTACGAAACGCTGCACGGTTAGCCAGCCCGGTTAATGGGTCATGTAGCGCGGTACGTAGAAGCTGCGCATTCTTGGCCTGCAAACGAAGTTGCCACTCTTCCATTTCATCCAGCAGACTGTTGAAGTCGAGAGCGAAGCGGTGAAACTCTGCGATACGTTCTTCCGAAACTCGTCGGGAAAAATTGCGGTTGGAACGCACATCATGTACGACATCGGTGATGTTTTTTAACGCTTCAACCAGACCATTGTGCAAATGGCGGGTGAGGGTAATTGCGATGCCTGATGCCAGCAGAATGCATGCGGTCAGGACAGCGAGCGAAAACCAGATAAAATGGCTAATTGAGCTGTCGCGTGCGGTTAACTGCACTTCGCCAATGGTTTCACCATTATGGCGAATCGGCTGAATTACGGGGGCAGGAAAGAGCCAGCGGCTAATGAAATTACTGAAGGTATCTCCTGGTTCTCTGGCAGTGTAGTGCCAGGAAGCAATAATGTTTTGCTGATTATCACGCACTTCAGCGGTTGAAAATTGGCCTTGCTGACCTAGTGCGGCCAGAGTTTCTGTCGCTGCGGGACCATCGGCAAAAACGACCGCAGCTTCCAGGCTGTAAGTCATTGTTGCAGCGGTTAGCGCCAGGTTTTTTTGCGCGTATTGTTTCAGGGTTAGCACTGACGTCACGGAAAGCAGCAACCAGATCAGCGTCATAGTGATAAATATGCTGGTCATGCTGATGTTGCGTAATGCTCTTTTAAACGTGGGGCGCTTATGAAGAGAATTATCGTTATCCATCTTTTTTCTTCCGTGCGAGCATTAAGACATCCGGGTTGACCTTAACACCACTCCGCGATAAGGCATCCAGGTTTACGGCAAACCTAACGTTATTATTGTTGATGACCAGACAAAATGCGCTGCCAATAATGCACTCGGTATTTTGTTCGGCAATTAATAATAACGCCTTAGACGGATATTGTTCGATTAATTCTGTCTGGAATGTCGGTGACTCGCTGCCAAAATAAAAACCATTGCAGCCTGAAATCATCGCCTCTTGTTTGTTGTTAACGATGACAGGTAGATAAGGCAAAGGCGTCGCGCCATTCTCTTGCAGGGCGGTGCTAAAGCGTGAAGATGAAAAAATACATAGTCTCGGCGGGCCAGATACCGTCGGCCAGCGAGTGTAGCTTACGATACCGGAAACCATTAAACGCACATTTTTCGCAACGTCAGTGGTTTCCTGAGCGAGTATTGGTGCGCCTGCCAGAAGGAATAGCAGCAGTAATAACAGTAGGTGAGAAAAGCGCATTCAGGGATCCTCACCATCTTCGCTCGAAATGCATCGAAAATTTTTCAGAATGTTCATTAAAATATCATTATTTTGTGTGGTCGTCATCCATAAGAGAATTAAAAATCCAATAAGTTAAATCTCATGAGTAATTTTATTGTGGGATTTAAATTAATTAAGTCTCATCGTGCGGGCATTTTCATCCGCGCCTTTTTGCCATACTTCATGCAATTGGCTGGCATTTTCTACATTGTTGCAGCTGGCTGGGAAACTTTTACCGGAAAGCCCTCGGGCATAAGTAAAATCGATTTGGCAGGTTTTCTTTTGCCCTTCGGCATATCCTTTAAGATATATCCCCCGATCAGCCTGTGAATCGGTAAAAGCATCGTCATTTTTTATGGCAACGCCTGATATCGCATCTTCCATACCAACATCATACCAGTCAGTGCTGGTCAGGGTTGGCGCGTGAGTATAGGGATCAATCTGACAACCGCTAATAATCAAGGCTAACAAAGGGGCGATAAAGTGTTTCATTGTTTTTTCTCCTTTTTCAAAGCATAGCGGATTGTTTTTATTATGTGTGTAAATTTATTTGTACGCTTTGTGGCGAGAAAAACGCATTAAAATTGCTGTCGTAAACTATTGTTTACGAAATATGGATTGAAATCTTTACTTTTTGTGTTATCGTTGCGTCATCCTCGCTGAGGATCAACTATCGCAAACGAGCATAAACAGGATCGCCATCATGCAAAAAGACGCGCTGAACAACGTACACATTACCGACGAACAGGTTCTGATGACCCCGGAAGAGTTGAAGGCAGCTTTTCCATTAAGCCGGCAACAAGAAGCCCAGATTGCCGATTCGCGTAAAACTATTTCAGATATCATCGCCGGGCGCGATCCTCGTCTGCTGGTGGTGTGTGGTCCTTGTTCCATTCATGATCCTGAAACTGCTCTGGAATATGCTCGTCGATTTAAAGCCCTTGCCGAAGAGGTCAGCGATAGCCTCTATCTGGTGATGCGCGTCTATTTTGAAAAACCCCGTACCACTGTCGGCTGGAAAGGGTTGATTAATGATCCACATATGGATGGCTCCTTTGATGTCGAAGCCGGGCTACAGATTGCGCGTAAATTGTTGCTTGAGCTGGTGAATATGGGGCTACCGCTGGCGACGGAAGCGTTAGATCCAAACAGCCCCCAATATTTGGGGGATCTGTTTAGCTGGTCGGCAATTGGTGCTCGTACCACGGAATCGCAAACGCACCGTGAAATGGCATCCGGGCTTTCCATGCCGGTTGGTTTTAAAAACGGCACTGATGGCAGTCTGGCGACAGCAATCAATGCTATGCGTGCCGCTGCACAACCGCATCGTTTTGTTGGTATTAATCAGGCAGGGCAGGTGGCGCTGCTACAAACTCAGGGGAATCCGGATGGACATGTGATCCTGCGCGGTGGTAAAGCGCCGAACTATAGTCCTGCGGATGTTGCGCAATGTGAAAAAGAGATGGAACAAGCGGGACTGCGCCCGTCTCTGATGGTAGATTGCAGCCACGGTAATTCCAATAAAGATTATCGCCGTCAGCCTGCGGTGGCAGAGTCCGTGGTTGCTCAAATCAAAGATGGCAATCGTTCAATTATTGGTCTGATGATCGAAAGTAATATCCACGAAGGCAATCAGTCTTCCGAGCAACCGCGCAGTGAAATGAAATACGGTGTATCCGTAACCGATGCCTGCATTAGCTGGGAAATGACTGATGCCTTGCTGCGTGAGATCCATCATGATCTCAACGGGCAACTGACGGCGCGCGTGGCTTAAGAGGTTTATTATGGTTGCTGAATTGACCGCATTACGCGATCAAATTGATGAAGTCGATAAAGAGTTGCTGAATTTATTAGCGAAGCGTCTGGAACTGGTTGCCGAAGTCGGTGAGGTGAAAAGCCGCTTTGGACTGCCTATTTATGTTCCGGAGCGTGAGGCATCTATGCTGGCCTCGCGGCGCGCAGAGGCGGAAGCCCTCGGCGTGCCGCCAGATCTGATTGAAGATGTTCTGCGTCGGGTAATGCGTGAGTCCTACTCCAGTGAAAACGACAAAGGGTTTAAAACGCTTTGTCCTTCACTACGTCCGGTAGTCATTGTTGGTGGTGGTGGGCAGATGGGGCGCTTGTTCGAGAAGATGCTAACGCTCTCTGGCTATCAGGTGCGGATCCTTGAACAACATGACTGGGATCGCGCGGCTGAGATTGTTGCCGATGCCGGTATGATAATTGTCAGCGTGCCGATTCATGTTACAGAACAAGTTATCGGCAAATTACCGCGTTTACCGCAAGACTGTATTCTGGTCGATCTGGCATCAGTGAAAAATGGGCCGTTACAGGCCATGCTGGCGGCGCATGATGGCCCGGTGCTGGGGTTACACCCGATGTTCGGCCCGGATAGCGGCAGTCTGGCGAAGCAGGTCGTGGTCTGGTGTGATGGACGCCAGCCAGAAGCGTACCAATGGTTTCTTGAACAAATTCAGGTCTGGGGCGCGCGACTGCATCGCATTAGTGCTGTCGAACATGATCAGAATATGGCGTTTATCCAGGCGTTGCGCCACTTTGCCACTTTTGCTTATGGCCTGCATCTGGCAGAAGAAAATGTTCAGCTTGAGCAGCTTCTGGCACTCTCTTCGCCCATATATCGTCTGGAGCTGGCGATGGTCGGGCGACTGTTTGCCCAGGATCCGCAGCTTTATGCCGACATTATTATGTCTTCAGAACGTAATCTGGCGTTGATAAAACGTTACTATAAGCGTTTTGGTGAGGCGATTGAGTTGCTGGAGCAGGGCGATAAGCAGGCGTTTATTGACAGTTTCCGCAAGGTGGAGCACTGGTTCGGCGATTACGCACAACGCTTTCAGAATGAAAGCCGCGTGTTATTGCGTCAGGCTAACGATAGCCGCCAGTAATAATCCTGTGCCGGATGATTCACATCATCCGGCACTTTTTCATCAGGTTGGATCAACAGGCACTACGTTCTCGCTTGGGTAACAACCCAATACCTTCATCGAACGGGTGATTTCACCTAACTCTTTCAATGCTTTTTGCATTTCCACTGATTCGAGATTGGCCTGAATATCCAGATAAAACATCTCTTCCCACGGATTACCGTGAATCGGGCGTGATTCCAGACGGGTCATAATCAGATTGTGGTTACGCAGCACCAGTAACGCTTCGACCAGAGCACCAGCTTGTTGCCCGGTAGCCATTAACAGCGTAGTTTTTGCCGGAACCTGGTCAGACACGTTAATAGCTTTACGTGCCAGCACGACAAATCGGGTGAAGTTTTGTCGTTGATTCGCCTCAATGCGCTCCAACACCTGTAAACCATACAAGGAACCGCCAGCTTCGCTTCCCAGCGCAGCGACATGTGGTGATTTTGCTTGTGCGACTTTTTCCATCGCCGCGGACGTACTCTCGGTATATTCAATCTTCCAGTGCGGATAACGGTTAAGGAATTTACTGCATTGCTGGAATGGCTGCGGGTGGCTGTAGACCGTGTTGATAGTTGATAAATCGGTGGTGCCGGAAACCAGTAAACAATGGTCGATAGTTAACGTCATCTCGCCAACAATCGACAAGCTGGTATGTTGCAGCAGATCGTAAACGTCGTTTATGGCACCGGAGCTGGTATTTTCAATCGGTACGACGGCATAGTCGGCCTGGCCGGTTTCCACCTGATTAAAAATTTCGGCAAATTTGGCGCAGCCGCTTTCAATGAATTGTTCAAAGTGACGGGCAGCGTACTGGCGCGCCGCAAGATGGGAATAAGAACCTTTGGGGCCGAGAAAAGCAATGCGTGCTGAGTGCGGATTAATTTTATTGAGATGTTGCTGGAGCAAAGCCTGCTGAGTTAATACGGAATCTTCAATGATGAGCTGGAATAGGCGAGTAATGTAGTGGGCATCCAGATGGTGTGTTTTACCAAGCGTAATTAATCTCTCCAGCAAATCGCGCTCACGATCGATATCACGCACCGGGCGATGTGAAAGCAGTTTGGCTTTTCCCACCTCAACGGCCAGCCCGCGCCGCTCTGCCAGTAACGCCAGCAATTTTTCGTCCAGCGTGCTAATTTTCTCGCGCAGCGCCAGTAACGGATTTTCCGATGTCATAGTGTTGCCTTTTTTGTTATCAATAAAAAAGGCCTCCCGATTTGGGAGGCCTTGTTGTTCGTCTTCGCATTCTGTTTCACACGACGAAACGCCTCCCATTCAGGGGAAGGTAAAAAAGAATGCGAAGAAAAACGGCGTTTGTTTCATGTTTGTTTCCTTAAGCGACTTCAGTACAGTACCCGTACTGTTTTCATGCTGTCAACAAAAAACGCGCCCGAAGGCGCGTTGGCGATACACTCAATATAAAGGACTACTCTTCTTCAACTTCTTCGACGAAGTTGGCGTCTTTCACCGATGTTGCGGCACGACGTGCTTCGCCTTTGTGCTGCAGTTTATTGAGCTGCCGTTCCAGCTTGTTGATCAATTCGTTAATAGCGGTGTACATATCTTCGTGTTTTGCACTGGCAACCAGAACGCCGTTAGGTGTGTTGATAGTGGCGTCAGCGATGAATCCCTGTGGTTCCTTAGACAGGATGATATGTGGGTTAATCAGATGAGTTTGCCATTTTTCCAGTTTGGCGAGACGGTCTTCGACATGTTGGCGGATAGCCGGAGTAATTTCCATTTGTTTGCTGGTAATGTTCATTGTCATAAATTTTACCTCTTGTCTTCCCGTCTTGGTGAACTCAGCATACCGCTCCTGATGTCAAAATGTGTGATGGAAATCTCATAATTTTGTCACTTTTTGTCAACGAAGTTTTTTTGTGAGAAATCGCAGGAAGAGGTGTTTTTTTACTTGAGGAATGTCTCAAAGCGAGCCATATTTGATAGGATCAATCGCGATTGAATCGCTTTAGTTAGCGCTCGAATCGAATAAAAAAACGGCAGCTCAAAGGCTGCCGTTTTGCGTTTATAACACCTGTTATGTGTTGCTGCTGTTAGCGGCAATAATTTTCGCGACTTTTTCAGCCTGAGCGTTCATCTGCATCTGGCGGTAAGCATTTTCCATCAGCGGCAGCGCATCACGCGTAGCCTGGGTATCCGGGTAGTCACGCAGCATGCCTTCGACGCGGTTGACGACGGCAACCCATGCGCCACGTTCGGTGTAGTACTCTGCCACGGAGTATTCATATTTCGCCAGACGATCTTTCAGGAACACCAGACGTTTGGTTGCATCAGTGGTGTACTGGCTGTTTGGATAGCCGCGGACCAGTTTGGAAAAGTCATTAAATGCATCGCGCGCATGTTGTGGATCGCGATCGCTACGATCGACGCCAAAGAACCCTTGCAATGCGCTATCATCCAGCGCCATATTGGTCAGGCCACGCATGTACATGACATAATCGATATTCGGATGGGTCGGGTTGAGGCGAATAAAACGATCGATGGCAGCCTGTGCTAACGGCAGATCGGCGTTTTTATAGTAGGCGTAGATGAGATCCAGCTGCACCTGCTGCGAATACGGACCAAACGGATAGCGATTATCTAACGCTTCCAGTTGCGTTATTGCCTGTCTCCAGTTACCGTCCTGCAGCTTTTGTTGCGCAGTCGCGTAAATTTCATTTGGCGGATTATCAGGTACTTCTTCCTTTGAACCCGAGCAACCCGCCAAAAACAGGCTTAATGTGGCGGCTGCCACCAGATATTTCATGCGCGTCATGACGTTTTGACTTTCCTCAAAATGTATTACGGGAGATTCTCTGTTCCTGCTCCCGGTTAAGACCAGCTACAATAGCACACTATATTAAACGGCAAAGCCGTAAAACCCCAACGATAAACGAAGAAGCAGTATATATGGCACAACGAGTAGAACTCACTGCAACAGTGTCCGAAAACCAACTCGGTCAACGCTTAGATCAGGCTTTGGCCGAAATGTTCCCGGATTATTCACGTTCGCGAATAAAAGAATGGATCCTGGACCAGCGCGTGCTGGTTAACGGCAAAGTTTGTGATAAGCCGAAAGAAAAAGTATTAGGTGGCGAGCAGGTGGCCATCAACGCTGAGATTGAAGAAGAAGCGCGTTTTGAGCCGCAGGATATCCCGCTGGATATCGTCTATGAAGATGAAGACATTATTGTCATTAATAAACCGCGCGATCTGGTGGTACATCCTGGTGCGGGGAACCCGGATGGCACGGTATTGAATGCGTTGCTTCATTACTATCCGCCTATTGCCGATGTTCCGCGTGCGGGAATTGTCCATCGTCTGGATAAAGACACCACTGGCCTCATGGTTGTCGCAAAAACCGTTCCGGCCCAGACGCGTTTAGTGGAATCTCTGCAACGACGTGAAATTACTCGTGAGTATGAAGCGGTGGCAATTGGCCATATGACAGCAGGTGGCACGGTGGACGAGCCAATCAGTCGCCATCCGACCAAACGTACTCATATGGCTGTGCATCCGATGGGCAAACCGGCGGTCACCCACTATCGCATTATGGAACACTTCCGTGTGCACACGCGTCTGCGGCTGCGTCTGGAAACTGGACGTACGCACCAGATCCGCGTGCATATGGCGCATATCACCCATCCGCTGGTGGGCGATCCGGTTTATGGTGGCCGTCCGCGTCCGCCAAAAGGTGCTTCGGAAGCGTTTATCTCCACGCTGCGTAAGTTTGATCGTCAGGCGCTTCACGCAACCATGTTACGTCTTTACCACCCGATTTCCGGTATCGAAATGGAATGGCATGCGCCCATTCCACAAGATATGGTGGAGCTGATTGAGGTGATGCGCGCTGATTTTGAAGAGCATAAGGATGAAGTGGACTGGTTATGAGTAAGCTGATTGTCCCGCAGTGGCCGCTGCCAAAAGGTGTTGCGGCCTGTAGCTCTACCCGTATCGGCGGCGTGAGCTTGCCGCCTTACGACTCACTCAACCTGGGTGCCCATTGTGGTGATAACCCGGAGCACGTTGAGGAGAATCGCAAGCGACTTTTTGCTGCGGGCAATTTGCCTTCAAAACCAGTCTGGCTTGAGCAGGTACACGGTAAAGATGTGCTTAAGCTTACTGGCGAACCTTATGCCTCAAAACGGGCAGATGCCTCTTATAGCAATACGCCCGGCACGGTTTGTGCCGTAATGACTGCCGATTGCTTGCCCGTGCTATTTTGCAATCGCGTGGGAACGGAAGTCGCTGCTGCCCATGCAGGCTGGCGCGGGCTGTGCGCTGGTGTTCTGGAAGAGACGGTTTCCTGCTTTGCCGATAAGCCCGAAAATATTCTTGCCTGGTTGGGGCCGGCAATCGGTCCACGCGCGTTTGAAGTGGGGGCGGAGGTTCGCGAGGCGTTTATGGCAGTAGACGCCAAAGCAAGTGCAGCTTTCATTCAGCAAGGAGATAAATATCTGGCGGATATTTATCTCCTTGCCCGGCAGCGTCTGGCGAACGTCGGTGTCGAACAAATTTTCGGCGGTGACCGTTGTACATATACGGAAAATGAGACTTTCTTCTCTTATCGTCGCGACAAGACCACGGGGCGTATGGCAAGTTTCATTTGGCTGATATAACCTAAAGAATCAAGACGATCCGGTACGCGTGATTTTCTTTTCACATTAATCTGGTCAATAACCTTGAATAATTGAGGGATGACCTCATTTAATCTCCAGTAGCAACTTTGATCCGTTATGGGAGGAGTTATGCGTCTGGATCGTCTTACTAATAAATTCCAGCTTGCTCTTGCCGATGCCCAATCACTTGCACTCGGGCACGACAACCAATTCATCGAACCACTTCATTTAATGAGCGCCCTGCTGAATCAGGAAGGGGGGTCGGTTAGTCCTTTATTAACTTCTGCCGGCATCAATGCTGGCCAGTTGCGCACAGATATCAATCAGGCATTAAACCGTTTACCACAGGTTGAAGGTACAGGTGGCGATGTCCAGCCATCACAGGATCTGGTGCGCGTTCTTAATCTTTGCGACAAGCTGGCGCAAAAACGTGGTGATAACTTTATCTCGTCAGAACTGTTCGTTCTGGCGGCACTTGAGTCTCGCGGCACGCTGGCCGACATCCTGAAAGCTGCAGGGGCGACCACCGCCAACATTACTCAAGCGATTGAACAAATGCGCGGAGGTGAAAGCGTGAACGATCAAGGTGCTGAAGACCAACGTCAGGCTTTGAAAAAATATACCATCGACCTTACTGAACGTGCCGAACAGGGCAAACTCGATCCGGTGATTGGTCGTGATGAAGAAATTCGCCGTACCATTCAGGTTCTGCAACGCCGTACTAAAAATAACCCGGTACTGATTGGTGAACCAGGCGTCGGTAAGACTGCCATCGTTGAAGGTCTGGCGCAGCGTATTATCAATGGCGAAGTACCGGAAGGGCTGAAAGGTCGCCGCGTACTGGCGCTGGATATGGGGGCGCTGGTGGCCGGGGCGAAATATCGCGGTGAGTTTGAAGAACGTTTAAAAGGCGTGCTTAACGATCTTGCCAAACAGGAAGGCAACGTCATCCTGTTTATCGACGAATTACATACCATGGTCGGCGCGGGTAAAGCCGATGGCGCAATGGACGCCGGAAACATGCTGAAACCTGCACTGGCGCGTGGTGAGCTGCACTGCGTGGGTGCAACGACGCTTGACGAATATCGCCAGTACATAGAAAAAGATGCTGCGCTGGAACGTCGTTTCCAGAAAGTGTTTGTTGCCGAGCCAACAGTGGAAGACACCATTGCTATTCTGCGTGGCCTGAAAGAACGTTACGAGCTGCACCACCATGTGCAAATTACTGACCCGGCAATTGTTGCAGCGGCGACGTTGTCTCATCGCTACATTGCTGACCGTCAGTTGCCGGATAAAGCCATCGACCTGATCGATGAAGCTGCATCCAGCATTCGTATGCAGATTGACTCAAAACCGGAAGAACTCGACCGACTCGATCGCCGTATTATTCAGCTCAAACTGGAACAACAGGCGTTAATGAAAGAGTCTGATGAAGCCAGTAAAAAACGCCTGGATATGCTCAACGAAGAACTGAGCGACAAAGAACGTCAGTATTCCGAGTTAGAAGAAGAGTGGAAAGCAGAGAAAGCATCGCTCTCTGGTACGCAGACCATTAAAGCGGAACTGGAACAGGCGAAAATTGCTATTGAACAAGCTCGCCGTGTGGGTGACCTTGCGCGGATGTCTGAACTGCAATACGGCAAAATTCCGGAACTGGAAAAACAACTGGAAGCCGCAACGCAGCTCGAAGGTAAAACCATGCGTCTGCTGCGTAATAAAGTGACTGATGCCGAAATTGCGGAAGTGCTGGCTCGTTGGACGGGGATTCCGGTTTCACGCATGATGGAAAGCGAGCGTGAAAAACTGCTGCGTATGGAGCAAGAACTGCACCATCGCGTTATTGGTCAGAACGAAGCGGTTGATGCGGTATCTAACGCTATTCGTCGTAGCCGTGCGGGGCTGGCGGATCCAAATCGCCCGATTGGTTCATTCCTGTTCCTCGGCCCGACTGGTGTGGGTAAAACTGAACTTTGTAAGGCGCTGGCGAACTTTATGTTCGATAGCGACGAGGCGATGGTCCGTATTGATATGTCCGAGTTTATGGAGAAACACTCGGTGTCTCGTCTGGTTGGTGCGCCTCCGGGATATGTGGGCTATGAAGAAGGTGGTTACCTGACCGAAGCGGTGCGTCGTCGCCCGTATTCCGTCATCCTGCTGGATGAAGTGGAAAAAGCGCATCCGGATGTCTTCAACATTCTGTTGCAGGTACTGGATGATGGACGTCTGACTGACGGGCAGGGGAGAACGGTCGACTTCCGTAATACGGTGGTCATTATGACCTCTAACCTCGGTTCCGATTTGATTCAGGAACGTTTTGGCGAACTGGATTATGCGCACATGAAAGAGCTGGTGCTCGGTGTGGTAAGCCATAACTTCCGTCCGGAATTCATTAACCGTATCGATGAAGTGGTGGTCTTCCATCCGCTGGGTGAACAGCACATTGCGTCGATTGCGCAGATTCAGTTGAAACGTCTGTACAAACGTCTGGAAGAACGTGGTTATGAAATCCACATTTCTGACGAGGCGCTGAAACTGCTGAGCGAGAACGGTTACGATCCGGTCTATGGTGCACGTCCTCTGAAACGTGCTATCCAGCAGCAGATCGAAAATCCGCTGGCACAGCAAATACTGTCTGGTGAATTGGTTCCGGGTAAAGTGATTCGCCTGGAAGTTAATGAAGATCGGATTGTCGCAGTCCAGTAAAGAAGAAAACGAGCCCTTCGGGGCTCGTTTTTTGTCTAATTTCCAGCCTGGAATGGTCGTTTTTAAGGTGTTTTGCTTAAGAATTGAGCGAACGATAAATTTTTTATATTTTCCGCTTGTCTCTTCAGAATAACTCCCTATAATGCGCCACCACTGACACGGAACAACGGCAAGCAAGCCGCCGGGTCAGCGGGATTCTCCTGAGAATTCCGACAGAGAAAAGTGAAAATAAGCACTTGACTCTGAAAGAGGAAAGC
>NZ_RHJI01000050.1 GCF_004211955.1 Escherichia sp. E1V33
CATAGACGATCTGGCGGGCTGTGATATGCCCCCGCAGGGCGTGGATCAGAGCACGCTGAGAGTGGAATACTATTGTCAGAATAAGCAGGAATACTCTTATCTGCGCGAAGTGTTCATTGATATGTATCCGTAGTCATCGGAAATACCCAGCCTTTCTGGCTGGGTATTATCACGTGTGACATTAGCATGAACCATTACACAATCTGTCAAGAGCCAGGTTCAGATGTCTGTTTCCGCCATTTCATCATCACTGATTGGCGTAGCGTTTTTTGCCAGCATTCCCACTTTGCGTTTTTCCTTTAACCGGCAGCTTTCTCTTTTGATGTTCAGTGTGGTGGACAATCCCGTAGATATATATATCCGCACGCTTTAGTTCTGTTTTATTTTTTTTCGACAAAATAATCAAAAAGGTAAATAAAATAAACGTTAGGTATTTTCTTTATGCGTTCTCTTTACATGTTGAGACTTCGAGTAATACTGTAAACCATATACGTTATAATCGCTAACCGACAAATAATCCAGAAAATTTAATTTATATTCCAGTGTAAACGAGCTGTTCATTTCAAAAATATGTTTGTAAAAGTGTATAGTATTCTGATTGCCGAAGTTTAACTGTGCAGGAGAAAATTTAGCAGATAAGAAAATTGGGGCACACTCGTCAACATTAACTGTTCTAAACAATAATGAAATAGCGGTACTTACATCATCAAAGCCTCTTAATTTCGTGCTGTTAAAATAGAGCGTTCTTGCCGTAATGGTTATAGTAATCCGTCCGTCTCCGCAACCATCCAATATTCCCAGATCGCATGGTTCACAAAATGTGTTTTTCGCATATTTTCGCTCTTCATTACAAAAACAAGTTTTTAAATGTAACTCAGTGACCTCGTTTTATACGTGCTAAACTTATGCCATGTAATTGTAACTTTCTTTGCATTACCAATTATAATGCAACTTTTGGTACATACACCCCCAGATACTCCTTCTTCACCGTATTGCCTGGTCACGGTAAATTTATCTCCTGATGACTCCTTTCCTTCCACACGATCCAGTAAATTGTGATCATGTCTTCAGTTTCTTCCCGAAACACATAAATTTGTGAACACAACAAACTGAGTGATATCTCCGGTGACTTTAATAGTTTCGAATTAGATATGCGACCTCTTGATTTAAAATAACCATACCGAAGAGATTATCAGTTTTTTTTCACAAATGGGACTTTTTTTTGTGTTTTTTTGAGGCATTTTGAATGCCTGGAATGCAGCTGGAAGTTAACAGTTTGAAAAGCACGTCAGATGGGAATGGGAGGGTCGTATGAGGATGTTTTCTAATGCTACATAAAAGTAGCTTTTTTGACAATGGGTATTGGTATTATTGTGAGTTGATAAGTACTGTTTTGCCATTTAAGTTATACATATATCTAGTGCCACTTTTTCGAGAAAAATGATCCTATGATTTTTGTACATAGTGCCACTTTTAAAAAAAGTGACCCTATATCGTGATTACATAGGGTCACTTTTCATCAATAAGTGACCCTATGCGAGGTGCACATAGGGCCATTTTTAAGGAAAAAGTGACCCTATGTCGTAGTCATCCTAAGCAATCAGAGATATAATCACGCAAAGACGTTTTTTCGCGAAAGTTTCTCGGCATATCGCAGATACTGATTGCAGTATTGCGTTTTTTTTAAGCAGTAAAATTTTCGTTAGCAGGCTCAGGGGTTTTGAGAAAACCCTGGAGACTTTGGTTAAAAAGTGATACAAGTAAGGACAATAGTTTAATGGATGGTTTAGAAGCTTAAATCGATAGTTCAAAATTTATAAAAGTTACTTTTCCATCTCCAAAACCGATCTTTTAATTCGAGTAGAAAATTATTGCAATTGTATTTATGCAAGGGCAATGTGCTCATATAAGAATCTGATAGTTTAACGCATAACTTACTCTGTAAAATATAACGAACCGATATTTCTATTATTCGTACCTACCGTGCACATCTAATGTCATTACCTCTTCATATTAGGCCTGAAGAATATCAACAACACCATTATTTTATTGGGCGCGATAAAAAACACTTGGAACTAAAACGGGCTATTTGCTATTATCCATGGCTATTTTAAATGGTAACACCAGGGAACAGATTGTTGAGGAAATAATAGACATCAATCATATATTTTTAATATCAAAAAAAATATAAGCACCAACTAAAACACTTACAATTCCACTCACCATCCACTAATAAAGTAAATATTTTCCTTTCAGCGTAAATAACCCCGATAATATTAATAGAATTTAAAATGGCGAGATAATTATTTATAGAACATATAATTACCATATGTTAAATTCTCTCGCCAGCCAGTATCTGGATAGTTATTATCAAATTACATTCTCAGTTTAAATTGAGAGTTGTTTGGTATACTGGATGTAAAAGATCATGTCCAACGATTGTTCGGTTGTTTTCGTTAATAATAAAAGGGATATAATGGAGTGCTGCCTAGGTTATTATATTAAACCACCTTTCTTTTATCTTGATTAGAACTGGTTGTATCATTTGAGATATTGTCGGACAAACAGAGTCTGATAATTGGTGAGGCTGCCATTTTTATGATTTACAATCAATGATAAACCACTCCTTTCTATAGATACGCGGTCAGTACTGTATGGGCAATGGAAAGTAAATCAAACAACGTCGATATAGCTGAACAACTCAACAGGTTCCATTGACTGATGCAGGTTGGTAGCGTTCGACATACATACACTTCATTGCAACCTCTGCTGAATGTTATTAGCAAAAAAGTTGCATCCATGATGTACAGTGATTATAGTTGTAAGCGTCTAGCATACAGGGGGACGCGTTGGTTACATCATATTTAATGAGGCTAACCAGCCTAGCGCCCGAATGGAGAGAGTGAAATTCGATTTCACTCTCTCTTTTTTTCATCTAAACCTTTATTGTCAAATGGTTATACGCATTTATTTGTATTAGTCACGAATGCATCTGATACATTGACTTGTTACTCATTGCTAAAATGAGTAGCGAAGTTCATATCCAGTCATTAAACAGATTAAGAAAACGATAACTAAATAGTGGAGTTGACTCCTTGAACAGAGAAGATGTCCATCAACTGGCTACGCAATTGTTTGAAGGTAACGAAAGTGCGGCCCAAAAGTGGTGCCATGAACCCAACCGAGCGTTACGGTGGCAAACCCCTGAAGAACTTATGGGGAGCGAATCAGGAATCCAAACGGTAATAGCGTTAATAACACGACTAGAGCAAGGCGTGTATTCTTAGACCTTCTGCCCAGAGCCGTTCTGTAGTTTTATCATCGCATCAAGCAAATCGTTTTCATCCCGTGAATGCTGAGACTTGTTCCGGGTCACATCGGGGCTATTCACCGATGGAAGAGCTTTAAAACGACGGTTATCCCTTTGTTCCTGTACCAGCTTCGCCACATACAATACTTGGCCCAAATTCTGGGGTTAACAACTTACCCAGCCGAGGAAAACATCTGCAGTCCTCAAATAGACATTAGCATTGAGCCCCTACACTCGCACCAGTTGATAGTTCACTGCTTGTATGTGCTATAGCGTAAAGAGATACCGAAAGTATCCGCGTCTGTAGTGGCATAGTAAATTT
>NZ_RHJI01000051.1 GCF_004211955.1 Escherichia sp. E1V33
TTTAACGACTGGATAAAAATAAAATCAGCCCGGGGGGATACCGGGCTGGTTGAGATTATCAACAGAATTAGTCTGCCAATACAGAGATTAACGCAGAAGCTGCAGAACGTTCTGCGGAACCTGGTTGGCCTGTGCCAGAACAGAAGTACCGGCAGACTGCAGGATGTTAGCGCGGCTCATATTAGATACTTCAGACGCGAAGTCAGCGTCGAGGATACGAGAACGAGACTCAGACAGGTTGTTAACGGTGTTGTTCAGGTTGCTGATAACAGAATCGAAACGGTTCTGTACGGCACCGAGGCCAGAACGCAGTTTGTCAACCTGAGACAGCGCGGCATCGATAGCTTTCAGCGGATCGGTGGTTGCTGGTTTGGTGTTAACTGCGGTTTTTAAATCAGTGATGGTCGCAGTGAAATTACCAGCCTTATCGTTGGTAGTATCCAGTTTGGCATTGGTTAAATTACCCGTAGCATCTTCCAGATAGTAGTTACCTTTACCATCGTCTTTCAGGGTGGTACCGGCCGGTACACCTGTTACTTGTGTAGAGTGATAAGCTTCTTGGTCTTTTACTGATGTAGGTGCTGTAGCCTTAGTAAAACCTGTAGCCGCACCAGCACTATCGAAGGTCATACCGCCTTTACCGTCATCCTTAATTTCATAGTACTTATTATTTGCCGGATCGGCATCTGTACCAATCTGGGCGTAGATTTTACCAGTTGCATCATCTTTAACAATATTATCCGCCTTTTTGGCACCTTTGTCTGTGACATTAGCTACATCATACTTATAGCCTTCATCAACATTCACATTAGCGCCTGTTGTATTCAGGGTTGCGGCATTAATACCGCCAGCCACGTTGAAATCAGTCATCCCGAGGGTGCCGGCATCCATCTTGCTCAGATCGATACTGATAGTTTCGCTATCGTTAGAACCTACCTGAATAGACAGAGACTGATCCTGGCTGAGAACTTTAACGCCGTTAAATTCAGTCTGATTGGAGATGCGGTCGATTTCATCCAGACGGGCATTGATTTCGTCCTGGATGGACTGACGGTCAGAATCGGAGTTAGTGCCGTTCTGCGCCTGAACAGTCAGACGACGGATGTTCTGCAGGTTGTCGTTCACTTCGTTCAGCGCACCTTCAGTGGTCTGAGCGATGGAGATACCGTCGTTAGCGTTGCGGGAAGCCTGAGTCAGACCAGAGATGCTGGCGGTGAAACGGTTGCTGATAGCCTGGCCAGCAGCATCGTCTTTTGCGCTGTTAATACGCAGACCAGAAGACAGGCGTTGGATCGCAGTGCCGAGAGTGGACTGAGATTTGTTCAGGTTGTTCTGTGCAACCAGGCTCAGTGCGTTGGTATTAATGACCTGTGACATGATATATCCTCAATTAAAACCTGGCGGTGCGATCCGCCC
>NZ_RHJI01000052.1 GCF_004211955.1 Escherichia sp. E1V33
TCATCCACGTACACCTTCAGCTCCAGTGCCTTATCATCCACATACTTGCGGGTTGCCAGCACTACGGCAGGGTCGATTTTCAGGGTGATATTGTCCGTGCTGCTGGTAATCAGCACCATGCGCACGGTCTGGGTGCGCCCGCTGCCTTCAGCCAGTTGCGGCTTATAGCTTTCCGGGCAGTTGCCCACGGCAATCAATGCCCCGGATTCATCAAACAGGCCCACTTCACGAATCCACCAACCGCCCTCGTTTTCAGGGATCACCTGTTCAGCAATAATCTGGCTGCTGTTCTGCGGGTCGATATAGAGCATATTCAGCGCAGCCCGGCGTTTCTCATTTACCAGTGCCGTCTGCTTTGCGTCCGGCGTCGGCAATGCTCCACCACCATCCCCCACCGCCATATGGGTAATTTTAAGCGGCACACCAAGTGCAGTGGCGCTGGCAAGTTTCGCCGCACCAATCTCCGTCAGCAGGGTATAAAATTTTGTGCTCATGGATTCACTCTCAAAGTGTCAATAACGTGGACTGCCCCGCCTTCATGCGCGGTGCCGCCAGAAATAATTGTTTCGTTGATATACGGATAGATCGTGATTTCTTCACCAAGATAGCTGGCGGCCCCTACCCAATGCGGGCCACTGGTCTGCAGGTTGATGGACATGCCGACCATGTGACGGCTGCAGGGTTTGGCATCGCTTATCAGTCGCTCAAGTTCCTGATAGGTATCTTCAGTGATGCCCTGGTCCTGCACGCCGATATCCAGGCGAAACGTGCCCGGTGCCTCTCCGGTCTGCCACCACTCAATAATGCGGATCAGAAAGCCGAACGGCTCCACCACCCGCCGCACGGCACTGGTGGTCCCTTTATGCTGATGAATATAAAAAGCATCCTTCACCACCTGGCGCTTGACGCTTTCTGTCCAGCCCTCGTCCCAGCGATCCACAGAGAACGCCCAGGCGAGATAAGGCAGGAAACTGACCGGACAGGTTGCCGGATCCCACAAGTCACGAAGCGGCACCTGCAGATCAGAAATCCCGCTACAGGTCTGCGCCAGTCGGCGCTCCAGTGGTGTTGAACCCGGTGGCAGCAGACTATTCATCCGTTCCTCCGTTGGTTACGCTCCACTGCGTACATGATGCCGCCTGTGTTTTGTTCAGGACCACATCCGCCAGAGGAGAAGCCAGCTCCACACGCTGCACACCCTCAACATGCAGGGCGGCAAAGATGGCGCTACGGCGAATATCCCGACCAAGACGCGTCTGACTGGCGATGTACTTCTGCAGGCTGGCTTTTGCCGCTGCCATTACCGGCTCTGCTTCCGGTCCCGGATAGAGAAAAATGGTGGCTTCCACGCGATACGGGATGATTTCTGCGCTGCAAACCGTCAGACGGTCAGCCACCGGGCGGACGTTCTCACTGTTCAGGGCTTTCTCCACCACATCCAGCAGGTCTTTTTCTGCTGTTCCGTCGCCTTCGCGGCTAAGGACAGTCAGCACCACCTCTGCAGGTGCCGGGCTGGTTGCACTGGCATCCGCCACCCGACCGTCGGCGCTTCGGGCATGAAATTCATAAGCTGCAGTTGGCCCCGCAACTGAAAGCCCTTCAAAGGCTGCAGGCACACGCAGGCGTAACGCTTCATCACTTTCCATCACTGCCGCAACGGGCGGCACAGCGTCATTATCAGCAGGCGTCACCGTCAGGCGTTTCACGTTGTAATTGGCAGCGAGCTGGTCCAGATCGCTCCCTATGGCATAAGCCGCCATCACCGCCTGCGCGGCTTCGTTAATGCGCTGGCGCAGAAGCAACTCACGATAAGCGTTCTCCTGCAACAATTTGGTGACGGGTTCAGATTCCAGTTCCAGCGTGCGGATCACTGCTTCCTGCTCATCTTTCGGATGAAGCGCCACAAATTCTGCCTTGCGTTCGGCAAGCAGCGTCTCAAAGTCCGGCACATCCACAATCTGCGGTGCAGGCAACTGCGAAAGGTCAATCACTGCCATTCTCTGCTCCTGTTGATACGGAAAGGGACACAGGTACACCGTTATTCCGCCGCCCGGTCAGCTCCACCACCATAGAACCGTCAAAGTTGCTGTTGATGGTGATGGAATCCAGCGTCAGCCGTGGCTCCCAGCGACTCAGCGCCACATACACTGCCGACATGACCTGCAGGCGTAATGCCGGATTTTGTGGCTGGTCTATCAGTGCCGACAGCAGGGAACCATATTCACGACGGGCAATGCGGCTACCCTGTGGCGT
>NZ_RHJI01000053.1 GCF_004211955.1 Escherichia sp. E1V33
ACGCTTCTTTAAGGTAAGGAGGTGATCCAACCGCAGGTTCCCCTACGGTTACCTTGTTACGACTTCACCCCAGTCATGAATCACAAAGTGGTAAGCGCCCTCCCGAAGGTTAAGCTACCTACTTCTTTTGCAACCCACTCCCATGGTGTGACGGGCGGTGTGTACAAGGCCCGGGAACGTATTCACCGTGGCATTCTGATCCACGATTACTAGCGATTCCGACTTCATGGAGTCGAGTTGCAGACTCCAATCCGGACTACGACGCACTTTATGAGGTCCGCTTGCTCTCGCGAGGTCGCTTCTCTTTGTATGCGCCATTGTAGCACGTGTGTAGCCCTGGTCGTAAGGGCCATGATGACTTGACGTCATCCCCACCTTCCTCCAGTTTATCACTGGCAGTCTCCTTTGAGTTCCCGGCCGGACCGCTGGCAACAAAGGATAAGGGTTGCGCTCGTTGCGGGACTTAACCCAACATTTCACAACACGAGCTGACGACAGCCATGCAGCACCTGTCTCACAGTTCCCGAAGGCACCAATCCATCTCTGGAAAGTTCTGTGGATGTCAAGACCAGGTAAGGTTCTTCGCGTTGCATCGAATTAAACCACATGCTCCACCGCTTGTGCGGGCCCCCGTCAATTCATTTGAGTTTTAACCTTGCGGCCGTACTCCCCAGGCGGTCGACTTAACGCGTTAGCTCCGGAAGCCACGCCTCAAGGGCACAACCTCCAAGTCGACATCGTTTACGGCGTGGACTACCAGGGTATCTAATCCTGTTTGCTCCCCACGCTTTCGCACCTGAGCGTCAGTCTTCGTCCAGGGGGCCGCCTTCGCCACCGGTATTCCTCCAGATCTCTACGCATTTCACCGCTACACCTGGAATTCTACCCCCCTCTACGAGACTCAAGCTTGCCAGTATCAGATGCAGTTCCCAGGTTGAGCCCGGGGATTTCACATCTGACTTAACAAACCGCCTGCGTGCGCTTTACGCCCAGTAATTCCGATTAACGCTTGCACCCTCCGTATTACCGCGGCTGCTGGCACGGAGTTAGCCGGTGCTTCTTCTGCGGGTAACGTCAATGAGCAAAGGTATTAACTTTACTCCCTTCCTCCCCGCTGAAAGTACTTTACAACCCGAAGGCCTTCTTCATACACGCGGCATGGCTGCATCAGGCTTGCGCCCATTGTGCAATATTCCCCACTGCTGCCTCCCGTAGGAGTCTGGACCGTGTCTCAGTTCCAGTGTGGCTGGTCATCCTCTCAGACCAGCTAGGGATCGTCGCCTAGGTGAGCCGTTACCCCACCTACTAGCTAATCCCATCTGGGCACATCCGATGGCAAGAGGCCCGAAGGTCCCCCTCTTTGGTCTTGCGACGTTATGCGGTATTAGCTACCGTTTCCAGTAGTTATCCCCCTCCATCAGGCAGTTTCCCAGACATTACTCACCCGTCCGCCACTCGTCAGCGAAGCAGCAAGCTGCTTCCTGTTACCGTTCGACTTGCATGTGTTAGGCCTGCCGCCAGCGTTCAATCTGAGCCATGATCAAACTCTTCAATTTAAAAGTTTGATGCTCAAAGAATTAAACTTCGTAATGAATTACGTGTTCACTCTTGAGACTTGGTATTCATTTTTCGTCTTGCGACGTTAAGAATCCGTATCTTCGAGTGCCCACACAGATTGTCTGATAAATTGTTAAAGAGCAGT
>NZ_RHJI01000054.1 GCF_004211955.1 Escherichia sp. E1V33
GGAGATGGAGAATACGTCTTCAATCGGCAGCAGGAACGGCTTGTCAATCGCACGCTCTGGTTCCGGAATGTAAGAATCCAGGAAGCCAGCCAGTTCCAGGATTTTCGCTTCCCACTCTGCGTCGCCTTCCAGCGCTTTCAGAGCAGAACCACGAACGATCGGAGTGTCGTCGCCCGGGAAGTCGTACTGAGACAGAAGTTCACGAACTTCCATTTCTACCAGTTCCAGCAGCTCTTCGTCATCAACCATGTCGCATTTGTTCAGGAACACGATGATGTACGGAACGCCTACCTGACGACCCAGCAGGATGTGCTCACGAGTCTGCGGCATCGGGCCGTCAGTCGCAGCAACTACCAGGATCGCGCCGTCCATCTGAGCAGCACCAGTGATCATGTTTTTAACATAGTCGGCGTGCCCCGGGCAGTCTACGTGTGCGTAGTGACGGGTCGGGGTGTCATATTCAACGTGAGAAGTGTTGATGGTGATACCACGAGCTTTTTCTTCCGGCGCGTTATCGATCTGATCGAATGCGCGAGCAGCACCGCCGTAGGTTTTAGCCAGTACGGTAGTGATTGCAGCGGTCAGCGTTGTTTTACCATGGTCAACGTGGCCGATAGTACCGACGTTAACGTGCGGTTTTGTACGTTCAAACTTTTCTTTAGACATCGATTGTCCCTCTAAGACACGGATAAATCGGTGATATCACCACATCAACCAGGCAACATGCCCGACTTGTTGAATGCAATAAGCAGAAGGAAAAAACAGGGAGGAGAAAAGAAGTGGTGCTGATAGGCAGATTCGAACTGCCGACCTCACCCTTACCAAGGGTGCGCTCTACCAACTGAGCTATATCAGCACATCTTGGAGCGGGCAGCGGGAATCGAACCCGCATCATCAGCTTGGAAGGCTGAGGTAATAGCCATTATACGATGCCCGCATCCTGGAACTCGGCTACCTGATTTTCATTCTGCACTGAATATCGAGAGAAGCTCTCTTTATTCGAGCCGGTAAGCGAACTTATCGTCTCGGGCTACGCCATCGCGTGGCCGAAATTGGTGGTGGGGGAAGGATTCGAACCTTCGAAGTCTGTGACGGCAGATTTACAGTCTGCTCCCTTTGGCCGCTCGGGAACCCCACCGGACTTGATGGTGCCGACTACCGGAATCGAACTGGTGACCTACTGATTACAAGTCAGTTGCTCTACCTACTGAGCTAAGTCGGCATCAAGTAGCGCGCATTCTATGGAGACATGCGAGTTCATGCAACTAAAAAATTGCATAATTTGTTTTGTTGGTCACATTTTGTCCGACACGATGAAGAAACAGCCGAATTAAGAGCAGATTAGCATACTTTTTCAGCATCACTCTGCTTAACAATGTGCGCCAGCTAAATCGCAATTCTTTTTACCAGATGGAATATCTGTCACATTGCTTTTCAACGATAGCTTCCTGGAAGAGATTTTTTCTTATTATTCCTCCCCATCTGGTGTTACCCTCCTGCGCATTAACCCATTCAACAGAACTGTGACGCGCCATGGCAAATATCGCTTTGCCGATAGAGCTATGACCGCCAGAAACATGCTTATGAGTATAAAAGAGCAAACGTTAATGACGCCTTACCTACAGTTTGACCGCAACCAGTGGGCAGCTCTGCGTGATTCCGTACCTATGACGTTATCGGAAGACGAGATCGCCCGTCTCAAAGGTATAAATGAAGATCTCTCGTTAGAAGAAGTTGCCGAGATTTATTTGCCTTTGTCACGTTTGCTGAACTTCTATATAAGCTCGAATCTGCGCCGTCAGGCAGTTCTGGAACAGTTTCTTGGTACCAACGGGCAACGCATTCCTTACATTATCAGTATTGCTGGCAGTGTCGCGGTGGGGAAAAGTACAACCGCCCGTGTATTGCAGGCGCTATTAAGCCGTTGGCCGGAACATCGTCGTGTTGAACTGATCACTACAGATGGCTTCCTTCATCCCAACAAAGTGCTTAAAGAACGCGGCCTGATGAAGAAGAAAGGCTTCCCGGAATCGTACGATATGCACCGTCTGGTGAAGTTTGTTTCCGATTTGAAATCGGGCGTGCCAAACGTTACTGCTCCGGTTTACTCTCATCTTATTTATGATGTGATCCCGGATGGCGATAAAACCGTTGTTCAACCTGATATTTTAATCCTTGAAGGGTTAAATGTCCTACAGAGCGGGATGGATTATCCGCATGACCCACATCATGTATTTGTTTCTGATTTCGTCGATTTTTCGATATATGTTGATGCTCCAGAAGACTTACTTCAGACGTGGTATATCAACCGTTTTCTGAAATTCCGCGAAGGGGCTTTTACAGACCCGGATTCCTATTTTCATAACTACGCGAAATTAACTAAGGAAGAAGCAATTAAGACAGCCATGACACTCTGGAAAGAGATCAACTGGCTGAACTTAAAGCAAAATATTCTACCTACTCGCGAGCGAGCCAGTTTAATCCTGACGAAAAGTGCTAATCATGCGGTAGAAGAAGTCAGATTACGCAAATAATTTAAAGGGGAGCTAATGCTCCCCTTATTTATTTCTCTGCGCTACGCAGGGATATTTCACCGCCCATCCAGGGTTTTATTATTCCGTCCTGCTCAAGCAATAAAGCGCCCTGTTTGTCTATTCCACGTGAAATACCAAATATTTCTTTATCACCAATGATAAGTTTCACCGGGCGATTAATAAAATTATCCAGTTTTTCCCAACGTGACAGATAAGGCGTGAGCCCTTCTTGCTCAAAGAGTTCCAGCGCAGCACGTAATTCTCGTATCAGCATGGCCGCAAGAGTATTACGATCGAGATTGATCCCGGCTTCCTGCAGCGTAATCCACCCCTGATTAACGACACTCTCTTCAACACGACGCATTGCCATGTTGATCCCGGCGCCAATGACTATTTGCGCCGCATCGCCGGTTTTTCCAGTAAGCTCAACAAGAATACCCGCCAGCTTGCGATCCTGCAGATAGAGGTCATTAGGCCATTTAACACGAACCTTATCTGCCCCCAGCTTGCGTAATACTTCCGCCATCACGATACCGATAACCAGACTTAAACCAATCGCAGCCGCCGGGCCTTGTTCCAGACGCCAGAACATCGACAAATATAAGTTCGCGCCAAAAGGCGAAAACCATTTCCGACCACGACGACCACGGCCAGCCTGCTGGTATTCTGCAACGCAGGCATCGCCCGATTTAAGCTCTCCGATACGATCAAGAAGGTACTGATTCGTGGAGTCAATAACTGGCAGCACGGCTACACTACCGCCATCCAGCTGACCCAATATCTTTTCGGCATTAAGTAACTGGATTGGCTCGGGCAAGCTGTATCCTTTACCCGGAACGGTAAATACATCAACGCCCCAGTCACGCAGTGTCTGAATGTGTTTATTAATCGCCGCCCGGCTCATACCCAACGTTTCACCCAACTGCTCGCCAGAGTGAAATTCACCATTCGCTAACAGGGCGATCAATTTCAGTGGCACGGTGTTATCCTTCATGAAATTGTCTCCACTGCACTCACTTCACCTGATGCGCCAATAAAGCGGACTTCAGGCTCAAGCCAGACATTAAATTTTTCACCAACTTTCTGTCTTACATGATGCGCCAGCTGTACAACATCTTCGCTTTTTGCATTGTGCTCATTTATGAGAACCAGCGCCTGTTGACGGTGAACCGCAGCACCACCAATTTGCGTCCCTTTAAGCTGGCACTGATCGATAAGCCAACCTGCTGCCAGTTTTACTGAACCATCTGTCTGGGGGTAATGTGGTGCTGTTGGAAATTGTGCCAGCAACGCGTTAGCCGTTTCGGCAGAAACAACAGGATTTTTGAAGAAACTACCCGCATTACCGTTCACTTTTGGATCGGGAAGTTTTGTAGTCCTCATATGGCACACAGCATCAAATACTTGCTGTGGCGTTACCGTTGAAGGATCCAGGCGAGTTAAGTCACCATACGTCAGTACAGGTTGCCACTCTTTTGGCAGACGCAGACCTACAGCTACAATAGCGAAGCGATCCTGGTATTCATGCTTAAAAATACTGTCGCGATAGCCAAAGCGGCACTCTTTAGCTGTTAAACGCTCTTGCTTGCCTGTCGCCAGTTCAACACAGTCAACATAAGCGCAAACTCGCTGTAATTCTACGCCATAAGCCCCAATATTCTGGATAGGTGATGAACCGACACAACCAGGAATTAATGCCAGATTTTCCAGACCAGGCATACCTTCCTGCAAAGTGTATTTCACCAGGTGATGCCAGTTTTCTCCGGCCCCAACATGTAAATACCACGCATCAGGTTTATCATGAATTTCGATACCTTTGATCCGGTTGATGATCACCGTACCGCGGTAGTCTTCCAGAAAAAGTACATTACTTCCTTCCCCCAGAATAAGAACGGGTTGTCCTTCTGCGGCTGCATGTTGCCAGGCATTGAGTAGTTGTTGTTCGTCTTCGGCACATACAATGTGCTGAGCATTATGATCAATGCCAAATGTGTTCCAGGGTTTTAAGGAGTGGTTCATAGCTGCTTTCCTGATGCAAAAACGAGGCTAGTTTACCGTATCTGCGGGGGGATGGCTTGTAGATATGACGACAGGAAGAATTTGTAGAAACGCAAAAAGGCCATCCTTCCGGATGGCCTTCTGCTTAATTTGATGCCTGGCAGTTCCCTACTCTCGCATGGGGAGACCCCACACTACCATCGGCGCTACGGCGTTTCACTTCTGAGTTCGGCATGGGGTCAGGTGGGACCACCGCGCTAGTGCCGCCAGGCAAATTCTGTTT
>NZ_RHJI01000055.1 GCF_004211955.1 Escherichia sp. E1V33
AGTCTTTCTACATCAGGCCTCAAAACTGTTGCAGCAGTCTTGAGGCTTTTCTTTTGTCAGCACCATGGCTACTTTCTTTGCCAGCTCTGCTAATTCCTCGTCTTCAACACCCCACTCCAGCACAGCCAGAAGCATGGCCATCTTTGGGATAAAGCTGTCTTTCCATCGCGAAATTTGCGATTCATTAATCCCTAATGCATCAGCAACCTTTCGCTGACCACGTACAGCAATTCGATTTAGGATATTGCTTGTGATTGCATTCGCTTTCTTGCGAGTACTTGTAAGTTGCATATGTAAGTATTTCCTTAACAAATAAGAAGTTATACGCACCAACTGATGCGCGTTGTATTCCCGCATTTCGGCGGGAATGAGGACCATGACTGTTAAAGAGCAATTTGCTTATGCCGCTTTGCGGTAAGCGCTTTCTTGATACTTCAGGGCGCCAGCTGTAACGACTTCCAGTCGATAGGCGTCTTTCTCTGGGATGACTTCCTTCCACTGAGAGACTGCTGCATCGCTAATGCCTAACGCTTTAGCTACCGCACGCTGGGTTCCGAAGTGGTCGATAACATCTTTCTTGTACATAGACTCGCTCCGAAATTGAAGAACACTTAAATTATCTATCAAAGGAATCTTAAGTCAAGTTTATTTAAGATGTCTTAACTATGAATACACAACTGATGGGTGAGCGTATTCGCGCTCGCAGAAAAGAACTCAAGATTAGGCAGGCTGCCCTTGGCAAGATGGTTGGCGTGTCTAATGTTGCTATTTCCCAATGGGAGCGTTCTGAAACTGAGCCCAATGGCGAAAACCTATTGGCCTTAGCCAAGGCTTTGCAGTGCTCCCCTGATTACTTGTTGAAAGGAGAAGATAGTCTTTCAAACATTGCCTATCACAGCAGGCATGATCCAAGAGGTTCGTATCCTCTAATTAGTTGGGTAAGCGCAGGATGTTGGATGGAAGCTGTAGAGCCATATCATAAGCGTGCAATAGATAACTGGTACGATACAACCGTAGATTGTTCAGAAGATTCGTTTTGGCTGGACGTAAAGGGTGATTCGATGACGGCTCCAGCCGGTCTTAGCATCCCGGAAGGGATGATAATACTAGTCGATCCTGAAGTAGAACCTCGTAATGGGAAGCTGGTAGTGGCAAAGCTCGAAGGAGAAAACGAGGCAACTTTCAAGAAGTTAGTTATTGATGCTGGCAGAAGGTTTCTAAAACCACTTAACCCACAATATCCGATGATTGAGATCAACGGGAACTGCAAAATCATCGGTGTAGTTGTCGATGCAAAAAT
Source organism: Escherichia sp. E1V33 (assembly GCF_004211955.1). Classification (GTDB taxonomy): domain Bacteria; phylum Pseudomonadota; class Gammaproteobacteria; order Enterobacterales; family Enterobacteriaceae; genus Escherichia. Next base: position 1,301 of record NZ_RHJI01000055.1, read on the forward strand.
AGCAAACCTTCCATAAGGGGCATTCGCCCCTTTTTTCTTTCCTTTAAAAATCAAAGCAAAACTTAAACTTCGCAATAAAATTTAAGTTTTCTTCAAAAATACCCTTGACCACCAATTAAAGAAATCTTAAATTTAAGTCATCAGCAGGACGCTGGTAGCCAAACGGAACAGATTGGCAGGCTCTTTAACATTGATGGGATTGTCCCGCCGAAATGCGGGAACCAAAGAGTAGTTGGCTTTGGGGTGACGTAAAGTGCAGCCGCGCAACAGCATCAGGGAGTTAACCTCCCTCCCCCCAGTTACGTCACCGCTAAAGTCAATCATCGGAGGTCAACATGACAGTAGTCATTACATATCTGGCTGACGATAACGCCAGAAATCGCCGCAGAGCACGCAGACAGGCTCAACGTGAACAGGCAATGAAAGAACAGAGACTGGCGCGAAAGATTGCGCTAAAACTCTCTGGTTGCGTCAGAGCAGACAAAGCAGCATCACTTGGCAGCCTTCTCTGCAAGAAAGTAGATGAAGTCGAGCAAAAAAATAGGAGGGTTTACTACAAGGATTTAAACCCATTAGGAAACAAGATACATGCAGTTCAAAGAATAAGATTGTATAGTAAACCACCGTACGGTGCTTATTGAGTATGCTTATGGTGAAAAAGACTATCTATGTTAACCCTAACTGCGGACAAAACAGGAAAGTATTTGATAGAGGTCTTACACCTCAAGACAGAAGGAGAATAACGAGATGGGAAAAGAGAATGGCATATGCATTAGAAAACGGTGTAACACCTGGATTTAATGCTATAGATGACGGTCCGGAATATAAGATTAATGAAGACCCAATGGACAAAGTTGACAAAGCATTAGCAACACCATTTCCTCGAGATGTAGAAAAAATTGCAGATGAAAAATATGAGGATGTAATGCACAGAGTTGTTAACCACGCTCACCAACGAAATCCAAATAAAAAATGGTCATAGCCCACTTCGGTGGGTTTATTATTGTCCGAACTAACCGAATTTATTACAGCAAGCCACGCAGTGAAATGGGTGTAACTTGTGTTGGTCGCCAGAAAATGAAATTAGGCAGCAAACCACTTATTTAAGGTGAGATATGGAAGAAGAATTTGAAGAGTTCGAAGAGCATCCGCAGGATGTGATGGAGCAATACCAGGACTATCCGTATGACTACGACTATTGATAAAAATCAATGGTGTGGACAATTCAAACGATGCAATGGATGCAAGCTGCAATCGGAATGCATGGTTAAGCCTGAAGAAATGTTTCCTGTAATGGAAGATGGGAAATATGTCGATAAATGGGCAATACGAACGACGGCAATGATTGCCAGAGAACTTGGTAAACAGAATAACAATGCTGCCTGATGGTGGCCTTTATTTTTGGCATAAACAACAGAATAAACACAGCACTGTGTATTCATTCCAACGAGTGAATACACGGAGCAATGTCGCTCGTAACTAAACAGGAGCCGACTTGTTCTGATTATTGGAAATCTTCTTTGCCCTCCAGTGTGAGGGCGATTTTTTATCTATGAGGATATGAATAGATGTCAAACATCAAAAAATACATCATTGATTACGACTGGAAAGCATCAATAGAAATTGAAATCGACCATGACGTAATGACAGAGGAAAAACTTCACCAGATTAATAATTTCTGGTCAGACTCTGAATACCGACTCAATAAACACGGCGCTGTATTAAATGCTGTATTAATCATGCTGGCGCAACATGCTCTGCTTATAGCAATTTCGAAAGACTTAAATGCATATGGTGTTGTTTGTGAGTTCGACTGGGATGATGGAAATGGTCAGGAAGGATGGCCTCCAATGGATGGTAGTGAAGGAATAAGAATTACCGATATCGATACATCAGGAATATTTGATTCAGATGATATGACTATCAAAGCCGCCTGAGCGCGGCTTTACCGCATACCAATAATGCTTCACCAGAGGCATTTTCGTTATGCAATCAA
>NZ_RHJI01000056.1 GCF_004211955.1 Escherichia sp. E1V33
TGAGATGATTAAGGGCGGAAGCCGGATTGCTTTCACTCAGGACAGCGCCAATCGCTTTATGCAGACGCGCCCGTGACTGGTCCGGCATATCCAGACCGTCTGTCAGCTCCAGCGTCTGCAGCAACAGATCGGCATCAAAGCCGGTGGCGGCAAGCATTGCGCTCTGCGCTGCATCTGCCATTTCCTCTGCCAGCACGGTCTGCACGTTGCGGTTACCCAGCGGCATCACCCAGCCATGACGCAGGGCATGACGCCCGATCTCCAGCGCCCCGGCATAATCTCCGGCATCAATGCGCCACAGCATCACGTACATCAGCACGTCATCCTGTTGAGCGCCTCCGGCAGCCAGGACGCCCTCCGCCCAGGCGGCATATTTCGGCAGCAGCTCCACCTTTATTTCCGCTTTTTTCACCGTGGACTGAACGCCCTTGAGACGGCGGCGGTCTTCCGCCAGTTGCAGCAGCATCAGGTCATAGCCCGACGCGTGGCGAACGCTGCCGCCCTCGCGGGCGGCCTGTTCAGCCTGAACGCGCAGGCGATGCTGCCGTGCGGGACTCAGGCTCATGGGTTACGCTCCGGCTTCTGCTGCGGCGGCGCTGAAGTCGCCAATCTGGATGTTTTCCACCAGTGCAGCGCAGCGGTAGTCCTCAACCACATAGGCTTCGTTAACGGATTCAAAATTTTCAATCCGGTCACGTTTCGGGTTGTCGATAACTGAACGGCGGCGGGTGTCTTCCTGCCAGTAGATGGACAGGTTATCCAGACGGGTGATCAGCAGCGCATTCGGCGGGAAGAACGGCGCACGCACGGCCTGCAGGCCACCCATGCGTTTCTGACTGATGATCATATCGGCAGCCAGTTTTTCACTGTTTTCCTGCTCTTTGTTGACCAGCGGGAAATACTTGTCAGACAGCAGTTCACGACCGCAAATCACCACCAGATCGTCATCGTCCTGGTAGACCACGTCGATAAGCTCATTAACGGCATCCATCACTACGGCGTCCAGGTTGGCATATTCGCCACCTTTGCCGACTTTCACCGCGCCCGGTGTGGTTTCACCGCCCGTGGTGGTGCTGCCCATGACGTGATCCGGTGCATCCTCACGGATTTTCTGCAGCCAGCCTTTATTCACATCCTGCAGCAGCGGGTTTTCGCTACGGTTGGAGGTTTTCGCACGCTTCACGCCGTTAAAGCCGATCATGATGCGGTCCAGTGCCTGACGTTTCACGATGGCGTCACGGATGCGCACCTGGAAATCCTGAAACTTCGCCCACAGATCCAGCTTCGCGTAGGTCAGCACCGTGTCAAAGTTGGTCTGCTCGCATTTATATTCCACATCGACCATCAGCGTCGGATCGACAGGCTCACGCTCTTTAGCTGTGGTATCAGTGGTTCCGGCAATGGTGCTGCCAACACCCAGCCCCAGCAACTGACCAGACTGCTCAGTCACTGGCGTGACGTTAATCAGCGTCAGGAAAGCGGCGGACTGCTGGATCTGGTCTTCCAGCGTCTGCTGTACAGACGGCTCTACGGTGAATTTGCTGGACAGTTCTTCAACT
>NZ_RHJI01000057.1 GCF_004211955.1 Escherichia sp. E1V33
TGAGATGATTAAGGGCGGAAGTCGGATTGTTTTCACTCAGGACAGCGCCAATCGCTTTATGCAGACGCGCCCGTGACTGGTCCGGCATATCCAGACCGTCTGTCAGCTCCAGCGTCTGCAGCAACAGATCAGCATCAAAGCCGGTGGCGGCAAGCATTGCGATCTGCGCTGCGTCTGCCATTTCCTCTGCCAGCACGGTCTGCACGTTGCGGTTACCCAGCGGCATCACCCAGCCATGACGCAGGGCGTGACGTCCGATCTCCAGCGCCCCGGCATAATCTCCGGCATCAATGCGCCACAGCATCACGTACATCAGCACGTCATCCTGCTGTGCGCCTCCGGCAGCCAGGACACCCTCCGCCCAGGCGGCGTACTTCGGCAGCAGCTCCACCTTGATTTCCGCTTTTTTGACCGTGGACTGAACGCCCTTGAGACGGCGGCGGTCTTCCGCCAGTTGCAGCAGCATCAGGTCATAGCCCGACGCGTGGCGAACACTGCCGCCCTCGCGGGCGGCCTGTTCAGCCTGAACGCGCAGGCGATGCTGCCGTGCGGGACTCAGGCTCATGGTTTATGCTCCGGCTTCTGCGGCGGCGCTGAAGTCGCCAATCTGGATGTTTTCCACCAGTGCTGCGCAGCGGTAGTCCTCAACCACGTAGGCTTCGTTAACGGATTCAAAATTTTCAATCCGGTCACGTTTCGGGTTGTCGATAACCGAACGGCGGCGGGTGTCTTCCTGCCAGTAGATGGACAGGTTATCCAGACGGGTGATCAGCAGCGCATTCGGCGGGAAGAACGGCGCACGCACGGCCTGCAGGCCCCCCATGCGTTTCTGACTGATGATCATATCGGCAGCCAGTTTTTCACTGTTTTCCTGCTCTTTGTTGACCAGTGGGAAATACTTGTCAGACAGCAGTTCACGACCGCAAATAACCACCAGATCGTCATCGTCCTGGTAAACCACGTCGATAAGCTCATTGACGGCATCCATCACCACGGCGTCCAGGTTGGCATATTCGCCACCTTTCCCGACTTTCACCGCACCCGGTGTGGTTTCACCGCCTGTGGTGGTGCTGCCCATGACGTGATCCGGTGCATCCTCACGGATTTTCTGCAGCCAGCCTTTGTTCACATCCTGCAGCAGCGGGTTTTCACTACGGTTGGAGGTTTTCGCACGCTTCACGCCGTTAAAGCCGATCATGATGCGGTCCAGTGCCTGACGTTTCACGATGGCGTCACGGATACGCACCTGGAAATCCTGAAACTTCGCCCACAGGTCCAGCTTCGCGTAGGTCAGTACCGTGTCAAAGTTGGTCTGCTCGCATTTATATTCCACATCGACCATCAGCGTCGGATCGACAGGCTCACGCTCTTTTGCGGTGGTATCAGTGGTTCCGGCAATGGTGCTGCCAACACCCAGCCCCAGCAACTGACCAGACTGCTCAGTCACTGGCGTGACGTTAATCAGCGTCAGGAATGCGGCGGATTGCTGGATCTGGTCTTCCAGCGTCTGCTGCACAGACGGCTCTACAGTGAACTTGCTGGACAGTTCTTCAACT
>NZ_RHJI01000058.1 GCF_004211955.1 Escherichia sp. E1V33
GCCACTTTGCCACCTGTCACGCACAGGTGGCACTCTCTTCGATCAACAGCCTTTGTGATCGCGCTCGCATTCAGTCATTTTTACTATAAATATGATGAAGTTAATTCAGCTTATTTATGGGTGAAATCACTATGGACCCTTTGCACGCCGTTTACCTGACAGTCGGACTGTTCGTCATCACCTTTTTTAATCCAGGGGCAAATCTTTTTGTCGTGGTACAAACCAGTCTGGCCTCAGGCCGCCGTGCAGGTGTACTCACCGGGCTTGGCGTGGCGCTTGGCGATGCCATTTATTCCGGGTTGGGATTGTTTGGTATGGCGACGCTAATTACTCAGTGTGAAGAGATTTTCTCGCTCATTAAAATCGTCGGCGGCGCTTATCTCTTATGGTTTGCCTGGAATAGCATGCGCCGCCAGTCCACTCCGCAAATGAGCGCGCTACAGCAGCCGCTTAATGCTCCCTGGTATGTGTTTTTCCGCCGTGGATTAATTACCGATCTCTCTAATCCACAGACAGTTTTATTTTTTATTAGTATCTTCTCAGTGACGTTAAGCGCTGAAACACCAACCTGGGCGCGTTTAATGGCCTGGGCTGGGATTGTGCTCGCATCTATTATCTGGCGTGTATTTCTTAGTCAGGCATTTTCTTTACCCGCCGTACGTCGTGCATACGGGCGTATGCAGCGCGTTGCCAGTCGGGTTATTGGTGCGATTATTGGTGTCTTTGCGCTACGGCTAATTTATGAAGGGGTGACGCAGCGGTGAGATAACTTAACGCATGGACTTTAATGTCCAACAGGCATACAGGAGTCTCGGCTCTTTATTCATCGCTTTCTACGACAGGGCTTATCGTTCAGTAACGAATGCGAGAAGAACACAGCTTAGAAGATGGGGGTATAAGACGCAGTTAAAGACTTGAGAAATTGGACCGCCATCGAGGCCTCGAACCCCGTACCATACAACAATCCTGGTTGTCGTCTGCTCTTCCTGATGAGCTAATGGCGGTTTTTGATATCAGCCTTGCAGAATATTTTTCGTAAGGCCGTCGTGCGATGCGTAAGATACTGAAAACGCCCTTCGCAAACATGACGGAATTATGATTTTTTTCATATGAATGTCAACTCATACATTCACAAAATATCTTTATTGATTATTTAGCAAGCAACACTGAGTTTATGTCGGCGGATCACCTTACACAGGTAGCGAACTCTTGCCCCTACTCTGAATGTTGTCGCTCTCTTAGTGCCGGAGAGCGACGTTATAAGCAGCACTGCGCGCTAAATTTAATTTTTCAGTCCGTTAGCGTGCCATTATCAATCACAAAACGATATTTCACATCGCCGCGCAACATTCGCTCATAGGCTTCGTTTATTTGATCGGCCCGAATCATCTCTATATCAGCCACGATGCCATGTTCGGCGCAAAAATCGAGCATCTCCTGGGTTTCCGGAATGCCGCCAATCATCGAGCCGGCGATTGAGCGACGTTTCATTATCAGGTTGAAAACCTCCGGTGACTTATGCGGCGTTGCGGGCGCGCCAACCAGCGTCATGGTGCCATCGCGTTTCAGCAAGGTAGTAAAATCGTCGAGATTATGCGGGGCAGCAACTGTATTTAAAATGAAATCGAAACTCTTCACGTGGGCCGCCATTTCATCGGCATTACGCGAGTTAACGACTTCATCAGCCCCCAGAGCTTTTGCCGCTTCGCGTTTTGATTCAGAGGTGGTAAATGCCACCACATGCGCCCCCATCGAGTGGGCCAGCTTGATCCCCATATGCCCCAGACCGCCAATGCCGACCACGCCCACTTTTTTACCTGGCCCGGCCTGCCAGTGGCGCAGCGGTGAATAGGTCGTAATGCCTGCACACAGCAACGGCGCAACGGCGGCCAGCTGCTCTTGCGGGTGGCGAATACGCAAAACGTAACGCTCATGGACAACAATTTGCTGCGAATAACCGCCCAGCGTATGGCCCGGCTCGTCTGGAGTCGGCGCGTTATAGGTCCCTATCATGTGATCACAATAGTTTTCCAGCCCGTCTTCACACTCTTCGCAGTGTTTACAACTGTCGACAATACAGCCGACGCCCACCAGATCGCCCGGCGCATGTTTTTCCACCTGATCACCAACGGCCACCACGCGCCCCACAATTTCATGGCCAGGCACGCAAGGATAAACCGTCCCCGCCCACTCCGAACGGACCTGGTGGATATCGGAATGGCAGACGCCACAGTAAGCAATCTCAATCTGGACATCGTGAGGGCCGGGTTTACGGCGGATGATGTCCATCGGTTCCAGAGGTTGCTTAGCGGAATATGCACCTATAGCTTTGATCTTCATTGCATTTACTCCTGATTAGCTATGTGTATTTGGCGATGCCTGATATGCCATCGCGGCAAAACGCGTCCATTGAATATAGCCAATATTTAAACCGCCCGATCCAGCCCCAACATACCGCGAGCCTGAATCAAACAGAGCAGCAACGTTCCCACAAGGCCAATACGTGTAATTTTTGCCATACGTAAAAGAGCAGAACTGACGATGTTTATGTTTTTTTGGCGCAGATAAATTAATTATCTACACAACGTCAATAAGGGCATATTCTTCAAAGATAACGTCCATTTCTGGCGACACACTTATATTCAGGATGCCCCACTCCCTGGGGCTTTAAATCTCTTACTAGTCACCGTTGCAGACATGCAAAATGCATATCAACCTGCCACACTCCCCCACACCAGTTGCCCTTTATGGAACGTTGCGGTTCTCGGCGAGATACGCGCCACCGCCTCGGCGGAACAGGAGGCGTCCACCAGCACAAAGCTGGCGTCATCCTGTACTTTAGGCCACACGCGCTCGCCGTTTTCGTTGAGCGGCAATACATCGCCAGTGGCTAAAAACAGCGAGCGGGACAAATTCTGTTCGTTAGGGCGAATATAGAGTTGCGCGTAGAGATTGGCTTTTTCCAGCATGTCGCCCAGACCATAAGGCGACCAGTGGTCGATAACGCTGTCAGTGCCAGTCATCACTTTTACGCCTTTGTCGTGTAACTGTTTGAGCGGCATATGCAGCGTGCCAATCGGCACCGTCGAGGCGATAGAAATTTGCTGCGCCGCCATCCGATTCGCCAGCGCATCGACCTGTTGTTCGTTGAGCGTAGCCAGCGCGAAGGCGTGGCTGATGGTCAGCTTGCCCTTCAGCTGCGGCGTTTTCTCTACCGTTTCAACCATATAATTGATGGCTGCCAGGCCTGCCGGAGTGGTTTCGTGCAGGTGAATATCGACGCCTTTGTCGTAGTCCAGCGCAATCTGGAACATGGTGTCGAGGGATTTTTCCATCGCGCCATCGACACTGGTCGGGTCCAGCCCGCCGACGTAATGCGCACCCGCCTGCATTGCTTCACGCATTAAGGGTTCCGATTTCGACAGCAGCAAACCGTGCTGCGGGAAGGCGACGATTTCACACTCGAAGCCCGCCTGACGCCGCGCCAGCACCGCCTGCAAATTTTGCAGATTTTTCAGGCCGGAAACCGGTTCGATATTGCAGTGGCTGCGGGCAATGGTGGTGCCTCTCGACTGCAATAGATCGATCAGTTTTTCCGCCCGCTCCTGCGTATACGGTTGTAACTCCGGCAGCATTTTCTGCTCGAGTTTGATCATGTCCTGGATAGTGGTGCCTGCCGGACGATTGAGCGAGCGCCACGGCCCGCCGTAGAAGGTTTTGTCGAGATGAATATGCATGTCGCGGGTGGTGGGCAGCATCAGCTTACCGCCAGCGTCATAGTGCGGCAGCGTGGCGTCCGGATGCTGCTTGTTCTCACGCAGCGCGACAATTTTGCCGTCCTGAATCTCCACGGTCTGGCGCGCCGTGCGGGTCTGTACCGCCACGCCGTTTTCGTAGTCAAATCCGGTTTCCAGCAGCACGTTGTCGAGATAGTAATGCGGGTCAGTGATTTTCATGGCGTTGTTCGCTTCGCAGTTTAGGGTGCCAGCTACCGCCGCATGGGCGAGCGGCACAGAGGTACCAAACAGCGCGGCGGCGGTGACCATCTTACCGCTCTGGCTCAGAAATTCACGGCGGCTATTGCTTTCTTTCATCTTACGTCCTTACGTTTTAATAATGTGGGTGCCCGTTTCACCGCGCAGCGCCGCTGGCAGGCATTCCGGCGTGGTGATAATCACTTCTTTACCGCCCTGTTCCAGGAACGTCAGGCTGGCGATGATTTTTGGCAACATGCTGCCGGGCGGGAAATGTCCTTCCTGCATATAGCGAGTCATGGTGGCAATATCCACCCGATCGAGCGCCTGCTGCTCGGGTTTGCCAAAATGAATACACACTTTTTCCACGCCGGTGGTGATCACCAGAATGTCGGCGTGAATTTCACGGGCCAGCAGCGCGGTAGAGAGATCTTTGTCGATAACCGCGTCCACGCTTTGGTAATCTCCCGCGTCAGTACGCACCACAGGAATTCCGCCGCCGCCCGCGCCAATCACCACAAAGCCTTGTTGGATCAGCGCCTTAATGGCGGGTGCTTCGACAATACGTTTCGGTTCCGGCGAGGCGACCACGCGGCGATAGCCCCGTCCGGCATCTTCAACAAAACGCCAGTCAGGGTTTGCCTTTTGTAATTCGTCACGCTGGCTGTCACTAAAGAATGCGCCGATGGGCTTGGTGGGATGGGCAAATCCCGGATCGTTTTTATCCACTTCCACCTGAGTCACCACGGTGACGGCTTTTTTCTCGCCGTGACGCGCCAGTCGGTTGTTCAGCGCCTGTTGGATCAGGTAGCCAATGCCGCCTTGCGTATCCGCCACACAGTTCGCCAGCGGTGTTAAGGGCAGCCCTTCGCGCTCGTGGGCAATCTCCGCACGGCGTAAATCCAGCCCGACCTGCGGCCCGTTGCCGTGGGTCAGCACAATGTCGTAATCGGAAGCCAGCATTTCCAGCACCGTATCGGCGACGGCTCTCACCGCCTCCGCCTGATGCTCAATCGACTGGCTGGCGTTATCTTTGATAATGCTGTTGCCACCAATGGCAACGACCACAAGTTCTTTCATGTTGTTATGTCCGCTACAGAGGATGATGGGGTTATGACCAACGCCGAATTGCCTGATGCGCTACGCTTATCAGGCCTACAAATTCTTGCGCCACTCGTAGGCCAGATAAGGCGTTCACGCCG
>NZ_RHJI01000059.1 GCF_004211955.1 Escherichia sp. E1V33
TTTACGCAGCACAATTTCGGTGATTTCCGTTTTACCGCGCTTGATGGGGGTATCCAGTTGAATGGTCTTTTCAGTCTGCTTATCGCTCATTTTGCTGTCCTTTAAATTGGGTTCTGGCGCGGTATTCCTCGCCGTTCAGATAGATCAGAGGCCGAGTGCGTTGCGATGTGCTTCCATCAGGTCCACACCATCCACAATTTCCACCATGTTGATAAGGTCCACTTCATAGAGCACCTCACCATTGATAGTCAGCTTCGCGTAACTGTTGGTACTGGTCACTTTGGTGGTGTTGCTTTCGCCCGTCTTCCACTCGCCGGAGTCCACTTCTTTGTGACGTCCACGCACCACAAGCTCCACGGCCTGTACTTCCCCGGTATCATCACGCTGGATAGAGCCGGTAAAGCGCAACTGGATGCCATCCACCGTGGCTTTGCCCATCTGTTTAAACAGCAGCAGTTCAGTACCACCAATGGAAAATTCTGTGTCCAGAGCACTGTCATCCAGTCCCAGATCCACATCCACCGCACCCGGCATTCCGCCGCCGCGATACTTCTCATATTTGCGGGTGAATTTCGGCAGCGTCAGAGACTCTACGATCCCCTGCCAGTTGTTCCCGTCGTTAAACAGGTTCAGATGTTTTAATTTGCGTGGTAAAGCCATGTTGTCCCCTTACGCGCTGACCTGGCTGGAGAAATTCACCAGGTACTGATCGGTGATGCGCTGACGCAGCATCAGGTTTTCAAGTGGCGGCACTGGCGTGTAGTCGTAATCGATGGTGAGTTTTCCGGCTTTCAGCGTGTCTTTATCGTTCACCGACTCGTCCAGCCAGCAATCACCACCAATGAGATAGCCCTGACTGACCAGGCTGCGCATTTTGGCGCGGATACCTTCGATAATGTCGCGGGCCAGCGACGGGTTCAGCGGTTTGTCCACCGCCCACATGTGCGCTTCTGCCATCGTGTCCATCAGTACCTGCGCCGTGCGGGTGTAGTTTTCGAAGGCAAAGAGCGGGTCATCACTCAGGCAGCGGGAACCCCAGAAGCGGAAACCGTCTTTACGCACAAGCGTGGTGACGTCGTTCTGGTTCAGCAGACCTGCATCAGTTGCCGGGTCCTGCAGATCCCAGAACACATCAGCAGAAATTCCGGTGACACCGTTCACGCCCACGTTGGACAGGCTTTTGTGCCATCCAGTCTGCTCATCAATTTTGGCGCGCAGACCGAGCGCACGAGCGGTGGCATATGCCGTTGCTTCGGCATTCAGCACCGTGTCCCAGCCAGTAAAGTCAGGCCAGATCAGCATCCCTTCGCGCTGGCTGAAGTTTTCACGGTAGGTAAGCACTTCTTCCACTGTTTTGCAGCCATACACCGACAGGTAAGCAAACCCGCGCAGGCTTTGCGCCACACTCAGCAGCTCAGTCGCTACGGCTTTGTTATCGTGACCC
>NZ_RHJI01000005.1 GCF_004211955.1 Escherichia sp. E1V33
CGATTATGCGGGATACTTACACAAATTGTAAAGATTAACTTACTCTGTTTATATTCTGACTGTCTGGTTATATCTCAGTGGATATGTAAAATTAATAACAGCTGGTGATCATTCAGTAGTTGACTATAGAAAATTCGCCAGCCGGTCACAGACACGCATCTTTACAGGGCGTGTCTGCGTTTTTTGTTGTGATGTATATAGTAGTACTGGTGAATTATGAGCAATCTGAATCCATGCCTGGCGTGTGGTGCCTGTTGTGCATTTTTCCGCGTCTCTTTTTACTGGGCCGAAGCAGATGATGCAGGCGGCACTATTCCGGCTCATCTTACTGAGCAAATATCCCCTTACCACCGATGTATGATCGGTACTAACCAGAAGGATCCGCGTTGTGTTGCCCTGGCTGGAACGCCTGGAAAAAACGCATCTTGCACCATATACAAGAATCGCTCATCGACATGCCGAGAATTCGCCATGTCTGGCGAGGATGGGGAGATTAATGAGGCATGTAATCGCGCCCGCGCAAAATATGGGCTGCCGCCAATTTAAAAACATTTTTCATTTTTAATGAGCGCTATAAAACTGCGTATCCATGATTATATTCTGATGTAACATGCCCAGTGCCCGAGTATCAAGAATTAAAAGTCATATATTCCTGATACCGGGCAACGTTTTGCTGAAACCTGTAATTTTAAAAATACAGGTTTCAAAAACTATTCTTGATGTTTCACGTAATAATTAACAGGCATTACATTCTGATATAAACGATATAGCATATATTTATTTTAGACTGTAAACCATTACGCTTTTCGAACAGTATTCACCCGCTGGATGAACCTTTGCCGTTACTCATGAGATAATAAAAATCAGTAATTTCGATTAGTATTACTTTTTAGAGTTTTTTATAATAAATTGAATATATTATTTTTATAACATTCTTTAAGAGTAAGAAATCTGCCATAAAGACAGATTTCTTTAATTCATAATTAGAGATTTGCAACGTTATGATATACTTTTTGAACATCATCGTCATCTTCGAGGGCATCAATAAGTCCTTCAAAGATTTCTAAATCTTCTGGTGAAAGCTCAACTTCTGATTGAGCAATCATTTCTAATTCTGTTGTTGAGAACTTAGTAATTCCAGCTGCTTTTAGAGCTGCAATTCCTTTGTGAAGGTCCGTAGGCTCAGTATAAATGACGATGTTTCCTTCTTCTTCGGTCACATCACGAACATCCACTTCAGCTTCAAGCAAAATTTCAAAAATACGGTCAGGGTCAGTTCCTTCAAATACAATTACGCCAGTATTGTCAAACATATAGCTGACAGACCCGGCCGCTCCAATATTCCCGCCTTTTTTATTGAAGATTGTACGAACGTTAGCAATCGTACGGTTAACATTTGAGGTCAACGTTTCAGCGATAATCATTGAACCACTGGGTCCAAAGCCTTCATAACGTCCTTGTACGAACGTTTCGTCTCCGCCACCTTTGGCTTTATCAATAGCTTTATCAATAACGTGTTTGGGAACTTGTGCCTGCTTCGCACGTTCAATAACGAACTTTAAGGAAGTGTTTAATTCTGGGTCCGGTTCACCTTGTTTAGCCGCAGCATAGATTTCCACACCGAATTTTGCATATACTTTAGACGTTGCACCGTCTTTAGCCGTTTTTTTTGCAACAATATTGGCCCATTTACGTCCCACTGGAATAATCTCCTCGAAATTTATTCACATTAATAACAGATTGATAACCTGCGTTTTTCGTCATATTATATCATAACATGAAAAATTTCGTCTATGAGAATTAAAAACAGGCTAAATGTATGGCATCGCTTTAATTTTTCACTAATTAAGAATGTTTGATTTAATTACAATTTTTTATTTTTAATAATTTAAATACTGTAATAACGCCTAAGATAAAAATAGCGTAATAATCCCGACCAATCATCTGGAAACCATTTTTAGAATAGAACTAAATATTTTCGAGTGTGCATCAATAATAATTACCAACAGCTAATAAATTCTTAATCACCTAACTACGATATAAACATTATCTCCCCAAAAAATCCTATGGAGTTTTGATAACTATTGACGTGCTAATACAGAAAACGGGCGTGTTATACGCCCGTTTAAATATTTAACACATGTAGTGATTACATGTTCTTGATGATCGCATCACCAAATTCTGAACATTTCAGCAGTTTAGCGCCTTCCATCAGACGTTCGAAGTCATAGGTTACGGTCTTCGCATTGATTGCGCCTTCCATACCTTTAACAATCAGGTCTGCGGCTTCAGTCCAGCCCATATGGCGTAACATCATCTCTGCGGAGAGAATAATAGAGCCAGGGTTTACTTTGTCCTGACCGGCATATTTCGGCGCAGTACCGTGGGTAGCTTCAAACAGGGCGCATTCGTCACCGATGTTTGCGCCAGGGGCGATACCGATACCGCCAACCTGCGCTGCCAGGGCGTCAGAAATGTAGTCACCGTTCAGGTTCATACAGGCGATAACATCATATTCAGCCGGACGCAGCAGGATCTGTTGCAGGAACGCATCAGCGATCACGTCTTTAATGACGATCTCTTTGCCGGTATTCGGGTTTTTAACTTTCAGCCACGGGCCACCGTCGATCAGTTCACCGCCAAACTCTTCACGCGCCAGCTGGTAGCCCCAGTCTTTAAACGCGCCTTCGGTGAACTTCATGATGTTGCCTTTGTGTACCAGGGTCACAGAGTCACAGTCGTTAGCAATTGCGTATTCAATCGCGGCACGGACCAGACGTTTGGTGCCTTCTTCAGAACACGGCTTGATACCGATACCGCAATGTTCCGGGAAGCGAATTTTCTTCACGCCCATCTCTTCACGCAGGAATTTAATCACTTTCTCAGCGTCAGCAGAGTCAGCTTTCCATTCGATACCCGCATAAATGTCTTCCGAGTTTTCACGGAAGATAACCATATCGGTCAGTTCAGGGTGTTTAACCGGGCTTGGGGTGCCCTGATAGTAACGTACCGGACGCAGGCAGATGTAGAGATCCAGTTCCTGGCGCAGGGCAACGTTGAGAGAACGAATGCCGCCACCAACCGGAGTGGTCAGCGGGCCTTTAATAGCAACGCGATATTCACGAATCAGATCGAGGGTTTCAGCAGGCAGCCAGACATCCTGACCATAAACCTGTGTGGATTTTTCACCGGTGTAAATTTCCATCCAGGAGATTTTACGCTCGCCTTTATAGGCTTTCTCGACTGCAGCGTCGACCACTTTCAGCATGGCTGGGGTTACATCTACACCGATTCCATCACCTTCAATGTAAGGGATAATCGGGTTTTCAGGAACGTTGAGTTTGCCGTTTTGCAGGGTGATCTTCTTGCCTTGTGCCGGAACAACTACTTTACTTTCCATTCACCTCTCCTTCGAGCGCTACTGGTTTGCTCGTCTGCCACCACGTTGCATATGCGTTTGCGTCCTGCGATACGGATGCTTTAGAGCAATTTTTTGTTAATGATTTGTAATTGGCTTGTCAATACTACCCTATTGTTTGCCGTCATGAAAGATGCGCGTTATTAGGCTATAATGCGGCAATTCATAATCTCTGAAAATACCATGCAAAAAACTTCTTTTAGACCAAAGACAGTATTTTCCCGACCTTCAAATAAAGTATTAAATATCAATTATTTACACCAGATTTTAAGCAATAAAAAACCACCAGAGATAACTAACAGGGTGCTATTTGGTCAAAATTTGACATTACTCGATTCAGCGACTAACTCACTTTGAGCACTATAGGGAAAATTATCAAAAGTCATGGTTGAAGCGACAAGCAACGAGTAAATTATGGCATCCACCCTTTTTGAGGTTCACATGAAACGCTTTGCACTGATAGCTGTGACACTCGTTGCCTTACTGGTTCAGGTTCTGCATCTGCTGCAACCGAAGGAATCAACTTCAAGTACCAGAAACACTATATAACAATGGAGTGTTGAAAAATGGATACTACCGAAGAACGCAATGGAACATATTTCTACAGAGGACACCCGAACCTGTCCAAAATAGAACTACTCAACGTCATATTCCTTGAAGCATTCTGTAAGGAATTGGGGATTGATTCGGTATCAGGTGCAGCAATCTTATCTGGTCAACCGTGGCTGAGTACAAGAGCGAAGCCGCAAGGGGCAACCCTGGGAACAAGTGTTGTCTCAAAGTATGCGCGTATACTGATGAGAGATGCACGCATGCCTTTTGGTATTTCTTTTCATACACCAGTGGGTGTAAGGATGCAGAAATCTAATAAGCTTGCTGCAATCATCGCTCGTTGGGTTCCGTGGATTGGTTGGGCTTCACTGTCGATGAGTCTTTACAGGGTTTCGACTCGTACCCAGGGAAAATACAATCTGATTGCCAAACATCAAGACCGTATTAAGTGGACTTCCTTCTAATGGCGACAACAATCACAGTCAAAGTTTTAGCCCTGTTCCGTGATGAGATTCCAGGTTATCAGGATGACCACGGGAAGGAAATTCCGTTAGAACTGGACTCTGATTTGTTCGACTATCCACGAGATGATTTAGAGGACGCTATACGGAAATACAAAGAGAGGTTTGGGATTAACCTGGATAATCTGGACTGGTCTTTGTACCTTCCGTGGGAGTCTGCGCCATTGCTTCAACGATGGTTCAGGCTCAAGCAGGAAGAGGTAGAAGCAACACGTTTACCGTTAACTGTACGGATGTTTGCAGAATCAGCAGAAGCGGGAAAATGGCTCTATCAGTAGAATGAAAAAAGGGGGCCGCAATGCCCCTCTTATTACTACTGATGATGGTAGTAGTAAAGCATCATCCTTAACTTGAACAGTGAAGTGCTGTCACCCATCAGTAATACAGAAACACTATTTTCTATCCCAGTATTTATTCAATTCATCAATGTAAAATGTGTTCATTGGGTCATATTTATCACCATGCAGCCACACAACCGCTGCTCACTAACCAAGGTATTGATGAAACCGCGCTGAAGAGCCTGAACCCTGAACCTCTAACGAGTACCTTAAAAGTCCAATGCAATCCGACACTGTGCTACCCTCTGCGTATAGCTCTATTTGGAATTTACCATGAAATACTTTAGCGATTCTAAATCTTCTTTTAGAAAAAAACAGGTTAGTCGACTAAACCCGCAACACTCCACTAAGCGCAAGCCAGAAAACCAGCCCACACGTGTGATCCTGTTTAATAAACCTTACGATGTCCTGCCACAGTTCACCGATGAAGCCGGGCGCAAAACATTAAAAGAATTCATCCCGGTTCAGGGTGTTTATGCGGCAGGTCGTCTTGACCGCGATAGCGAAGGGTTATTGGTGCTGACCAATAATGGTGCGCTACAGGCGCGTTTAACCCAGCCAGGTAAACGCACTGGAAAAATCTATTACGTGCAGGTGGAAGGCATTCCCACGGAAGACGCACTTGAAGCCTTGCGCAATGGCGTAACCTTAAATGATGGCCCTACCCTGCCCGCGGGCGTGGAATTGGTTGAAGAGCCGGAGTGGTTATGGCCGCGTAATCCGCCGATTCGTGAACGTAAAAGTATTCCCACCAGCTGGCTGAAGATTACTTTATATGAAGGACGTAATCGCCAGGTGCGCCGCATGACCGCCCATGTCGGTTTCCCTACACTGCGACTGATTCGCTATGCCATGGGCAATTACACACTGGATAATCTCGCTAACGGCGAATGGCGAGAAGCAACAGAATAAGGATGCACAATGTTTAAACCGCACGTTACCGTCGCCTGCGTGGTACACGCAGAAGGCAAATTTTTAGTCGTTGAAGAGACGATTAATGGTAAAGCGTTATGGAACCAACCGGCGGGGCATCTGGAAGCGGATGAGACGCTAGTGGACGCGGCCGCGCGTGAGCTGTGGGAAGAAACCGGCATCAGCGCGCAACCGCAACACTTTATCCGCATGCATCAGTGGATTGCGCCAGATAAAACGCCGTTTTTGCGTTTCCTGTTTGCTATTGAGCTTGAGCAAATTTGCCCGACGCAACCTCATGACAGCGATATCGACTGCTGCCGTTGGGTCAGAGCCGAAGAAATTTTACAGGCATCAAATCTGCGCTCACCGCTGGTAGCGGAAAGTATTCGTTGTTATCAAAGCGGGCAACGCTATCCGCTGGAGATGATTGGCGATTTTAACTGGCCTTTTACAAAGGGTGTCATCTAAAAGGCTGCGTGATAGAATACGCCGCCTTGAAGTTCAATGTCGTGAGTAATCCAATGTCTGAAACCGCAAAAAAAGTGATCGTCGGCATGTCCGGCGGTGTCGATTCCTCCGTTTCTGCCTGGCTGTTGCAACAACAGGGATATCAGGTCGAAGGCCTGTTTATGAAGAACTGGGAAGAAGACGACGGTGAGGAATATTGCACAGCGGCAGCGGATCTGGCTGATGCCCAGGCTGTCTGCGACAAGCTCGGCATTGAACTGCACACCGTTAACTTTGCTGCCGAGTACTGGGACAACGTCTTCGAACTGTTCCTTGCCGAATATAAAGCCGGTCGCACGCCGAATCCGGATATTCTCTGCAACAAAGAGATCAAATTTAAAGCCTTCCTCGAATTTGCCGCCGAAGATTTAGGTGCCGATTATATCGCTACCGGTCATTACGTTCGTCGGGCCGATGTCGATGGCAAGAGCCGCCTGCTGCGTGGTCTGGACAGCAATAAAGACCAGAGCTACTTCCTTTATACGCTCAGCCATGAGCAGATTGCGCAAAGCCTGTTCCCGGTCGGCGAACTGGAAAAACCGCAGGTGCGTAAGATTGCAGAAGATCTCGGTCTGGTTACCGCGAAGAAAAAAGATTCTACCGGTATCTGCTTTATCGGCGAGCGTAAATTCCGCGAGTTCCTGGGCCGCTATCTTCCGGCGCAACCGGGCAAAATCATTACCGTCGATGGCGATGAAATCGGCGAGCACCAGGGGCTGATGTATCACACTCTTGGCCAGCGTAAAGGTCTGGGTATCGGTGGCACCAAAGAAGGCACCGAAGAACCGTGGTACGTGGTCGATAAAGACGTCGAAAACAACATTCTGATTGTTGCGCAGGGCCATGAACACCCGCGTCTGATGTCTGTCGGTCTGATTGCCCAGCAGCTGCACTGGGTCGATCGTGAACCTTTCACCGGTACTATGCGTTGCACGGTAAAAACCCGCTATCGCCAGACCGACATCCCATGCACCGTCAAGGCGCTGGACGACGATCGCATTGAAGTGATTTTTGATGAACCCGTTGCTGCCGTCACGCCCGGCCAGTCTGCCGTCTTCTATAACGGCGAGGTGTGCCTCGGCGGCGGTATTATTGAGCAGCGTTTGCCGCTGCCGGTCTGATTATTGTCTTTAATTACAACAAGGAAGCAGTGAACGTGGCAAAGAATTACTATGACATCACCCTCGCCCTGGCCGGAATTTGTCAGTCGGCACGCCTGGTGCAACAACTCGCTCACCAGGGGCATTGTGATGCCGATGCGCTACACGTCTCACTCAACAGTATTATTGATATGAACCCCAGCTCCACGTTGGCGGTTTTTGGCGGCAGCGAAGCCAATCTGCGCGTCGGGCTGGAAACCCTGCTTGGCGTGCTCAATGCCAGCAGTCGCCAGGGCTTAAACGCTGAGTTAACCCGCTACACTCTTAGCCTTATGGTACTTGAGCGCAAACTTTCCTCAGCGAAAGGTGCGCTCGACACTCTGGGCAACCGGATCAACGGCCTGCAACGCCAGCTCGAACACTTCGATTTACAGTCCGAAACGCTGATGAGCGCGATGGCTGCTATCTATGTTGATGTGATTAGCCCGCTTGGCCCGCGCATTCAGGTCACCGGTTCCCCTGCTGTACTGCAAAGCCCACAAGTGCAGGCGAAAGTTCGCGCAACCCTGCTGGCAGGCATTCGCGCCGCCGTGCTCTGGCACCAGGTCGGCGGCGGACGTCTGCAATTGATGTTTTCTCGTAATCGCCTGACCACTCAGGCAAAACAAATTCTTGCTCATTTAACCCCGGAGTTGTGATCTATGGAATTATCCTCACTGACCGCCGTTTCCCCTGTCGATGGACGCTACGGCGATAAAGTCAGCGCGCTGCGCGGGATTTTCAGCGAATATGGTTTGCTGAAATTCCGTGTACAAGTTGAAGTACGTTGGCTGCAAAAACTGGCCGCGCACGCAGCGATCAAGGAAGTTCCTGCTTTTGCTGCCGACGCAATCGGTTACCTTGATGCAATTGTCGCCAATTTCAGCGAAGAAGATGCCGCACGCATCAAAACCATCGAGCGTACCACTAACCACGACGTTAAAGCGGTTGAGTATTTCCTGAAAGAAAAAGTGGCGGAGATCCCGGAACTGCACGCGGTTTCTGAATTCATCCACTTTGCCTGTACTTCGGAAGATATCAATAACCTCTCCCACGCATTAATGCTGAAAACCGCGCGTGATGAAGTGATCCTGCCATACTGGCGTCAACTGATTGATGGCATTAAAGATCTCGCCGTTCAGTATCGAGATATCCCGCTGCTGTCTCGTACCCACGGTCAGCCAGCCACGCCGTCAACCATCGGTAAAGAGATGGCAAACGTCGCCTACCGTATGGAGCGCCAGTACCGCCAGCTTAACCAGGTGGAGATCCTCGGCAAAATCAACGGCGCGGTCGGTAACTATAACGCCCACATCGCCGCTTATCCGGAAGTTGACTGGCATCAGTTCAGCGAAGAGTTCGTCACCTCGCTGGGTATTCAGTGGAACCCGTACACTACGCAGATTGAACCGCACGACTACATTGCCGAACTGTTTGATTGCGTTGCGCGCTTTAACACCATCCTGATCGACTTCGACCGTGACGTCTGGGGTTATATCGCCCTTAACCACTTCAAACAAAAAACCATCGCTGGTGAGATTGGTTCTTCCACCATGCCGCACAAGGTTAACCCAATCGACTTTGAAAACTCCGAAGGGAACCTGGGGCTTTCCAACGCGGTATTGCAGCACCTGGCAAGCAAACTGCCGGTTTCCCGCTGGCAGCGTGACCTGACCGACTCAACCGTGCTGCGTAATCTTGGCGTGGGTATCGGTTATGCGCTGATTGCTTACCAGTCCACCCTGAAAGGTGTGAGCAAACTGGAAGTGAACCGTGATCATCTGCTGGATGAACTGGATCACAACTGGGAAGTGTTGGCAGAACCAATCCAGACGGTAATGCGCCGTTACGGGATTGAGAAGCCGTACGAGAAGCTGAAAGAGCTGACTCGTGGAAAGCGCGTTGACGCCGAAGGTATGAAGCAATTTATCGACGGTCTGGCGCTGCCGGAAGAAGAGAAAGCACGCCTGAAAGCAATGACTCCGGCTAACTATATTGGTCGTGCCATCACGATGGTTGATGAACTGAAATAAGCCTCGTATCAGTGCCGGATGGTGATGCCGTCCGGCCTGTTTATTAAGATAATCCGCTTTTCTATTTATACTTCCCTTCCCCACTGGTTTATTTAATGTTTACCCCCACAACCACATAATCGCGTTACACTATTTTTATAATTAAGACAGGGAGAAATAAAAATGCGCGTACTGGTTGTCGAAGACAATGCGTTGTTACGTCACCATCTTAAAGTTCAGATTCAGGACGCTGGTCATCAGGTCGATGACGCAGAAGATGCCAAAGAAGCAGATTATTATCTCAACGAACATTTACCAGATATTGCGATTGTCGATCTCGGTTTGCCTGACGAAGATGGTTTGTCGCTGATCCGTCGCTGGCGTAGTAATGATGTTTCACTGCCAATTCTGGTATTAACCGCTCGTGAAAGCTGGCAGGACAAAGTTGAAGTATTAAGCGCCGGTGCTGACGATTACGTGACTAAACCCTTTCATATTGAAGAAGTAATGGCTCGGATGCAGGCATTGATGCGGCGTAATAGCGGTCTGGCTTCACAGGTTATTTCACTGCCGCCGTTTCAGGTTGATCTTTCCCGTCGCGAATTATCCATTAGTGACGAAGTGATCAAACTGACCGCATTTGAATACACCATTATGGAAACCTTAATCCGTAACAACGGCAAAGTTGTCAGTAAAGATTCATTGATGCTACAGCTCTACCCGGATGCCGAACTGCGGGAAAGTCATACCATTGATGTCCTGATGGGCAGGCTGCGCAAAAAAATTCAGGCGCAATACCCGCACGAGGTGATTACCACCGTTCGCGGCCAGGGTTATCTTTTCGAATTGCGCTGATGAAAAAATTACTGCGTGTTTTTTCCCCGCTCTCGCTGCGGGTACGTTTTCTGTTGGCGACGGCGGCGGTAGTACTGGTGCTTTCACTTTCCTACGGTATGGTTGCCCTAATCGGTTATAGCGTCAGTTTCGATAAAACGACGTTTCGTCTGTTACGCGGCGAGAGCAATTTATTCTACACACTGGCGAAATGGGAAAACAATAAGCTACATGTCGAACTGCCGGAAAATATCGACAAGCAAAGCCCCACTATGTCTCTGATTTATGACGAGAACGGAAAACTATTGTGGGCGCAGCGTGATGTTCCCTGGCTGATGAAAATGATCCAGCCTGACTGGCTGAAATCCAATGGTTTTCACGAAATAGAGGCTGACGTGAACGATACCAGCCTGCTACTAAGTAACGATCTCTCTATTCAGCAGCAGTTGCAGGAAGTTCGGGAAGACGACGACGATGCAGAAATGACTCACTCGGTCGCCGTTAATGTCTATCCGGCGACGGCGCGAATGCCAAAACTCACCATTGTGGTGGTCGATACCATTCCCGTAGAGCTTAAAAGTTCGTATACGGTATGGAGCTGGTTTCTCTATGTACTCCTGGCCAACCTGTTGTTAGTGATCCCGTTACTGTGGGTCGCCGCCTGGTGGAGCTTACGCCCTATTGAAGCGCTGGCGCGAGAAGTCCGCGAACTGGAAGAACACCACCGCGAATTGCTCAACCCTACAACGACGAGAGAACTCACCAGCCTGGTGGGTAACCTGAACCGACTTTTAAAAAGCGAGCGTGAGCGTTACGACAAATACCGCACTACGCTCACAGACCTGACTCACAGCCTGAAAACGCCTCTGGCGGTGCTACAAAGTACGCTACGTTCTTTGCGAAGCGAAAAGATGAACGTCAGTGAGGCGGAACCCGTGATGCTGGAACAAATTAGCCGTATCTCGCAACAAATTGGTTACTACCTACACCGCGCCAGTATGCGTGGAGGGACATTACTTAGCCGCGAACTACATCCAGTTGCCCCGATGTTAGACAATCTCACATCGGCACTAAATAAAGTTTATCAGCGTAAAGGCGTCAATATTTCCCTCGATATCTCGCCAGAAATCAGCTTTGTCGGTGAGCAGAACGATTTTGTTGAGGTCATGGGCAATGTACTGGATAACGCCTGTAAGTATTGCCTCGAGTTTGTCGAAATCTCCGCAAGGCAAACTGACAAGCATCTCTACATCGTGGTCGAAGATGATGGTCCGGGGATCCCACAAAGTAAGCGTGAGGTGATTTTCGACCGTGGTCAGCGTGTTGATACCTTACGCCCTGGGCAAGGCGTGGGGCTGGCGGTCGCTCGTGAAATTACTGAACAATATGACGGAAGAATCATCGCCGGAGAGAGCATGCTCGGCGGTGCGCGAATGGAGGTGATTTTTGGTCGCCAGCATTCCGTGCCGAAGGATGAATAAATATGTCCTTTCTTCACGCATTACAGTATGCATCCGTTATAATCGGTTGCAGATACCCGCCTATGGACGCTTAACATGGAATACCAACTAACCCTTAATTGGCCCGATTTTCTTGAACGCCACTGGCAGAAACGTCCCGTGGTGTTAAAACGCGGCTTTAATAATTTTATTGACCCCATTTCTCCCGACGAGCTGGCGGGTCTGGCGATGGAAAGTGAAGTCGACAGTCGGCTGGTCAGTCATCAGGATGGCAAATGGAAGGTCAGTCACGGGCCATTCGAAAGCTATGACCATCTGGGCGAAACCAACTGGTCATTGCTGGTCCAGGCGGTTGATCACTGGCATGAACCGGCCGCCGCGCTGATGCGTCCGTTCCGTGAATTACCAGACTGGCGCATTGACGACCTGATGATCTCGTTTTCCGTGCCTGGTGGCGGCGTCGGTCCGCATCTCGATCAGTACGATGTGTTTATTATTCAGGGTACAGGTCGCCGTCGCTGGCGGGTAGGTGAAAAGCTGCATATGAGGCAGCACTGCCCTCACCCGGATCTGTTACAGGTTGATCCGTTTGAAGCGATTATTGATGAAGAGCTGGAGCCAGGCGATATTCTTTATATTCCGCCCGGATTCCCGCACGAAGGCTACGCGCTGGAAAATGCGATGAACTATTCCGTAGGTTTTCGAGCGCCGAATACGCGGGAACTGATCAGCGGATTTGCCGATTACGTGCTGCAACGTGAGCTGGGCGGTAATTACTACAGCGATCCGGATGTCCCACCGCGCGATCATCCGGCTGACGTTTTACCGCAGGAAATGGATAAGCTGCGTGAGATGATGCTTGAGTTGATCAACCAGCCAGAACACTTTAAGCAGTGGTTTGGCGAGTTTATATCCCAGTCACGCCATGAACTGGATATCGCTCCGCCAGAGCCACCGTATCAACCCGATGAAATCTACGACGCGCTGAAACAAGGTGATGTACTGGTGCGTCTGGGTGGTCTGCGCGTCTTGCGCATTGGCGACGATGTTTATGCCAATGGTGAGAAAATTGATTCCCCGCACCGTCCGGCGCTGGATGCACTCGCCAGCAATATTGCACTGACCGCCGAGAATTTTGGCGACGCACTGGAAGATCCGTCATTCCTCGCGATGCTCGCGGCGCTGGTCAATAGCGGGTATTGGTTCTTCGAAGGGTAAATTTGAATTGAAGCCGGATGCGGCATCATATGCCGCATCCAATTTCGCTTACTTCCGTTTCGCCGTTAACTCGGCAATACGTACAATCACTTGCACCGCTTTTTCCATTCCTTCCAGAGTGACAAACTCATGTTTGCCATGATAGTTATAACCGCCGGTAAACAGGTTCGGGCATGGTAATCCCATAAACGACAACTGCGCGCCGTCAGTACC
Organism: Escherichia sp. E1V33; assembly: GCF_004211955.1. GTDB lineage: Bacteria > Pseudomonadota > Gammaproteobacteria > Enterobacterales > Enterobacteriaceae > Escherichia. The sequence continues at coordinate 13,128 of NZ_RHJI01000005.1, forward strand.
ACCACGGATCGGTTTCAGATCTGGTTCAATATCGCAATCGCGCATCGCCTGCTGGGCAATATCAAGAATATGCGGATGCTCAACGACTTTCTCGCGCATGTTGTAGTAACTGTCTTCAATCACCAGTTCAATGTAGCAATCCGGGTGTAACCCTTTGCCCACCTTCTTGGCAATTTCCATCATTTTACGTTTACGCGCTTCAAATTGTTTACGGTCGAAATCACGGATGATGTAGTGCATATCGGCGCGCTCAACAGTGCCTTTCATGCTTGTCAGGTGATAGAAACCTTCATAACCTTCCGTAGCTTCCGGGCTTTCATCTGCCGGTACTTCCGCATGAATGCGTGCCGCCAGCGACAGCGCATTCACCATCACACCTTTTGCCGTACCTGGGTGAACATTGTTGCCGACGATTTTGATATTCACCGAAGCAGCGTTGAAGTTTTCAAACTCCAGTTCACCTACGCCACCACCATCTACGGTGTAAGCCCAGCGGGCATCAAAGGCTTCAACATCAAAATGTTTCGCCCCTTTACCCACTTCTTCATCTGGCGTAAAGGCAACACGAATATCGCCATGCGGAATATTTTTCTGCTGCAATACCGCCAGCGCGGTCATGATTTCTGCAATACCTGCTTTGTCGTCAGCACCCAACAATGTTTTACCGTCAGTGGTGATCAGCGTCTGTCCCAGTAGTTGATGCAGTACCGGGAACATGACCGGTGACAGGACTTCGTCGCCGACGCCCAACGCAATGTCACCGCCGCGATAGTTTTCAACAATCTGCGGGTTCACATTTTTACCGCTGCAATCCGGTGAGGTATCCACATGAGAAATAAAGCCAATTGCCGGAATATCGCCAGGAACGTTAGCCGGTAGCGTCGCCATCAACGTTCCTTTCTCACTTAAGGTCACATTGATAAGACCCATTTCTTCCAGCTGATCTTTCAGCAGATGCAATAATTTCCACTGGCCTTCCGTGCTGGGAACTTGTCTCACCCCCGCTTTTGATTGGGTATCGAGAGACACGTAGTTCAAAAAACGCTCAAGTAGTTTATCCATGTAGTCACCCTCACTTTTCGTGACAACATTATTAAGAAGCAGGAAAAGACAAATATTGCGTCAGGTCACTTTTACCCCTGCAATCGGGAATATTTATCAACATTACCTTAATGAATATAAAGCTAAGCCAGTAATTCACAACAAGGATTGGCGATCCAAGTAGTTTGCCGTAGAATTACGGCCCTCTTTAAGAGTCACCAAGGTGGTTAACCACAAACCCCGCTTCGGTAAGCCATCCGTTGCGTTTACATGGGACAGAGTAAAAAATTGAATAAACAACCGAGTTCGCTTTCACCGCTGGTGCAATTGGCGGGAATTCGCAAATGCTTTGATGGTAAAGAAGTTATCCCTCAACTGGATCTGACTATCAACAATGGCGAGTTCCTCACGCTGCTTGGCCCTTCTGGCTGCGGTAAAACAACCGTTCTTCGCCTGATTGCAGGTCTGGAAACTGTTGATTCCGGACGCATCATGCTGGATAACGAGGACATCACCCACGTTCCGGCGGAAAACCGCTATGTGAACACCGTTTTCCAAAGCTACGCGCTATTCCCCCACATGACTGTATTCGAAAATGTGGCCTTTGGTCTGCGTATGCAAAAAACCCCTGCCGCTGAAATTACGCCTCGCGTTATGGAAGCTTTGCGGATGGTGCAACTGGAAAACTTTGCCCAACGCAAACCGCATCAACTCTCAGGAGGTCAACAGCAACGCGTCGCCATTGCCCGCGCAGTGGTTAACAAGCCTCGCCTGCTGCTGCTTGATGAGTCGCTCTCGGCGCTGGATTACAAGCTGCGCAAACAGATGCAGAACGAGCTGAAAGCGTTACAGCGTAAACTTGGCATTACCTTCGTCTTCGTGACTCACGATCAGGAAGAAGCGCTCACCATGTCAGACAGGATTGTGGTGATGCGCGATGGTCGTATTGAGCAGGATGGTACACCGCGCGAAATTTACGAAGAGCCGAAAAATTTATTTGTTGCCGGATTCATTGGCGAGATCAATATGTTCAACGCCACGGTGATCGAGCGACTCGACGAGCAGCGCGTACGGGCTAACGTTGAAGGTCGCGAGTGTAATATCTACGTTAACTTCGCCGTTGAACCGGGGCAAAAACTGCATGTTCTGCTGCGCCCGGAAGACTTACGTGTTGAAGAGATTAACGACGACAACCATGCTGAAGGGCTGATTGGCTACGTTCGCGAGCGTAACTACAAAGGCATGACACTGGAGTCGGTTGTCGAACTGGAAAATGGCAAGATGGTGATGGTCAGCGAATTCTTCAATGAAGACGATCCTGACTTTGACCACTCTCTCGACCAAAAAATGGCCATTAATTGGGTAGAAAGCTGGGAGGTCGTACTGGCTGATGAAGAACACAAGTAAGTTCCAGAATGTAGTGATTGTCACTATTGTCGGTTGGCTTGTGTTGTTTGTCTTTCTGCCCAACCTGATGATCATTGGCACCAGCTTTTTGACCCGCGACGACGCCAGCTTCGTCAAAATGGTCTTTACGCTGGAAAACTACACACGCCTGCTCGATCCGCTCTATTTTGAAGTGCTATTGCACTCGCTGAATATGGCGCTGATCGCCACCCTCGCCTGCCTGGTGCTGGGCTATCCGTTTGCCTGGTTTCTGGCGAAGCTGCCACACAAGGTGCGTCCGCTGCTGCTGTTTCTGCTGATTGTTCCCTTCTGGACCAACTCACTGATTCGCATCTACGGGCTGAAAATTTTCCTCAGCACCAAAGGCTATCTCAACGAGTTTTTGCTCTGGCTGGGCGTTATCGACACACCAATTCGTATCATGTTCACGCCCAGTGCGGTGATTATCGGTCTGGTTTACATTCTGCTACCGTTTATGGTGATGCCGCTGTACTCCAGTATCGAAAAACTGGATAAGCCGTTGCTTGAGGCGGCGCGCGATCTCGGTGCCAGCAAGTTACAGACTTTTATCCGCATCATTATTCCACTGACGATGCCGGGGATTATTGCCGGATGTCTGCTGGTGATGCTGCCAGCGATGGGCCTGTTCTATGTGTCCGACCTGATGGGCGGTGCGAAAAACCTGCTGATCGGTAACGTCATCAAGGTACAGTTCCTCAATATTCGTGACTGGCCGTTTGGTGCAGCCACCAGCATTACGCTGACTATCGTAATGGGCCTGATGTTGCTGGTTTACTGGCGCGCTTCTCGTCTGCTGAATAAAAAGGTGGAACTCGAATGATCGGTCGACTGCTTCGCGGCGGTTTTATGACCGCTATCTACGCGTACCTGTATATTCCAATCATTATTTTGATTGTGAACTCTTTCAACAGCTCGCGCTTTGGCATCAACTGGCAGGGTTTTACCACTAAATGGTATAGCCTGCTGATGAACAACGACAGTCTGTTGCAGGCAGCTCAGCATTCATTGACGATGGCGGTGTTTTCAGCGACGTTTGCTACGCTTATCGGTTCACTGACTGCAGTTGCGCTGTACCGTTATCGCTTTCGCGGTAAGCCGTTCGTTAGCGGAATGCTGTTTGTGGTGATGATGTCGCCAGATATTGTGATGGCGATTTCGCTGCTGGTGCTGTTTATGCTGCTGGGTATTCAGCTTGGCTTCTGGTCGCTGCTGTTCTCGCATATCACCTTCTGCCTGCCATTTGTGGTGGTGACGGTGTATTCGCGCCTGAAAGGTTTTGACGTGCGAATGCTGGAAGCGGCGAAAGATCTCGGTGCCAGTGAATTTACCATTCTGCGAAAAATCATCCTGCCACTGGCAATGCCAGCGGTGGCGGCGGGCTGGGTGTTAAGCTTTACCCTGTCGATGGACGATGTGGTGGTTTCTTCGTTCGTCACCGGACCAAGCTATGAAATTCTGCCGTTAAAAATTTATTCGATGGTCAAAGTCGGCGTATCGCCGGAAGTTAACGCGCTGGCAACCATATTACTGGTGCTGTCGCTGGTGATGGTTATTGCCAGCCAGCTTATTGCTCGTGATAAAACGAAAGGTAACACAGGGGACGTTAAATGAAAAAATGGTCACGCCACCTGCTCGCGGCGGGTGCTCTGGCACTGGGCATGAGCGCCGCTCACGCCGATGACAACAACACGCTGTATTTCTACAACTGGACCGAGTACGTGCCGCCAGGACTGCTCGAACAGTTCACCAAAGAAACCGGTATTAAGGTTATTTATTCGACTTACGAGTCGAACGAAACCATGTACGCCAAACTGAAAACGTACAAAGACGGTGCCTATGACCTGGTGGTTCCTTCAACCTATTATGTTGATAAAATGCGTAAAGAAGGGATGATCCAGAAGATCGACAAGTCGAAGTTAAGCAACTTCAGCAACCTCGATCCAGAAATGCTCAACAAGCCGTTTGACCCAAATAACGACTACTCTATTCCGTATATCTGGGGTGCGACGGCGATTGGCGTTAACGGTGATGCGGTGGACCCGAAATCCGTTACCAGCTGGGCCGATTTGTGGAAGCCTGAGTACAAAGGTAGCCTGCTGCTGACCGACGATGCCCGTGAAGTGTTCCAGATGGCGCTGCGTAAGCTGGGCTATTCCGGTAACACCACCGATCCAAAAGAGATTGAAGCTGCATACAACGAGCTGAAAAAACTGATGCCAAACGTGGCAGCGTTTAACTCCGATAACCCGGCAAACCCGTACATGGAAGGCGAAGTTAACCTCGGCATGATCTGGAACGGCTCTGCTTTCGTTGCACGCCAGGCGGGAACGCCAATTGACGTGGTGTGGCCGAAAGAAGGCGGCATTTTCTGGATGGACAGTCTGGCAATTCCGGCAAATGCCAAAAACAAAGAAGGCGCGCTGAAACTGATCAACTTCCTGCTGCGCCCGGATGTGGCAAAACAGGTTGCCGAAACTATCGGTTATCCAACGCCAAACCTCGCAGCACGCAAGCTGTTAAGCCCGGAAATAGCGAACGACAAGACGCTCTATCCGGATGCTGAAACTATTAAACATGGCGAATGGCAAAGTGACGTTGGCCCAGCCAGCAGCATTTATGAAGAGTATTATCAGAAGCTGAAAGCAGGACGTTAATTTAGCAAACGGGCGGTGGTATTACCGCCCGTTTTTTATTTAGCAAGGATGTGGCTTATGAGCCAGGACAGTAGAGTTTTATCCCGCTCTTTCGTCGGTATTGTGGTCCGCTCGTAGGCCTGATAAGCGTAGCGCATCAGGCAATTGCTCATGATTTATAATCCCTTCAGCAACTTCTCAACAAACTCAGGCACCACCTGACTTGCCGGGCCGTAATATTTCTCGGCAAATTCATTACCGACCTGGCTCGGTTCGAGATTGAGTTCAACTGTATGCGCGCCATGCAGCTTCGCTTCGTGGACAAACCCGGCAGCCGGATAAACATGCCCGGATGTGCCAATAGCAATGAAAATATCGGCCATCGACAACGCCATATAAATTTCATCCATGCCAAGTGGCATTTCGCCAAACCATACTACGTGTGGGCGCAGCGGAGCCGGGAACTGGCAGCAATGACATTTGTCTTCTGGCGTAACGTCTCTGGTCCAGTCGAGTACCTGACCACTTTGCGAACAACGAACTTTCAGCAGTTCCCCATGCATATGAATCACATTGGTATTACCTGCGCGTTCATGTAGGTTGTCGATATTCTGCGTCACCAGTAAAAAGCGATCGCCGAGGGCGTCTTGCAGTTTAGCCAACGCAAGATGCGCGGCGTTAGGCTGAATTTCTGGCTGCTGCAGCTGTCGGCGACGGGCGTTATAAAACGCTTGCACCAGTTCAGGATCGCGATCGAAACCTTCCGGCGTTGCCACATCTTCAACCCGATGTTCTTCCCACAGGCCATCTGCGGCGCGGAAGGTACGAATACCTGATTCCGCAGAAATTCCTGCCCCTGTCAGTACGAGTACTCTTGGTTTTTCCATTGCTTCCGGCACCACTTTATCTCTGAAAAAAATACGCTGACGCAAACGCTCGCGCAGGCGGCGTTTATTTTTACGAAAACGACTTAACCGATGACCCCGACGCGACAGCATAGCAACCTCTGTTGATTAATCGGTGAGATGTAGGAAAGCCGCACCACGCATTCCTCCCGCATCACCGTGGCGCGCGCGTTCAATGCGCGGAACACGAGCTACAGGTAAGAGATGACGAGGCAGCCTTTCCGCCAGTTGCGTTGTGATTGCCGGGAAATTCGATAAGCCACCACCAATGACCACCAGGTCGGGATCAACAATGGTCAGGATATTTCCCAGACAAACCGCTAATAAATCCAGATAACGCTCTACGTGCGCCCTTGCCTGCTCATCACCTTGATCATAACGCGCGATGATCTCGGGGGCTTGCAACGGTTGATGATAATAGTGTTGATACAGCCACGCAAAACCGCGACCAGACAGATAATTTTCAATGCAGCCATGCTGGCCGCAACCACAGCGGCGTAGCGGGAAATCCAGCCCCATCATGGTTAACGCATCGACGGGAAGGCGCATATGCCCAAATTCACCAGTGATATAGCTTTTACCCGTTACTGGTTTACCGTTGAATACCAGCCCACCGCCAACGCCAGTCCCCAGGATCAGTCCCATCACCAACGGATATTGGGTAAATTCATCATCCCAGGCTTCAGAAAGGGCAAAGCAGTTGGCATCGTTATTAAGGCGTACATCGCGTTCAAGTCGTGCGCTCAGGTCGGCACGCAGCGGTTTACCACTGGCGGCGGGGACATTGGCGGCATACAGCGTGCCATCTTCTGTTTCCGGCATTCCCGGAATACCAATGCCGACAGAACCTTTACAGCTAAAACGCTGATCGGCTTCGGCCACCAGCTCACACACTGCATCTAAAAATGCGCCATAGCTGTCACGCGGTGTCGGCACCCGCTTTTCCCACTGCAAATGCCGACCGCTATCAAATACACCTAGCGCAATTTTCGTTCCACCAATATCAAACCCGTAATACATTGCCGCTCCTTGTTTTAATGTACTGCCTTTACTGGCCGCTAAGGACTCGCGCAGGGTCAATATTACTGGCGCGCCGCGCCGGATACCAACTTGCCAAAAGACTCAGCAACAATGCTGTGACCAGTACGTAGAAGACATCCAGCCAGTGCAGTTCCGATGGCAGGAAGTCAATAAAATAGATATCGCTGGACAGGAACTGATGACCGATCAAATCTTCAATCCACTCAATAATCGGGGTAAGTTGCAGTGAAACCACCACGCCGATAATCACGCCACACAGACTGCCAAACAGCCCTGCCAGTAATCCATACCAGACAAAGATGGCGCGAATTAAACCGTCTTTGGCGCCCAGCGTTCTTAATACTGCAATATCGCCACTCTTGTCTTTTACTGCCATGACTAACGTGGAGACAATGTTAAAACAGGCCACACCAATCACCAGAACCATTGCCAGATACATAATGGCGCGGATCATCTGGATATCACGATACATATAGCCGTAAGTACCAATCCAGCTCTTGATATAAACGTAGCTGTTGGTTACTTCACCCGCGTCGCGTACCAGTTTGTTGGCGTTAAAAACATCCGTCATTTTAAGGGCAATGCCTGACACACTGGAACCCATATCAAGATATTGTTGGGCATCCGCCAGCGGGATCATGGCAAAACTGTGATCGAGTTGGCCACTCAACTGCAAAATACCCGCAACGTGCAAACGCACACGTTTCGGCTGCATCAGTTTATGCTCGGGATTCGAGTTGGGGATCATGATCGACACCCAATCCCCCTGCTTCACTTTCAGCGCATCCGCCACCCCTTTGCCGATGATAATCTGCTGTTCGCCCGCTTTAAAATTGTTCCAGGCGTCGCCCTGGACAAACGAGGGCAGCGCGCTCAGACGTTGTTCCTGTTGCGGATCAACGCCTTTAACCTGCAGAGCGCGCAGATTCGCGCCGCTCTCCACCAGTCCGGTAAAATTGATATACGGCGCAGCGGCGGCAATTCCTGGCACTTTCTGCACTTTATCCAGGGCTTCCTGCCAGTTAGTCCACGGCTGATCTACCGCCTCAATTTCACCGTGCGGTACTACCGCCAGAATCCGGTTGTTCAGTTCGCGTTCAAAGCCGTTCATCGCGCTTAAGCCGACAATCAATACCGCCACGCCGAGGGCAATGCCAATGGTAGAAATGACGGAGATCAGCGACACCATGCCGCCACGCCGCCGTCCGCGACTAAAACGCAGGCCAATTAATAACGATAAAGGCATCGCCATTACTCCGCCCCCATCAGGCTCAGTTCCGCCGTCAGACGTCCATCACGCATTTCCAGTTGGCGGCTCATACGTTTCGCCAGTTGCAGGTCGTGAGTAACCACCAGGAAGGCGGTGCCCTGTAAGCGATTCAATTCCCCGAGCAACTGGAAGATGCTGTCGGCGTTACGTGCGTCAAGGTTACCGGTAGGTTCATCCGCCAGTACCAGGCGTGGGTTATTGACCAGCGCACGGGCAATCGCCACACGCTGGCGTTCACCGCCAGAAAGCTCTGACGGGCGGTGATTCGCGCGATGCTCCAGCCCCACCGCTTTTAGCATATCCAACGCTCGACTGTTGATTTCAGAGGGCTTTTTCTTGCCAATTAGCAGCGGCATAGCCACGTTTTCCAGGGCGGTAAAATCCGGCAGCAGGTGGTGGAACTGATAAATAAAGCCCAGCTTCTGGTTGCGCAGCTCTGCTTTCGCTGCCGACGACAGTTTGCTCATTGGCTGACCGTTAAAGATCACATCGCCGGAGGTTGGCGTATCCAGCCCGCCCAGCAGGTGCAGCAAGGTACTTTTACCGGAACCAGAGCTACCGACGATCGCCATCATTTCACCTTCGCCAACGCTGAAACTGACATTGTGCAGCACATCGGTTTGCACACTGCCTTCCTGATAGCGTTTGCACAGGTTGTCGCATTGCAACAGGATCTTATTCATAACGTAAAGCCTCAGCGGGTTGAGTGGCGGCAGCGCGCCATGAAGGGTAAAGCGTAGACAGCAGCGCGATAGCCATCGCCACCAGCGCAATAACAATGACCTGTAAAGGTTCGATAGCGACCGGCAGCGCCGCGCCATCAAGCAGGACGCCGATTATCGGCATCAGATTATTCAACTGGCTGGCAAGCAGTGCGCCAAGCGCCGCGCCGAGGATCGCACCTATTATCCCGGCGCTGGCCCCTTGCACCATAAAGACCATCATGATTTGACGCGGAGTCAGCCCCTGAGTCTGAAGAATTGCCACTTCGCCCTGCTTCTCCATCACCATTAGCCCCAGCGAGGTAATAATGTTAAACGCCGCAACGGCGACAATCAGGCTCAGTAACAAGCCCATCATATTTTTTTCCATACGCACGGCCTGGAACAGCTCGCCTTTACGGTCACGCCAGTCCTGCCATTTGCTGCCTTCTGGCAGTTTTTGCTGACTTAAAGAGTCAACTTTCAGTGGTTCATCCAGCCACAAACGCCAGCCGGTAATATTGCCTGCCGGATAGCGCATCAGACGCGAGGCATCCTCAATATTCACCAGCATTTCATAGCCATCGACTTCACTGTTAGCGGCAAAAGTACCAATCACATTGAACAGGCGCTGACTTGGAATACGCCCCATCGGCGTGAACTGGCTGGCAGATGGCACCATCACGCGGATTTGATCACCGCGATTGACACTCAACTGTGAGGCAAGCTGTTCACCGAGGATGACATTATATTTCCCCGGCTCGAGGTCAGTTTGTTTCACATTGACCAGATACGGCGTTAGTGGATCTTTTTGCGCCGGATCGATACCCAGCATCACCCCGACCGCCACGCTGCGCGCGCTTTGCAGTACCACATCACCGGTAGTAATAGGTGCGACGCGATTAACGCCGTCCAGTTTGACTGCCGTTTCCGGGAGTTGCTGCGGGTTAAGAGAGCCATGCTCAGAAGAGAGAATTGCCTGTGGCATCAGGCCAAGGATGTTGTTTTGCAGCTCGCGCTCAAAGCCGTTCATCACTGACAATACTGTGACCAGCGCCATCACCCCGAGGGTAATGCCGATGGTAGAAAGCCAGGAGACGAAACGACCGAAGCGATCCGCTGCACGCCCACGCATGTAACGCAGGCCAATAAATAGAGCGACAGGTTGGTACATGAAATCCGTCTGGTTGCTGTAGCAAAGACACGAGTATATAAGCGAAAGCAAGATGGGTAAACGTCTGAACTGTAAGTGATCGTCAGGGCTAATCTGAAAAGCCCCCGTAAATCAATCGGCTAAATTGCCATGTTTTATCATCAATCTTGCCGCCTGATCTTAATCTGAAAAATCATCCAATACAGACAGATACCCATTACACCTCGGGTCATAACCCGCAGGATCAACCGCATGTAAATTAAAAAAGAGCGTGTTGTCCTGATGAAACAAAAAGAGCTATGGATTAACCAGATCAAAGGGTTATGTATTTGTCTGGTGGTGATTTATCACTCGGTCATTACCTTTTATCCGCATATGACCACTTTTCAGCATCCGTTATCGGAAGTCCTGAGCAAATGCTGGATCTATTTCAATCTTTACCTTGCACCCTTTCGTATGCCGGTTTTTTTCTTTATATCCGGCTATTTGATTCGCCGCTATATCGACAGCGTACCGTGGGGAAATTGTCTCGATAAACGGATCTGGAACATCTTCTGGGTGCTGGCGCTTTGGGGCGTGGTGCAGTGGCTGGCGTTAAGTGCGCTGAACCAGTGGCTGGCACCTGAGCGCGATTTAAGCAATGCCTCCAATGCCGCGTATGCCGATTCCACCGGTGAGTTCCTGCACGGGATGCTCACCGCCAGCACCAGCTTGTGGTATCTGTATGCGTTAATTGTCTATTTCGTGGTATGTAAAATTTTTAGCCGTCTGGCGCTGCCACTATTCGCCTTGTTTGTACTGCTGAGTGTGGCGGTTAATTTCGTTCCCACGCCGTGGTGGGGAATGAACAGTGTGATCCGCAATTTGCCTTATTACAGCCTTGGCGCATGGTTTGGCGCAACAATAATGACCTGTGTTAAAGAGGTGCCGTTGCGCCGCCATCTGCTGATGGCTTCTTTGCTTACCGTTCTGGCGGTCGGTGCCTGGTTGTTTACTATCTCGCTGCTGTTGTCGCTTGTATCGATTGTGGTGATCATGAAGCTGTTTTATCAATACGAGCAACGTTTCGGTATGCGCTCCACCAGCCTGCTGAATGTGATTGGCTCCAACACCATTGCTATCTACACCACCCATCGCATTCTGGTTGAAATATTCAGCTTAACTCTGCTTGCGCAAATGAACGCAGCACGCTGGTCGCCGCAAGTCGAACTGACACTCCTGCTGGTTTATCCCTTTGTCAGTTTGTTCATCTGTACTGTTGCGGGCTTGCTGGTGAGAAAACTTTCACAGCGTGCATTCAGCGATCTGTTGTTCTCCCCGCCTTCACTGCCCGCTGCCGTCAGTTACTCCCGCTAAGCCATCGCCCCAGCTGGGGCGATTCAATTTGCTAAACCATGTCGATTACGGATAATGAACAGCATTGCTTATCAGAGATATGCCCCCATATGTTGAGGCATATCCTAACGAGAATCTGACAACCGTTATGCCTGAACAATATCGTTATACGCTGCCCGTCAAAGCGGGTGAGCAGCGTCTGCTGGGCGAGTTAACCGGCGCTGCCTGCGCGACGCTGGTGGCGGAAATTGCCGAACGTCACGCCGGTCCGGTGGTACTCATTGCACCAGATATGCAAAATGCTCTGCGTTTGCATGATGAAATCAGCCAGTTCACCGATCAGATGGTGATGAATCTGGCGGACTGGGAAACCCTCCCTTACGACAGTTTTTCGCCTCATCAGGACATTATCTCCTCGCGCCTTTCCACCCTTTACCAGCTACCGACGATGCAGCGTGGCGTACTGATTGTTCCGGTGAATACGCTTATGCAGCGCGTTTGCCCACACAGTTTTCTCCACGGTCATGCGCTGGTGATGAAAAAAGGTCAGCGCCTGTCACGAGATGCATTACGAACCCAACTGGACAGCGCCGGTTATCGCCATGTTGACCAGGTGATGGAGCACGGCGAATACGCCACGCGCGGCGCGTTGCTGGATCTCTTCCCGATGGGGAGTGAGCTGCCTTATCGTCTTGATTTCTTTGATGATGAAATCGACAGCCTGCGGGTGTTTGACGTCGACAGCCAGCGCACGCTGGAGGAAGTAGAAGCGATCAATCTGCTGCCCGCGCACGAATTTCCGACCGATAAAGCGGCAATTGAACTGTTCCGCAGCCAGTGGCGCGATACCTTCGAAGTGAAGCGCGATCCGGAACATATTTACCAGCAAGTGAGTAAAGGCACATTACCTGCCGGGATCGAGTACTGGCAGCCATTGTTCTTCAGCGAACCACTGCCGCCGCTGTTCAGTTATTTCCCTGCCAATACCTTGCTGGTGAATACTGGCGATCTGGAAAACAGTGCCGAACGTTTCCAGGCTGACACGCTGGCGCGTTTTGAGAATCGCGGCGTCGATCCGATGCGCCCACTGTTGCCACCACAATCGCTCTGGCTGCGGGTGGACGAGCTCTTCTCAGAGCTGAAAAACTGGCCCCGAGTGCAGCTAAAAACTGAACATTTACCGACAAAAGCCGCGAATGCCAATTTAGGTTTCCAGAAACTGCCAGATCTGGCCGTTCAGGCACAACAAAAAGCGCCGCTGGATGCGCTGCGTAAGTTCCTCGAGTCTTTCGACGGTCCGGTGGTGTTCTCGGTAGAAAGTGAAGGTCGCCGTGAAGCGCTGGGTGAACTGCTCGCGCGAATTAAAATTGCTCCGCAACGCATTATGCGTCTTGATGAAGCCAGCGACCGTGGACGTTATCTGATGATTGGCGCTGCAGAGCATGGTTTTGTAGATACGGTACGTAATCTTGCGCTGATTTGCGAAAGCGATCTGCTCGGTGAACGCGTTGCCCGTCGTCGTCAGGATTCTCGCCGCGCCATCAACCCCGATACACTGATCCGTAACCTCGCGGAACTGCATATTGGTCAGCCGGTGGTCCATCTGGAACACGGCGTCGGGCGCTATGCCGGAATGACCACGCTGGAAGCAGGCGGCATTACCGGCGAGTATTTGATGCTCACCTATGCCAACGACGCTAAATTGTATGTTCCGGTGTCGTCGCTGCATCTGATTAGCCGTTACGCGGGTGGTGCGGAAGAAAATGCCCCGCTGCATAAACTTGGCGGCGATGCGTGGTCACGCGCGCGGCAGAAAGCGGCGGAAAAAGTGCGTGATGTGGCGGCGGAATTGTTGGATATCTACGCGCAACGCGCCGCCAAAGAGGGCTTCGCGTTTAAACACGATCGTGAGCAGTATCAGTTGTTCTGCGACAGCTTCCCGTTTGAAACCACGCCGGATCAGGCACAGGCCATTAATGCGGTACTTAGCGACATGTGTCAGCCGCTGGCAATGGATCGTCTGGTGTGCGGCGATGTTGGCTTTGGTAAAACAGAAGTGGCGATGCGCGCCGCTTTCCTGGCGGTAGATAACCACAAGCAGGTGGCGGTGCTGGTGCCTACCACCCTTCTCGCGCAGCAGCATTACGACAACTTCCGCGACCGTTTCGCCAACTGGCCGGTACGCATCGAAATGATCTCCCGTTTCCGCAGCGCCAAAGAACAGACGCAAATCCTTGCGGAAGTAGCGGAAGGGAAAATCGATATTCTGATCGGTACGCACAAACTGCTGCAAAATGACGTTAAGTTTAAAGATTTAGGCCTGCTGATTGTCGATGAAGAACACCGCTTCGGGGTGCGTCATAAAGAGCGCATTAAAGCGATGCGGGCGAACGTGGATATTCTGACGCTTACCGCTACGCCGATCCCACGTACGCTGAATATGGCGATGAGCGGAATGCGTGACCTGTCGATTATCGCCACGCCGCCCGCCCGTCGTCTGGCGGTCAAAACGTTTGTCCGCGAGTATGACAGTCTGGTGGTCCGGGAGGCGATCCTGCGTGAAGTTCTGCGCGGCGGTCAGGTTTACTATCTCTACAATGATGTGGAAAACATCCAGAAAGCCGCCGAACGTCTGGCGGAACTGGTGCCAGAAGCGCGGATTGCTATCGGTCACGGGCAGATGCGTGAGCGCGAGCTGGAACGGGTGATGAATGATTTCCATCATCAGCGTTTCAACGTGCTGGTCTGTACCACAATTATCGAAACCGGGATCGACATCCCTACCGCCAACACCATTATCATCGAACGGGCGGATCACTTCGGTCTGGCGCAGCTGCACCAGCTGCGCGGTCGCGTCGGGCGTTCGCACCACCAGGCGTATGCGTGGCTGTTAACGCCGCATCCGAAAGCGATGACCACCGATGCACAAAAACGTCTTGAAGCGATTGCCTCGCTGGAAGATCTCGGTGCGGGTTTTGCGCTGGCAACGCACGATCTGGAGATTCGCGGCGCGGGTGAACTGCTTGGCGAAGAACAAAGCGGCTCAATGGAAACCATCGGTTTCTCGCTGTATATGGAGTTGCTGGAAAACGCCGTCGATGCACTGAAAGCCGGACGCGAGCCGTCGCTGGAAGATCTCACCAGCCAGCAAACAGAAGTCGAGCTGCGGATGCCGTCGCTATTGCCAGATGATTTCATTCCTGACGTGAATACGCGTTTGTCGTTCTATAAACGTATTGCCAGCGCCAAAACGGAAAACGAACTGGAAGAGATCAAAGTCGAGCTTATCGATCGCTTCGGTCTGCTGCCGGATCCGGCGCGTACCCTGCTGGATATTGCCCGTTTGCGCCAGCAAGCGCAGAAGCTGGGGATCAGGAAGCTGGAAGGTAATGAGAAAGGCGGCGTGATCGAATTTGCCGAGAAGAATCACGTGAATCCAGCCTGGTTGATTGGTTTGCTGCAAAAACAGCCGCAACATTACCGCCTTGATGGTCCGACGCGCCTGAAGTTTATTCAGGATTTGAGCGAGCGGAAAACGCGTATCGAATGGGTACGCCAGTTTATGCGTGAACTGGAAGAGAACGCGATCGCTTAATGGCAAATCGGGGGCGTTTCTGCGTCCCCATCCCCAACATTTACAAATTCTTTGCACTTCCCTGCACTATCCGACACAGCCACCATTCATAATTCATACTTATCTTTTTATTACAATAACCTTATATTTTTTATGGATTTTTGGTGATGATCAAAACGCGTTTTTCTCGCTGGCTGACGTTTTTTACGTTCGCCGCTACCGTGGCGCTGGCGCTACCGGCAACAGCCAATACCTGGCCGCTGCCGCCTGCGGGCAGTCGTCTGGTTGGCGAAAACAAATTTCATGTGGTGGAAAATGATGGTGGTTCGCTGGAAGCCATTGCCAAAAAATATAACGTCGGTTTTCTTGCGCTGTTACAGGCCAACCCCGGCGTTGATCCGTATGTACCACGCGCAGGTAGTGTGTTAACCATTCCGTTGCAAACTTTACTCCCGGATGCGCCGCGCGAAGGCATTGTGATCAACATTGCAGAGTTGCGTCTCTATTACTACCCCCCGGGCAAAAATTCGGTGACCGTGTACCCAATAGGCATTGGCCAATTGGGTGGCGACACGCTGACGCCAACGATGGTGACGACTGTTTCGGATAAACGTGCCAATCCGACCTGGACGCCTACGGCGAACATCCGCGCCCGTTATAAAGCGCAGGGAATTGAGTTGCCTGCGGTAGTTCCGGCTGGACCGGACAACCCAATGGGCCATCATGCGATTCGGCTGGCGGCCTATGGCGGTGTTTATTTATTGCACGGTACGAACGCCGATTTCGGCATTGGCATGCGGGTAAGTTCTGGCTGTATCCGTCTGCGTGATGACGATATCAAAACACTCTTTAGCCAGGTCACCCCAGGCACCAAAGTGAATATCATCAATACGCCGATTAAAGTCTCTGCCGAACCAAACGGCGCGCGTCTGGTAGAAGTGCATCAGCCACTATCAGAGAAGATTGATGACGATCCGCAGCTATTGCCGATTACGCTGAATAGCGCAATGCAATCATTTAAAGATGCAGCGCAAACTGACGCCGATGTCATGCAGCATGTGATGGATGTGCGTTCCGGAATGCCGGTAGATGTGCGCCGCCATCAACTGAGCTCACAAGCGCTGTAAATCCCGGATAAAAAAATCCCCGCGGCACAGCATGTCGCGGGGAAAAAAGCAGCAATAGCGGGCATTAATGAGGGTTAATGCTTATTTATAAATGACTGCCGTTCCGTGGAGGGTATTCGGACCGGTTACTGAAGTAATACGGAAAGATTTTGCACCCATCTCATCCGCTTTTTGTGCCAGTTGTTCTTCCAGCGATCCCAGATTTGTCCCCGCGTTAGCACTAATAGTGCCCACTTTTTGTTGTCCTTCTGGTGTTGCCTGAACTTCGACAGCAGCAAAGCTGGCAAATGACATGGAACTTAAAATCGCCGCAGCGATGAGGGTTTTTACGTTTTTCATAATAGTGGCCTTATGCAGATGAATGGCGTCGCAAGCAATTACTTAACGATCGATAACTAAATGATAGATGTGATCCAGATCACATACAAGAATTTTTTTATAACAATCATTAATTAAATTAAAAAACTTTAAATTTCAGTTAAATAGAGAGTTTTTATTTTTCTCTTTTCTGGACTGGTGAACGAAGGTGATTATTTTTATAATAACCATTCATTCACAGCCACCAGGTACAATGGCATCATGGCAACAGACTCAACACATTGTGTAAAAAAAAGCCGTGGCCGCCCAAAAGTGTTCGACAGGGACGCCGCGCTTGATAAGGCCATGAAATTGTTCTGGCAGCACGGTTATGAAGCGACTTCCCTTGCGGACCTCGTCGAAGCGACCGGAGCCAAAGCGCCAACGCTCTACGCGGAATTTACCAACAAAGAGGGGTTATTCCGCGCCGTACTCGACCGTTATATCGATCGCTTTGCCGCTAAGCATGAAGCGCAGTTGTTTTGTGAAGAAAAAAGCGTGGAGTCTGCACTGGCGGACTATTTCGCTGCCGTCGCCAGCTGCTTTACCAGCAAAGACACCCCCGCGGGTTGCTTTATGATTAACAACTGCACCACGCTTTCAGCGGATTCGGGCGATATTGCTCATACGGTGAAATCACGTCACGCAATGCAAGAACGCACCTTGCAGCAGTTTTTAAGTCAACGCCAGGCACGCGGGGAAATTCCCGCCCACTGTGACGTAACGCATCTTGCGGAATTTCTTAATTGTATTATTCAGGGGATGTCTATAAGCGCCCGTGAAGGCGCATCGCTGGAAAAACTGATGCAGATTGCCCGGACAACGCTGCGTTTATGGCCGGAACTGGCGAAGTAAGACGCAAAAAAAAGCCCCTCAGCCTGAGCGAATGAGGGGCTAAATTGCAGAGTACAGCCTTTTTATACTTTGTTATTCAGAACCAGTTGCCCGTTGTTATCTAATGGGATTTGCGAACCCGGATCGCTGTTCATCCGAATTTTGCCCTGCTGATCGCCAATCTTATAGGTCACGTCATAACCGAGCATTTTTTCTGACTTGTCATACACCGTTTTACAACGCTGCTGCGTGGTAGTGTAAGTATCGCTTTCCTGGAGAGAGCCCTGGATCTGGTTACCGGCATATCCACCACCCAGCGCCCCTACAACAGTGGCGACATCTTTACCACGACCACCACCAAACTGATGCCCTATCACCCCGCCAGCGACGGCCCCGAGGACCGAACCAGCAATGCGGTTTTCATCCTGCACCGGTCGGCGATGGGTCACCGTGACATTGCGGCACTCCTGACGCGGTGTTTTAACCGTTTCCTTGATTGGGGTTGCTGAAACAACCTGAGCGTATTGCGGGCCACGTTCAAACACGTTCAGACTGGCCACTGCCGCTACGCCAAGCGCAGCCGCTACACCAATCCCGATACCCGCCAACATTGATTTATTCACGGGAACACCTCCTTCTTTGCAGTTATGACAATCATGCAAGCGAAGGGGAAAAGCAGCTATCAGACAGAAGATGAAAAGCGTGGGAATAGCAGGAAAAGCTGAAGGATTCGGAGGAGTCTGAAGGAATGCCTGATGCGACGCTTAACGCGTCTTATCAGGCCTACCGCTCGTACCATTTGTCCAGGGCGGATAAGGCGTTTATGCCACATCCGCCAGTGTACGCCGATTAATGCAGTTTCAGACGCGGACGGATAACGCGGTTAATACTCCCCACCAGCATCATTAATCCGGTTTTAAAGTAGCCATGCAGCGCAATCTGATGCATTCGGTATAGCGAAATGTACACAAAGCGCGCAATACGTCCTTCAATCATCATTGAACCGCGCGTCAGGTTACCCATCAGGCTACCAACGGTGGAGAAGTTGGACAGCGATACCAAGGAACCGTGATCCTTATACTGATAATTTTTCAGCGGTTTACCGTTCATCTGCGCCAGAATGTTGTTCATTGCGCAGGTCGCCATCTGATGTGCGGCCTGAGCGCGCGGCGGTACAAAGCCCCCTTCCGGACGCGGGCATGACGCACAGTCGCCAATAGCGTAAATGTCTGGATCGCGCGTGGTTTGCAGCGTCGGTTCCACCACCAGTTGGTTGATACGGTTGGTTTCAAGACCACCAATATCTTTCAGGAAATCTGGTGCTTTTATCCCGGCAGCCCACACCATCAGATCGGCCTGAATATACTCACCATCTTTAGTGTGCAAACCGCCTTCATCGGCACTGGTAACCATAGTTTGCGTCAACACTCGAACGCCCAGTTTAGTTAACTCATTGTGAGCCGCGGCAGAGATACGCGGCGGCAGCGCTGGCAAAATTCGCTCTCCCGCTTCCACTAGAGTAACGTTCAGGGCTTCGTTGGTCAGCCCTTTGTAACCGTAACTGTGCAGTTGTTTCACGGCATTGTGCAATTCAGCAGAGAGCTCGACGCCGGTCGCGCCGCCGCCAACAATCGCAATATTCACTTTGCCATTGGCGCCCAGGTTAGCAGAAAACTTCAGGAACAGATTCAGCATCTCCTGATGGAAACGACGCGCCTGATGTGGGTTATCAAGGAAAATGCAGTTCTCTTTCACTCCCGGCGTGTTGAAATCGTTAGAAGTGCTACCCAGCGCCATCACCAGCGTGTCGTAAGCAATTTTCCGCTCTGGAACTAACAATTCGCCTTTTTCGTCGCGAAGTTCTGCAATGGTGATTGTTTTCGCTTCACGATCGATATCAACCACAGAACCCAGCTGGAACTGGAAACCATGATTACGGGCATGGGCCAGATAGCTCAGCGCATCGACGCCTTCATCGAGAGATCCAGTCGCCACTTCGTGCAACAACGGTTTCCACAGGTGACTGTGGTTACGATCGACCAAGGTAATTTTGGCTTTTTTCTTGCGCCCCAGCTTATCTCCAAGCTGTGTTGCCATTTCCAGCCCACCAGCACCGCCGCCGACAATCACAATCTTTTTCAATGGCGTAGTCAACGTGACCCCCTTAAATTTATTAACCAATTGTTAATTAATAGTTATTAACATAGCTCTTAATTAACAACAGGTTACAGCAATGAAAATCTTCTTAGCTATTGAGAATAACATGAATGGTGCATTGGTCATACCAAAATTGATGTTAATCAAGTTTTGTTGCTGAAAAGATAGGCGGATTTACCTGTTGAGATCAAAAAACACAGCTTATTGTTTATTATTTGAACGAATTCGGGAGAGTGATATAGGGTGAGGCGTATATGGAGGGCGTTTGGTAGGCCTGATAAGAAGCGCAACATCGCATCAGGCATTCATTGATGCTCGACTGTCGGATGCGGCGTGAACGCCTTATCCTACCTACAGAATCCGGAGCGCATCAGGTACCGACAAGGTTACCTGATGCGACGATGCCAATTACCCGAGAGTTTTGAATGCCTTAATGCGCTGCAAATGCGGAGAGATATTTTTGAATTTGTGCGTCTGTTCTTCGTCCCAGACAATCTCGTAATAATGATGCAATTCTTCAGATGTCCGCTGGCTGTTACGCGCTTCATCGTGACGCGACAAAATCACCAGGCAACGATCGCGATTCTTCTCACGGAAGTTGGTCACACACTTGGTAGCAATATCGGCATACTCTTCCGGGCGATCAATCTTCCCTTCCATGTTCTCATTAGGGAACAAATTGGGGTTGAAGATCACCTGACGGATATCACAGAGAAAACCAATCCGCTCAGCCCAATAACCGCCCAGACCAACACCACAAATGAGCGGGCGATCATCGACATTCAGTTGCAGCATTTTGTCCACTTCTTTGAGCAGATGCTGCATATCATGTTTCGGATGCCGGGTGCTGTAGCTTATTAGCCGTACATCCGGGTCAATAAACTGCAATTGTAAGACTTTCTCGTGGTTACCCGGACTGTTAGAGTCAAAACCGTGCAAATAGATAATCATCGCTTCCTCACATAAGCCAGGGTTAATGACCTGCCTTCTCTTCCTGCCAGCGTTCATGTAACTGATTCAGACGGGTGCTGATCTCTTTCCAGCGAGCCGAGTCCATCAGTTCCTGTCGCGAAAATGAACCTTTATGATACAAACGTGTAACACGTTCTGCCTTGATCGGTGACAGATTATCTAACACGCTGACGGCCCCTTTACGATTATTGCAGACCAGGATCATATCGCAACCTGCATCCAGTGATGCCTGTCCACGCTCGGCATAACTGCCCATAATCGCTGCACCTTCCATCGATAAATCGTCAGAGAAAATCACGCCGTCAAACCCCAGCTCCTGACGTAAAACAGTTTTCAGCCAGTGGGGAGAACCGCTCGCCGGACGCGGATCAACATCGCTGTAGATCACATGCGCGGGCATAATGGCATCGAGTTTATTTTCGCGAATTAACGTGCTGAAAACCGACATATCTTTGGCACGAATTTCCGCTTGCGGGCGTGGGTCGCACGGCGTCTCTTTGTGTGAATCTGCAGTTACGGCACCGTGGCCAGGAAAATGTTTACCGGTGGTTTTCATTCCGGCTTCATGCATCCCATCAATAAACCGACTGGCGATTGCCAGGGCTTTTTCTGGGTCGGCATGATAAGAACGTTCACCAATCGCCGCGCTAATATGTCCTACGTCCAGAACTGGGGCAAAGCTGATATCAATATCCATAGCGATCATTTCGCTGGCCATCAGCCAACCCGCCTCTTGCGCCAGCTTGCCGCCCTCTTCCATTCCCAACAGCGCAGCAAAGGATTGTGCTGCCGGTAAGCGGGTAAAACCTTCGCGAAAACGCTGCACGCGTCCACCTTCCTGATCTACCGCCACCACCAGGTGATTGCGTGAAGCTGCGCGGATCTGGCGGACCAGTTCGCGCAACTGTGCTGGATCATGATAGTTACGTGTAAAGAGAATCAGTCCTCCCACCAGCGGATGCGCAAGTATTTCGCGCTCTTCCGCATCCAGTTCATAACCTTCAACATCCAACATTACTGGACCCACACTGCTCTCCTTATTGTTTTATTGATAGCTGCCGCCAGGTGTCATTGGCCAGCCTGATAAATTGTTGATCGCCGGTTTGTTGCCAGCGGTACTCAAACCACCCTGCTTTCAGCATCAGTAACCAGGGAAACCAGCGCCTGACCTGATGCCACAAATGCGCCGGATTAATATTCGCCCGCGCGGCATAGTCATTAACTAATTGCCGGTGCTGCTCACTATTTTCCATCCACACCGCCGCCAGTTCCAGAGCGATATCGCCATCACCGGCATACTCCCAGTCAATGAGTTTTAACCCTGACACACTATGCACTAAGTTTCCGGCATGAACATCCATATGCAACGGGCTTAAACGTAATGGCTGTGGTTCCCTTATTTTGCGCAGCCGTTTTAATAGTCGCAGCCAACCCGCGGTCCGCCGTGCCGGATCGCTTCGCTGCCAGTACCGTTCCAGCAACGGCAGCAGGGTTATTCGCCAGCCAAAACGCGGTTGTTGATGCAGATAATACAGCAAGCCTGCCAGTTCGTCGGTATCCGGCAATTGCGTTTTTACCTCGCCGGGCAAATAGTCGACCACCATCCAGCCACGGAGATAGAGATGTGGCTTCGGTGCAAGGTATGCCGGTAATCTTGATAACGCCCGGTACTGGCGCAGAAACACGGACTGCGGCGCATCAGGATCGTGAGTCTGACGCACAACAAAACGCTGATCCTGATGTTCAATGAGAAAACTCCCGCCACTAAGTCCACTGTTAAACGTCGCGACGGGGTGATACTGCGGGAAATAGCGCGACAATAACTCGTCGCGCGTGATGGGATTATTGTTGCTGAACGGCACCTTTACCTGACCAGATAATTTCGCCCGTCTGCACCAGCATCAGCTGCATTTGCAGAGTCGGAGCGTTAACGTTGCCAGAGGCGCTGGAGTACAGCACGTAATGGGCCCCCACGTTGCGAGCAATACCAATGGCTTTACTACGAGTGCCTAAGCTGTCCTGCGGCGACAAACCTAACTGCTGCTTGGCCATCGAAAGCTGCTGGGCGGAAACGAGGGTAAATTTACCGTTATTAGCCAGTGCATTGCGCAGCGTTTCTGTCGCTTCCCCGGTATTCAAAGAACCATTGGTGCGGTTATTGACGCTATCAACCAGCAAGACGCTGCCTGCGGTCACGCCATCGGCCCCAAGCATCTTACCGACCATCGGCTGCATTGCGCCATTCCAGTCATAATGACGAATATGCGGCGCAGGCGGTGCGGTTTGGTCTTCGTGCTCAATTGGCCCTGGTTGCTCCGGGATCGTCGGCACTGATGGTACAGTGGGCACTGGCTGTTGCGGCTCGGCAGGTTGCTCCGGCGTAGGTTTCACCTCTTCTACCGGTGCGGGTTCACGTGGCCCCACACACCCGGCGAGAAACATCGCCAGCGCGGTAATTAAGGCGTAGCGACTCATTTTTGTCATCAAGATTCACCCCTTACAAATAAAGATAAAGTCTGACTTTGTGCGCCCCCAGAAAATTGGCGCTGCCGTACAGAGTCACCGCTGAACGTGCGGGAATGGTGACGCTGCGCGGCGTTTCCAGAGGGTGCATCTCAAGCCCCCTGGCGTCATACCAGTAAAAACGATAATGAACGGTAACGGGTTCTTGCCTTTCGTTATAAAGCGTCGAGGATGCTGAAGGCTGAATATCAGACGTTGAAAGAACGGGCTTTTCTGCGCTAATGCCCGCTGCCAGCAAAGATGACTCCATCACCAGTGACTGTTCATCATTCACCGGAATTTCCGGATGTGAGCGACAGCCCACCAGCAATAGCAACGCCAAAGACGCCAGTCCAAAGCATCCTTTTCTCATCGTTACAAGCCTTTATGCGCCAGCATTGGCCCCAACGGACGGCCACCCAGCAGGTGCATATGAATGTGATAGACCTCTTGTCCGCCATGACGGTTAGTATTCATGATCAAACGATAGCCATCTTCGGCAATACCTTCTTGCTCAGCGATTTTTGCCGCTACGGTGATCATACGCCCCAGCGCCTGCTCATGCTCGGCAGATACGTCGTTCACGGTAGGGATAAGGATGTTAGGAATGATCAGAATATGCGTTGGCGCTTGCGGCGAAATATCGCGAAACGCCGTTACCAGCTCATCCTGGTAGACGATATCGGAGGGGATCTCACGACGAATAATTTTGCTGAAAATAGTTTCTTCTGCCACGACACTTTCCTTTTTCAAATTGCCATGCGTTGCGCCATGCTACGCCGCGCTACACTGCGAGTATAGAGTATGGTCGAGTTAAACCTGCTCTTTCAACCTTAAGCCACGATTTATTAAGCAAAAAATCGTTTTACTGCCGTATACATCACCATTATTCCCATTTTCGCCTATGAATGGGTCGAAAACACCTTTCTCTTTGGTTTAGATTACAGCATCAATCGGCTACCGGCCCCTCCCTGCTACCACCTGTATTGCTTTGGCAGTTTCCTTCCACTGCTGGGCAAAATTGCTATGCGCAGGTGGCACTGTTCAACTGTTATTAGATAACCAAAAACGTCTCATTGCTGGGAATAATCTGCTCGACTACACCTACGATACCAACGTGAAAGGAACTATCATCCGGGGCGCAACACGCAATTTAATAATGCCCGGTCTGATTATCGACTGTAAAAAAGGCAGCCATTCGGCTGCCTTAGTCTCCCCAACGTCTTACGGATTAGTGGTTACGGATGTACTCATCCATTTCGGTTTTCAGGTTATCGGATTTCGTACCGAAAATCGCCTGAACACCAGAACCAGCAACCACTACGCCTGCTGCGCCCAGTTTCTTCAGGCCAGCCTGATCCACTTTGGACACATCCGCAACGCTAACACGCAGACGGGTAATACATGCGTCAAGGTTAGTGATGTTTTCTTTACCGCCAAACGCAGCAACCAGAGCCGGTGCCATTTCGCTGGTGCCGGCAGCTTTTGCATCTTCAGTTGCGTCTTCACGGCCCGGGGTTTTCAGATCCAGAGCTTTAATCAGCACACGGAAGATGGTGTAGTAAACAATCGCATAACCGATACCGACAATCGGGAACAGCCACAGCTTGCTGCTGTTACCAGACAGGACGATGAAGTCGATCAGACCGTGCGAGAACGATGTACCATCGCGCATACCCAGCAGGATACAGATCGGGAATGCCAGACCTGCCAGAATCGCGTGGATGATGTACAGGATCGGCGCAACGAACATGAAGGAGAACTCGATCGGCTCGGTAATACCGGTCAGGAACGAGGTCAGCGCTGCGGAGATCATGATACCGCCGACTTTAGCGCGGTTTTCTGGTTTAGCAGAGTGCCAGATAGCAATCGCGGCAGCCGGCAGGCCGTACATTTTGAACAGGAAGCCGCCAGACAGTTTACCCGCAGTCGGGTCACCCGCCATATAACGCGGAATGTCACCGTGGAATACCTGACCTGCGGCGTTGGTGTATTCACCAATCTGCATCTGGAAAGGTACGTTCCAGATGTGGTGCAGACCAAACGGTACCAGGCAGCGTTCGATGAAGCCGTAAATGCCAAACGCAACTACCGGGTTCTGGTAAGCAGCCCACTGGGAGAAGGTCTGAATAGCGGAACCAATTGGCGGCCAAATAAAGGACAGCACAACGCCAGTAAAGATGGCAGCCAGGCCAGAAATAATCGGCACAAAGCGTTTACCGGCAAAGAAGCCAAGATACTCAGGCAGCTTGATACGGTAGAAACGGTTAAACATGTACGCTGCGATCGCACCGGAGATGATCCCCCCGAGTACGCCCGTATCCGCCAGGTGTTTAGCGGCGATTTCTTCAGCAGGTAAATGCAGTACCAGCGGCGCAACCACGGCCATGGTTTTTACCATGATGCCATAGGCAACAACTGCGGCCAGCGCGGATACGCCATCGTTATTGGTAAAGCCGAGGGCGACACCAATTGCAAAAATCAGTGGCATGTTTGCAAAGACGGAACCGCCCGCTTCTGCCATAACATGCGATACAACGGCGGGCAGCCAGCTGAAGTTCGCGGAACCGACGCCCAGTAGAATACCTGCGATAGGCAGTACGGATACCGGCAGCATCAGCGATTTACCGACCTTTTGCAGGTTAGCAAATGCATTCTTAAACATAATTGAGAGTGCTCCTGAGTATGGGTGCTTTTAACGTTCTCACGCGTGACAAGGGGGGGAGAACCTTGCCGTGTACAGGGCGTCTAAGCGCCCTTTATTTATTACACAGAGTAAAATAATTCATTATCGATTTGTTTGACGGCTATCACGTTTCAACTTCGGACCTTTAGCGAAGTTGCACATATTGACAAAAGAAATGCCATGATGCATCAAACATGGTTATTCACCGCCCAATTTGCGGCGGTGAACTGTACTCGTTTTAGTAATTAATTACGAGCCTTAAAATAAATTCATTTAACGGATGGATTGAAGGCGGGAAGCGTCGATATGAAACAGGCGGGCGAAGTTATCGGTGGTTACCTGCGCCAGCTCTTCAACGGCAACACCTTTCAACACAGCCATGTATTCAGCAACATCACGAACCATTGCAGGTTGATTCTCTTTTCCTCGATGCGGCACAGGTGCCAGATAAGGCGCGTCAGTTTCTACCAGTAACCGGTCGAGCGGCACATAACGCGCGGCATCACGTAGTTGTTCTGCATTACGGAAGGTCACAATCCCGGAGAAGGAGATGTAAAATCCAAGATCCAGTAATTTGCCTGCCGTTTCTCTGTCCTCTGTAAAACAGTGTAGTACGCCACCGCAATCCGTCACCTTTTCTTCGCGCAGAATTGCCAGCGTATCGGCACGGGCGTCACGGGTATGGACGATAACCGGCTTGTTCAGTTCACGACCAATCTGGATATGGTTGATGAAAGACTCTTGCTGACGAACTTTAGTTTCCGGCGTGTAATAATAATCCAGCCCGGTTTCCCCGAGAGCAACAACGCCCTCTTCCGCCGCCAGGCGGCGTAAATCTTCCACATCATAGGGATCGTTCTGGTTGAGCGGATGCACGCCGCAAGAAAATACGACGTTATCACGTTCGCCTACCAGATCCCGCATATGCAGATAACCCGGTAATGTCGTGGCAACCACCAGACAAAATTTCACATCGCGCGCAGCGGCTTTCGCCAGGACGTCATCCACGTCCTTATGCAAAGATTCATAATCCAGACCATCGAGATGGCAGTGTGAGTCGACTAAAAACATGATGTCTCTCTTAAAGATGAGGAACCGGTAGCACAACGCCCGGTTGCAGGTAATGCTCAATACGCAGTAAAAGATCGGTGATAAGAAGCTCGCGGTTTACGCCAGTGACAGAAATTAACTGCTCACGGGTGTGACAAACATCCCCCAGTATAGCCTGCAGGCGAGAGGGAGAAAGCTGGTTTGCCAGCGCAGCAACAACGCCCGGCACATCAACATTGATAACCTGCGAAGCGCCATACTTGCGCTTGAGCGCATCCATCAACAGAGTAGCCAACCAGTGCAGGCGCGCCGGAGCTTGTTCGTGATTAAGTGTCGGCAACAGGGAATACCAGTCGCCAGATTGCACACTGTGAGCCAACGCCTGGCAAAGTGTTTCGCGGGCCTGCCAGGTATCTCCCTGAAACAACGCCAACGCCGCACCAGGCGAACCGGCGCTTAAGCGCAGTGCGGCAAGTAACGCGTCCTGTGACATTGTCACTTCACGTGAAAGCCAGGTCACGGCGTACTGTTCTGGCGGTGGTGCGAGGTAATGTAGCCGACAACGACTACGCAATGTCGCCAGTAAACGCTCAGGCTCCCGGGTAGCAAGGAAAAACCAGGTTTCTGCTGGCGGCTCTTCCAGCGTTTTTAGCAAAGCGTTCGCCGCAGCGTCGGTCAGCAAGGCGGCATCGGTTATCCAGACAACCTTAGCACCGCCTAAACGTGCGTGCTCATTCAGTTTTTCGGTGACTTCACGCACCGCATCAATGCCCAGCGCGTTCTTCCCTTTTTCGGGAGCAAGGGTGTAATAGTCGGGATGCGTTCCCGCCTGCATCAACTGACATCCACGACAGTGGCCGCAGCTTTTATGCCCCTCTGGTTGTTGGCACAGGAGATAACGGCTTAAAGCGTAGATTAAGGCATCATCGCCCATGCCTGGTAACGCCTGAATGAGTAGCGCATGGTGACCCCTTCCGGCCTGATAGCTGGCTACCAGTTTCTCGAAATCAGGTCTTAACCACGGATACCATCTCATGCGTTATGTTCCTTAACCCAGTGAGTCACGGTGGTCCGAATCGCCTCCATCACTGATTCCAGTGGCTGGGTGGCATCAATGGTGTAAATGCTTTTATCCTGTGCCGCCAGTTCAAGATAGCGAGCGCGAGTACGATTAAAGAAATCGAATGACTCCTGCTCAATGCGGTCCAGTTCGCCACGCGCACGGGCGCGTTTTAACCCCACTTCTGGAGTCACATCAAGATAAAGCGTCAAGTCAGGGCGAAAATCCCCCAGAACAGCATCACGCAGCGTTGCCAGCATATGCTGGTCAATTCCACGACCACCGCCCTGATACGCCTGAGTGGAGAGATCGTGCCGATCGCCAATCACCCAGGTGCCTTTCGCCAGCGCCGGTTTGATGACAGTTTCCACCAGCTGAACGCGCGCGGCATAAAACATCAGTACTTCGGCTTTATCGGTAATGACTTCATCGCCTACCGATTTGATATCCAGCACCAGGCTTCTTAATTTTTCCGCCAGCTGCGTACCGCCGGGTTCACGAGTGAAAACCATGTCGCGGATCCCCAGTTGCTCAAGCGTCTTAACCACCACGTTTCGCGCGGTGGTTTTGCCTGCGCCTTCGAGCCCTTCAATGACGATATACTTACTGCGCATTTTTTTCCTTAAGCACTTTCAGGTAATCCTGCACAGACTTGTTATGACTGGCAAGATTGGTATTAAACGTGTGACCGCCTTTACCATCGGCCACAAAATAGAGATACGGCGTTTTCGCCGGATGCGCAGCAGCCTGCAGCGAATCCGCCCCCGGCGTAGCAATCGCGCCTGGCGGCAGACCAGTAATGGTGTAGGTGTTATACGCTGTCGGCGTTTCCAGATCTGCACGAGAAAGTTTGCCATTATAACGCTCTCCCATCCCGTAAATCACCGTCGGGTCGGTTTGTAGGCGCATACCGATACGTAAACGGTTGATAAATACTGAGGCAACCTGATCGCGCTCGCTGGCAACGGCGGTTTCTTTTTCGATTATCGACGCCATCGTTACTAACTGGTTTTTATCTTTATACGGCAGACCATCCGCACGCCCATCCCAGGCACTATCGACCGCTTTCACCATTTTCTTGTGCGCTCGTTTGAGTAACGCGACATCAGTGGTATTAGCGGTATACATCCAGGTGTCTGGCCAAAACCAGCCTTCAATCCACTCCGGATTTTCAAGTTCCAGAGCCTGCGCCACGGTAGCGTATTTATCGTCGCTTAACGTGTGCTTGATATAGGGTGCCTCACGCAATTGTTTGAGGTAGTCGCTCAGACGCATTCCTTCTACCAGGCGTAGCGGAAACTGCGCTTCTTTCCCGCTTTTCAGCAGTTGCAACATTTCGCGCACGGTCATCTGCGGCGTAAAGCGATAAGTCCCGGCTTTGAAATGGGAAAGGTCCGGCTCAATACGCAGCAACCACTGAAAGACGCGGGGGCGATTGATGATTTTATCGGCATACAATTGTTCACCGAGAGCCATTCTTCCGGTTCCAGGTTTCAGGGTGAATATCGTCTCTTCTTTAATAAGTAATTTGCTGTCGGCAAGATGGCGAACCTTCCAGACGCCCACACCAGCGGCGATACCCAGTACCATCAGCAATAACAGGATAATGAATAACACTTTTTTCATGACTAATTCGGGTGCTCACAAAGTGGGGCTAAATATTCATATAGCGTTGTTGATGAAAAGAAGACATCATCACAGGCACGCACAGGCATAACTGGCATCAGCGCATTACAAACCATCATTTCATCTGCCTGCATCACGTCTTCCAATGAAGCTTGCACTTCGGCAATCTGATAGGAGGATTGTGCCAGTAAACGGATACAGAATTGTCGCATAATACCGTTAACTCCAGCCTGATCCAGACGCGGCGTGTAGACCACGTTGCCTTTACGCCAGAACAAATTAGCTGCACAGCATTCCGTAACCCACCCTTCACTGTCAAGAACCAGCGCCTCGTCGGCGTTTGTCTGCTCAAGATGAGAGCGAATTAACACTTGCTCAAGGCGATTAAGATGTTTAATTCCCGCAAGATGAGGATTGCGTCCCAGGCGTACCGGGCTTAGCGCCAGCAGTATTCCCTCTTTGCGTAAGCGGTCGTAATGCGTTGGGTAAGCCGTAACTGAGAGCATACGCGTTGCCGGTCCGCTGTTTAACGTACTGTACCCTCGCCCACCACTGCCACGACTGATCACCACTTTCAGCACTCCATTCTGCTGCTCTGCCGCCAGAGTCGCCATCTCGTGCTCAAGCTGCGTCCAGAAGTCACAAACGATCATTAACCGCTGACAGGCTTCCTGTAGTCGCGTCATGTGCGCGGATAATAAGCTGACTTTACCGTCGATAATTCTGGCTGTCGTGAAACAGCCATCGCCAAACTGTATAGCCCGATCGCTTGCTGCCAGTGAATCCTGTTTATGACCGTTAATTAAGAACATACCGGCTCCTTATAATAGGATTGTAAGTGTGGCAGCATGTTCACTGCGGAACAAGTCTGAATAAAATCTAAGAAAAAAGGCCCGCAAGCGGACCTTTTATGTAGGTGGGAAATGGCGACTTAGATCTTTTTGAAGATCAAAGAACCATTAGTGCCACCGAAGCCGAAAGAGTTACACAGGGTGTATTCCATTCCGCTTACCTGACGCGCTTCATGCGGCACAAAATCCAGATCGCAACCTTCATCTGGGTTATCCAGGTTGATGGTTGGCGGAACAGCCTGATCGCGCAGCGCCAGGATGGAGTAGATAGACTCTACTGCACCTGCTGCACCTAACAGGTGACCGGTCATGGATTTCGTGGAGCTTACCAGCACACGGCTTGCAGCTTCACCGAAGATAGTTTTCACGGCCTGCGCTTCGGCTTTATCGCCTGCTGGCGTAGAAGTACCGTGCGCATTAACGTAGCCAATCTGACCTGGCTCAATTCCTGCGTCACGCAGAGCATTTGCCATCGCCAGAGCTGCGCCTGCGCCGTTTTCCGGCGGCGACGTCATATGGTAGGCATCGCTGCTCATACCAAAGCCGACGACTTCAGCGTAAATTTTCGCTCCGCGTTTTTTCGCGTGTTCGTACTCTTCGAGCACCAGCATACCGGCGCCATCGCCCAGTACGAAACCATCACGCTCTTTATCCCACGGGCGGCTAGCCGCTTGCGGGTTATCATTGCGGGTAGATAATGCACGTGCCGCGCCGAAACCACCTACGCCCAGCGGCGTACTGGCTTTCTCTGCGCCACCTGCAACCATCACGTCAGCATCGCCATACGCGATAATACGCGCAGCATGGCCAATGTTGTGCACGCCGGAAGTACAGGCGGTCGCGATAGAAATGCTTGGGCCACGCAGGCCATACATGATAGTCAGATGACCTGCCACCATGTTCACAATCGTTGACGGAACGAAGAATGGGCTGATCTTACGTGGACCACCGTTCATCAGAGATGTGTGGTTTTCTTCGATCAATCCGAGTCCGCCAATCCCGGAGCCAATAGCGGCACCAACACGGGTTGCGTTCTCTTCCGTTATTTCAAGGCCAGAATCCTGCATGGCCTGAACGCCAGCGACAATTCCATATTGAATGAAGGCATCCATCTTGCGCTGTTCTTTGCGCGAGATGATGTCATCACAGTTAAAATCCTTTACTAAGCCAGCAAATTTCGTTGCATAGGCGCTAGTATCGAAATGGTCGATTAGGCTGATGCCACTCTGACCGGCAAGCAGAGCTTTCCAGGTAGACTCTACGGTATTGCCGACAGGAGACAACATGCCCAGTCCGGTCACAACTACACGACGCTTAGACACGTTTGTCCTCCAGGGAGGGAAAAAATGATTCTAGTGGGACAAAAAAAAAGAAAAAACTCAGGCGGTCGAACGACCGCCTGGAGATGTTCACTTACGCCTGGTGGCCGTTGATGTAATCAATGGCAGCCTGAACGGTGGTGATTTTCTCAGCTTCTTCGTCCGGAATCTCAGTATCAAACTCTTCTTCCAGAGCCATTACCAGCTCAACGGTGTCAAGAGAATCCGCGCCCAGGTCTTCAACGAAAGAAGCATTGTTGGTAACTTCTTCCTGCTTAACGCCCAGCTGTTCGCCGATAATTTTCTTAACGCGTTCTTCGATAGTGCTCATACTCTTAAATTTCCTATCAAAACTCGCTTTCGCGATGGTTTTCGTAGTGTATAAAATGTTGAAAAATTTGCAACTAAATCCCGGCAGGTCTTACCACGATTTTACGTTATTTTGAGGCCATACCCCCCAACAACGCAAATCATTTTGCACTTATTATTACTCATAACCACGCAGACTGCGCGCAACATGAGCATTTTGTGCAAATCGCGGTCAGACCATGTACATCCCGCCGTTCACATGCAAAGTTTCACCCGTGATGTAAGCTGCTTCGTCGGATGCCAGGAATGCAACCGCGTTGGCGATTTCCTGTGCGCCGCCGAGACGACCCGCAGGAACCTGCGCCAGGATACCCGCACGCTGGTCATCGCTCAGCGCACGTGTCATGTCCGTTTCAATAAAGCCCGGAGCAACAACGTTTACAGTAATACCGCGTGACGCAACTTCGCGCGCCAGTGATTTACTGAAGCCGATCAAGCCCGCTTTCGCCGCAGCGTAGTTGGCCTGACCGCCATTTCCCATGGTACCAACCACAGAACCGATAGTGATAATACGACCATGACGCTTTTTCATCATAGCGCGCATTACCGCTTTTGACAGACGGAAAACAGATGAAAGGTTGGTTTCGATAATATCGTTCCACTCTTCATCTTTCATTCGCATTAACAGGTTATCACGAGTGATACCGGCATTATTGACCAGGATATCGACTTCACCAAATTCTGCGCGAATTTTTTCCAGAACAGATTCGATAGATGCCGGGTCGGTCACATTCAACATCAGACCTTTACCGTTGGCGCCTAAATAATCACTGATCGCCTGAGCGCCGCTTTCACTGGTCGCAGTACCGATAACTTTCGCGCCACGAGCCGCGAGCGTTTCAGCGATTGCACGGCCAATCCCGCGGCTAGCACCGGTTACCAGTGCGATTTTTCCTTCAAAATTCATGTTGTTCCTCTTTTAAAGCTCGAGCGCCGCTGCCATCGCTGAAGGTTCGTTCAGCGCCGAGGCGGTCAGGGTGTCGACAATACGTTTTGTCAGGCCAGTAAGCACTTTGCCCGGCCCCACTTCATAAAGATGCTCAACGCCTTGCGCTGCCATGTATTCAACGGATTTCGTCCACTGAACAGGGTTATACAGCTGACGTACCAGCGCATCACGAATGGCATCGCCATTGGTTTCGCACTTGACATCAACGTTATTCACAACCGGAACGGTCGGCGCGTTAAAGGTGATTTTTGCTAATTCAACCGCCAGTTTGTCGGCAGCGGGTTTCATCAGCGCACAGTGAGAAGGTACGCTCACCGGCAACGGCAGCGCACGTTTTGCGCCCGCAGCTTTACAGGCAGCGCCAGCACGTTCAACCGCTTCTTTGTGACCGGCGATAACCACCTGGCCCGGAGAGTTGAAGTTTACCGGAGAAACGACCTGACCTTCTGCTGCTTCTTCACAAGCTTTCGCAATAGACGCATCATCCAGACCGATGATTGCCGCCATTGCGCCAGTCCCTTCCGGCACAGCTTCCTGCATAAACTTGCCGCGCATCTCAACCAGACGCACCGCATCAGCAAAATCAATCACACCAGCGCAAACCAGCGCGGAGTATTCACCCAAGCTGTGACCGGCCATCATTGCCGGTGCTTTACCGCCTTGCTGCTGCCATACGCGGTATAGTGCAACAGAGGCAGTCAACAGCGCTGGCTGAGTTTGCCAGGTTTTATTCAGTTCTTCGGCTGGCCCCTGCTGGGTCAGCGCCCACAGGTCATAGCCCAGCGCCGCAGAAGCTTCAGCAAAGGTTTCTTCGACAATTGGATAGCTCGCCGCCATATCAGCCAGCATGCCAACGGTTTGAGAACCCTGACCAGGGAACACAAATGCAAATTGCGTCATGTTTAAATCCTTATCCTAGAAACGAACCAGCGCGGAGCCCCAAGTGAATCCACCGCCAAAGGCTTCAAGCAGAACCAACTGCCCCGGCTTAATACGCCCGTCGCGTACGGCTTCATCCAGCGCGCACGGTACAGAAGCGGCAGAGGTATTACCGTGGCGATCCAGCGTCACGACGACATTGTCCATGGACATGCCGAGTTTTTTCGCCGTTGCGCTGATAATACGCAGGTTTGCCTGATGCGGAACCAGCCAGTCCAGTTGGGAACGGTCAAGATTATTTGCTTCCAGCGTCTCATCAACGATGTGCGCCAGTTCCGTTACCGCGACCTTGAAGACTTCGTTGCCCGCCATGGTCAGATGAATTGAATTCTCTGGATTCACACGGTCGGCGTTTGGCAGCGTCAGTAATTCACCATAACTACCATCGGCATGCAGATGGGTAGAGATGATTCCCGGCTCTTCAGAGGCAGCCAACACCGCAGCGCCCGCGCCATCGCCAAAAATGATAATGGTCCCGCGATCGGTGGGATCACAGGTGCGCGCCAGTACATCGGAACCGACGACCAGAGCATACTTCACCGCGCCAGATTTCACGTATTGATCTGCCACGCTCAATGCATAGGTAAAACCTGCGCAGGCTGCGGCAACGTCAAACGCCGGGCAGCCTTTGATGCCCAGCATGCTTTGGATCTGACATGCTGCACTCGGGAAGGCGTGGGTGGCAGAAGTCGTAGCCACAACAATCAGGCCAATCTGGTCTTTATCGATGCCTGCCATTTCAATTGCACGCGTTGCCGCTTCGAAGCCCATGGTTGAAACGGTTTCGTTTGGCGCAGCAATATGGCGTTCGCGGATACCGGTACGAGTAACGATCCACTCGTCAGAAGTATCCACCATTTTTTCCAGATCGGCGTTTGTCCGCACTTGTTCGGGCAGATAGCTGCCAGTACCAATAATCTTCGTATACATGTACGCTCAGTCACTTTTCGGTTATATACCGTCACTTGCAAACTGCGAGTTCGCTGGCAGCGTCCTGCTACCGCAGAGTTCCGCTTTTGCCATCGTCCAGCAGCTCAAAACCAGCTGGGTATACAGATTTCAGGCGAGCGGCAATTCGCTGAGGAACTTGTCGCTGCACCGCCTGCACTGCCTGTTCAATCGCGACCGCAAAAGCTCGCTGATTGGCCGCACCATGACTTTTTATCACCGTGCCGCGCAATCCTAACAGACAGGCGCCGTTATACTGGTCGGGGTTGAGGTGACTGAATCGCCTCGTCAGGCTCTTTTGTAGCCAACGCTTTAATAACAGTAGCCACCACGACCGTTTTTTTCCTTCACCCTGAGATTTCAGCAGAGAAAGGAACATCCTGACAACACCTTCCATCGTCTTTAATGTGACATTTCCTGTAAAGCCGTCACAGACCAACACATCTGTCTTGCCAGTTAATAACTCATTGGCTTCAAGATAGCCGATATAATTGATAGAAGGGATTGTTTTCAGCACAGCTGAGGCATCCTGAATGCTGTCAAGACCCTTCACTTCTTCTTCACCAATATTGAGCAATGCCACGCGAGGATTGGGAATTTCCACCACCTCTTCAGCCAAAACAGAGCCCATAATGGCGAATTGCACCAACATTGTGCTATCACAATCGACGTTGGCCCCTAAATCAAGGACCACCGTTTTGCCCTTTTGCTGATGCGGCAGCACCGTCACCAACGCCGGACGCTCAATCCCCTCAAGGGGCTTGAGTAATAATTTTGCCAGTCCCATCAACGCTCCGGTATTACCGGCGCTGACGCAGGCTTGTGCTCTACCTTCTTTAACCAACTCCAGTGCCACGCGCATTGAGCTACCACGACTGGCGCGAATAGCTTGCGAAGGCCGGGCATCACTGGCGATAACTGACTGCGCAGGAATAATCTGCAGACGCGAACGTTGTTCAAAGTCAGCTTTAGCAAGTAATGGCGTGATGGCGTCGGGATTGCCGACTAAAAGAAGAGTGAGTTGCGAATTAGAATTCAGTGCCTGCAAAGCTGCAGGCACTGTCACGGAAGGGCCGAAATCCCCTCCCATGACATCTAACGCCAGGGTTAGACGTGTCAAGGTATCGTCGCCGCCCGGTTTGGTCTTTCCCCAGTTGCCTGGGGAAAATCCTCACTAAGCTTCATCACGCAGACGCGTGATTACTTAGCGATGACCTTGCGGCCGCGGTAGTAACCGTCGGCAGTGATGTGGTGACGCAGGTGTTTTTCACCAGAAGTTTTGTCTACAGACAGGCTGGTGACTGCGGTCAGCGCGTCATGGGAACGACGCATGCCACGTTTGGAACGGGTTGGTTTATTCTGTTGTACGGCCATGGACCTTACTCCTCAATTACGGTTTATCCCCGATCCAACGGGGAGCACCAATTACTTACGCTTTAAGCTGGCTAATACGGCAAATGGGTTTGGTTTTTGCGCTTCTTCAGGCAGTTCACCAAAGACCATGTCCGCTTCGGACACTTCACAGTGTTCAGAATCATGCACCGGAACTACCGGCAAGGCGAGGATGATTTCATCTTCAACCATTGCAAGCAGATCGATTTCACCGAATTCGTTAACCTCAATCGGTTCATACGCTTCCGGCAGTGCTTCAGCCTGTTCGTCTGAACGCACAGGACTAAAACAATACGTTGTGTAGACCTGATGAGTAAACGGCTTCCCGCAACGCTGACACTCGAGCGTTACCGTCACCTTCGCATCGCCGTTTAACACCGCGAGACGTTGGTTATCGATAGCGAACGACATGGAGCATTCCACATCACTGTCCACACTGACCACAGATTCGGCGACGCGCTCAACCTGATCAGGAGTATAAATACCCTGGTAATCAAGGCGTTTTTGAGCCGTACGAACCGGATCGAGAGTCAGGGGTAATTTTACCTTTTGCATAGGGCGCGCATATTAACTTTGTAACGTCATAGAGTCAAAGAAAAAGGCAGCCTGTGGTTGCCTTTTGCCAATAATTCGCACACATTGCGGGTTACTGCTTTATTTTCGTTCAGTGCTGACAACGAACATCAACCTGCAAAACGAAGCGCATAGTTTAAAATGGCTATCATCAATACGCTATATCTGATGGAAAAAAATATGCCTAAACTTATTTTAGCCTCCACATCGCCCTGGCGCCGCGCCCTACTGGAAAAACTGCAAATCTCTTTCGAATGTGCCGCACCGGAGGTCGACGAAACCCCACGCAGCGACGAATCACCGCGCCAGTTGGTACTTCGACTGGCGCAGGAAAAAGCGCAATCCCTGGCGTCACGTTATCCGGATCATTTAATTATTGGTTCTGATCAGGTGTGTGTACTGGACGGTGAAATCACTGGCAAACCGTTAACGGAAGAAAATGCCCGTCTGCAATTACGCAAAGCCAGTGGCAATATTGTCACCTTCTATACCGGGCTGGCGTTGTTTAATTCGGCGAATGGGCATCTGCAAACAGAAGTGGAACCCTTTGACGTCCATTTCCGTCACCTGAGCGAGGCGGAGATTGATAATTACGTGCGTAAAGAGCATCCCCTGCACTGCGCAGGCAGCTTTAAGAGTGAGGGGTTTGGTATTACGCTGTTTGAGCGCTTAGAGGGGCGTGACCCTAACACGCTGGTTGGTTTGCCGCTTATCGCGCTCTGTCAGATGTTGCGCCGGGAAGGGCAAAACCCGTTGATGGGGTAGTTTTTTTGCGCCGGATGCGTTTACATCGCATCCGGCAATCGGTGCTGGCTGCCTGATGCGGCGTAAACGCCTTATCAGACCTACCGCTCATTATCAGGTTTATATGCTCGTATTAGCGCACGTTACGCAGCTTCTGCAAACAACGCTTCAAACCATCATCCATTGGCGCTTCGATACGCATCACCTCACCCGTTCCCGGATGGGTAAACTTCAACGCTGCCGCATGCAGGAACAGACGATTTAAGCCCGTACCTGCGTCAGTGAGCTGCTTGTCGAATTCGCGGTCGCCGTAACGATCGTCAAACGCAATCGGATGACCGGCATACTGAGTATGCACACGGATCTGATGAGTACGTCCGGTGACCGGGCTACAACGCACCAGGGTGGCAAACGCATAGCGTTCCTCAACTTTAAAACGCGTTTCGGATGGTTTACCTTCCTGGCTCACACGCACAATACGCTCGCCGCTTTGCAAAATATTCTTCAGCAATGGCGCTTGTACACTCTTCACGTGTGACTGCCACTGACCACGCACCAGCGCCAGGTAATCTTTCTGCATGCCTTTTTCACGTAACTGCTCATGCAGTGAACGTAACGCCGAGCGTTTTTTCGCCACCAGCAGCACGCCTGAAGTGTCCCGGTCAAGTCGATGCACCAGTTCGAGGAACCGCGCCTCCGGGCGCAGCGCCCGCAAACCTTCAATAACGCCGAAACTTAAACCGCTGCCACCATGTACCGCCGTGCCGGACGGTTTATTCAGCACCAGGATATGATCATCTTCATATAAGATGACATCCGCCAGCGCCGCCACTTTTTGCAAATGTGGCGACACCGCATCTTCTTCCCGTTCGGCAACGCGAACTGGCGGAATACGCACTTCATCGCCAGCTTCGAGTTTATATTCAGGCTTAATACGTTTTTTGTTCACCCGTACTTCACCTTTACGCAAAATACGGTAGATCATACTTTTTGGTACACCTTTCAGTTGGGTACGCAAAAAGTTATCGATACGTTGCCCTGCTTCGTCAGCAGTGATGGCAACGATTTTTACGGATGGAGTCTCTGTTTTCATGGTGGGCGATTCTAAATAGCCAGCCGGATTCGCGCCACTCATTTTTCTATGCTTATATTTAGTTTTGCACCTTATTACTTCGCAGGGTGATCACCTAATTGGTGGTTATTAAACCAATCGCCAGCAAGAAGTGAAAAAACTGTGAGTAAGTGGGTGATAAATGGTAAAAGTCATCTTGCTATAACAAGGCTTGCAATGGAATAATGAGAACGTTTCCGTGTCCAACCTTGTTAAAACAAGAAATTTTACGGAATAACCCATTTTGCCCGACCGATCATCAACGCAGCAATGGCGTAAGACGTATTGATCTTTCAGGCAGTTAGCGGGCTGCGGGTTGCAGTCCTTACCGGTAGATGGAAATATTTCTGGAGAGTAATACCCAGTCTGTTTCTCTGATAATTGCGCTGTTTTTCCGCATGAAAAGCAGGCAACCGACACTCTGCGCCTCTTTGAGCTGACGATAACCGTGAGGTTGGCGACGCGACTAGACACGAGGCCATCGGTTCACACCCGGCAAGGCGTTACTTTGCCCGCAGCTTAGTCGTCAATGTAAGAATAATGAGTAAGTTACGATGAAAAGAATGTTAATTAACGCAACTCAGCAGGAAGAGTTGCGCGTTGCCCTTGTAGATGGGCAGCGTCTGTATGACCTGGATATCGAAAGCCCGGGGCATGAGCAGAAAAAGGCTAACATCTACAAAGGTAAAATCACCCGCATTGAACCGAGTCTGGAAGCTGCTTTTGTTGATTACGGCGCTGAACGTCACGGTTTCCTCCCTCTAAAAGAAATTGCCCGCGAATATTTCCCAGCTAACTACAGTGCTCATGGTCGCCCCAACATTAAAGATGTGTTGCGTGAAGGCCAGGAAGTTATTGTGCAGATTGATAAAGAAGAACGCGGCAACAAAGGGGCTGCGCTGACTACCTTTATCAGCCTTGCGGGTAGCTATCTGGTTCTGATGCCGAACAACCCGCGCGCGGGTGGCATTTCTCGTCGTATCGAAGGCGACGACCGTACCGAATTAAAAGAAGCACTAGCAAGCCTGGAACTGCCGGAAGGCATGGGGCTTATCGTGCGTACTGCCGGCGTCGGCAAATCTGCCGAGGCGCTGCAATGGGATTTAAGCTTCCGTCTGAAACACTGGGAAGCCATCAAAAAAGCAGCTGAAAGCCGCCCTGCTCCGTTCCTGATTCACCAGGAAAGTAACGTAATCGTTCGCGCATTCCGCGATTATTTACGCCAGGACATCGGTGAAATTCTTATCGATAACCCGAAAGTGCTCGAACTGGCACGTCAGCATATTGCTGCGTTAGGTCGCCCGGACTTCAGTAGCAAAATCAAACTGTACACCGGTGAAATTCCGCTGTTCAGCCACTACCAGATTGAATCGCAGATTGAGTCCGCCTTCCAGCGTGAAGTCCGTCTGCCGTCCGGTGGTTCCATTGTTATCGACAGCACCGAAGCATTAACCGCCATCGACATCAACTCCGCACGTGCAACTCGCGGCGGCGATATCGAAGAAACTGCGTTTAACACCAACCTGGAAGCTGCTGATGAAATTGCTCGTCAGCTGCGTCTGCGTGACCTCGGTGGTCTGATTGTTATCGATTTCATCGACATGACGCCAGTACGCCACCAGCGTGCGGTAGAAAACCGTCTGCGCGAAGCAGTGCGTCAGGACCGTGCTCGTATTCAAATCAGCCATATTTCTCGCTTCGGCCTTCTGGAGATGTCCCGTCAGCGTCTGAGTCCGTCGCTGGGTGAATCCAGTCATCACGTTTGTCCGCGTTGTTCCGGTACTGGCACCGTGCGTGACAACGAATCCCTGTCGCTCTCTATTTTGCGTCTGATTGAAGAAGAAGCGCTGAAAGAGAACACTCAGGAAGTCCATGCCATTGTTCCTGTGCCAATCGCTTCTTACCTGCTGAACGAAAAACGTTCTGCGGTAAATGCCATTGAAACCCGTCAGGACGGCGTGCGCTGTGTGATTGTGCCAAACGATCAGATGGAAACTCCGCACTACCACGTGCTACGCGTGCGTAAAGGGGAAGAAACGCCGACCTTAAGCTACATGCTTCCAAAACTGCATGAAGAAGCGATGGCGTTGCCGTCTGAAGAAGAGTTCGCGGAACGTAAGCGTCCTGAACAACCTGCACTGGCAACCTTTGCTATGCCGGATGTGCCACCAGCGCCAGCTCCGGCTGAACCTGTAGCGCCTGCAGCAGCCCCGGCGCCTAAAGCGGCACCGGCAACGCCAGCAGCTCCGGCACAACCGGGTCTGTTGAGCCGCCTGTTCAGTGTACTGAAGTCGCTGTTCAGCGGCGGTGAAGAAACCAAACCGGCCGAGCAACCTGCACCAAAAGAGGAAGCGAAACCGGAACGCCAACAGGATCGCCGTAAGCCTCGTCAGAACAACCGCCGTGATCGTAATGAACGCCGCGACACGCGTAGCGAACGTACGGAGGGTA
The DNA here is from genome assembly GCF_004211955.1 of Escherichia sp. E1V33. GTDB lineage: Bacteria > Pseudomonadota > Gammaproteobacteria > Enterobacterales > Enterobacteriaceae > Escherichia. The sequence goes on from NZ_RHJI01000005.1 coordinate 54,226, forward strand.
GCGATAATCGCGAAGAAAACCGTCGTAATCGTCGCCAGGCGCAGCAGCAAACCGCTGAGACTCGTGAGAGCCGTCAGCAGGCTGATGTAACGGAAAAAGCGCGTACTACTGACGAACAGCAAGCGCCGCGTCGTGAACGTAGCCGTCGCCGTAACGATGATAAACGTCAGGCGCAACAAGAAGTGAAGGCGCTGAATGTTGAAGAGCAATCTGTTCAGGAAACCGAACAGGAAGAACGTGTACGCCCGGTTCAGCCGCGTCGTAAACAACGTCAGCTGAATCAGAAAGTGCGCTATGAACAAAGCGTTACGGAAGAAGTGGTCACTGCACCGGTGGTTGAAGAAACTGTTGCTGCCGAGCCTGTTACTCAGGAAGCACAAACCCCGAGCACTGAACTGGTGAAAGTACCGCTGCCAGTGGTTGCACAAACTGCGCCAGAACAGCAAGAAGAGAATAATGCCGATAACCGTGACAACGGTGGTATGCCGCGTCGTTCTCGTCGCTCGCCTCGTCACCTGCGCGTGAGTGGTCAGCGTCGTCGTCGCTATCGTGACGAGCGTTATCCGTCCCAGTCACCAATGCCGTTAACCGTAGCGTGCGCATCTCCGGAACTGGCCTCTGGCAAAGTCTGGATCCGCTATCCGGTTGTACGTCCGCAAGATGTACAGGTTGAGGAGCAACGCGAACAGGAAGAAGTGCAGGTACAGCCGATGGTGACAGAAGTCCCTGTTGCTGCCGCTGTCGAACCAGTTGTTGCCGCGCCGGCTGTTGAAGAGGTGGCTGAAGTTGTAGAAACACCTGTTCAGGTTGCAGAACCGCAACCAGAAGTTGTTGAAACAACGCATCCTGAAGTGATTGCCGCAGCGGTAACTGAACAACCTCAGGTGATTGCCGAGGCCGATGTTGCCGTAGCGCAGGACGTTGCAGAGCACGCAGAACCGGTAGTTGAACCACAGGAAGAGACGGCAGACATTGAAGAAGTTGCCGAAACTGCCGAGGTTGTGGTTGCCGAACCTGAAGTTGTAGCTCAACCTGCTGCCCCGGTAGTCGCCGAAGTCGCAGCTGAAGTTGAAACGGTAGCTCCTGTTGTATCCGAGGTAATCGTTGAACATAACCACGCCACTGCGCCGATGACTCGCGCTCCGGCACCGGAATATGTTCCGGAAGCACCGCGTCACAGTGACTGGCAGCGCCCGACCTTTGCCTTCGAAGGTAAAGGTGCCGCAGGTGGTCATGCAGCAACGCATCATGCATCTGCTGGCCCTGCGCGTCCGCAACCTGTTGAGTAAAACTTAACTCAAAGTGAACAAGCCCTGGCAACCGCCGGGGCTTTTTTATTTCATCTTTGAATCAACATATTAAAATTCATCGAATGGCATCCTTGCTAACCAACAATGCAAAATAGGCAAAAAAATGCCCGCCCCGGCGATCCCAGAGCAGGCAGACAAAACATACCCAGTTTCAAGATATGTTTAAAAACGAGCTTATTTGTTGAGCTGGAAGAGCGACAATCCTTGCATATCAGTAAACGCTTTGTACGACGCCTGCAACGCCGTTTGCTGCATGATGTAAGATGAAATAGTTGCATTCCAGTCCACATCAACCAGATCGCTCATCTGCTGTGTTTGCCCTAAAGCGCGATCGCTACCTAATGAATCCAACGACTCCAGTTCATTCAGTTGCGTGCCGAGTTCTGCGCGTACGGTCAGGACATTATTCAGTGAGTTTTTCAGACCACGATTGGTTTTATCCAATGCCGCAGCGGCGGTTTCTTTATCCGCTTCGCTATCCGCGACAGGCGTTTTTAGCGCCGCGATGGCGCTATCCAGCATAGCAAACAGATTAGTTTCAGAATCGCTACCGTCAGGTTCCGCTACCGAGTTGCTGGTGATGCTGTTGAAAATTTTGTCACCAGTATGCCCTATCACCATCGAACGAGAGGCATCGACCTGTTGCTTAATACTTTCTGTTCCACCGACATAATCACCATCAGCCTCACTAAACGGCGCGGATTCTGTTTTATAACCGGCAAAAATGTAGCGCCCGTTCCCATCCGTGGTATTCGCCAGATTTAACAACTGGTCGCGGATCCCTTGAATATCCGTTGCCAACGATGCCCGGTCATCATCACTCAACGTGCCGTTGCTGGCGTAGACAATTTTTTCCTGGGCATTCTGGATCGCAGTCGTCACCTGGCCAAGAACGCTTTCTTCCAGCGACACTTTTTGAGTCGCGAAAGTCCGCGCCAGCGTGTACTGGCTGTTTTGCGCCTGCGCCTGGGAGAGAACCACGGCTTGTGATGCAGCAATGGGATCGTCAGAAGGGTTAACGACTCGCTTACCCGTCGACATCTGTTCGCCGTACTTCATCCATTCCGCCTGAGAATTGGTGATACCACGCATATTTTGCTGGTACATCATCTGGGTACTGAAACGCATCTTATCTCCCCTTAGCGAATGTTAATCAGCGCATCAAAAATGGCGTTCGCCGTCTGCAGAACCTGTGCATTGGCCAGGTAATACTGCTGAAAACGTTGCAGGTTGCCATACTCTTCATCGAGATTGACGCCAGAAATAGACTGCTGCTGATTAGAAAGTTGCGTCACCACATTACTTTGTGTGGTACTGCTGGTTTTCAACGTGGCGGTTTTATTCCCGATATCGCTAACCAACGAGGCATAGGCGTCGTTAAAGGATTTCGCCCCACCGACCGTTTTGCCGTTAGTTTGCAAATCCAGCAGCGCCTGACCATTGCGGTTGTCGCTTTCACCGGCAGTTTCATCGCTGGCCATGGCGATTTTCGCTTCGTCAGTGATTAATACATCCATATTGACGATGGCATCGCTTACCGGTTTCAACGTGAAGCTGTCGTTCGGTTTTGGCGTTCCGGTGAAGGTCAGTTCCAGACCATCAAACGAGACTTTGCCGTCGGCATCCGGCGCCACCGTAAAAGTAGTATTGCTGGACAGTCGGGTGACCTGCCACTGATTATCTTTGAACGAGATTTTGTAATCTGTCGCCAGCACAGCGGAACTATCGGTTACCGTAGCACCGATCGCGGAGCTACCTTTGTTTTTGATATTTTCCAGAACAGCGGGCTTACCAATAGCAAAGAAATCCTCCCCTCCTTTACCATTGGCATCATACCCCTTGTTATGTTGGGCATTGAAAGCCTCGGCAAATGCCAGCGCCAGTTGCCCGAGCGTATTGCGCGTCTGGTCAAGATCCTGAGAACGAAACGTCAGAATGCCGCCCAGCGACCCCGTATTCAGCAATTTCTCCGGGATCTCGATATTTTCCGCCGTCCCGTCAACATAAGCGACGGTCGTACGAGAAGGATCGGCGCTGGACGGGACAGCAGCAAGCTGACGTGCCGAACTGCCTTGAACCAGCGAGTAACCATTGGCCATGGTGATATTGTAAGTACCGCCATCCTGAACGCTGACCTCAACGCCAACGATCTGGTTTAATTCACTCACCAGTTGATCGCGTTGATCAAGGAGATCATTGGGTGAAGCCCCTGCTCCCACACCTGTTAAACGGGAGATCTGATCGTTCAGGCTGGCGATTTGTTTGGCATAATTATTGATCTGGTCGACGCTGGCACCTATTGCGATATTGACCTGTTTGTCCTGGTCGCGCAGATACTGGTCGGTGGTTTTAAACTGATTCACCACACCTTCCGCCTTGCCAATCAGCGCCTGCCGCGCAGCCGGATCTTCTGCGTTACTGACCAGCGTTTGCAGACTGGTGAAGAAGTCCTGCATTTGCGTTGCCAGCGACGTGGTGCTGCCAGAGAGCATATTGTCGATTTTCGACATCTGCTCATAACGGGAAGTCAGGCCACTACTCTGAGTCTGCGCCGCACGTAACTGATTGGTAATAAACGCATCGTATTCACGCTGCACGCCAGAAACATAGACGCCATTGCCTACCCAACCGCCCGCACCTAACGTACTGTTAGCCTGCGCCATAATGGTGGTTTGTCGGGTATATCCGGCAACGTTATAGCTGGAAATATTATTACTCGCCGTATTTAACGCCGCCTGGGCAGCGTTAAGTCCGCTCATGGCGTTATTAATCAAGCTGGACATGGAGGTTCCTTATAAGCCTTCAATTACCAAGCATTATCGGCAGACACCCGCCGGACTTGAATTATTCAGAACAGATTATCGATACTCATACTGTAGGTTTTGCTCACCTTGTCGCTTACCGATTTCAATTGCTGAATCATATTGGTGAGTTTGCGGGCATACTCAGGATCGGTGGCATAACCTGCATCCTGTAATGCCTGCGCACCCTGCTCGGCGCTGGCCGCGCGAGTCACGGCGGCGTAGCGTGGATTACGGGTTAAAAGCCCAACGTAATCTGACAATGCTTCGAGATAAGAACTGTAAACACGAAACTTCGCCTTTACTTTCTTCGCTTCGCCGTTTTCATATTCGGTGGTAGTGATTTCAGTAACGGGTCCTTTCCAGTTACCTGACGCTTTTACACCAAACACGTTGTAGCTCGGCTCGCCGTTTTCGCGACGAATTTGCCGTTGTCCCCAGCCTGATTCCAGCGCAGCCTGGGCAAGGATAAGATGATGCGGCACACCGCTTTGCTGGCTTGCCAATTGAGCTGGCTGCGAGAGCTGTGCAAGGAACGCTTTGCTGTCACCAGGCAGCAAAGCATCGTAATTGCGCGGTACCGCTTTTTGCACCATCTGCTTGAGGGCTTTATTTTGAAAACTCATCACCGTTTCAAGTGGGAATTTCATTGGTCCCGCAGGCATCTCTTCTGCTGGCAGTGGCTGCTCTGGCGTCATCTGTTTTACCATCATCTCCGCAAGTCCCAGACCTTTGCCCGCCGTCATCTGTTGGGCTATCTGCTGGTCATACATGCTGGTGTAGAGCCGGGTGTTCTCGCTGCTGAACAGGCCATCTTTCGGTAAGGCTTCACGCATGCTTTTTAGCATCATCTGCACAAACATCCCTTCCACCTGGCGAGCTACCGGGCGAATATTTGCTGCTGGATCTTCGCCCGCCTTCGCTTTCAGATCGTTAAGTGATTGTGAATCCCAGGCGGCGCTCGCCAGCAGTTTACTGTCGCTAATCATCAGATGATTTCCAGTTTTGCCCGCAGACATCCCGCGCTTTGCATAGATTGCAGTATGGACATTAAATCCATTGGAGTGGCTCCCAAGGCGTTGAGCGCGCGCACCACGTTATTGAGGCTGGCGCTGGAACGTACGGTTTGCAGCGAACCGCCGCTCTGGCGTAAGTCGATCTGCGTTTGTGGCGTTACCACGGTCTGTCCGCCACCAAACGGTGTATCTGGTTGGCTGACATTGGCCTGACGATTTACCGTAACCGAGAGATTGCCCTGCGCCACCGCGCAGCTATCGAGGGTCACTTCACGATTCATCACCACCGAACCAGTGCGCGAGTTAATCACTACTTTGGCGTCCTGCGGGACGACATTGACCTGCATGTTCTGGATATCGGCAAGGAAACGTACCTGGGAGCTATTACCACTCGGCACGCGAACCTGAATAGTTCGGGCATCTAACGCCGTGGCACTACCGAATCCTCGGGTGCGGTTGATGGTATCGGCGATCTGCTGCGCCATCGCGAAGTCTTCGTCATTTAGCTGCAAATTGAGGGTATTGCCAGCGCCGAATTGGCTGGGCAATTCGCGCTCAATAATCGCACCGTTGGTAATCCGCCCACCATTCAGTTGGTTAACCTGGACGCTGCTGCCTCCCGCCGATGCCCCTGCGCCACCAACCAGAATATTGCCCTGCGCCAGCGCATAAACCTGGCTGTCGACACCCTTAAGTGGTGTCATCAACAACGTACCGCCACGCAGACTTTTGGCATTACCCATGGAAGAAACCACCACATCGATGGTTTGCCCCTGGCGTCCAAATGGCGGAAGTGACGCTGTCACCATCACCGCAGCGACGTTTTTTAGCTGCATATTGGTGCCAGTCGGAACGGTAATTCCCAACTGTGAGAGCATGTTATTAAGCGTTTGAGTGGTAAACGGCGTCTGGGTCGTCTGGTCGCCCGTACCGTCAAGGCCAACAACAAGACCATAACCAATCAGCGAGTTTTGCCGTACGCCCTGTACGCTGGTGAGATCGCGGATGCGGTCAGCCTGTGCAACGGTCGCGACCAGCAGAAGAATGAATACAGAGAGAAATTTAATCACCACAGCCTCACTTACATTGGCGACAGGTTAAGGAAGAAGCGCTGTAACCAGCCCATGTTTTGTGCTTCGTTAATGTAGCCATTGCCAACGTACTCAATGCGCGCGTCTGCCACCTGGGTTGACGGTACAGTGTTGCTGCCACTGATAGTGCGTGGATTGACCACGCCGGAGAAACGAATAAATTCAGTCCCCTGATTAATGGCGATCTGTTTTTCGCCCACCACATGCAGGTTGCCGTTGACCAGCACCTGATCAACCGTCACGGTCAAGGTGCCGCTAAAGGTATTGCTGGCATTAGCCCCGCCTTTGCCATTGAAGCTATTACCGCCAGAGGCATCGACATCGGCACGGGCATTACCGAACAGCCCTTGTAAATAGCGCGGCACAGTATCAAACCCGAAGTTAGTTTTTCCGTCACGACTGGCATTGGCGGACGAACTCTTGCTGGCGCTGACATTTTCCTGCAACACAATAGTCAGCGTATCGCCGATATTACGTGGTCGACGATCTTCAAATAACGGCTGATAACCATAATTAATCGACTGGGCAGACTGAAAAATGGAACCATTGGCGACGGGCGTCGGGCCGGGGACAGGTTGTGCCGTGGTCACTCCCTGCACCAACGGGGTAGACGGGATCCAGGCGCAGCCGGTCAGTGAAAGCACCAACAAGGTGGAAATGCCGTATTTTTTTCGCATGGCTATCATCTTCAAAAATCAATAAACCGGTAAGTTGCCCTACCGGTATGCTTTAGAGTTGCGTCAGTTTTTGCAGCATCTGGTCGGTGGTGGATACCGCTTTACTGTTGATTTCGTAGGCGCGCTGTACCTGAATCATGTTGACCAGTTCCTCCGCCACGTTGACGTTAGACGTTTCAACATATCCTTGATACAACAGCCCCGCGCCGTTCAGGCCTGGCGTACTTTCGTTCGGTGCGCCGGAGGATTGTGTTTCGGTGTAGAGGTTTTCACCAATGCTCTCCAGGCCAGTGTCGTTCATAAACGTGGTGAGATTGAGTTGTCCAACCTGGACCGGAGCGGCCTGGCCTTGCTGGGTAACACTGACCACGCCATCACGACCAATGGTAATGCTTAACGCATTCGCCGGAATGGTGATTGCTGGTTGCACCTGAAAACCGCCCGCCGTCACCAGTTGCCCGTTCTGATCCACCTGGAAAGAGCCGTCGCGGGTATAGGCTGATGAGCCATCCGGCAGCATGACCTGGAAAAAGCCCTGCCCTTTAATCGCCACATCTTTGCTGTTATTGGTTTGCGACAGGTTGCCCTGACTGTGTAAGCGTTCAGTGGCGACCGGACGCACCCCCGTACCGATTTGTAACCCGGATGGCAAGGTAGTTTGTTCGGAAGACTGTGCGCCAGGCTGGCGAATGGTTTGATAAAGCAGATCTTCAAACACCGCCCGCTGGCGCTTGAAGCCATTAGTACTGACGTTTGCCAGGTTGTTGGCAATGACGTCCATATTGGTTTGCTGGGCGTCGAGGCCCGTTTTGGCGATCCATAATGAACTGATCATAAAATGTCCTGTAGTGGATTGCTGACAAGCAGAACAGAAGCACGCGGCGATGCGAATTTCCCCTCACCCTAACCCTCTCCCCAAAGGGGCGAGGGAATAGTCCGCGCGCTTTTATTGCAATGTCATCAATCGTTCAATTAACTCATCGACAGCAGTTGGTTGGCGCGGCCAGCGTTATCATCGACGCTGCTTATTACTTTCATCTGCATTTCAAAACGCCGCGCACTGGCAATCATGTCGCTCATTGCCGAAACAGCATTAACGTTGCTACCTTCCAGCACGCCCGACATCACCCGTAACGTCGGGTCAGCCTGTAACACCGGACCACGCGTGGCCTGACTTTCCGCACTCAAACGGAAGATCCCGTCATCACCACGCTGCACTTCACTGCCCATGGCTTTCACCAGTTTCAACCGTCCCACTGGCGCAACGGTATTTGCCGGATCGCCCGGATTGAGCGCCGAAATGGTGCCATCGGCGGCGATAGTAATTTCCGCCCCTTCCGGCACGGCAATCGGCCCCGCCTCGCCAATCACCGGATACCCCTGAATCGTCAGTTGTCCACCAGGATCAACCTGAATGCTGCCGTTACGCGTATACCCCTCGCTGCCGTCAGCGGTTTGCACGGCCAACCAGCCGTCCTGTTGTAATGCAACATCCAGGGGACGCGAGGTGTAATCCATCTTGCCGGGCGTCATATCTGCACCAGGCGTAGATGCCGTCACGAGTGTGCGCGTGGGCAGAGAAAGTCCTTCAACCGGCACCGCACGTAAGGCGTTTAATTGCGCGCGAAAACCAGGCGTGGAGGCATTCGCCAGATTGCTGGCGGTCACCGCTTGTTGATTCAGCGTCTGACTGGCGGCGCCCATTGCGGTATAGATTGCGTGATCCATCGAGCTATCCCGTCAGCAATTAGCGTAAGTTAACCAGCGTGTTGAGGATCTGGTCCTGAGTTTTGATGGTCTGGGCGTTAGACTGATAGTTACGCTGGGCGACAATCATATTGACCAGTTCTTTGCTGAGATCGACGTTAGACGCTTCCAGGGCGCCGTTAGTCAGCGCGCCAAAATTGCCGGTCCCGGCGGTTCCCAATAGCGCTACACCAGAAGACTGAGTTGCAGACCAGACGTTGTCGCCCTCTGATGCCAGTCCTTCGTTGTTGGCAAAGTTAGCCAGCACAATCTGCCCCAGCAATTGGGTTTGTTCGTTCGAATAGTTCCCGACTACCGTGCCGTCATCGTTGATTTGATAACTCACCAGATCGCCCGGTTTGTAACCATTCTGGGTGGTCGCCACAATATTGTTGGCGCCAGTGTTTTGCTGCATAGAATTAAGGAAGCTGAGGGAAAATGTTGCAGGATCCGCGCCATTAATCGCGCCAGTGGTAATATCCTTTGTTGGATCCGACGTCAGAACACCATTGGCATCAAATTCCAGTGTTGTCGCTATCGTTGCAATGCTGTTTGGAGCACTACTATCCTGGGTGTAGACATTCCAGGTATTATCCTGGGTCTTCACAAAGTAGACGCTCATGTCATGGGCATTACCCTGACTGTCATACACCGTTACCGAACCTTTTTTGTTATAGCTATCGGCATCACTGACGCTGAATGGTGTCACGGTAGGAAGCGTATCACTGGAGTTAAGGTTAATCTGCATGGACGCCGTGGTCGTGGACTTCGCCGCCATCAAGGTATTTGGAATTGAAATACTGCCCGGATTCGCCCCTTGCTGGATGGTCGGAGGCGTACCGGTTGCCGGATACCCGGTCAACTGTAAACCTTGCATATTCACAAGGTTACGGTTTTCATCCAGTTTGAATTGCCCGTTACGGCTGTAAAACACCGAACCGTTACTGTCTACCAGACGGAAAAAACCGTTCTGGCTGATAGCGACGTCCAGGCCACGGCCAGTATTTGTGGTCGTGCCATCGGTAAAATCTTGAGTGATGCCAGCAACTTTTACCCCCAGTCCCACTTTCGAACCAGCAAACATATCAGCAAAAGAGGCCGTGCCGGATTTAAAGCCATAGGTGGCAGAGTTGGCGATATTGTTGCCAATAACATCGAGATTGGTGGCGGCAGCGTTTAATCCGCTAACCGCTTGAGAAAAGGCCATGACTGACTCCTGAAATGTGAAGGCTTAAATTATTTGCCGTACTTCGTCGAGGGTGGTGGTGCCGTAAGTGCCGAGATCCAGCGTGTTACCGTTATTGCCGCGAATCACGCCCTGTACCAGCGCAAACTGCAATGGCTGGGCAACCAACTGTGTACCGCCGTTGCTGGCACTAATTGCCACGTTATAAGAACCGTTCGGCGCGGTCGTACCATCAGTCAACGTGCCGTCCCAGGTGAAACTGTGGACTCCGGCGCTGAGTTCACCAATATCAATGGTGCGCACAACCGCGCCATTTTTATCGGTTATGGTTGCGGTCACTTTGTCTGCAGCTTGTTGCAGCTCAACACCAAACGGCGTGGTGGTGGTCACCGCCCCTTCTTCACTGCCAGTACCGGCAAGAATGGTGGTGCCGGGGATCATCACGCCGTGACCAATCAGGTTGCTGGCCTGTAGCGACTGGCTGTTATCAATCTGCCCGGAAATCGAACCGAGTGTGGTGTTGAGCTTTTCAATCCCGCTGACCGTGCTGATTTGCGCCAGTTGTGACGTCAGCTCATTGTTTTCCATTGGATTGGTCGGATCCTGGTTTTTCAGTTGCGCCACCAGCAAAGTCAGAAAGCTGCTCTGTAAATCTGCGGCGTTACTGCCCGTAATCGAACTACTGCTGGTGGTGCTGACGCCGGTATTTGTCGGATCGGTGGTGGTTACCGCAATGGACATGGCTTTCTCCTTTATTGACCGAGCGTGAGGGTTTTCAGCATCATGCTTTTCACCGTATTGAGTACTTCAACATTGGCCTGATAGCTGCGCGACGCCGACATGGTGTTAACCATCTCGCCTACCACATCGACGTTCGGCATTTTCACGTATCCCTTCGCGTCGGCCAGCGGATTACCCGGTTCATAGACCAGTTTGTCCGGGGCCTGACTTTCAATCACGTCAGCCACTTTGACTCCGCCCGTCGCAGCCCCTGGCGCGGCGTTCACCTGGAACACCACCTGTTTTGCCCGATACGGCTGACCATCTGGCCCCGTCACGCTATCGGCGTTGGCCAGGTTGCTGGCGGCCACGTTCAGACGCTGAGACTGAGCGGTTAACGCCGAACCGGCGATATCAAAAATATTCAGCAGTGCCATCCGTTAATTTCCGCTTTGTAATACGTTCATCATGCCTTTGATTTGCCCGCTCAACGCGCTAAGGCTCATCTGGTATTGCAGGCTGTTATCGGCAAACTGGGTGCGTTCGCGATCCATATCCACGGTATTGCCGTCCAGTGAAGGCTGGTCAGGAATACGGTATTGCAATTCGGTGGCTGGAGGTGATAATGCCTGTGCTGGAATATGCTGCGACGAGGTCAGCGTCAGCGCGACCACGCTGGTTTCATCCCTCCCGCGCTGCATCACTTTTTTAAGTTCACTGGCAAAATCCATATCGCGCGCCTGATAACCAGGGGTATCGGCATTGGCGATATTTGCCGCCAGCACTTCCTGACGCTGGGCGCGCAGATTGAGCGCCTCTTGTTGAAAACGTAAGGCGGCGTCGAGCTTATCGAGCATATCTCCTCCGCAGGTATCAAAATTCTGCCGTCAGCTTAAAGGCTTTACGCGCGCGTTATCGGCGGAATAAAAGCAAAATGGGTTGCTATTTATGCCGTTGATGGTCATTGCGTACGGGTACAATTCAGGCTGTAAAAATGGCTGGGGGGGCAAAAATGCTGACAATAATGCGCTGTGTGGCGATCGTCACGATGTTGTTTAGTCCATTTAGTGCGGCTGGCGATTTCCCCTCACAGTTGCAAACCTTTTTCGTTGCGCAACTGGCAGGGCTAAGTGATGAGGTCCTCGTCTCTATTCGTACCGCACCCAATTTATTGCCGCCGTGCGAACAGCCGCTGCTTTCCATGACTAATAACGCCCGACTGTGGGGCAATGTTAATGTGCTGGCACGCTGCGGCAACGATAAGCATTACGTGCAAGTGAATGTACAGGCGACAGGGAATTATGTTGTTGCAGCAACGCCTGTTGTGCGTGGGGGAAAGCTTGACGCTGGCAGTGTAAAACTTAAACGCGGCAGACTGGATACACTACCGCCGCGTACCGTTCTGGATGTTAATCAACTGGTTGATGCGGTTAGCCTGCGCGATTTGGTCCCCGAACAACCTATACAGTTAACAATGCTGCGTCAGGCCTGGCGGGTAAAAGCAGGACAACGCGTTAACGTGATTGCCAGTGGCGATGGGTTCAGTGCAAATGCTGAAGGTCTGACGCTGAATAACGCTTCCGTCGCGCAAAAGGTCCGCGTGAGAATGACATCGGGTCAGGTAGTCAGTGGCGTAGTGGATGCCGATGGGAATATTCTTATAAACCTGTAAGCTATTAAAGATTGCCCGTCCATTGCCGATAAATAAGCAACAAATGATAAAAGCGCCCTCAATGAGGAATAAACCATGAGTATTGACCGCACTTCCCCCCTGAAGCCTGTAAGCACCGTTCAGCCACGCGAAAGCAGTGACGCTCCGGTAGCCAATACCCGCGCAGCAAAAATGACGTCTACCGCCAGTACTAGCGTCAAGTTAAGCGATGCGCAGGCAACACTGATGCAACCGGGCAGCAGTGATATCAATCTTGAACGCGTTGAAGCATTAAAATTGGCGATTCGTAATGGTGAACTAAAAATGGATGTCGGCAAAATTGCCGATGCGCTGATCAACGAAGTGCAACAAGATTTAATGAGTAAATAATCAGATGCCGCGTCTTGCTGAGATTCTCAACCAGATGTCTGTGGTGCTTAACGATCTCAATTTAGTGATGGTCGAGGAGCAGCAACATCTCTCTATGGGACAGTTCACCGGTAGCCAGTTGCAACATATTACAGAACAAAAAAGCTCAATGCTGGCGACTCTGGATTACCTGGAACAGCTGCGTCGACAGGCACCGGATACAGAAATAAGTGAAGATATTGCGCAATGCTGGCAGGAAATCACCGAGAAAACGCAGCAACTGCGCCAGTTAAATCAGCATAACGGCTGGCTACTGGAAGGGCAGATTGAGCGCAATCAACAGGCGCTGGAAATGCTGAAACCGCATCAGGAGCCGACACTGTACGGGGCGAACGGTCAGACCTCAACACCCTGGCGCGGTGGTAAAAAGATTTCTATTTGAAGATTTTCTCCGGCCTGCGATGCAGGCCGGAATTCAATGTTAAGCAGTACGACGAGCAAATTCTTTCACTTTGAAGCCCAACACCGCCAGTGCGGCAAAGTATGCTGCAATTCCCGCGACAACGACAGCCATCAAACGCAGTAAACGCCAGGGCATCGTGCCCAACGACCAGTCCGGCATAATATGCAACATGCCTAAAAGCACACCTGACATCACCAGTACCGCCACAATTAAACGCAGCAGAAACGCAATCCAGCCGGGTTGTGGGGTAAAGATTTTCTGCTTACGCAACTGCCAGTAAAGCAGCGAAGCGTTCAGACACGCCGCCAGACCAATGGAAAGCGACAGTCCGGCATGTTTCAACGGGCCAATAAACGCCAGGTTCATCAATTGCGTCAAAATCAGCGTGACGATGGCAATTTTCACTGGCGTTTTAATGTCCTGCCGTGAATAAAAGCCCGGAGCCAACACTTTCACCACAATCAGGCCAATCAAACCTACCGAGTAGGCGATTAAAGCCCGCTGGGTCATCAGCGCATCAAAGGCGGTAAATTTACCGTACTGGAACAGCGAAACGGTTAACGGACCGGAGAGGATGCCCAGCGCTACTGCGCTTGGCAGCGCCAGCAGGAAACAAAGACGCAGCCCCCAGTCCATCAGACGGTTGTATTCATCGTGATTACCGCTGGCAAAACTTTTCGACAGCGACGGCAGCAAAATGGTCCCCAGCGCCACACCCAGCACACCGGACGGAAACTCCATCAAACGGTCGGCGTAATACATCCACGACACCGAGCCAGAAGCAAGAAATGAGGCAAAAATAGTGTTGATGATTAAGGAGATCTGGCTCACAGAGACGCCAAGAATCGCCGGCCCCATCTGTTTCACTACGCGCATCGCCCCGGCATCGTGGAAGTTAATGCGCGGCAATACCAACATGCCGATCTTCTTCAGATGTGGTAACTGATAAACCAGTTGCAGGATGCCACCCACCGTAACTGCCCACGCCAGCGCCAGCACCGGTGGATTAAAGTACGGCGCAGCAAACAGCGCAAAGCCAATCATGCTGATGTTGAGCAACGTCGGGGCAAATGCCGGAATCGAGAAACGGTTCCAGGTATTCAGAATCGCCCCCACCAGCGATGCCAGTGAAATCAACAAGATATAGGGAAAGGTAATCTGTAATAGCTGGGTGGTAAGCGCGAATTTGTCGGCAGTATCCGCAAAGCCCGGCGCGGTTACCATTATCACCCACGGCGCGGCGAGCATACCGGCGACCGTCACAACTGCCAACGCCAGCGTCAGCAGGCCAGAAACATAAGAGACAAAGACCCGCGTGGCATCTTCACCCTGCTTGCTTTTATATTCCGCCAGAATCGGCACGAAAGCCTGGGAGAATGCCCCTTCAGCAAAGATACGGCGTAACAAGTTAGGAAGTTTGAACGCGACAAAAAAGGCGTCGGTTGCCATCCCTGCGCCAAATATTCTGGCGACAATTGCGTCACGTGCGAAGCCAAGCACACGCGAAAACATGGTCATCGAGCTGACGGCGGCCAGCGATTTTAATAAATTCATCGGTGTTCTAATCCAGACCCACGGGCAAAACGCCTGCAAGGCAGGCGCTGAAAGAGGCGAATAGTCTACCTGGATTATAGTGAATTGCTACCGCCAGATGTTACAGGGTTTATTCACTCATCGCATCGCGCCAGAGCTTATCAACGATGCGCTGTGCCAGCACCGCCTGTTCACCAGCGGTTTGCGGAACTGTCTGATTTTGCACGCATTCAATGAAATGGCGCGCACAACCGACAAATCCACGCTGCTCGAGGGTACTTTGCCAGCCAGGAATCGGTTTATGCACCACGCCCTGCCCGCGCTCCTCACGCCATTCACGCATATCGGTGATGTCGATTAATGCCCCTTCAGTCACTGCCTGCAACGCTTCACGCTGACTTCCGGCACGGCGATGCATACAGGTGGTGATTTGTAACGGACCGACAGAAAAATGGTGCTCGGCAAACAGCATTTCGCCTGACTCATTGGTCAGCAACGTACCGCTTTCGAGAGTTGCATTGCCGCCAGACAACCATAGCGCGGTATCAACCACATGCAAATAATCATCCAGCAAGGTGAAATAAAGATCGTGTGGTCCGACGCTATTGGTACGATGTTTATCCATTCTTAGCGAGGACGCGCTGGCAAGCTGTGTTTTTAACTCACAATACAGCGGCGCGAAACGGCGGTTAAAGCCGACCATCAGTGTCAGTTTTTTGCGCGCTGCGAGTTCAACCAGTCGCTCGGCATCGCGCAGATTTTCCGCCAGTGGTTTATCGACACAGACATGTACACCTGCATTTAATAACGCACTGACCACATCAAAATGACTGGCGGTGCTGGAGTGGACAAATACCGCATCGCAACTGGCGGCAAGGTTAGATAACGAATCGGCGTAAGGAATGCGCCAGCTTTCACAAATTGAGATGGCTTTCTCACGCGTTGGCGACCACGCCCCCTGAAGCGTCCAGTCAGACGCCGCTGCCAGCACCGGCAGCCACGCTTTTTGCGCGATGCCACCCAACCCCACTACGCCGATACGTAATTTTTTCACGCTAGTCTCCCAGATGGGCCAGCAACGAATCAAGACGCAGTTTCAGTTCTGCCACCTCGATTTCCAGGGCTTCGACGCGGGATTGTAAATCGCCGCCAACCACGTCCGTCGTTTCCGTAAGCACTGGCTGATCATCCACCTCGCCACTGAAAAGATGCATATAGCGGCTTTCACGTTTACCCGGTTCGCGAGCCAGACGAACGACAAAAGGCCCATCTTCGCGATTAGCCAGTTGTTCCAGCGTCGTTTCTACTTCCGCCATATCGCTGAATTCATACATCCGCGCTGCGCGACTGCGCAGTTCACCCGGCGTCTGAGCGCCTCGCAACAACAAAGTGGTAATTAATGCGACTTCCGCGGCGCTAAGTTTCAGGTCACCAAACTCAGAGTTGCAGAAACGCTGTTCATATTTGGTGACTCGATTACCAAAGCCACTCACCGTGCGCAGATAATGGCGTTTTACCAGATTATCCAGTTGCTCCTGCACCTCGGATTCGCTCAGATTCATTACCGGTTCACGGTTTGTTTTCTGGTTACAGGCCGTTACCACGCCATTCACGGAAAGTGGGTATTGCTCCGGCGTCGTCACCTGTTTTTCCAGCAAACAGCCAATCACACGGGCTTCCAGTGCGGTAAGTTTATACTTCATGAAATTCTCCTTAGCGGCCGGGCGTCCAGTCCGGGGTGGTTAATGCCGTCAGTACGTGATCGCGCCATTTTCCATCAATCAACAAATAATCTTTCGCATAGCCTTCTTTTTCAAACCCCAACCGCGCCAGCAAATCACCGCTGCGTTTATTGTGCGGCATATAGTTGGCCATAATGCGATGAATATGTTGGGTACGTTGCATATAGCGAATGGCGGCGGTCAGAGCTTCAAACATCAGTCCTTTACCCTGCCATTTTTGTCCGATCGAATAACCGAGATAGCAGGCGTGAAAAGAGCCGCGTACCACATTGGAAAAATTGGCTACGCCAATTATTTCTTTCTCGTCCGGGTCGAGCAATGCAAAGTAAAAGGCAGAGCCCTGTTTATGAAATTCGTTAATCATGCTTAACCTGGCCTGCCAGCCTGAAGGATAGCAGTGGCTTTCATCGCGCACTGGCTCCCAGGGCTTCAGGAAATGGCGATTCTCTGCGTAATAATCCGCCAGTCGCCAGGCATCACGTTCATGCACCAGACGCACGACCAATCGGTCGGTGGTTAAGCGCACTTTTGGCACGTTACTGCGATAGCCAAACATTCTATACCTACTCCTTCCCGTAACGTCTTTAATACGCTGTAAGTATTACTATACCTGCGCAACCAAAGCCTGTGAAAAGTCCAAAATGCCATTTTCTGCATTATTCACATATTTGATAAAAACTCTCTATCAAAGCGACGTTTTGATAAAAAAATATTGTCCCCGATATGATGGGAAAAATCTTAGCGACAATGCAGAATAGAAAGTGCTCATCTTTTATTTCCCGGGAGGGGAAATGTCGCGCGTGTCGCAGGCGAGGAACCTGGGTAAATATTTCCTTCTCGTCGATAATATGCTGGTCGTGCTGGGGTTCTTTGTTGTCTTCCCGCTGATCTCAATCCGCTTCGTTGATCAAATGGGCTGGGCTGCCGTAATGGTTGGTATTGCCCTCGGTCTGCGTCAGTTCATTCAGCAAGGTTTAGGCATTTTCGGCGGTGCTATTGCCGACCGTTTTGGCGCTAAACCGATGATCGTTACCGGTATGCTGATGCGCGCCGCCGGATTCGCCACCATGGGCATCGCCCATGAACCCTGGATGCTGTGGTTTTCTTGTTTGCTCTCGGGCCTCGGCGGTACGTTATTTGATCCGCCGCGTTCGGCGCTGGTGGTGAAATTAATTCGTCCGGAACAACGGGGCCGTTTTTTCTCCCTGTTGATGATGCAGGACAGCGCTGGTGCGGTCATTGGCGCGCTGTTGGGGAGTTGGTTATTGCAGTACGATTTTCGCCTGGTCTGCGCCACGGGGGCAATTCTGTTTGTATTGTGTGCAGCATTTAACGCCTGGTTATTACCCGCGTGGAAACTCTCTACCGTTCGCACGCCAGTCCGCGAAGGCATGGCCCGCGTGATGCGCGATAAACGTTTTGTCACCTATGTCCTGACACTCGCGGGCTACTACATGCTGGCTGTACAGGTGATGCTGATGCTGCCGATTATGGTCAACGACGTTGCCGAAGCGCCCTCCGCCGTTAAATGGATGTATGCCATTGAAGCGTGTTTGTCGTTAACGTTGCTCTACCCTATCGCCCGCTGGAGTGAAAAGCGTTTTCGTCTGGAACACCGGTTGATGGCGGGGCTACTGGTGATGTCATTAAGCATGATACCCGTGGGCATGGTCAGTGGCCTGCAACAACTTTTCACCCTGATTTGTCTGTTTTATATTGGCTCGATCATTGCCGAACCTGCGCGTGAAACTCTTAGCGCCTCGTTGGCGGATGCACGAGCGCGCGGCAGTTATATGGGGTTTAGTCGGCTGGGCCTGGCGATAGGCGGCGCTATTGGCTATATCGGCGGCGGCTGGCTGTTTGACCTGGGTAAATCCACGCAACAACCGGAATTGCCGTGGATGATGTTGGGGGTTATTGGCATCATCACCTTCCTTGCGTTGGGCTGGCAATTTAGCCATAAACGTGCCGCGCGTCGGTTGCTGGAACGCGACGCCTGATTTGATACTCCCCCCTGACTCCTCCATACTGAAAGTGCACTGACAGCCAAATGGAGGAGTCACGTGAAGCTATATATCTACGATCATTGCCCTTACTGCCTCAAATCCCGCATGATTTTCGGCCTGAAAAATATCCCCGTCGAATTACATGTTCTGCTCAACGACGATGCGGAAACACCCACCCGGATGGTCGGTCAAAAACAGGTTCCTATTCTGCAAAAAGATGACAGCCGCTATATGCCAGAAAGCATGGACATTGTTCACTATGTTGATAAGCTCGACGGCAAACCGTTACTGACGGGTAAACGCTCCCCCGCCATTGAAGAGTGGCTGCGCAAGGTCAACGGCTACGCCAATAAACTGCTGTTGCCGCGTTTTGCCAAATCGGCTTTTGATGAGTTTTCTACTCCCGCCGCACGCAAATACTTCATCGACAAGAAAGAGGCCAGCACGGGTAATTTTGCCGAGCTTCTCTCTCATTCTGATGGGTTAATTAAAAATATCAGCGATGATTTACGTGCACTGGATAAACTCATCGTCAAGCCAAACGCTGTGAATGGCGAGCTTTCGGAAGATGACATTCAACTTTTTCCTCTGCTGCGTAACCTGACGCTGGTTGCCGGAATTAACTGGCCAAGCCGCGTCGCTGATTACCGCGATAACATGGCCAAACAGACGCAAATCAATTTGCTATCATCAATGGCGATTTAATCCTGACCTGCCGTGGCAGCCTGTATTCGCGGGTTGCCGCTGTTTTCAGTTTTTTCTGCTGGCGAGTTTATCGCTGGTGACACATGCTGCGTTGTGTCAGGATATTGACGCAGAATTCATGTCGAGGACTACCATGAACAAGTTTTTATTTGCCGCTGCATTGATCGTCAGTGGCCTGCTCGTTGGCTGTAATCAACTCACCCAATACACCATCACCGAACAAGAAATTAACCAGTCGCTTGCGAAACATAATAATTTCTCAAAAGATATCGGTTTACCCGGAGTGGCTGACGCCCATATTGTTCTGACAAACCTGACCAGCCAAATTGGTCGCGAAGAGCCGAATAAGGTTACCCTAACCGGTGACGCCAATCTGGACATGAACTCCCTGTTCGGTAGCCAGAAAGCGACCATGAAACTGAAGCTGAAAGCGCTGCCAGTGTTTGATAAAGAGAAAGGCGCTATCTTCCTGAAAGAGATGGAAGTGGTCGATGCGACGGTACAACCGGAAAAAATGCAAACGGTGATGCAAACGTTGCTTCCTTATTTGAACCAGGCATTACGCAATTACTTTAACCAGCAACCTGCTTACGTCCTGCGCGAAGATGGCAGCAAAGGCGAAGCAATGGCGAAGAAACTGGCGAAAGGCATTGAAGTGAAACCGGGTGAAATAGTCATTCCGTTCACTGATTAATCACGTGGGCGCATTTGCGCCCTTTATTTTTCGTGCAAAGGAAAACGTTTCCGCTTATCCTTTGTGTCCGGCAAAAACATCCCTTCAGCCGGAGCATAGAAATTAATGACTGCACCATCCCAGGTATTAAAGATCCGCCGCCCAGACGACTGGCACCTTCACCTCCGCGATGGCGACATGTTAAAAACTGTCGTGCCGTATACCAGCGAAACCTATGGTCGGGCCATCGTTATGCCCAATCTGGCACCGCCTGTAACAACAGTTGAGGCTGCAGTGGCTTATCGCCAACGCATTCTTGACGCCGTACCGGACGGACACGATTTCACCCCGCTGATGACCTGTTATTTAACAGACTCTCTGGACCCCAATGAGCTGGAGCGTGGATTTAACGAAGGCGTGTTCACCGCCGCAAAACTTTACCCTGCGAATGCCACCACCAACTCCAGCCACGGCGTGACGTCGGTTGAGGCGATAATGTCAGTACTTGAGCGCATGGAAAAAATCGGTATGCCGCTGCTGGTGCATGGTGAAGTGACCCATGCTGACATCGACATTTTTGACCGTGAAGCGCGTTTTATTGAGACGGTCATGGAGCCGCTACGCCAGCGCCTGACCGCGCTGAAAGTCGTTTTCGAGCACATCACCACCAAAGATGCTGCCGACTATGTTCGTGACGGAAATGAACTATTGGCCGCAACCATTACTCCCCAGCATCTGATGTTTAACCGTAACCATATGCTGGTTGGCGGTGTGCGTCCGCATCTCTACTGTCTGCCGATCCTCAAACGCAATATTCACCAGCAGGCGCTGCGTGAGCTGGTCGCCAGTGGTTTTGATCGCGTTTTTCTGGGTACCGATTCCGCGCCACATGCGCGTCATCGTAAAGAGAGTAGCTGCGGTTGTGCAGGTTGCTTTAATGCGCCAACGGCGCTGGGCAGTTACGCCACCGTATTTGAAGAGATGAATGCACTACAGCATTTTGAAGCATTCTGTTCTTTAAACGGGCCGAAATTCTATGGATTACCGGTCAATGAATCGTTTATTGAACTGATACGCGAAGAGCAGCAAATTGCTGAAAGCATCACTCTGACAGACGATACACTTGTTCCTTTCATGGCTGGAGAAACTGTACGCTGGTCTGTTAAGCAATAAAAAAACGTAGCCACCTGTTGTCTTTAGCTTATTTTACCTGTATAAATAACCAGTATATTCAACAGGGGGCTATTATGCGAATTGAAGTCACCATAGCGAAAACTTCTCCACTACCCACTGGCGCCATTGACGCTCTGGCGGGTGAACTTTCTCGCCGCATTCAGTATGCGTTTCCGGACAATGAAGGTCACGTATCGGTACGATATGCTGCGGCAAATAATTTATCGGTTATTGGCGCAACAAAAGAAGATAAACAGCGCATTAGCGAAATTCTACAAGAAACGTGGGAAAGCGCCGATGACTGGTTTGTTAGCGAATAATATGCAGTGATGTTTGTTTTTGCCGGGTCGCCCCGGCTTTTTTATATTTTAAGATTGTTCGTACAATTTTTACACTTCCTCAAAATAATTGCACAATATGCTAAAAAAATATGAATGACATGCTGTTTTATTGTTCATATAAATCTTAAAAGAAAAAAAATATCTCACTACCCCTTTAAAATTTCGGTGAATAGCCATATTTATTGATATACTGAAGTTGCTTCAGATAAAAACGCATTGAACCTCGAATAACGTTGTCTAGTAACACGAATTAGGGGGCCATGATGGAAAAAAACAATGAAGTCATTCAGACTCATCCGCTCGTAGGGTGGGACATCAGCACCGTTGATAGCTATGATGCGCTGATGTTGCGTTTGCACTACCAGACCCCAAATAAGTCCGAGCAGGAAGGGACTGAAGTTGGTCAGACACTCTGGTTAACTACTGATGTTGCCAGACAATTTATTTCGATATTAGAAGCAGGAATCGCCAAAATTGAATCTGGTGATTTCCATGTCAATGAGTATCGGCGTCATTAACATGACATGACCATCCACCCAAAAGGCACCTTACCGGTGCCTTTACCATTTCTGGGTTGTATATCGTTTGTTACTTATTTACTCTGCTTAAACCATGAGAGCAGAGAGAAAAAAATGAAATACGATCTCATCATTATTGGCAGCGGTTCCGTAGGCGCTGCAGCCGGGTATTATGCCACCCAGGCCGGTTTGAAAGTGCTGATGACCGACAGCCATATGCCGCCACATCAACACGGCAGTCACCACGGAGATACCCGATTAATTCGCCATGCTTATGGCGAAGGCGAAAAGTATGTCCCGCTAGTGCTCCGTGCGCAAACCCTGTGGGATGAACTCTCCCGTCACAACGAAGAGGATCCTATTTTTGTGCGCTCAGGGGTAATCAACCTCGGCCCTGCCGACTCCGAGTTTCTCGCCAATGTCGCTCACAGCGCCAAACAATGGCAACTCAACGTCGAGGAGTTGGATGCGCAAACCATTATGTCTCGCTGGCCGGAAATACGCGTCCCTGACAACTATATCGGGCTATTTGAGGCCGACTCTGGTTTTTTACGCAGCGAGCTGGCGATTAAAACCTGGATCAAACTGGCGAATGAAGCTGGCTGCGCACAACTGTTTAACTGTCCGGTCACCGCAATTCGTCATGACGATAACAGCGTAACTATTGAAACGGCGGACGGCGAGTACCAGGCGAAGAAAGCGATCGTCTGTGCAGGAACCTGGGTAAAAGAGCTGCTACCAGAACTGCCCATCCAGCCCGTTCGTAAAGTATTCGCCTGGTATCAAGCCGATGGCCGCTATAGCGTGAAAAATAAATTCCCGGCCTTTACCGGTGAATTGCCCAATGGCGATCAATACTACGGTTTTCCGGCGGAAAACGATGCCCTGAAGATTGGGAAACATAACGGTGGTCAGGTAATTCATTCAGCGGATGAACGTGTTCCGTTTGCGGAAATCGACAGTGACGGTTCTGAAGCATTCCCGTTCTTACGCAGTGTGTTGCCAGGTATCGGCTGCTGCCTGTATGGAGCTGCCTGCACCTATGATAATTCGCCTGACGAAGATTTTATTATCGATACCCTACCAGGGCACACTAATACGCTGCTGATTACTGGTCTGAGTGGGCATGGTTTTAAATTTGCTTCGGTATTAGGGGAAATAGCCGCTGACTTTGCGCAAGACAAAAAAATCGATTTTGATTTAACGCCATTCCGGCTTTCCCGCTTCCAATAATCATCATCACGGCCTCTAAGTTGAGGCCGTTTTTACAGGAACTTTTAATGCGTCGTCTTGTGAACTATCTCATCAATAATATTCGCGAACATCTCATGCTTTATCTTTTTCTCTGGGGGGTATTGGCGATTATGGATCTCATCTATGTGTTTTATTTTTAATCACCAGGCGCTGACACAAACTGACAAAAATTTAATTACCCTTTCATTTGGCGTGAAAAATTGAATAACCTTATTCCAGTTGCAACTGGCATTCACCAGACATCCCTCCCCCTGAAACCACTAAACTTATGAAGGTTCTTTCATTATTAAATCAAAATTATTGAAATAAAAATAAATATCATTCGGATTGTTATTTTTAGGTTGCAATTCATCTCATGACAGGCCATTTTCATTGCCTCGTGAATATGTTCTGGATGCAGTTATGCAATTCATAAATTCCCCTCAACGTTATGGTGTTATTTCTGCCGCTTTACATTGGCTGACGGCAATTATTGTCTATGGCATGTTTGCTTTAGGTTTGTGGATGGTAACGTTAAGTTATTACGACGGTTGGTATCACAAAGCGCCAGATTTGCATAAAAGCATCGGTATTTTGTTAATGATGGGGCTGGTTATTCGCGTTCTCTGGCGTTTAATTTCTCCTCCGCCTGGCCCACTGAAAAGCTATTCCCCCGGTATACGTTACGGAGCGAAAGCAGGCCATCTGGCACTTTATCTTTTGCTCTTTGCTATTGGCATGAGCGGCTACCTTATCTCGACCGCCGATGGCAAACCCATCAGCGTTTTTGGTTGGTTTGAAATCCCCGCAACGCTTGCCGACGCCGGTACGCAAGCTGACTTAGCAGGCGCTCTACATTTCTGGTTTGCCTGGAGTGTCGTCGTCCTGTCAGTTATGCACGGATTTATGGCGCTGAAACATCATTTCATCGATAAAGACGACACCCTGAAGCGCATGCTGGGAAAGTCGTCATCTGACTATGGAGTATAAAAAATGAAAAAAAGCCTGCTTGGTTTAACCTTCGCTTCCCTGTTGTTTTCTGCCGGTTCAGCTATTGCTGCCGATTACAAAATTGACAAAGAAGGCCAGCACGCCTTTGTCAATT
Organism: Escherichia sp. E1V33; assembly: GCF_004211955.1. Taxonomy (GTDB): domain Bacteria; phylum Pseudomonadota; class Gammaproteobacteria; order Enterobacterales; family Enterobacteriaceae; genus Escherichia. Next base: position 78,285 of record NZ_RHJI01000005.1, read on the forward strand.
TCCGCATTCAACATCTGGGCTACAGCTGGGTTTACGGCACTTTTAAAGATTTCGACGGTACTTTTACGTTTGATGAAAAGAATCCGGCGGCCGATAAAGTCAATGTCACCATTAACACCACCAGCGTGGATACCAACCATGCCGAGCGCGATAAACATCTGCGCAGCGCGGATTTCCTCAATACAGCAAAATATCCGCAGGCAATCTTTACATCCACTAGCGTGAAGAAAGACGGTGACGAGCTGGATATCACTGGTGACTTGACTCTGAATGGCGTAACTAAACCAGTAACGCTGGAAGCGAAGTTGATTGGTCAGGGCGACGATCCGTGGGGCGGTAAACGTGCTGGCTTCGAAGCTGAAGGTAAAATTAAGCTAAAAGACTTCAATATCAAATCAGATTTAGGTCCAGCCTCTCAGGAAGTTGATCTGATTATTTCGGTGGAAGGTGTACAGCAGAAATAATGCTGAAATGTTGCCGGATGACGCGCATCCGGCAATGATGTTCATTCCGCAGGATCAGGTATGCCCAGTGTCGTATTCAGGCGCCCCCGCGACTTATTAAAGATTTTATTGCCATTTTCTCGCCCGGCTCGACGGCGTCGTTGTTCTTCTGGCGGTAATGCGCTCTCTTCGCAGCAAATCTCACTACAACACCCCTTGAATTTCTCAGCACACGTCGGACACTGGATAAACAGCAAGTGACAGCCATCATTTTTACAGTTGGTATGGCTGTCGCATGGCGTGCCGCACTGATGGCAATGCGCAATAATTTCATCAGAGATGCGCTCGCCCATCCGTTCGTCAAAAACGAAATTTTTGCCAATAAAACGCACTGGCAAGCCTTGTTCACGCGCCTTACGGGCGTATTCAATAATGCCGCCTTCAATATGCCAGACTTTATTAAAGCCGTTATGCTTCATCCAGGCACTGGCTTTTTCGCAACGAATGCCACCAGTGCAGTACATGACGATTTTTTTATCTTTATGCGTCTGCATCATCTCAACCGCTTTCGGCAGTTGTTCACGAAAGGTATCAGCCGGAATTTCCAACGCATTTTCGAAATGGCCGACTTCGTATTCATAGTGGTTGCGCATGTCGATAAAGAGCGTATCGGGATCATCAAGCATGGCATTCACTTCCGCCGCTTGCAGATATTCCCCGACATTGGTGGCATCAAATTGAGGATCGTCAATTCCGTCGGCGACAATCCGCTCGCGGACCTTCATGCGCAGCACCCAGAAGGATTTCCCGTCATCATCCAACGCGATATTCAGGCGTAAACCATCTAACGCAGGATCAAAAGCATAAAGCTGTGCACGAAATGTCTCGACGTTGCTCGCTGGTACACTAATTTGCGCGTTGATCCCCTCATGTGCCAGATAGACCCGGCCAAAAACATTCAACGAGGCAAACAGCTGATATAAAGCATCGCGGGTCACTTTAGGATCGGCAATATGGAAATATTTATAAAACGAAATGGTGGTGCGCGGTTCACTCTCGGCCAGCATTTTGGCTTTCAGTGCGTCGTTGGAAATGCGGTTGTGTAACACTGGCATGGTGTACGGTTCCTGCGGGATGAGAAAGTAAAATCCGGCGCATGATATAGCAATTATCGCAAATTAACATCCATACATTTTACGCTACATTTGTGCATTAAAAATTATTAATGGTTTACATACGCGGCATTTTCGCCCAGTCTTCAGCCTCAAATTTTGGTTGAGGGCGAAAAAATGCGACAATACATACAATTGCCCGTATAGGTTGAAAGACAGGATTGATATGACGAATCTACCCAAGTTCTCCACCGCACTGCTTCATCCGCGTTATTGGTTAACCTGGTTGGGTATTGGCGTACTTTGGTTGGTCGTGCAATTACCCTACCCGATTATCTATCGCCTCGGCTGTGTGACAGGACGACTGGCGTTACGTTTCATGAAACGACGCGCCAAAATTGTGCACCGAAACCTGGAACTGTGCTTCCCGGAAATGAGCGAACAAGAGCGCCAGCAGATGGTGATTAAGAATTTTGAATCCGTTGGCATGGGACTGATGGAAACCGGCATGGCGTGGTTCTGGCCGGAACGTCGGGTTGCCCGCTGGACGGAAGTTATCGGCATGGAGCATGTCCGTGACGTGCAGGCGCAAAAGCGTGGCATCCTGTTAGTTGGCATCCATTTTCTGACGCTGGAACTCGGTGCTCGACAATTTGGAATGCAGGAGCCAGGCATCGGGGTTTATCGCCCGAATGACAATCCATTAATCGACTGGCTGCAAACCTGGGGCCGCCTGCGTTCGAATAAATCGATGCTCGACCGCAAAGATTTAAAAGGGATGATTAAAGCCCTGAAAAAAGGTGAAGTCGTCTGGTATGCGCCGGACCACGATTACGGTCCGCGCTCGAGCGTTTTTGTGCCGTTGTTCGCCGTTGAGCAGGCGGCGACCACTACCGGCACCTGGATGTTGGCACGGATGTCCGGCGCATGTCTGGTGCCATTTGTCCCTCGTCGTAAGCCGGACGGCAAAGGTTATCAGTTGATCATGCTGCCGCCAGAGTGTTCACCGCCTCTGGATAACGCTGAAACCACCGCCGCGTGGATGAACAAAGTGGTCGAAAAATGCATCATGATGGCGCCAGAACAGTACATGTGGTTGCATCGCCGCTTCAAAACGCGCCCGGAAGGCGTTCCTTCACGTTACTAACCTTCTTTATGCCGGATGCGCAGCATCGCATCCGGCACATCAGCATCAAATCCCCTGATTTAGCGATAAAAGCTCTCTGCATTGCGTCACTTATAAGTCAGGCGCATAATTAGTGTGCTTATCTTTTATTCTCTTGTTCATCGCGCCCTGGCGCACCAACAGCGGATTGCTATGTCACCCTCCGAAAATGACACTCCCATAAACTGGAAACGAAACCTGTTCGTTGCCTGGCTTGGCTGTTTTCTTACCGGCGCCGCCTTCAGTCTGGTAATGCCGTTCTTACCCCTCTACGTTGAGCAACTTGGCGTTACGGGCCACTCGGCACTGAATATGTGGTCAGGGATTGTCTTCAGTATTACCTTTCTATTTTCCGCCATTGCTTCTCCGTTCTGGGGAGGGCTGGCTGACCGCAAAGGTCGAAAAATTATGCTTCTGCGCTCTGCCCTCGGGATGGGCATCGTGATGGTGCTGATGGGAGTAGTGCAAAATATCTGGCAATTTCTGATCCTACGAGCATTGCTGGGTTTGCTCGGCGGTTTTGTCCCTAATGCCAACGCGCTAATCGCCACTCAGGTCCCGCGCAATAAAAGCGGCTGGGCGCTGGGTACGCTCTCTACCGGTGGGGTTAGCGGTGCGCTGCTCGGCCCCATGGCTGGCGGCTTGCTCGCCGATAACTACGGCTTACGCCCGGTATTTTTTATTACCGCCAGTGTGCTAATACTCTGCTTTTTCGTCACCCTGTTTTGTATCAAAGAGAAATTCCAGCCAGTCAGCAAAAAAGAGATGCTGCACATGCGGGAGGTCGTGACATCGCTTAAAAACCCGAAGCTGGTACTTAGCCTGTTTGTCACAACATTAATCATCCAGGTCGCCACCGGTTCAATCGCGCCAATCCTGACACTTTATGTCCGCGAACTGGCGGGGAATGTCAGTAATGTTGCTTTTATCAGTGGCATGATTGCCTCGGTCCCCGGCGTGGCTGCGCTACTTAGCGCGCCACGGCTTGGCAAACTGGGGGATCGTATCGGGCCTGAGAAGATCCTGATAACGGCGCTGCTCTTTTCTGTTCTGCTGTTAATCCCTATGTCTTACGTCCAGACACCATTCCAACTGGGGGTTTTACGCTTTTTACTTGGAGCCGCCGATGGCGCGTTACTCCCCGCGGTACAAACGCTACTGGTCTATAACTCAACAAATCAAATCGCCGGACGAATTTTCAGCTACAACCAGTCATTTCGCGATATTGGCAACGTTACGGGACCATTGATGGGCGCAGCTATCTCGGCAAACTATGGTTTCCGCGCAGTGTTTCTGGTCACCGCAGGAGTTGTGTTGTTTAACGCGGTTTATTCCTGGAACAGTTTGCGTCGCCGCCGATTGCCCCAAGTGACAGGCTGATTTTTCGCCTTTCATACTTGCAAAAGCGCATAATCAGCTATTCTTTCCCTGAATACATCATCAAATCAAAGGGAGAATCGTGATGACTATGTACGCAACGCTTGAAGAAGCCATTGATGCCGCACGGGAAGAATTTCTTGCTGACAACCCCGGAATCGATGCAGATGAAGCAAATGTGCAACAGTTCAATGTCCAGAAATACATTCTGCAAGATGGTGACATTATGTGGCAGGTTGAGTTTTTCGCTGATGAAGGTGAAGAAGGTGAATGTCTGCCAATGTTCAGCGGTGAAGCTGCACAAAGCGTCTTTGACGGCGATTATGATGAAATTGAAATCCGCCAGGAATGGCAGGAAGAAAATACTCTGCATGAATGGGACGAAGGCGAATTTCAGCTTGAGCCGCCTCTGGATACTGAAGAAGGACGCGCTGCCGCCGATGAATGGGATGAGCGTTAATTACTCATATGGCCCATGTTGAATATCAATGGGCAGCAGTAAGGTATCAAAGACGAGGGAGAACGGCAGATCGAGGATCGTAACATAGCGCCATGCGGAGTCACGAACATCCCATTGCACCCCAGGGTAATATTGGTTGCCATGTCCCTGCCCCGGTATAGTGCGGCTAATAATGCTGCCACAGCCACTCAGTAAGGTAACCATGATGCCTACCACAATGAAACGCATTTGATACCTCTTTCCTAAAAAAATACCGGCATTACGCCGGTATTTTTATTGGCTCGTTGTTTTTGCCGGACGCGGCGTGAACGCCTTGTCCGACCTACAATATTTTGCAAACTCAATATATTGCAGGAACGATGTAGGCCTGATAAGCGTAGCGCATCAGGCAACTACGTTTTTATTGCGAAGCCGCATCCGGGTTACGCAATGCCTGTGGATTCAGCTTTATCCCTTCATAGTAACTCACCCATGAAGAATATTTCTCTGGCGAGTTCCATATGCGAAAATGCAAACGTGCCATCGTTACCGGGTCGCTCAAAAGCACCAGACGACGATCGCGGTTCAGCTTCTCTGGCGTCTCGTTCAGCGCCTGTTCAACGTGGCGGTCACGGGCGATTTCCAGCACCTTACTGGCGCGGTGACGCGCGGTCGCCATTGCCGTTGCCAGGGCGTTAAACGACGGGTTAAACACCGCGTGCATAAAGCCATCGTCGAGAGAACGTTGACGGTTCATCTCAAGGAAACGATCGGTGTCGACCAGCACTTGCGGCGGTGAATACTCTTCCGGGATCAGGAACAGTTTCCAGCGTTTAGCACGCAGACCCACGGTCGCACGACTGGAGATCACCGAAACAAACGGTGACAGGATCAGCGAGAAGACAATCGGCGCCAGCCAGAACAGGAATCTCAGATCCAGCCATGCCATGCCAACCGCCCACACCAGGCCCAGTAAAAGTTGCGAGCCGTGACGTTTAAACGCTTCTCCCCAGGACGTGGAGTCATCATCACGTTGCGGTGAATTCCACACCACCTCCCAGCCGAGGAAAGCGCTGACCACAAATACCGTATGGAACAGCATGCGCACCGGCGCCAGCAGTACGGAGAACAGCACTTCCAGCAGCAGCGACAAAGTGACACGCCAGAAGCCACCATATTCTTTAGTCCCTTTGCACCAGATGAGCAAAATACTCAACAATTTTGGCAGGAACAGCAGCACCATTGTTGAGGCAAACAGTGCAATCGCCAGTTCAGGACGCCATTGCGGCCACACAGGGAACAACTGCCGTGGTTGCAGGAAGTATTGCGGTTCGGTCAGCGCATGCACTACCTGCAATGCGGTCGAGAGCGCGAGGAACATAAACCACAGCGGTGCAGAGAGATAAGACATCACCCCCGTCAGGAACACCGCACGGTGTACCGGGTGCATCCCTTTGACCAGGAACAGGCGAAAGTTCATCAGGTTGCCGTGACACCAGCGACGGTCACGCTTTAGCTCGTCCAGCAAGTTTGGCGGCAACTCTTCATAAGAGCCAGGGAGATCGTACGCAATCCATACTCCCCAGCCTGCGCGGCGCATCAGTGCTGCTTCTACAAAGTCGTGCGAAAGAATTGAACCTGCAAAAGAACCTTCACCCGGCAACGGCGCCAGCGCGCAGTGCTCGATAAACGGTTTCACGCGGATAATCGCGTTATGCCCCCAGTAGTGCGACTCGCCGAGTTGCCAGAAGTGCAGACCGGCAGTGAACAAGGGCCCATAAACACGGGTCGCAAACTGCTGGCAGCGCGCGTACAGCGTATCCATACCAGATGCTTTCGGCGAAGACTGGATAATCCCGGCGTTCGGGTTGGCTTCCATCAGGCGCACCAGGCCGCACAAGCAATCACCGGTCATCACTGAATCGGCGTCCAGCACCACCATATAGCTGTACTGACTGCCCCAGCGACGGCAGAAGTCATCGATATTACCGCTTTTACGCTTTACACGACGGCGGCGGCGGCGATAGAAAATCTGCCCTTCACCGCCGACTTCAGCGATAAGCTCCATCCAGGCTTTTTGCTCTGCGACGCAGATATCCGGGTTGTAACTATCACTCAGAATATAGACATCAAAATGTTTAGCATTGCCGGTGGCTTTTACCGATTCCCACGTTGCGCGCAAGCCTGCAAAGACGCGATTCACGTCTTCATTACAGATGGGCATGATCAATGCCGTACGATGCTCAGGGTTTAGCGGTTCATCGCCAACGGTCGACGCAGAAATACTGTATTTATCGCGACCAATGAGCAGTTGCAGGAATCCCATCAACGCGGTCCAGAAACCGGCAGACACCCAGCAGAAAAGAACAGCAAAGAGGATCAGAATGCCGGTTTGCAGCATATAAGGCAGGAGCTGCATAAAGGAAACCCACAGATCCTGATCGACCATATCAACCGGATTAATAAACGCCCACCCCTGATACGGCAGAATCGTCTTCATATACCAGGTGGCGACAACGGTTTGCGCCAGTGTCAGGATAAGCAGGATATAACGACGGATTGTCCCGACGGTTCGCCATTTTTGCTCGCTTTCCTGTTCTTCTTTGGTCAACCGAGCCAGATAGCGCGGTGTCACATCGCGCCCGCGCAGACGATCCCAGAATCGCCCTACCGGGTTAGTTCGCCACGGATCGGGAAACATAGAGGAGCGTTTTGCTTTCGGCATTGCCTGAAGCTGATCGCGTCCTTCGTCGTCTTTAATTAACTGCCCATCAGCCAGTGAATCTGGCCAGGCTTGTTCAAGACGAGCCTTCACCGACCCTTGCGGGGAGTCATCCTCCCGCGCCCAGGTACGGTGTTCGGCATCCAGCGCCTGATGAACGGCGCGGATATCGGTCTTCGGCAATGCCGCTTTCTCACTTGCTGAGATGGGCATTGCGTCAATGTACTCAGTTGTTTTATTCATTGGCAGGTAACTGGTAGCTCCAGGTTTCACTCAACGTCTGATCGGCATTCACCAGTGCAGCACGCATTTCGGTGGTTTTCTTGGCATCTTTCACTTTGACGCGCATTACCAGACGCCAGCCTTTGGTGACCGGGTTATAACGCACTGTACTCTCTACAATCTCACCATTATCACCAATACTGGTTTGTGCGGTGACTGGCGTATCCGCTGGCAGTTTTTTCATTTCTGCACCAGTAAAATCGACCACAAAGGCGATAGTACCGTCAGGTTGACGAATCAGGTTTGATTGTTTCACATCCCCCGTTGAACGACGCGTCTGCTGTACCCAGGCGTTATCTGGCGCATGCAATTTGTCTTCGTCCCGGCTGAAAGTAATGGTGTATTTAAAGTTCATCTCTTTACCCGGTTCCGGCAGCTGGTCCGGCGTCCAGTAAGCGACGATGTTATCGTTAGTTTCATCGTTAGTCGGGATTTCTACCAACTCAACGCTACCTTTGCCCCATTCCCCTTTCGGTGTTACCCAGGCGCTTGGACGCAGATCGTAACGGTCGTCGAGATCTTCAAAACGAGAGAAGTCGCGGCCGCGCTGTAACAGACCAAAACCTTGCGGATTCTCCATAGAGAAGCTGCTAACCGCCAGATGTTTCGGATTATTCAGCGGACGCCAGATCCACTCGCCGTTACCGGCATGGATAGACAAGCCGTTTGAGTCGTGCAATTCCGGACGATAGTTATTCGCCGGAGACGGCTGGTTCGGTCCGAACAGGAACATACTGGTTAGCGGCGCAACACCCAGTTTGCCGACTTTGTCGCGCAGATAAATTTTAGACTGCACATCAACAACCGTGTCACGTCCCGGCATAACCACAAACTTGTAAGCGCCAGTCGCACGCGGCGAGTCAAGCAATGCATAAATGGTTAAACGTTTATCAGTTGGTTTTGGACGCTCGATCCAAAACTCTTTAAAGCGCGGAAATTCTTCACCGGATGGCAACGCGGTATCAATTGCCAGGCCGCGGGCAGAAAGGCCATAAACCTGACCTGCACCAATCACGCGGAAATAGCTGGCCCCGAGCATGCTGACGATTTCATCGTTTTTATCTTTGCTGTTGATCGGGTAAAGCACTTTAAAACCGGCAAAACCAAGGTCTTTTACCGTGTCTTTGTCATGCTGAACATCGCCGAATGTAAAATAATCCGGACTGTATTTGATTCTTTTTACTGCCGTTGCAGTAACTTCATTGATTTTGACCGGCGTGTCGAAGTACATACCCTGATGGTAGAACTCGAGCTTGAATGGGGTCTTCAGATTGTTCCAGTAGGCTTTGTCATGATTAAACTGGATCTGCTGATAATCCGCGTATTTCATGTCGCGGAAAACGGAGGGCAAGTTGCTTTTAGGCGTCTCATAGCCTTTTCCGGCTAAGGATTGAGCTTGCTTTGCAACATCGTCAATGCTGAACGCCCAGCTTGAAGAGGTATACAGGGTTAACATTACTGCAGCACTCAACCAACGCATTTTCATCATTTGTAGTTTATGTTTCATAATAAGTAAGCACTTCCCCCTTTGTGTGCTTATATCGATCCGATCTATTTTAATGGATAACCAGCCATTACGACAACAGAATCCCGGTGTTATTCAGCATGCTGGCTCATGGATTAAGCACTTGATTGCGGCCATTTTCACTTTCCGTGCTTCTCCTAAAGACAGAAGCAGCGAGTTCGTGTAGGGTTTGCCAGCAAATTTATTTATCAACTGTCTTACAGACGCTTCCATTTTGGTTAGTGGTAGTGGCTATGCCGCGCAAAAACACCCGTGAAACCTGTGCCAGATGCGGCCAGGTCGATGTTGTTATGGCAAAAGCCTAAAGGCATTACCCGGCAGGGATAAGACGAAAAATCCGAGATTAGTTAACCATATATGAATCCAGTACCCGCGCAGCGTGAATATTTCCTCGACTCCATCCGCGCCTGGTTGATGTTGTTAGGGATCCCTTTTCATATTTCTTTAATCTATTCAAGCCACACCTGGCATGTGAATAGCGCAGAGCCGTCCTGGTGGCTGACACTTTTTAACGATTTCATCCACTCGTTCCGCATGCAGGTATTCTTCGTTATTTCTGGTTATTTTTCCTACATGCTTTTTTTGCGCTACCCACTGAAAAAATGGTGGAAAGTTCGCGTCGAACGCGTGGGGATCCCGATGTTAACGGCCATTCCTCTGCTGACCTTGCCGCAATTCATTATGCTTCAGTATGTCAAAGGCAAAGCAGAAAGCTGGCCTGGTCTGTCATTGTATGACAAATATAATACACTGGCCTGGGAATTAATTTCGCACCTGTGGTTTTTACTGGTATTGGTGGTCATGACGACACTTTGCGTATGGATATTTAAGCGCATCAAATATAATTTAGATAATTCTGATAATAAAAATAAAAAATTCTCAATGGCTAAACTATCGGTGATCTTCTTATGCCTCGGCATCGGCTATGCGGCAATAAGGAGAACGCTCTTTATCGTTTATCCGCCTATTTTAAGCGATGGCATGTTCAATTTTATTTTCATGCAGACGCTGTTTTATATGCCATTTTTTATCCTTGGGGCATTAGCATTTATTTTCCCTAATCTTAAAGCCTTGTTTACCACACCTTCTCGTGGTTGCACGCTCGCTGCAGCAATGGCATTTGTCGCATATTTGCTCAATCAACGTTACGGTAGCGGCGATGCCTGGATGTATGAAACCGAGTCGGTGATTACGATGGTACTCGGCCTGTGGATGGTGAATGTGGTTTTCTCCTTTGGTCACCGCTTGCTCAATTTTCAGTCGGCGCGGGTAACCTATTTTGTAAACGCATCGCTGTTTATTTATCTGGTTCACCACCCTTTAACGCTTTTTTTTGGTGCATATATCACTCCGCATATCACATCAAATCTACTGGGGTTCCTCTGTGGTCTGGTATTCGTGGTAGGGATTGCGATAATTCTGTATGAAATTCATTTACGCATTCCGCTGTTGAAGTTTTTGTTCTCTGGAAAACCGGCCATTAAGCGCGAGAATGATAAAGCGCCAGCCCGCTGAGCCACAATTACAATAGCCATTCAACGGGTAATATTGACGCTAGTCTGACCAAAACCCGCTTCCAGAAACTGGTTGCGGGTTCTTTTTTAAGAATAATGTCTTCCTTCCCGTGACGATCGACCCAGTTAATCCGCCCCCAGCGATCCAAACGCAACTGCCAGGCCGCATCATACTGACTTTGAATAAAGCGTTTATCGATCAGTTGCGCCAGCGTTTCGCTCTCTATTACCAGGCCCATTTCAGTATTGAGCAATGTTGAACGCGGATCGAAATTGAATGATCCAATAAACACGGTTTTGCCATCGATACTGAAGGTTTTAGCATGCAGACTGGCACCGGAATTCCCGGTTATTCCACGGTCGTGCAGTGTACCTGGTTGTTCCCGCGTCGGCTTCAGTTCATAAAGTTCCACGCCATAACGGAGCAATTTTTTGCGCCAGCGTGCGTAGCCAGCATGCACCACCGCGACATCGTTGGCGGCAAGTGAATTGGTTAAGATCGCTATCTTTACCCCTTTTCTTACCATCCGTAACAGTTGCGCCACGCCTGCACGCGTCGGCACAAAATAGGAAGAGATAATGTCAATCCGCTCGCCGGGCGACCCCATGATATCGAACAGACGCTGCGGCAGAAGGGAATGGCGTTTTGCTTTGCCCTCACCTTTCGCGGGATCATCACTTAATAAACGCGTTTTTGCCCAAATAAGCGGTAACCTACCCTCAACGAGTTGATTCATAAAAGGGCTGGATTCCAGTTTACGCAAATAACGATGCGTGATGCTGTCATTGTGCCAGGATGCGGGTAGCTCAATACGATCAGCCATTTCACCTTCGGGCACATCCAGAACATGCTGCAAGGGTGAAACTGATTTGCAATACCAGTAGCGGGTGAAATCATCAGCGACGTCCTCAACAACCGGCCCCATTGCCATTACATCTAAATCAGAGAAAAGCGGTTCTTCTCCTGCACCAAAATATGCATCACCGATGTTTCTTCCTCCCACCAGCGTCACCACCCCATCGACGGTAAAACTCTTATTGTGCATACGTCGATTGAGACGGGAAAAATCGGTGATATAGCCAAGCGGGCGCAATAAGCGAAATGAGAAAGGATTGAAAAGTCGAACTTCAATCCGCGGGTGACTATCAAGCAAGCGTAAAATGTCATCAAGTCCGGGAGTGTTGTTGTCATCAAGCAACAAGCGAACGCGAACGCCACGCTTCGCGGCGGCTAACAGCGCAGAAAACAATAACCGCCCCGACATATCGTCCTGCCAGATGTAATACTGAACATCCAGCGTATGTTCCGCCATTTCTGCCAGACGATAACGTGCGGCAAACGCATCCAGACCTTTATCAAGGGGGAAAATGCCACACAGTCCTGGATGTTGCGAACACAAGGGCAACACCGCGCTCGCCAGCCGGGGCAAATCATTCATCTCCTTGTTGGGTAAGGAGTCTTTCGTAGAGATGGGCGTTTTCTTCATCATAACAGACAAAGTATACCTGCTCGGGTAAAGCGTGACGGGTAATAAATTCCGAAACGGTTTTTACTGCAATTTCAGCCGCTGCAGCGCGTGGATATCCATAAACACCTGTACTAATGGCGGGGAAAGCTACCGATGTATAACTGTTCGCCGCCACCAGTCGCAGACTATTGAGATAGGCATCCTGCAATAGCTGATCTTCATTTTGTTCTCCACCGCGCCACACGGGTCCAACGGTATGTACAACAGCTTTGGCGGGGAGATCGCCTGCAAGGGTAATTACGGCGTGTCCCGTAGGGCAATCGCCCTGTTGTTGTCTGACTTTTAAACAGGCATCCAGCAGTGCCGGACCGGCAGCGCGATGTATAGCGCCATCAACGCCGCCTCCCCCCATCAATGATGGATTTGCCGCATTAACAATCACATCAACGGCCAGTTTGGTAATATCGCCCTGTACAACATGAATACGCGATTTCATAACGCCTCCTTACACCATCTTGTTTCTTAAGTGTACAGCAGGGTTTTTAGAGAAATCGCATTTTTCTTGTCGACTTCGTGGACGAATCTGGACTCACTTATATTCGATACTCATTACCGCTAATGTTTTTTGTTCATTAAGGTACTGCATTTTTACTGAGGCGATTTGCAGATTTTTTTGTACTCCGCTCATAAATCCTTTACTGGAGTAGAGTTTGGTGTGAACAGGACCATTTTGCATACAGGTCATTTCAACATCTGCTTGTACGGCACTGACTTCGCAGGGGGGCTCAACAATTTCACCACGAAAGCTTATTATGCCGCCTTGCGCAGAGCTCCCTGCAGAGGCCATAAAAGGCAAAACCAGACTACTGAGCATAAGGGAGTTTAAAACCGGTCTGAACATTTTTATATTTCCTCAATGATTAATCATCCTTGAGGGGTGTAATCCATGCATTCAGGTTGGCTGACTCAAATCAGACCACGCTCTCCCGATTCATGTTATGCTCGTTATATCAAAGCATTAAGACTTTTCTGAAGAGGGCGGCCATTGTTGTGATAAATGTAGTGACTGTCCATCAGAAACAGTAACAACAATTTTCACCCGATCGTCCGGGGAAATATTCAAACTCAATTTCGTCAAGGCAATGGGTTGATTAGCGGGCAATGAGAGGGTCTTTTCTTGTTTAGTCTGGCTTTGGCCTGAACTGCCTTCACGCAGAGACAATATTTGCACCCGGCACAAGCAAGATTGCGTCAGGGTAACTTCTGGAATAATGGTGTATATGTCACCTTGCTGGGTCGTATTAAAGGTTATTTGACTGGAAAGCGCCGCAAGGAGTAATAACGCGTTCATACTTTTCTCCTGATAAAAGTCTCCCGAAAAAAAACAGGGCTTCCGCCCTGTTTTCTGTAATACGTTTTATATATTAGTACTGATGGGCTGTAGCATTGTTACCAAAGCCAACCTGAGTTACGTTGACGCTGGAGTTAGATGCAGTTTGGTCAACCGCTGCACCGTTGCCGCCACCGAACTGTTTAACAGTCATTTCAGAGTTTTTACCGTTCCACTGATCCAGTGTCGCGCTGTTACCAAAGCCACGTTGGGTCAGTTCGATGGTGCTGTCATCAGAACCTTGACCAACATCTGCGCCGTTACCGCCGCCATGCTGGGTAATGGACAGTTCAGAGTTTCTGGCATCAGCCTGCAAAGCAACCGCTGAGTTACCGCCACCGGATTGGTAAATATTCAGTTCTGAGTTCGGGCCGCTGTTATTATTGCCGCCACCACCGTGGTTACCGCCGCCACCGCCGTACTGAGGAATAGAACCTGCCAGAGCGCTACCGGAGAATACGATTGCTGCAATTGCTGCTACTTTTAAAAGTTTCATGTAAAACCCCCATCGGATTGATTTAAAAGTCGAATGGAAATTAACGCTGTGTTACGCGAATAGCCATTTGCGACTGTCTCTGCACTACAATTGCCGTTTTTTGAGTACCATGCTGCGTAATATTTGCTTTATTACCAGAACCTTTCTGGATAATCATTGCAGTATTACCATATGCGCCTTGCGAAATACTGGCATCGTTGGCATTGCCCGCCTGATCAATATATGCAAGGTTATAATCTCCTGTCTGGTCAATCTTTGCCCGGTTGCTATTACCATCTTGCGAAACAACCGACAAAAGTTTAGAGCCTCCCTGCCGTAACTGTGCACTATTATTAGCACCAGCTTGACCAATTATGGCTGCCTGATTAAATGAAGACTTACTCAATTCATTTACCGCAAAGTTATACTCTGAATTAGCTAAATCATAACCTGCTGCGGCTGCAATCCCAGGCGCACCCAGTACTGTTAACATCATAAATAACAATCTGTTTTTCATGTTGTCACCCTGGACCTGGTCGTACATTTAAGAAATTTAAATCATTTCAACTTGGTTGTTAACGCAAACCGTTTTTTGTTAACGCTGCGTTACGATGGAAAGTATGTCTGCGGAAATATTTTTAATAACTCACCCGCGCGTTGTATTTTTCTTTTTTTGCTCATGCCAAAGTATTAAATCTCGCGTAAATACGCTGTTATTTACGCAAAAATTATTTTGTTTACTTTTGAACCGTCGTTTTTTGACCGTAAAAATTCGACAAACTATCTCGCCTCATGGGTCGCGAAGATTCTGTCGATATGTTTTCCTGACAAGCCGTCACAAACATCGTCTTTTTGCAGCAAAAATTTGTCCATGGAGAGAACCTGAAAAAGCAGACAATTTTGGCGCAACAAAAGGACCAGGGATAAATAAACTTTATTAAATTAATCATATAGATACGCATATTTGTATGATTTTTCAAAATTGTGCAATAAAAGCCATATGTACAACTTTTCTATCATTACCAAACTTAATAATTCCTTAATGTTAACAAATTTAAATACGTGATTACATTTTGTTACACGTTTAACACTTGATTTAAGATTTGTAATGGCTAGATTGAAATCAGATGTAATCCATTAGTTTTATTTTTTACCCATTTAGGGTTGATTTATTACTACACACAGCAGTGCAACATCTGTCAGTACTTCTGGTGCCTTTATTGAATAAAGGCAGCTGTCAGGTGTGCGATTAATAAAAAGAGCGGGGTTTCATCATGTTTAATGAAGTCCATAGTATTCATGGTCATACATTACTGTTAATCACTAAACCTTCCTTGCAGGCGACTGCGTTATTGCAGCATTTAAAACAATCGCTGGCAATTACAGGAAAACTACATAACATTCAACGTTCTCTGGACGATATATCTTCTGGCTGCATTATTCTGTTGGATATGATGGAAGCAGATAAAAAACTCATCCATTACTGGCAGGATACATTAAGCAGAAAACACAACAACATCAAAACACTGTTGTTAAATACTCCAGACGATTACCCGTACCGCGACATTGAAAACTGGCCTCATATCAACGGTGTTTTTTACGCCCTGGAGGATCAAGAACGCGTCATCAATGGGTTGCAAGGCGTCTTACGCGGGGAATGCTACTTTACGCAAAAACTTGCCAGCTATCTGATTACACATTCAGGTAACTATCGTTATAACAGCACGGAATCTGCCCTCCTTACTCATAGGGAAAAAGAGATCCTTAATAAACTGCGTATCGGCGCCTCCAATAACGAGATTGCTCGTTCGCTGTTCATCAGCGAAAATACGGTTAAAACGCATCTTTATAATCTTTTCAAGAAGATAGCAGTCAAAAACCGGACTCAAGCAGTCTCATGGGCAAACGATAACCTCAGGCGATAAAGCCATGAAACGTTATTTATGCTGGATTGTAGCAGCGAATATTTTCTTCGCTGCGGGGAATGTTCACGCCGTAGAGGTAGAAGTACCGGGATTGTTAACTGACCATACTGTTTCATCCATTGGACATGATTTTTATCGTGCCTTTAGTGATAAATGGGAAAGCAGCTATACCGGGAACTTAACGATTAATGAAAGACCCAGTGCACGATGGGGAAGCTGGATAACTATAACGGTAAATCAGGACGTTATTTTCCAGACTTTTTTATTCCCATTGAAAAGAGACTTCGAGAAAACTGTTGTTTTTGCACTGGCACAAACTGAAGAAGCACTGAACCGTCGACAGATTAGTCAGGCTTTACTGAGTACGGGCGATTTAGCGCCTGATGAATTTTAAATTAAATTGTCCGGAGGCTGCAATGCGTGTCAAACATGCAGTAATTCTACTCATGCTAATTTCGCCAATAAGTTGGGCCGGGAATATGACCTTCCAGTTCCGCAATCCTAATTTTGGTGGCAACCCCAATAATGGCGCTTTTTTACTAAACAGCGCCCAGGCACAGAACTCGTATAAAGACCCAAGCTATGATGATGACTTTGGTATTGAAACGCCCTCGGCGTTAGATAACTTCACCCAAGCCATTCAGTCGCAAATATTAGGTGGGCTGCTGACTAATATTAATACAGGTCAACCAGGACGAATGGTGACTAACGAATATATCGTCGATATTGCCAACCGGGATGGTCAGCTGCAACTGAACGTAACCGATCGTAAAACGGGTCAAACGTCCACGATTCAGGTTTCGGGATTACAAAATAACTCAACCGATTTTTAAGCCCCAGCTTTGTAAGGAAAATAATATGCAGCGCTTATTTGTTTTGGTTGCAGTCATGTTGCTGAGTGGATGCTTAACAGCACCACCAAAAGAAGCCGCCAAGCCGACATTAATGCCTCGAGCTCAAAGCTACAAAGATTTAACCCATTTGCCTTCGCCAACGGGCAAAATCTTTGTCTCGGTATACAACATCCAGGATGAAACTGGACAATTTAAACCCTATCCAGCTAGTAACTTCTCCACCGCAGTTCCGCAAAGCGCGACCGCAATGCTGGTCACCGCCTTGAAAGATTCGCGTTGGTTTGTACCGCTGGAGCGTCAGGGCCTACAAAACTTACTGAACGAACGTAAGATTATTCGTGCGGCACAGGAAAATGGCACCGTTGCGCTCAATAACCGGATCCCGCTACAGTCGCTGACGGCAGCCAATATCATGGTTGAAGGGTCGATTATTGGTTATGAAAGTAACGTGAAGTCGGGCGGTGCAGGGGCAAGATATTTCGGTATTGGCGCCGATACACAGTACCAACTTGACCAAATCGCGGTGAACTTGCGTGTAGTTAATGTCAGCACCGGTGAAATCCTGTCATCAGTGAACACCAGTAAGACCATTCTTTCCTATGAAGTCCAGGCCGGCGTCTTCCGCTTTATCGACTACCAGCGGTTACTGGAAGGGGAAGTAGGATATACCTCGAACGAACCCGTTATGCTATGCCTGATGTCTGCGATTGAAACCGGTGTTATCTTCCTGATTAATGATGGTATCGACCGTGGTCTGTGGGATTTGCAGAATAAAGCAGATCTGCAGAATGACATTCTGGTGAAATACCGCCATCTGTCAGTACCGCCGGAATCCTGATTCATAAAAAACTGCACCTTAATCAGTTGGGTGTCCAACTTTTGGGGTGCAGTCCATATTAATCCGGCTTTTACGTATTCACTATAAAGCGTGATTCTCTCACGCTTTATTTTTTACTTGTTGCTCATGGTTAGCGGTCTTAGCACTGCGCGCTGCCAACCAGAGCCCACTGTTTTTCATCGCGTAACCAAACACCAGCCCAAGCGCCAGAGACGGCAATACCAGCTTCCAGTTCCCCTGCGCAGCAAACGTCGCACACGCACCGATAAATGTACCCGGAACAAATGACAGCAATAGCTGTTTGGCCTGAATACACATCAGGAAAGCGACAATGCCTGTCATGACGTAGCCAACTATTTCCAGATGGGGTGCCAGCGCACTACCGTAAATAATGACCATTGCCCACACCACACCGCTAAGCAGCGTTGCAGCTGAGATCGCCAACCCTTTCAGGCCTCCTTGTGGACAGGCAAAGTAGGCCGTGCAGCCAAGGAAACCAGCCCAGCTAAGTAAACCAAGGGAAACGGCCACCCATCCCCAGATACCGGAGAGAATGCCCGTTGTGATTGCAATAGAGAGAAGTATGTTCATGCCGCGAATGATAACAGAAAACGCGCCCATGAATGAGATCGAGCACACATTTTATGCAACGTAGAGTTTGATGTTGCATTCACTAGTGATCACGATCACACTTATTCTTCTTTTTCTTCCTCAAGTTCATCCCACATTGCGCCGATAGCATCGCGGGTCAGTGGTGCCATAGTGCGCCAGAACGGCGTGGTTGCATGGGCCTCAATTTTACCGAGAAATGCGCCACACCACGGCAACAGATACTCGCTGAACAACGTTTCCAGTGCTTCGCTTTCATCTTCCGTTGACTGATCTTCCAGCCAGGAAGCCGCGAGCAGTAACGTGCCGATGTGATCTGCTGGCGTATCTGCTAACGGCATCCCGCGTTCTGAAAGAAAAGCCCGCACTTCCGCTTCCGTCGCGCCCTCAACCCAGGCGCTGCGGTAAGGCGGTACTGCACTTTCATCGCCGATAAACAGCGCATTGTAATCGGCAGATACTTGCGCCATATCACAACTTTTCTGCAAGCGCGCCAGCAACTCATCCTGCTCCAGAGGCCAGCTCGCTGCCAATTTTCCCTCACGAATCAGGGTAAACAGCGGAACCAGTAAAGGGTCCTGCGGTTGGCGGTAATAAAGTGACCCCAGTACACGACACAGGATAGAAAACTCGTTCATTTATTTATTTCCATAAAGCAATTAAAGTTCAGCAAATTCCGCAATCGGCGCCATACCGCGGGATTCCAGGAAGTTGAGTAAACGGCGCGGTGAAACATTCAAAATGCGTTCTTCTGGAAAATCAACCGCGTCGAGAATTTTACGACACTCTTCAAATTCACCCATAGTAAACGCGGTATGCGAATCCGAGCCTAACGCCACCCAACCGCCAGCATCGCGCACCGCAGCGGCAACTGCACGGCAGTTATCTTCACTGCCTTTGCGCGAGTGTAAGAAGGACGAATTATTGATTTCCAGCGCGACCTGGTGTTTCGCGGCAGCTTCCGCAACTGCTTTAAAATCAATGGGATATTTCGGGTTGCCCGGATGGCTTATTATGTGCACATTGCCGCTGGCGATAGTCGCGATCATCGCTTGCGTATTGGTCGCTTCATCATGTGGCGCAAAAACCGGTTCATGAAAACCAGCAATGATTAAATCCAGTGACTCAAACATTTTGCCGCTACAGTCAATTTCGCCGTCAACATTTTTAATGTTGGCTTCAATGCCGCGCAGGATCCCTACCCCATCAACCACTCGTGGCCAAATACGCATATTAATGAAATGCCAGTGATGCGGCGCATCTTCCATATCCGGTCCATGATCGGTAATTGCAAAAAGCTTGATTCCCTTCTGTTTAGCCTGGGCAATGTAATCACTTAATGTGCTGTATGCATGCGTGCTGGCAACGGTATGCATATGAAGGTCGACGGGATACATAACTCTCTCCTGTATTCAATTCTTGCCAAGGATAGCAGGAATCCTGGCGCTTTATTAGTAGCCTCGAACTCGGTCGACTTGCCCGCTAACGGCCTCACCTCTTTCTAGCTGAGAAATGGTGCGCGAAATATACTCGACGGCTTCAACGGGGCGAGTAATAGCTGCCACATGTGGTGTTATTGTGACGCGTGGATGTTGCCAGAGCGGGCTTTCCGGCGGTAAGGGTTCACGATTAAAAACATCCAGCATTGCTCCTTTAATCTTGCCACTTTCCAGCGCCGCGAGCAGGTCACCTTCCACCACATGAACGCCACGCGCCAGATTGAGAAGATACGCGCCATCTGGTAATTGATTGAATAATTGTTGATTAATAATGCCGACCGTTTCGGGCGTATTCGGTAACAGATTAATCAGTACCCGGCATTGACTCAGAAATGCCTTCAGCTCTTCAATTCCAGCAAAGCTTTGTACATCTGGCCAGGATTTACGACTGCGGCTCCAGCAACGCAGCGGAAAGCGCCATGTTTGTAGACTCTGTGCGACTTTACTGCCCAACACGCCAGCGCCCAGGATGCCAATTGTAAAATCTTCCCGATGATATTCAGGCAGCGGTTGCCAGTGCGAAGCATTTTGCTGGATTCGATAATCGTCAAAACGTCGGAACCAATGTAGAACCTGGCTGACAGCATATTCCTGCATTTGCTCGCCCATACCGGTATCTTCCAGGCGGAAAAGCGGAATGGAGGGTTTAAGCATTTCAGGGTGTGCCTGTAGTTTACTCAATATAGAATCCACACCGGCACCTAGTGCAAACACAGCTTTAAGATCGCGTCCTGCCAGCATTTCAACTGGAGGATGCCAGACTAACGCATAATCCGCGCCCTGGTTATCTCCGTTTTTCCAGGCTCTAACCCTGGCATGAGGTATCGCTTTACTCAGTGCGTTAATCCACCATTTTGTGTCAAAGGTTGGGTGATAAAAGATGATATCCATATTGACTCCCGAAAAGAGTTGAGCGGAATTTATTCGCGCTTATTGTTATGATCTGCAAGGAACATCAGAATAGCAAATCTGCTGTCGGTGGCAAAAAAAGCAAAACTTGCATATTTAAGCCGCAGATTGATTGAAGTTTGAATAAACGCACTTTTTTTTAAAAAAGTTTGTTGACCCGAAGCGACTATTTCCCTACATTAGCGCCCGTTCCAGCAAGACAGGAACGACAATTTGGTGAGGTGTCCGAGTGGCTGAAGGAGCACGCCTGGAAAGTGTGTATACGGCAACGTATCCGGGGTTCGAATCCCCGCCTCACCGCCATATTTAAAGAAGAGCTCGTACGAAAGTACGGGCTTTTTTTTCGCATGTTGCACAGGCTGGCGGGGGTGAGAAGCCCGGACCCGGGTTCGACAACTGGCGACAGCCAGTTGGACAGACCGCGAACGCAGTGAACGGGCTGCCCGCAGGGCGAGCGAAGCGAGTCAATCCCCGCCTCACCGCCATATTTAAAGAAGAGCTCGTACGAAAGTGCGGGCTTTTTTTTCGCATGTTGCACAGACTGGCGGGGGTGAGAAGCCCGGACCCGGGTTCGACAACTGGCGACAGCCAGTTGAACAGACCGCGAACGCAGTGAGTGAGCTGCCCGCAAGGCGACGAGGAATTTCCCAACATAGTCTCCTGTTGCGTTCAGATAGGATGGGGTGAGCGATACCTTGTTTTGCAAAATCATTTTTGCATTAGATAATACCGAAATAATATTTATTATTTACCAAGGCAAAAGCTGAATATAAATGTACAAAGTGATTCAATTCTAACTATTGTGGGTAAATGGATGGGAGTATCCTTTAATAACAGACAGCATGACTATGCTCTTTCGAAGCGAGCACAAGACAAAAGAGTTTCCGATATCGCTTTAGGAACTCTTGATACAAAAGATCCTGATGCTGATACTCACCTGCTTCTTGTTGAAGCAAAATAAATCTTAACTCTTACGAAACAGGTTGGCATTCAGGCACTCCAGACTCGCATATGTTCATGATCTACAAGCAAAGACTCAAGATGTCATATCTGCGATGAATTCTACATATTCTAAAATGGAGGATAAAGCATGAACTTAACTGAAATTTCAAAAGAAATTGAAAAAATAAAATACCATATAAGTATCCTTGGTGACATAATCGATTACCATAATCATCCCGTGGAGTCATTAACTATTTCAATGGATTGGAATGAAAGAAACATTAATCGTACACATGATATATTTGAAAAATACGATGAAAAATTAAGCAACAATGAAAAATTAAAATGGTATGAATTTGAAAACGACTTAAAAGATGAACTCGATATTGAATACCAAATGGTAAAACAAGTTATTCTTGCTTTTTACAAAAACCATCAGTGGAGAGATGTTTGTTATCAATATGCGCTGAGTTTTGGCCCCAACATACCTGCCGAGTTTTACCAAATTATTCGCCACAATAACTGATTGTTTATCTGGTAGTAGGCTAAATCTATTACCAGATAAATGCATTTGTTCATAATCATTTATTTATCAACTAATCTAATGCACAAACTGATATGGAATTGATTGGGTGATGAGGCAGTAAATTATATACGATATTAATAATAACCTTGCACATATATTAATATCAATCAGTATAGTTTTCATAGTAAATAAATTTAAGGATAGATCCATGTATAATACAAAGCGGATTGCCTGGCGCGCATATAAAAAAGGGTATCATACAGGGGAGAGTATAAAATGGTTTTCATATTTTCACTCAATTCTTACTGGAGCCTGCTTTACCTTTTTCATTGGGCTTTTTAGTGTCCCCCCTGTCAATATCGTCAATAGTTTTCCGCTGTGGTGGGCTACGTTAGGTTTCGCAATATCAACATTACTGAACACAGGCTTCTCATTATTTTACTTACTCGCAAGTGACGAGAGGGAATTCATTTTTGAACTACACTCATATAGTAAAGTTGGTAATTTATTGATTATGACTTCATTAGCACTGCCAGTAATTTCATTTATCATGTTACTTTTTTATTACTCCACATATATTGGAATGATTATTCTATTTGTTACAGCCATCATTTTATTGATAATAAAAAGAATGTTTTCTGAGATAAAATCAACAAAGGATAAAATAGAAAAGAGAAAATTATGGTCAATTGAAAATGATAAGTTTGATGATTATGATACAATATGTGAACAATATGACTTTCCAATTTTCACACCAGAAGAACAAACCCAGAGAAACATTGAGTTTTATTTCATTATAAAAATATGTAAAATCATAAAAAATTTTCAAGACAGCAATCCTCAAATCGACAACATGGATAATATTGATTTTTTTAATAACGAATTGCTCAACATTATTCATGAAATGTATAACAGCAGAAATTTCCACCCCGGAAATTTATCAAAAAAAACAAAGGAGCTGATTTTATTAACCATGACAGAAAACAATGAATTGAATAAAGAGAAAATCGCAGAAGAGTTGACAAAACTGAATGAATATATTGAGAACAGACTTTATTATTTAAAATAGCTATCCTGCATTGTAACTAAACCGGCTATAGGTAGTTTCAGATAAAATTGTAGTCCGGGCATAAACATCAAAAACAAAGCCCGGTTAGCCCGGGCTCTGCGCTTGTAATACGCTTAACTATAGGCATGTAGCGTACGTTGGCAAAGTGCGGAACGTACGCAATCATTTTTACCGAACCGGACGATCCCGACCATTTCATCTTCTTCGAAACGTTCCAGCGCGTCACTTAATCCAGAGCGCACGCCGCGGGGCAGATCGCATTGCGTGATATCACCGTTAACAATAACCGTCACGTTCTCCCCGAGGCGGGTTAAAAACATTTTCATTTGCGCGGCAGTCACATTCTGCGCCTCGTCAAGAATGACGACTGCATTTTCAAAGGTACGTCCACGCATATAGGCGAACGGTGCGATTTCGACCTTCCCTATTTCTGGTCGCAGGCAGTACTGCATAAAGGAAGCCCCTAAGCGCCGGACCAGCACGTCGTAGACCGGGCGAAAATAGGGAGCAAACTTTTCTGCGATATCACCAGGTAAGAAGCCAAGATCTTCATCGGCCTGCAGAACTGGACGGGTGACGATAATCCTGTCGACATCCTTATGTATCAGGGCCTCTGCCGCTTTTGCTGCACTGATCCAGGTTTTTCCGCACCCGGCTTCGCCCGTGGCGAATATCAGCTGCTTACTCTCAATAGCCTTTAGATAGTGCAATTGCGCTTCATTTCGCGCGAGGATGGGCGAAGTATCGCGACAGTCGCGGGCCATACCAATGGCTTCTACGCCGCTCATCTGCACAAGCGAGGTGACCGATTCTTCTTCACGCTGTTTATGGCTGCGTGAATCCCGTCTCAGCACACGTTTTGCTTCGCGACGAGCTTTGATCACTGCTTTTTGTCTTCCCATGGAGAGCACCTTGAGTTGTTTGTATTCATCACACGCGCCGTTGGCAGCGCGATTATGCGCACGAACATCAGAGGGTTGGCTTCCTTGTAAGCCATAGTTTGCTTTTGGATAAATTGCCGAAAAACGGCTACGCACACCGTTTGCGGCGTCGGTAACACGAGTAAAGAAAGGAAGTGAGAAAAATACAGAGTGACGAAGTTGCTACCGGAGGAGATATCTCCGCGAGTGGTGGAGCGTTGCTTAACAAAACATTGTCCAGAACAGGACGTTACCATCCGCGATCTCCATAGTGACTGACTATCACTGCCGGGAACTACCGCTGTTACATAATAAGTACAACAGATCTCTCATTCAATGCAACAATATATTCACTTATATTTAACGACAAACACCCATTTCGGTGACATTAGTTTCTACCGGAAAGATGACAGAGTGATGACAGTGATGAAAAAAGCTGTGTGCTTTCAGCAGGATTCGCATCAGGCATCAGTGCACGAACGCCGGATGCGGCGTAAAAGCCTTATCCGGCCTACGGATGGCGCGAGAATTTGTAGGCATGATAAGACGCGCAAGCGTCGCATCAGGCATCTGCGCACGAATGCCTTATCCGCCTAAATACATTAAACCCGCAATAACGCGCTTCCGAGATAATCATTTGCGTCCTTCACCCCCGGTAGCGCAAAGAAATAACCGCCGCCGATGGGTTTAACGTATTCCTCCAGCGCTTCGCCATTGAGCCTTTTTTGTACTGTCAGGAAACCTTTTTCCAGATCGTGTTGGTAGCAGACAAACAGCAACCCCATATCCAGTTGCCCGGAGTTGGTGACGCCCAGTGAATAACTGTAGCCACGACGCAGCATCAGGCTGGACTCGCTCTCCGGTGTACGGGGATTCGCCAGCCGGATATGACTGTCCAGCGCAATCACCTTCCCTTCCGGGTCGCTGGCATAATCCGGCACATCGTGCTCATGCTTCATCCCCAGCGGCGCACCGGTTTGCTTATCTCGACCAAATATCGTCTGCTGCTCTTTCAGCGGCGTTCTGTCCCAAAATTCCACCCGAAACTGAATCAAGCGCACCGCCTGGTAGCTGCCACCAATGGTCCATGCTGGTTCCTGTTGATCCGCCGTTATCCACACCACTTTTTGCATCAGCTTCGCATTCTGGCTGTCGGGATTGGCAGTGCCGTCTTTGAAACCCAGCAAATTTATCGGCGTCTCTTTGCCTTTACTACGCGCCGCGTGATCGGAAATAAACCCTTCCCGCTTCCAGCGTACGCTGAGCAAATCCGGCGTGTGTTTGATGATATCGCGTAGCGCATGGATCACCGTGTCCTGGGTATTGGCGCAAATCTGTAGCAACACATCACCATGACATAACACCGCATCCAGCGAATCGTTAGGGAAACGCGTCATCTTCTGCAACTTTTTCGGCATCTGTGGCGCAAGGCCAAAGCGCTCATCAAACAATGAATGGCCCACCGATAACGTGATGGTGAGATTATCGGGCGCAATGTAGCCGCCAAGAATGCCGGAATCGAGTGGTGGCAGGCGCGGATTTGGCGTTTCTGGTGCCACTCCGCCCTGAGTCAGAAAAGCAAAACGCTGAGTCAACAAGCGAAACAACCGCTCAAGATCGGCTTTATCGCTGGCAAGCACATCAAACGCCACCAGCATCATTGCAGCCTGTTGCGGCGTCAGGATCCCTGCCTGATGCTCACCATAAAACGGCTGTTTCTCATTGCGTGCATCCGGCGAAAGCGTGCCCGGCGCACTTTGCGGTTTTTGCGCATGAGCAACTGGACAACTTCCCGCCAGCGCCAGCGCACCAATCCCTTTCAGTAAACGTCGGCGTGACGGTTCATTCACGCCGTTTTCATCTTCATACTGCATAACGCTTAATCCAGTCCCAGCACACCGCGAAGTTGCGCCAGATCTTCCGCCAGCGCAGTAATCGGCCCTTTCAGCGCATTACGGTCGGCATCGGTCAATTTGTCATAAGTTTCAAAACCGTCTTTGGTACGGTATTTCGCCAGAATGGTATCGACCTTTTTGAAGTTGGCATCGACTTTTGCCAGCAGTTCCGGATTGGCTTTTTGCAGTTGTGGACGCAGCAGATCGACAATTTTCTGCGAACCTTCAACGTTAGCCTGGAAATCCCACAGATCGGTGTGGCTGTAGCGATCTTCTTCACCGCTGATTTTGCTGGCTGCCACTTCCTCAATCAGTCCGGCTGCACCGCCAACCACTTTTGAAGGTGGGAAAGCCAGTTCACTGATGCGTTTTTGCAAATCAACCACATCGGTATAAAGCTGGTCGGCATACTTATCCATCCCTTTGGTGGTGTTGTCGCCAAACAATGCTTTTTCCAGACGGTGGAAACCGGTGAATTTCGGATCGGCGGCTTTTTGCTCGTAATCATCTTCACGGGCGTCAATGCTGCCATCCAGGTCGGAGAACAGTTCGGCAATCGGTTCGATGCGCTCATAGTGCTGGCGCGTCGGCGCATACAGTGCTTTCGCTTTTTCGATATCGCCCGCTTTGATGGCGTCGGTAAAGGCTTTGGTGTCGGTCACCAGCTGTGTGGTTTCCGCCATGACATACGCTTTATATGCAGTAATTGCACCACCAAGACTTAACAGCGCATCACTTTGCGCCGCTTCCGCCGTTGCCTCACCTTTGACGATCAACTTCCCTTTCGGGTTAGTCAGCAGACCGCAGGTCATATCGTATTCGCCAGGCTGTAAATTCGCCGTCATTTTCTGGCTAAAACCAGGGGCGATATTTTCCCGCTCTTCCACCACCATCACGCCTTTGAGGATCTCCCACTCCAGCGCCTTCTGGCTGTGGTTCTGAATAATGAACTGTGTTTTCCCGGCGTTAACTGTAATGGTCATCGGTTCGCACTGCTTATCCGTCACGGTCACTTTGACCTGCGGCACATCAGCGGCGTTAGCCATAAAAGCAGAAGAAAACAGCGCAGCCACACTCAACTGCAATGCGTTACGGCGGAAGTTAATGGTCATGACGTGACTATCCCTTTAAAGTATGTTGTAACTAAGCAAGAATTTGCGTCGTATTCGTTATGCGGAGCGAGACGCAGTCGCTCCTGCACGAGGTGGCAGAGCAAATGCCACCAGCGCCGGGATGAGATAAATAAACCAGACGGCGACTTCGCTGACGCTCGGCGCTTCCTGATAACCAAAAATACCTTCCATTAGCGTGCCGAACAGCGAGTGAGTTGAGAGCACCGCGCTCATATCGAAGGCGATTTCCTGAAAGTGGTTCCACAAGCCGGCTTCATGAAATGCGCGAATGGCACCTGCAGCCAGCCCTGCGGCGACGAAGAGAATAAACAGGCTGGTCCATTTGAAAAATGCGCCAAGATTGAGGCGAATACCACCCCAGTAGAGCAGGAAGCCAAGTACAACGGCAGTAGCAAGACCGAGTATTGCCCCGAGCGGCGGCCAGATCCCGACATCTTGTTGAAATGCCGCCAGCAGGAAAAAAACCGACTCCAGCCCTTCCCTTGCAACGGCAAAAAAGACCATCATCACCAGCGCCCAGCCATGATGATTTCCACGCTGCAATGCGCTATCGACCGCCTGCTCCAGTTGTACTTTGACGTTGCGCGACACTTTGCGCATCCAGAAAACCATCCAGGTAAGGATCACCACGGCGATCACCGCCACGATACCTTCAAACAGTTCCTGTTCTTTTTGCGGAAATTCGCCGGTGGTTTCGTTAATGAAAATACCCAAGCCCAGGCACAACGCAGCAGCAAGCAACACGCCAATCCACATCACACCAATCCATCGGCCTCGCTGGGTACGCTTAAGATAGCTGGCAATCAAACTGACAATCAGCGCGGCTTCAAGTCCTTCGCGCAACATAATGAGAAACGGAACAAACATGCCACCCACCCTTAAACGTTTTTCTGAGTCAATCTATGCAAAGAAAAGTAAATCGCAGTGATAGCGATTATCATTACGGAGAAGAAAAATACAAGTGGAATGTAGTGATAATGATGTGGAAATGTAAAAATATTTTGAGAAAAAACGCAGAGGGCAATCACTGATTGCCCTCTGCCTGCTTCCTGTTATGACGTGAAATTTTCGGTAAAACGCCTTCCCTTAGCCTTCCTGCAACCGTGACGGCGGAGCCGAATGATAGTGCGCATCGGCCTCGGCAAAGCGTTTTTGCATCGCCGCTGACGGCGCTTTACCCAGCAAACTGAACACCACAATTCCAATGCTGCCGAAGATAAAGCCCGGAATAATTTCGTACAGCCCCAGCCAACCAAACTGTTTCCAGACGATAACCGTCAGCGCACCGATGATCATCCCCGCCAGCGCACCGTTGCGCGTCATGCGTGACCACATCACCGAAAACAGCACCACCGGACCAAACGCCGCGCCAAAGCCTGCCCACGCGTAGCTCACTAAGCCCAGCACGCGGTTTTCCGGGTTTGCCGCCAGCGCAATGGCCACCAGCGCCACCACCAGCACCATCACACGCCCTACCCACACCAGTTCTTTCTGGCTGGCATGTTTACGCAGAAACGCTTTGTACAAATCTTCGGTAATCGCACTGGAACATACCAGCAGCTGGCAACTTAAGGTTGACATTACCGCCGCCAGAATCGCCGACAGCAGAATCCCGGCAATCCACGGGTTAAACAGAATTTGCGCCAGTTCGATAAACACGCGCTCGGCGTTCTGGTTTACCGCACCAGCTACCGACGGGTGCTCATTAAAGTAAGCAATACCAAAGAAGCCGACAGCCACCGCCCCTGCCAGGCAGAGGATCATCCAGGTCATACTGATACGACGCGCATGGACAATGCTGTGGTGAGAATCCGCCGCCATAAAACGCGCCAGGATGTGCGGCTGCCCGAAGTAGCCCAGTCCCCAGCCCATCAGTGAGATAATGGCGATAAAATTCAGCCCTTTGAGCATATCCACGTTTTCGATGCTCTTTTGTTTGATCACTTCCAGAGAGTCGCCAAAGCCACCGACACTGATAATGACGATAACCGGCGTCAGGATCAGGGCAAAAATCATCAGGCTGGCCTGTACAGTGTCAGTCCAGCTCACCGCCAGGAAACCGCCAATAAAGGTGTAAAGGATCGTCGCCGCAGCTCCCGCCCACAGAGCCGTTTCGTAGCTCATGCCAAAGGTACTTTCAAACAGACGCGCGCCTGCCACAATGCCCGAAGCGCAATAAATGGTGAAGAACAGCAAAATAACCAGCGCGGAGATAATGCGCAAAATGCGGCTTTTATCTTCAAAGCGCCCGGTGAAATAATCCGGCAGAGTCAAGGCGTTATTGTTGTATTCGGTATGAACACGCAACCGTCCGGCCACCAGCTTCCAGTTAATCCACGCGCCTAATGTCAGGCCAATGGCGATCCAGCTCTCGGAAATCCCGGAAAGAAAAACCGCGCCTGGCAACCCCATTAATAACCAGCCGCTCATGTCCGACGCGCCTGCCGATAATGCCGTCACGAATGGCCCAAGGCTGCGACCGCCCAGAATATAGTCGTCGAAGTTTTTGGTTGATCGCCAGGCGATAAACCCAATCAATATCATGCCAAAGATATAGACACAAAATGTCACCAACATCGGTGTGCTAATAGCCATCTAAAGTCTCCAAAAAATTATTATCGGCAATGTCGAAACTTGCCGTTATATCTGCCACCGGAACGGGGTAACAGAGTTTATGTATTACCAGGGCGACCGTATCCTGCCGGAAGTGCTGGTTATTCACAATCGATTTAACACATCATTTACATCAAATTTTGTTGCCCAGCGATACTATTTTTCATCAGGTTGCACTTCCTCACATTTTTCGCGGTTGCACCTTTCAAAAATGTTAACTGCCGCAGAGAAAAAGTCTGCATTACTTTTTTAATCCCCGTCATATCGAATTCTTTTATTAACATTTCATTCATTTTTAAGCTTGCTACGTAAGTCACATTTAACGTGGTTGCACAAAGTTGCAACATAATAGATATTTCACGATAACGTTAAGTTGCACTTTTCAGAACAACAGGAGTAATGGCATGGGAACCACCACCATGGGGGTTAAGCTGGACGACGCGACGCGTGAGCGTATTAAGTCTGCCGCGACACGTATCGATCGCACACCGCACTGGTTAATTAAGCAGGCGATTTTTTCTTATCTTGAACAACTGGAAAACAGCGATACCTTGCCGGAGCTGCCTGCGCTGCTTTCTGGCGCGGCCAATGAGAGTGATGAATCGCCGACTCCGGCAGAGGAACCACACCAGCCATTCCTCGACTTTGCCGAGCAAATTTTGCCCCAGTCGGTTTCCCGCGCCGCGATCACCGCGGCCTATCGCCGCCCGGAAACCGAAGCGGTTTCTATGCTGCTGGAACAAGCCCGCCTGCCGCAGCCAGTTGCTGAACAGGCACACAAACTGGCGTATCAACTGGCCGATAAACTGCGTAATCAAAAAAATGCCAGTGGCCGCGCAGGTATGGTCCAGGGGTTATTGCAGGAGTTTTCGCTGTCATCGCAGGAAGGCGTGGCGCTGATGTGTCTGGCAGAAGCGTTGTTGCGTATTCCCGACAAAGCCACCCGCGACGCGTTAATTCGCGACAAAATCAGCAACGGTAACTGGCAGTCACACATTGGTCGCAGCCCGTCCCTGTTTGTTAATGCCGCCACCTGGGGGTTGTTGTTTACTGGCAAACTGGTTTCCACCCATAACGAAGCCAGCCTCTCCCGCTCGCTGAACCGCATTATCGGTAAAAGTGGTGAACCGCTGATCCGCAAAGGTGTGGATATGGCGATGCGCCTGATGGGCGAGCAGTTCGTCACGGGCGAAACCATCGCGGAAGCGTTAGCCAATGCCCGCAAGCTGGAAGAGAAAGGTTTCCGTTACTCTTACGATATGCTTGGCGAAGCTGCACTAACTGCCGCAGATGCACAAGCGTATATGGTTTCCTATCAGCAGGCGATTCACGCCATTGGTAAAGCGTCCAATGGTCGTGGCATCTATGAAGGTCCGGGCATTTCAATCAAGCTGTCGGCGCTGCATCCGCGTTACAGCCGCGCCCAGTATGACCGGGTAATGGAAGAGCTTTACCCACGTCTGAAATCACTCACCCTGCTGGCGCGTCAGTACGATATTGGTATCAACATTGACGCCGAAGAGGCCGATCGTCTGGAGATCTCCCTCGATCTGCTGGAAAAACTCTGTTTCGAGCCTGAACTGGCTGGCTGGAACGGCATCGGTTTTGTTATTCAGGCTTATCAAAAACGCTGCCCACTGGTGATTGATTACCTGATTGATCTCGCCACCCGCAGCCGTCGCCGTCTGATGATTCGCCTGGTGAAAGGCGCGTACTGGGATAGTGAAATCAAGCGTGCGCAGATGGACGGCCTTGAAGGTTATCCGGTTTATACCCGCAAGGTGTATACCGACGTTTCTTATCTCGCCTGTGCGAAAAAGCTGCTGGCGGTGCCGAATCTAATCTACCCGCAGTTCGCGACGCACAACGCCCATACGCTGGCGGCAATTTATCAACTGGCGGGTCAAAACTACTACCCGGGTCAGTACGAGTTCCAGTGCCTGCATGGTATGGGCGAGCCACTGTATGAGCAGGTCACCGGGAAAGTTGCCGACGGCAAACTGAACCGTCCGTGTCGTATTTATGCCCCGGTTGGCACACATGAAACGCTGCTGGCGTATCTGGTGCGCCGCCTGCTGGAAAACGGTGCTAACACCTCGTTTGTTAACCGTATTGCCGATACCTCTTTGCCACTGGATGAACTGGTCGCCGATCCGGTCACTGCTGTAGAAAAACTGGCACAACAGGAAGGGCAAACTGGATTACCGCATCCGAAAATTCCCCTGCCGCGCGATCTTTACGGTCACGGGCGCGACAACTCGGCAGGGCTGGATCTCGCTAACGAACACCGTCTGGCATCCCTCTCTTCTGCCCTGCTCAATAGTGCACTGCAAAAATGGCAGGCCTTGCCAATGCTGGAACAACCGGTAGCGGCAGGTGAGATGTCGCCCGTTATTAACCCTGCGGAACCGAAAGATATTGTGGGCTATGTGCGTGACGCCACGCCGCGTGAGGTAGAACAGGCGCTGGAAAGTGCGGTTAATAACGCGCCAATCTGGTTTGCCACGCCTCCGGCTGAACGCGCGGCGATTTTGCATCGCGCTGCCGTGCTGATGGAAAGCCAGATGCAGCAACTGATTGGTATTCTGGTGCGTGAAGCCGGAAAAACCTTCAGTAACGCCATTGCCGAAGTGCGCGAAGCGGTCGATTTTCTCCACTACTACGCCGGACAGGTGCGGGATGATTTCGCTAACGAAACCCACCGTCCATTAGGGCCAGTGGTGTGTATCAGTCCGTGGAACTTCCCGCTGGCGATTTTCACCGGGCAGATCGCTGCCGCACTGGCGGCAGGTAACAGCGTACTGGCAAAACCGGCAGAACAAACGCCACTCATTGCCGCGCAAGGGATCGCCATTTTGCTGGAAGCGGGTGTACCGCCAGGCGTGGTGCAGTTGCTGCCAGGTCAGGGGGAAACCGTGGGCGCGCAACTGACGGGTGATGATCGCGTACGCGGGGTGATGTTTACCGGTTCAACCGAAGTCGCTACGTTA
Organism: Escherichia sp. E1V33; assembly: GCF_004211955.1. Taxonomy (GTDB): domain Bacteria; phylum Pseudomonadota; class Gammaproteobacteria; order Enterobacterales; family Enterobacteriaceae; genus Escherichia. The sequence continues at coordinate 110,920 of NZ_RHJI01000005.1, forward strand.
CTGCAACGCAATATCGCCAGCCGCCTGGACGCTCAGGGTCGCCCTATTCCGCTCATCGCTGAAACCGGCGGCATGAACGCGATGATTGTCGATTCTTCAGCACTGACCGAACAAGTCGTAATAGATGTGCTGGCCTCGGCGTTCGACAGTGCAGGCCAGCGTTGTTCGGCGCTGCGCGTGCTGTGCCTGCAAGATGAGATTGCCGACCACACGTTAAAAATGCTGCGCGGCGCAATGGCCGAATGCCGGATGGGTAATCCGGGTCGCCTGACCACCGATATCGGTCCGGTGATTGATAGCGAAGCCAAAGCCAATATCGAGCGTCATATTCAGACCATGCGTAGCAAAGGCCGTCCGGTGTTCCAGGCGGTGCGGGAAAACAGCGAAGATGCCCGTGAATGGCAAAGCGGCACCTTTGTCGCCCCGACGCTGATCGAACTGGATGACTTTGCCGAATTGCAAAAAGAGGTCTTTGGTCCGGTGCTGCATGTGGTGCGTTATAACCGTAATCAGCTGCCGGAGCTGATCGAGCAGATTAACGCTTCCGGTTATGGTCTGACGCTTGGCGTCCATACACGTATTGATGAAACCATCGCCCAGGTCACTGGCTCAGCCCATGTCGGTAACCTGTACGTTAACCGTAATATGGTGGGCGCAGTGGTGGGTGTGCAGCCGTTTGGCGGCGAAGGGTTGTCCGGTACCGGGCCGAAAGCAGGCGGTCCGCTCTATCTCTACCGTCTGCTGGCGAATCGCCCGGAAAGCGCGCTGGCGGTGACGCTCGCGCGTCAGGATGCAGAGTATCCGGTCGATGCGCAGTTGAAAGCCGCATTGACTCAGCCGCTAAATGCACTGCGGGAATGGGCGGCAAATCGTCCAGAATTGCAGGCGTTATGTACGCAATATGGCGAGCTGGCGCAGGCAGGAACACAACGATTGCTGCCAGGGCCGACGGGTGAACGCAATACCTGGACGCTGCTGCCGCGTGAGCGCGTGTTGTGTATTGCCGATGATGAACAGGATGCGCTGACTCAGCTTGCCGCCGTGCTGGCGGTGGGCAGCCAGGTGCTGTGGCCGGATGACGCGCTGCATCGTCAGTTAGTGAAGGCATTGCCATCGACTGTCAGCGAGCGTATTCAACTGGCGAAAGCGGAAAATATTACCGCTCAACCGTTTGATGCGGTGATCTTCCACGGTGATTCGGATCAGCTTCGCGCATTGTGTGAAGCCGTTGCTGCGCGGGATGGCGCAATTGTTTCGGTGCAGGGTTTTGCCCGTGGCGAAAGCAATATCCTTCTGGAACGGCTGTATATCGAGCGTTCGCTGAGTGTGAATACCGCTGCCGCTGGCGGTAACGCCAGCTTAATGACGATCGGTTAAACAGGTAGCCGGAGGATGTTACACCTTCCTCCGGCATCATTAGCGTGGTCGAATCCCCTCAATAATAATCCGCTGCACGTTTTCAACCGTTTGATTGAAAAATACCTCATCGCGCAACGTTGCGCCTGTCACCGCCTCCACCTGAGGGGCGAAATCGGCGTAATGTTGAGTGGAAGCCCAAATCATAAAAATCAAATGCTGCGGATCAATCGGCGCGAGTTTGCCGCTTTTGACCCAACCGGCAATCAGCGCCGATTTCTCATCAATTAATGCCTTCAAATCGCCCGTCAGTTCATCCATTAACAGCGGCGCGCCTGCCAGCATCTCCATACAGAACAGGCGCGAAGCCTGCGGATAATCGCGTGAGACTTCCAGCTTCAGACGGATGTACTCTTTGATCGCCGCCAGCGGGGCGAAATCTTCACGAAACGCTTTTAACGGTGCCAGCCAGATATCGAGAATCTGCCGCAGCACGGCAATATACAGCGCCTCTTTTGACGGAAAGTAATACAGCAGATTGGTTTTTGAAACACCCGCCAACTCTGCGATCTGCTCCAGCCGTGTGCCGTGAAAACCGAATTGTGAAAAAGTGTCCAGTGCTGCGCTAAGAATCGCTTTTTTCTTCGCGCTTACTGCGCGCGAACGTTTACCCGTTGTTTTCACTGCGCCTTGCGTCATGCGCTCTCCCCTCTTGTAGATTGGCAACAGGATAGCAAAACCCCCGCCCGGCCTCGACCTTCTGCACTCTCATCGCGCACAGATGCATGTTTTATGTGCAACTGTTTTGACCGTTTAGTCCACTTTTTACCAGACATTTTAGATAACGCGATGTTAACACATTAATAACACTCCCTTTTTAAAAACTGGCATCCGCTTTGCAAACAAGCCAATACGCGGCTGAAAAGGATATGCAGGATGCAGCGCCCCGTCTGACTTTCACTTTACGAGACGAAGAGAGGTTAATGATGAAAATTGGCGTATTCGTACCTATTGGCAACAACGGCTGGCTCATTTCGACCCACGCGCCGCAGTACATGCCGACCTTTGAACTGAATAAAGCCATCGTGCAAAAAGCGGAGCACTACCATTTCGATTTCGCCCTGTCGATGATCAAACTGCGTGGCTTTGGCGGCAAAACTGAGTTCTGGGATCACAACCTTGAGTCGTTCACCTTGATGGCGGGACTGGCAGCCGTGACCTCGCGCATTCAGATTTACGCCACTGCCGCCACCTTAACGTTACCTCCGGCAATCGTCGCCCGTATGGCGGCAACCATCGACTCCATCTCTGGCGGGCGTTTTGGCGTCAACCTCGTGACTGGCTGGCAAAAGCCCGAGTATGAGCAGATGGGTATCTGGCCTGGCGATGACTATTTCTCCCGTCGTTACGACTATCTCACCGAATATGTTCAGGTGCTGCGCGACCTGTGGGGCTCGGGGAAAAGCGATTTTAAAGGCGATTTTTTCACCATGAATGATTGTCGCGTCAGTCCGCAACCGAGTGTACCCATGAAAGTGATCTGCGCCGGGCAAAGCGACGCTGGCATGGCGTTCTCCGCCCAGTATGCCGATTTCAACTTCTGTTTCGGCAAAGGCGTAAATACGCCCACGGCTTTCGCCCCGACCGCTGCGCGGATGAAACAGGCCGCAGAGCAAACCGGGCGCGACGTTGGCTCTTATGTGTTGTTTATGGTGATTGCCGATGAAACCGACGATGCCGCTCGTGCCAAATGGGAACACTACAAAGCGGGCGCGGATGAAGAGGCGTTAAGCTGGCTAACCGAGCAAAGTCAGAAAGATACCCGCTCCGGTACTGACACCAACGTCCGTCAGATGGCCGATCCCACTTCGGCAGTAAACATCAATATGGGGACGTTAGTCGGTTCTTACGCCAGTGTCGCGCGCATGTTAGATGAAGTCGCAAGCGTGCCTGGTGCCGAAGGCGTGCTGTTAACCTTCGACGATTTTCTGTCGGGAATCGAAACCTTCGGCGAGCGCATTCAACCACTGATGCAGTGCCGCGCCCATCTCCCTGTGCTGACTCAGGAGGTGGCATGATGACAACCTTAACCGCTCGACCGGAAGCCATTACCTTCGATCCGCAGCAAAGTGCGCTGATCGTGGTGGATATGCAAAACGCCTATGCCACGCCAGGCGGCTACTTAGATCTCGCCGGGTTTGATGTCTCAACCACTCGCCCGGTCATTGCCAACATTCAAACCGCCGTGACCGCAGCGCGAGCGGCAGGGATGTTGATCATCTGGTTTCAAAATGGCTGGGATGAACAGTATGTCGAGGCTGGCGGCCCCGGCTCACCGAATTTTCATAAATCGAACGCCTTGAAAACCATGCGTAAGCAGCCGCAGCTACAGGGGAAATTGCTGGCGAAAGGCTCCTGGGATTATCAACTGGTGGATGAACTGGTGCCGCAACCTGGCGATATTGTGCTGCCGAAGCCGCGCTACAGCGGTTTCTTCAATACGCCGCTGGACAGCATTTTGCGCAGCCGCGGAATACGCCATCTGGTTTTCACCGGCATCGCTACCAACGTCTGCGTCGAATCGACGCTACGCGATGGCTTTTTTCTGGAGTATTTCGGCGTGGTGCTGGAAGACGCAACACACCAGGCGGGGCCGGAATTTGCACAGAAAGCCGCGTTGTTCAATATCGAAACCTTTTTTGGCTGGGTCAGCGACGTCGAAACGTTCTGCGACGCGCTTTCTCCCACGTCCTTTGCTCGTATCGCTTAAGGAGTTTAACGATGCCAAAATCCGTAATTATTCCCGCTGGCAGCAGCGCACCGCTGGCCCCCTTCGTTCCCGGCACGCTGGCTGATGGCGTGGTGTATGTCTCCGGTACGCTGGCTTTTGATCAACATAATAACGTGCTGTTTGCCGATGACCCAAAGGCGCAAACCCGCCACGTTCTGGAAACTATCCGCAAGGTGATCGAGACGGCGGGTGGCACGATGGCGGATGTGACCTTCAACAGCATCTTTATTACCGACTGGAAAAATTACGCCGCGATTAACGAAATCTATGCCGAGTTTTTCCCGGGTGACAAACCGGCGCGATTCTGCATTCAGTGCGGACTGGTAAAACCTGACGCGCTGGTGGAAATCGCCACGATTGCGCATATCGCCAAGTGAGGCCGCGATGAAACTTTCACTCTCACCTCTCCCTTATGCTGATGCGCCCGTAGTGGTGTTGATTTCGGGTCTTGGCGGTAGCGGCAGTTACTGGTTGCCGCAACTGGCAGTGCTGGAGCAGGAGTATCAGGTAGTCTGTTACGACCAGCGCGGCACCGGCAATAATCCCGACACGCTGGCAGAAGATTACAGTATCACCCAGATGGCAGCGGAACTGCATCAGGCGCTGGTAGCCGCAGGGATTGAGCATTACGCAGTGGTCGGCCATGCGCTCGGTGCGCTGGTGGGAATGCAGCTGGCGCTGGATTATCCCGCATCGGTCAGAGCACTGGTCAGCGTTAACGGCTGGCTACGAATAAACGCCCATACGCGCCGCTGTTTTCAGGTTCGCGAACGATTACTGTATAGCGGCGGCGCGCAGGCATGGGTGGAAGCGCAGCCGTTGTTCCTCTATCCCTCCGACTGGATGGCGGCCCGCGCACCTCGCCTGGAAGCAGAAGACGCGCTGGCACTGGCGCATTTTCAGGGCAAAAATAATTTACTGCGTCGACTTAACGCCCTCAAACGCGCTGACTTTAGTCACCATGCGGATCGCATCCGCTGCCCGGTGCAAATCATCTGCGCCAGTGATGATCTGCTGGTGCCATCAGCATGTTCCAGTGAACTTCATGCCGCCCTGCCCGATAGCCAGAAAATGGTGATGCGCTATGGCGGACACGCCTGCAACGTGACCGATCCCGAAACGTTTAATGCTCTGTTACTCAACGGGCTTGCCAGCCTGTTACATCACCGTGAAGCCGCCCTGTAAGGAATTGCTATGAACGAAGCCGTTAGCCCAGGTGCGCTTAGCACCCTGTTCACCGATGCCCGCACTCACAACGGCTGGCGGGAGACACCCGTCAGCGATGAGACGTTACGGGAGCTTTATGCCCTGATGAAATGGGGGCCGACATCAGCTAACTGTTCTCCGGCACGTATCGTGTTTATCCGCACTGCAGAAGGAAAAGAACGTCTGCGCCGGGCGCTTTCCAGCGGCAATCTGCAAAAAACCCTGACCGCGCCCGTCACCGCTATCGTCGCATGGGACAGTGAATTTTATGAACGATTACCGCAACTGTTTCCTCACGGCGATGCCCGCATTTGGTTTACCTCCAGCCCACAACTTGCCGAAGAAACAGCGTTTCGCAACAGTTCCATGCAGGCGGCTTATCTGATCATCGCCTGCCGTGCGCTGGGACTGGATACCGGCCCGATGTCGGGTTTTGATCGTCAACACGTAGACGACGCTTTTTTTGCAGGCAGCACGCTGAAGAGCAATCTGCTGATTAATATCGGCTATGGCGATAGCAGCAAACTTTTTGCGCGCCTGCCACGTCTGTCCTTTGAAGAAGCCTGCGGGCTGTTGTAAGGAGCAAACTATGAACATAGTTGATCAACAAACCTTTCGCGATGCGATGTCCTGTATGGGCGCGGCGGTCAATATCATCACCACGGACGGTCCAGCCGGGCGCGCCGGGTTCACCGCCAGCGCGGTCTGCAGCGTGACCGATACGCCGCCCACATTACTGGTGTGCCTGAATCGTGGGGCGTCCGTCTGGCCGGTATTCAATGAAAATCGAACGCTGTGTGTAAATACACTTAGCGCCGGGCAGGAGCCGCTTTCAAACCTTTTTGGCGGCAAAACGCCCATGGAACACCGCTTTGCCGCCGCCCGCTGGCAGACTGGTGTGACCGGATGCCCGCAACTGGAAGAGGCGCTGGTTTCGTTTGACTGCCGTATCAGCCAGGTGGTGAGCGTCGGCACCCACGACATTTTGTTTTGCGCCATCGAAGCGATTCATCGTCACGCCACACCCTACGGGCTGGTGTGGTTCGATCGCAGTTATCACGCGCTGATGCGCCCTGCTTGTTAACCTCCTTAAGGAGACAGCTGATGGCAATGTTCGGTCTTCCTCACTGGCAGTTAAAATCGACCTCTACAGAGAGCGGCGTGGTCGCGCCGGATGAACGATTGCCGTTTGCTCAGACGGCAATAATGGGCGTTCAACACGCGGTGGCGATGTTTGGCGCGACGGTGTTAATGCCGATTCTGATGGGGCTGGATCCCAATCTTTCCATTTTAATGTCGGGGATCGGCACGTTACTGTTTTTCTTTATTACCGGAGGACGCGTTCCCAGTTATCTCGGTTCCAGCGCGGCTTTTGTTGGTGTGGTGATTGCTGCAACGGGCTTTAACGGCCAGGGGATTAACCCGAATATCAGCATCGCGCTGGGCGGGATTATCGCCTGTGGGCTGGTTTATACCGTCATTGGCCTGGTGGTGGTGAAAATCGGCACGCGCTGGATTGAACGGCTAATGCCGCCGGTGGTGACGGGTGCGGTGGTGATGGCGATTGGCCTGAACTTAGCGCCTATCGCGGTAAAAAGTGTATCGGCTTCAGGCTTTGATAGCTGGATGGCGGTAATGACGGTGCTGTGTATTGGGCTGGTGGCGGTGTTTACCCGTGGCATGATCCAGCGGTTATTGATTCTTGTAGGATTAATTGTCGCCTGTCTGCTGTATGGCGTGATGACCAACGTTTTAGGGCTGGGAAAAGCCGTCGATTTTACTCTCGTCAGCCATGCTGCCTGGTTCGGTTTGCCACATTTTTCCACTCCTGCTTTTAATGGTCAGGCAATGATGCTGATTGCGCCCGTGGCGGTGATTCTGGTGGCGGAAAACTTAGGTCATCTCAAGGCGGTCGCCGGGATGACCGGACGCAATATGGATCCGTATATGGGACGGGCATTCGTCGGTGATGGGCTGGCGACGATGCTTTCTGGTTCTGTCGGTGGCAGCGGCGTAACCACCTACGCCGAGAATATCGGTGTAATGGCCGTGACAAAAGTCTACTCGACGCTGGTGTTTGTCGCTGCTGCCGTCATCGCCATGCTATTGGGCTTTTCACCGAAATTTGGCGCGCTGATTCATACCATTCCGGCCGCGGTGATTGGCGGTGCATCAATTGTTGTGTTCGGGCTGATTGCCGTCGCAGGCGCGCGGATCTGGGTACAAAACCGTGTGGATTTAAACCAGAACGGTAATTTGATAATGGTCGCGGTAACGTTAGTGCTGGGCGCGGGTGATTTTGCTCTCACGCTGGGCGGTTTTACGTTGGGAGGGATCGGTACAGCAACCTTTGGCGCGATTTTACTCAATGCGTTATTAAGCAGAAGGTTGGTTGACGTTCCACCGCCAGAAGTTGTTCATCAGGAGCCATAAACAGAAAACCGCCGGGATTACCGGCGGTGATGACTTTTTGACGAGCTTAAGAAAAAAATGCATTCGTCATTGATTAGCCCGGCTAGTTGTCGCTTTTGCCGTGACTGCTCTTGCCACCTTTTTTACCTGCTTCAGATGCGCGCTGCGGATCATTCTTGAAATTACCCCCGCTGTGCTGTCCACCTTTTTTACCTGCTTCTGATGCTCTTTCGCGGTCTTCTGCAAAATTGCCGGAACCGCCTCGATGGTTTGCCATTACTGACCTCCGTCTGGGTATAGACATCATATTGCATAGAATTAACGCGGCGTATGGCGGCTGCCATATTTTCGCTACGTGGGTCTAAGCTTAGTGAACTGACGCGGGTGGACCCGCGTTTGGTAATATCCTGCAACAGGTTCTGAGCGAGAATAGATATCATTTCCAATAATTATCCATAAGCCTCTCTTATGATTAAAAAAACGCTATGGGATAAAAATGTATCATTTTGCGACAAATTTACGCGCTTGTGAAAATTGTTATAAATCAAATAAGTGGTTGTGAAATTTGCACTCTGAAAAGGACGTCTTATCTTTAAAAGAGTGGTAGCGAATCGCTACGGAATAGAGATAACACGAGGAGTGGTTAGAAATGGCTAAAGTTCTGGTGCTTTATTATTCCATGTACGGACATATCGAAACGATGGCGCGCGCAGTTGCTGAAGGCGCAAGCAAAGTCGATGGCGCAGAAGTTGTTGTTAAGCGTGTACCGGAAACCATGCAGCCGCAATTATTCGAAAAAGCAGGCGGTAAAACACAAACTGCCCCCGTTGCAACTCCGCAAGAACTGGCCGATTACGACGCCATTATTTTTGGTACGCCAACCCGCTTTGGCAATATGTCCGGGCAAATGCGTACTTTCCTCGACCAGACTGGCGGCTTATGGGCTTCTGGCGCGCTGTACGGCAAACTGGCGAGCGTCTTTAGCTCTACCGGCACCGGCGGCGGTCAGGAACAAACCATCACATCCACCTGGACGACACTTGCGCACCACGGCATGGTGATTGTCCCTATTGGCTACGCAGCGCAGGAACTTTTTGACGTCTCGCAGGTTCGCGGCGGAACGCCGTACGGCGCAACCACCATTGCAGGCGGTGACGGTTCACGCCAACCCAGCCAGGAAGAGCTTTCTATTGCACGTTATCAAGGGGAATATGTCGCTGGTCTGGCAGTTAAACTTAACGGCTAATCTTCAACAGGAGGATACGCATGCCAACTCAAGAAGCGAAGGCTCATCACGTGGGTGAATGGGCATCTCTGCGCAATACGTCGCCGGAAATAGCCGAGGCCATTTTTGAAGTCGCCGGGTATGACGAAAAAATGGCGGAAAAAATTTGGGAAGAAGGTAGCGATGAAGTGTTAGTCAAAGCCTTTGCTAAAACCGATAAAGATTCGCTTTTTTGGGGCGAACAGACCATCGAACGTAAAAACGTTTAATCCTGAAACTCCCCCGCTTCTCGCGGGGGAGTGTTCCGTTATTTCACCGCTTCATTTAATACGCTATCAAACTTATCCATCGGGCAAAAACCGTTGGCATCTATCGGGCAGCCGGTAAGTTCAAGCGTCACGCGCTGAGCCGGAGCCTGCAACGTTAACGCGTCGGCATTACGCAACTGTTCCGAACTCTGGTACACATACTCGATTTTCATCAAATCACGATTGGCTTTGCTGTCATGCCAACGCTGGAAAACGATTTTGCCGCCAATCGGCGTGCGTTCGTTCTGGTCATGCAACTGGTACGGTTTGAAATCCAGCGCCGTTAACAGAGAGGCAATGTTTGAGTCGTGTCCAACCAACACCGTGATTTTTGGTGCACTGGCGCGATCTGTCACCAGCGCTTTGTCGATATAACTGACCAGCGGTTTCGCAACATTGCGCGCCACTTCCGGTGAGGTAAACAGGCTATCCTGGTAGCCGTTTTTCAGCTTCGACAATACCTTCCACTGCTGGTCAGATTTGATTTCTCCCCACGCCACCTGATCCATCGGGAAACCTTCGTAGTATTGCAAAGTAAACGCATCTACCAGCGAGTTGCCGACTTTCAGCGGCCCGGAAACACCTGGTTCTTGTTGATACTTCGCGCTAAAGGTATTTTTGCCATCCACCAGAGAACACTGTTGCTTCTCTTTACAGGCAGGGGAATCTTTATAGTTAACGATTTTTTCCAGTAACTGGTAGCTGTCGGTAAGCTGGAGTTTACTAAGCTCTTTCTCCATTGCCGCTACTGCCTGCTCACTGAAGGCGGCAGAATCATCGGTAATTACCGGATTAAAGGTTGGGTCCATGGTGCCCATTTTTTCCTGGTGATGGACAGGAATGTCACACCCCGGAAATGCACCTGTGATAAAAAATTGTGCAGTAGCGACGGTACGTTGCAAGCTATTGGCGTAAGCGTAAACAGTATCTGCTGGCGGGCATTCACCCGTTTTCACTATTCCCTGCTCTGCCAGCCACTCACGCATGTAATGACCCATATACACTTCCAGCACGCCGCCTTTGGTCGTGAGTTGTCCACCAGGAACATCCCACTCCGGCCATTTATTCGGCGTCGACTGCTCAAGCACACTGCCATTATTTGCCAGAGGCGCACGTAAGTTATGACGGCTCATGAGTAGCACTTGCTGTAGCTGATAGCCTTCCGGTGTGGTCTGGGCCTGCGCATTCGAAGAGAGTAAAACCATCCCTGCCACAGCTGCGGCGATTACTGTTTTTTTCATTCCTCGCACCTCTTTTGTCATCAATGATTAAAGAGTGTGACAGAAATATGACATTTTTCCGGGAACAGGTTCGCAAATTGGCAGATGACGAGGCGGGAAACCGTCAGGCGATAACGGACAGTAGTCGCGCTATCGCCTGGTTTGTATCGTTAAACTAATACCTGAAACAGCAAGGCAAAAAGAATGATATTGGCAATGACAATGGCCCAACCGTTATAAAGCATATATTTCAGGTGAGTAGATTGCGCCAGGCCCATTTGACCAAACATATCTGATGAAGGGAAAGGCCCAAACCAGTCCACTTGCGATGAGGCTAATAATACCGCCGTTGTCCCCTGTGGCGGCACACCCGCAGCCATCAACATCGGACCAAATATTTTATGCGTGAAGGTCATCTGAGCAACAGCAGCACCTGGCACATGACCGATAATGTTAAAGGCAAAAATACAAAAGCAAAGCCATGCCGGAGATATCCCGTTTAACAGTGGTTGGGTGTATTCGAGCAATCCCTGATACGCCTGCAGGCTATCCATAAGTTCCAGAATCGGGTTGTACAGCCAGTAGAGCAGAAACATCCACACCAGTCTGCCACAACCTTTATACAGCGCTTGCAGGATCCCGGTTGGGCTTAATCCGCCCACCAGCCCGGTGATCAACGCCACCAACAGCATAACGATAATGGCAAAACTAAAACCTGCTTTTATCACTACACCGATAATCGCCATCACAATAATGGTTGCCGCAAATGCCAGGGCACTGAGTTTGCGACGACGATCGCGGGCAGGATCTTCTTCATCCTGAGTTTTCTCTGAGAGATCCACTTCGTAGTGTAATTTTCCTTCCGTCATCTTCTGAATTCGCCCGGCCATGATCCAGCCAGCAAATAATGTCACGGCGCTCATAGGTAGCCCGACGTACATCAGGTATTGCGGATAAGTCAGGCCGCCGAGTTGTAAAATCGTTACAGTGCTGGGAGTAAATGGCCCGGTAAACAATCCCACAGACCCCGCCGTCATCATCAGTGCTGCCACCGTCGGCGGTGTCAGCCGTACTGCCGCCGCGACAGGAATAATCACTGCAACAATAATGGCATTACCACCTGCCATTGTGCCCAGCGCGCCACAGATGAGAATGGATGAGACGACGATGCCAAATTTGACCCGTGTCTGGCTGGAAAGCCCGATACGATGCACCACAAATTTGACCAGTTCAACGGCGGCTCCGGTACGTGTTGCCACTTCTCCGACACCGGCGCCAAGCATGATGATCAGACCAACAGTGGCGATAAATGATCCTGTCGATTTTGCCAGCATGGTGCCCATTTCAGGTAAGCCGGTGGAGGTCATTATCATCGCAATAATAATCGATGAAATAACTGCAAGAACAATATCGACGCCTATCAACGAGAGTACCGCTAACGCCACCAGTGGTGTAAAACCAAGCAGTCCGAGTTCATTACCTGGACGCCCCTGACACCAGAACGCTGTCAGTAAAAATGCAATCAACAACAAGCCAATAATGACATTCTTTTTGGTGATATTTTGTCTGGTTAGCGAACCACCAGCGAGCATTGAGTCACTCATATAACTCCTTAACCCCATCGAATCGACTTTCAATATCAGCCGATATATTTGGACAGCTCAGAAAATATCCCCCCTCGTTATTATTGTTAGCAAAATGCACTGAGGGTTTGTCCGGGTACTACAGGTATTATTCTGAGTTCGTAATTAACCCCTTTAGGTGGGCATATAACACATTGTTACCAGAACAGGCGTTACAGATTAAATTTATGTTAACTTAGTGTTACCATGAAATGACTTTTTATCTACCGTCTATAACTCTGGGTTAACTCTTAATGAAACTGCGCCACCTGGAAATCTTCTATGCCGTGATGACATGCGGGACACTTTCACGGGCAGCGGAATCGCTGAATATTTCCCAGCCAGCCGCCAGTAAAGCGTTAAAAAACGCTGAGCAAAAACTCGGTTTTCAGCTCTTTCAGCGAGTACGTGGCAAGCTTCTTCCGACCAGCGAAGCGATCACACTTTTTGAAAAAGCGCAGTCGATTTATCACGAACTCGACAACCTGCGACTACTGGCCGATAACCTGACGCGAGATCCGCGAGCCAGAATAGCCCTGGGATGCCTGCCAAGCCTGGGATTAAGTCTGGTGCCAGAAATAGTCACTACGTTTTACCAGCAGAATGCGAATCTGATAATGACACTGACGACAGAGCACACTGAAACGCTGGTTAAGAAACTTGATCTGCGTGAGATTGATCTGGCCCTGACGCTACAGCCGATTCAACAGGGGGAAATTATGACGACGTTGATAGCTGAAGTTCCGCTGGTTTATATAGACCGGGACTATCGCCAGGGCGCAGTAGAAATAGACAAGATTGACCAACAACGCTGGATTTCTCCCGGCCCTCATTCCCTTTCCGATGCAATAGCTAAACGACGTGATTTTTTGACGACGCGCCTGAATGTCCAGACCTATTACATGGCCACGGAATTTGTAAAACGGGGAATGGGATGCAGTATTACCGATATTTTCTCTGCCCGTCATAACCTCCCGGCAGAGACGATTCACCCCATCGAACCTCCAATGAAAATTGATCTTTGCTTGCTACGCCGTGCCGACGTTTCACTTAGCCCTATTACACAAAAATTTGTCGATTTCCTTTGTCAGCAATTACGTCTCCAGCTGCGAGCCATTAACCTTGAGTTATACCCTGAAAATAAAAAGTCAATTGCTCCTCAGACCTAAATGCTTTGACATAACCCCAACGCATTTATTAGCGGTGGATATCTCAGGTGATGAAAAAACGCATTGTAATTATTGGCGGTGGGGTAATTGGTCTGGCGACAGCCTGGGTGCTGGTAAAACAGGGCCATCAGGTGCAATTGTTAGAACGCAACAGTCAGGCAGGTGTCGCCACCAGTTTCGCTAATGGTGGGCAGCTCAGTTATCGCTACGTTGCTCCTCTGGCGGACAAAGGCGTACCGATGCAGGGGCTTAAATGGATGGGGAAAAGCAACTCTCCCCTGAATATGCGTTTGCGCATGTCATTTAGCCAGTGGCGCTGGTTGCTGGAATTTTTACTGGCCTGCAATAGCCGGACAAATAAACTCAATGGCGATCATATATTACGTTTATCACTGTTAAGTCGTCAGGTCATGGAAGAGTGGCTGCTGGAGGACAATCTTGATGATTTTCACTGGCGCCGTTCTGGCAAACTGATTATTCATCGCCGCCCGCAAGATTTAGCCAAAGCGGCAAAAGGCATTAATCCGCAATTTCAACAGGCTTTATCACGCGAAGAGTGCGTTCACCTTGAACCAGCACTAAAACATATTGGTCATTCATTGTGTGGCGGTATTTACTCCCCCGGCGATGAAACGGCGGACTGCTATAAGTTCTGCCAGGCATTACTTGCCAAACTTAATGCCAGCACAAATTTTTCGCTACAAACCGATTGTGAAGTTTTGCAGTTGAATAAAAAAGGCGAGCGCATTGATTCCATTACCACCAGCACAGGAACGCTGGTTGCGGATGATTATGTCGTTGCCGCGGGTAATGGCAGTAAGCATTTACTTGCCGAAACCGGGACTCACGTACCGATCTGCGGTCTGAAAGGTTACAGTCTGACGCTCCCCTTTCCACAAGAAATGGGGATCGCCCCGCAAATCAGTGTCACCGACTATGGTCATAAAATTGTCTATGCCCGTCTCGGTGAGCGGTTACGTATCGCCGCTATGGTCGATATTGGCTATGACGGTAATGAACTCCGCCCCGAACGCATTGACGCCTTAAAACAGATCGTAGCTTCCAGTTTTCCGCAACTACAAGGCATCGATGATGCCGAATTATGGACTGGGATGCGTCCATCCACCCCTGCGGGTCCGCCACTATTAGGACGGACGAAGTATCAAAATCTGTGGATGAATCTTGGTCAGGGCAGTCTGGGCTTTACGCTGGCGGCGGGTAGTGCCGTGGTGTTAGGCGCTCTGCTGTCGGGCGAAGATCCCGCAATTTCACTTGATGGACTGACATGGAGCCAATCAGCTTGAATATCAAACGTAATAACCCACAACCTCGTCTTGCTGCCAGTGTGGAATATGGCAATCTTGTATTTCTCTCCGGCCAGACACCGAAGAGCAATACTCCTGACATCGCGCAACAAACGCGCGAAGTGCTGGAGAAAATCGACGCATTACTTGCTGAAGCTGGCAGTGATAAATTTCATCTCTTGTCCGCTCAGGTATGGCTAAAAGATATCACCCGCGATTTTGCCGATTTCAACGACGTATGGGTAAGCTGGCTGCCAGAAGGACATAGCCCGGCTCGCGCTACCGTACAGGCTGAGATGGCCCGCCCGGAGATTCTGGTTGAAGTGATGATCACTGCGGTAAAAGCAGGATAAGTCACCATTTTTAGCCCCCTGACAACGTCGTCATGGGGCATCTATGAAGGTTAAACGTCCCCTCTTTTACCTGCCAAAATTCAGGCTGAAAATATCATTTTTAGTTATGTTTTTATCACTGGCCTACGATTTTTTCTGATTTCCCCTACACTTAACGCTGATACCTTGTCAGGGGTTTCCCTTTGTCTGTATTGATTTACGCGAGATAACGCTATGGAATTAAAGGATTATTACGCCATCATGGGCGTGAAACCGACGGACGATCTCAAGACAATCAAGACCGCCTATCGTCGACTGGCCCGCAAATACCATCCTGATGTCAGCAAAGAGCCCGATGCCGAAGCCCGCTTCAAAGAGGTCGCTGAAGCCTGGGAAGTGTTAAGCGATGAACAGCGTCGCGCTGAGTATGATCAGATGTGGCAGCATCGCAACGATCCACAATTCAACCGTCAATTCCATCATGGTGATGGGCAAAGCTTTAATGCCGAAGATTTTGACGATATTTTCTCGTCGATCTTTGGTCAACATGCTCGCCAGGCACGTCAACGTCCGGCTACGCGTGGCCATGATATCGAAATTGAAGTGCCCGTTTTCCTTGAAGAGACACTCAGCGAACATAAACGGACTATCAGTTATAACCTGCCTGTCTACAATGCCTTTGGCATGGTCGAGCAGGAGATCCCGAAAACTCTCAATGTAAAAATTCCGGCAGGCGTTGGCAACGGTCAACGTATTCGTCTGAAAGGCCAGGGCACTCCAGGTGAGAATGGCGGACCAAATGGTGATTTGTGGCTGATTATTCATATCGCTCCCCATCCCTTGTTTGATGTTGTAGGTCAGGATCTGGAGATCGTAGTGCCTGTTGCGCCCTGGGAAGCCGCTTTAGGGGGCAAAGTTACGGTTCCAACATTGAAAGAGAGCATTCTGCTGACTATCCCGGCGGGTAGTCAGGCCGGACAACGTTTACGTGTGAAAGGCAAAGGTCTGGTAAGCAAAAAACAGACTGGTGACTTGTATGCGGTACTGAAAATCGTCATGCCGCCGAAACCGGATGAAAATACTGCCGCGCTGTGGCAACAACTGGCAGACGCCCAGTCGTCTTTTGATCCACGCAAAGATTGGGGGAAAGCATAATGGCTCATGTTACGGTGACTTTTACCATTACCGAGTTTTGCCTGCATACCGGCGTTTCTGAAGAGGAGTTGAATGAAATAGTCGGCTTGGGCGTGGTTGAACCGCGCGAGATTCAGGCTACATCCTGGGTGTTTGATGATCATGCCGCGACCGTTGTACAACGGGCGGTACGGCTGCGTAATGAGCTGGCGCTGGATTGGCCGGGGATCGCGGTGGCGCTGACATTAATGGATGATATTGCGCATCTGAAACAGGAAAACCGCCTGCTGCGCCAGCGGCTTTCCCGGTTTGTTGCTCACCCGTGAGTGTGTTTGCCGGAACTGGCTGCCGGATGCGATGCTGACGCATCTTATCCGGCCCACAAAGATCATTGTTCCCGTAGGCCGGATAAGGCGTTCACGCCGCATCCGGCGACGGTGCCATAATGCCTGATGTGACGCTTAACGCGTCTTATCAGGTCTACCAATCGGCATTATCTCTGTTGGTTATCGCAAGCAATAACTGGCTTAGTGCGGCGTAAAAACCAAAGCTGTCATACTGATGGCAACGCACAGCAAACTCCGGTAACCATTGCCGCAGCGCCGTCAGTGTTTTTTGCCGCAACTTGTCAACTCTTTGTGCTGATATAACCCCTCTCCCCGAGCAAAATGCAGATGACTCAACAACTCAAGATAAATCGCCAGATGATCTGCTGGTTCGTTGAAATTGTCACTGGTGTCCATCCCAGCCTCAGCCAGTAAGCCTTTGATCACCTGTGGGTCCTGCTGATACGCCGAAGCATACGGCAGCGCCGCCTGCTTGTCGGTCATCAGAAACAAGCTGCAAAAGTCCGCAGCCAGCTCCAGGCAGGCATCTTCACGTACCGTCAACGCGAAGAAATTACTCGTAGCATCGCGGCCCTGGAACAGTGGCTGAATAAGAACGCCCCGAACCCGATGTGAATCAATATCATCCCGTTAAGAAAACTTAGAATAGTGGCATTTGGTATGCAACTTAACGGGCGGGCAAAATTATGACAGAGAAAAAAAGAATCCGCTGGCAGCGACGGCCAGGCACGACGGGCGGTAAATTACCGTGGAATGACTGGCGCAATGCCACGACCTGGCGTAAAGCGACGCAATTATTACTGTTGGCAATCAATATTTATATTGCCGTCACCTTTTGGTACTGGGTGCGCTATTACGAAACGGCAGGTAATACGGCATTTGTCGCCAGACCGGGTGGCATTGAAGGTTGGCTGCCGATTGCTGGTCTGATGAATCTGAAATACAGCCTTGCAACAGGTCAGTTACCTTCCGTACACGCCGCCGCGATGCTGTTATTGGTCGCTTTTATCATTATCAGCTTACTGCTGAAAAAAGCCTTTTGTTCGTGGCTATGCCCTGTTGGTACGCTCTCTGAATTAATTGGCGATCTCGGAAAAAAACTGTTTGGTCGGCAATTCGCCCCTCCCCGCTGGCTGGATATTCCTCTACGCGCGGTGAAATATTTGCTATTAAGCTTTTTTCTTTATATCGCGTTATTCATGCCCGCCCAGGCGATTCACTATTTTATGCTATCGCCTTATAGCGTGGTGATGGACGTTAAAATGCTCGATTTCTTTCGCCATATGGGGAAAGCGACATTAATCAGTGTGACGGTTTTGCTGATTGCCAGCCTGTTTATTCGCCATGCCTGGTGTCGTTATCTCTGCCCGTATGGCGCGCTAATGGGACTGGTTTCGCTATTATCGCCGTTTAAGATTCGTCGCAATGCCGAAAGCTGTATCGACTGCGGTAAATGTGCGAAAAATTGCCCATCACGGATCCCGGTCGATAAATTAATTCAGGTACGAACGGTGGAATGTACCGGTTGTATGACCTGCGTGGAGTCGTGCCCGGTGGCCTCTACATTGACCTTTTCGCTGCAAAAACCTGCAGCAAATAAAAAGGTCTTTGCCTTGTCTGGCTGGCTCATGGCACTACTGGTCTTAGGCATTATGTTCGCGGTGATTGCTTATGCGATGTATGCGGGAGTATGGCAAAGCCCAGTGCCAGAGGATTTGTACCGACGCTTAATTCCACAAGCGCCAATAATTGGTCACTAAATTAGCAACAAGCGGAACATCACCTCGCACGGGGTGATGTTCGCAAAATCACATTATTTTGATTTTGACATCATAACTTTCAAGCCCGGTCATTTTCTCCCGCGCGGTGAAGCGAATTTCAGAGACTTCTTTCCCTGTGTTCTTGTTAAACTCGGCGATTTTTTGCGCGATAAAATCTGAGATTTCCGTTTCGGCTTGTTTTTTTAGCTCTTCAATATTCACTGTTAACCTCTTCTGGTCTTAAAAGACAGCAACACGCCAGTAAGGTGTTGGTTCCCGGTACCTGGTCAGGTAAGAAATGTTATAAGCCATCTCCCTGAAAGATTCAATAATCAACAGGTTATCGCTTATTATACATACAGAGTTGAGGAAAAATAAGCCAGATATAAAAAAGGCTCCACAAGGGAGCCTGATATTATTTGGTGAAATCCAGTGGTGCCTGGTCAGTGCGTATTTGCAATGCGATGTTATCAAACGTGATCATCGTCGATTTGCAGAAAATACACTTTGCACCTAAAGGGTTTCGCTCCGTCACATCAAATGCTGATGTGCGGTACTGTGAACCATGACAACATGGACAGCGGAAATGGAGATGCTGAGTAATAACGGCAACCTTAGAGCGTAACAACGTTCGCTGCCGAGGGACCGCGTTGCCCCTGCTCAATAGAAAATTCGACTTTCTGATTTTCGTTCAGCGTGCGGAATTCATTGCTCTGGATGGCGGTGAAATGGACGAAAACGTCCTTGCTGCCATCATCAGGAGTGATAAATCCGAAACCTTTATCTGCGTTAAACCATTTTACTAACCCAGTCATTTTATTAGACATATTTACTTCCTTCATTTTGGGCCTTTCGGCAAACAGGGCTTTAATACAGAAACTACTTAGTGTTCAGGAGAGAGACTCAAAAGAAGGGGATAATGCCTGATAATGAGAACTGCTTTAGTAAACTACTTTGTATGCTGTCTGTCTTTCAAACCGACGCAGCTATTAACGCATGATAAATAAGATTAAGCAAACTTTATTTTGGCCGTCCAGCGGTCTTAAATAAAACTGGCTTTATTTTATTTAGACCGTATAGTGCAGCGCAGATTTATCAGTAAGGAATTTGTTTGTCCCGTAAAATGACAGGAATTGTCAAAACCTTTGATCGCAAAAGCGGCAAAGGATTCATCATCCCCTCCGACGGTCGTAAAGAAGTCCAGGTCCATATTTCCGCATTCCCCCCCCGCGACGCAGAAGTGCTCACCCCAGGGTTACGCGTGGAATTTTGCCGCGTCAATGGCCTGCGTGGCCCCTCAGCGGCAAATGTTTATTTGTCCTGATGGAGAGAGCATGCCGGAATGCCTGCTTCATTCACAATTTGCGTAAAACCTGCCAACGAACACATGCCCTGCGCGTTTCTTTCGCCACACTCGGCCAACGTTAGCTTCACTTCACCCGGCGGTGTTTTTAGCGACAGCGGAGTTTTGTCACGCATCTGCTGTAGGGTCTGGAATACCAGCGATACCTGAATCCACTGGCTGTTATCACTAAGTCGCCGCCAACGTTCAAAAACCAGCTCGCCCCCCGGTGGGGTATTATCCGGCTGACCTGGTAGCGTCCAGCTAAGCTCTAACGCGCCCCCCAGATTCGCCAGATTAGTGTCGTGTCCGGCAATAAATAGCAGTGAAGTGGGTAATGTCACGCCATAAACCTGTTCTTGCGTGTTATTTGGCGTCAGCGCCATCAGAACCAAATCCAACAACGGCGTGGCGCGACTACGGGCAACCTCTGGTGTCCGTTGCAGCAAATAAAACTGCGCATTATGCAGACTTAGCAAGGTGTTCCACTGGTGTGAATCCGTAATTCGCCCCCAGCCAGGTTCCGGCATTCCCTGCGCCTGTTGCAGGAGAAATATCTCCGTCAGCATTGAAGCCAGGCTTACCGCACCGGTCAGAGTTACATTGTCATCACTCACTTTGAGTTCGGACGGCAATGCCTGAGTCAGCGTACAACTTTCGTCCTGATTGTCTTGTTTCAGGCACAGTTTTGATTGTTGGAAATTGAGAACCTGCTCCAGTTCGCGAAATGCTGTTTGCCGATGCTCGGTAAACTCAGCTATCGATCCCCCTGCTCTACTGAGAATAGTCGCGGTAACGTTGGTCTTATCCAGTTGGCAAACGCCAGTTTTAAGGGGATTAAACAGGGGATCGGGCTGGGAAGTATTTGGCTGGGTATGGACTGTAATCCTACAGTTGGGTGCCAGCCCGGCAGCAAAGGCTTCTCCTGTTTTACGCGTACGTTCATCGACATCCGCAATAATCGCAACCTGATCAGGTTTCGGGCAGCCATTTTTTGCCAGCAAACCGTCAGCGACCAGGCGTTGGCGTTGATAATGCCCAAGATAAGTGACCAGTTCACCGCCACGCGGGGTCAGCCAGCCCAATTTCACCGGCCAGTCAGGCCATGTGTCTGGAGTGACATCCTGCATGAGTGGCGTGGCTTTAGTGGGCGCACGCACGCCATGACGGCTGACAATCACTACTCGCTCCAGCTTCAGTTCCGACTCACTCTGAGCGAATGCAGAGGGCGAGGTTAACGGAATCAGAAGAGATAAAAATGGGATCAAGATCGCTTTCATCGATATGTTTCCGTTGTTCATATCCGACATTATTGCCTGATGCGACGCGTCGCATCAGGCCTAAGTTCGTTGTGCGCCAAGTCATCCCTTCAGGCGCGGATCCAGCCATACCAACACAACGGTAGAGAGCGAACACATCAACAAAATGCCGACGAACCACAATAGATACCACATTGTTCATGCTCCTTAGTACAGCTCATGATCGTGACGGCGAAGAGTTTCAGTCGTCATACGACCCCACATTTTGTAGTAGCTCCATAGAGTGTAGAGCAACACTATTGGCAAAAATATCAGTACAATTACTAACATAATGCTAAGTGTCAGTTGGCTGGAGGTACTGTCCCACACGGTCAGGCTGGATATCGGACTGATACTCGAAGGCATAACAAATGGAAACAACGTAACGCCAGCGGTGAAAATCACGCCAAATTGCATCAATGACGCCATCAGAAATCCCCAACCGGGGCGGCCACGATAAATTGCCATCGCCGTCAGTAACGGGCAGAAGAAACCGAGCAGTGGGAAGATCCACAAGACAGGTGATTCGACGAAGTTATTCATCCAGGCGCCTGGCAATACCGCCACCATTTTCATCAATGGGTTGGACGGACCGTTGACATCCTGGGCGAGTAACACAAAGCCATCAATACCGACCCACAGCCAGTAACCCGCCAGCAAAAAGCAGAGCATCACCAGCAGCGCGGCGCGTTTGGTCGCCAGTTGTGAACGCAGATGAATAGCGCCGACGGTTTTCAGCTGTAACCAGACGCCCCCTTGCAAAATCACCATACCCAGACTGAGCAAGCCGCATAATAAGGGGAATGGCGTCAGCAACTGCCAGAAGCTACCGAGATACTCCACGCGTAATTGTGGCGTGAAGCTAAACGGCACGCCAAGTAACAAGTTACCGAACGCAATACCAAAGACCACTGGCGGGACCAGACTACCAATGACCAGACCGGCATCCCACATTTTGCGCCAGCGGGCATCTGCTATTTTGCCGCGATAATCAAAAGCTAACGGGCGGAAGAACAGCGAGCACAGCACCAGGATCATCGCCACATAAAAGCCAGAAAACGCCGCTGCATAGACTCTGGGCCAGGCGGCAAATAATGCCCCACCTGCAAGGATTAGCCAGACCTGGTTGCCTTCCCAGTGAGCGCCAACGCTGTTGATCACTATCCGGCGTTCATCATCGTCACGCGCCACCAGTGGCAGCAGACAACCGATCCCCATATCAAATCCGTCGGTGACCATAAAGACCACCAGGATGACGCCCATCAGCAGCCACCAGATGAACCGTAATGTTTCATAATCAAACATGACTCTCTCCTTTACCCCTGTTGCTGCGCGGGTTGTTCACTCTGCATCGCACTCGGCCCCAGACGGGCGTATTTCTGCATCAGGTAGACTTCGGCGATTAAGAACAGGGTGTAAAGCCCTACGATCATGATCAGTGAGAAAGCCAGTTGGCCCGTGGTTAATGCAGAGTGCGCGGAGTAGGTCGGTAAGATGTCCTGAATCGCCCACGGCTGACGACCAAACTCGGTCATAAACCACCCGGCTTCAATGGCTATCCACGGCAGCGGCAAACTCCAGAGCGCCATTTTCAGCACCCAGCGACGTTGGTCGATTTTGCCGCGCAGCGTCTGGACGAGCGCAATCAGCATCACCAGTAACAGCAACGAACCACAACCAACCATGATGCGGAAACTCCAGAATACCGGCGCAACCTGCGGGATTGCGCCACGCATCGCCGCCTGGTACTGCGCAGCAGTGACATGATTCATATCCGATGCATAGCGGGAGAGCAGCATGCCGTAACCGAGATCGCCCTCTAACTCGCGAAACGCCTGTAGTACATGCGGCTCGCGGTTGCCCTGCGATATCTCCTGCATTAACAGCCAGGCTATGCGTCCGCGTTGCAGTCGTGGGTAGGTTTCGGCCATCAAATTTTTCAACCCGGGAACAGGTTTATCCAATGAATGAGTGGCGAGGATCCCTAACAATGCCGGGATTTTAATGGCAAAAGCGTTGCGTTCTTGATCCTGTTCTGGCCAGGCAACGAGATGGAACGGCGCGGGCGCCGGTTCGGTTTGCCACTCCCCTTCCATCGCCGCCAGTTTTACTGGCTGTACTCGTGCGACTTCATATGCCGAGCTGTCTCCGAGTTGCAGCGCGCCTATTATCGCCAGGGTCCCGAAGACAGAACCGATGGCAAACGAGCGGAGTGCAACGTCGCGCTCCCGCCCACGCAGCAAATACCACGCACTGATCGCCATAATGAACATCGCCCCGGTCACATAACCTGCCATCACCGTGTGCACAAATTTCACCTGGCTTACAGGGTTAAAAACCAGATCGCTGAAGCTGGTCATCTCCATACGCAGAGTATCGATATCAAAATACGCTCCGGTCGGGAACTGCATCCAACCATTGGCATTCAAGATCCACAATGCGGAGATATTTGAACCGAATGCCACCAGCCAGGTCACCAACAGGTGTTGGTATTTATTCAGGCGTTGCCAGCCGAAGAAGAACAGACCAACAAAAGTGGATTCGAGGAAGAAGGCCATTAATGCTTCCATCGCCAGCGGTGCGCCGAAAATGTCGCCCACATAGTTGGAATAGAATGACCAGTTAGTACCAAACTGGAACTCCATCGTCAGGCCGGTGGCCACACCGAGAGCAAAGTTGATACCGAAGAGCTTACCCCAGAAACGCGTCATATCGCGGTAGATTGTTTTGCCGGTAACCACGTAAATAGTTTCCATGATGGCCAGCAAAAAAATTAGCCCCAGGGTAAGGGGCACAAATAAAAAGTGATACAGCGCGGTCAGCGCAAACTGCCAGCGCGATAAGTCAATTACATCCCACATGCGAACTCCTGTAGGCGAAGAGAGAGGGTAATAACCCTTTAATAGTAGAACCCTCTTTTTATCCTTACAGTTTGTAGGTACTTGTATTCGCTAATTGCGATATTCACAGGACCGAAAGCGATATTTGCCGCCATTTTTACTGTTGCGCGCTTTCCGTCAGCCACTGGCAAACCTCGCCGAGACGCTGTGCAGAGTCCACCAGATCTTCCGGCGCTGCCAGTACAACTTCGGGTATCGGGCAGATTTCATAACTCTCAAGCAGAGGGCCTTTTAAGGTGTCCATACAGCGTAAATGCCAGACATGGCGTAATCCTGTGGCATTGATATAGCTCTCGCCGTAGCCAATGGTCCGAATCTGAATATTGCCCGGTCCGCAAAGACGTGACAGAAAAAGCCGGTCAGCTTCGCTGATGGGTAACTGCGTCAGGTTAATACTGTGCGGCTGCGCATCAGGGTTACGTACATGCGCCAGTAACTCATGGGCCAGCGGTAAGCCATTCATCAGGCCATCGATGGGGGGCGGTAATAGCGAATCTGTCGGCAGCGCGTTTTGCGTTGCCGCCTGCCACAACGCCAGCGGCGCGCAGCCAGCCTCCAGTTTGTCCTCCAGCAACTGTTCGCCGCGACGTCTGCGTACACGCCATAATCCACAGAAGATCGCCTCCTGAATTTCACTTTCACTGCCGTCAGCGTGCTGGATGCGCACTGACACTTCCCCTTCCCCAAGCAGCGTATTGATGAAATGACGATCGTCGGCGTTGAGATTTAACAGCTCGACTGCCAGCACCTCGCCCAGCGGCGGCTGGCGTTGGCTTAGTTGATGTTGCAACTCGTTTAACAGCGCAATCACTTGCGGGCTATGCACACACTGCTCCAGTGCCGCCATACTCGGTTCATCATTCACCAGACAGGTAATCGGCAGTGGATTCATACTGAAACTGTCGTCGCCAGGTTGTGTTCCCGGCCCCAGCAGATGGAAGAAAGTGTCGCTCATGAGGCACGCTCCTGTTGCGGTTCGACAAGCCCGCGCATC
Organism: Escherichia sp. E1V33; assembly: GCF_004211955.1. Lineage (GTDB taxonomy): Bacteria > Pseudomonadota > Gammaproteobacteria > Enterobacterales > Enterobacteriaceae > Escherichia. Next base: position 135,640 of record NZ_RHJI01000005.1, read on the forward strand.
AGGTTTATCAGCTCCGCCCACGGGTGAATGCCGTTCAACACGCCGCGATAACTACCACCAGTAAACACCAGGGTGGCGGGAAAGCGAAAAACACCAAAGCGATCGCCAATGGCTTCGCTCTGCTCAAGGTCAGCAATCGCCACCTTCCACGCATAGTCGGGAAACTCGCGCAGTAGCTCGCCGATCATTACCGGATTGTCGCTGACTTCAGGCGTACGTTTTGGGTCACTGCTTAACAACACCACGCTGTCTGGCGTTTGCGCAAGCCAGTCATCAAGACTGGATTCACTGACTGGCGTCCAGCCTCGCGCCAGCATTCGTTGCCACAACGCATTAAAAGGAGAGTCATTGCTCATCCCTGCTCCTCCAGCCTCATCCGATACTGGCGCAAACGAACGCCTTCATAATTTTCCATCGACAGACAGTCATAATTGAGGCAGCGCAACTCCTCAGTCGGTTGCGGCACAATACCCCAGGCCGCCAACTGTACCAGCGCCGCCTGTTCCGCAGCGGGCAGTTGCTTCCGCGCCAGTTCGCTCAGGCTGCCGCCGTAGTCGTCGAGCATCGCGGGTTGCAGGCCGACGAGAGCAATATGTGCTGGCAGATGCCCGCGAATATCCGCCAACGCCAGCACTTCAGAGAAACTATTCTGGTGCAGGCTCATTTTCTTCGCGCTGAGATATGCCGGAATACGCTCTCCGGCATAGGTTCGTAGCGTTCCTGGCTCCAGCCCGTAATCAATGGCATCGAGAATCAACAAATGGCTGGCGCTTTCGACATAGCCCAACAGGTTCAGTCCTTGGGTGCCGCCATCAACAATCTCGACTTCATCGGGCCAGTGGTAATGGGCATACAACCGCTCTGCCACCCGCACGCCGAAACCTTCATCGGCCCACAGCAGATTTCCCAGTCCCATCACCACCACACGTTGCTCACTCATGAACGCCCCTTGTTGCTTTTGACTTTAAAAAATTTGTGGCTGCGGTAGCCGTTCACCATGGTGGAGATCACCGTGTCGTCAGACATAATGTCTTCACGCAGCGCCATATAGACATGACCAATCACAAAAGCGCCAATTAGCCACATCCCCAGCCGATGCCAGCTGTGAATATCCATTGAGTTGCCGCCCGTCCAGTAGAAAAACTCCACCACGTAACGGAACGGTGTGAAGATAGCGAATTGACTATGTTCGCTGAACAGCGCAAAACCGGTGACGATCATAAAAACAGACATCAGGAAATAGCCGAACATCGCGGCCTGGGCGATGGGGTTATGACCAATATCAGTACTCGGGCGTTTTGCCAGAAACAGATACCAGCGGATTTCATACCACACGCCCAGCCACCAGCTTTTACGCCATACGGGCACGATGAACAGCTCCCGTGAGTAGCGATTACCAACAAATGCCCAGTAGATCCGCATCAGCAAGACTACGGTAAAAATCATCCCGGCACTGAAGTGAATTAACCTGATGTACCCCATATAGAACAGATACGTCGCCTCGCCGCTGACCGAAGGCAGCGGTTTGCCGATAAAGTAGCCAGTAACCATCAACACTGCCATGCACAGCACTGTCAGCCAGTGCCATATCCGTACAGGCGCTTCAAAGACATAGTGGCTGACAACGTTGTCGCTTTTCTCTTGCATGATGATTCTCCTTCGCTGTTAACGCACCTGCACGGAGATAAGCTCGCTGCCATCGTCGCCCAGCACGTGAGTTGAACAGGCGAGGCACGGGTCGAAGCTGTGCAAAGTACGCAGGATTTCCAGCGGCTGTTCAGGAATAGCCATTTTGGTGTTCATCAGCGCCGCTTCGTACGCACCAATTTGCCCTTTGGGATCGCGCGGGCTGGCGTTCCAGGTGGTCGGCACCACACACTGATAGAGATCAATCTTGCCATCGCGAATGGCGGCCCAGTGACCTAACGCCCCGCGCGGCGCTTCGGTAAAGCCGACGCCCCTGCACTCTTTCGGCCAGGTAGCAGGCTCCCATTTGTCAGTGGAGGCGGTGGCGAGGTTGCCGTTTTTCAGGTTGGTCATCAGCTTGTCGAAGAAGTATTGCAACTTACCTGCAGCCCACTGCGCTTCGTGTGCGCGGCACAGAATGCGGCCCAAAGTTGACTGGATGCCGGTAAGCGGCAGGTTCAGTGCCGACATCATACGATCGACAGACTCAACGGTTGCCGCATCACCTTTGTGGTAAGCGATCAACGTGCGCGCCAGCGGCCCCACTTCCATCGCATGACCGCGCCAGCGTGGTGCTTTGATCCACGAGTAGCGTTCCTGTTCATTCAGTTGCTGAATGTTAGTATCACTGCCTTTGACATCGCCGGGGTTGTACCACGGATCAGTAATACCATCGAACGGATGACGCCCGACCCGATCGTCGGGATAACGATACCAGGCGTGATCGACAAATTCCTGCACCTGCTGCGGATCCACTAAATCTACTGGCAACACGTTTTTGAAGTCGCCATTAATTACTGCGCCGCCAGGCATCAACAAACTTTTCTCACCAAAGTCGTTGGCGATATCGGGGAACGCGCCGTAGCTGAGGACGCATTGATCCGAAAGGCCCGTGCCGATTTCGCTCCACGGTTTGTTGAACTGACCGATAGCTAAGGCATCGGGGATCATCACGTTGTTAATAAAGTCTGCCGTACGGGTAATGATCGACTGCACCAGGTTCAGGCGTTCCATATTGACCGCCCCGACCGCGCCGCTTTCATCAATGTTAATTGCGCATGGCATCCCGCCGACAATCCAGTTCGGATGCGGGTTTTTACCGCCGAAGACCGCGTGGATTTTGACAATTTCGCGCTGGAAGTCGAGGGCTTCAAGATAGTGAGCAAAGCCCATCAGGTTGGCTTCTGGCGGCAGTTTGTACTGCGGGTGGCCCCAGTAACCGTTGCGGAAGATCCCTAACTGCCCGCCTTCAACAAATTTCTTCAGTCGGTTTTGTACGTCGAAGAAATAGCCAGGGGATGATTTCGGCCATGAGGAGAGACTTTGCGCCAGTTCGGACGTTTTGCGCGGATCGGCTTGCAGTGCGTTTAGCACGTCGATCCAGTCCATCCCGGCGAGTTGATAGAAATGCACCAGATGATCGTGGCACCAGAGAGTCGCCAGCATAATGTTGCGGATAATATTGGCGTTGTCAGGCACTTTAATACCAATGGCATCTTCGATGGCGTAAACCGAGGCCAGGGCGTGTACGCCGGTGCAGACGCCGCAAATACGTTCAACGAACGCCCACGCATCGCGTGGATCGCGCCCTTGCAGGATGATCTCCAGCCCGCGAAACATCGTGCCGCAGGAGACGGCATTGGTTATCACATTCTGATCGTTGATATTTACTTCACAGCGCATATGGCCTTCGATGCGCGTAATCGGGTCAACCACCAGGCGGCGTCCGGCATTGTTGATGGTGTATCCCTGAGTTTCGTACTGAGTGCTCATGCCTGTTTATCCTCGTTGCCCGGCTGTTGTTCTGCTTCTGCAAGTTGCTGGTTATGACGTCTACGCTGGTCAACGGCGCTGGCGACGGCATGTACGCCAACAGCCGCAGCCACCACGCCAAGCGCGGTTAAACCGACGGTATCGGCGGTGGAGTGAGTCCCCATTTGCGGAATATCAACCACGCGGCTGTAGAACGAACCGCGATCCCAGAAGCCATTTTCAGAACAACCAAGACAGCCGTGACCAGACTGGATCGGGAAGGAAACGCCATCGTTCCAGCGGGTAGAGGAACAGGCGTTATACGTAGTTGGCCCTTTACAGCCCATTTTGTACAGGCAGTAACCTTTGCGCGCTGCGTCATCATCCCAACTCTGCACAAACTCACCGGCATCGAAATGGGCGCGGCGGTAGCATTTATCGTGAATACGCTGACCATAGAACATCAACGGACGACCCATTCTGTCGACATCCGGCAGGCGATCGAAGGTCACCATGTAGGTAATGATGGCACTCATCACATCCGGGATCGGCGGGCAACCTGGTACTTTGATAATGGGTTTGTCGGTAATGACTTTGTCGATAGGCGTGGCCTGTGTCGGGTTAGGTCGCGCAGCTTGTACGCAGCCCCAGGAAGCGCAGGTTCCCCAGGCAATTATCGCACTGGCCCCAGCCGCTGCGCGTTTCAGTTTTTCAATAAACGGTCGGCCACTGCTGATGCAGAACATCCCCTGCTCGCCCAGCGGCGGATTGCCTTCTACCGCGAGGATATATTTGCCGTGGTATTGGGTAATGATGTCTTCAAAGACTTCTTCTGCCTGAGTTCCGGCGGCAGCCATCAGAGTATCGTCGTAGTCGAGAGAAATAAGGGAAAGAATGACATCCTTCGCCAGTGGGTGAGCGGAGCGGATAAAAGATTCGGTACAGCAGGTGCATTCCAGACCGTGGATCCACACCACCGGAATGCGCGGTTTATTTTCCAGCGCCCAGGCAATCTTTGGCGCCATCCCCGCACCTAACCCCAGCGAGGTTGCAGCCAGACTGCAATATTTGAGAAAGCTGCGCCGGGTGACCCCCTGACGCCGCATGGCCTGGTAAAATGTCTCCTCGTTATTCATATCGCACGTCTCTTCTCCTTGCGACACCAGCAGGACGCCGGGCGCTTATGGTCGGCAAGCGACGTCCCTGTAGCAAGGCAAACCATCGTTTTACGTGAGAGGCTGAAAACGAAAGCTCATCCTTCTGCACTGGCGCACGTCGCCAGAAAGTATTGTTAATAAAGCGTAGTGAAACTTTTGCACAAAACAATACAAACTGTGTGGATTTGTCTTTTAGCGATAAAAATGGACCTTATTTTCCTTAAGGTCTGGCGCAGAAGGATTACGAGCCCATTTTTATGGCGATAGAATGTGCAAATTGCTGTTATTTCACACGATCAACACGCATTTGTCTGTTTTTCAAGCAAACAAACAAATTAGGGGTTTACACGACGCATCGGGATGTTTATAGTTCGCGTCATTCCGGAAGTGTGGCCGAGCGGTTGAAGGCACCGGTCTTGAAAACCGGCGACCCGAAAGGGTTCCAGAGTTCGAATCTCTGCGCTTCCGCCAAATAAGATAAGGGGTTAGCTAAATGCTAACCCCTTTTTCTTTTACCTGTCAAAATGCTATACCCCATTCAGTGGCTTAACCATCCTCTGCTAAACCTGTTTCAGATCAAATGCGTAAAGATGGGTAAAACCTCTGGGTAGCTTTCAGCATTATCATTATGCTGCTTCATTAATTACATCTGTCATAGAGAGTGACTCAATGGATCGTATTGTTAGTTCTTCACATGACCGTACATCGCTGCTTAGCACCCATAAGGTGCTGCGTAATACCTATTTTCTCCTGAGCCTGACACTGGCCTTTTCGGCGATTACCGCGACGGCCAGTACGGTTCTGATGCTGCCATCTCCGGGACTGATCCTGACGCTGGTGGGTATGTATGGTTTGATGTTCCTGACCTATAAAACGGCGAATAAGCCAACCGGGATTATCTCCGCGTTCGCGTTTACCGGTTTTCTGGGTTATATCCTCGGGCCAATTCTGAACACCTATCTGTCTGCCGGAATGGGTGATGTAATTGCCATGGCGTTGGGCGGTACGGCATTAGTGTTCTTCTGCTGCTCTGCGTATGTGCTGACCACTCGCAAAGATATGTCGTTCCTCGGCGGTATGCTGATGGCAGGTATTGTTGTTGTCCTGATCGGGATGGTAGCGAATATCTTCCTGCAACTACCTGCTCTGCATCTGGCGATCAGCGCTGTGTTCATTCTGATCTCCTCTGGTGCAATTTTGTTTGAAACCAGCAACATCATCCACGGCGGTGAAACGAACTACATTCGTGCCACTGTGAGCCTGTATGTGTCGCTGTATAACATCTTCGTAAGCCTGTTGAGCATTCTGGGCTTCGCCAGCCGCGATTAATCTCACCCGCTAACACTGTCATAGCCTCGCTTTATGCGGGGCTTTGTTTTTTGTTACACTGCCGGCAGTCTGATTAAGGTAGTAATAATTATGCTGATCTTCGAAGGTAAAGAGATAGAAACCGATACCGAAGGCTATCTCAAAGAGAGTAGCCAGTGGAGCGAACCACTGGCGGTGGTCATTGCAGAGAACGAAGGTATTACACTGTCGCCAGAACACTGGGAGGTGGTGCGTTTTGTGCGTGACTTCTACCTGGAATTTAATACCTCTCCGGCAATTCGTATGTTGGTTAAAGCGATGGCGAATAAATTTGGTGAAGAGAAAGGCAATAGCCGCTATCTGTACCGACTGTTCCCGAAAGGTCCGGCAAAGCAAGCCACCAAAATTGCTGGCCTGCCTAAACCGGTAAAATGCATTTAACGGATACGAAAATCCGTTAACTCCCCGGAGGGATGATGCGGCTCGCTAAGCACCCGTTCCACACGCGCTGAACGCGGGCCGCCGCTTTTTAACCACTGCATTAATTTTTCCACCTGCCCTTCTTCACCGCAGGCAACGACTTCCACGCTGCCATCGTCAAGATTTTTGGCGTAACCAGTTAATCCCAATCTTTTCGCTTCGTACTGGGTGGTATAGCGAAACCCTACGCCCTGAACCCGGCCATAAACCCAGGCAATTATGCAGACTTTCGACATGACTGCTCCCCTTATCCTTAATGGACGCGTTGCAAATCCATGGAAAACTCCGGACAATGGCGCCCATTTCTTTGCATCGACAGAATAGTTAATTATGAGTGTACGTTTAGTGTTAGCCAAAGGGCGCGAAAAATCATTACTTCGTCGCCATCCGTGGGTCTTTTCCGGGGCCGTTGCCCGCATGGAAGGTAAAGCCAGCCTCGGAGAAACCATCGATATTGTTGATCATCAGGGAAAATGGTTAGCACGCGGCGCTTATTCGCCAGCTTCGCAAATCCGTGCGCGCGTCTGGACGTTTGACCCGTCAGAATCCATCGACATTGCCTTTTTTACTCGCCGTTTACAACAGGCGCAAAAGTGGCGTGATTGGCTGGCGAAAAAAGATGGCCTCGACAGCTATCGTTTAATCGCTGGTGAATCTGATGGCCTGCCAGGCATTACTATCGATCGCTTCGGCAATTTTCTGGTGCTGCAACTGCTGAGTGCTGGCGCAGAGTATCAGCGCGCGGCATTAATTAGCGCCCTGCAGACGCTCTATCCGGAGTGCGCTATTTATGACCGCAGCGACGTCGCGGTACGTAAAAAAGAAGGTATGGAACTGACCCAGGGTCCCGTTACCGGCGAGCAGCCGCCTGCCCTGCTACCGATTGAAGAACACGGTATGAAGCTGCTGGTGGACATTCAGCACGGCCACAAAACAGGCTACTACCTGGACCAGCGTGACAGCCGCCTGGCTACCCGCCGCTACGTTGAAAATAAACGCGTACTCAACTGTTTCTCCTATACCGGTGGTTTCGCCGTCTCGGCATTAATGGGTGGATGCAGCCAGGTAGTCAGCGTCGATACTTCGCAGGAAGCCCTGGATATCGCGCGGCAGAACGTTGAGCTGAACAAGCTGGATCTGAGCAAGGCTGAGTTTGTCCGTGATGACGTATTTAAATTGCTGCGTACCTATCGCGATCGCGGTGAAAAATTTGACGTTATCGTGATGGACCCACCGAAGTTTGTTGAGAATAAAAGCCAGTTGATGGGCGCATGCCGTGGCTATAAAGACATCAACATGCTGGCCATTCAGTTGTTGAATGAGGGCGGAGTTCTCCTGACTTTCTCATGTTCTGGCCTGATGACCAGCGATTTATTTCAGAAAATCATCGCGGATGCCGCAATTGATGCCGGTCGTGATATACAATTTATAGAGCAGTTCCGTCAGGCCGCCGATCACCCGGTGATCGCTACCTACCCGGAAGGGCTATATCTGAAAGGGTTTGCCTGTCGCGTCATGTAACTTGAAATGTGGAATTTTACCCTTATATCAAAGGTAAAGATTTCCCGGGAGGTGACTATGATTGCCAGCAAATTCGGTATCGGCCAGCAGGTCCGCCATTCCCTGTTAGGTTATCTCGGAGTGGTCGTGGATATCGACCCGGTTTACTCGCTCTCTGAACCGTCGCCTGATGAGCTGGCGGTGAATGACGAGCTTCGCGCCGCTCCGTGGTATCACGTGGTGATGGAGGACGACAACGGCCTACCGGTTCATACCTACCTGGCTGAAGCCCAGCTAAGTAGCGAATTGCAGGATGAACATCCTGAGCAGCCATCCATGGATGAGCTGGCGCGGACCATCCGCAAACAGCTCCAGGCCCCGCGTCTGCGTAACTAATCCCTGAACAAATCCCCGGAAGGTTTTTGCCTTCCGGGGATTTGTTATTTAGCCAGACCCAGACGAGGGATCTCAATCGCCGGGCAGCGATCCATCACCACGTTTAGCCCTGCGTCACGCGCCAGCACTGCCGCCTGTTCATTTATCACACCCAGCTGCATCCATAAAGTTTTCGCACCAATAGCGATCGCCTCCTGTGCCACACCCCATGCGGCTTCTGAATTACGGAAGACATCAACCATATCCACTTTTTCCGGAACCTCCGCCAGCGTGCCGTAACCTTGCTGACCTAACAGCGTTTTACCGGCGACCTTTGGCGAGACTGGAATAACGTGATAGCCCTGATCGAGCAGATATTTCATTACGCGATAACTTGGACGATCGGGTTTGTCACTTGCTCCCACCAGCGCAATGGTGCGAGTGGACGTTAAAATGCCTGCAATATCGGTTTCTTTCATCATTTCCTCCAGACTATTTACCAAAGTGTACGACAATCCCGACACGCCAACCATGTAGCTACTACGAATGTATGAGAGCAAAAGCGGAAAATATGTCTATATGTTAGTAAGTATGATTAAAGAAAAATTTTGATACATTATTAGTCGGGCGGTCTTTGGACAGGAGCTACCTATGAAAACCGGCATTATGACCACCTTGATTGCACTGTGTTTGCCGGTATCCGTTTTTGCCACCACACTGCGGCTGTCCAGCGATGTTGATCTCCTGATACTCGACGGTAAAAAGGTTTCCAGTTCTCTGCTTCGCGGTGCTGACAGCATCGAACTGGATAATGGACCACATCAGTTAGTGTTTCGCGTTGAAAAAACAATCCATCTCGCCAGTAACGAAGAACGACTTTATATCTCCCCGCCGCTGGTCGTTAGTTTTAATACCCAGCTCATTAGTCAGGTGAATTTTCGCCTCCCTCGCCTGGAGAATGAACGAGAAGCTAACCATTTTGACGCCGCGCCGAACCTTGAATTGTTAGATGGCGATGCGACGCCGATACCAGTGAAGCTGGATATTCTCGCCATTACCTCTACCGGAAAAACAATCGATTATGAGCTGGAAGTCGAACGCTATAACAAATCCGCAAAACGCGCTTCGCTACCGCAATTTGCCACTATGATGGCGGATGACAGTACACTGCTCTCCGGCGTTTCGGAACTGGATGCAATTCCTCCGCAGTCACAGGTGCTCACGGAACAACGGCTGAAGTATTGGTTTAAATTGGCTGACCCGCAAACGCGTAATAACTTTCTGCAATGGGCGGAAAAACAACCTTCTTCCTGAGATTTTTGTGCCTGTGCGCAGGCTTTTTTGGTCTTTATCTTGCAGCGATAAGTGCTTACAGTAGTCTGTAGGAAAGTTAACTACGGATGTAAATTATGGAACTGACGACTCGCACAATGGCGGCGCGTAAACATATTGCGCTGGTGGCACATGATCACTGCAAGCAAATGCTCATGAACTGGGTGGAACGGCATCAACCGCTTCTGGAGCAGCACGAACTTTATGCAACGGGCACCACGGGTAACTTAATTTCCCGCGCTACCGGAATGAACGTCAACGCGATGCTGAGTGGCCCGATGGGAGGCGATCAGCAGGTTGGCGCATTGATCTCAGAAGGGAAAATTGATGTGCTGATTTTCTTCTGGGACCCGCTGAATGCTGTACCACACGATCCCGACGTGAAAGCGTTGCTGCGTCTGGCGACAGTGTGGAACATTCCGGTTGCCACTAACGTGGCAACGGCTGATTTCATCATCCAGTCACCACATTTCAACGATGCTGTAGATATTCTGATCCCGGATTACCAGCGTTATCTCGCTGAACGCCTGAAATAAATTCGCACAGGCGGCACTCGCCGCCTGTTTCTTACGGTTTCCTTGCTACCGGTACATCCAGTTTTTTCAGGTCGTCCACAAAGGAAGAAGGATTCTCTTTGCTGAACAGTACCCATACCCGATGCCGTGCACGAGTGAGCGCAACGTACATCAATCGCCGTTCTTCGGCGTCCGGGTAGTCCTCTACCGGCGGCAGTAGCGCCTCTTCCATAATTGACTCACGCGCCACAGCCGGGAAGCCATCACTCCCCTCCTGCAAACCAACGATGATGACATAGTCGGCCTGTTGCCCTTTGCTGGCATGAATGGTCATAAAGTCGATTTGCAGCTTCGGCCAGCGCGTCGTGGCTTTCTCCAGGCTAACGGGCTTCAAATGGTGGTAACGCGCCAGTACCAGAATGCGCTCTTCGGGTTTGACATAACCAGATAGTTTGTCCAGTAAAGCGTCGAGCTGACTCTCGTCCAACAAGGTAACGGCCTTTTTGTCGCCATTCGTTAAGCTATTCAGCGGTTTTTTCAACTGGTTAGGGTTCTGCTGAATAAAACGGTTTGCTACCTCTCCGATACGGCTATTGAAACGGTAAGTAGTATCTAAATCACAGCGATCGCCTTCACCGAAGTTTTCATGAAAGGCGGTGGTGAGCGACATTTGTGCGCCGCTGAAGCGGTAAATGGCCTGCCAGTCATCGCCAACGGCAAACAACGTTGTCTGACTGTTTTGTTTACGCAATGCTGCCAGCAAGGCCGCGCGCTGTGGGGAGATATCCTGGAATTCATCAACCAGAATATGTTTCCACGGGCTGATAAACCGCCCTTTCTCAAGGAGAGCAATCGCCTGATGAATAAGACCTGAAAAATCGACGGCATTTTCCGCTTTCAGCGCACCTTTCCAGGCTTTCAGCAACGGCGCCATCAATTTGATTCGTTTACTGAAAAGATCCCGAATCTCTTCAGGCGCATTGGCAATCATTTCAGCCTGTGCGCCGCCGTGCATCCGCATCAGACTGACCCAGCGATCGAGGCGAGATGCGAGACGACGCTGCAATTTTTCATCATCCCAGAAATTGCCTTCTGGCACTGACCACTGCAGTTCTTCCATCAACCATTGTCTCCAGCCCTTCGCCTGTGCTTTCTTTTCACTACACTGCTTGCGCCACTCAGCAATAAAGAGTTCATGGCGGGCTGCGGTGTCATTTTCCAGGTTGCTGACTGTCGGTACTTTTTTGCTGCCTTGCTGAATAATATGCAGAGCCAGAGAATGAAACGTGCGCGCGGTAATCTCTTCGGTATGCAACCGTTCGCGGATCCGCTCGTCCATCTCTTCCGCCGCTTTTCGGCCAAACGCCAGCAATAAAATTTGCTCGGGTGATGCTTCACCGCGCGCCAATAACCAGCCAGCTCGCGCCACCAGCACAGACGTTTTTCCGCTTCCTGCGCCAGCCAGTACTAACAGGGAATGCTCACCATTAACCACCGCCCGGGCCTGCGCCGGATTTAGCGGTGAAGACTCAACCTGACGGAAAAAATCCGCATATTCGTTAAGCATGGTTTCGGTATACGCCTGATTATGCTGCAACCGACTGCCTTCAATATCTTTCAGCCAGGCCTGACATTTGCGCCACGCCTCACGACAGTTATCAAATTCCTCCAGGCGATTAACCGGTAATGGCAACGCTGACAAGGCCTGACGTATTTGTTGCTGTACCCCAGTGGTTTGCTCCCGCGTCAGCCATTTATTTTCTCCAGTGCGGGCAGCAATAAGATCCAGTTGTTGCTGTAATACGCCAGCGGCAATTTCGCTCATTTCCTCGCTCCAGCGCCGCCAGTGAGCATCAAGATGATGGTGAAAACGCTGCGTCTCTGCCCATTCAGTGCCATGCAGACGCACGACTTTTTCATCAGGCAACACAAATTCCAGCTCACCCCATACCAAACCACGCTTGCAGTGAATAGCCAGTAATTGATTGAAAGGAATAAGGTATTCGTGGCGATCGCCGGAAACTTTTATCCCGGCATTGAGGATCACCGCCCGATCGTAAGGGTGCTGTGCCAGACGTTTGCCAAGAGTTGTCGCTTTCAGTTCCATGTCTCTGTAGATCCACACGATGTCATTTCTTATCAGTGTAACCGCCAGAGAAAACGTGCTCCAGCCCAAAAAAACGTTACAATTGCCGCCCATTACTGAAAACCACAGTAAAGCGAGGTTTTATGCGTACCGTTTTGAACATTCTGAACTTTGTGCTTGGCGGATTCGTCACCACTCTTGGCTGGCTGTTAGCGACCCTGGTCAGCATTGTGCTGATTTTTACCTTACCGCTGACTCGATCCTGCTGGGAGATAACCAAACTGTCTCTGCTGCCTTATGGCAATGAAGCTATTCATGTCGATGAACTAAACCCGGCAGGCAAAAATGTGCTGCTTAACACTGGCGGTACTGTGCTGAATATTTTCTGGCTGATTTTCTTCGGCTGGTGGCTATGTCTGATGCATATCGCAACAGGTATCGCGCAATGCATTTCCATCATTGGTATTCCGGTTGGCATTGCGAACTTTAAAATTGCCGCTATTGCACTGTGGCCGGTCGGACGCCGCGTCGTATCGGTAGAAACAGCTCAGGCTGCGCGTGAAGCCAATGCACGTCGCCGTTTCCAATAATCCAACATCATGGCCTTTATGCTAAGTCCTTTGCTCAAACGCTATACCTGGAACAGCACCTGGCTGTATTACGCGCGCATTTTTATCGCACTTTGCGGCACTACTGCGTTTCCGTGGTGGCTGGGTGATGTAAAACTTACCATTCCGCTGACTCTCGGAATGGTAGCGGCAGCACTGACCGATCTCGACGACCGACTGGCGGGACGTCTGCGTAATCTCATTATTACGCTGTTCTGTTTTTTTATTGCCTCGGCTTCAGTAGAGCTTTTATTTCCGTGGCCCTGGCTGTTCGCCATTGGTTTAACGCTCTCCACCAGCGGCTTCATTTTGCTCGGCGGTCTGGGTCAACGCTATGCGACCATCGCTTTCGGTGCATTGCTGATTGCCATTTACACGATGCTGGGAACCTCCCTGTATGAGCACTGGTATCAGCAGCCTATCTATCTGCTTGCTGGTGCGGTTTGGTACAACATCCTGACGCTCATTGGTCATTTACTGTTCCCTGTCCGCCCGTTGCAGGACAACCTGGCACGTTGTTATGAACAACTGGCGCGGTATCTGGAACTCAAGTCACGTATGTTTGATCCTGATATTGAGGATGAAAGCCAGGCACCGCTGTATGATCTGGCGCTCGCCAACGGGCAACTCATGGTGACGCTGAACCAGACGAAAATCTCGTTGCTGACTCGCTTACGCGGCGACCGCGGTCAGCGGGGAACGCGTCGTACACTACATTACTATTTTGTAGCGCAGGATATCCATGAGCGGGCGAGCTCTTCACATATTCAGTATCAAACGCTGCGAGAACATTTTCGCCACAGCGACGTGCTGTTCCGCTTCCAGCGCCTGATGTCGATGCAGGGACAAGCTTGCCAACAATTGTCACGCTGTATTTTGCTGCGCCAGCCTTATCAGCACGATCCACATTTTGAACGCGCTTTTACGCATATTGACGCCGCACTTGAGCGGATGCGCGACAACGGTGCGCCCGCCGATCTGCTAAAAATACTGGGATTCCTGCTGAACAATTTACGTGCCATTGATGCCCAACTGGCGACTATTGAATCAGAACAAGCCCAGGCGCTGCCCCACAATGCAGACGAAAATGAGCTCGCCGACGACAGCCCTCGCGGGTTTAGCGATATCTGGCTGCGTCTTAGCCGTCACTTAACGCCAGAATCCGCCCTCTTCCGTCATGCGGTAAGAATGTCGCTGGTGTTGTGCTTCGGTTACGCCATCATTCAGATTACCGGAATGCATCACGGGTACTGGATCTTGCTGACAAGTCTGTTTGTCTGCCAGCCAAACTATAACGCCACGCGCCACCGTCTGAAGTTAAGGATTATTGGTACGTTAGTAGGTATTGCTATTGGTATTCCTGTGCTGTGGTTCGTTCCTTCACTGGAAGGGCAACTGGTGCTGCTGGTGATTACCGGCGTGCTCTTTTTTGCCTTCCGTAACGTGCAATACGCCCATGCAACAATGTTCATTACGCTTCTGGTGCTACTGTGCTTCAACCTGCTGGGTGAAGGTTTTGAAGTCGCACTGCCTCGCGTAATCGATACGCTGATCGGGTGTGCAATAGCATGGGCGGCGGTGAGCTACATCTGGCCCGACTGGCGGTTTCGTAATTTGCCGCGAATGCTTGAACGCGCGACGGATGCTAACTGCCGTTATCTCGATGCCATTCTTGAGCAATATCATCAGGGGCGTGATAATCGTCTGGCGTATCGTATTGCCCGTCGCGATGCACACAACCGTGATGCTGAACTGGCGTCGGTGGTGTCAAATATGTCCAGTGAACCGAACGTCACACCGCAAATTCGCGATGACGCATTCCGTTTACTGTGCCTTAATCATACGTTTACCAGCTATATTTCTGCCCTCGGCGCGCACCGCGAGCAGTTAACCAACCCTGAAATTCTGGCGTTTCTTGATGACGCAGTTTGCTATGTTGATGACGCGCTACATCATCAACCTGCCGATGAAGAACGCGTCAATCAGGCATTAGCTGGCCTGAAACAGCGGATGCAACAACTTGAGCCGCGGGCAGACAGCAAAGAACCTCTGGTCGTACAGCAAATCGGGTTACTGATTGCATTACTGCCAGAAATTGGCCGTCTGCAACGTCGGATTACTCAAGTTCCTCAGGAAACTCCTGTTTCGGTGTAATAGAATCTGCCCATTCTGCAAGCTCCTGGCGGCGTGCCACCGGGAGCGCAGCTTCATGAATACCGATAATTGCGCCTTCAAGCATGAACAGAATCTTTTCTGTCACCAGACTGTTATGCTGCCGTAGTCGCAACCAGCACATTTTCGCCCCAAGTATACGTAGCGCCCGAACATCCTTAATCCCCACTTCCCCGAGAATCGCTTCCAGGTGATAAGACATATTGGGCAAATCTTTCAGCCGTTGCTGGATGCCGCGCGTACTTTTCTCTTTAAGCGCAGCGTCCAGCGAATATTTCGACAACTGCACCAACTTCTGTTGATTCCGCCATAAGCTTTCATCAACCCGGTAGTAATTGAGAGTAACGGGGCGACCACACTTTCTATATGTCAGCCAGACTGGCGGATGTTTTACACAGTACTGTGCGCTTTGCTCACAAGCCCGAAGATACAACTCACCATCAGAAACCATCGCAAACACTGTATCGTCAACGGTCAGACTGTAACTGCCAAACAATGATCGATATTCAATAGTGCCTAACGTCGACAGGTATTCTTGTGACTTATAGATCCGCTTATAGGAGAGGCTTTTCATAAAATTCCTTTTAAAATCATAATATAAAAGAATGATTCACATTAACGGATCCGTTAAATACGAAAATAGGCAACTTATTCTCAAGGGGCAAGATTAATTTAAGTTTTCAGGTCACTAACGACAAAAATTGCGAGGCTCTTTCCGAAATTTGTGTTGATCTTTGTTGTCACTGGATGTACTGTATATTCATACAGTAACTCACAGGGCTGGATTGATTATGTACACTTCAGGCTACGCAAATCGTTCTTCGATGTTCTCCTCCACAGCAAGCAAAATTGCGCGTGTCTCTACGGAAAACACTACAGCCGGGCTAATTAGTGAAGTTGTCTATCGCGAAGATCAGCCCATGATGACGCAACTCCTACTTTTGCCATTATTGCAGCAGCTAGGCCAACAATCGCGCTGGCAACTTTGGTTAACGCCGCAACAAAAACTAAGTCGTGAATGGGTTCAGGCAGCGGGGCTACCCTTAACTAAGGTGATGCAGATAAGCCAGCTTTCCCCTTGTCACACCGTGGAATCAATGGTTCGTGCTTTGCGTACGGGAAATTACAGCGTAGTGATCGGTTGGTTGGCAGACGATCTGACAGAAGAAGAACATGCTGATCTTGTCGATGCCGCCAATGAAGGTAACGCAATGGGGTTCATTATGCGTCCAGTAAGCACCCCCTCTCACGCCACGAGACAACTTTCTGGGCTAAAAATTCACTCAAATTTGTATCATTAAGTAAATTTAGGATTAATCCTGGAACTTTTTTTGTTAACCCGTAGACGCTTTCGCTCGTCACTAATTTTACTTGTGGAGGCTTGTCTGAAGCGGTTTCCGCGATTTTATCCTGTAAAGTATCGTTAACAAAAAAGGTTAAACGTACCTTATACAAGTCTTTTTTTTCATATGCCTGACGGAGTTCACACTTGTAAGTTTTCAACTACGTTGTAGACTTTACATCGCCAGGGGTGCTCGGCATAAGCCGAATTTATCGGCAGAGTTACAATTGAGCAGATCCCCCGGTGAAGGATTTAACCGTGTTATCTCGTTGGAGATATTCATGGCGTATTTTGGATGATAACGAGGCGCAAAAAATGAAAAAGACAGCTATCGCGATTGCAGTGGCACTGGCTGGTTTCGCTACCGTAGCGCAGGCCGCTCCGAAAGATAACACCTGGTACACCGGTGCTAAACTGGGCTGGTCCCAGTATCATGACACTGGTTTCATTCCTAACAATGGTCCGACCCACGAAAACCAACTGGGTGCAGGTGCTTTTGGTGGTTACCAGGTTAACCCGTATGTTGGCTTTGAAATGGGTTACGACTGGTTAGGTCGTATGCCGTACAAAGGCGACAACATCAACGGCGCATACAAAGCTCAGGGCGTTCAGCTGACCGCTAAACTGGGTTACCCAATCACTGACGATCTGGACATCTACACTCGTCTGGGTGGTATGGTATGGCGCGCAGACACCAAGGCTAACGTACCTGGTGGCCCATCCTTTAAAGACCACGACACCGGCGTTTCTCCGGTATTCGCAGGCGGTGTTGAGTACGCGATCACCCCAGAAATCGCTACTCGTCTGGAATACCAGTGGACCAACAACATCGGTGACGCTAACACCATCGGTACTCGTCCAGACAACGGTCTGCTGAGCCTGGGTGTTTCCTACCGTTTCGGTCAGGGCGAAGCAGCTCCAGTAGTTGCTCCGGCTCCAGCTCCGGCACCGGAAGTACAGACCAAGCACTTCACTCTGAAGTCTGACGTTCTGTTCAACTTCAACAAAGCAACCCTGAAACCGGAAGGTCAGGCTGCTCTGGATCAGCTGTACAGCCAGCTGAGCAACCTGGATCCGAAAGACGGTTCCGTAGTTGTTCTGGGTTACACTGACCGCATCGGTTCTGACGCTTACAACCAGGGTCTGTCCGAGCGTCGTGCTCAGTCCGTCGTTGATTACCTGATCTCCAAAGGTATCCCGTCTGACAAGATCTCCGCACGTGGTATGGGCGAATCCAACCCGGTTACTGGCAACACCTGTGACAACGTGAAACAGCGTGCTGCACTGATCGACTGCCTGGCTCCGGATCGTCGCGTAGAGATCGAAGTTAAAGGCATCAAAGACGTTGTAACTCAGCCGCAGGCTTAAGTTCTCGTCTAATAAAAAACCCCGCTACTGCGGGGTTTTTTTTCATCTGTAGTAAAGTGAATGACCTTCGCCAGTTATTCCTTACCAAGTAATGCCTGCAAATCCTGCTTCAAAGAAGACATTTTATTCGCATACTTCTCTTTGTTTTCCGCATCTTCAATCAGCTGGACAATCGTTTCGGATAGCGTTTTACCACGACGTTGTGCAAGCCCTGCTAACCTTTGCCAGACAATAAATTCCAGATCGATAGATTTCTTGCGCGTATGCTGATGCTCCGCATTAAAGTGCCGTTTTCGTCTGGCCCGAATCGTCTGTTTCATGCGATTAAGCAGCTCTGGATTCATGTGTTTTTCAATCCAGCCATTTACGAGTACAGGTTCGTTCTCCAGCGATAGCAACACATCGACGGCTTCCTGGGCGGCACTGGCCTCTATGTAACGGGTGATCAACTCACCTTCACGGTGCTTCTTCACCAGATATTTCCATTTCCAACCACTTTCAAGATTTTCAAGTTGTTGATATTTCATAGCGATCTCAATGTTACCGTGTAACTCTTTACAGAATATCAGCTTTTTACCTGCGTGATGAAAAGAATCTCTGTCCTGTGAGCTTTAACGCGCATGCCGGGACTTTTGTCGGTGCTTTCTACGTGTGCTGCAGTGCCGGTTACGGTATAATCGCGCCTTTGACAACAGACTAAAAAACATCGACTTTGACCATTACGAAACTTGCATGGCGTGACCTGATTCCTGATACCGAAAGCTATCAGGAAGTATTCGCACAGCCACATTTGATTGACGAAAACGATCCTTTATTCAGTGACACTCAACCGCGACTGCAATTTGCGCTTGAGCAGTTGCTGCACGCGCGGGCATCATCCTCTTTTATACTGGCGAAAGCGCCGGAAGAATCCGATTATCTGAATCTTATAGCCGATGCTGCACGCGCGCTACAAAGCGATGCAGGCCAACTGATGGGCGCTCACTATGAGATTTCCGGCCACACCATACGCTTACGGAACGCAGTTAGCGCTGACGATAATTTTGCAACCTTAACCCAGGTTGTTACTGCTGACTGGGCTGAAGCCGAACAGCTTTTTGGCTGTCTGCGCCAGTTTAATGGCGACATTACCTTGCAGCCAGGACTGGTACATCAGGCCAATGGCGGCATTTTGATTATCTCCTTGCGTACACTGCTAGCCCAGCCACTGCTGTGGATGCGTCTGAAGAACATCGTCAACCGCGAGCGCTTCGATTGGGTAGCATTTGATGAGTCGCGCCCTCTCCCCGTCTCTGTACCTTCGATGCCATTGAAGCTGAAAGTCATTCTGGTAGGCGAACGTGATTCATTGGCCGATTTCCAGGAGATGGAGCCAGAACTGTCTGAACAAGCTATCTATAGCGAATTTGAGGATACTCTGCAGATAGTCGATGCCGAATCCGTAAGCCAGTGGTGTCGCTGGGTGACTTTTATCGCCAGACATAACCACTTGCCAGCGCCAGATGCCGACGCATGGCCGGTACTTATCCGCGAGGCAGTACGTTATACCGGTGAGCAAGAAACGCTGCCACTTAGTCCGCAGTGGATCCTCCGCCAGTGTAAAGAGGTCGCTTCATTGTGCGAAGGTGATACCTTCTCCGGCGAGCAGCTAAACTTAATGCTACAGCAGCGGGAATGGCGCGAAGGTTTCCTCGCCGAGCGCATGCAGGATGAAATCCTTCAGGAGCAGATCCTGATTGAAACCGAAGGTGAACGCGTCGGTCAGATAAACGCCCTTTCGGTGATCGAGTTTCCAGGCCATCCACGCGCATTTGGCGAGCCTTCGCGCATTAGCTGTGTCGTACATATTGGAGATGGTGAATTTACCGACATCGAACGAAAAGCGGAACTTGGTGGCAACATTCACGCTAAAGGGATGATGATCATGCAGGCGTTTTTGATGTCGGAACTTCAGCTTGAGCAACAGATCCCTTTCTCGGCGTCACTGACCTTTGAGCAATCTTACAGTGAAGTAGATGGTGACAGCGCATCAATGGCCGAACTCTGCGCTCTGATCAGCGCCCTCGCTGATGTCCCGGTGAATCAGAGTATCGCCATTACAGGTTCAGTGGATCAGTTCGGTCGCGCCCAGCCTGTGGGCGGTCTGAATGAGAAAATCGAAGGCTTCTTTGCTATCTGCCAGCAGCGTGAGTTAAGTGGGAAACAAGGTGTGATTATCCCCAGCGCTAACGTTCGCCATTTAAGTCTTCACAGTGAACTGGTGAAGGCGGTAGAGGAAGGCAAATTCACTATCTGGGCAGTGGACGATGTGACTGATGCACTCCCGTTATTATTAAATCTGGTGTGGGACGGCGAAGGCCAGACGACGCTGATGCAAACTATCCAGGAACGTATCGCGCAAGCATCGCAACAGGAAGGGCGTCACCGTTTTCCGTGGCCACTACGTTGGCTGAACTGGTTTATTCCGAACTGATCGGACTTGTTCAGCGTACACGTGTTAGCTATCCTGCGTGCTTCAATAAAATAAGGCTTACAGAGAACATGGTAGATAAACGCGAATCCTATACAAAAGAAGACCTTCTTGCCTCTGGTCGCGGTGAACTGTTTGGTGCTAAAGGCCCACAATTGCCAGCACCGAACATGCTGATGATGGACCGTGTGGTCAAAATGACTGAAACGGGTGGTAACTTCGACAAAGGGTATGTAGAAGCAGAGCTGGATATTAATCCGGATCTGTGGTTCTTCGGTTGCCACTTCATCGGCGATCCGGTAATGCCGGGCTGCCTGGGCCTGGACGCCATGTGGCAGCTGGTAGGGTTCTACCTCGGCTGGCTGGGCGGCGAAGGTAAAGGCCGCGCCCTGGGCGTTGGCGAAGTGAAATTCACAGGCCAGGTGCTGCCGACGGCGAAAAAAGTGACCTATCGTATTCACTTTAAACGCATTGTTAACCGTCGTCTGATTATGGGCCTGGCGGATGGCGAAGTGCTGGTTGATGGTCGTTTGATCTATACCGCCAACGACCTGAAAGTAGGCCTGTTCCAGGATACGTCTGCATTCTGATTTTAATCAGACAGAGTATAAAAAGGCGAAACCTCCGCAATGCGGAGGTTTCTTTTTAAAGAGACAGAATCAGGCCATTACTACCCTGTCCGCCATGGCTTCTCGCCAGCCTCCCAGCCATTGTGACCTTTGATTCAGCGTCTGATAGGGACACATTTCTTTTGAGCGTCCGGCGATGCCGGCCTGATAACCACGTTGATGTGCCCGTTCCAGGCGATCTCGTTTTTGTCTCTTCATGCCTCGTTTCCCTCATACTGGTTTCTGGTGGAAAAGAAAACAGTGATTACTAAATGTGCAATCACAGTTAAGCAATACCGCGAATCATAACTGCCGTCAATGCGCAAAATTCACGCCACTGCCATATTTGTGAGCTACACGGGCATGTCGGTTGTACAAAAAATGTGAAGCGGAACAAGTTTTCCCATGGCTTATAAACAAAAAAACCGCCTCAGGCTACATACCGGAGACGGTTATATTTACAAATTTTTATAATTAAGGTAAACGCTTTATCTCTTGCGCAATAGTAGCGGCTTCCTGACTCCAGACACTGGCCAGCACTTTGACCATTTCATCGTAGCCATCCTGATTCTGCACTCCTTCCACGCGGAACGGACGTTTTATCAGTTGTCCCTGATGGTTTAGTAGCCACTCGCCACTCACAATCACCTTACCATCGTAACGGCCATTAAACTCCGTCACAGTCACATTAAGCGTGTCCTGGGTGCTTCCCAAAGGCTGGGAAGCTACGACCCAACCGGGCAGTTGCGCACTGAGGTTAGCGACCAGAGTATTGCGCAACTGTTGATCCAGCGGGCTGGCCCACAGATTGTTATTGGCAATCACATACTTCACATCACTGGTCTGGTATACCACGCCATTCCCTGCCAGATAATCAGGTACGGAAACCTGCTCGACCCATAGCAGGCGGTTACCCTGGCTGGAGGTGCTTTGCGTACCGCTCTGCACCACAGGCAATTGGTAATAGTTTTTGTTAATTTCACCGGAGCTGCATCCGGCCAGCCACAGTGCCGCTATCGTCACTAGCCACTTTTTCATTGTTTCGCCCTCTTCGGCTCTGGATCTTTTTTATCCTTCGCTTCAAATACCAGCGCGTTGCTCTTCTCGTTGAGCGTTTTCAGAACCGGTTGCAGTTCACGCAATACCTGATCAAGACGCTGCATATCCGCCACCATCTTGTTATATGCTGCGGAACCCGGCTGGAAGCCCTGCATGCTGCGGTTCAATTCGCGCAGTGTCGACTGCATATCCGTCGGCAACTGTTGCATCGACTGGCTGGCAAGGATCTTGTTCATACTATCCAGCGTAGTCTGCAGATTTTTCATCGTGCGCTGACTTTCCGACAGCGTACTGGTCGCCTGTTCAATCATCGGGTTCAACGGCAGTTTGTTAATCTTATCCAACGCTTCCATCAGGCGTTGCTGGATTTGCGCCAGGCCACCGCTAACGGTAGGGATTATCTGGTAGCCATTAAATTCACGCACACCGGTAATTGCCGGAGCATTTGGATAGAAGTCGAGATCAACGTACAGCGCCCCCGTGACCAGATTCCCGGTTTTCAGTGAACCGCGTAAACCGCGCTTCAGCAATTCGGCCAGGTGTTCTACCACATCAGCATTCTCACCTAACTGCATTTTCAGTCGTTCTGGTTCAATCCGCACCATGACTGGAATACGATAATCATCGTTAAAGACCTGACGCATATTCGGCGCAAAGAATGGCACTTTGCTTACCGTACCGAGACGAATACCGCGGAACTCCACGGGCGCGCCTGGTTGCAGACCGCGTACCGAATCTTTAAAGAACATCAGGTAATCAATGTGATCTGTGTACAGTGAATCCTGGATGCTCTTCTGATCATCATACAAAACGAATGACGTTTTTGGCGCAACCGGCTGTCCCAAGTCCAGCCCTTCAGGCACGTCAAAGCTGACACCACCGCTTAGCAACGTCGTCAATGACCCCATCTCTACGCGCATCCCCGCCGAGGTCAGATCCACCGCTATGCCGCTATCTTTCCAGAAGCGAACGTTGCTTGTTACCAGGCGGTCATAAGGCGCGTTGATAAACAGTTGATAACTGATATTACGCTTCTGGGTATCGAAGGTGCTGGTTTCAACCGACCCTACGCGATAGCCACGAAACAGCACGGGATCTCCCGCCGTGAGCTGCCCAGCTTTGTTGCTGTCAAGAATGACACGGATCCCTTTGGCATCTGGTGGGGCCAATGGTGGAGAATCAAGCAAATCATATTTTGTTTGCTTGCTGCCTGCAGCCCCCGGTTGCAACTCGATATACACCCCGGAAAGCAACGTACCAAGACCACTAATGCCTTCACGACCAATTTGTGGTTTCACTACCCAAAAGACGGTGTCTTTGTGCAGCAGTTTTTCCATTCCGGCGTTGAGACGCGCTTTGATTTCAACATGCGTTAAATCATCAGCCAGCGTGGCACTTTCGACCACACCGACGTCTACGCTACGGCTTTTAATGGTAGTTTTGCCGCCTTCTATTCCTTCCGCATTAGCAGTGATCAGGGTAACTTCCGGCCCTTGATGACTGTAATGATAAAAAAGTACCCAGGCCCCGATGAGTGCCGTAACGATGGGAAATATCCACACAGGGGACCAGTTCTTCACTTTCTGGATTTTGGCTTCCCCACTATTAGATTCCATACTGTCAGGACTCCTCATGCTCTGGTTCAGGTTGACGATCCCACGACAAACGCGGATCAAACGTCATCGCAGAAAACATTGTCATTATGACGACTAAAGCAAACATTAATGCACCCATTGCCGGATAAATACTCATTAAGCCTCCCATACGCACCAGCGCCGAGAGCACCGCAATCACGAAAACGTCAATCATTGACCAGCGGCCTACAAACTCAACAACTTCGTAAATCAAATGCATTCTTTCACTATCACGCTTGCCGTGCCCTTTCGCATCCCAGCACAGCCAGGCTATAGCGATCATCTTTAAAGTCGGCACCATAATACTGGCTAAAAAGATGACTGCGGCAACCGGATAAGAGCCTTCGCTCCATAATAAGATGACCCCAGCGAGAATAGTGGACGGCATCTTAGAACCTAAAAAATCGGTCACCATAATGGGTAAGATGTTCGCCGGGAGATATAACATGATCGACGTAAAAAGCAGTGCCAACGTCCATTGCAGGCTGTTTTTGCGTCGAACATATCCTTTGGTGCCACAGCGCGGACACACTGGATCATCGGCAGGAAGAATTGCCGTACAGCATGAGCAAGAGCGCAGTCCCTGACGTATTCCCGTAATGCCGGGTTTCAGCGTCTGACGAAGCTCTGGCATCGGGGCAATGTCATCCCATAACCAGCGGCGATCAACGCACTGAAAGGCGCGTAATTGCAGCACACAAAACAAACACCAGGGAATAAAACTACTGCCCACGCCAATGCTGCCGTAAGCCATCAGTTTGACAAAACTGACCAACACACCGGCAAGGAAAATCTCCGCCATTCCCCAGGTTTTGAGCTGAAAAAGCACCCGTCCCAGTTGTTCTTTCAATCGAACAGGTATTTCCGCGCGATTAACCAACAGTAAAATGGTAATCAGGCAAAACGCGGGAACCAGTTGCACAAACAACAGGAAAAAAGTGCCGAGACTGGCATAGTCCTCGGAAAACAAAACGCCCGGGATTTCCAGCAACGTAATCTCACTGGTTACCCCCGCAACGTTCATATTCACAAAAGGGAACAGGTTGGACAGCAGCAGCATGAACAGTGCAGCCAACGCATAAGCGGTAGGACGCTGTCGAGGGGCATCCCACGCAACAGTTAACGTTGTGCCACACCGAGGACATGCCGCCTTCTGACCATGCTCAAGGTGGGGTAAAACCACCAGCATGTCACACTGCGAGCACAGGATGTGCTTCGCGGCATGATGATGTTCGCACATTGGTACTCCTTAATGATGCGCTATTCTACAGAATGCTGACATAGCACTCGCTTTTTAATGCCGGATGCAGCACTACCGCATTGTCCGGACAGGGAGCTCGTGGAAACGCAATAAATTGACGTTTCCACCCAGGCCAGATAAGCGTAGCGCATCAGGCAATTTGGCCGTTGTCAGCAGTCTCTTTTTTCACTTAACTGATTAGCGATCAGCCACCATTTTTCAACGCTTCAAGATACTCCCAACGTTCAAAAGCCTGCTCCAGTTCCTGTTCAGCGGCAGTCAGATCAGCGAGCACTTTTTGCGTATGCTCATGGGGCTGGCTGAAGAAAGAGGCATCTGCCACCTGCGCCTGTAAGGCTTCCAGTTTTGCTTCCAAATCTTCAAGCAGTTGCGGTAGCTGTTCTAATTCGCGCTGCAATTTATAGCTTAGTTTGCTACTGCTGCGTTTTACAGTTTCTGCTTTCGGCGCAGCCACTTCTTCGTTTTTTTTCACCGCAGGCTGTTTTAACGCCACATACTGTTCTTGCTGTCCGCGCGCGTCGTGATAACCGCCGACATAACGGCCAATTTTGCCGCCACCTTCGAAGATCCAGCACTCTGTTACGGTGTTATCGACAAACTGACGATCGTGGCTAACCAGCAATACCGTACCCTGGTAGCTGTCGATAAGCTCTTCAAGCAGTTCCAGCGTTTCAACATCGAGATCGTTGGTGGGTTCGTCGAGGATCAGTAAGTTACTGGGTTTCAGGAACAGACGCGCCAAAAGCAGACGATTACGTTCCCCGCCAGAGAGCGCGCGCACCGGCGTCATCGCCCGTTTCGGATGGAACAGGAAGTCCTGCAAATAACCCAGCACATGGCGCGGCTTGCCGTTAACCATCACTTCTTGCTTACCTTCGGCAAGGTTATCCATCACCGTTTTATCGGGATCCAGTTCCGCGCGGTGCTGATCGAAATAAGCCACTTCCAGTTTGGTGCCAACGTGAATACGCCCGCTGTCCGCTTGAAGCTGACCGAGCATCAGTTTCAGCAGCGTGGTTTTGCCGCACCCATTCGGACCAATCAGGGCAATTTTGTCGCCACGTAGAACCTGGGCCGAAAAGTCTTTCACCAGTTGCTTACCATCAACCTGATAGCAAACATCTTCCATTTCAAAGACGATCTTACCGGAGCGACTGGCCTCTTCCACCTGCATCTTTGCAGTACCCATTACCTCACGACGTTCACCGCGTTCGCGACGCATCGCTTTCAGCGCACGCACGCGGCCTTCATTACGGGTACGACGGGCTTTGATCCCCTGGCGGATCCACACTTCTTCCTGTGCCAGTTTGCGATCAAACTCGGCATTTTGCAGCTCTTCCACGCGCAGGGCTTCTTCTTTTTCCAGCAGATACTGGTCGTAATTCCCCGGATAGGTCACCAGTTTGCCGCGATCAAGATCGACAATGCGCGTCGCCATATTGCGAATAAATGAGCGGTCATGGGAGATAAAAATAATCGTCCCATTGAAGGTTTTGAGGAAGCCTTCCAGCCAGTCGATGGTTTCGATATCCAGGTGGTTAGTCGGTTCATCGAGCAGCAACACGCGCGGGTTACTCACCAGCGCACGTCCTAATGCCGCTTTACGCAACCAGCCGCCGGAAAGCGACGACAGCGCAACATTAGGATCTAACCCAAGCTGCGCCAGTACTTCGTTGATGCGGTTTTCCAACTGCCACAGGTTATGGTGATCCAGCAGTTCCTGCACTTTCGCCAGTTCATTGAGATTCTTCTCGCTCGGATCGTTCATCACCAGGCGCGAAATATCATGATAGCGTTTCAGGTATTCCGCTTGTTCCTCAATGCCTTCGGCAACGAAATCATAAACGCTGCCTTCAACGTTACGCGGAGGATCTTGTTGCAGACGAGCAACGATCAAATCCTGCTCGTAAATAATGCGTCCGTCATCCAGTCCCTGTTCACGGTTGAGGATCTTCATTAACGTCGATTTGCCCGCGCCATTACGGCCTACCAGACAAACACGTTCGTTATCTTCGATATGCAGTTCTGCGTTATCGAGAAGCGGCGCGTCGCTGAACGACAGCCATGCGCCATGCATACTGATTAATGACATTACTATTCCTTTCAGGCTGCGGTAATCAGCCAGCAGTTGTGGATCTGGCGGTTACGGGCAAAATCCTGGGAGAGCGTTTTTTGCGTAATTTCTTGTGCTTTCAGTCCCAGTTTTGCCAGGCCGTCGAGATCCATACGGAAGCCACGTTTGTTGTTCGAGAACATGATCGTCCCACCTGCACGCAGCAGACGTTTCAAATCTTTCATCAGCGCCAGATGATCGCGCTGAACATCAAACGCATCTTCCATTCGTTTCGAGTTAGAGAAGGTTGGTGGATCGATAAATATCAGATCGAACTGTTCATTTGCCTCACGCAGCCACGCCAGGCAATCGGCCTGAATCAGGCGATGCGCTCGGCCAGTTAAGCCATTCAGACGCAGGTTGCGTTCTGCCCACTCCAGATAAGTACGCGACATATCCACCGTAGTGGT
This sequence comes from Escherichia sp. E1V33, assembly GCF_004211955.1. Lineage (GTDB taxonomy): Bacteria > Pseudomonadota > Gammaproteobacteria > Enterobacterales > Enterobacteriaceae > Escherichia. The sequence goes on from NZ_RHJI01000005.1 coordinate 162,876, forward strand.
GCTGCGCGCGCCGCCTAACCCCGCGTGCACGGTGGCGCTACCGGTATAGGAGAACAGGTTGAGGAAATCTTTGCCTTTGCTCATCTGACCAAGCATACGACGAGCGATACGGTGATCGAGGAACAAACCGGTATCAAGATAATCCGTCAGGTTCACCCACAGGTGAGCGTTATATTCGGTGACTTCGAGAAACTCGCCCTTCTCGCCCAGTTTCTGGTACTGATTTTTGCCCTTCTGGCGTTCACGGGTTTTCAGCACCAGTTTGTTTGGCGCAATCCCCAATACAGAAATGGTTGCAGCGATAATATCGAACAGACGTTGACGCGCTTTGTGCGCATCAATAGTTTTTGGCGGCGCATACTCCTGCACCACCACCCAGTCGGCATAACGGTCAACGGCAACGTTATATTCCGGCAGATCGGCGTCATACAGACGGTAGCATTCAATGCCTTCCTGGCGTGCCCACTTCTCAAATTTTTTGAGGTTCTTGCGCAAGCGGTTGGCGTAGTCTTCCGCTACCATTGCCGGTTTGCTATCTGGTGTGCTTTCGGCAACGTGGTAATTTTTCTGTACGCAGTCCAGCGGGCCGTTTTTCGCCTTGTACTGTTTGTCTGCACGCAGCTGCAGGCAACTTAACAGATCCGGCGAGGCACTGAATAAAGAGAGATTCCAGCCGCCGAACTGGTTTTTCATAATTCGCCCCAGCAGACTATGCAACGCAATCAGCGCCGGTTCGCTGTCCAGACGTTCGCCGTAAGGCGGGTTGCTCAACACAGTACCGTAAGGCCCTTTCGGCAGCGGATTGGTCAGTTGCGCAACATCTTTCACCTCAAAAGTGATCAGTTCGCCAATCCCCGCGAGACGGGCGTTAGTGCGCGCACGTTGAATCACCCGCGCATCGCTGTCGGAACCGTAGAAATGAGAGCTGTACTCTGCCAGACCTTTACGGGCGCGGGTTTGCGCTTCCGCTTTCACTTCCTGCCAGATAGCTTCATCATGTTGCGCCCAGCCGCTAAATCCCCAGCGTCCCCGGTGCAAGCCTGGCGCGCGATCGGTCGCCAGCATCGCCGCTTCAATCAGCAACGTACCGGAACCACACATCGGATCAAGCAGCGGCGTTCCTGGCTGCCAACCGGAACGCATCACAATTGCCGCCGCCAGGGTTTCTTTGATCGGCGCAATACCAGCACGATCACGATAGCCACGCAGATGCAAACCATCACCACTTAAATCGAGAGCGATGCTGGCGGTTTCTTTATGTAGCCAGACGTTCACGCGGATATCCGGCGCATCGCGATCGACATTCGGACGCGGCAGATTTTTGCGGGTGAAGGCATCAACGATCGCATCTTTGACTTTCATCGCGCCGTACTGGCTGTTGCGGATGGTGTCATTCAGACCGCTGAAGTGGACAGCAAAGGTCGCTCCAGGATTAAACATCTCTGTCCAGTTGATCGCCTGAACGCCGAAATAAAGGTCTAAGTCGCTGTAAACCTTGCACTCGCCCAGCGGCAACATAATACGCGAGGCCAGGCGACTCCACATCAGGCTCTGGTAAACAAGCCGCGTGTCGCCCTTGAAATGGACCCCACCCTGAACCACCTGGCATTCAACGGCCCCCAGGTTTTCGAGTTCAGTTTTTAACAGCTCTTCCAGCCCACGGGCCGTACTGGCAAACAGAGAATTCATATCGTCACTTTTACTCTAAGGCCTACCGCAGTAGGCGTAATTGTTGCAGTCAGTTTGGACATGGACAGCGCGGAGAAACCGGCGCGTACACAAGTACGTGAGGATTTCGCGCACTGCCCAGGGCTAAACTGACAAATAAAATAGCCTAATGGGATAGGCACTAAGAAAATTGTTGCGCATTATAGCTAATAAGCGCGTCATGTCATAAAGTTGAGGGCTTATTTTCATTTGAGGACCGCACCGTGACGACATTAACCCGGCTTTTTATTCATCCTGTTAAATCGATGCGCGGCATCGGTCTGACACATGCTCTGGCTGATGTCAGCGGTCTGGCCTTCGATCGCATCTTTATGGTCACAGAACCTGACGGGAAGTTTATTACAGCCCGCCAGTTTCCACAGATGGTGCGGTTTACCCCTTCGCCCGTGCATGACGGCTTACATCTCACCGCGCCAGATGGCAGCAGCGCATACATCCGTTTTGCTGATTTCGCTATGCAGGACGCACCAACCGAAGTGTGGGGTAACCATTTTACTGCGCGCATTGCGCCAGATGAGGTCAACAAATGGTTAAGCGGATTTTTCTCCCGTGAAGTGCAATTGCGCTGGGTAGGGCCGCAAATGACGCGACGCGTAAAACGCCATAACACTGTACCCTTGTCGTTTGCTGATGGCTATCCGTATCTGCTCGCTAATGAAGCCTCACTGCGTGATGTGCAGCAACGCTGTCCGGCCAGTGTAAAAATGGAGCAGTTCCGCCCCAATCTGGTGGTTTCCGGCGCGGCGGCCTGGGAAGAGGATACCTGGAAAGTGATTCGCATTGGCGATGTGGTGTTTGATGTGGTTAAACCTTGTAGCCGCTGTATTTTCACCACCGTCAGCCCAGAAAAAGGGCAAAAACATCCGGCAGGCGAACCGTTAAAAACGCTGCAATCATTCCGCACTGCCCTGGATAATGGCGATGTCGATTTTGGTCAGAATTTAATTGCCCGCAATAGTGGCGTTATTCGTGTTGGTGATGCAGTGGAAATTCTTGCAACTGCACCGGCGAAAATCTACGGCGCGGCAGCCGCAGATGATACTCTCCCGACAACGCAGCAAATGGATGCAAATGTAGATATCGACTGGCAAGGGTTGGCATTTCGCGGTAATAATCAACAGGTATTGTTGGAACAATTAGAAAATCAAGGGATTCGGATCCCCTATTCTTGTCGCGCGGGCATATGTGGAAGTTGTCGGGTTCAGCTTCTGGAAGGCGAAGTCACCCCGCTGAAAAAATCAGCTATGAGCGACGACGGGACAATTCTTTGCTGTAGTTGTGTACCGAAGACTGCATTGAAACTGAAAGGTTAAACGGCCTGTTCAAGGCTGAAGCTGTCATAACTCATATGAGGTTTCAGCCTGTCATTCATAATTTTGATGGCGTCACCCAGTTGCATGGCGCGACCGGCGATGACCACACAAGGCTGCGCAAGGAGACACAGCGCGGCATTTTCGCCAGATTCAACAACCAGCAGGCTGACTTGTTCATTGGTATCGCTTAACCAGACACAGGCTGCATCACCCGGGACTGGCGACCACATTTCACCATGAGAAACAAAATGCCAGCTTTTCGGCATTTGCGGTTTGAGATAACGAACTGCCACCAGCGCATTAAGCACCAGTTCAGCTTTTTGTTCTTTTGATAAGTTAAGGTCGCGGCATTTTTCTTCAAACGAGAAATAGAGCGCGGCGTCATCAACGCAGAATCCCGCTGGAGAAAAGGCGTCTGGTGTCAACATTTTGCGCGCAAAACGTGAGCGAAATAGCATGCCATTGGCTAAATCAAGCATCATTCGATCATGCTCTTCATCATAATACCAACGCCAGTTATCGTCTGGTTTAATTCGCATATGCATCTCCTCTACCCTATAAATCCACTGCAACATATTCCATTGTCGCTTCGCTTAATAACCTCAACAAGAAAAGTACAAAATGTCTAAATAAGTAACAGCAATGAATATAAAACAACCAGGGCTGAAAATAAAGCCCTGATTATCTTATAAAGAGAAAATGAAAGAAATAATTAGATATGGTTAACGATTTCTTTAATCAGCGGCGGACCTTTAAAAATAAAACCGGAATAAATTTGCACCAAAGAAGCCCCCGCAGCAATCTTCTCGCGAGCAGCGATTACCGAGTCAATACCACCAACACCAATAATCGGTAAGCGGCCGTTTAATTCCTGCGACAAGCGACGAATAATTTCCGTACTTTTTAATTGTAAGGGACGACCACTTAAGCCACCGGTTTGATCACAATTTTTCATCCCCTGAACCAAAGAACGATCGAGCGTCGTATTAGTTGCAATGACGCCATCAATATTATGACGAACTAAACTATCGGCAACCTGGATCAACTCTTCCTCAGAAAGATCCGGCGCGATCTTCACTGCTATTGGTACATATTTATGGTGGATTGCTTGCAGATCATTTTGTTTATTTTTAATTGCCGTTAATAAATCATCCAGTGCTTCGCCATATTGCAGAGTGCGTAATCCCGGGGTATTTGGTGATGAAATATTGATGGCAATATATCCTGCATAGGCATAGATTTTTTCCATACAAATCAGATAGTCATCTTTGCCTTGCTCAACCGGCGTATCTTTATTTTTGCCGATATTGATTCCCAGAACACCATCGTAGTGGGCTTTTTTGACGTTCTCTACGAGGTTATCAACGCCGAGGTTATTAAAGCCCATACGGTTTATTAAACCTTCAGCATCTACCAGGCGAAAAAGACGGGGTTTGTCGTTTCCTGGTTGTGGACGCGGGGTGACAGTACCGATCTCGATCGATCCAAATCCCATTGCACCAAGGGCATCAATACACTCCCCGTCTTTATCAAGACCGGCAGCCAGACCAAGCGGATTTTTAAAAGTCAGTCCCATACAGTTAACTGGCTTCGCTGGAACATTTTGCCTAACAAGTGCTTCAAACGGTGTTCCGGTTATGCGGCGTAATTGCTGAAAAGTAAACTCGTGCGCGCGCTCTGGATCGAGCTGGAAAAGGGCTTTACGAACGAAGGGGTAGTACATGAACTCTCCTGGATTCCCGGTGTGCAAACCGGGGGCGTATTATGTGCGAGTTCACAGCAAAAGGGAATTGACCTGCGGCAAAAAAAGCGCAAACGTTTTCCGAACCTGTTTCAGGGAAGATTTTGCTCCGTCTTTGCACTCAAACCGCCGTAATCATTTATCGCCCGCCATGCGACATAACACGGTGCCCTTGACTGACACCAGCTTGTCTGACGCTGGCTTCTGGGTGGCACAACTCCCGCATTACTTAACGCTTTACCATTTACGCTCACCTGAATCAGGTTAATGTAGTAAGGCGTAGGGTTTGTGAGTTGCACACCCTGCAAATTCCTTGACCAGCGTAATTGTTGATAAGCTTCCAGCGGGTCACCCGGCAAACCTTCGGGTCGCCAGAACAGTTTAAATACCGAGCGCATCGCTACCTTTACGCTCTGATTTTCTACTTTGCCGGATGGCACGCTGGCGATGGTTAATTCAAACAGAGTCTCGCGATCTTTTGGTAAAGAATCACTTGTTATTTTCAACAGGCGTAAGGTCCCTGTTGCACCGGGTTGTAAAAGGAGAAGTGGAGGCGCTGCTAAAATCGGAACCGCGGCAGAATGAGCCTTCACGCCAGGCCAACGTGCAGGTTGATTAATTTTCGTGTTGATGAGCCAGGCTTCCTGGCTGGTATTCGTCAGTAAGATCGGCATAGACTCTCTTTCTGCCGGAAATACAAACCGAGTACCACCAACGACAACACCCGCATGCAGTTCAGCCGCCACCAACAACAATGTGAGAAGAAGAAAGTTGATTTTTATATTAGTCATAATGGAGAACAAAGGTGGCACTGGCATTCACATTACCCGACTGCACATTGCCACTGGATGGTCGCAATTGCGCGTAAAAAGCCATGGGTATATCACCAGTACGCAGCGTGTAGTCCTTGCTTGCCTGATTGAGTGGGATCAACATTTTTGCCTCATCAAGAATAGCAATGGCTAACCCGCTGGCTGCACTGGCACCGTTATCGATGGCCAGCATGTTAGTCTGCGTAGCGTCTGGTGTACCAGAAAATGTAACATCAACCGTGCTAACATCCGTTCCGCAATCTTGTAGATTGATGTGAAACGCAATCTCTGGCCCGTAATGACCTTGCGAAAAACGACTTAACGAAACGTCGCCCAACGATACATTAATCTGCCTGCTATCCTGCGCCAAAACGCAGGTATTACTGCGAAATGATCCACTAATATTCACAGTACCGTTATGGGCCTGTAGCGTAAAACTGTTAAATACCAGCAGGCAATATATCCAGAATTTCCGTTTCAACACGGCTCCTTTACTGATACACCAGATCAAAATAGAGTACCGCGGACGCATTACCGCCTGTCGCACCCGCCTTGGTTGATTTGTAACGCAATTGGTAATTCAACGTGTTGTCACCTGCTTTTAAAGGGTAAAGCGACGTAACCTGATTAAGCGGTATTTCTTGCTGGGTGTGAGCATCAAGGATCTGCACCGCGATCCCCGTCGCCATCCCGCCGCTGCCACCGGTGTCAGTCAATTTCAACAATGTCGGCGCAAGCGAGTCCGGTTCACCGCTAAAATAAACCTCCGCGCCCTTAATTCCGGCGGCACACCCCGTAATATCAATGTTCAGGTCAGCCGCGGCACTAACAGTATTTGCAGCCTGGAAATCACTGATATTAAAATCGCCTATATGGATGGTTTGTTGCGCGCTGCGTGTCGTGACATCACACCCCTGATCAATGACATTACCGTAAATATGCATATCAACCTGATCGGGGCCTGCCCAGCCTGTCTGTACCAACAACAATGCAAATGCCAGACTTCCCCATCGCCACATTAACTTTGTTTTCATCAATCCCCCATCAGTCAAAGTTAATGCGCACTGTTGCCGTCGCCTCAAAACGTCCGGTTTCTGGTGGCACACCAGTAGTGCTAACGGGATACACGTTCATCCGTGCAAAACTATCCTCATCATCCGGGATAGAAAGCGGAAGAGTTCCGCCTGTCGGAGAAACAATGTTGTTCTGGCTATCGGTCACCACAACACCTACGCCAGGGCGTGAAGTTTTAATCGCCTGGGGATAGTTTGGATCACTGGTCGCAGACAGACTTAACGTCACGTTGACCAATCCTGAATTCCCGGTGTTACACCTGACCGGTATTGAAAGCTCAACTTCCTCGGCACCGAGGGGCTTTTGGCCAACCACCCGGAAATTGGCGGCAAATACATCGCCTAAGTCAACCTCAATAGACTCACCGGCGTTAACGGAGCATGAACCCAGTGAATTAATCGTACCCGATAAGTAATAAACCAGTACCGGAGTTCCTGTCGCCGTGCAGCTACTGGATGCCGGGATGTTGTAACACTCATACAGGTTCGCCAGGACGATTTGAGGAATGACGACAGTACCCACAAAAGGTTGCAAGATTTTCAATGAAAAACTTCCACTGTTTCCACTGGCCCCTGTTCCACCCAAGCGTTGGCCTCCGGGGTCACAAATGTGCCATCGCGTATCATCGCTGGTACTGATATCTTCAAAAGGTACCGCCGAAGGCGTATTACCTTTCACTCCCAAAAGTACTTTCGCGGCAAGATAGTCGTTAATTTTGTACCAGTTATCGCCCAACCAGGGTAAGGGAGAATCTGAAGCAAAAGCCCATAACCCACTTCTGACATTGTCCTTATCGCAATCGCAGGAGACATAGTAGTCATTGGATGCGTTCCATTGATAAAAATTATCTTTGACGACACCCGCCGTATTGTCTTCTTCTGCCAGCGTCCTGACACCAAAGTTGACGCCGATAGTAGGATCTCCCTGGGTTGCATGACATTTACCGGTATAAGCGGTTGCCTGAGCCCCCCAGCATAAGATCAAAGTGACCAAAAGCAATCGTAGCAATAACACGCTATTTTCTCCGCCTATCACTGACATATCGCATCCATTCGTGTAATTGGTGCTTTCATTTGCTGTTCAGTGAGTTGATAGTTAATCCGACACGCTTGTTCGGCCGCACGCCCCCAGCGTACGGTTATTGAGCCCTGCATGGGTAACCCAGCCATATAAAGCGAACCATCATCATCAATAATGCCGTTATTGGTCTGCTCGCCATCAAGCGTCGCCATTGAACCAAACCGCAGTGGCTTGCCCTGTTTTATTGTTTTGAGTAATACCCTGGCGCCGGTATGCGCTTTAAATTGCGCCATCACTAACGCACCTTTGGTAGGAACAACGTCCACTACTGCGTTTTCAACATCTACATTACGTTTCAACGATGCTGCATCCAGTGCGATGCGGTTTTCCCGGTAAGATGTGGCATAGGGAAGGATGGTATATCCACGCCAGTCAGTTTTTATCCCGGTATTGTTTTCCACCCGGGTATTTTCTGCCCCCGGCGCAGCAATCAGGACATTAGTTTCACCCAGAGACTGCCCCAGCGTAATACCGTGTGAATGGGCAACTAAGCTGCCTGAAAGGGCGTAATTAAACTGCTGTTGTCTGGCATTATCGCTATAGTTGTAACCCAATCGGGCATCGCCAAACGCGCCTTTGTAATCCATGCTGGCGCTACCATTTGCTGTTTTACCTGCACTGGCATAACCCTGTTGCAGGCTGTAACTTAAGTTACCGTCATCCAATAACGTCCCCGTCACGCCCATGTTTTGCGTTGCGTGACCTTTATTATCGATACTGGTATTTGAGGTCATCCAGGCATAATTTCGTTTCGCGGTAGAGCTATCCTGGCTTTGTGGCAGCCACAAGTTGAAGGGCAACGAGACATTCAGCGCAAAAACCTGGTCGGCATTGGGCTGACCACGAGATTTACTGTAGTTCCATGACAATCCCAGCGAAATGTCTTTAACCTGAGTGTTATAGCCAAATTGTAGTAATCGATCTTGTTGATTTGTATGCCAGTAAGTTTGCTGACTACCACTCAAATAAAAGGAGCCATAGTTCCCCAGTTGCTGGGATATATTGATCTGCAGACGCCCCCGTTTGGTGTAATACAGGTTGTAGTATCGCGACCACAGAGGCGTATCTTCATCATCGTCATCATTGAATTCATAGCCGTCCATGTGCTGGTACATAGTGTCTGAGAGCGTGTAGAATCCCGCGGTTGAATAGCGATACCCCATCAACTGAAAGTTAGTACCAAGTTGATTGAGCGTTTTTGCATAAAGAAAACGGTATGACTGCCCTGTATGTTCGCTCTTGTCGGCCAGCGTACTTTTCGCTTCAGTGGCATCAACCGAAATTGCCCCCATATCGCCGAGATTGAACCCCATACCAAACATGGCGGCACGATAATAATCAGCATATTGCCCACCACCATACCAGGTAACGCCCCATGGACCGCCCCACTGCAGAGTGACCTGAGCAAACTTTTTTTCAAGCTGATCGTCACTGTTGGCCCGATACTTAGCCAGCGTCACTGCATATTTGAGACGCCCCTGGCGCTGAAGTAACGGCACGCTGGAAAAAGGAACGGTATAGCTGTTGATGCTGCCATCAGCTTCTTTGATTTCGATCTGTAAATCGCCGCTTGATGACGTGGAATAAAGATCGCTGATTTCGAAAGCACCCGGAGCCACGTAGGTTTGGTAAACCGTGTTGCCATTTTGCTTAACCGTAACTTGTGCATTACTTTTCGCAATCCCCCGAACCACCGGCGCAAAGCCTTTCAAACTGTCTGGTAACATGTTGTCATCTGATGCCAGTTGAATGCCGCGAAAAGTCACACTGTCAAAAAAATCACCTGCTGTGTAATCGTCGCCAACGGTAAGTTCACTTTTTAAGGGGATCACCGCCCGCTGCATATAACTGCTAATGTTATTCCACTCGGCAGCCTGATCATTACTTCGACTCCATGTCGAATTATTACGTAAACGCCATGGCCCTAAATTCACGCCACCGGTTAAATTAAGAAAATAGCTGCTGCCATTGTCACTGTCGGTACTGCTACGAATACTGTTAGCTCCGCTGAATGAGTAACCCAGAAGTAAAGCATTGATCCCTTCATCCCAGCGTTCAGGAGGTACATAACCACGCGCATTACTCTTGATAGCAATTTGCGGAACAGAGATTTCCAGACGAAGTTTGTTAAGGTCAAAATTCACACGCGCATCGGGGATAATTTCTGTTAACGGTGCACAGGCTTGCTTATCCAGTTGTTTAAACGCCGGAAACGCGGAAATGTTAACCCCCATCGCCTCCAGGTTATCTGACGTCAGACACGCAACAACGCCTTTCTCTGGCGTCAGCTCAACAAAATTGATATTTCGGGTATCAATGATGGTTTGATTCAGAGCGATATCAACACGATAAACGCCAGGAGTGATTTTTTGCCCTTTTTCGAAGCGCGATAAATCAGCCACCATTGAAGGATCATCTTTAAAAAAAGCAGGATCGAACCAGGTTTCAGCCCGTGCATTGAATGCCGTCGACGCAAACACCACCAGGCCACCGATAAATGATGGCACGCCACGCAGAAGTAGCGGACGGTGTTGTCGATGATATCTTTGCATCTCATTCACTTAACGGAAAACAGCTTACAACTTACAGCTGAGCTGCGGTGTTTCAGCCCCGTAATCATTGATTGTGCGATATGTTACACCGTTGCTTTTTGCCCCCTTTGGCAGAGAAAACTGATATTTATCGAAGGGGGAAATCATCTGATTTTTAACTAATTTCCCACCTATTTTCAGGTCTGTTAGGGTAATGAAATAAGGCGTTGGATTATTGACCGTAACCGTGTCGACTGACGAGGAACAACGCAGTTTCGCTGGAGCCTCACTGCTGGAATACGATAAACCTTTTGGTCGCCAGAACAGTTTTATGACACTTTGTGTGGCAATTTTCAGGCTATTGCCCTCTTCCTGCTTTTTGGTCGCAGGGACGGCACGTACGCTCGCATAGAACAGAGTTTCTCGATCTTTCGCCAGCGGTGCACCGACATACATAATGCGCAATAAGTTCTCATTCGTGGGATTCAGAACAAAAAGCGGCGGTGTCACAATAAAATCCGCTGATTTTTTATTATCTGGCGTCATAACCCATGACTGAATAAGAAAAGGCACATCAGGGCTGGTATTACGCACCCCCAGAGAAATTTGCTCATCATTTTCAGAATAAACAAGACGTGTAGCCGCAAGTCCTACGCCCCCTTTACTGGCCCCCCAGGAGGAAGACATGCTTAGTAATATTGCCGTTAAACTTACGGTCACAATTCCTTTTGCTATGCAAGTTTTCATAAATAGTTACTCTTATAAAAATGTGAATATCCCCATCAGTAATATATAGATGGGGATAATATTAATGAAACAGCTATTAACGATTATTAATAATAGTTAATATGGAAATTCGTCACTGCGTTGACATTACCTGAAGTCGCTTTACCCGTCGCCACATAGTCAACCTTAAAGGTCAGCGTTTGTGAACCATCCTGCAGTTGAATGTATCCAGTTTCAGTCCCAGGAGTGAGGGTCGTTGAACCATCCGGCATATACATTTGCAGTGCAACATTGGTTGCTGCATCTGTTGTCGCCTGATTAGCGAATGCAGTGATGATACCGATATCAGCATCACCATCAAAGGTAAAGGCTGCATTTTTCGTCACAGTAATATCACAATCTTCTAGTTCAATAGGTACCGCAGTTTGTACGCCGGAAACCTCACCACTGGTTTGTAATTTTGTCGCACTCACATCGGGTAAAGTAACCGTCGAATCTTTAGTTGCCGCTACCAGAGTACAGGCAGGAGCAATGACTTTACCATTAAACGTAACGGAGCCGTCCGTGGTGGCATTATCATCAGCAGCCATCACGCTGGAAGACGCAAACGCCACTGTGAATAGCGTCATTAATACACTCTTTTTCATAGTTATCATCCTGATTTTCGTAAATATGATAATGCCGGTGCATGACATTAATTTAAATAATACCAACAAATAACCGCCATTTAAAATAATCAAAATTAATGTGAGAGTTTACAAATCATTAATTAATAGATTTCATGAATGATATTTTATGTCTATTGTTGACAACACATTGATCTCACATGATGTGAAACACTAATAAATAAATTAACGTGATATTTAAAGATCATTCCTTAGTGCATTTTCAGATAATCATACACAAAAATTATATTTGGCATTTGACTAACTCTCCGACAGACTGGCACCAATTGTTATCAATGTTAACGAAATAAGAACAATTGGTTATAAGGAGAGAGTATGCGTGTCATCACCCTGGCAGGAAGTCCTCGCTTTCCTTCTCGCTCAAGTTCCTTACTGGAATATGCTCGAGAAAAACTAAATGGCCTGGATGTAGAGGTTTATCACTGGAATCTGCAAAACTTCGCCCCGGAAGATTTGCTCTATGCCCGCTTCGACAGTCCGGCGCTGAAAACCTTCACCGAACAGCTACAAGAGGCCGATGGGCTGATTGTCGCTACACCAGTCTATAAAGCCGCCTATTCGGGCGCGCTGAAAACCCTGCTCGACCTGCTGCCAGAGCGCGCTTTGCAAGGCAAAGTGGTACTGCCGCTGGCGACGGGCGGCACGGTGGCCCATCTGCTGGCGGTCGATTACGCCCTTAAACCGGTTTTAAGCGCACTGAAAGCCCAAGAGATCCTGCACGGCGTGTTTGCCGATGACTCGCAGGTGATTGATTACCACCACAAGCCACAGTTCACGCCGAATCTGCAAACCCGTCTTGATACCGCGCTTGAAACTTTCTGGCAGGCATTGCACCGCCGCGATGTTCAGGTTCCCGATCTTCTGTCTCTGCGAGGTAATGCCCATGCGTAACATCATTAAACTGGCGTTAGTAGGATTACTTAGCGTCTCTACACTTGCGATTGCTGCAAAGTCGTCTCCAGAAGCGTTACGTATTGGCTACCAGAAAGGCAGCATTGGTATGGTGTTGGCAAAAAGCCACCAGCTACTGGAAAAACGCTATCCGCAAACAAAAATTTCATGGGTAGAATTCCCTGCTGGCCCGCAGATGCTGGAGGCACTGAACGTCGGTAGTATCGATCTGGGCAGTACGGGAGATATTCCGCCAATTTTTGCTCAAGCCGCCGGGGCTGATTTGGTGTACGTGGGCGTCGAGCCACCGAAGCCAAAAGCCGAAGTGATTCTGGTACCAGAAAACAGCCCAATCAAAACCGTAGCCGACCTTAAAGGTCACAAAGTTGCCTTTCAGAAAGGTTCCAGCTCGCACAACCTTCTGCTACGTGCGCTGCGCCAGGCCGGACTTAATTTTACCGATATCCAACCCACTTACCTGACGCCCGCCGATGCCCGCGCCGCATTCCAGCAAGGTAACGTCGATGCCTGGGCTATCTGGGATCCCTACTACTCCGCTGCATTGCTACAGGGCGGAGTGAGGGTGCTGAAAGACGGCACCGATCTCAATCAAACCGGATCGTTTTATCTGGCAGCCCGTCCCTATGCAGAAAAAAACGGCGCATTTATTCAGGGTGTGCTGACAACCTTTAGCGAAGCCGATGCGTTAACCCGCAGTCAGCGGGAGCAAAGCATCGCTTTACTGGCAAAAACGATGGGCTTACCGGCACCGGTGATTGCCTCTTATTTAGATCATCGTCCCCCTACCACTATAAAACCGGTGAGCGCTGAAGTTGCCGCCTTACAACAGCAAACGGCAGATCTGTTTTATGAAAACCGTCTGGTTCCGAAAAAAGTCGATATTCGCCAGCGCATCTGGCTGCCCACTCAACTGGAAGGAAAACAATTATGAGTCTGAATATGTTCTGGTTTTTACCGACCCATGGAGACGGTCGTTATCTGGGAACGGAAGAAGGTTCACGCCCGGTTGATCACGGTTATCTGCAACAAATTGCGCAAGCGGCGGATCGTCTGGGCTTTACCGGCGTGCTGATCCCAACGGGGCGTTCGTGCGAAGATGCGTGGCTGGTGGCGGCGTCGATGATCCCGGTGACGCAGCGGCTGAAGTTTCTTGTCGCCCTGCGCCCTAGCGTAACCTCACCTACCGTTGCCGCCCGCCAGGCCGCCACGCTTGACCGTCTCTCTAATGGACGTGCGTTGTTTAACCTGGTCACAGGCAGCGCTCCACAAGAACTGGCAGGCGACGGCGTGTTCCTTGATCATAGCGAGCGCTACGAAGCCTCGGCGGAATTTACCCAGGTCTGGCGGCGTTTATTGCTGGGCGAAACCGTCGATTTCAACGGTAAACATATTCATGTACGCGGAGCCAAACTGCTCTTCCCGCCGATTCAACAGCCTTATCCTCCGCTTTACTTTGGCGGATCTTCAGACGTCGCCCAGGAGCTGGCGGCAGAACAAGTTGATCTCTACCTCACCTGGGGCGAACCGCCAGAACTGGTTAAAGAGAAAATCGAACAAGTGCGGGCGAAAGCTGCCGCGCATGGACGCAAAATTCGTTTCGGTATTCGCCTGCATGTGATTGTGCGCGAAACCAACGATGAAGCGTGGCAGGCCGCCGAACGGTTAATCTCCCATCTTGATGATGACACCATCGCCAGAGCTCAAGCCGCTTTTGCACGGACGGATTCCGTGGGGCAACAGCGAATGGCAGCGCTGCATAATGGTAAGCGCGACAATCTGGAGATCAGCCCCAATTTATGGGCGGGCGTTGGTTTAGTACGCGGCGGTGCCGGGACGGCGCTGGTGGGCGATGGTCCTACGGTCGCCGCGCGAATCAACGAATACGCTGCACTTGGCATCGATAGCTTTGTCCTTTCGGGCTATCCACATCTGGAAGAAGCGTATCGGGTCGGCGAGTTACTGTTCCCACATCTGGATGTCGCCATCCCGGAAATTCCCCAGCCGCAGCCGCTGAATCTGCAAGGTGAAGCGGTGGCGAATGAGTTCATCCCACGTAAAGTCGCGCAAAGCTAAGGTATAAGATGATGGCAACGCCAGTGAAGAAGTGGTTATTGCGCGTTGCCCCCTGGTTTTTACCGGTGGGCATCGTGGCGGTGTGGCAACTGGCCTCCTCGGTTGGCTGGTTGTCGATGCGTATTTTGCCCTCTCCGGAAGGAGTGGTGACGGCGTTCTGGACGCTCTCCGCCAGCGGCGAACTATGGCAACATCTGGCGATCAGTTCCTGGCGGGCGCTGATTGGCTTTTCAATTGGCGGATCGCTGGGCTTGATTCTGGGACTGATTAGCGGACTGTCGCGCTGGGGTGAGCGGCTGCTGGATACCTCAATTCAGATGTTGCGCAACGTGCCGCATCTGGCGCTGATCCCGCTGGTGATTTTGTGGTTTGGCATTGATGAATCCGCAAAAATCTTTCTGGTGGCGCTCGGTACGCTGTTCCCCATTTATATCAACACCTGGCACGGCATCCGTAATATCGATCGCGGGCTGGTGGAAATGGCGCGTAGCTATGGCTTATCAGGCTTACCACTGTTTATCCATGTGATCCTGCCTGGTGCCCTGCCCTCAATTATGGTCGGCGTACGTTTTGCGTTGGGCCTGATGTGGCTGACGCTGATTGTTGCCGAAACCATTTCTGCCAATTCCGGCATTGGTTATCTGGCGATGAATGCGCGGGAGTTTTTGCAAACGGACGTGGTGGTGGTCGCCATTATTCTTTACGCCCTGCTCGGCAAACTTGCTGATGTCAGCGCGCAGCTGTTAGAGCGCCTCTGGTTGCGCTGGAACCCGGCTTATCATTTGAAGGAGGCCACGGTATGAATACTGCTCGTCTGAACCAGGGCACACCGTTGTTGCTCAATGCAGTAAGCAAACATTACGCGGAAAATATCGTGCTGAACCAACTGGATTTGCATATTCCTGCAGGTCAGTTTGTAGCGGTGGTAGGCCGCAGCGGCGGTGGTAAAAGTACCCTATTGCGCCTGCTGGCTGGGCTGGAAACGCCAACCGCAGGCGATGTGTTAGCGGGCACCACACCGCTGGCTGAGATTCAGGACGATACGCGAATGATGTTTCAGGATGCGCGTCTGCTGCCGTGGAAATCGGTGATTGATAACGTTGGGTTAGGTCTTAAAGGCCAGTGGCGCGATGCCGCGCGTCGGGCACTGGCTGCGGTAGGACTGGAGAATCGCGCCGGGGAATGGCCTGCTGCGCTTTCTGGCGGGCAGAAACAACGTGTGGCGCTGGCTAGGGCGCTGATTCATCGACCTGGTTTATTGTTGCTTGATGAACCACTCGGGGCGCTGGACGCCTTAACGCGGCTGGAGATGCAGGATTTGATTGTGTCACTTTGGCAGGAGCACGGCTTTACCGTTTTGCTGGTGACGCATGATGTGAGCGAAGCGGTGGCGATGGCTGACCGGGTGCTGTTGATTGAAGAGGGAAAAATTGGTCTGGATTTGACGGTGGATATTCCTCGTCCGCGCCGATTAGGGTCGGTAAGATTAGCGGAGCTGGAAGCGGAAGTATTGCAGCGAGTGATGCAGCGTGGGCATTCTGAACAACCAATTCGGCGTCATGGTTAATATGCCGGATGCGGCGCACAAGACCAGCATTTTCAACGGACTTGTAGGCCTGATAAGACGCGTCAAGCGTCGCATCAGGCAGTTGGGCACGGCTGCCGGATGCGGCGTAAACGCCTTATCCGACCTACAAAACCAGCATTTTCAACGGATTGTAGGCCTGATAAGACGCGTCAGCGTCGCATCAGGCATGTTTGTATTAAGCCAGCGCTTTAGTTATCTTCTCGTACAAATCGCCAGAGAGATTTTCCAGCCCTTTCAACTGCTCCAGCGCCGCACGCATTTTCTCCTGACGTTTGGCATCGTAACGTTTCAGGCGAATCAGCGGCTCAATCAGACGTGAAGCCACCTGCGGGTTACGGCTGTTGAGGTCGGTAAGCATTTCCACCAGGAACTGATAACCACTGCCATCTTCGGCATGGAACGCTGCCGGGTTACTGCCCGCAAATGCGCCAATCAACGAACGAATACGGTTCGGGTTACTCATGGTAAATGAGCGATGCTGCAACAGACCACGCACCGTCTCCAGCACGTTCGCCGCCGGGCTGGTGGCTTGCAGGATAAACCATTTATCCATCACCAGTCCGTCCTGATGCCACTTATCGTCGTATTCCTGCATCAACTTGTCACGACATGGCAGCTGTGCGGCAACCGCCGCGGAAAGCGCCGCCAGCACATCAGTCATATTGTTTGCTTCGTGGAACTGCTTGCTCACCAGCACATCAGCCAGATGCGTGTCACCAAAAGCGAGGAAGCGCAGGCAGGCATTACGCAGAGTGCGTTTTGCAATATCTTCATGCTCAACGCGGTACTCGCTCTGGTAATTCGCGTTGTAAATAGCCAGCAGCTCATCCGCCAGTTCAGTCGCCAGAGTACGAGTGAGTGCTTCGCGTACTTCGGCAATAGCAATCGGGTCGATGATATCGAACAGTTCAGCCATTTCATTGACGGATGGCAGAGTCAGAATTTCTGCCGCCAGCGCCGGATCGATTTTTTCATCGAGCAGCACCGCGCGGAAAGCATCGGCAACATGTACCGGCAGAGACAGCGGCTGCCCTTGCTGATGACGGGCGACGTTCAGCTTGATGTAGGTTGCCAGCAGGCTTTGCGCCGCATCCCAGCGCGAGAAATCATTACGCGCATGACGCATCAGGAAGGTCAGTTGCTGATCGCTCCACTTATATTCCAGTTTCACCGGCGCGGAGAATTCGCACAGCAGCGCAGGCACCGGCTGGAAGTAGACGTTATCAAAGATAAAGGTCTGTTCCGCTTGAGTAACATTCAGCACGGAATTCACCGGATGACCGCCTTTCTGCAACGGGATCACTTTACCTTCGTTATCATACAGTTCGATGGCAAACGGAATATGCAGCGGCTGTTTTTCTGCCTGATCCGGCGTAGCAGGCGTACGCTGGCTGATGGTCAGCGTGTACTGCTCAGTTTCTGGATTGTAGTCGTCTTTGACGGTCACAACCGGCGTACCGGACTGGCTGTACCAACGGCGGAAATGGGAGAGATCGATATTCGACGCATCTTCCATCGCCTGAACAAAATCGTCGCAGGTCGCTGCACTGCCATCATGGCGCTCAAAATAAAGCTGCATCCCTTTCTGGAAGTTTTCTTCGCCCAGCAGAGTGTGGATCATACGGATCACTTCCGCGCCCTTCTCGTAAACGGTCAGGGTGTAGAAGTTGTTCATCTCAATCACCATGTCCGGGCGGATTGGGTGCGCCATCGGGCTGGCATCTTCCGCAAACTGCAATCCGCGCATGGTGCGCACGTTGTTGATACGGTTTACCGCGCGGGAACCAAGGTCAGAGCTGAATTCCTGATCGCGGAACACGGTTAAACCTTCTTTCAGGCTGAGCTGGAACCAGTCGCGGCAGGTCACACGGTTACCGGTCCAGTTATGGAAATATTCGTGACCAATAACGCGTTCAATATCGAGGTAGTCTTTGTCGGTCGCGGTGTCGGTGCGGGCCAGCACATACTTGGAGTTAAAGATATTCAGACCTTTATTCTCCATCGCGCCCATGTTGAAGAAATCTACTGCGACGATCATATAGATGTCGAGGTCATACTCCAGACCGAAGCGTTCTTCATCCCATTTCATGGAGTTTTTCAGCGAGGTCATCGCCCACGGCGCGCGATCGAGGTTGCCGCGATCGACATACAGCTCCAGCGCCACTTCGCGACCAGAACGCGTGGTGAAGGTATCACGCAGTACATCAAAGTCGCCTGCCACCAGCGCAAACAGGTAGCACGGTTTCGGGAACGGGTCCTGCCATTGTACCCAGTGACGTCCGTTTTCCAGTTCGCCTTGCGCAACGCGGTTACCGTTGGAAAGCAGGAACGGGTATTTGGTTTTATCGGCAATAATTTTGGTGGTAAAACGCGCCAGTACATCCGGGCGGTCGAGATAATACGTAATATGGCGGAAACCTTCGGCTTCACACTGGGTGCAAAGCGCATCGCCTGACTGATAAAGCCCTTCCAGCGCAGTATTCGCCGCCGGGCTTATTTCATTCACAATCTTGAGCGTAAAACGCTCCGGTAAATTACTGATGACCAGTGCGCCCTCTTCTTCCTTCCAGGCGGTCCACGGCTCATCATTAATATGAACAGAAACCAGTTTAAGATCTTCGCCATCAAGACGAAGCGGAGCATCTGATGCACCATGACGGACAGCCTGGCTGACCGCGGTAACGACCGTCTTTTGCGCGTCGAGGTCAAAGGTCAAGTCAATATCAGTAATCTGGTAATCCGGCGCACGATAATCGTGACGGTATTTGGCTTGTGGCTGTTGAGTCATAAATAACCTTTAGCATCTTTTATAGAGTCTGGTGTTCAGTCTATTCCTGTTGCGTAAATCTCGCTACGCAGAATCTTCATCTTTTCAGGTACAAACGCTTTTATTGCTACATTTGTATAACATACAGCGCGCAACGCTATCGACCATAAAGGTGGCATATGGTGTGATCGGGGTTCAATAAATTGCGAAACAAGGTATACTCCAGCAGTTTCCTAAGATGTTTATTGTACTAAACGCTCCCGTAAGAGGACGCTACTGCGCACCTATGACACAATTCGCTTCTCCTGTTCTGCACTCGTTGCTGGATACAGATGCTTATAAGTTGCATATGCAGCAAGCCGTGTTTCATCACTACTATGATGTGCATGTCGCGGCGGAGTTTCGTTGCCGTGGTGACGATCTGCTGGGTATTTATGCCGATGCTATTCGTGAACAGGTTCAGGCGATGGAAAACTTGTGCCTGCGGGATGATGAATATCAGTGGCTCTCTGCCCTGCCTTTCTTTAAAGCCGACTATCTCGACTGGCTGCGTGAATTCCGCTTTAATCCGGAACAGGTCTCTGTTACCAACGATAACGGTAAGCTGGATATTCGTTTAAGCGGCCCGTGGCGTGAAGTCATCCTATGGGAAGTCCCTTTGCTGGCGGTGATTAGTGAACTGGTACATCGCTATCGCTCACCGCAAGCCGACGTTGCGCAAGCCCTCGACACCCTGGAAAGCAAATTAGTCAACTTCTCGGCGTTAACCGCCGACCTTGATATGTCTCGCTTCCATCTGATGGATTTCGGCACTCGCCGCCGCTTCTCCCGTGAAGTCCAGGAAAGCATCGTTAAACGCCTACAACAGGAAAAGTGGTTCGTTGGCACCAGTAATTACGATCTGGCGCGTCGTCTTTCCCTTACGCCAATGGGAACCCAGGCTCACGAGTGGTTCCAGGCACACCAGCAAATTAGCCCGGTTCTTGCCAACAGCCAACGTGCCGCTCTTGCTGCCTGGCTGGAAGAATATCCCGATCAACTGGGGATTGCGTTAACCGACTGTATTACGATGGATGCATTCTTACGTGATTTCGGCGTGGAGTTTGCCAGCCGCTATCAGGGCTTGCGCCATGACTCTGGCGACCCGGTAGAATGGGGCGAAAAAGCGATTGCACATTATGAGAAACTGGGAATTGACCCGCAAAGCAAAATACTGGTTTTCTCCGACAATCTGGATTTACCTAAAGCGGTTGAGCTTTATCGCCACTTCTCTTCTCGCGTGCAATTAAGTTTTGGCATTGGTACACGCCTGACTTGTGATATTCCTCAGGTAAAACCCTTGAATATCGTGATTAAACTGGTGGAGTGTAACGGTAAACCGGTGGCGAAACTTTCTGACAGTCCTGGCAAAACTATCTGCCATGACAAAGCGTTTGTCCGCGCGCTACGTAAAGCGTTCGACCTTCCGCATATTAAAAAAGCCAGTTAATATCATCAGGGAGCCATCGAGGCTCCCTTTTTTGCCTTTTATTCTGAAATCTTTCGCCGCATCTGCGAATTCTGCTTGTCTGATTGCAGATGCCAGGTAACATAGGTATCCCCCCACTGACGGGTGGACAAGTGTTTATTTTTTCCGACTATTAACAGAGAGAATATTATGAGCGTTGTGCCTGTAGCCGACGTACTCCAGGGCCGCGTAGCCGTTGACAGCGAAGTCACCGTGCGCGGATGGGTACGTACCCGCCGAGATTCAAAAGCTGGCATCTCCTTCCTCGCCGTTTATGACGGTTCCTGCTTTGATCCTGTACAGGCTGTCATCAATAATTCTCTGCCCAATTACAATGAAGACGTACTGCGTCTGACCACCGGTTGCTCGGTTATTGTGACGGGTAAAGTCGTGGCATCGCCAGGCCAGGGGCAACAATTTGAAATTCAGGCCAGCAAGGTTGAGGTAGCAGGTTGGGTTGAAGATCCCGATACTTATCCGATGGCCGCAAAACGCCACAGTATTGAATATCTGCGTGAAGTCGCTCACCTGCGTCCGCGCACTAACCTGATTGGCGCAGTAGCACGCGTTCGCCATACGCTGGCGCAGGCGCTGCATCGCTTCTTTAACGAGCAGGGCTTCTTCTGGGTTTCTACGCCGCTTATTACCGCGTCTGATACCGAAGGCGCTGGCGAAATGTTCCGCGTTTCAACGCTGGATCTGGAAAACCTGCCACGTAACGATCAGGGTAAAGTCGATTTCGATAAAGACTTCTTTGGTAAAGAGTCTTTCCTGACCGTATCTGGTCAGTTGAACGGCGAAACCTATGCCTGTGCGCTGTCGAAAATTTATACCTTCGGCCCGACCTTCCGTGCTGAAAACTCCAACACCAGCCGTCACCTGGCGGAATTCTGGATGCTGGAGCCAGAAGTCGCGTTTGCTAATCTGAACGATATCGCCGGTCTGGCTGAAGCAATGCTGAAATATGTCTTCAAAGCCGTTCTCGAAGAACGTGCTGACGACATGAAATTCTTCGCTGAACGCGTGGACAAAGATGCTGTAAGCCGCCTGGAGCGTTTCATTGAAGCAGACTTCGCCCAGGTTGATTACACCGAAGCAGTCACCATCCTTGAAAACTGCGGTAAGAAATTTGAAAACCCGGTTTACTGGGGTGTAGATCTCTCTTCCGAGCATGAGCGTTATCTGGCGGAAGAACACTTTAAAGCACCGGTAGTGGTGAAAAACTATCCGAAAGACATTAAAGCGTTCTATATGCGCCTTAACGAAGACGGTAAAACCGTTGCCGCAATGGACGTTCTGGCGCCGGGTATCGGTGAGATCATTGGTGGTTCGCAGCGTGAAGAGCGTCTGGACGTGCTGGACGAGCGCATGCTGGAGATGGGCCTGAACAAAGAAGATTACTGGTGGTATCGCGATCTGCGTCGCTACGGTACTGTTCCACATTCCGGTTTCGGTCTTGGCTTTGAACGCCTGATTGCCTACGTGACCGGCGTACAGAACGTGCGTGACGTGATTCCTTTCCCACGTACTCCGCGTAACGCCAGCTTCTAATTCATCACTTCCTGAAAGAGTCAGCGCACGCTGGCTCTTTTTTATCCCCTTCTGTCAAGTTATCTGTTTGTCAAGTCAATCAATCTATTTGCAACCCCTCAAGCCCCCTCTTCCTGTTACGGAATATTTCTCTGAAATATTTGCGAACAAAAAATTAACCCACAGTCTTATTGCGGATTAGCAATTTCTTAGCTGATAGCACAATTTTTATACTTATTTTTGGCTTTCTGGACGCCTGAAAGCGTGATTCAGCGAGACGGCGGGGAAAAATGATCAGAAAGAAAATTTCCGTTTAGTTAATTTAAATATAAGGAAATCATATAAATAGATCAAATCCACTGCAAATATCATTAAAGCCCAATGGAAATATGACGGCGTTCACAAAGTTCCTTAAATTTTACCTTTGGTTACATATTTTTTCTTTTTGTAACTATATCTTTATCTTTGTAGCACTTTCACGGTAGCGAAACGTTAGTTTGAATGGAAAGATGCCTGCAGATACATAAAACACCAAACTCTCATCAATAGTTCCGTAAAGATTCATTGACAGAATTTATTGGCGGCAGTGGCAGGTGTTATAAAAAAAACCATGAGGGTAATAAATAATGATGAAGCGCAATATTCTGGCAGTGATTGTCCCTGCTCTGTTAGTAGCAGGTACTGCAAACGCTGCAGAAATCTATAACAAAGATGGCAACAAAGTAGATCTGTACGGTAAAGCTGTCGGTCTGCATTATTTTTCCAAGGATAACGGTGAAAACAGTTACGGTGGCAATGGTGACATGACCTATGCCCGTCTTGGTTTTAAAGGGGAAACTCAAATCAATTCCGATCTGACCGGTTACGGTCAGTGGGAATACAACTTCCAGGGTAACAACTCTGAAGGTGCTGACGCTCAAACTGGCAACAAAACCCGTCTGGCATTCGCTGGTCTGAAATACGCTGACGTAGGTTCTTTCGATTACGGTCGTAATTACGGTGTTGTTTATGACGCACTGGGCTACACCGATATGCTGCCAGAGTTCGGTGGTGATACCGCATACAGCGATGACTTCTTCGTAGGTCGTGTAGGCGGCGTTGCTACCTACCGTAACTCCAACTTCTTTGGTCTGGTTGATGGCCTGAACTTCGCAGTTCAGTACTTGGGTAAAAACGAGCGTGACACTGCACGTCGTTCTAACGGCGACGGTGTTGGCGGTTCCATCAGCTACGAATTCGAAGGCTTTGGTATCGTTGGTGCTTATGGTGCAGCTGACCGCACCGACCTGCAAGAAGCTCAGCCTCTCGGCCAGGGTAAAAAAGCTGAACAGTGGGCAACTGGCCTGAAGTATGATGCAAATAACATCTACCTGGCAGCGAACTACGGTGAAACCCGTAACGCTACCCCGATCACTGGCGGCTTTGCCAACAAAACGCAAGACGTTCTGTTAGTTGCGCAATACCAGTTTGACTTTGGTCTGCGTCCGTCCATCGCTTACACCAAATCTAAAGCGAAAGACGTAGAAGGCATCGGTGATGTTGATCTGGTGAACTACGTTGAAGTGGGCGCAACCTACTACTTCAACAAAAACATGTCCACCTATGTTGACTACATCATCAACCAGATCGATTCTGACAACGCGCTGGGTGTAGGTTCTGATGATACCGTTGCTGTAGGTATCGTTTACCAGTTCTAATAGCAGACCTCTTTGTTAAATGCCGAAAAAACAGGACTTTGGTCCTGTTTTTTTATGCCTTCCAGAGCAATCTCACGTCTTGAAAAAACAGCCTGCGTTTTCATCAGTAATAGTTGGAATTTTGTAAATCTCCCGTTACCCTGATAGTGGACTTCCCTTCTGTAACCATAATGGAACCTCGTCATGTTTGAGAACATTACCGCCGCTCCTGCCGACCCGATTCTGGGCCTGGCCGATCTGTTTCGTGCCGATGAACGTCCCGGCAAAATTAACCTCGGGATTGGTGTATATAAAGATGAGACGGGCAAAACCCCGGTATTGACCAGCGTTAAAAAAGCTGAACAGTATCTGCTCGAAAATGAAACCACCAAAAACTACCTCGGCATTGACGGTATTCCTGAATTTGGTCGTTGTACTCAGGAACTGCTGTTTGGTAAAGGTAGCGCCTTAATCAATGACAAACGCGCACGTACAGCCCAGACCCCAGGTGGTACCGGTGCATTACGTGTAGCTGCCGATTTCCTGGCAAAAAATACCAGCGTTAAGCGTGTGTGGGTGAGCAACCCAAGCTGGCCAAACCATAAGAGCGTATTTAACTCTGCGGGTCTGGAAGTTCGTGAATACGCTTATTACGATGCGGAAAATCACACTCTGGACTTCGACGCTTTAGTTAACAGTCTGAACGAAGCTCAGGCCGGTGACGTTGTCTTGTTCCACGGTTGCTGCCATAACCCTACCGGCATCGATCCTACACTGGAGCAATGGCAAACACTGGCGCAACTTTCTGTTGAGAAAGGCTGGCTGCCGCTGTTTGACTTCGCTTACCAGGGTTTCGCCCGTGGTCTGGAAGAGGATGCTGAAGGTCTGCGCGCTTTCGCAACTCTGCATAAAGAGCTGATCGTCGCCAGTTCCTACTCTAAGAACTTTGGCTTGTACAACGAGCGTGTTGGCGCTTGTACTCTGGTTGCCGCAGACAGTGAAACTGTCGATCGTGCATTCAGCCAGATGAAAGCAGTAATTCGCGCAAACTATTCTAACCCACCGGCTCACGGGGCTTCGGTTGTTGCCACAATTCTCAGCAACGATGCTTTGCGTGCAATCTGGGAACAAGAGCTGACCGATATGCGCCAGCGTATTCAGCGTATGCGTCAGTTGTTTGTTAATACGCTGCAGGAGAAAGGCGCAAACCGCGACTTTAGCTTTATCATCAAACAGAATGGTATGTTCTCCTTCAGTGGCCTGACTAAAGAACAGGTACTGCGTCTGCGCGAAGAGTTTGGCGTGTATGCAGTTGCTTCTGGTCGAGTGAACGTAGCCGGAATGACACCAGATAACATGGCGCCGCTGTGCGAAGCGATTGTGGCAGTGCTGTAAAAACTAGTTAAACGAAGCCCGCTGTAAAAGCGGGCTTTTTTATGCGCTTTTACCAGACGGGCATTTCGTCTTGCAGGAAGGGATTATGCAGGCGCTCGTAACCAAGAGTGGACAATGGTCCGTGACCCGGAATAAATGTTACGTCATCGCCAAGTGGCAGCAGTTTATCCTTGATAGAGGCAATCAGTTGATTGTGATCGCCTCGTGGGAAGTCACTGCGCCCTACTCCGCCTTTGAAAAGGACGTCGCCAGAAATCAACAGTTTTGCCTGATTATCAAAGAAAACCACATGGCCTGGGGTATGCCCTGGGCAATGTAACACCTGTAAAGTCACATTCCCTATGCTGATAGTATCGCCTTCATTCAGCCAGCGATCTGGTGTTAATGGCTGACACTCTTCAAGGCCAAACATACGACTCTGCGCAGGCAAGCCTTGCAGCCAGAACTCATCTTCTTTTTCCGGGCCAAGCACTGGCACACCGTAGTGTTGTGCCAGTTCCGCCGCTGCGCCAACGTGGTCCAGATGACCATGCGTCAGCAGGATCTGCATTAGCGTCAGGCCGCTGGCGTCAACTTCCTGTTTGATTTTTTCCGCATCGCCGCCAGGATCGACCAGTGCGGCCAGGCGAGTTTGCTCACACCAGATCAATGAACAGTTCTGGGAAAATGCGGTGACCGGAATAATACGATAGTTCATACTGCCCCTGTTTCGTTAAGCGATTGTTACCAGTGCCGCGCAGGCCCGGTATCAATATGCACAAAGTTACTGCGTGGGTAATATCCTACACCACCTGCGCGCATAGATAACGCAGCTTTGCGTATATTGCTTAACGCAATACCTTCAATATGGAAGTCCATCGCCTGCCCTTTAGTGTGATAGCTTTTCTTTGCTACTCCACGGCTGTGGGCGCGTAATTCATTATTGGTGTCAATAGAACGGTAGCCAGAAATGAGCTGTACCGGTTTGCGGGTGCCTAACAACCCTTGCAGGCGATATAACTGGTCGAATAATCCTGGGTCGATGGACCTTATTTTGTTCGCGCGGAAATCGCGGAAAAAATGGTTTAGTTTTGCCAATTCTTCCTGAATATAGCCTCTGCCATCGAAAAACTCCGCCTTAATTGACTCTCCGGTGTGGAGATTGTTAAGTGTCAAAATGCGCGGACGTGGGGTAGAGAGTGTCGCAAATGAAGGCGTCGGCAGGATGGCGGCACCAAGTGCAACGCCACCAAGCGCCAGCAATTTGCGGCGATTAGCGTCGAATTTGTCCATGATAATCAAGTCTACAGGTCAATGTTATCGTTTATATGCACTTCTGGCGCACAAGAGGCACCTTAACCGCCCATAAAGCTGACGTCAAGATGACTCACCCCCAGCAGTGACGGGGGCTACAGAGAATAGCCCCCGAACATGCCAATTATTACGACAACAGATTTTCCCGAACTACTTCATTTACCTGATTAATTGTTCCGCTTTTGAGACAATTTGCGAGCTGGATCGTGCAGGCAGATCATAATTGTAAATATCTGTACGATATTGGGTACGACCATCTGCACCAACAAAGGCGGTCAGATAGTAAAGATTAACCGGTATCGATTGACGGATATTGACGTAACGGGTATCCCCCCGCTTCAGAGCATCGGAGATTCGCTTGTCATTCCAGCCAGCATCCTGCAGCAGCATATTTGCCAGATCCGACGCCTTATTCACCCGCACACAGCCAGAACTCAACGCGCGAGTATCACGTTTGAAAAGATTGTGATTCGGCGTGTCATGCAAATAGATAGCGTCTGAGCTCGGCATATTAAATTTATACCGCCCTAGCGAATTTCGCGGGCCAGGAGCTTGCTGGAAGCGGAACGGCAAATTCGATGCGGTTATCGTCGACCAGTCAATCTGCCACGGGTCAAGCGCATCTTTGCTGTTCCAGCCGCGCATAACCGTATAGCCATGGCTTTCAAGATAACCTGGATCGTTACGCACCTTTGGCAGAATATCTTTGCGTGCCAGCGTCGGCGGTACGTTCCACGGCGGGTTTACCACCACATTGTTTAAAGCACTGCTCATCATCGGCGTTTTGCGATCGGGACGACCGACAATGACCCGAGAATCCAGCACCTGATTGCCGTTCTGATAATAGACCAGCGAATAGGCCGGAATATTAACCATGATGCCAGTAGAAAGCCCGGAGGGAAGCAAGCGCAATCGCTGGATATTGAGCGCCAGCACGCCCGCACGCTGTGCAGGCGTGACATTTAACCAGTCTCGCGTTGCCGGGCCAATAGCGCCATCTGCCCCTAAGCCTTGCCATGCCTGAAAACGTTTCACGGCTTCCACCAGCTCATTATTATAGGCAGCTCGGACAGCTGGCGCAGGTTTACTGCGAGCTGTAGTTTGCTTATCCATCGGCTTAGTTTCGGCTGTTTCGATTGCAGTGGCAGACGGGCTAACTACCGCGCCTGCCGATGTTTCATCGCCCGGCAGTGCTATTTTCGGCCCACCTTCGAGCATGCCCGTACGCTGCAAAATCTCGCGCAGCGCCGGGACGTCGTTACTCCATTGACCAGGGCGCAGCGTTGCTTTACCGGTCAGTTGCGGCCACGGTTTGGAATCACTCAATAAGGTCAGTAAAGATTCATGCATTGCTGAATATTGCGGATGCTGTGGTGCCAACCCTGTGACAAACGTGGTCAGTTGACCGTTATCCAGCGCCACCTGCCAATGGTTAATGACCGAGAGCGGCGGTGTTGAGAGCGCATAAGGTTTACTGCTGTACAGCCAGCGAGTACCTTTGACCGGAATGTTTGCAACGAAATGGAGATACCCCATCATTGCATCCGATAGCACCACATCGCGCGCCATACCGTTAACGCCAGGGTCGGTCAATAACTCCACCCATTTGTTAAACTGCGGTTGAAAACCGGCAATCGCCACTTCCGCCAACTGCTGCTGGAAAGCTTTAACTGCATCACGATTTTCCCACATCGGCTGCATATCGCGTGCGGCATACAAGAGTTGAAGCTGGTTAAGATAAACCGGCTTATAACCTGCAGGTAATTGTGATTCAATTTGTGTGCGGGCCTTTTCTGCCGCACCTTCAGGTAGCGGTTGAATCCCCGCCATTATTGCCGTGGCTTGCGCCTGCGGCAGTACATCTCCCTGTTCACTTACAGCCACCGGGCTGTCACCAGGGATAACTTCAGGCTCATCAGCCTGCACACTGAACAGTGGAGCGAATGTTACGGCCAGGCACAAACTGATTGCCGAAAGCCGACGACCACACATCATGTTAAGCAACATCCCTTGCCCCCTGTTTTTATCATACTCTGAATAGCCAGGCTGTTTTATCTTAACTGCCTTTACAACGCCAATACTCATGAAAGTATGACGAGCAAGCCTGTTACTTATCAGGCTTACCTTCAGTATATAAACGTCGGTACGTTTTTACACAACCTAATGTAAAGAAGTTTAAAGAAAAGCGCGCCATAATGCGGCATTTTTTTAGTGCAGAAACGGAGTTTTTCGAAAAAAAAGGCGGCATCGCTGCCGCCTTAAACTTAACTTGCCTGAGAAGGCGCTTCGTCCGTTCCTGGAAGCGTTTCAGGGAGTTGCGGCGCAAATCCTCGCAGGCCGACTACGTGAACGTGTTCGGTATTCTGGAAGACTTTACGCACCAGCTTATAGGTGGTGCCTTTCTCCGGGCTGATATTTTCAGGTGCCGCGATGATGAGCTGCATTTGCAAACGTTCACACAATTCAAACAGCGTGGCGATAGAACGGGCGTCCAGTCGCGCAGCTTCATCAAGGAACAGCAGGCGGCAAGGAGAGATATCTTTACCACGCAGGCGGCGAGATTCATCTTCCCAGCTCTGTACTACCATCACCAGAATCGACATACCAGTACCGATAGCCTCACCGGTCGACAGTGCGCCAGACTCCGCGCGCAGCCAGCCATCGGAACCACGGTTAACCTCAACTTCCATCTCCAGGTAGTTACGGTAATCCAGAAGTTCTTCACCAATGGTCTGCGGCGTGCGCTGGCCCATATCAATTTGTGGGTTAAGTCGCTGATACAGTTTTGCCAGAGCTTCCGAGAAGGTCAGACGGTTGCTCTTGAACAGATCCTGATGTTGCTCATGCTGTTCTGAAAGCACGTCAAGCAGCATAGCGTGGGTTTCACGCACGTTCACGTTCAGACGCACGCTGTTTACCTGACCGAACGATACGCTCTGCAAGCCCTGGTTAAGCATGCGGATACGGTTCTGCTCGCGCTGAATGGTTTTACGAATGATGTTCGCCACGCTGCGGGAGCTGATCGCCAGTTTCTGTTCGCGAGAAGTTAATTCTTCGGTCAGACGGCTGAGTTCGATTTCCATCTGCTCGATAGCTTCCACCGGATCATCGGTACGAATAATATCCTGGCGAATACGTTCGCGCAGATGTTGGTAAACCGCCACGAAGAACTGTATTTTGCGCTCAGGTCGTTTTGGATCTTCCGACATCCGCAGCACGTCGCGCAGATGTTCGTTATCCGCCACCGCCAGACGCAGCGCACCTAACGCCTTATCCGACATGGAACGTAAATCGTCAGCAGAGAGATAAGCCAGCTCACGACGGTGCAGACGGCGTTCAACGCCATTATCTTTCACCATGCGCATTACCGCGCACCAGCCCGCTTTGGCAGTCACCACCTGCTCGCGCATCTCAAAGTAATCACGTTCCAGCTTGCGCAGTTTGCGGGTCAGGTTGTCCATCTCCGCTTCGCAGAAGGTAAGTGCTTTTTCCAGTTGGTTGCGACGTGCACGGTTATTGCTCAGTTGTGCATGCAGCTCGTCACGGCGAATACGCGCCCGCTCCTCTGCCCCGCTATCGGCACGCACGCCGATATCCTGCAGTTCTCGTTGTAGATCGTTAAGCAGCTCTTTTTTGGTATCGTAAGAACTTTTCAGCGAAGCCAGTACCTGGTTGTACTGACTCAACTGCGCGGCGTGACCGCGCAACGCTTCACGAGCACGAGTACGTTCCGCTTCCGCCTGCTCCAGACGTTGGCGCAGTTTTTCGTTGAGATCGCTGTTCCCACTAAGCATTTCAGCCGAGTCAGAGTAGCTAAAGTGCGCACGACGCTGTACCACTTCAGTCAGGGCGAATGCCTGTTGACGGGCATCGCGCTGCATCTGCTGGGAGTATGCATAATCTTCTTTTAATTGCTCAAACTGTTCAGGGTCGCTCTGCAACACAGAAACGATCGGCTCCAGTTTCGCCAGTTGATTACCAAACTGCTGAACAAAACGCGCGGCTTCCTGAGCTTCATCAAGACGTTCGCGGATTTCATCGACACGATCCGCCAGTGAGTCATCCGCCAACAGGTTGAGACGCGGCAGGATACGGTTCAGTGCCGCAACGCCCTCTTTCGCCTGCTCAAACTGAATGCGCTGCTGCTGGTTATCATTTTCATGATTACTCAACGCCCGCTCCAGTTCGACACGACGGCTGTTCAGTTGGCGAATTTCGGCTTCCGGATCGGACTCAAACGCCACTGCCAGATGGCTGCCAATAAAGCGGCTGAATGCCTGATGCAGTCGCTGGGTTTTCTGTACATCAAAGGAGAGCGTTGCAAAGCGTTCAGAGAGCAATTCGCGCTCGGCGTGCAGGCTTTCGATCCGGCTTTCGCGCGCCGCGCGACCAAACAGCGGCACTTCCGGGAAGCGCGAGTAACGCCACTGACGCTCGGCGGTTTTCACCACCACTGCTTTTTCCAGCTCATCGACGTTGAACACGCTATCATCGAACGACTGTGGATCTCCCTCGATCAAGTAGAGGTCTTCCGGACAATCGGTTAAGCCTTCCAGCTGTTCGGCCACCTGTGACAGATCCGGCACCACAATGGCGTGGCGAGACGGGCCATACAGCGCCGAGAAGTACGGCGCATCTTCCAGGCTAACGTCGTCATAAATTTCTGACAGCAGCACGCCGCCAAAGCGCTCCGCCAACGCATTCAGACGCTGGTCTTCGGAACCGCCTGGCTGGCTTAAACGTTCGATCTCTTCATCGACAGCGTTTTTGCGCGCGCCCACTTCATCACGTTCAACAATCGCTTCGCGCTCACGCTCCAGCAGTTGTTGCAGATATTCGGTGACATCCTGGCTGCAGGTGAACTCTTCACCACACTGCTCACTCAACTGATTGAGGCTGTTCTGCGCTGCCAGCCAAACCGGTGCACGCTGCATCAGACCCTGGATACGGGATTGCAGCTGTTCCTGTTCCTGACGCAGCGCCATGCGCTCTTCATGGGCGTTGGATACGCTGTCAGAAAGAGAGGCAATGCGCGCTTCCAGTTCCTGGTGCAAGGCTTCCAGTTCGTCGATATCGAAATTCTTGCCCTGACGTTTGCAGAAATCTGCCAGCAGACGCTCAGCTTCTTGCTGCTCGCGCAGACGCTGTTCCAGTTCGCTTAAGCGCATCCGCAGTGGCTGAACCTGTTCTGCCAGATGACGCTGATCGACCCCTTCGCGCAGGAGTTCGCGGGCAACATCCCACGCTTCGTTACGCGCCAGTGGGCCGTTAATTGCGACCACCAGCTGATAAGCCTGCTCAAACTGACTGTGCGCGGTTTGCGCCATACTCATTTTCTGCTCGAGAGAGAGCATTGTTTCGGTCGCTTCCAGCTCTTTCGCCTGGAAGGTTTCCAGCCATTCGGCAGCGCTGTCGGCGGTTAAGTCAGGTAGATGACACAATTCTTTGGCGCGATTAAGCGCAGCAATCGCCTGGTTGTACTGGATCGCGCGCGTTTGCTGGACGTCCAGCGCCTGCTGGTAGTCAGCAAGCTGACTTTTCAGCTCGTCCACTTCCAGTTCGGCGGCTTCCGCGCGCGCTTCGTTATCTTCCTGACGCTCGATGGCTTCTGCCACCACTTCATTTTGCTCTTCGAGACGGATCTGCAATTCATCAAGGTCCGCTTCGTAGCGTTCGATTTTCTCCTGCTGACGCAAAGCGGTTTGCACCAGGTTCAGATGATCGCTGGCGGCCTGATAATCCGCTTCCAGATCGCCTTCGGCACCGTTGTGCTCTGCCAGTTCGCGCGCCATATCGACGTGTTTGTACTGCTCCGCCGCCAGTTGCTGACGCGAAGTATGTAGCTCTCGACGAAACTCCAGCGCTTTGTCGAGATGGACACGGCGCTCGTTGGCGTGACGCATGTAGTCTGCCGCGACGTAGTTGGTGGCTTCGCTGATCAGATGCTTAAACAGGTCACGGTCAGACTGGGTGACGCGAATCGCTTCCAGCGTCATACGGTTTTCACGCAGCGCCGCTTCCATGTCCTGGAACGCTTTACGCACGCCGCTGTTTTCCGGCAACAGGTAGTCGCGCAGAGAACGGGTAATGGCACTGGAGATACCACCGTACAGCGAAGCTTCGATCAGACGATAGAATTTGCTACGGTCAGACGCCGAACGCAGACGACGCGCAATGATGCCCAGATCGAACATCAATGAGTGGTAATCGGTAATGGAGTTGAACTGCTTAAACTGCACGCCTTCCATCGCCTCGAGCTTGTCTTTCAGCTCGTTAAGCGGCAGCACGCGCGCCTGGCGTTCGTTCAGGGATTCGGTCACCAGCTGCGTCGGCTGCACCGACATCGGCAGTCCCTGAATGGCAAACGGCTTGATATCAACTTTACGATCGCGCCCGGCAACCTGTTGCAGACGCACGCCGACCACCACGCGCTGGTGACGCGAGTTAATGGTGTCGAGCATCGAATAACAGACACCTGCTTTCAGCTTACCGTGTAGACCTTTATCGCGCGAACCGCTGGTAGCCCCGGCTTCCGTGGTGTTACGGAAATGCAGCAGGGTCAAGTCGGGAATGAGCGCCGTAACAAACGCCGCCATCGTGGTGGATTTACCCGCACCGTTACCGCCGGAAAGCGTCGTGACCAACTCATCTAGGTCAAAGGTGCGAGCAAAAAAGCCGTTCCAGTTAATCAGCGTCAGTGAGCGAAATTTACCGCGTTCAATCATTATTCTTCCTCTCCGCTATCTGGCTGATTCTCTTCTGTTTCGTCATTGAGTTGCAGGTGATTTTCCAGCGACATTGCTTCGCCATCGCGAATCAGACGACGTTGTGCTTCACGCGGATCGTCGCCCGCACGCACATCGGCACCAAAGCGGAACACAGATTCGGTAATGCGGAACTTGCTGCTGTCGTGGCCCATAAACCACACCATGCCTAAGCGACGCAGACGATTGAGCGAAGAGCGCACTTTTTCCTGCAACTTCTGGCGGTCAACGTCTGAACCAGTAGAACGATTGTTCACCAGTTTCAGCAATTTTGCTTCATCAGCCAGGGTGAGCAGTTCGTCATACAGTTCCTGCTGGGTAAAGATCCCCTCGTTCGCCAGCCGTTCCGGGCTGAGATAGAGATAACAGAGGATTTTCCCGACCATCATGTCCAGTTCAGACAATACGGAACGTGGGATGATGGTGGTGGAACGTGGACGTAAATAGAAGAAACCTTCCGGCGCGCGGATTAGCTCCACGTTATAACGCGCGTAAAATTCTTCCAGATATTCCTGAAAATCCATCAGGAAAGCATGATTATCCAGTTCGTCGAGGCCAATATGGCGGCCTGAACGTAAGGCGCTATCCAGCGCCGGAAATAACGGATTCGCCAGCGCCTGCGCCAGCTTAACCGGCATCACTTGTTCAATATTTGTCGATGACATGCGCCTGTACCTTGGCTCCGTAATCATTAATCGGCTGCCATTTCGCTGGCAGTCCGGTGAAGTCTGCTTGCGCTACGCCGAGGCGTACCGCCTGATCAATAACAATACGCGCGACGTCAAAGTGACGCGCACGCGGATACTGCGCCAGATATTCGCGTACCACCAGACCAAGATCCAGTGGCACTTGTCTGGTTTTATAGACGGCGAGCTGCTCTTCGATAATCGCTGCGAGTTGTTCGCGGATTTCGTTAAACTCTTCGTACTCTAAATCTGGCGGAAGTTCCCCGGTCACTTCTTCATCGCGCAGTGCCATCTCTTCGTCACGCATATCCAACAGACGATCGGCATTGGCGTAAGTCAGTGCCCACGGGTCATCAAAATAGGTTTGTACCGACTGACGTAAACGCTGGGCAAAGACGCGGTTTTTATCCATATCGATAGCAGTACGGATAAATTTATGTACGTGGCGGTCGTAGCCAATCCACAAATCGATGGACTGCTGCCCCCAGCTGATAATACGGTCGAGCTTACTTTGCAGATCGAACACCAGACGATCGACAAAATGCAGGTCGTCATGGGTCATAGTGGCATCCTGAATGCGCAACAGATTAGCCTGCAATTTGTCGCCTGCCGCTTCCAGCGTATCCTGCAATTCACGCAGCGTTCCGGAAGTTTCCGAAAGCAACAATTCACAGCTGGAGATCGCCGCCCGCCAGTCTTTGTTCAACAACTGCGCGATATCGTCCTTCACCTGCTGCTGCTGTTCGTCCATCAGACGTTGCGTCAGGTCGATGCTGTCGAAAATTTCCGCCACCGAATATTTCAGCGGAGCATAGACGTTGCGGTGCCAGTGAAACTCATCACCACCTTCTTCGGCGGCATCGGCTGCACGTTTTAACTCACCCGCCACAATCGACAACTGCATAGAAAGACGCAGCGTAGAAAACTCACGCTGACGGATGTAGTAGTCAGTAATGCCGATGCCGAGCGGCGTCAGGCGATAAATAGCATTCCCTTCCGCCTGCTCGCTGGTAAAGCGGTTCAGCAGACGTTGACGTACCATATCGTTGATCGCGTTGTTGGCGCGCACGCCGATGGTTTCGCTGGTTTGCTCAAACGCATCACTCACATGGCGGAACGCATCCACCAGTTCGCCTTCACTCATCTCACCATCAAGACGCTCGCCATTCAGCGTGGCAACAGCCAGCAGAAAAGAGAGACGGTCTACCGGCAACGAGATGGAGAAGTCATTTTTTCTGGCCCAGGCAACCAGTTCGGGGACTGTCTGGGATAATTCACTCATACTTTATCCTTGCTCTGCGGTTTGCGCGCGGTGACATGAATATAACGCCCCAGGTTAATATACGGTTCCTGGCGGCAATAACGCGTTTCTAATTCAAGTAATGCTTCGTAGCTGTCGCGCTGTTGGTGCTTTTCACGCAGATAATCATGAAACACGCGAACGCCGGTCTTGCCGGTTATTTGCCAGCCAGCTTCTTCCAGCCACAGATAAACCTGCGCCGGATCGCGCGGATAGTCTGGCGAAAGCGTCCGTTTTTTCTTCTTCGGCATTCCCGCTTGCACGTAATCAAAGTTCCCTGCAACCATGTTGTGGATCAGCAAGCCATGCGCATTGTAGAACATTAACGATAACACACCGCCAGGACGCAACACTGACCACAGCGTCTTTAATACACTACGGGGCTCGGCCACCCACTCCAGTACTGCATGGAACAATATCAGATCAACGGGCGTTTCCAAATGCGAAGCAACGTCCTGAGCGGCGCAATGTATAAATTGCATGTTGTCGCTCACACCTTTCGCTTCTGCCGCCTGTTTTGCGCGTTCGATCATCTGGGCAGAAAGATCGCACAAAATGACCTGATGTCCGCGCTCGGCCATTTTGATTGCGGTCTGCCCTTCACCGCCACCGGCATCCAGCACACGCAGTTTTTGCGGGCCCATTTCTGCCAGTATACGATCGAGATCTTGCCACAGAATAGCCTGTCGAAGCTGCCCTTTGGTGGTGCCGTAGATGTTACGGGAAAACTTTTCCGCAATATCATCAAAATTGCGATCCTGCATTGCTTTCTCCACCGGTTGGCTAAGACGTTATCTGATAAAGACGCTATTTTGTCACAGCCACGGCGAGAATGAACCAGTCTGGTGTAATATCGCTGGCGATCCCTTGCTATATGGTTAAAAAAGGAACCAGAAAGGATGCTTTTTACACTGAAAAAAGTGATTGGCGGAATGCTGCTGCCACTCCCGCTGATGTTGCTGATTATTGGCGTTGGGCTGGCGCTGCTATGGTTTAGCCGTTTTCAAAAAACCGGGAAGATATTTATTAGCATTGGGTGGCTGGCGCTTTTGTTATTAAGTTTGCAACCGGTAGCCGACCGCCTGCTGCGTCCCATCGAAAGCACCTATCCAACATGGAATAATGCACAAAAAGTGGACTATATTGTGGTGCTGGGCGGCGGTTACACCTGGAACCCGCAGTGGGCGCCAGGCTCTAATTTAATCAATAACAGTCTGCCTCGCCTGAACGAGGGCGTTCGTCTGTGGCGCGCCAATCCTGGCGCAAAGTTAATCTTTACTGGCGGAGTGGCGCAAACCAATACGGTCAGCGCGGCGGAAGTGGGAGCCAGAGTTGCGCAATCACTGGGCGTGCCGCGCGAGCAAATTATCACTCTGGATTTGCCGAAAGATACCGAAGAAGAAGCTGCGGCAGTGAAACAGGCAATTGGCGACGCTCCTTTCCTGCTGGTGACTTCTGCGTACCATTTGCCACGCGCGATGATCTTTTTTCAGCAGGAGGGGCTAAATCCACTGCCAGCCCCGGCGAACCAGTTGGCAATCGACTCGCCGCTTAATTCTTGGGAGCGAGCAATCCCCTCGCCGCTCTGGTTGATGCATAGCGACCGCGTTGGCTATGAAACGCTTGGCCGCATCTGGCAGTGGTTAAAAGGTGCGTCAGGCGAGCCAGGGCAGAAGTGATTTAGTCGCCAGATCAAAGTTGCTACGGTTAAACCGCCCGGTATTTACCAGTTGCGCAACTTCATCCCATAACACATACAGCCAACGCCGCCAGATGAACGACTCCGCCACTGGCGCGCGTTGTAGGTAACTCCAGAGCAAATCTTCCGCCAGGGTATTATCCATCAACCGGAATAATTCATACTCACGCGGCGCCCAGAGCATTAACCCCGGTCCGACCATCGCCAGGAGCTGATCGCTACGGGAATCTTTCAGCATGCTGCGCAAACAGAAATTGCCGTGAATGAGCACACAATTATCGTTAAAACCTTCAAATAACACCGGCAGACATTCACGGGTGCGAAACAGGATCCGCTTATCCTGCATGGTTAAACCAGTGTTATTGAACTGATTGAGCGTCGCCCATAGCATTTCAACGTGCTGGCGATACCAGGAAGGCCAGAAATTTTCCTGGGTATTATCTACTGCGCCAACACATCCGCGGCTGTCCTGACGGTGCCAGGCCAGCAACGCTTCAACAATTTGATCTTTCAGATGTTCCCAACGTTCTGGTGTTCTTGCGGGAGCTTCCACAGAAACACCGCGCATCCGCTCCAGCAACAGGACATCGGGGCCGGGATGTTCTTCATGGGTCATCACGCCATAGATAGTCGGCATGCGAACAGTCCCGCTCCGGGCCAGCATGGTGGTTTTCCATGCCAGCTGTCTGGCCTGCCCCGGGGTAGAAAAACTTCGCGCCATGAGTGGCATCGGGTTTCCCTGGCTGTCATACAACGCCCATAGAGTAGTGTCTACCTTTTCATTCACACACTCTATACGACTCAATCTTTCGCCCAGTAAATGGCTTAGTTCGGCACGCAGCTGTTCCATTCAGATTACCCTCATAAAAGCTACTGCTTTCATAATGAGCGCCAATGTAAAAGATGTCACCTGAATGAGATCAATTGTTGAAGGGAAAAAATACAGAGAATCGTAACGCTACGACACTCCTCCCAAAATTGGATGGAGTGTCGTGGAGATAAATTAAGCCATTTCAGCGCGAACACGCTCAAGATCTTCGGGAGTATCTACACCTGTTCCAGGAACCTCCTGGGCGACAGCAACATGGATTTTTTCTCCATACCACAGCACACGAAGTTGCTCTAACATTTCGATATGTTCTAACGGGCTTGGCTGCCAGTTAACATAGCGGCGGATAAAACCTGCACGATAACCATAAATACCGAGATGGCGCAGGAAGTTATCGCCAACGGTTTCCAGACCTTTCGCAAAACGGTCACGATCCCACGGAATGGTGGCGCGCGAGAAGTAGAGCGCATAACCTTCGGCGTCGAGAACGACTTTAACCGCATTCGGGTTAAAGGCTTCTTCCGCACTGTGGATAGGCACAGCCAGAGTCGCCATTCCAACCTGACGCTGGGCAAGGTTATCGGCAACCTGACGAATGATTGTCGCGGGGATCATGGGTTCATCACCCTGCACATTCACAATCACCGTATCGTCGCTGAACGCGCATTTTTCGACAACTTCCGCCAGGCGTTCTGTACCTGACTGATGATCGGCACGCGTCATGCATACTTCACCGCCAGCAGCTTCAACAGCGCGGGCGACATCCTCATGATCGGTTGCGACGATGATGCGCTCGGCACCTGATTCGCGCGCGCGTTCAAGCACATGAACAATCATGGGTTTACCGTTAATATCGACCAGCGGCTTACCTGGCAGACGCGTGGAAGCGTAGCGCGCGGGAATAATGACCACAAAACTCATGATTTACTCTCATCAGCAGTCAGCACGCGGGCTTCCGTTTCCAGCAGCACTGGAATGCCATCGCGCAGCGGGAAAGCCAGGTTGTCCAGTTTGCAAATAAGTTCTTGTTTTTCCTGGTTATACCAAAGTTTGCCGTTGCAAACAGGGCAGGCAATGATTTCAAGCAGACGATGATCCATAGTTCCTCCAGATGGATCGGGTTATGAATGCATAAATCTTATCATAATCATTTATGCGTCGGGGTCTATTTCCCAGCCGGTGCGGCAATCGGTAAAGAAACCGTGCGGGCAGCGCCCTATTGTTACTCGCGTTGCCTGCTGCCAGTGAGCAAAATCAGTAATCGCCTGACGCAGCCCTTTTTGAAGGGTCACTGTTGGTTTTACGCCATCCTGTAACCAGAGTGAAAGCACTTCAAAAATGCCAGTCTGGCGATGCATCTTAGAATCCATTCGTCCAACTAATTGCCCACGATGCAATAACGGTAGAACGAAATAACCATACTGGCGTTTGGGCGCTGGCGTGTAGCACTCCAGTCGGTAGCTAAAATCAAAAAGTTGTTCTGCCCGTTTACGATCCCAGACAACAGGATCAAAAGGTGACAGCACGGTGCTATGTGTTGCTGTTAGCTTACCCACAAGCGCACGCTCGAGCAGCGGTAACAAATCGGCATGTAGCCAAAGTCGCCCTAATTTCTCCACATTTACGGCGATGATTTGCCGCTGTTCAGCTCTCACATCACGCCACGCCGCCAGCGCTGGTCGTTTCAGCCGGTAGTAATCCGCCAGCCACTGTTCGCGAAATATTCCCAGGCTGCGCGCACTGTTATCCAGCATGATGATTTCTGCTTCCTGCTGCGAAAGCAGATCCCGCTCGTCATTCCAGTACGGCATGACGCGATGGGTTAAATCATAAACGCGCTGGAAATTGCGTCGTTCAACCACCATCACCTTTCCGGCGGTAAAGAGCCCTTCCAGATGACGTTTATGTGGCTTCCACTCCCACCAGCCGCTCGCCCCTTTACGAGGATGCTCAAAATCGGCTGAACGTACCGGCCCGTTATTCTGAATATGCTGAATTAACTGTGCAATTTCCGCCGCATGTTCCTGCATCCAGGCATCTTTGTATTTCCAGCCCATTTTTTCAGGTGCCAGCATGCGGTGGCGAATTAGTTGAAAATCGCTACGCGGCATAAAACTAGCCTCATGCGCCCAGTATTCCATTAATTCACCACGCGCCAGCGATTCATCCAGCCACTGCGGCGGATAATGACCAAGACGACTGAAAAGCACCAGATAAGGGCTGCGGGCAACGATATTAATGGTGTCGATTTGCAGCAAGGACATGCGAGAAATGGTAGCCAGAATATCTTCCGGCAACGCGCGACGACGGGGCTTGTTTAATAGCCCTTGCGCAGTGAGATGCAGATTTCGCGCATCGGTGAGGGAGAGATAAGGCAGCGTCATTCATTGCTCCATCAATTAAACGCTGCCGTGGCGGAATTAGTTGCCAGAAGCCAGCGAGGAAAGTTGTACGAGCAGTCTTTCTGGTTCATCGCCCGTAAGCTGTGCGTCAACGGGCAAATACCACCAGTTTTCTTCCGCAAAAGCCCGACATTTCACCGCATCTTTTTCAGTCATGACGAGTGTTTGCCCGGCGCTTACTAGTGCGCTGACATCCGCATGATTCAAAGATTGATGATCAGCCAGCGGCACACATTTTTCCGGTTGTATACCGCACATCTTTAGTGTGGCAAAAAAGCGCGGCGGGTGACCAATACCAGCCATCGCTACCACATGTTTAAGTTGTGTAACGTCACAACGAGCGCCGGTAAGCAAATTCACTGCCTGACCCGGAATTAAATTCATCGGAATTTCACCGTGACGCGGTACGCCGCCATTAATGATTACCGCATCAACCGATTTTAAGCGCCCTGCGCGCTCGCGCATTGGCCCCGCTGGCAACCACCAGCCATTGCCAAATCGACGCACACCATCGATAACAACGATTTCCACATCACGCGCCAGACGGTAATGCTGTAAACCGTCATCAGTTACGATGATCTGCACATCAGGGTGTTGTGCCAGAATGGCTTTTACCGCATCTGAACGGACGGGAGAAACTGCAACAGGCGCACCGGTACGTTGATAAATCAGCACCGGTTCATCACCCGCCTGTGCAGTGGTGGTATCTGCCGACAATAACAGCGGATACGACTCAGCTTTACCACCATAGCCCCGGGACACTACGCCAACACAAATACCGCGTTTTTGTAGTTGTTCCACCAGCCAGACAACCACCGGGGTTTTCCCGTTACCGCCCGCGGTGAGATTACCGACCACGACAACCGGCACGGGAGCACACCATGCGCGTTTGAGTTTCAATTTGTAGCAAAGACGGATTGCGCCACTCACCAGGCCATACAGCCAGGAGAGTGGCAGCAGCAGCCGCCACAAAGGCGACTCACCGGACCAGATTTTTTCGATCATTGGCCAAACTGCATTTTATGAAGTTGTGCGTAGACTCCACGGTGCTCAAGCAAATCGTTATGCGTACCGCGTTCCACAATGACACCATCCTCAACAACCACAATTTCGTCTGCCTTTTCAATGGTAGACAAGCGGTGGGCAATCACCAGTGAGGTACGGTTTTTCTGCAACTCGTCCAGCGCCGCCTGAATCGCACGTTCGGATTCGGTGTCCAGCGCCGAGGTGGCTTCATCCAGAATTAGAATTGGGCTATCACGCAGCAAGGCACGGGCAATGGCAATACGCTGACGCTGACCGCCAGAAAGCAACACGCCGTTTTCACCAATCACCGTATCAAGACCGTTATCCATCTTATTGATAAAGTCCATGGCGTAGGCCATACGTGCCGCTTCTTCAATTTGCTCACGGCTGTACTGTTCAGTACGGGCATAAGCAATGTTGTTGGCAACCGTGTCATTAAACAGATGGACATTCTGCGACACCAGAGCAACCTGGTTACGTAACGACGCCAGGGTATACTCGCGCAGATCGTGACCATCCATCAGGATCTCGCCTTCATCGATATCATAAAAACGGGTTATCAGGCTGGCGATGGTCGATTTACCCGAGCCTGAACGCCCTACCAGAGCCACTGTTTTCCCTGCCGGGATCTTCAGGTTGATATTACGCAGCGCAGGGACTTCACGCCCCGGATAGGTAAAGGTGACATTACGGAATTCGACGTCGCCGGTAGCACGCTCAATCTCGCGTTTACCTTCGTCTTTCTCCTGTTCACTATCCAGAATGGTAAACAGCGTCTGACACGCCGCCATCCCGCGTTGGAACTGGGCGTTAACGTTGGTCAGCGATTTCAGCGGACGCATCAGTGCAATCATCGAAGAGAAGACGACAGTAATCGTACCGGCAGTCAGGCTATCCATCACGCTTGGGAAGCTCGCAGCGTAGAGAACAAATGCCAGCGCCAGAGAGGCGATCAGCTGAATGATCGGGTCAGAGATGGAAGAGGCAGAAACCATCTTCATCCCCTGCAAACGCATCTTGTTGCTGACCTTATCAAAACGCTTCGTTTCTACTTCCTGGCCGCCAAAAATCAATACTTCTTTGTGGCCTTTCAGCATCTGTTCAGCACTGGTGGTCACCTGCCCCATAGTGTTTTGCATGTTTTTACTGATGCTGCGAAAACGCTTCGACACGATACGAATCGCAATCGAGACGATCGGCGCCAGCACAATCAGTATGATCGACAGCTGCCAGCTGTAATAGAACATCATGGCGAACAGACCGATAATGGAAGCACCTTCACGCACCACCGTAATCAGCGCGCCAGAAGACGACGAAGCAACCTGTTCAGAATCGTAAGTAATACGTGAAAGCAGTGTCCCGGTTGACTGTTTGTCAAAAAATGACACTGGCATTCCCATCATGTGGCCGAACAGACGTCGACGCATGGTCATGACCACTTTTCCTGATACCCAGGAGATACAGTAGCTGGAGATATAACTGGTGATACCACGTAAAATCATCAGGCCGATAACCACCAGCGGCATCCACATCAGCACGGAGCGATCTGTTTTACCAAAGCCATCATCGAGAAGCGGCTTAAGGAGCGATAACATGAAGGTATCGCTGGCTGCGTTGAGAATTAACGCTATGCCCGCCACGATCAGACCCGCTTTAAAAGGCGCAATGGTTGGCCACAGTCGGCGGAATGTCTGCCACGTAGAGAGATCTTTGTCGTTATGCATTCAAAAAACCAGCATTTGTTGAAATAGCCGCATATTCTACCCGTTATCCACTGGCACGCCAAACCACTGATGATACCAACGAGGTAAAATTTGCTCCCTTAGGCTGCTGACCCGCCAGCCTTGCGCTGAAAAATCGACCGTTATTTGCCCCTGATGTGGAGTGTCAACCCATTGATATCCCTGTAGTTGATAGCGACGTTTAACTTTACTGGAAGGCAGTCGCCATGCGTTATAGCGCGATGCTGATGCCAGTGCCATTTTTCCATTTACGCGCTGAATTAATGGCACAGATGACGAGGTATTACTGCCGTGATGCGGTACCTGAATCAAGGTTGCCTGCACCTGCTGCCAGTAACGACTTAACATTTTTTGTTCAGCCGGCGCTTCAATATCGCCAGTCAAAAGAATGCTATGTGTTCCGTCATCAACCTTAATCACACAGGAATGGTTATTTCCCTTTTCGTTACTCACTTGCAAAGGCCAGTGCACGCTAAACTGCAATCCTTGCCACTGCCACGCTTCGCCACGCACGCAGGGCTGATGGTGTTCCCAGTTTAAAGGGCTTCTTACCCATAACGTCGGCCAGGCATGTAATATCGAGTCCAGTCCCCCCCGGTGATCAAGATGTTCATGACTAAGAATAATGCCTTTCGGTTCAAGATCATGCCAGCGGAGCCAGGGAATAATCAGTTGTTGCCCACTGTCCCCCTCCGGCCAGGCAAGCCCTGTATCATAGAGAACCGCTTTACCGTTTCGAGCGATCACCATTGCCAGCCCTTGCCCGACATCAAGCATATATACCTGCCACTCGTCAGGCCGTGGTTTTTGCCACAGTGGCCAACACATTATAATTCCTCCAGCTATACACACCGCAGGCAACGTTCGCCATGCGTTTAGTCGCCCTATCACCAGTAATAACCAGGGCGAAAATGATAGCCATTGCCAACGTTCAGCAATATTTATCCACCCTTCAGGCAAACTCTTTAACACCCCAAAAAGTAAAGCCAGGGACCAATCGGCAAGAAACCACAATCCTTGCTCCAGGATTAATGGCCCGCTTAAATGCACAACCATTGCGGCGAGGATCAACGGAACCGAAATAAATGTCACTAAGGGAATGGCGAACAGATTTGCCAGAAATGAAGTCAGACTAACGCCATGAAATATGACTATTTGTACTGGCATTAGCAGGAGTGTTATACCTAGTTGCAGATGGATGAGTGAAACAGTAGCTCGCAATACAGGCGGCAACGACCAGACCGGACAGGGAAACCACTGATACCAAAATATCAGCGCCGCCACCGCTGCGGCAGAGAGCCACAAACTTTGCGACAGGATAGCGACAGGGTCCATCAGTAGAATTGCCGCCAGGCAGCATATCCACACATCCCAGCCACTCCATTGCCGACCGCTCAATTTGAGCGCTCCCCAGGTCGCAAGTGCCACCACGGTACGCAATGCGGGCGGCTGCATACCGGTCAGCCAGGCATAAAAAGCAGCGCAGCAAACTCCGCCTATTAATGGCATCTGCCAGTAGATCCAACGCCCGGGGAGAAAAATTTGCCCACCGCGAATTAGCCCCGCAGCCAATAGTGCTGCAAAGGCGATGTGTAAACCCGATATCGCCATTAAGTGTGCCGTACCGGTATCGCGCATTATATTCTTAACTTCTTTAGATACCGATAACCGTTCACCCATTCCTAAACCGAGCATCACCGTCTGCCATGAATACGGTTGCAGCGTCGTTTGCAGAGATGCCAGATATTGCGCACGCAGGCTACAATCGGGTTCAATGACGTTTGCTTGCAGAAAACGCCCGGTAAGTGGCTGATGCTGGGCAATGGCATAACGCTGGCTGTCAAAGCCGCCATCATTAAGTTGACCATGAACAGCACGCACTTTGAGTTTCA
The DNA here is from genome assembly GCF_004211955.1 of Escherichia sp. E1V33. Lineage (GTDB taxonomy): Bacteria > Pseudomonadota > Gammaproteobacteria > Enterobacterales > Enterobacteriaceae > Escherichia. The sequence goes on from NZ_RHJI01000005.1 coordinate 207,648, forward strand.
TCGACCATCGTTGCCCGGCGCATACCGCTTGTGGCAAATATTCGCCATATAGCGCGATGCCTGGCGCGGGAAATAACCGTCGCCCTTGTAGATGGGTAATTTTCCCGTAATGCGTGGTCATGCCATCAGTAGCGGTAATCTCTACGATTGCATCCTGCGTCGCGCCAGCTAAGTTTTCCCCTGCCCACAGAATTTGCTTCGCCGCCAACACGCCCCAAAGAAAAAAAAGCAGTGTCAGCGTGAAATAACGGACGGCTTTAACAGGAATAAATACCAGTAAGCAGGCGAATACAGTCAGACTTGCGAGAGTTAATGTCCCAGGCAATTGCGGCAAAATCAGCAACGGGAAAATTCCGCAAATTATGCATAGGCTAACCGTCGTTATTTTCATGCACTCCTCCCTGTTTTTGGAAAGTGTGCAACTTTGTTGAGTTGTTGTCTGGCGGGAGTTTTACGTTGCCCGAGGCACGTTCAGAAGAATTTAACAGGATGATGAAAACTATACACAACTCTGCGAGACAGCTTCCAGAATCATATTGCAGAAATGAAAAAAGCACCCGACAGGTGCTTTTTCCGCGTTCAAGTTTTACTAAAACTCAACCGTAAATATTGGCGCGATCGCGCAATTCTTTACCGGGTTTAAAGTGAGGAACGTATTTTCCTTCCAGCTCTACTTTATCGCCAGTCTTCGGATTACGTCCGGTACGCGGTGCGCGGTAGTGCAAAGAGAAACTGCCGAAACCGCGGATTTCAATACGCTCGCCCTGCGCAAGAGTCGAGGCCATATGCTCCAGCATCTCTTTTACTGCATCTTCAACCGTCTTGGCGGGAATGTGCGATTGCTGGGTGGCAAGTCTTTCTATCAATTCTGACTTGGTCATGATTCCTCCGGTTCCTTAAAGGCAAATTTAACGGCTGCTGTTGCTGCATTGATTAAGGGCGGCCGTAGCCGCCCTTAGTGCTTGATTACAGGACGAAACCTGCAATCTGTCAAGTAAACTCAGCAAACTTCGGAATAAAAATCCCGAAGAGTCAGAGAATTACTCGCCTTTAGCTGCTTTGAAAGCTTCAGCCATTGCGTTGTTGGAGAAGTTTGCATCTTCCTGTTTGTTAACAGTTGCGATTGCATCTTTCTCGTCAGCTTCGTCTTTCGCACGAACAGACAGGCTGATTGCGCGGTTTTTACGATCAACGCCGGTGAATTTAGCTTCAACTTCGTCGCCAACGCTCAGAACCAGGGTAGCGTCTTCAACGCGGTCACGGGATGCTTCAGAAGCACGCAGGTAACCTTCAACGCCGTCAGCCAGTTCTACGGTTGCGCCTTTAGCGTCAACTGCAGTTACTTTACCGGTTACGATAGCGCCTTTCTTGTTCAGAGCAACCCAGTTGTTGAACGGATCTTCTGCGAGCTGTTTAACGCCCAGGGAGATACGTTCACGTTCTGCGTCAACCTGCAGAACAACTGCAGCGATTTCGTCGCCTTTTTTGTATTCACGAACTGCTTCTTCGCCTGCAACGTTCCAGGAGATGTCAGACAGGTGAACCAGGCCATCGATGCCGCCATCCAGGCCGATGAAGATACCGAAGTCAGTGATAGACTTGATTTTACCTTCAACACGGTCGCCCTTGTTGTGGGTTTCCGCGAACTGCTGCCACGGGTTAGCTTTGCACTGTTTCAGACCCAGGGAGATACGACGACGTTCTTCGTCGATATCCAGAACCATAACTTCCACTACATCGCCAACATTAACAACTTTGGACGGATGGATGTTTTTGTTGGTCCAATCCATTTCGGAAACGTGTACCAGGCCTTCAACGCCTTCTTCGATTTCAACGAAGCAGCCGTAGTCGGTCAGGTTGGTCACGCGACCAGTCAGTTTGGTACCTTCCGGATAACGTTTAGCGATAGCTACCCACGGATCTTCGCCCAGCTGTTTCAGGCCCAGGGATACACGGGTACGTTCGCGGTCGAACTTCAGCACTTTAACAGTGATTTCGTCGCCCACGTTGACGATTTCGCTCGGATGCTTAACGCGTTTCCAGGCCATGTCAGTGATGTGCAGCAGGCCGTCAACGCCGCCCAGATCAACGAATGCACCGTAGTCAGTGAGGTTCTTAACGATACCTTTAACTTCCATGCCTTCCTGCAGGTTTTCCAGCAGCTGATCGCGCTCTGCGCTGTTTTCGGATTCGATAACGGCACGACGAGAAACAACAACGTTGTTGCGCTTCTGATCCAGCTTGATTACTTTGAATTCAAGCTCTTTGCCTTCCAGGTGCAGAGTGTCACGCACCGGACGAACGTCTACCAGTGAACCTGGCAGGAACGCACGAATACCGTTCAGCTCAACAGTGAAGCCGCCCTTAACTTTGCCGTTGATAACACCGGTAACAGTTTCAGCATCTTCGTAAGCTTTTTCCAGCGTGATCCAGGCTTCGTGACGTTTAGCTTTCTCACGGGACAGCAGAGTTTCACCGAAGCCGTCTTCTACTGCGTCCAGAGCAACGTCAACTTCGTCACCTACCTGGATTTCCAGCTCGCCCTGGGCGTTTTTGAACTGCTCAGCCGGGATGGCAGACTCAGATTTCAGACCAGCGTCAACCAGTACTACGTCTTTGTCGATAGCAACAACAACGCCACGAACGATAGAACCCGGGCGGGTTTCGATTTCTTTTAAGGACTCTTCAAAGAGTTGAGCAAAAGATTCAGTCATGTTTAATCTTCAGGTTTATATTTAACGTCCACCTGGCTCCGTGCCGGATGGGGTTGTTTAACATACCCGCTGTCATTCCATTGCAACGGGGGTACTGCAAATTCGGTCGCTTATGCGAGAGCCAATTTTTGGCGCGCGTAGTGTAACGCTTTTTCAATCACTTGCTCAATGCTTAAGGTGGTGGAATCCAACACTAAAGCATCGGCTGCCGGAACCAGGGGCGCTACCGCGCGATTACGATCGCGGTCATCGCGTTCTTTGATCTCGGCCAAAAGGCGCTCAAAGTTAACACTAAAGCCCTTCTCCTGCAACTGTAGCATGCGGCGATGCGCACGTTCTTCCGAAGAGGCGTCAAGGAAAATTTTTACTGGTGCATCAGGGAATACCACTGTCCCCATATCGCGACCATCAGCTATCAAACCGGGTAACTCCCGGAATGCGCGTTGGCGACGCAAAAGCGCTTCACGAACGCGCGGGAACGCCGCCACTTGTGACGCGGCATTCGCTACTTCCTGGGTCCGAATTTCGCCGCTGACATCTTCCCCTTCGAGGATGACTTCCAGATTGCCATTGGTCGAAACAAAACGTACATCCAGATGAGATGCCAGCGGCACCAGGGCATCTTCCGAGGCCACATCAACATGGTGATGTAATGCCGCCAGTGCCAGTACGCGATAAATTGCACCCGAGTCCAGCAGATGCCATTGCAACGCTTCCGCCATAGCCTTACACAAGGTGCCCTTCCCTGCACCGCTTGGGCCATCAATGGTAATAACCGGGGCAATTGCCGTCATCTTTATCTCCTTAAAACAGGCGTACCGTTAACATAACCGCGCGCATTATACGCTTCAGGGCCACAAATCGTTAACGTTGTGTGCAAAAACTCGTTTTGTCTGTATTCAGGTGGGGATTTATTGCGCAATTATAGCGGGCTGGCAGAAGACCAGCCCGAAAGATGACAATGATTTACTTACCAGAGGCGATACGATCACGGATGTGTTGCGCACGCTCTGTTGATGGTGGGTGGGAGTCAAACATAGACTGGGTACGGCCGCCATCCAGGCTCGCCAGTTTTTCAAAGCTACCTACCAGGCCCTGGGTGCTGATGCCACGTTTCTTCAGCAGATCAAAGGAGAAATCATCAGCTTCGGACTCTTTATCGCGGGAGTACTTAGCATTGATAGCGCCTTCTGCGATATCCCCCAGTTGCGAACGAGAAAGCTGGGAAGCAACACCGCTGGTGGCGGAGATTGCATCGCGTGCGGCAACGATCGCATAAGAGGCTTTCATTTCAGCCAGTGAGTGACCCAGCGCGACGTGACCCAGTTCATGGCCCAGAACGCCTTCAATTTCGTTGTCGTTCATCATGTCCATCAGGCCGCTGTAGACACGAACACAACCGTTGGCCATCGCCCATGCATTGACGTCGCTGGTCATATAAACCTTATAGTTGACCGGCGTACCGTTAATGTTGTTACCCAATGCTTTGGCGATTTTCGCCAGACGTTTACCATACTTACTGGATTTGCTTGCTACTTGATTGCCGCTGTCCATTTCGGCACAGCCCTGATTTGCAATGGCTTTTGCATCGGCATCGCTTAACGTCGCGGCTTTATAGGCATTTAAACCGGAGCTGATAGCCATATTGGTATCAATACCGAGCGTATTTTGACACCCTGTCAATAATGCTGCAGAGGTCGCAATCGCCAGCAGTAATTTAGTATTCTTCATGTGAATCATCCGTTGATTAATCATATATAAATATTATATATCAACAAGTTACATTGACATCCAACGCTACCATCTATAAAAGTGACTCACAAGGTCCGAAAAAAAACGCCGACATTGTGTCGACGTTTTGATAAAGAAAGTTTTGTCTATTTATCGCCCGATGTTCATTCAGGCGGGTTGGCTAATTCGCGCCAGTTGCTCGAAGTAATCCGGGAAGGTTTTGGCCGTACATTTTGGATCAAGAATCGTCACCGGTGTATCTGACAACGCCACCAGCGAAAAACACATCGCCATCCGGTGATCGTTATAAGTCGCAATCTCGGCGAATTTCAATTTTTCAGGCGGAGTGATACGAATAAAATCATGTCCTTCTTCTACTTTCGCACCGACTTTACGCAACTCTGTCGCCATCGCGAACAGACGATCCGTTTCTTTTACGCGCCAGTTATAAATATTGCGCAGCGTGGTGGTTCCTTTCGCAAAAAGCGCAGTCGTAGCAATGGTCATCGCTGCATCCGGAATATGGTTCATATCCATATCAATGGCGTTCAGTTCGCCACGCGTGCAGGCAATATAATCATCGCCCCAGCTAATGGTCGCCCCCATTTTTTCCAGCACATCAGCAAAGCGAATATCACCCTGCATACTGTTGCGTCCAATACCGGTCACTTTTACCGTGCCGCCTTTGATTGCTGCTGCTGCCAGGAAGTAAGAAGCCGAAGATGCATCGCCTTCGACCAAATAAGTACCCGGAGACTGATAAGACTGCCCGCCTTTTACGACAAATTGTTGATAGTGCTGATTTTCAATTTCAACACCAAACGTCTTCATCAAATTGAGTGTGATGTCGATATAAGGTTTAGAAACCAGGTCGCCTTTAATACGAATAAACGTATCTTCCGGCGCCAGCGGCGCAGTCATCAATAGTGCGGTGAGGAACTGGCTGGAAACGGAGCCATCAACGTCAACGTTGCCGCCAGTAAAGCCACCCTGTAAACGCAATGGCGGATAATTTTCTTGTTCCAGGTAAGTGATCTTCGCCCCGCCCAGGCGCAGCGCATCCACCAGATGACCAATCGGGCGCTCTTTCATACGCGGTTCACCGGTCAGCACAATATCATTGCTACCCAGACAAAGAGCTGCCGCCAGAGGACGCATTGCCGTTCCGGCGTTACCAAGAAACAACTCCAGGGCACTTTCTGCGTGTAATGGACCGCCGTTACCGATAATTTCGCAACGCGTACGATCGGCTGAGAGCGTATAGCTTACCCCTAACGCCGTTAATGCATTCAGCATATGGCGCACGTCATCGCTATCCAGCAGATTGGTTAATACTGTTTTGCCGTGTGCTAATGCCGCCAGCAATAAAGCGCGGTTAGAAACGCTCTTGGAACCGGGCAGATTAATAGTGCCATCGACACGGGCGATGGGTTGTAACGTCAGGGATTCCATGAACTCAACTCTCTACAACAGAAATAAAAACCCCACAGTCTGGCTGTGGGGATTATGCAAAATTTCGGCATTAGCCATGACGACGTTCGAACTCAACCATGAAGTCTGTCAGCGCCTTAACGCCTTCCAGCGGCATGGCGTTATAAATAGAAGCGCGCATTCCGCCGACTACACGGTGGCCTTTCAGCGCATGTAAGCCCGCAGCGAAAGACTCTTCGAGGAACAATTTATCAAGCGTGCTGTCCGCCAACTGGAACGGCACGTTCATCCGCGAACGGTTTGCTTTCGCCACGTCATTGCGATAGAAGTCGCTGTTATCAATCACCCCATACAGCAGTTCTGCTTTTTGCTGATTGATTTTATCCATTGAAGCCACACCGCCGTTCGCTTTCAGCCATTTGAAAACCAGACCAGATAAGTACCAGGCAAATGTCGGCGGCGTGTTGAACATGGAGTCGTTATCATTGAGGATGGAGTAATCCAGAATCGATGGGCAGGCGATATTCGCTTTACCCAGCAAGTCTTCGCGAACAATAACGATCGTCAGGCCAGCCGGACCGATATTTTTCTGCGCGCCAGCGTAAATCACACCATAACGGCTGACATCAATTGGACGAGAAAGAATTGTTGAAGAGAAGTCGGCAGCGACCACCACGTCTTTACCGAAGTCTGGTGTTTCATCGATAGCGATACCATCGATGGTTTCGTTCGGGCAGTAATGCATATAAGCAGCATTATCAGAGAGTTGCCATTCACTCATTGGCTTAACTGCGCGAAGACCATCAACGGTCACTTTCGCATCAAACACATTTGGTGTGCAGTATTTTTTCGCTTCTTTGATAGCACTTGCTGCCCAGTAACCCGCATCAACATAATCTGCAGTGGTTTTATCACCAAGAATATTCAGCGGTACAGCAGCAAACTGACCGCGACCACCGCCATGGCAGAACAATACTTTGTAGTTGGAGGGGACGTTAAGAAGATCGCGAAAATCCTTCTCGGCTTCCTCTGCAACCTGAATGAACTCTTTGCCACGGTGGCTCACTTCCATCACCGACGTACCAAGACCGTTCCAGTCGCGCAGTTCCTGTTGAGCCTGTTTGAGCACCTCTGCCGGTAGCATTGCCGGACCAGAACTAAAATTGAAGATTTGAGCCATTTCCCCTCACCACGTTGCGTTGCTATTAACCCGCGGTCAATCGATTGCGACCACAGGCAATACATTATTCCTGTGGCTATCGGTTTTATCATTCAGTGACACGCATCGCAATGAGTAAAACCGTTGAGGGCAAAAATGTGGCTTGCATCACACAAAAGAATCTCTCGGATTATTTGCAAAAAAACGATGTTTTTGCTGTCAGGTTACCCGTTTTGCCCGACTTGCCTTCGTCCATTCTGGATTTGCACAGCGCGGACATAATTGTTTTTCACCCGCGTTCATATGAATGATTTCACTGCAACGGATGCAGGCATAGTCCGCCGACTCCGGCACCACTTTAAAACGCTGGGTACAGTCACTGGGTAAAATAAGCAAGCCCGGTTTTACTTTGTCATTTTCAAAGAAATAGACGCTGATTTGGCCATTGGTTTCGAGAATAGCCAGACGCACCTGCCCCAGTTGTTCCACGCCACGCAACCGTAGTTCCATAAAGAACTCAAATTCCGTCATGTTGGAGTTATTGAGTTTCGACCAGGCCAGCTCGCCATCTTCGATAATGACAACCGGTTTACCTTCCAGTAAATCTTCCAGTTTTTCACTGTGCGCCATCAGCCACATCACCAGGCGGTATAACAACGCCAGGGTAATAAAGACGATAAGCACCGGGACCATCGGCACATCGTCATAAAACGCCACATCCCCCGCCGCCGACCCCAGCGTCAGAATGATTAATACTTCAAATAGCGACATTTGCCGCACACCGCGTCTCCCCGTCATTTTGAGGAACAAAAAGACCAACACAAAGGTATAGAGACTGCGGAGGGCAACTTCGCCAAGGAAATCAAAAGGCACTTTATCGAATGCCATACGGTGGAGATCGAACGCCTTCATTTTTATGCTCTTATCGTAGTTTATCCGCTAAAAGCATAGCTAACAGTTCATCGGCGTGGCGGCGGTGATAGCACCTTTGAGATAAAACCCGTATTATTGCGCGCTTTCCGTACGACTAAAGTGATTTTCATGACGCAAACATTTATCCCCGGCAAAGATGCCGCTCTGGAAGATTCCATCGCTCGCTTCCAGCAAAAACTCTCCGACCTCGGTTTTCAGATTGAAGAGGCCTCCTGGCTGAATCCGGTGCCTAACGTCTGGTCGGTACATATTCGCGACAAAGAGTGCGCCCTTTGTTTTACCAACGGTAAAGGCGCAACCAAAAAAGCAGCGCTGGCTTCTGCACTCGGTGAATATTTCGAGCGTCTGTCTACCAACTACTTTTTTGCCGACTTCTGGCTGGGCGAAACCATCGCCAACGGTCCGTTCGTTCATTATCCCAACGAAAAATGGTTCCCGCTGACCGAAAATGACGACGTGCCAGAAGGCCTGCTCGATGACCGTCTGCGCGCGTTTTACGATCCGGAAAATGAACTGACCGGCAGCATGCTAATTGATCTGCAATCCGGTAACGAAGATCGCGGAATTTGCGGCCTCCCGTTTACTCGCCAGTCCGACAATCAGACCGTTTATATTCCGATGAATATCATTGGTAACCTGTACGTCTCCAACGGTATGTCCGCAGGTAATACCCGCAACGAAGCGCGCGTTCAGGGATTGTCTGAAGTTTTCGAACGCTACGTTAAAAACCGCATTATTGCTGAAAGCATCAGCCTGCCAGAGATCCCGGCAGACGTGCTGGCGCGTTATCCGGCTGTTGTTGAAGCGAATGAAACGCTGGAAGCGGAAGGTTTCCCGATTTTCGCTTATGACGGTTCGCTTGGCGGTCAGTATCCGGTTATCTGCGTGGTACTGTTCAACCCAGCTAACGGCACCTGTTTTGCCTCTTTCGGCGCGCATCCTGATTTTGGCGTTGCACTGGAACGTACCGTAACCGAACTGCTTCAGGGGCGTGGTCTGAAGGACCTGGATGTATTTACTCCGCCAACCTTTGATGATGAAGAAGTGGCTGAACATACTAACCTCGAAACGCACTTTATCGACTCCAGCGGTTTGATCTCCTGGGACCTGTTCAAACAGGATGCCGATTATCCGTTTGTGGACTGGAACTTCTCCGGCACCACAGAAGAGGAGTTCGCCACGTTGATGGCTATCTTCAAAAAGGAAGATAAAGAAGTTTATATTGCCGATTACGAGCATCTGGGTGTCTACGCTTGCCGAATTATCGTACCAGGTATGTCCGATATTTATCCGGCTGAAGATTTATGGCTGGCAAATAACGGTATGGGCAGCCATTTACGGGAAACAATTCTGTCACTGCCCGGGAGTGAGTGGGAAAAAGAAGATTATCTGAACCTCATTGAACAACTGGATGAAGAAGGTTTTGATGACTTTACCCGCGTACGTGAACTGCTGGGGCTGGCGACCGGGCCAGATAATGGCTGGTATACCCTGCGTATCGGTGAACTGAAAGCCATGCTGGCGCTGGCTGGCGGCGATATGGAACAGGCTCTGGTCTGGACCGAATGGACGATGGAATTTAATTCATCGGTGTTCAGCCCTGAACGCGCCAACTATTATCGCTGCCTGCAAACTTTATTGCTGCTTGCTCAGGAAGAAGATCGTCAACCGCTACAATATCTGAATGCATTTATTCGTATGTACGGTGCAGATGCGGTTGAGGCTGCCAGCGCAGCAATGAGTGGCGAAGCCGCGTTTTATGGCCTGCAGCCAGTGGATAGCGATCTACACGCGTTTGCCGCGCATCAGTCGCTGTTGAAAGCCTACGAAAAACTGCAGCGCGCCAAAGCAGCATTCTGGACAAAATAAAATCAAATAGCCTACGCAATGTAGGCTTAATGATTAGTCTGAGTTATATTACGGGGCGTTTTTTTAATGCCCCGCTTTACATATATTTGCATTAATAAAATAATTGTAATTATAAGGTTAAATATCGGTAATTTATATTTAATAAATATGATCGATATTGTTACTTTGTGTGCCTGATGCCCCCTTTTAATTAACTGTTTTAGCGGAGGATGCGGAAAAAATTCAACTCATTTGTTAATTTTTAAAATTTATTTTTATTTGGATAATCAAATATTTACTCCGTATTTGCATAAAAACCATGCGAGTTACGGGCCTATAAGCCAGGCGAGATATGATCTATATCAAATTCTCTTCTATAATGCTTTGTTAGTATCTCGTCGCCGACTTAATAAAGAGAGAGTTAGTGTGAAAGCTGACAACCCTTTTGATCTTTTACTTCCTGCAGCAATGGCCAAAGTGGCCGAAGAGGCAGGTGTCTATAAAGCAACGAAACATCCGCTTAAGACTTTCTATCTGGCGATTACCGCCGGTGTTTTCATCTCAATCGCATTCGTCTTCTATATCACAGCAACCACTGGCACAGGCACAATGCCCTTCGGCATGGCAAAACTGGTTGGCGGCATTTGCTTCTCTCTGGGGCTGATTCTTTGTGTTGTCTGCGGTGCCGATCTCTTTACTTCCACTGTACTGATCGTTGTTGCCAAGGCGAGCGGGCGTATCACTTGGGGTCAGTTGGCGAAAAACTGGCTAAATGTCTATTTTGGCAACCTGGTCGGCGCGCTGCTGTTTGTACTTTTAATGTGGCTTTCTGGCGAATATATGACCGCGAATGGTCAATGGGGGCTGAACGTCCTACAAACCGCCGACCACAAAGTGCACCATACTTTTATTGAGGCCGTCTGCCTCGGTATCCTGGCAAACCTGATGGTATGTCTGGCGGTATGGATGAGCTATTCTGGCCGCAGCCTGATGGACAAAGCGTTTATCATGGTGCTGCCGGTCGCGATGTTTGTTGCCAGCGGTTTTGAGCACAGTATCGCAAACATGTTTATGATCCCTATGGGTATTGTAATCCGCGACTTCGCATCTCCGGAATTTTGGACCGCAGTCGGTTCTGCACCGGAAAATTTTTCTCACCTGACCGTGATGAATTTCATCACTGATAACCTGATTCCGGTTACGATCGGCAACATTATCGGTGGTGGTTTGTTGGTTGGGTTGACATACTGGGTCATTTACCTGCGTGAAAACGACCACCATTAATGGTTGTCGAAGTACGCAGTAAATAAAAAATCCACTTAAGAAGGTAGGTGTTACATGTCCGAGCTTAATGAAAAGTTAGCCACAGCCTGGGAAGGTTTTACCAAAGGTGACTGGCAGAATGAAGTAAACGTCCGTGACTTCATTCAGAAAAACTACACTCCGTACGAGGGTGACGAGTCCTTCCTGGCTGGCGCTACTGAAGCGACCACCACCCTGTGGGACAAAGTAATGGAAGGCGTTAAACTGGAAAACCGCACTCACGCGCCAGTTGACTTTGACACCGCTGTTGCTTCCACCATCACCTCTCATGACGCTGGCTACATCAACAAGCAGCTTGAGAAAATCGTTGGTCTGCAGACTGAAGCTCCGCTGAAACGTGCTCTTATCCCGTTCGGTGGTATCAAAATGATCGAAGGTTCCTGCAAAGCGTACAACCGCGAACTGGATCCGATGATCAAAAAAATCTTCACTGAATACCGTAAAACTCACAACCAGGGCGTGTTCGACGTTTACACTCCGGACATCCTGCGTTGCCGTAAATCTGGTGTTCTGACCGGTCTGCCAGATGCATATGGCCGTGGTCGTATCATCGGTGACTACCGTCGCGTTGCGCTGTACGGTATCGACTACCTGATGAAAGACAAACTTGCACAGTTCACCTCTCTGCAGGCTGATCTGGAAAACGGCGTAAACCTGGAACAGACTATCCGTCTGCGCGAAGAAATCGCTGAACAGCACCGCGCTCTGGGTCAGATGAAAGAAATGGCTGCTAAATACGGCTACGACATCTCTGGTCCGGCTACCAACGCTCAGGAAGCTATCCAGTGGACTTACTTCGGCTACCTGGCTGCTGTTAAGTCTCAGAACGGTGCTGCAATGTCCTTCGGTCGTACCTCCACCTTCCTGGACGTATACATCGAACGTGACCTGAAAGCTGGCAAGATCACCGAACAAGAAGCGCAGGAAATGGTTGACCACCTGGTCATGAAACTGCGTATGGTTCGCTTCCTGCGTACTCCTGAGTACGATGAACTGTTCTCTGGCGACCCGATCTGGGCAACCGAATCTATCGGTGGTATGGGCCTCGACGGTCGTACCCTGGTTACCAAAAACAGCTTCCGTTTCCTGAACACCCTGTACACCATGGGGCCGTCTCCGGAACCGAACATGACCATTCTGTGGTCTGAAAAACTGCCGCTGAACTTCAAGAAATTCGCCGCTAAAGTGTCCATCGACACCTCTTCTCTGCAGTATGAGAACGATGACCTGATGCGTCCGGACTTCAACAACGATGACTACGCTATCGCTTGCTGCGTAAGCCCGATGATCGTTGGTAAACAAATGCAGTTCTTCGGTGCGCGTGCAAACCTGGCTAAAACCATGCTGTACGCAATCAACGGCGGCGTTGATGAAAAACTGAAAATGCAGGTTGGTCCGAAGTCTGAACCGATCAAAGGCGATCTCCTGAACTACGATGAAGTGATGGAGCGCATGGATCACTTCATGGACTGGCTGGCTAAACAGTACATCACTGCACTGAACATCATCCACTACATGCACGACAAGTACAGCTACGAAGCCTCTCTGATGGCGCTGCACGACCGTGACGTTATCCGCACCATGGCGTGTGGTATCGCTGGTCTGTCCGTTGCTGCTGACTCCCTGTCTGCTATCAAATATGCGAAAGTTAAACCGATTCGTGACGAAGACGGTCTGGCTATCGACTTCGAAATCGAAGGCGAATACCCGCAGTTTGGTAACAACGATCCGCGTGTAGATGACCTGGCTGTTGACCTGGTAGAACGTTTCATGAAGAAAATTCAGAAACTGCACACCTACCGTGACGCTATCCCGACTCAGTCTGTTCTGACCATCACTTCTAACGTTGTGTATGGTAAGAAAACCGGTAACACCCCAGACGGTCGTCGTGCTGGCGCGCCGTTCGGACCGGGTGCTAACCCGATGCACGGTCGTGACCAGAAAGGTGCAGTAGCGTCTCTGACTTCCGTTGCTAAACTGCCGTTTGCTTACGCTAAAGATGGTATCTCCTACACCTTCTCTATCGTTCCGAACGCACTGGGTAAAGACGACGAAGTTCGTAAGACCAACCTGGCAGGTCTGATGGATGGTTACTTCCACCACGAAGCGTCCATCGAAGGTGGTCAGCACCTGAACGTTAACGTGATGAACCGTGAAATGCTGCTCGACGCGATGGAAAACCCGGAAAAATATCCGCAGCTGACCATCCGTGTATCTGGCTACGCAGTACGTTTCAACTCGCTGACTAAAGAACAGCAGCAGGACGTTATTACTCGTACCTTCACTCAATCTATGTAATTAGATTTGACTGAAATCGTACAGTAAAAAGCGTACAATAAAGGCTCCACGAAAGTGGGGCCTTTTTTAGCAAGAGAGCCTTTTTTGTCAGCTATCTATACTTTAAGGTAACTGCCAAAACAGACTCGACGTAGCCTTCGAGCTGCGCACCAACACGGCCTCAGATGGGCCACATCTGGAGAAACACCGCAATGTCAGTTATTGGTCGCATTCACTCCTTTGAATCCTGTGGAACCGTAGACGGCCCGGGTATTCGCTTTATCACCTTTTTCCAGGGCTGCCTGATGCGCTGCCTGTATTGCCATAACCGCGACACCTGGGACACGCATGGCGGCAAAGAAGTTACCGTTGAAGATTTAATGAAAGAGGTGGTGACCTATCGCCACTTTATGAACGCTTCCGGCGGTGGCGTTACCGCATCGGGCGGCGAGGCTATCCTGCAAGCCGAGTTCGTTCGCGACTGGTTCCGCGCCTGCAAAAAAGAAGGCATTCATACTTGTCTCGATACCAACGGTTTTGTTCGTCGTTACGATCCTGTAATTGATGAATTGCTGGAAGTAACCGATCTGGTAATGCTCGATCTCAAACAGATGAACGACGAGATCCACCAGAATCTGGTCGGCGTTTCCAACCATCGTACGCTGGAGTTCGCTAAATATCTGGCGAACAAAAATGTTAAAGTCTGGATCCGTTATGTCGTTGTACCTGGCTGGTCTGACGATGATGATTCTGCTCATCGTCTGGGTGAATTTACCCGCGATATGGGCAATGTTGAGAAGATCGAGCTTCTCCCCTACCACGAGCTGGGCAAACACAAATGGGTGGCAATGGGTGAAGAGTACAAACTCGATGGTGTCAAACCGCCGAAGAAAGAGACGATGGAGCGCGTGAAAGGTATTCTTGAGCAGTATGGCCATAAGGTGATGTTCTGATTTCCCCCGTTAAGCGGCAACTCAATAAAGTTGCCGCTTTGTTATTCCGCGCTTCATTCTGCATGAGTTAATTCAGCACATCGTTTTAACGCATCTTATAGTGCATCAACCTATTACCCAAACCACCAATACACGGCCTGCGGGCTTTTCTCGATTATGTAAAAACAGGCCAGCTCTGTACGAGTCTGCAGAACTAACCACAATGATTAGTTCGTATTCGCTTTACGTGCCAACAGCGGAAATATCAACCCCAGCCCCACCAGCACAAATGGCGTGGCTATATTCAGCGCTAACTGGAAGGTCCACTCTGCAGTGAAGGCTTCCATTTTCGGGAAGATCCCAGTCAAACAGGCAAAAGCAGTAAAGGCAAAACACCAAATCCCAACAGTCATCGCCAGAGACTTATTACGAATAAAGACATATTCCGGCTTATATTTCTGCGCCAGGCGAACTACTGCAATAAATGCCACGAACACCCACAAATAACGCAGTGGCATCACGACTGAGTTCAGATTGAGCAGCCATTTGTAGAGATTATTCATATCACCAATACCCAGCGTTGGCAGCATAATCAGAATCGCCACCAGAACCAGGGTCAGCAGATAACCATTAACCGGTGTACCTGAATCATTGGTACGACACAGTTTGGCAGGAATATATTTACTATCCGCATCACCTAATAACACTTTCAAAGGAGCATCGATGGAGAACACCAGGGCGGCGACTTGTCCCAGGGTATTTGCAATGGCGTAAATCACCATTAGGGTATTACCCATGTTGTAATACTCGCCCAGCTTCTGAAAAGCGTAATACTGACCGTTAGTCATTAAGTCATCCGGGATATTACGCGAGTCAAACATCATCCCCATTGCGAGTGAGCCCAGAATGGCACAAATCGCAACCATCACCGCCAGGCATAGCATCCCTTTTGGAAATTCTTTTCCTGGGTTGCGCGTTTGATTAACGTAGGGAGAAATTTTCTCTGCACCGCCAACCGCGAAAACCAGCATTGAAATAGTGGTAATGTAGGTAAAATCGATATGGGGAATGAACGTTTCCCAGGTAATGTTCGTGGTCGCAATATGCACCTCAGTAATCGCAGGCGCGGTTACTGCCATCGCCACATACAGGAGCGACATGATAAACATCGCAATCCCGGCCACAGAACCGACGATTTTCAGCGATTTCATACCGCGTGAAGCAACCCACATAAAGAAGACAAACAGCACCAGCGTTAACCCCTGTAACGCTACGACTGAATATTCTTTGATTAACGAACCGTCGCCTTTCATCGCCCAGCCGAGCGCAATCAGAATAGCCTGTGGTTTTTGTGCCAGATAGGGTATATGCACCACCCAATAGGTCCACGCGGCGAGATAAGCCAGTCCGGGGCCCATTGTATGTTTAATCCATGTACTGACTCCGCCTTTCCCATCTTTAAAGGTCGACCCCAACTGACCGACAATCAACGCATATGGTGTAAAATAGAGCGCAAATATAAACAGCCATGAAAAAACAACGACCAACCCCTGGTTGGCATAGTTATTAACAACGTTGCCAAAGCCCCAGACGGTAATAAAAGACATCAGTGCAATGTTGTACCAGCGCAACTGTTTTTCCTGAACGTTCCCAGCCATAGATCGATCCTTCGTCATTTTTTAATAGATATCTGTAAAACGAGGGATTATGCGCGGCTAACAAGAAGTACGAAAATGGCGCAATGCAAAATTATAACCTGCTGCACAATTTATTTTTCCATAAATGAAATTTGGTAAAAGCAAGTTATATAGAGGAAACAAAAAAACAGAGTGCGATACAGCATGTTCACACTCTGGACTAATTCATTTACACATGAGCGACAGGTTTGGGGGTATGACCGGCGTTACGCAGCAGCATCAACAAGTAGATAAATGACACACTGGCAATCATAATAAATAACAGTTTATCGGAAAAATTCTGCATTAGTATGGCGGTAAAAGACGGACCAAGCAGGCTACCGACCGTATAACTCAACAGTAAAGCCTGATTCATCGCCACTAGTTGATGATGTTCAACCTTCTCACAAGCCCAGGCCATCGCTACTGGATACAGCGTAAACCCCGCAGCACCGAGAATAAACAATGAAGGCGCCATCGCCGCCTGGCTTAACATTGCAATACTACCAAGAATGACAACAAAAACCTGAACTCGCAGTACCAGTAAGCGACCAAATTTATCCGCCAGACGCCCAATAGGCCACTGCCCAAGGATTCCTGCGCTGACCAGTACAGCCATCCAGAAACCGATACTGGCGTTATTGATCCCCTGATGGTTAAGATACAATGGCATCAGACCATACAGAGAACCAAGGACAATCCCGGAGATAATACAGCCATTGACCCCAAGCCGGGCCTGGCGGAGTTTAAGCATTGATGTAATCGGCGTAGCCGGATGTTTTTCCGTTTGCTGATTCAGAATACGAGTAAACAACAACGGTAAGATACCTGCCAGTATCAGCCCCGTTGCCCACGGTAACACGGTCATCAGCTCAGTCGACACTTTGCTGACCAGTAACTGGCCTAAAAACGTCCCCACGTAATAAACCATCATATACGCAGCAAGCAGCCGTCCACGGTTGCGGGACGTCCCACTGCACATCAGCGCGCTTTCAACCACAACCCAAATCATGGCGCAACCAACGCCTGCCACGAAACGCCAGGCAAGCCAGCTCCAGAAGCCAATCATAAGGCCAAGCCCGGCACATCCAGCAGCAAAAATAAACGAAGCCAGGTAGTAGCTACGATTAAACCCAAATCGTTTAATGACATACCCTGTTAGCAAGGTACCAACCAGGTTACCAGTAAAATATGACGAGCTAACAACGCCGACTTGCCATGTGGGCAAGTGT
The DNA here is from genome assembly GCF_004211955.1 of Escherichia sp. E1V33. GTDB lineage: Bacteria > Pseudomonadota > Gammaproteobacteria > Enterobacterales > Enterobacteriaceae > Escherichia. The sequence goes on from NZ_RHJI01000005.1 coordinate 224,904, forward strand.
TCCTGAGCGAGCCATAGAGGCACGAGCGTATTCAGCACCGCGATCGCCAAAGTCAACAAAAGCAGGCCAGACAGCAAGAGCATGACAGGCCGGGTATACGTGGACATGAATTAAAACCGTGAGGAATTTCAAATTTCATGCGCATCATGCCACCAACCAAAACATTGTCAATGGGGGAAAATGCATCATAGCGCAGCGGCTCTATTATCGATTTATATTATTCATTCATAACACTAATAAAGAAGAAATAATTAATATCATCTGCTTGTTTTTATTGATCTAATACAATCTTCATGTGTTTATTTCAGTCGAAATTTTTCATGGTCATAGCAAATCTGGATTTCCCATCTACGCTTTCAAGGCAACGCATCGCGCCTGAACACTTTCAGGCGTGCTACAGAGTCTCAAAAGGAGAAGAGAATGACCAAACCGTATGTTCGTCTCGATAAAAATGATGCTGCTGTTTTGTTAGTTGATCACCAGGCCGGTTTGCTTTCCCTTGTGCGGGATATTGACCCCGACAAATTCAAAAATAACGTGCTGGCGCTGGGTGACTTAGCAAAATATTTCAATCTCCCCACCATTCTCACCACCAGTTTTGAAACCGGCCCTAACGGCCCATTAGTCCCTGAGCTGAAAGCACAGTTTCCAGACGCACCTTATATTGCGCGTCCTGGAAATATTAACGCCTGGGATAACGAAGATTTTGTCAAAGCAGTTAAAGCGACAGGGAAAAAACAACTGATTATTGCAGGGGTGGTAACTGAGGTTTGCGTAGCATTCCCGGCACTTTCAGCTATTGAGGAAGGGTTTGATGTCTTTGTGGTAACCGACGCTTCTGGAACCTTTAACGAGATTACCCGGCATTCAGCGTGGGATCGTATGTCACAAGCAGGCGCTCAATTGATGACATGGTTCGGTGTGGCTTGTGAGCTGCACCGCGACTGGCGTAACGATATTGAGGGACTGGCGACGTTGTTCTCTAACCACATTCCTGATTATCGTAATTTGATGACCAGTTATGACACGTTAACGAAACAGAAATAAAAGATAACCGGGGCCGAAACCCCGGTTATTACACCTTAACTGGCAACGGCCATGCCAACGGTCATATGCAAACCGTAGAATACCCCGCGGCCGATTAACTCCCCTGCGAGAAGCAGGATGAATGATACGGAAAGCAGAGGCACCGCAGGCTGAAAGCCTTTCACCTGCGGTGCAATCCACAAGCACAGTGCCACGGCCACAAGCACAATCCGCCAGGACATCAGAGCACCATAGTCAGGCACCAGTGAGGCAGCCTGTTGCACTGAACTATGAATGGTCGCCAGTTCTGCGCCCTGCATTACTGACATCACGCCACTCACCACCAGTGCCAACACGGAAATTGCAGGCAGCAGACGCATCGCCCATCCGTCGACGCCAGCCAGACTCAGCAACAGGTAACCCAGTAACGGGCCGCCCATAAACATGGTCAGGAAGAAGCCCATCGGCGTCCAGATGCTGTACCAGGTCGGTACGGTATCGATGCTGTTATAGACGCGCACCATCATCCAGACAAAGACCACGCCGAGAACCATTGTCACCACCAGCCAAAGTGTACGTAATGCCGGTGACAATTTTTTCAGCATCGCCAACAACCAACCGATTCCGCCTACGGCAAAAAAGATCGAACCGCTGGCGATTTCGTTACTCAATGCTGAAGCCCCCACCCGGTTAAGCGAGTTAAAGGCGCGCATTGGTGAGCCAAGATGGAGCATAGAGGCGATAAACCCAATACCCATCAGAACCCATAAGCCAAACATGCAGGCGATAACGCGCTGCTGGGCTTCTGCTCGCAGGTCAGCTTTGAGCAGCGCCAAAGCCAGAACGATAAAACCGCCCGCCACACATTGCCCAAAGACCGTGAAGATCATCAGCGGCCATTCATGCCATCCACTTCCCATCTCACACCTCCTTCGGGTTTGCCAGATAGCCAGTGGTATCCCCGGTTGGGCGGCTATTGGCGTTAGGTTTGATCACAATATTCGGTTTGGTGAAGTGCGCACGCGGCAACGGCGCAACAGCCGCCAGATCGCCGTGTTTTTTACGCAGCTCGTCGATAGGGCCGAAATCCAGCGCCCGTAGCGGACAAGACTCGACGCAGATCGGTTTTTTACCTTCCGCGACGCGGTCATAGCAACCATCACATTTGGTCATATGACCTTTGGTTGCGTTGTACTGTGGGGCGCCATACGGGCAGGCCATATGGCAGTAACGACAGCCAATACACACATCTTCATCGACAACGACAAAACCATCTTCACGTTTATGCATCGCACCGCTTGGGCAGACTTTGGTACAAGCCGGATCTTCACAGTGGTTGCATGAAATCGACAAATAGTAGGCAAATACGTTCTGATGCCAGACGCCGTTATCTTCCTGCCAGTCTCCGCCAGCATATTCATAAATGCGGCGGAAACTAACTTCCGGCGTCAAATCTTTGTAGTCTTTACAGGCCAGCTCGCAGGTTTTGCAACCGGTGCAACGGCTGGAATCAATAAAAAATCCATACTGGGTTGTCATCGGTTACTCCTTACACCTTTTCAACCTGAACAAGGTTCGTATGTGATGGATTCCCCTTGGCAAGAGGAGACGGACGTTGAGTGGTCAGTACGTTAATACAACCGCCCTTATCGACACGTTTCGCATCCGGGTCATACCAGGCACCTTCGCCCAATGCGACCACGCCCGGCATCATTCGTGGCGTCACTTTCGCCTCAATATGGACTTCACCACGATCGTTAAAGATCCGCACCTTATCGCCGTTGCTGATACCGCGTTTTTGCGCATCGAGTGGATTGATCCACATTTCCTGACGGCAGGCCGCTTTCAGCACGTCTACGTTGCCGTAAGTGGAGTGAACGCGGGATTTGTAATGGAAACCCGTAAGCTGCAGCGGATACTGTTTGTTCAGCGGATCCTGATAACTTTCAAAGCCTGGTGTGTAGATCGGCAGCGGATCGATCACATCGCCCTCCGGCAATTCCCAGGTGGCGGCAATGTCAGCCAGCGCCTGTGAATAGATCTCAATTTTGCCCGATGGCGTGGTCAATGGATTAGCCTGCGGATCTTCACGGAAGGCTTTGTAAGCAACGTGATGCCCTTGCGGATCGCGCTTTTTAAAGATCCCTTGTTTGCGGAACTCTTCAAAGGTTGGCAGTTCCGGAATCGCTTCGCGCGACTGAGCATACAGATGACGCATCCACTCTTCCTGGGTTCGACCTTCTGTAAACTGTTGCTCAACGCCAAGACGTTTTGCCAGCTCACTGGTCATCTCATAGATGGTCTTACATTCAAAGCGCGGTTTAATCACCTGGTCGTTGAAGATAACGTAAGACATATTCCCGCAGGAAGCATCCAGCGCAAAGTCCATCTGTTCGGAGGCAGTGCAGTCCGGCAGCAGGATGTCAGCATATTTCGCCGATGAGGTCATGTGGCAATCGATAACCACAATCAATTCGCACTTCTTATCATCCTGGAGGATTTCATGAGTACGGTTGATTTCCGAATGCTGATTAATCAGGCAGTTACCGGCATAGTTCCAGATCATCTTGATTGGAACATCCAGCTTATCTTTCCCGCGCACACCGTCGCGCAGCGCCGTCATTTCCGGGCCACGTTCAATGGCATCGGTCCACATAAACATGGAAATACTGGTCTGAATCGGGTTTTCCAGGGTAGGCATTCGCACAAACGGTAAGCTGTATGAACCTTCTCGCGCACCGCTGTTACCGCCGTTAATACCGACGTTCCCGGTGAGGATTGCCAGCATCGAAATGGCACGCGTGGCGATTTCACCGTTGGCATGGCGCTGCGGCCCCCACCCCTGGCTGATAAATGCCGGTTTGGTGCTACCGATTTCACGAGCAAGTTTAATGATTTTATCTGCCGGGATACCGGTAATTTGCGAGGCCCATTCCGGAGTTTTGGCTACACCGTCTGGCCCGTCCCCCAGAATATACGCTTTGTAGTGACCATTTTTCGGCGCGCTGGCAGGCAACGTTTTTTCGTCGTAGCCGACACAATATTTGTCGAGGAATTCCTGATCAACCAGGTTTTCGGTGATCATGACATACGCCAGACCGTTAACCAAAGCAGCATCTGTTCCCGGACGAATCGGGATCCATTCATCTTCGCGTCCAGCGCCTGTATCGGTATAGCGCGGATCGATAATGATCATACGTGCATTTGATTTTTGCCGCGCCTGCTCCAGGTAATAGGTCACCCCGCCGCCGCTCATACGCGTCTCGCCAGGGTTGTTACCAAACAGCACCACCAGTTTGCTGTTTTCAATATCTGACGGGCTGTTGCCATCGGCCCAGCCGCCATAGGTATAGTTCAGACCTTCGGCTATTTGTGCGGAGGAGTAGTCACCATAATGGTTCAGATAACCGCCGCAGCAGTTCATCAAACGCGCTACCAGGGTATTTCCCGGCGGCCAGGAACGGGTCATGGTGCCGCCCAGCGTACCGGTACCATAGTTCAGATAGATGGATTCGTTGCCGTACTCTTTAATCAGGCGCTGCATATTCGTGGCGATGATATCGTAGGCTTCTTCCCAGCTAATACGCTCGAATTTGCCTTCGCCACGAGCACCGACTCGTTTCATCGGATATTTCAGGCGGTCGGGATTGTAAACGCGGCGACGCATAGAACGCCCACGCAGGCATGCGCGCACCTGGTGCAGTCCGTCGTAATTGTCATCCCCGGTATTATCCGTTTCGACATATTTGATTTCACCGTCCACTACATGCATACGCAGCGGACAGCGGCTACCACAGTTAACTGTACAAGCGCTCCATATCACCTTTTCGTCTGAATTTGCCGGAGCGACGCTATTAGCAGCGTGCGCAATCCGGCTAAAGGGTAATGTTAACGCGCTGCTGGCCATCGCCAGGCCGCCGATCGCTGTCGTTTTTACCAAACCACGGCGACTCACCTCAGCAGCCAATACCGCATCAGGAATTTTCGTTTTCATAATGGCTCACTCAAGCTTGCTTACGATTGATTCCAGTAACAAACCGTCTTGTGTAATTATTTTCATAGCGGTGCGCTATATAGGTTTGTATACATCGAATAATTTGAAAATCAACGGGATAGGTAGATTTTAACTCGAAAGTAGTATTGCGCTTAAGTCAGCTGTAATTATTGTTTGGTATCAAAGGGAGATAAAAAAAGCGCCCGCAGGCGCTTTTTAGATTCAGAATAGTTGGATATTAGCCGATATATTCCAGTCCGTTCATATACGGGCGCAGAACTTCTGGTACTTCAATACGACCATCAGCCTGCTGATAGTTTTCCATTACCGCAACCAGCGTACGACCAACAGCCAGACCAGAACCGTTCAGGGTATGAACCAGACGGGTTTTCTTGTCAGACTTACTGCGGCAACGTGCCTGCATACGACGAGCCTGGAAATCCCAGACGTTGGAGCAGGAAGAGATCTCGCGGTAGGTGTTCTGTGCCGGGATCCATACCTCCAGGTCGTAAGTTTTGCAAGCGCCAAAACCCATGTCGCCAGTGCAAAGGATGATTTTGCGGTACGGCAGCCCCAGCAGTTGCAGGACTTTTTCCGCATGACCAGTCATCTCTTCAAGTGCCGCCATTGAATCTTCCGGACGCACGATCTGAACCATTTCAACTTTGTCGAACTGGTGCATACGAATCAGACCACGGGTATCACGACCATAAGAACCGGCTTCAGAACGGAAGCATGGGGTATGAGCGGTCATTTTGATCGGCAGATCATCTTCATCGATGATTTCACCGCGTACCAGGTTGGTCAGCGGAACTTCTGCAGTTGGGATCAGCGCGTAGTTACTGGTATCAGCTTCTTCTTCCAGCGGACGAGTATGGAACAGATCGCCAGCAAACTTCGGCAACTGACCCGTACCGTACAGCGTATCCTGGTTAACCAGGTACGGAACATAGTTTTCACTATAGCCATGCTGCTCGGTGTGCAGGTCCAGCATAAACTGCGACAGTGCGCGGTGCATGCGAGCGATCTGCCCTTTCATCACCACAAAGCGCGAACCTGTCAGCTTAACCGCTGCCGCAAAGTCGAGGCCGGAGTGCATTTCACCCAGCGTCACGTGGTCACGAACTTCGAAGTCAAATTCACGCGGGGTACCCCAGCGGCTAACTTCAACGTTGTCATTTTCATCTTTACCAACCGGCACTTCATCTGCAGGCAGGTTAGGGATTGTCAGCGCGATATCGCGAATTTCAGCCTGTAAAGCATCCAGCTCGGCTTTTGCTGCATCCAGCTCTTCGCCCAGTTTGTTCACTTCCAGACGTAAAGGCTCGATATCTTCCCCGCGCGCTTTCGCCTGGCCGATGGATTTCGATCGAGAGTTACGCTCTGCTTGCAGGTTTTCCGTTTTAACCTGCAATACTTTACGACGCTCTTCAAGAGCGCCCAGCTTATCTACATCCAGCTTAAAGCCCCGGCGTGCCAGTTTTTCAGCGACTGCGTCTGGCTCATTACGCAGCAGATTGGGATCGAGCATGCTTATCCTGTGCTTATCGAATTAAATGGGAGATGTGGCCACAGCCTGCGACCACAGGGATACGGTAACAACATTACCGCAACGATAACATTAACGGTAGCGTTTTATGGGGCTATTTTGATCCTGTTCAGCCAGCCAGGCGAGCTTTTCGCCAATTTTGCCTTCAAGGCCTCTGTTTGTCGGGAAATAATAGCGCGTTTGTGCTATTTCCGGCGGGAAGTAAACCTCACCGGCAGCATAAGCGTTTGTTTCATCGTGGGCGTAACGATATTCCTGCCCGTAGCCCATTTCCTTCATCAGTTTGGTTGGTGCATTACGCAGGTGTACCGGCACGTCATAATCCGGACGTTCACGGGCATCAGCTAACGCGGCTTTAAATGCGGTGTAGACAGCGTTACTTTTTGGCGCGCAAGCGAGATAAACAATCGCCTGGGCAATGGCCCGTTCACCTTCTGCCGGACCTACGCGGGTAAAGCAATCCCAGGCAGCAATCGCCACCTGCATCGCCCGCGGATCGGCATTGCCAATATCTTCTGAAGCAATCGCCAGGCAGCGACGTGCGACATATAAAGGATCACCGCCCGCAGTAATAATCCGCGCATACCAGTACAGTGCTGCATCGGGTGCGCTACCGCGCACTGATTTATGCACCGCTGAAATCAGATCGTAAAAGCGATCACCTTTGTTATCGAAACGGGCGCTACGCTCACCAGCAATTTCGGTGAGTAATTCAGGCTTCAGGACACGTTTGCCGCTGTGATCAACTTCGGCCATATCCGCCATCATTTCCAGCGTATTTAACGCCCGCCGCGCGTCGCCATTCACCAGTTCAGCAATAGCTCGTCGCGTCGCGTCTGGTAAAACAATATCCTGCCCGCCATAACCGCGGGTTTTATCTTCCATCGCCTGAGTCAGTACCCGTTCAATATCCTCGGTGGTCAGGGACTTGAGCAAATAGACACGAGCACGCGAAAGCAAAGCTGAGTTAAGCTCAAATGACGGGTTTTCGGTTGTTGCACCAATAAACGTGATGGTGCCATCTTCAATGTGCGGCAGAAACGCATCCTGCTGGCTTTTATTAAAGCGATGCACTTCATCGACAAACAGAATGGTACGGCGACCGGCATTGCGATTTTGCCGCGCGCGCTCTATCGCTTCGCGAATTTCTTTCACACCAGAGGTAACAGCAGAAATACGTTCCACATCAGCATTTGCATAACGGGCGATCACTTCCGCGAGGGTCGTTTTACCGGTACCCGGCGGCCCCCAGAGGATCATGGAATGCAGATGTCCGGCTTCGATAGCGCGCGGCAACGGCTTCCCCGCGGCCAGCAAATGTTGCTGGCCGATATACTGTGCTAAATTTTCTGGCCGCATACGTGCGGCCAGAGGTTGAAAAGTATTATCCGAAAAATCGAGCGACAGATTGCTCACTCAAGTGCCTCTACTTACGTTGATCATCTACCGTTACGCCTTGCGGCGGGGTGAAGGTAAATTTCGCTGCATCCACAGCCCCATTTTGCTGGGATTTCAGCTGATAACTGCTGCGTTGATCGTCCTGTTCCACCGCGCTGAACTGATGGATGGTGCCATCACGGCCCACGTTAATAGTGAACTGCTTCAGGTTGCCATTGCTGGTTTTAGGGGTCAGGACAAAATCATCACCGTTCTGTTTGATGTTGTACTGCTGCCAGTCGCTGGACTGGTTACGAGCGATCAGCATAAATGGCGTATTCCCGGTGGCATCTTTAAGCCAGGTCGCCGTAGCTTGCTCAACGAACGGGTTATAGAACCACAGTGTTTTACCGTCGGAAACCAGAATGCTTTCATCAGGTTGGGTCATATGCCAGTTGAACAAATTAGGGCGTTTGACCCACAAATCACCTTGGCCTTCCTGTACCGCAGCACCGCTGCCGTCAGTTACTTTTTGGGTGAAGCTGGCATGGAAGCTGCTGACTTTATCCAGGCGGCTTTTCAGATCGCTTGCGGCATCAGCCCAAACGCTGCTTGCTACTAAGCTTGAGAGTAATGCACAGGTGATGGCAATTTTTTTCATCATTGTTCCTCAAATTACGTCACTCCCGATCGGGAGTTCCCTCTACTCTCTATTCCAGGCTAATAATCAGCTTGAGGAAAGAAGAAAATACTGAATTTTCAGTTGATAAAGTGCCGGATGCAACGCTATTGCGTCTTATCCGGCCTACGATGCACTTATTAGTCAAACGGCGGCGGTGCCAGAACTTCACGATTACCGTTGTGGCCCTGTTCGCTAACGATCCCCTGCGCTTCCATCTGTTCAACGATACGCGCCGCACGGTTATAACCAATGCGGAACTGACGCTGAACGCCGGAAATCGACGCTTTGCGTTTTTCAGTGACAAACGCCACGGCCTGATCGAACAGCGGATCCAGTTCTTCAGCGCCATCGTAACCGCCCGCGCCACCTTCGCTTTCACTGTCGGAGGTGATGCCATCAACATACTGTGGGCGACCACGCGCTTTCCAGTCCTGCACCACAGCATGGACTTCCTGATCGCGAACAAAAGCACCATGAACACGTACCGGCATGGTTGAGTTCGGTCCGGAGTAGAGCATATCCCCCATACCCAGCAGTGATTCCGCGCCAGCCTGATCAAGAATGGTGCGAGAGTCAATCTTACTGGATACGGTAAAGGCGATACGGGTCGGAATGTTCGCTTTAATCAACCCCGTAATAACATCCACTGAAGGGCGCTGCGTTGCCAGCACGAGGTGAATACCTGCAGCACGGGCTTTTTGCGCCAGACGCGCAATCAACTCTTCCACTTTTTTACCTACCGTCATCATCAGGTCGGCAAATTCATCCACCAGCACCACAATGTACGGCTCTTTTTTCAGCACTGGATGCTGGGCATCCATACTGTCACCTGGCTTCCAGTACGGGTCCGGAATCGGACGCATCATTCGGTCCGCTTCAGCAATTTTTTCGTTATACCCAGCCAGATTACGCACACCCAAGGCCGACATCAGCTTATAACGACGCTCCATTTCATTTACGCACCAGCGCAAAGCGTTAGCCGCATCTTTCATGTCGGTAACGACTTCTGTTAGCAGATGCGGGATGCCTTCATAAACCGAAAGCTCCAGCATTTTCGGGTCGATCATAATGAAACGAACATCTTCCGGCTGCGCTTTATAGAGCATGCTCAGGATCATGGCGTTTACACCCACCGACTTACCAGAACCAGTGGTCCCCGCAACCAGCAAATGAGGCATTTTAGCCAGATCGGCTACGACCGGATCGCCTGCAATATCTTTACCCAAAACAATCGTCAGCGGCGATGGGTTATCGCGGAACTTCGCGTTATCCAGCACTTCACGCAGATAAACGGTTTGTCGTTTTTTGTTCGGCAACTCCAGACCTACGTAAGGTTTGCCTGGAATGACTTCAACCACACGCACCGCCACGGTCGACAATGAACGGGCAAGGTCGCGTGACAGGTTAGAAATACGTGCGGCTTTTACGCCCGGCGCCAGGTTCAACTCAAAACGGGTGATTACAGGCCCTGGTGAATAATTGACCACATCAGCTTTAATGCGGAAATCGGCCAGCCGTGCTTCTACCAGACGCGCCATTTGCTCAAGTGCAAAGGTATCTACTGGCTCAACTTCGCTTGGCGGTGGTGTCAGCAAATCCAGCGAGGGTAGTGGCGTCGTTGGTTTATGCAACGGACGGCTATCACCGTTGCGCATTAGCAACGGATGAAGCAGAGTATCCTGCGGCGCTACCGGCTGCTGTGGCGGCTGATATTGCGGCTGCGGCGCTACCGGATGCTGCGACGGCTGATATTGCGGCTGTGGCGCTACCGGCTGCTGCGACGGCTGATATTGCGGCTGTGGCGCTACTGGCTGCTGCGGCTGATATTGCGGCTGCGGCGCTACCGGTTGCTGCGGCGGCTGATACTGCGGCTGCGGCGCTACCTGCTGCTGTGGCGGCTGATATTGCGGCTGTGGCGCTACCGGCTGCTGCGACGGCTGATATTGCGGCTGTGGCGCTACCTGCTGCTGTGGCGGCTGATATTGCGGCTGCGGCGCTACCGGCTGCTGCGACGGCTGCGACTCAACTATGGGCGTAAACAGCGGCTCGTGTGGGCCATCATCCACTAACGCTTTCATTGGTGAAAATTCAAAATCATCCAGCGAGAATGGATTTGCCCCCGCAGGTTGTTCACCGGAATAACGTTGCTGTTGGGTTTGGGCAAACTGACGAGCCAGTTCAGCCTCTGTCGCTGCATCTTCATCTTCAGGATTAGCTGGCGCATCATGCTGATACTCTTCGCCATAGCGTTGCTGCTGTGCCTGGGCGAACTGACGTGCCAACTCATCTTGCTGCATCGCATCGATTTCATCATCGTTATACTGATCGCCAGAATCGTATTGATTGCGCTGCGCTTCGCGAGCTTTCTCTTCGGCGGCTCGTTGTGAAGGTAGTTTAATGCCATACGATGCCAGTTCACGACGAGTCGGAACACGAATACGCTTTGGTCGTGGTAACTGCGGGCCTATGCCCTCTTTCACTTGTGGTCGAGGTCCACCGCTATTTGCCAGGCTAAAAACAGGTGCTGCAACCGTTGCGGCGGCTCCCGTCGCCAGTGTCGCTTTCTTCACGCCCGATGCCAGCGGCGAAACAGCAGCCACGGCTTCTACCGGAGGGACTGCGGCAGTAGTCGGCGATGACTGAACAGATTTAGCTGACTGAACAGGTCTAACAGGCTCAGGTTCTTTAACTGGTTCAGGAATAGGCTGATACCAGGCGGCGAGCTGCTCACGTTCGCGCGCACGCTTCTCTTCAACTTCTTCAAAATAGTAAAGCGGCGGACGCGCAGGTTTTGTTTCTTCAACAACCGGTTCAGGCTCCACAACAGGAGGCTGCTCAAGCGGTTGCGGCTGTTGACGCAACGTCTCCTGAACGGCTTGCTGCTGGTAGGTTTGCTCAGGTTGGTATGTAGACTGCGCCGCAAAAGTGGATTGCGCCCCTTCGGCTTGCCATGCGTTTTCAGCTACTGGCTGTTCAGGCACTGGCGCATAATAAGGTTGTTGAACAGGTTGCTCCGCAGCAGGCGCATAATATGGCTGCTGTGACTGCACAGGTTGTTGCGGATAACCTTCCGGCGATGGGGCAATGACCGGTTCGCCCGTTTGCGGCCCTGACACAGGCTGCCAGGCCACAGCAGGTTGAGCAGGTGGAACATCAACAGGCGCAACAGGCGGCGTCTGAGTAACAGGTTCAACCGGAGCAGCCCAGCTTTGCGTCGCCGTGGTAGCAGCAGCTGCCGCAGCAACAGGCCCGGTAATTGGTGCGCCGTTTAATAATGGATCGTATTCGTCATATTCTGGCTGCGTTGCACGGTTGCCCGAAAAGAGGACATCATCAGGATCAGCGGCTACGCCGCGCGCAGTGTAGGTAACGTCGTCTTCATCATCCATCCGCTTACCGGAGAACAATGCAGCGTCTGTTTGTCGCCCCATCGGATTGATGAATTTTTCCGCCAGACGTTTACGACGCGCTAACGCGCCACGAAGAATACGAGCGCGGCGCGATTCATGCTGTTTGCCGCTCTTCTCGTCTTCATACTCTTCGTCGTCTTCATACTCTTCTTCATCAACCCAGGTATCATCGCGACGAGTGCGGTTACTGGCGAAAGTGAGGATGTTTAAAATCCAGCCCCCCAGTTTTTCGGCAATGGTCACCCAGGACCAGCCGGTAAACAGCGTCAGGCCAGCCGCCCAAACACAGAGTAGCGCAATGGTCCCGCCACTGCTGTGCAACAGCGGTTGCAGCGTTGTGCTTAATAAACTACCGATTACACCACCGGAGGCAAAATACCAGATGTCGTCCGCGTTGATTGCCGCAAGGCCGCAGGACGTAAGGATAAGCGCCAGCACGCCAATAATTCGTAGCGAAACGGCGAAATAGTCAACGTACTCATCGCTGGACTGATGACGCCAGGCAAACCAACAGCCGCCAACAATAATGACCGGGATGGTGTAAGCCATCACGCCAAAAATGAAGAACAGCGTATCTGCCAGCCACGCGCCAGGCGTCCCGCCTAAATTATGGATAGGCTCATGCCAGGCCGTTTGCGACCAGCTGGGGTCCGAAGGGTTAAAGCTTAATAAGGCTGCCATCAACCAGACGGCAAACAGGACAATAAGGATCAGCAACGCCTCCAAAAGTCGGCGCCCGCTGCTTAACTTTGTCAATGTGACTTCTTTGTCTTCAGTGTATTCCTGGCTCAAGAAAGGCTCTCCAGGTTACAGGCGTTTCCTGCCCGATGCTAAAACGGACAACAGCACCAGGTTACCCCAGTACTGTTGCTGTATGGATTAACAGGAGTGTAATCAAAATACGCTTATTTTGCACCTGTTCCGTGTTAGCGCGTCTTAATAACCAGACGATTACTCTGCTTGACTTCTTCCATAACAACGTATGTCCGTGTGTCATTGACGCCTGGCAGACGCAGTAGGGTTTCCCCTAGCAGTTTACGATAGGCTGACATATCCGGCACGCGTGTTTTCAACAGGTAGTCGAAATCACCGGATACTAAATGACACTCCTGAATTTCTTCAAGTTTTTGCACAGCAGTATTGAATTGTTCAAACACATCCGGAGCGCCACGATTCAGAGTAATCTCAACGAATACCAGAAGTGATGCATCCAGATAATGCGGGTTCAACAGCGCCGTATAGCCCTGAATAAACCCTTGTCTTTCCAGCCGACGCACACGCTCAAGGCACGGCGTTGGGGAAAGTCCCACACGTTTAGAAAGCTCGACGTTAGAAATACGCCCATCCTTTTGCAACTCATTAAGAATGTTACGATCGATACGGTCGAGATCTTTGCCAGGGCGCTTCTTGCTATCTACCATTATTATTGTCTCTCTGTATTCCTTCCCTACTCCTGTCTGACCCTGAAGACATCACTGTTCAGAGTCGCTACCTGTCACGATAGACCGAAATCATTAAGATTCACGGCTCGCAATGCCTGGGTCTACGGTGAGAAGACCGTTGCCTTGAGGCAGCTATCGACATCACGAATGGCGTCTGTCCACGCCATGCGTAGATTTCACTAGCACGGTAAACATGGTATTTACATGCATGATTATGCGCACATAACAATACTGTTTTTTTCTTCCTCGAATGTTTTCGCAAAACACCAGGTGATTGTCAAAGCAAAACATCGTTTTTTAGTACAACATGCCAGTTATTCATTAACAGTGACGTTTAATCATCATTTAATCGGCTTATAAACCGGAAAAATTAAGTAGCAGGCGTGATAATGACGGGAGAATGACAGGAGAATTTGACATGTTTATCGCTTTTGACGATTGCACAAATCGTTAACAAAATCGTCATACTCTTTTTTTACGTCTGTAAATTCCCTACAATCCTGCCCATTGTCTGCCAACAACTATGGGGATCTCATGGGCACGACCAAACACAGTAAACTGCTTATCCTGGGCTCAGGCCCGGCAGGATATACCGCTGCTGTCTACGCGGCACGCGCCAACCTGCAACCGGTGCTGATTACCGGCATGGAAAAAGGCGGCCAACTGACGACGACCACTGAAGTAGAAAACTGGCCTGGCGATCCAAACGATCTGACCGGCCCGTTGCTCATGGAACGCATGCATGAGCATGCTACCAAGTTTGAAACTGAAATTATTTTTGACCACATTAATAAAGTGGATTTGCAGAATCGTCCGTTCCGTCTGACTGGCGATAACGGCGAATATACCTGCGATGCGCTGATTATTGCCACCGGGGCTTCTGCACGCTATCTCGGCCTGCCCTCTGAAGAGGCATTTAAAGGTCGTGGTGTCTCAGCCTGTGCGACTTGCGATGGATTCTTCTATCGTAACCAAAAAGTGGCGGTCATCGGCGGCGGTAATACTGCGGTTGAAGAGGCGCTGTATCTGTCTAACATCGCTTCCGAAGTACATTTGATCCACCGTCGCGATGGTTTCCGTGCGGAAAAAATCCTCATTAAGCGTCTTATGGACAAAGTGGAGAACGGTAACATTATTCTGCACACCAACCGTACGCTGGAAGAAGTGATCGGCGATCAGATGGGCGTCACTGGCGTTCGTCTGCGCGATACGCAAAACAGCGATAATATCGAGTCTCTCGATGTTGCTGGTCTGTTTGTTGCTATCGGTCACAGTCCGAACACGGCTATTTTTGAAGGACAACTGGAACTGGAAAACGGCTACATCAAAGTGCAGTCTGGTATTCATGGCAACGCCACCCAGACCAGTATTCCGGGCGTTTTTGCCGCAGGTGACGTGATGGATCACATTTATCGGCAGGCCATAACCTCTGCCGGTACTGGCTGTATGGCGGCGCTGGATGCCGAGCGCTATCTCGACGGTTTAGCCGACGCAAAATAATTTTACATATCAGCAACAAAAGTAAAAAAGGCGACACCATGCGACTATGGGTCGCCTTTATTTTTTCCCCGTTGTAACATTGCCCTGCAAAAATTCTGATAACTCACCTGCTAAGCGTGCAATGAATAAATCCCGTCAAAAAGAGTTAACCCGCTGGTTAAAACAGCAAAGCGTCATCTCCCAACGTTGGCTGAATATTTCTCGTCTGCTGGGCTTTGTGAGCGGCATATTAATAATTGCCCAAGCCTGGTTTATGGCGCGAATTCTGCAACATATGATCATGGAGAACATTCCCCGAGAAGCCTTGCTGCTTCCCTTTACCTTGCTGGTGATGACCTTTGTGCTGCGTGCATGGGTGGTCTGGTTACGCGAACGGGTGGGCTATCACGCCGGGCAACATATTCGGTTTGCCATCCGCCGCCAGGTTCTTGACCGTTTGCAGCAGGCGGGGCCAGCCTGGATTCAGGGCAAACCTGCGGGGAGTTGGGCGACGCTGGTGCTTGAGCAAATTGACGATATGCATGATTACTACGCTCGCTACCTACCGCAAATGGCGTTGGCAGTCTCTGTACCACTACTGATTGTCGTCGCAATTTTCCCTTCTAACTGGGCCGCGGCACTTATTTTACTCGGCACTGCACCGTTAATTCCGTTGTTTATGGCTTTAGTTGGGATGGGGGCTGCCGATGCTAACCGACGCAACTTTCTCGCGCTTGCTCGCTTAAGTGGTCATTTTCTTGATCGTCTGCGCGGCATGGAAACCCTGCGTATTTTTGGTCGCGGCGAGGCTGAAATTGAAAGTATCCGTTCGGCTTCGGAAGATTTTCGCCAACGGACGATGGAAGTGTTACGCCTGGCGTTTTTATCCTCCGGTATTCTTGAATTCTTTACCTCGCTGTCGATTGCCCTGGTAGCGGTATACTTTGGTTTCTCTTATCTGGGCGAGCTGGATTTCGGTCACTACAGCACGGGAGTGACGTTGGCGGCGGGCTTCCTTGCGTTGATCCTAGCCCCTGAGTTTTTCCAGCCTTTACGTGATCTCGGCACGTTTTATCATGCCAAAGCCCAGGCAGTTGGCGCGGCTGACAGCCTGAAAACATTTATGGAAACGCCGCTCGCCCATCCACAGCGTGGTGAAGTTGAGTTAACGTCTACCGAACCAGTGACCATTGAAGCCAAAGATCTGTTCATCACATCGCCTGAAGGTAAAACGCTGGCTGGCCCGCTGAACTTTACACTACCTGCAGGCAAACGTGCGGTACTGGTGGGACGAAGCGGATCCGGGAAAAGCTCACTATTGAATGCGCTTTCCGGTTTTCTCTCCTATCAGGGCTCGCTGCAGATCAACGGCATTGAATTGCGGGAGTTATCTCCGGAATCATGGCGAAAACATCTCTCCTGGGTTGGCCAGAATCCGCAATTACCCGCGGCAACAGTAAGAGACAATGTGCTGCTGGCGCGGCCGGATGCCAGCGAGCAAGAGTTACAAACAGCTCTGGATAACGCCTGGGTCAGTGAGTTTCTGCCACTCCTGCCGCAAGGTATCGATACTCCCGTGGGCGACCAGGCAGCCCGTCTTTCCGTAGGTCAGGCACAACGTGTAGCAGTAGCGCGTGCATTGCTTCATCCCTGCTCACTGTTATTACTGGATGAACCTGCAGCCAGCCTCGATGCTCACAGCGAGCAGCGTGTGATGCAGGTGCTAAACGCTGCCTCGCTGCGCCAGACAACGCTGATGGTCACTCACCAATTAGAAGATCTCGCTGACTGGGACGTCATTTGGGTGATGCAGGACGGCCAAATTATCGAGCAAGGTTGTTACGCTGATTTAAGCGTGGCTAACGGTCCATTCGCCACGTTGCTGGCCCACCGTCAGGAGGAGATTTAGATGCGCGCGTTGCTTCCTTATCTGGCTCTATATAAGCGTCATAAGTGGATGTTAAGCCTTGGTATTGTGCTGGCAATTATCACACTGCTCGCCAGTATCGGCTTGTTAACGCTTTCCGGTTGGTTCCTCTCCGCTTCGGCAGTGGCGGGAGTTGCAGGACTGTACAGCTTTAACTATATGCTGCCTGCCGCAGGGGTACGTGGCGCGGCAATCACCCGCACCGCCGGGCGTTATTTTGAACGCCTGGTGAGTCACGATGCGACTTTCCGCGTGTTGCAGCATTTGCGCATTTACACCTTCAGCAAGCTGTTGCCTCTCTCCCCTGCCGGGCTGGCCCGCTATCGCCAGGGCGAGTTACTCAACCGCGTCGTCGCCGATGTTGATACGCTCGATCATCTTTACCTGCGCGTTATCTCACCGCTGGTAGGGGCTTTTGTGGTGATTGTGGTGGTGACTATCGGGTTAAGTTTTCTTGATTTCACCCTCGCCTTCACGCTGGGCGGGATTATGTTGCTGACACTGTTCCTGATGCCGCCGCTGTTTTACCGAGCGGGTAAAAGCACCGGGCAAAATCTTACCCATCTTCGCGGTCAGTATCGCCAACAGTTAACCGCCTGGCTACAAGGGCAAGCTGAACTGACCATTTTTGGTGCCAGCGATCGTTATCGCACGCAGTTAGAGAACACCGAAATTCAGTGGCTGGAAGCACAGCGTCGTCAGTCCGAACTGACTGCGCTCTCGCAGGCAATTATGCTGTTGATTGGCGCTCTGGCGGTGATTCTGATGCTCTGGATGGCCTCCGGCGGCGTTGGCGGTAATAGCCAGCCAGGTGCGTTAATTGCGCTGTTTGTCTTCTGTGCATTGGCTGCATTCGAAGCCCTGACTCCGGTGACAGGCGCATTTCAGCATCTGGGGCAAGTTATTGCTTCTGCCGTGCGTATCACTGACTTAACGGACCAAAAACCAGAAGTGACCTTCCCGGATACTCAGTCCGCTGTTCCCGAGCAGGTTTCACTGACGTTACGGGATGTTGCGTTCACTTATCCGGAACAATCCCAACAAGCGCTTCAAGGGATTTCTCTTCAGGCAAACGCCGGCGAACATATTGCGATTCTCGGGCGAACTGGATGCGGAAAATCAACGCTGTTACAACTGCTAACCCGCGCATGGGACCCGCAACGGGGTGAGATTTTGCTTAACGGCAGCCCGATCGCTGACCTGAATGAATCGACATTGCGCCAGACCATCAGCGTTGTGCCGCAGCGAGTGCATCTGTTTAGCGCCACACTGCGCGATAATCTGTTACTCGCCGCACCTGGCGCTACAGATGACACTCTAGCTGAAATTCTCCGTCGCGTTGGTCTGGAGAAACTTCTCGAAGACACAGGGCTCAACAGTTGGTTGGGAGAAGGTGGACGTCAGCTTTCCGGCGGCGAACTGCGTCGTCTGGCTATCGCCCGTGCGCTATTGCACGATGCACCGTTGGTATTACTGGATGAACCAACCGAAGGCTTAGACGCCACGACTGAAAGTCAGATCCTCGAATTGCTGGCCGAAATGATGCGTGAGAAAACGGTATTAATGGTTACACATCGCCTGCGTGGGCTTTCACATTTTCAGCAAATAATAGTGATGGACAACGGGCAAATTATTGAACAAGGTACTCATGCAGAACTGCTTGCCAGACAGGGGCGTTATTACCAGTTTAAGCAGGGTTTGTAAGCTATTATTGAACGATCCGACTTGCGTAGTGGAGTTTTGCAGTCATGCGCCTGGTTCAACTTTCTCGCCATTCAATAGCCTTCCCTTCCCCGGAAGGCGCATTACGTGAGCCTAACGGTCTGCTGGCGCTGGGAGGCGATCTTAGCCCTGCGCGGCTGCTCATGGCTTATCAGCGCGGTATTTTCCCGTGGTTTTCTCCGGGCGATCCTATTCTCTGGTGGTCGCCTGATCCACGAGCGGTTTTATGGCCAGAATCACTGCATATCAGCCGCAGCATGAGACGTTTTCATAAGCGCTCTCCCTATCGCGTCACGCTGAATTTCGCGTTTGGTCAGGTTATTGAAGGCTGCGCCAGCGATCGCGAAGAAGGGACCTGGATTACGCGTGATGTCGTCGAAGCCTACCATCGCCTTCACGAGTTGGGCCATGCCCATTCCATAGAAGTGTGGCGTGAAGGCGAACTTGTCGGCGGCATGTACGGCGTGGCGCAGGGAACTCTGTTTTGTGGCGAGTCGATGTTCAGCCGCATGGAGAATGCCTCTAAAACGGCGCTCCTGGTTTTTTGTGACGAATTTATCCGTCACGGCGGCAAGCTTATCGACTGCCAGGTATTAAATGACCATACGGCCTCGCTTGGCGCCTGTGAAATTCCTCGCCGGGATTACCTCAATTATCTCAATCAAATGCGCCCCGAACGGTTACCAAATAATTTCTGGGTACCACGGCGATTGTTTTCACCACAAGAATGAATGTTTTCGGCACATTTCTCCCCAGAGTGTTATAATTGCGGTCGCAGAGTTGGTTATGCTCATTACTCCGCTGCCGATAAGGAATTTTCGCGTCAGGTAACGCCCATCGTTTATCTCACCGCTCCCTTATACGTTGCGCTTATAGTGCGGCTTAGCCGTGTGTTTTCGGAGTTATGTGCCAAACCTGTTTGTTGCGAATTAGCGCACAAATCTTTACTTATTTACAGAACTTCGGCATTATCTTGCCGGTTCAAATTACGGTAGTGATACCCCAGAGGATTAGATGGCCAAAGAAGACAATATTGAAATGCAAGGTACCGTTCTTGAAACGTTGCCTAATACCATGTTCCGCGTAGAGTTAGAAAACGGTCACGTGGTTACTGCACACATCTCCGGTAAAATGCGCAAAAACTACATCCGCATCCTGACGGGCGACAAAGTGACTGTTGAACTGACCCCGTACGACCTGAGCAAAGGCCGCATTGTCTTCCGTAGTCGCTGATTGTTTTACCGCCTGATGGGCGAAGAGAAAGAACGAGTAAAAGGTCGGTTTAACCGGCCTTTTTTGCGTTTGAAAACTGCCTGTACGGCAGTGAACATTGTCTGAAGATTATCGGCTCTGGCCATGAATTTCTAAGCTGCCTGTACGGCAGTGAACCCAGTAATCTGACCTCCACCAGCTCGCGACACTTTCTAAGCTGCCTGTACGGCAGTGAACAAAAGAACCTTATGGTCAAAGCGATATAGTTCTTTCTAAGCTGCCTGTACGGCAGTGAACGACATAATGAAGGAGCCTGACGAGACTACTGATTTCTAAGCTGCCTGTACGGCAGTGAACATTTTGAGGACGGCGGCTGGTTTGTCTGCGGCTTTCTAAGCTGCCTGTACGGCAGTGAACTTCGCGCTACGAAATCGACTAATGATTTATGATTTCTAAGCTGCCTGTACGGCAGTGAACTATAACACGCTGTTTGGACCCGGCGAACTACCTTTCTAAGCTGCCTGTACGGCAGTGAACTCCATAGTTGTGGCAGTTTTGCCGTTTCCATGTTTTCTAAGCTGCCTGTACGGCAGTGAACGCAAACGAGGTGCGCCTGATGTGCAACCAGGACTTTCTAAGCTGCCTGTACGGCAGTGAACCTTACGTCATGTTTGATCTATTTAATACAATATTTCTAAGCTGCCTGTACGGCAGTGAACGACATAATGAAGGAGCCTGACGAGACTACTGATTTCTAAGCTGCCTGTACGGCAGTGAACGTTTTATTCAGGTTGGCATTGGTGTGTATGGATTTCTAAGCTGCCTGTACGGCAGTGAACTTTGGTGATGGCATCAGCTATGAACTGGAAATTTTCTAAGCTGCCTGTACGGCAGTGAACGTAACGGCGTGTTTTCAATTGATGGACTGATGTTTCTAAGCTGCCTGTACGGCAGTGAACCTAACTGACATCCTCAACGGCTCATTCCAAAGTTTCTAAGCTGCCTGTACGGCAGTGAACCAATTTGATACATCTGCAACAGCTAACACAGTTTTCTAAGCTGCCTGTACGGCAGTGAACTTAGCCAGCAGGCGTGGTTGCGCTATTGCTACTTTCTAAGCTGCCTGTACGGCAGTGAACCGGCATCAGTTACCTCCCCAGCCGTTATCGTTTTTCTAAGCTGCCTGTACGGCAGTGAACATCTGCCAGAACATCACGCAACCACAGCACCGTTTCTAAGCTGCCTGTACGGCAGTGAACCAGGATGATAACGAGTGGCTGCATATGTGCCTTTTCTAAGCTGCCTGTACGGCAGTGAACCAAAGAACGCTGTTACCGCTTCCCTGTGCGCCTTTCTAAGCTGCCTGTACGGCAGTGAACACGACAGACGCAACAGAGAGCGTTTATCGCTGTTTCTAAGCTGCCTGTACGGCAGTGAACAGCCCTGGTAGTCAATTTTGAACGCGTATTCATTTCTAAGCTGCCTGTACGGCAGTGAACATGACCACGGTCTTTTACCGTAGCCTGAAGTCGTTTCTAAGCTGCCTGTACGGCAGTGAACGAATACAGCAACCAGTACCAGTTCATGGCCCATTTCTAAGCTGCCTGTACGGCAGTGAACATATTATGACATTCGATGAATTGGCAGAAAAATTTCTAAGCTGCCTGTACGGCAGTGAACAATCTACGACAGCACAGCTACAGATTCCGCGCTTTCTAAGCTGCCTGTACGGCAGTGAACGGTTCATCGGTTTCTATTTTTTTAGTTGCAATTTTCTAAGCTGCCTGTACGGCAGTGAACACAACGTGCCGTATATTCCGTTCTCTGGCACCTTTCTAAGCTGCCTGTACGGCAGTGAACGATTAGGGTGCAAGTCCGGGCGCAGTTCGTGCTTTCTAAGCTGCCTGTACGGCAGTGAACGTAGTGCGCGCGGTAGCCAAGATTCGTAAACGTTTCTAAGCTGCCTGTACGGCAGTGAACAATAGTTTCCTGCCGTCGCCTTATTTTTTTGATTTCTAAGCTGCCTGTACGGCAGTGAACAATACCACGACACCGACTAATTCACAGCCAGCTTTCTAAGCTGCCTGTACGGCAGTGAACACGATACCCGCCGCGAATGCCTTAAATTCGAACTTTCTAAGCTGCCTGTACGGCAGTGAACTGGGCTGCCAGTGGCTTCCAGGTTGCGGACCATTTCTAAGCTGCCTGTACGGCAGTGAACATCGGTCTGATTTGCCATGCGCTGCTGTTCAGCTTTCTAAGCTGCCTGTACGGCAGTGAACGCTTCCTCATACACGCGCACCGTTCCGGGGATTTTCTAAGCTGCCTGTACGGCAGTGAACTGAAATAATAGCAGACTATCCGATTGATTTACTGTTAAAACTTACAAAATCACAGTTTCAAACCCTTTTTCCAGACTTCAAAATAGCAATAAACAAAATCAATGAGTTACATTACAACCTAGAAAAAGGGTCGGTTTGGTACTCCTTCAAACTCATATTTTCTGCATAGATTTTGATAAACAATTGATCAGAACACACACGATCATAATCTCCATAGCGCGAACAGTATGTTCATTGCGTAACCAAACGAATCAATCTCTATAAATTCTTCTTGACCGTTTTACTCCAACTCCCTATAGTAGCGCCCCGTTGCCCCCCATGAGGTCAGGCAGCAAAACAATTTGGTGAGGTGTCCGAGTGGCTGAAGGAGCACGCCTGGAAAGTGTGTATACGGCAACGTATCCGGGGTTCGAATCCCCGCCTCACCGCCATATTTTAAGAAGAGCTCGTACGAAAGTACGGGCTTTTTTTCGCATGTTGCACAGACTGGCGGGGGTGAGAAGCCCGGCCCCGGGTTCGACAACTGGCGACAGCCAGTTGGACAGACCGTGAACGCAGTGAACGGGCTGCCCGCAGGGCGAGCGAAGCGAGTCAATCCCCGCCTCACCGCCATATTTTAAGAAGAGCTCGTACGAAAGTACGGGCTTTTTTTTCGCATGTTGCACAGACTGGCGGGGGTGAGAAGCCCGGCCCCGGGTTCGACAACTGGCGACAGCCAGTTGGACAGACCGTGAACGCAGTGAACGGGCTGCCCGCAGGGCGAGCGAAGCGAGTCAATCCCCGCCTCACCGCCATATTTTAAGAAGAGCTCGTACGAAAGTACGGGCTTTTTTTTCGCATGTTGCACAGACTGGCGGGGGTGAGAAGCCCGGACCCGGGTTCGACAACTGGCGACAGCCAGCTGGACAGACCGTGAACGCAGTGAACGGGCTGCCCGCAGGGCGAGCGAAGCGAGTCAATCCCCGCCTCACCGCCATATTTAAAGAAGAGCTCGTACGAAAGTAGGGGCTTTTTTTTCGCATGTGACCCGTCCTGAATAAAAAACACGTACTTCCTCTTCGAAAGTACGTGAAAATCAGTGGCTGATTACCATACCCATTAGTCGTAGGAGACGGCAAATATGGCTTTGCTTTGGACTTCTCCTGGCTGTAGTGCTTCCTCCTTCACGCGGACATATTTCGCGGTAATCGGGAAGGTGTACTGATTCTCAATGGCCACCATTTTAGTTAGTTTGTTCATCAGAGTATCGCCCAGCTTTAACGGTGTCGTCGCGTTGCCATTATAAATCTGGAACCCAACCCCCTTAGCACCATTAAGCGATGTATTTTTCAGAATGGTACCACTATCATCCCATTCACCGCGCGCAACTTTAAAAGTCACTGGATTAGTCGTGACGTTATAAACACTGTCACAATTTAAAACCAGATCTATAGAACCTGATTTTGTATTATTGGCAGATTGCATCTCACTTATCGTTGTTTCTGGCATTCTTATTTCGTAAGTCGGTTGCGAGAAACTACAGGTTGTAGGTTTATGTTTGATGCTAAATTCTATATTCTGTGCATAAGAAACATCACTATTTAGTCGCCCAGTAATCCAACATAAAAACCATGATACGATATTATTATTGCAAGAGTTATCTGTTAGTATGCTAATAGCGGGGCGCGGAATGGTTATCTTGTCGATATTGGTGGTTATTGTATGGTCTGCTTTACTCGTTGGTCCAACATATTCTGCCTTAAGAGTGAACGGCTTGGTATTTATAACGTCCTGAGTGTTATATTCTTTTGGAGAAGCACTCAAGGAATCAGTTCCTGTAGAAACAGGAAAAGCACTACTCTCAAGGTTAAATTTCATAAAAATTGATTTCTGTGAACTAGACTCTTTAAGTTCAACAATATAATCTTTTAACGGTGTTGCATAATACATTTTATCGCTTGTTGCATTACATGTGAACGTATCAACTAAGTTTGTATTAATTACAGCCGTTACCGTTTCCTGTGCCATATCTAGTTCTATCGTTTGACTTGCTGTTGTATTCGGCCCCAAGGTACATTTAGCCTGTCCCAAAAATGGCAAAGCCAGTAAAAACAAAAACCAATATTTCTTCATAAACAAATCCTTTAACGACAAATATAAACTTTATTCTCATCAATAACGTTATCAAAAGTAATAGTGCAGAATTGTTCCTGCTGTTTATTAACCGAGACGCGAATCGACGCGGGAACATCATTGGTGCGAATAAATATCCGACTTCCCTGTCCTACTAAGCCCACATTATTGCCGCTTTCATCTTCAACCTCATAACCAAACGGCAACGGAGAGCCATCAGGGCGTTGGGAGATGAAATACCAGGGCTTGCGTTCATCAGTCTCAAACTGCGTCATCACTACCGCACCACGATAAGGAACGGTGTTTTTACGGTTACCCAGTAGCGCCACATCGCTTTTACTGTCGGCAATATCCAACATCAACGTATTTTCACGATACGGCGTCAGGTTGTCATAAATAGCGTAGCCTCTGCTATCCGTGGTCAGGTAACGATACCCCTGCACCGCCGCTCCCTCCAGTCCCGGCGCTTTGACAATGGCGAACGTATCGGAAAGTCTGGGAGCCAGTGCCACCCCGTCCGACCACGCGACTAAACCGCCTTGAATATTACCGCTAATCTGCTGATATCTTTTCGACTCGCTATAGCTGCCACCAATAGTCGCCAATGGCGCACGCCAGGTCAGGTTTCCACCTGCTGTTGTTTCGCTGCCCTGTTGTTGATGGCTTAAGTTAGCCCCGTAGCTGAACTGATCGCGACTCCCCGCTACACCGCTGAGGCTGGTATTATTCGACCGATAGCCGTCTTTATCAAAAGTGGTCGAGTTAGAAACAAATAAATCTCGTCGTTTTTCAGTGATTCCATCGCCCCACGAGAAGGGAATTGAGAAATATAAGTTAATGCGTCTATCTTCGCGGTTATCTTCATCGTAGGTCTGGCTAACAGACAAGGTATAACTAAGGCGTTCCCAGGAGTTCGAATAGCTGAGTTGATAATCTTTCCCTGTCCCGCTACGTTCCCAATAATCCCGCCATTGACCACTAACTGATAAATACCCCCACTTTTCCGGTAATGACTGGTTTATATTTACAGAAAAGCTGTTCTTACGACCAAAGTCGTACTGATAATAGTCGGCGATATCATAAACTGAGTTATCTTCTCGATTATAGCTTTTCCTGTTATTTGCCCACACGTGATCGTTAAAAGTACGATAATCCCGAGAAGAATAACGCCAGGCCGCCAGCGAAAATTGCGTTCCACTTTGAGAGAGATATTTGTTCCAGGCAACCTGATAACTTTGACCATTAAACACATCACCGTTATCTTGCTCACTGTGTGAATGGGTAAAATCAACCGATACCGCACCAATCGGTGTATTCCATCCTGTGCCGAGAACAAATGATGAGTAATTATCAGACAGCTGTGTGCCGCCATAGAGTGTCAGCAAATTATTAAGGCCATACTGATAGCTTCCCTGAATAAAATCTGACTGTTCGCTGGCGCCCTCAATACGGCTACGTCCGGCAGCAAATTCATATTTCGAAACGCCCGGTTGCAACATATTTGGTACCGATGAATAAGGTACACGATAACGCGACACCGAACCGTCAGCTTCTTTAACGGTAACTTCCAGATCTGCACCACCACCAGCAAGTTGCAAATCATCAATGGCGAATGGACCTGGCGGAACCTCTTTCTGGTAAACCACAAAGCCATTTTGTTCGATAGTGACAAGTGCGTTACTCTGGGCAACTCCACGCACCACAGGAGTAAAATTCTGTTTAGAGTTCGGCAACATCTGCATATCACGCCAAAGGCGTACACCGCGAAAACGCACGGAGTCAAAAACATCGGAGCCAGTATACATTTCACCAGCACGCAACGTACCGAGAATTTGTGGAATTCCCCGCTCCAGATATAACGTGTTACTCTTCCATTTACCGCTGCTCTCGTCACTTTTCGTATAATTGGCATTTGAATGCAATTGCCAGCCCAAAAGATTTAAACCACTATTCAGATTTAAATAGCTACTTTTATTATCTCCTCCGTGCTTATAATTACTGTAATACTGACTGGCATAATAAGAAGTATACAATGCGTTAATCCCGCGATCCCATGCCTCAGGCGGGACATATCCGCGTTCATACTCAACGACATAGGCCTGAGGTACACTTAACTTCAGGTTAAAATGCCCAATATCATAGTCAACGCTGCCGCCCTGTACTGCATCACGAAGTGGTACGCATTCTACACCTTTATCAATATTAATTCCTTCAGTGAGGATACCTATTTGCTTTAACTGCTCCCAGGATAAACAAGTCGCATCCGGATCGTCTTTAATATCGACATTATAGTGTCCGCGCCACTGATTATTCAGGTAAACATCCATGTCATAAATACCAGGCATCGGCTTATCACTATCAATATGATAGTCAGAAATTTTTTCCCCATTTAATCCGCCAATCATAAAATGGGTGTCAAATGTTTCATCTTCCGCCCATGCAGGCGAAGTAGCCAACACCGACAGGATAGCCAGCGTAATAGAATTAAGTTTAGACATAATCAACCCCTGATCTATTTGACGGTTTTTACTTTTTCACTCAAATAGTTTCCATTATCATCAATAAGTGTAATTGTATATTGATTGATGGCTGAGGCTGTGGTGACAGTCTTATCTGACCAGGGGGCTAATAACAACGTTTCCTTATTTATCTTTGCATTCCCGGTAAACTCAGGAATAGTTATCCAGTTTGCGGAGTTGTTTTTGATATTAACACCGCCATTGGCATGTTTAATACTCAGACGACGAAAACTTTCTTTATCCACGCCAGTAAGCCCTTCAGGGCGGTAGATAAATTTAATACGGTTTTGCATGGCGAATTTAATGCCATTCTTATCTTCTAATTCGGGGCAATTAGGTGGGATGTCTAGCACATTGAGGAAGAACAGGCTTTCGCGATCTTTAGGTAGTGTATTCGCCAATTTTTTGATTTTGAGTTGTTGCCCTTCCCCCCCTTTCACGTGAGCGACCGGTGGCGTCAACACAAACGGAACATGAATTTTTTCTGGGGGTAGGCTAGTATCGCCATCATCAATCCATGACTGAACCAGGGCGCTACGATTACCTTCATTCATTAATTGAACGGTAATCTCTTTTTTCTGTTCTGGATAAATAACGCGAGTGCCGTAGATATAGACGCCACTCCACGCAGGCGTGACCACGCCGGCCAGCAAGAAGGCTATTAATTTTTTCATTAAACTTTCCTTGTTTGAGAAATCGGCGGCCGAAGCCGCCGATAAACACGGTATTAATCTGTCACGACAGTCATTGTCAGAGCAGAGTTAACCGGGCCAGCAGTCACCACATCACCTGATTGAGCGTATTTAGCACTGAAATTTAATGTATATTCATTAGAGCTGTTTTTTTCTAACTCAATACTTTTATCACCTTCAATATTTTGAATTTTCCCATCTGCACTCTCATAGTAGACAGCAAAACCAGCACCATTTTGTATTGCCGAAGTATTAATGGTGATATTGCTACGATTTGCATCAAACTGACTTCTGGAAAATGTAATTCTGGGGGTCTTGCCTGGTGAACATTTAACCGTCAGCGGTACGGTTATTTTATTTGAATAACCATCATAAATAAATCCGGCACTTTGATCTTTAAATTGATCTTCACCAATCTCGTTCATAGCAATAGTAGCCTAGCTATTCCCGATAAATTGGCAAGTAGTTCCAACCACATTACCGGTAATAATCAACTCGCCCTGTTGATTCCCTTCGGCAACAGCCCCTGCACTCATAAAAAGAGAAGATAATACTGCAACTGCAATAATTGAACGTTTCATAGTCTATTCCTTAACTAATTTATTCCAGGTGATTAAGAGTCTCTGTCCTCTCGGAAATGAATTTCGCAAATTACATTTGCTATCGCAATGTAAACAAGTTGTTTTCGTGATTTAAATCAAATTATCAAAAACAAATAACAGACAAGAAAATACCTATAAAAATGTTTTCCTTGTTTACTATTCGGCATTATTTGATGTCATTACAAGGTAGATTAATACATATAATTAATTGCAGATTTTTTATTTTAAATAAATATTCATATACTAATGAAAGTGTAGGGCATTGAATTCTTTATTCTATTTCCAGCCAGAAATAGGCTTTTCAATAGACAAAAAGACCTGACGGTAAGGCCAGGTCTTTTATACATTACAACTTACTAATCAAAACCAAGGAATAGTAGCGGTTGCGCTTAATCCATAACTACTGAATACCCCTTTAACCGGTTCTGTACGCAACTCTCCGTGTCGGATAAACAATTTGAACTGTTGCTGACTCGACAAACTTTTCATATTAAGAAAAGGTAAGTCGGTCCGCTGTTCAGCTTGCGTCGCCAGTCGCTCAATGGCCTGTTCTTCTGTAAGCCAGCCTTTTTTCACTGAACGCCTTAACAGACGCTGGGGGTTACTTTTAACCTGCACACGGCTTACTACTCGCCAGCCCTTTATTTCTGGAACGGGAGTGACAGGTGAACATTGGCAATAATCCGTAAGCCCTTTACGCCACGTTGAGGCTTCAAGCGCCTGCAATGCCTGGGCGCTACCATGCAAGCGTAAACGCGCGCCAGGCATAACATTTACGTCAGGGAAACTCACACCGATATCGCCTTGCCCTCTTGCACCTAATGCCCGATGCAGTTTGGCAAATAACGCCGCCATCAACATTTCGCTCGAAAATTCTGGATCTGGCAGAACGCGGATCTCAAGGTAGTGATCCATTGGCAGCTCCTTATTCCGATTTCTCACCAAAAACACCGCCACGAATCAGCACAGCCATCACGTAGTGCTGCTGCTCAACTTCTGGTTTCATCCCTTTAGTCACCCAATTGTCCAGTAAGGTATAAAAATCGAGTTTTTCTTTCGGTTGACGGCAGGCTACACCGCGACTGGTTACAGAACCGTAAGGTTCCACAGCGATAGCCCCCAATTCATCAACTTTTGGATGCCAGGTATCGATGGTACGTAAAGCATTGCCAATTTTCTGAGAGTGGATACCGGCAATGCCAGCCACCTGATATAACACGCGACTTTTGCTACTGTTGCTGTCGAGTACCAGCTCCTGCGACGGGAAAACTTCTTGCCCGGCACCAAAACGAACCTGCGCTTCAACGGTAAGCATTACCCACTCTTTTCCGCTCAATCCTTGTTCAATCGTTGCTGCCAGCTTCGTGACGCTACTTTGGCCCTGATCAAATTGACGTAAGGAGAAGTCATGGCTGTTAAAAGTCCATGATTTGTCGTTAGCGGTGACTTTCACCTGAATTTGCTCGGCACCGATACGGTTACGCCACAGAAAACGACCATTTGCCAGATTCAGGGCATAGCGAAGCGCCAGCTCTTTAAAGCCATGTTCGCTGATATAACCTTCAATAACGTCGGAAAGCGCCTCCTGGTAAGCCATATCATTACATACTGACGGTGTGGATAAATTACCCAGCACACGCAGCGTAAACACCACCTTTAACGTATCCGCATCTACCGGAAGCGCAGCCACATCCACCCGTTGCAGGTTGGCTTTTTGGATTTCAGCATCCAGTTTTGTGGGATCGCTGACAATGGCATTTTTCAGGCGATTAGAGATGGTTCCGCGGACCGCTTTCTCCTGAATCTCAATGGGTTGCCATTCATTTCCTTGCCAGTTACCTGCGTACATTACCGCGTCAGAGGTTGCCAGTTTGCGCTCAAATGCCAGTACCGACGCCGTTTTTATTGCTACAGGAGCCTTTGCCATAATTATGTCCTTATTCTGTATCGTCATCTTCATTAGTAGTAGGGTCGTCAACGACTGGTATTGCCGAGCAATAGTAACCAGTGTCCGTTGTACGGTAACGCCACATCAGCGGTTGCAAGCTAGTAATACGATGTAATCCGCGCCATTCGCCAATGCCATAAACTGCTTCGGCAAAGGCAAATGGTGTCGAGGTATCGCGCGCATTTTCAACTTCACCGGGTGCGTAAACAGGAGAAATGCGTTGGTAGCCACACATTAGCGGTACCAGGAAACCAGGCATTGGCTTCGGCTGGTATACCCATTGTGCGCTGTTATCTTCTGCCGGAGATTCGGCCTGATATTTAATCGCGGCAAAATCAAGCCAGGCATCAAGCAACGATATATCGGGATGTTGTTGGTGATGTTCAGCCAGCCATTCACTGCGGTCGTAAAGCGCATAGCCAGGCATTAAACGCCAGATGATTTTACGCAGTTGCTTTTCATCTTCAGGCGCATGAAAAAGCTGCGGTTCGCGCATGTCAACAATGCTGCCGCCCGCCAGTTTGTGGCACTGGCAGAGCATTTTCAGATGGTCGCAAAAGGCTGTTCTGCCATATTCACCATTGGTAATTTCTCCATTACATTCAATCAGCAGAGAAACCGTCAGGTGCATGCGGCCCTCTTCATTGAACGAGGCGGTTTTACCTTCTCTGGTTAATGGGTTACGGGTGAGAGCGAATTGAAAATCGCGCCCGGAGCTGTACGCCTGAATATGCTGTTCATGGCTTACTACCGCACAACCGTCAAAACTTACGCCAAATTCATCCGCCACTTTGCGAGAAAGCGCATGAACATAACCGAGAAAATGGGTCATCGACGGGAATCCCCAGGTCAACCCGGAGACGGCGTTAGCGTTTTCGATGCGTACATGGGGTAACAAGAGCAGATAACTCATTTCAGCGCCTCCTGCAGAACAGCTTCCATTTCACGCATCCGTTGAGTAAACAGGGACTGACTGCGCCACTCTCTTTGCTCGACAGCACCGACATCGAAACGGGCTTTTTTCAGGCGATAGTTCAGCCAGCGCGCGAAATCATCGGCGACTGTCCCTTGCCAGTCGTTTTTCTCACGTTCCAGCTTGAAAGTCTCATCTGAGAGGCTTCGCCACGGGTCCAGCCAAAGTTGTTGGTGGCGAGGTAAGTCTGGTGATTGCGCGGACCAGCCCTGCCATTTTTCTTGCTGAAAAGAGGATGCCTGCATGAACAGCAGATCGATCAACTCGTCAATATATTTCGCCCGCGCAGTACGGATATGAACATTGTTTATGTCAACCTTCAGCAGGTAAGTCATCCGGGCTATGATGCCCGAAGCTGCCCGATTGAAATCACCGCGTAAGGCAAAAATACTGAGCATGTTTTGTGGTGCGCGATCCAGCGTCGCCCATGTAGGCGGCATTGATGGCAACAGCCAGACACGACCACCACGCACACTATTGAGCAGAGAAATATTCTGCGGTTTTGTGCCGCCAAAATGCATTTCGGCAAGATTAGGAAACCGGATATCTGGCTGGGAATGCCATTTTCCTGCTTTGCGCGCATCGCGAATGGCTTTCGATTCCTCGCTAAAGCGCACGGCGGTTAGCTTTTCATACATCACCTGCGCCAGCGAACTGGAAAACAGTGGGCAGAGCAGGTGATAACCATCCGCAACTGGGAAATAGATTTGTTTTGCCAGTTTATGGCTGGCAGGCCGCCCAGTTGTCCATGCCTGGCTAAACCCAGCTACCCACTGCTCCAGTTGCGCTTTATCCTCTGCAAACGTACTTAATACTTGATAATCACCACGCTTCATGCTGGCAAGCAGTGAATCTCCATTGACATCGGTTTGTAGCAGTTTTGCGACGTCCAGTGCGGCGGCATTACCAATCGCGTCAGTAGCGATATTCGCCAACGATGCCGTGTTTAAATAGCTTTCGGTAGCGGATGTTTCCAGATAAAAGCTGCTGGCCTTAGAATCACCATGACTGAATTTAGCGCCATGAGTGACTAATTTGATTTGCCCGGCACGCTTTGCTGCATCCGTTAACCAGTGACGAGGCAGGTAGCGTGCTTCAAGTTCCTGTCGCTCCAGAGCGATAACGCTGGCGTCCTCGCCCTGTTCCAACCGCTTTGCTGCTTCTTTTTCAAAGGCATCTATTTTGGGTTGCCTTCGCGAAGCGATGTAGTCAGTGATAAATTGTATTAGCGCCGTTTTTTCCATCTCGGCTCCTTTCATTAATCCATCAAATTGAAGTTGCTCCCTGACTTCACTGAAAAATCTCCGTAGCCCAACATGGCTTCAGTACAACGACGCATACAGCAAAAGGGGCAACGCCCGTGGTGATTAACATGAATTATCATCCTAGAGTTATCTTCGGTTTAATTTAACTACGTCACATGTAATCACCTTGAGTTACATTAACATAATTCACTATTTGCCACACAATGATTTAATAGCTAACATTCACGCACTGCCATCGGCAGCTTAGAAATAGAGGTATCTCCGGATACGGACTTGTAAACTGCCGTACAGGCAGCTCGCCCCCATCACAGGTTGCGAAACACCCCAAGCCATGGGTGATAACGCCAGTCATCGACCGCATCTTCTTCACTGGCCGGTACTCTCACTTCAGCAAACATTTCGCCAACACGCTGTATTTCACAACGTTGCTTATCAGCTAACTTCAACAAAACGTGCCGGAAATCCATCACGCCCCAGCAAGCGACGCCGCTGGCGCATCTCACCTCTTCTCGCCTGAAATTCCCTTGCGCTTTACGCTCGTTGTCGTCCGTACGGGAATAGAAACGCGCTTCGCTTTCTTCATCATCCATATGCAGAAAAAACACCGCCTCCGGCAAAGGGGAATATCGAAACGGCGTCTGGCGTTGCATCCAGCCGTTCCAGCTTAGCGGTGCACGCCACCATTGCGCCGCCACCACATGTTTGCTTTTACTGCTCATCAATTCAGCGGATAAACGACTATGTTCAAGCTCCGCCAGTTTGTTGTCATTATTGGCAGACAGGATCCGCGGCAAGGCGTTAATCGTCCGGTAGTCCGCGATCGGAATCAGTTCGCAAATATCGTGGCTATTCAGCAAGTGTTCTTTTGTTTCGAAACCTGGTTTACAAAATGCGGGGGCTTTTTTCTGCAATGCCTTAATATTGCTACGTAAAATAACCAGATTCTCACTGGTCGGCACATTTCTACGGTGGCGCTGAATACGTCCGGCAAACTGGATAATCGAACGCATGGAGCTTGGTTCGATAATTCCCCAGTCCGCATCCCAGTCACGCCCCACTTCTATAACCGATGTCCCCAACACCACAAACAGATGGTGCGATTCCGGACGGTTATGTAAGGCTTCAGCGATATCTTCGTTGTTCCAGAAATCGAGTTCGTTATGACGAGTAAAAGCGCGATCCAGTCGCTTCTCAATATCTGAACGCACCGCCAAAGGGTGTCGGGAGTGGTAAACACAGTAATGAATGCAGACATCTTCTGGTGAAGGAATGGCAATCAGGGCTTTGGTCACCGCAACCAGTGGATTGATATTCGCGAAGCGCACCAGGCCCAGCGAAACGGTTTTACCGCTTTCGTGTCGCTGGCGATGCGCCTGATGCAACTTCAGCATTTGCGTATGTACCGTCTGGGCCACACTTTCGGTAACGTCATGTATCGCACCCGATGCAGATGAAACCGAAGCTACACGCCCGAAATGCAGTCGCTCTTTTTCAGCCAGCATCACCGCTCGTCGTGCAACAAATTTGGCATGAGCATCACGAAACCCAGACCCGTCGCAAATTTGCGTTGCATCAGCATCTTTTTCATCAAACCAGGCACAGCAGATATTGACGGGTCTGCCGTTGGTACCACAAGACGCCTGCCATATTTTACGCCCAGCAAGATAAGCCGCGAACAGCGCCTGAATCAGCCCTGGCGGTAGCGTCGCCGAGGAGAGTAATACCCGCGTTCCCAGCATCCCGGCCCAGTTCATCAAACGACATACCGCATGAAGATCGGCAATATCAAAGTCATCAGGTTCGTCGAGCACTAAATCGCTGGTTAACAGGCGCAACATCGCCGGAAGCTGTTTCCCGCCACGCACACCCTCGGTCGCGGAAATAAGGTGATCAATCGTCGCGACCAGAATCGGCGCGCTCACTAACTCCTTAAGTTTGCTGTCATCCTTCAACCATTTTTCCAGCGCCCCGGTATGCAGGCTGCCTTCGTACTTCACGAACTGTTGCTCCTCTGCTGGCGACTCTTGCGAAGCACTTCCGCAATCATTGTCGATTTTTTCCTGCTGCCAGAGTTGCTTAACTGCCGCCGAACCAATCAGTACCGCCAGCTCATCCTCACCCAATCCAAGCCGACTGCGCAGAGCATCGCCGGTTTGCAAAGTCAGCGTGCGTAATCCCAGCGCAACGGTAAAGCGGCACCCTTCTCGCTCGTCGGCAAGTGCATACATAATGCGGGCGTTCGCAAAGGTTTTACCACACCCCGTCGAGGCCATATTGACGCCGAAAAATCCCTCTTCACGACTTCGTTCACGTAACGCTCGCGCCACATCCCAGGCTTTATCTTGCCAGCGATATTTCGTATCTGCGGCCCGCTGGCTAAAACCTTTATGTCGGGCAATTGCCGGAAGCGATGCCCGTGTGTGCATCAGTTGCCGCCCAAGCAGATACGCATGATGCGCGACGCCCACAAGATGCTCGTCTAGCCGTTGTTTGAGCGTGCCGCTTTGACGATCGCTATTTGCCCAGACGATATATTCCGGGTCTTGCCATTTTTGCTGCGCGTCATTAGATGAATAATTGTGATCGGCAAGCATCAGGCAAAAACGCGCCATATGTAATGGAAACAGTTGCTCCATCTGTCCCCATTCCTTTAAACCGTTAGCGTTACGCGCCCGGCGGGCTATCTGACGCGCTTTTTCTCGCCAGCTTGCGCTTTGAAGCGGCGTTCCAGACGGAAACTGCCAGACGTGCTCAAAATCCTGTTGCGTCCAGTCATTTTTGCGGTGGTTGACGGCATTCCAGTCAGCATTGAGTTGCTTCTCGAGCCAACTTTCACACCCTTTGCATGATTGTTCCGGTTGTGGAGAAAGATTCTCCGGCATTCGATGATGGGAAAGGATCAGCCAACCTATCGTTTTGGCTAGCGGTTGCAGCGAACTGAATGGACTATTTGAAAAATGAGGCGTGTCTTTTTGCAGGCGCTCAAGAATCGCGGTTTCATCATCTGCCGTTAATTCCCCGAGTTTCTCCAGCCACACATCGTCTGGCTGTTCACCAACAAACGCCTGGAAAAGCCGCAGTGAGATCCATTCATGCCGATAAGGTTGATAACTGCGGGCATTCTTTTGGGTCAGGCTTTGCTGAAAACTGCGTCCGGATTTTCCAAAATCATGAAATAACCCCGCGATGGCTGCCAGCAACGCAATGCTTTCCGCACATTGCCAGCGGTTTTCTTCTTTGTTCACCAGGCTGGTTTGCGTTGTTCGATTTGTGGGAACGCGCCCCTGAGCATTAAAACGACGAATATTGCCCACAATCCACATCAACTCCATTTGCCCGTTCTTTTTCAGCCAGTGACATGCCACCGCGGTATTTCGCCTGGCTGTTTTGCGCAGTAAGCGGCGTAAAGTGTTAACACCTTCCTGAGTAATCACCGTTTGCCATGCGGCATCACCAGTACGTTCGGCAAATTGGTCAATAATGCGGCAGCTTTCTACGCGAGCATTTTTCGTACAGCGAGAGATAATAAGGACATTCATTGGTCAGCCTTAGCCAGTGCCTGGGCCGTATCTTGCAAGGAGGTGATCATGACATCCAGAGCATCTGCTTGTTGAAAGACATTGATGCAGCGTTGACGAAACTCCTGAGCATCTTCTCCCGCCATTGCGGCAATAAATGCTTGCGGCATAACCAGGGCATCTTTAATCAGATCGGCAAGGTCAAAAACGAGGCCGCCGCGACGTGTCTTACCGTGCATTACTGCTAAACCGTGCGGGATCCCGGTTATCCACGCCGCCACTGCCGCCAGCCCATAAGCCAGATAATTACCCTGATCGAGGAAGCGGTTAGCCATATCAACTCCACCTCCCCGTTTTGCGCGGGTAAAGTCGCCATAGCCTACGGTTTGGCTCACCATTTTGTAGAGTGCTTTGGTCAATTTGGCCTCTACGAGCATAAGCTGCGTATGGTTTTCTGCCGCCTCTATTTCTTCACGAGTACGATTTAGCAGGGTCTGCAGCGCATTAGCCTCAGGCTGAAAGGCGTGTTCACGCTGCATTTTCGCGCTGGTCCAGTACTTATCGATATGTGTCAGGCGGATTAACTGAAAACGTTTCGCGGCGGCAAGTCGTTTATCTTCAACAAACCAAAAAGAAACCCACTGCTGAAGATATTCAGTAGGACGATATTCGCTTTGCGGACTGAGCCAGGAGACATCAACATCAACTTCATTTGCCGAATACAGCGGCGTACCATCCGTACCACAAAAGCCCACCATCACCCCGGCATGGGCGAATTCACGCATCGCCGCCTGAGTAACGGATGTTCCCATTCCCAACATCAATGCCGTGGTATTCGCAATGGGGATATTCCAGTAGTACGACTCCTTACCTTCACTGGTAACATATTCCACTCGCCCACCGTTCACCTGTACCCGGCATTTTTCCAGATAATAAATATTGGCGCGTTTAGAGTGGAGAATGGTTTTGAGATCGGAAGGCGTAAGGTAATTCGAAGACATAAACACATCCTGTGATTATTTTTGTTTGAAGGAGTCAGGATTAGTACAGCATTGATTTCTGTGCGAGAAATTGATTTTTATCGCAATTATCACAATTGTTATTGTGTGTTGCAGCTAATGGTTCGGAGTTGAGAACGCCATAATGCAGCTAAATTTCTGCCATCATCGTATTTGTGAAGCTGCCTGTACGGCAGTGAACCAGCCGAAATATCACTTTTCGCCATCTCTTCCTTTCTAAGCTGCCTGTACGGCAGTGAACATACCGCATGAAGATCGGCAATATCAAAGTCATTTCTAAGCTGCCTGTACGGCAGTGAACGGATTGTTGAACGCAGTCAGCAGGCGGAACGATTTCTAAGCTGCCTGTACGGCAGTGAACCTATTTTTTCAGAAATGGCCTTTTCCATTTCTTTTCTAAGCTGCCTGTACGGCAGTGAACTCTGTAGCCAGCCCGCACTCGATGGCCAGATTTTTCTAAGCTGCCTGTACGGCAGTGAACAATTACACAGACTTAACGAATTGTTACGGGCATTTCTAAGCTGCCTGTACGGCAGTGAACCGTACCGGAGATAATGCCACGTTTGTTATCGTTTTCTAAGCTGCCTGTACGGCAGTGAACTTGGGATTGAAGAAAAGCCAGGGTGTTTCGGTTTTCTAAGCTGCCTGTACGGCAGTGAACGTACTATGCAAATGCTCGGGGGACGTCCTTCATTTCTAAGCTGCCTGTACGGCAGTGAACCGTGATCCGCGCGGAATGCCTGGCTGTTTGCATTTCTAAGCTGCCTGTACGGCAGTGAACTCTGCCACTCAAGCGGCAGATGCTCAGACTCTTTTCTAAGCTGCCTGTACGGCAGTGAACACTTCTCGTCAATCCACTCCTGATGTTCATCATTTCTAAGCTGCCTGTACGGCAGTGAACTAACGCTCGGTGGCGGATTCTTTAGAGGTTGATTTCTAAGCTGCCTGTACGGCAGTGAACAATAAGACAATCCGTTCAATCGTCGCTTCCTGTTTCTAAGCTGCCTGTACGGCAGTGAACGGTAAAACCGCCATTGCAGCGTTTATTACAGATTTTCTAAGCTGCCTTTACGGCAGTGAACTTTGTATGATACGCGTAATACCTGCTTATGATTTTCTAAGCTGCCTGTACGGCAGTGAACATTAACGCGCCCATCAGCACCGCGCAGGATCATTTCTAAGCTGCCTGTACGGCAGTGAACTCAAATACTACACGTTTAGCCCGTTGTTAATAAAGCAAAACCATCTCATTTTCCTGCTGCCACCCTTTTTTATCCTTACCTTCCAGCAGCACTAATTATCAACAACTTACCATCATCATCAAAAAAAGGGTCTGAACCTCCTCCACCCCATAAATAAAAAGTCCGTAACCCCTGACGAGATTACGGACTTCATCAACCTACCTAAAAATCTGATTAATGCGCGGCTTCCGGTTTATGCTTTTGTGCACTCTGGAACCCGTAGGTCAGCTCATTTTTCTCTTTATCCAGCGCGACGGTCACCTGGCCACCATCCACCAGCGAACCAAACAGCAATTCGTTAGCGAGCGGTTTTTTCAGGTTGTCCTGAATGACGCGTGCCATCGGACGTGCGCCCATCGCCCGGTCGTAGCCTTTCTCGGCCAGCCAGTTACGCGCTTCCTGACTCACTTCCAGAGAAACACCTTTCTGATCCAACTGAACCTGCAACTCGACGATAAACTTATCCACTACCTGGTGGATCACGTCTGTAGAGAGATGATCGAACCAGATAATGTTGTCGAGACGGTTACGGAACTCCGGCGTAAAGATCTTCTTGATCTCTTCCATCGCATCGGTGCTGTTATCCTGCTGGATAAGACCAATGGATTTACGCTCGGTTTCACGTACCCCGGCGTTGGTGGTCATCACCAGCACCACGTTACGGAAGTCCGCCTTGCGCCCGTTGTTATCGGTCAGCGTGCCGTTGTCCATCACCTGCAACAGAATGTTGAACACGTCCGGATGCGCTTTCTCGATTTCGTCCAGCAGCAGCACCGCGTGCGGATGCTTGATGACGGCATCGGTCAGCAGACCGCCCTGATCAAAACCAACGTATCCTGGAGGCGCACCAATCAAACGACTAACGGTATGACGTTCCATATATTCGGACATATCAAAGCGCAGAAGCTCAATACCCAGTGCTTTGGAAAGCTGTACCGTCACCTCGGTTTTCCCGACCCCGGTTGGACCAGCAAACAGGAATGAACCAACTGGTTTATGTTCGTGACCTAAACCCGCACGCGCCATCTTGATGGCCTCGGTAAGCGCTTCAATGGCTTTATCCTGACCGAAGACCAGCATTTTCAGGCGATCGCCAAGGTTTTTCAGCGTATCGCGGTCACTCTGAGACACGCTCTTCTCAGGGATACGTGCAATACGAGCTACCACGGACTCGATATCCGCCACATTCACCGTTTTCTTGCGCTTGCTTACCGGCATCAAACGTGCGCGAGCGCCCGCTTCGTCGATAACGTCAATCGCTTTGTCCGGCAGATGACGATCGTTAATGTATTTCACCGCCAGCTCCACCGCCGCACGCACCGCTTTCGCGGTATAACGCACATCGTGGTGCGCTTCGTACTTCGGTTTCAGTCCATTGATAATTTGAACAGTTTCTTCGATCGACGGTTCAGTAATATCGATTTTCTGGAAGCGACGCGCCAGAGCACGGTCTTTCTCGAAAATGTTGCTGAACTCCTGATAAGTCGTCGATCCAATCACGCGAATTTTACCGCTGGAGAGCAACGGTTTGATCAGGTTGGCTGCATCTACCTGCCCGCCAGACGCTGCGCCCGCTCCAATGATGGTATGGATCTCATCGATAAACAGGATGCTGTTAGTATCCTGTTCCAGCTGCTTGAGCAACGCTTTAAAACGTTTTTCAAAGTCGCCGCGATATTTGGTGCCTGCTAACAGGGAGCCGATATCGAGAGAGTAAATCGTACAGTCAGCCATGATTTCCGGCACATCGCCCTGAACAATTCGCCAGGCAAGACCTTCAGCAATCGCCGTTTTACCGACGCCAGACTCCCCAACCAGCAGCGGGTTGTTTTTACGGCGACGGCAGAGAACCTGAATGGCGCGCTCCAGTTCCTTCTCACGACCTATCAGCGGGTCAATTCCGCCCACGCGTGCAAGCTGGTTCAGGTTAGTCGTGAAATTCTCCATACGGTCCTCCCCACCAGCTTGTTCTTCACTGCCCGGCTGGTTTCCTGGTTCAGAAGACTGAGATGGCTCGTCTTTACGCGTGCCATGAGAAATAAAGTTCACCACATCAAGACGGCTGACTTCATGTTTGCGCAACAAATACGCCGCCTGCGATTCCTGTTCGCTAAAGATAGCGACCAGAACATTCGCACCGGTAACTTCACTGCGACCGGAGGACTGAACATGGAAGACCGCACGCTGCAATACACGCTGAAAACTCAAGGTCGGCTGCGTGTCGCGCTCCTCTTCACTGGCGGGCAGAACAGGTGTGGTTTGTTCAATAAAGGCTTCCAGTTCCTGACGGAGCGCAACCAGGTCCACGGAACACGCTTCCAGCGCCTCCCGGGCCGATGGGTTACTGAGCAATGCCAGTAACAAGTGCTCGACGGTCATAAACTCATGACGGTGCTCGCGCGCTCTGGCGAAAGCCATGTTTAAACTGAGTTCCAGTTCTTGATTGAGCATAGGCACCTCCCCCAATTTTTATACCTGCATTCAGGCTTTTTCCAGCGTACACAGCAATGGATGCTCGTTCTCCCTTGCGTACTTGTTCACCATCGCCACTTTGGTTTCTGCAACCTCAGCGGTAAAGACTCCGCAAATGGCCTTCCCCTGGTAGTGAACAGCAAGCATCAATTGCGTTGCACGTTCTACATCATAAGAAAAGAATTTTTGTAACACGTCAATAACAAACTCCATTGGAGTGTAATCATCATTGACTAATATCACTTTATACATAGATGGCGGTTTTAGCGCGTCGCGAACTTTTTCTTCCGCCAGTTGATCAAAGTCCAGCCAGTCGTTCGTTTTACCCATTGTCAGTTATCATCTTCGGTTACGGTTACCGGCAGAACGCTCTGCCGCTGACAAGAGCGTATTTGCCTGACCAATCTACTCCACATGATAGATAATTATCATCTATCGTTGGTATAAGCGACATCAGTGACATTACTGTCAATAGCGTTAACTGCTTCAAATTTTTGATGCATACCTACCCCCTGGCCCCTGTCAAACGCTTGACGACTCGCCCCATTTCTCTAAATTGTATTTCTAGAGTTGGCGAGGTTTTGAACTGCCCCCTCTCTGACCCCGGTTTATTCCATCTTACTTGTATAAGATTTGCGAAGGATGTCGAAGCATGGAAAAGGGTACTGTTAAGTGGTTCAACAATGCCAAAGGGTTCGGTTTCATCTGCCCTGAAGGCGGTGGCGAAGATATTTTCGCTCATTATTCCACCATCCAGATGGATGGTTACAGAACGCTAAAAGCTGGGCAACCCGTTCAGTTTGATGTCCACCAAGGGCCAAAAGGCAATCACGCCAGTGTTATTGTGCCCGTCGAAGTAGAAGTAGCAGTCGCATAGCTCTTCTGTCTCATTGTGTACATCCTAAAGGCAAAATGCCAGCCCGATCGGCTGGCATTTTTATCTCAAAAATCACTCTCGCGCCAAAGCATCCACTGGATCCAACCGTGCCGCATTTCGTGCAGGTAGCCAGCCAAATAAAATGCCCGTAACGGTTGAGCATAAAAACGCCAGCAGCAACGCTAGTGGAGAAAAGCCTATCTCCCAGCCGGGTAAAAAAAGCTGTAAAGTGAAGGCAATTAACAGCGACAGCATTATCCCC
Organism: Escherichia sp. E1V33; assembly: GCF_004211955.1. Classification (GTDB taxonomy): domain Bacteria; phylum Pseudomonadota; class Gammaproteobacteria; order Enterobacterales; family Enterobacteriaceae; genus Escherichia. The sequence goes on from NZ_RHJI01000005.1 coordinate 266,566, forward strand.
ATCGCGCCGCCCACCAGACAAACCAGCACGGCTTCAATCAGAAATTGTTGCAGAACATCGCTGGCACGCGCGCCAACGGCCATGCGAATACCAATTTCCCGCGTCCGCTCGGTTACTGACACCAGCATAATATTCATAACGCCAATGCCGCCTACCACCAGCGAAATAACCGCTACCAGCGTCAAAAACAGTTGTAAAGTCCGTGTGGTTTTCTCAACTGTTTTCAAGACGCCGTCCATGTTCCAGGTAAAGAAGTCTTTTTTGCCGTGGCGCAGCGACAACAATCGGGTGAGTTGTTGTTCCGCTTCGCTGCTGTCATAGCCTTCTTTTACTCTCACAGTGATGGAGTTCAGCCACGACTGCCCCATAACCCGCCCTGACATGGTGCTGTAAGGCAACCAGACGCGCAGCACTTTACTACTGCCGAACATCGACTGTTTCTCTTCCGCCACGCCGATGACTCTCGCAGGCATATTACCAACCAGAATGACCTCGCCAATCACATCGGCCTTATGCGGGAAAAGCTGGCGACGGGTGTTGCTGTCGAGAACCACCACCTGTGCGCGGCCGTTCAGTTGCTCCTGATTAAAGGTATTCCCTTCGCTGAAGGTCATGCCGTAGACATTGAAATAATCGCCGCTCACACCGTTGGCGCTGGCGGCAACATCAACATTGTTATAACGCAGACGCAGGTTTTGCGAGACGGCGGGCGTGGCAGAGGCGACCCACGGTTGTTTTTGTATGGCGACTAAATCGTCGTACTTTAGCGCCTGCTGATATTGCGGATCGTCATCGCCAAAATCTTTCCCGGGATAGACATCAATGGTGTTGGTGCCGATAGAGCGAATATCTGCCAGTACCATTTGTTTAGCCGCGTCGCCTACTACGACGATAGAAACCACCGACGCAATACCAATAATAATCCCCAGCATGGTCAGTAAGGTGCGCATTTTATTCGCTGCCAGCGCCCGCCACGCCATCGTCAGCGCCTCATTAAAACCGCTGACGAACTGCCGCCAGCCAGACACCGTTTTGACTATCGGTTCCGTCCTCGTGGCGGTATTCATCTTTTCAATAGCAGGAGGATTACGCACAATTTCGCCGTCACGAATTTCGATCACCCGCTCCGCCTGAGACGCAACCTGTGGATCGTGGGTAACGATAATCACCGTGTGTCCGCGATCGCGCAACTGATGCAATATCGCCATCACCTCTTCGCCAGAATGGCTGTCCAGTGCGCCGGTAGGTTCATCGGCGAGGATCACCTGCCCGCCGTTCATTAACGCACGAGCAATACTGACACGCTGCTGCTGGCCACCGGAAAGCTGGGCGGGGTAATAATCCAGCCGTTCTTCCAGTCCCAGTCGTTGCAGCAACTCCTGAGCGCGCAGCAATCGCTGTTTACGCTCAAGTCCGGCATAGACGGCGGGAACTTCGACGTTTTGCTCGGCGGTTAAATGTGAAAGCAAGTGGTAACGCTGGAAAATAAAGCCGAAATGCTCGCGACGAAGCTGCGCCAGCGCATCGGCGTCCAGCTTGGCAACATCCTGGCCGGCAACGCGATAGGTTCCACTGGTCGCTTTATCCAGGCAGCCGAGGATATTCATCAGGGTCGATTTACCGGAGCCCGAAGCGCCGACAATTGCCACCATCTCACCGGCATAAATATCCAGGCTGATGCCCTTTAGCACTTCAACCTGCTCGTCTCCAGCGGGATAGCTACGGCGAATATCCTTTAGTTCGAGCAAGGGCGTCATTGTGCAGCTCCTGGTTTGGCCTCACCAATCACTACTTCATCGCCCGCTTCCAGCCCTTTGACAATCTCAACATCGGTGTCGTTACGCGCGCCAATCGTCACTTCGCGCTCGCGTATTTCGCCATTACGCAGCAGTTTGATTTTATAACGGTTATCGCCAACCGAATCCCCCAGTGCCGACAACGGAATGGTGAGTACGTTTTTCACGTCAGCGAGTTGAATGTGGACCTGCGCAGTCATATCCAGGCGCAGTAAACCATTGGGGTTTGGCACTTCAAAACGGGCGTAGTAGAAAATGGCGTCGTTGACCTTTTCTGGCGTTGGCAGCACATCTTTAATCTGCCCTTCGTAGCGCGTCAGCGGATCGCCGAGCACGGTGAACCAGGCTTTTTGACCTGGTTTCAGGTGAATGACATCCGCTTCCGACACCTGTGCTTTCACCAGCATGGTACTCATATCCGCCAGGGTCAGAATGTTTGGCGCTTGTTGTGCGGCAATTACCGTCTGCCCTTGCAGAGTGGTGATTTGCGTGACTTCACCTGCCATCGGAGCAACGATGCGGGTGTAATCGAGATTCGTTTTCGCCGTGTCGAGAGACGCCTGATTCCGTTTGATTTGCGCGTCGATTGTACCTATTTGCGCCTGTTTAACTGCCATCTCCGTCGCTGCGGTGTCGAGATCCTGTTGCGAAACCGCCTGCGTTTGCGCCAGTCGTTGCTGGCGTGAGTATGTCACCCGTGCCAGTTTCAGTTCTGCTTCTGCCTGTTGCCTTTGCGCACGCAACTCCATCAGTGTCGCTTCCACTTCCTTGATCTGGTTTTCTGCCTGTTCAGGATCAATAACCCCTAAAAGCTGATCTTTTTTTACTTTATCGCCAATCGCCACCGACAGCGTTTTCAACTGCCCGCTGACCTGCGCACCTACATCAACCTTTCTTAGCGCGTCCAGTTTTCCGGTCGCCAGCACGCTTTGCTGCAAATCACCGGGGCGCACAATCAATGTCTGATAAGTCGGCACTGGCGCATTGAGTGTTCTCCACAACGCAATCAGCGCGACGATGACGATCGCCAGCGCAATAACGTAACGCTTCTTAAGGTTTTTTCGCTTTTTCATAAATATTCTGAATGCTCCATATGCGCGTAAGGGGCTGCCAACTTCAACGAAACATCAACAAAAATATAAAATTTACGTTAGTAATCACACGATTGATGTTTGGTTAAGATGCCCGATGGTGAAATCGGCGTTACGTATAATCATTGATTTTATGAATATGTCTCAGTTCACTGAACGAGCATTTACACCATCTGAATCTCTTAGCAGCATGTCTCTTTTCCTTAGTCTGGCAGGGGGTCAGTGGCGGCCGGGTAAATTCTGGCATCGCCGTCGGTTTCGCCAGAAATTTTTACTGCGCTCTTTGATTATGCCGCGTTTAAGCGTTGAGTGGATGAACGAACTCTCCCACTGGCCTAACCTCAGGACGCTGTTAATGCGTCAGCCGCGCTTACCGGTTCGCCTGCATCGCCCTTACCTTGCCGTGAATATGACCCGTAAGCAATTGCTGGAGGCGTTACGTTACCATTATGCGTTGCTGCGCGCGTGCATGTCGGCGGAAGAGTTCAGCTTATATTTGAACACCCCGGGACTGCAACTTGCGAAGCTGGAAGGAAAAAACGGCGAGCAGTTCACCCTTGAACTGACCATGATGATCTCAATGGATAAGGAAGGTGACAGCACAATTCTGTTCCGCAACAACGAAGGTATTCCTCTGGCGGAGATCACATTCACACTGTGTGAGTATCAGCGGAAAAGGACGTTATTTATAGGCGGGCTGCAAGGTGCGAAATGGGAAATTCCGCACCAACAGATCCAGAATGCGACGAAAGCCTGCCACGGGCTATTTCCCAAACGACTCGTGATGGAAGCGGTCTGCCTCTTTGCGCAACGCTTACAGGTCGAACAAATTATTGCTGTCAGCAATGAAACACATATTTACCGCAGCCTGCGTTATCGCGATAAGGAAGGAAAAATCCATGCTGACTATAACGCGTTCTGGGAGTCGGTTGGCGGCAAATGCGATGCAGAGCGGCATTATCGGCTTCCTGATCAAATAGCGCGAAAAGAGATTGCGGAGATCGCCAGTAAAAAGCGGGCTGAATACCGCCGACGCTACGAAATGCTCGACGCTATTCAGCCTCAGATTGCCATGATGTTTCGCGGTTAATCAGCCCGACCACGAGCCAACCATAGCACGCGCGAGAACATTTTTTTCAGCAACGTAGGCACTGATTCCACACCGCGCCGTCCGGCCTCCATGGCAACTTCAATGGCAAGGTCAGGCTTGGAAGAGCGATGGATCGCTTTTGAAATAACTTTGCGCAAATTCATCGGCACGTTTTCCGGGATCTGCGCCACGCGATGGAACACGTCGGAAAACCCCTGACGATACATAAAATGTTCCATATCCAGCGCCGGTAACGTTGTCAAATGTTCACGTTCAGCTTCGCGATCGTTATTCAGCAGGCTGCGCACCGTTGCGGCATATTTCTTCCCGGCTTCATCGCCATCGACCAGCACATGCCACTCAATCCCCATCCGCCGGGCAAATTTAACCAGTGGTTTTAGCCCGGACTGGGCAAACTCAATGACCTTAATCCCTTCGGCATCGAAATGGTGCCCACACTGGCGCGCCAGTTCGTTGATAACCCAGGTTTCCGTTTCCCCTTCCACCAGCAACCAGCAGCGAGCAAACAGCGATGACGGACGATTAAAACGAATGTGAAAAGAGATGCGGCGACTGTCTTCGGTGCTCAAGCCACTTGGCCCCAGACGCCAGGCGGCAACGCGGGAAGATTCACGCACCAGACGGCAAACATGTTCCACTGGAGTTAACGAAAGTAGCTCGCCAGAGTTGGTGGTAGCAATGCGTTGTAAAGGCAAAAGATTCAACAGATGCCAGGCAACTGAAAGCATAATCGGATGCAGGCGGGTTTCTGGATCTTCTATTAGCAATAATGGACGCGCGTCTTTATCCAGCCGCAATGTCCCTTTTGCCTGCAATAAAGTGGCAAACAGGCCGAGTAAAATGACCCGATACGAGCGCCCTCCAGGTCTGTCAATCATCCGGTTGATGATATCGAGATAACGCCAACTCCGTTGCTCATTGCTGGCTCGCCGACGCATTAAGCGATATCTCGCCTGCCCGGCCCCTTGCTCCGAGAAATAATGCTCAAGCAGTTGCACCATTGCCGAAAGCCCTTGGCGAATCTGTCCATCGGAGAGATTTTGCGGGTGTGAGGATAACTCGCGGGCGAGAAAATCTAACTGCCGCGCGGTGACCTCCACATTAGGTACATTTGGTACAGTTCCATTGCGAATGCGGCGCATAAAGCGGGCGTCACGCAAACGCAGAACTGGCATCAACCGCACCAGGTGACGTGCCTGATCGTTAATATCTTCGACATCAATCGAATGCCCGTCTTTATCAAGAAAGCTGCGTAGTGTCATCACGCTGCCATCTTCCGCACTCTCCCCTTCAAGACGGTAAAAAATGCGGTGATACCCATCGGTACAGGGTGTCCAGCATGCCTCAAGCGGGCGATAACGGCGTACACGATGCCGTCCTGGCAGCGACTCGCGAAAGGTCAGAATGATATGCAGATGGTGTTCCCGGCCATTGATATCACCTGGCGGAAACCAGAAATCATCGCGATCAAAATGGTAGAGGTCTGACTCTGGCGATAACAGCAGGGTTAAGGCGTCCAGCAAGCTGGATTTACCCCACGCGTTCTCCCCAATCAGGACGTTGTTTTGCTCCAGCATCAAAGACAATCGGTTGATACCGCGAAAGCCCACAATTTCAACGCGCTCAAGAATCATATCCCCTCCAGAAATATGTTACTTTTCCTTTACTCTGGCAGTATAACGGGAAAGGCCGAGACAATACGTGACGACATCACAATTAAGCATGGCAAATGTCTGAAAAATGAGCGAATAATTGTGTTATACGTCTTTATGTTGCCTCTCCTTAAAAAAACAATAGAATCAAATAATTAACCTTGTAAATTATTTTTTATTACCTCTAAAGGCTTATTTCAGCCGTTTGCACTACACTGTCAATCAGGCAAATGACTATATGGGGGAACTGACTGTTGCCCTAAATCAAAATTACTGGATTTATTTATCTGGCGAATGGTTCGCCTTCGTTTTTAAAATACCAATGCATTATTTCTGTCGTCATTTTTTACGACGACCCTATAAAACGACCATATTTTTCACAGGGTCAATTTTTAATTGAGGTGGATATGTTCAGAAAATTAGCAGCTGAATGTTTTGGTACTTTCTGGCTTGTATTTGGTGGCTGCGGTAGCGCCGTGCTGGCGGCAGCGTTCCCGGAATTAGGCATTGGCTTTGCCGGTGTCGCGCTGGCGTTTGGTCTGACCGTGCTGACGATGGCCTTCGCTGTCGGTCATATCTCCGGTGGCCACTTTAACCCGGCGGTCACTATTGGTTTATGGGCTGGCGGCCGTTTCCCGGCAAAAGAAGTGATTGGTTACGTAGTAGCCCAGGTTATCGGCGGTATTGTTGCGGCAGCACTGCTGTATTTAATCGCCAGCGGTAAAGCTGGGTTTGATGCGGCAGCAAGCGGCTTTGCTTCTAACGGTTATGGCGAGCATTCACCGGGCGGCTATTCCATGCTTTCTGCACTGGTGGTTGAACTGGTATTGAGTGCGGGCTTCCTGTTAGTGATCCACGGTGCAACCGACAAATACGCTCCGGCAGGTTTTGCGCCGATCGCTATTGGTCTGGCCTTAACCCTGATTCACTTAATCAGTATTCCGGTGACTAACACTTCCGTTAACCCGGCGCGCAGCACCGCGGTTGCCATCTTCCAGGGCGGCTGGGCATTAGAACAACTGTGGTTCTTCTGGGTGGTGCCAATTGTCGGTGGCATTATCGGTGGTCTAATTTACCGGACTCTGCTGGAAAAGCGTAATTAATTAACGCAGAAGGCCTGGCGTAATGTCAGGCCTTTTTTTAAGATGTTGTTATATGTTGATTCATCATCTTGTTGCGCTCCTTTCATGAGCTAAACCACATATTGCCACTGGCGCAAGGAGCGCGCAGGGGGCGGCCAATCGCCGCCGCCCCCTGCACCCCCGGGCTCTGGCGAACAAAATCGCCGCTGCGCGGTGCCCTCGACTTATCCCTTACGGCTACCGGGTCGGGCGCGAGGTAACATCCCTGTAAAACGCGCCCTCAGCCCACATCCATGTGGGCTGCCCCGGCCTTCAGGGAACGCCTCGGCGATTTTGACGCCACCAACATCGGTGCAGTTTGTAATTAAAGCGCAAGAATATCTTTAAATGAAAACGAATACTCTACTGCTCCTTATGCATAACATTTCCTTTTAATTGCAACTTTACTCGTCCTTCCGCTTTCAGTAGTGTGTCATCGCGCATTTCGACTTCTTTCTTTGCAAGGGCTGGGTTTTCATGTTTTCTGGGTTGTTAATCATTCTGGTTCCCCTGATTGTGGGCTACCTCATTCCGCTTCGCCAAAAAGCTGCGTTAAAACGCATTAACCAGCTATTAAGCTGGATGGTTTACCTCATTCTCTTTTTTATGGGTATCAGTCTGGCGTTTCTCGATAACCTCGCCAGTAACCTGTTGGCGATTCTGCATTATTCTGCCGTCAGTATTACCGTTATTTTACTGTGTAATATTGCCGCCTTACTGTGGCTGGAACGCGGTTTGCCATGGCGCAATAGCCACCAGCAAGAGAAATTGCCGTCGCGTATTGCAATGGCACTGGAGTCCCTCAAACTCTGCGGTGTGGTGGTGATTGGTTTTGCTATTGGCCTTAGCGGATTAGGTTTCTTGCAACACGCTACGGAAGCCAGCGAATACACGTTAATTCTGTTACTTTTCCTCGTCGGTATTCAGCTGCGTAACAATGGCATGACCTTAAAGCAGATTGTCCTTAATCGCCGTGGAATGATTGTCGCCGTGGTGGTGGTTGCCAGTTGTTTAATTGGCGGTTTAATTAATGCCTTTATTCTTGACCTTCCCATCAATACCGCGCTGGCAATGGCCTCCGGGTTCGGCTGGTATTCTCTTTCAGGGATCTTATTGACCGAATCTTTTGGTCCGGTAATCGGGAGCGCGGCGTTTTTTAATGATCTGGCCCGTGAGCTGCTTGCTATTATGTTGATTCCAGGGCTAATTCGCCGCAGCCGCTCTACTGCTCTGGGTTTATGTGGTGCCACATCAATGGATTTCACCCTGCCCGTTCTTCAACGTACAGGCGGGCTGGATATGGTCCCGGCGGCGATTGTTCACGGCTTTATTCTTAGCCTGTTAGTACCGATTCTCATCGCCTTTTTCTCCGCATAATACCTCTCTGGCGGTAGATCCCTGCCGCCAAAATTGCGCTAAATCAATCTCCCTTAAAGTTGCACTAAAAATCCCTTTTATCCCCGCGTTAAGCGTCTTAACCTTAAACATGTATATTAAATATAACTTTAAAAGGTGTGATCATGTTTTGTGTGCAATGTGAACAAACTATCCGTACTCCGGCAGGAAACGGCTGCTCATACGCGCAGGGGATGTGTGGTAAAACGGCGGAAACCTCTGACCTTCAGGATTTACTCATTGCAGCGCTGCAAGGGCTTTCTGCCTGGGCGGTAAAAGCGCGTGAATACGGCATCATCAACCACGATGTAGACAGCTTCGCGCCACGCGCATTTTTTTCAACCCTGACCAACGTTAACTTCGATTCTCCGCGTATTGTCGGCTATGCTCGAGAAGCAATTGCCCTGCGCGAGGCGCTGAAAGCACAATGCCTGGCTGTAGATGCAAACGCCCGCGTCGATAACCCGATGGCTGACCTGCAACTGGTGAGCGACGATCTCGGCCAGCTGCAACGTCAGGCAGCAGAATTTACCCCTAACAAAGATAAAGCGGCGATTGGCGAAAACATTCTCGGCCTGCGTCTGCTCTGCCTGTATGGCCTAAAAGGTGCGGCGGCCTATATGGAACACGCACACGTTCTCGGTCAATACGACAACGATATTTACGCCCAGTACCATAAAATCATGGCGTGGCTGGGGACCTGGCCTGCCGATATGAACGCGCTTCTCGAGTGTTCAATGGAAATCGGCCAGATGAACTTCAAAGTAATGAGCATTCTGGATGCAGGCGAAACCGGTAAATACGGTCACCCAACGCCAACTCAGGTCAACGTCAAAGCGACGGCGGGTAAATGCATCCTGATTTCCGGTCACGATCTTAAAGATCTCTACAACCTGCTGGAACAGACCGAAGGCACGGGCGTTAATGTCTACACCCACGGCGAAATGCTGCCTGCGCACGGCTACCCGGAGCTGCGTAAATTCAAACATCTGGTCGGTAACTACGGCAGCGGCTGGCAGAATCAGCAAGTTGAGTTCGCTCGCTTCCCTGGCCCCATCGTGATGACCTCGAACTGCATCATCGATCCAACCGTAGGGGCTTATGACGATCGTATCTGGACCCGCAGCATCGTTGGCTGGCCGGGCGTGCGTCATCTGGACGGTGATGATTTCTCTGCGGTCATTGCCCAGGCGCAACAAATGGCAGGCTTCCCATACAGCGAAATTCCGCACCTGATCACCGTGGGCTTTGGCCGCCAGACGCTGCTTGGCGCAGCGGATACGCTGATTGATCTGGTGAGCCGTGAAAAACTGCGTCATATCTTCCTGCTTGGTGGCTGTGACGGCGCACGCGGCGAACGTCACTACTTCACCGATTTCGCCACCAGCGTGCCGGATGACTGCCTGATCCTGACTCTCGCCTGTGGTAAATATCGCTTTAACAAACTTGAGTTTGGCGACATCGAAGGTCTGCCGCGTCTGGTGGATGCAGGTCAATGTAACGATGCTTACTCAGCGATTATTCTGGCGGTGACGCTGGCAGAAAAACTGGGCTGCGGTGTCAACGATCTGCCGCTGTCGCTGGTGCTCTCCTGGTTTGAACAGAAAGCGATTGTCATTCTGCTGACGCTGCTTTCTCTGGGCGTGAAAAATATCGTCACCGGCCCGACTGCACCTGGTTTCCTGACACCAGATCTGCTGGCGGTGCTGAACGAGAAATTCGGCCTGCGTTCTATCACCACTGTTGAAGAAGACATGAAGCAACTGTTGAGCGCGTAAGGAGTTAGCAGATGACGATGCCAACGAATCAATGCCCGTGGCGGATGCAGGTTCATCACATTAAGCAAGAAACGCCGGATGTGTGGACGATTTCCCTGATTTGCCACGATTACTACCCATATCGCGCCGGGCAATATGCACTGGTCAGCGTGCGTAACTCAGCGGAAACGCTGCGTGCTTATACCATCTCCTCCACGCCAGGCGTGAGTGAATATATCACCCTGACTGTGCGGCGGATTGATGACGGTGTCGGCTCCCAGTGGCTGACCCGCGATGTAAAACGTGGTGATTATCTCTGGCTTTCGGACGCGATGGGGGAATTTACCTGCGACGATAAAGCAGAAGATAAATTCCTGTTGCTGGCGGCAGGCTGCGGCGTCACGCCGATTATGTCGATGCGTCGCTGGCTTGCGAAGAACCGTCCACAGGCCGATGTGCAGGTGATCTACAACGTGCGTACGCCGCAGGATGTTATTTTCGCCGATGAGTGGCGTAACTATCCGGTAACGCTGGTGGCAGAAAATAACGTTACAGAAGGCTTTATCGCTGGTCGTCTCACTCGCGAACTGCTGGCAGGTATCCCTGACTTAGCTTCACGTACCGTGATGACCTGTGGCCCGGCTCCGTATATGGATTGGGTAGAGCAGGAAGTGAAAGCGCTCGGCGTGACGCGTTTCTTTAAAGAGAAATTCTTCACCCCAGTAGCGGAAGCGGCGACCAGCGGTCTGAAATTCACCAAACTGCAACCGGCGCAAGAATTTTACGCCCCGGTTGGCACCACGCTACTGGAGGCGCTGGAAAGCAATAACGTTCCGGTTGTCGCCGCCTGCCGTGCGGGTGTTTGCGGCTGCTGTAAGACTAAAGTGGTTTCCGGTGAATATACGGTGAGCAGTACAATGACGCTGACCGACGCCGAAATCGCTGAAGGTTACGTACTGGCCTGCTCCTGCCATCCGCAGGGGGATTTGGTTCTCGCGTAATCACATTACTTCTGGAGCGGGCTTTTCCCCTCACCCTAACCCTCTCCCCAATGGGGAGAGGGGACCGCCCGCGCTCGTTTCATCCATTCCTTGTCTGCAAGGAACCGTTCGCACTCATTTTCCCCTCTAACCTTCCCCCTCCGTCAGATGAACTAAACTTGTTACCGTTATCACATTCAGGAGATGGAAAACCATGAAACAAACGGTTGCAGCTTATATCGCCAAAACGCTCGAATCGGCAGGGGTCAAACGCATCTGGGGAGTCACGGGCGACTCTCTTAACGGCCTTAGCGACAGTCTTAATCGCATGGGCACCATCGAGTGGATGTCCACCCGTCATGAAGAAGTTGCGGCCTTTGCCGCTGGCGCTGAAGCCCAACTTAGCGGGGAACTGGCGGTCTGCGCCGGATCGTGCGGGCCAGGCAACCTGCACTTAATCAACGGCCTGTTCGATTGCCACCGCAATCACGTTCCGGTACTGGCGATTGCCGCTCATATTCCCTCCAGCGAAATTGGCAGCGGCTATTTCCAGGAAACCCACCCACAAGAGCTATTCCGCGAATGTAGTCACTATTGTGAGCTGGTTTCCAGCCCGGAGCAGATCCCACAAGTGCTGGCGATTGCCATGCGCAAAGCGGTGCTAAACCGTGGCGTTTCCGTTGTCGTGTTACCGGGCGACGTGGCGTTAAAACCTGCGCCAGAAGGGGCTACTACCCACTGGTATCACGCCCCCTTGCCCGTTATCACCCCGGAAGAAGAAGAGTTACGTAAACTGGCGCAACTGCTGCGTTACTCCAGTAATATCGCCCTGATGTGCGGCAGCGGCTGCGCAGGGGCGCATAAAGAGTTAGTTGAGTTTGCAGCGAAAATTAAAGCGCCTATTGTTCATGCCCTGCGTGGTAAAGAACATGTCGAATACGATAATCCATATGATGTTGGAATGACCGGGTTAATCGGCTTCTCGTCAGGTTTCCATACCATGATGAACGCCGACACGTTAGTGCTGCTCGGCACCCAGTTCCCCTACCGCGCGTTCTACCCGACCGATGCCAAAATTATTCAGATTGATATCAATCCTGCCAGCATCGGCGCTCACAGCAAGGTGGATATGGCACTGGTCGGCGATATCAAATCGACTCTGCGTGCATTGCTGCCGCTCGTGGAAGAAAAAACCGATCGCAAGTTTCTGGATAAAGCGCTGGAAGATTACCGCGATGCCCGCAAAGGGCTGGACGATTTAGCTAAACCGAGCGAGAAAGCCATTCACCCGCAATATCTGGCGCAACAAATTAGTCATTTTGCCGCCGATGACGCCATCTTTACCTGTGACGTCGGCACGCCAACGGTGTGGGCAGCACGTTATCTGAAAATGAACGGCAAGCGTCGCCTGTTAGGTTCTTTTAACCACGGTTCGATGGCTAATGCCATGCCTCAGGCACTGGGCGCGCAGGCAACAGAGCCGGAACGTCAGGTGGTCGCCATGTGCGGCGATGGCGGTTTCAGTATGTTGATGGGCGATTTCCTCTCGGTGGTGCAGATGAAACTGCCGGTGAAAATTATCGTCTTTAATAACAGCGTGCTGGGCTTTGTGGCGATGGAGATGAAGGCCGGAGGCTACCTGACAGACGGTACTGAGCTGCACGACACCAACTTTGCCCGTATCGCCGAAGCGTGCGGCATTACGGGTATTCGTGTAGAAAAAGCCTCTGAAATCGATGAAGCCCTGCAACGCGCCTTCTCTATCGATGGTCCGGTGTTGGTGGATGTGGTGGTCGCCAAAGAAGAGTTAGCCATTCCACCGCAGATCAAACTTGAACAGGCCAAAGGTTTCAGCCTGTATATGCTGCGCGCAATCATCAGCGGACGCGGTGATGAAGTGATCGAACTGGCGAAAACGAACTGGCTAAGGTAAAAAGGGTGGCATTTCCCGTCATAATAAGGACATGCCATGATTGATTTACGCAGTGATACCGTTACCCGACCGAGCCGCGCCATGCTCGAAGCGATGATGGCCGCCCCGGTTGGAGACGACGTTTACGGAGACGACCCTACCGTTAATGCTCTGCAGGACTATGCGGCAGAGCTTTCCGGTAAAGAAGCCGCCATTTTTCTGCCTACCGGCACTCAGGCCAACCTGGTCGCTCTGCTCAGTCACTGCGAACGCGGCGAAGAGTATATTGTCGGTCAGGCCGCGCATAACTATCTGTTTGAAGCCGGTGGCGCAGCCGTGCTGGGCAGTATTCAGCCGCAACCCATCGACGCGGCTGCTGACGGTACGCTACCGCTGGATAAAGTCGCCATGAAAATCAAACCCGACGATATCCATTTCGCCCGCACCAAATTACTCAGTCTCGAAAACACCCACAACGGCAAAGTGCTGCCGCGTGAATACCTTAAAGAAGCATGGGAATTTACCCGCGAGCGCAATCTGGCGCTGCATGTTGACGGCGCGCGCATCTTTAACGCCGTGGTGGCTTACGGCTGCGAACTGAAAGAGATCACGCAATATTGTGATTCGTTCACCATTTGCCTGTCGAAAGGTCTTGGGACGCCAGTCGGTTCATTACTCGTCGGTAATCGTGATTACATTAAACGTGCCATTCGCTGGCGGAAAATGTCAGGTGGCGGGATGCGCCAGTCCGGCATTCTGGCAGCCGCCGGGATGTATGCGCTGAAAAATAACGTCGCTCGCTTGCAGGAAGACCACGACAATGCCGCCTGGATGGCAGAGCAACTGCGTGAAGCAGGCGCGGATGTGATGCGTCAGGACACCAATATGCTGTTTGTCCGCGTCGGGGAAGAAAATGCTGCCGCGTTAGGCGAATACATGAAAGCGAGAAACGTGCTGATTAACGCCTCGCCGATTGTCCGCCTGGTGACCCATCTTGACGTCTCGCGTGAACAACTGGCTGAAGTCGCCGCCCACTGGCGCGCTTTCCTGGCGCGTTAAGGAGGGAGACGTGCCGCAACGCATTTTAGTTCTCGGTGCCAGTGGCTACATTGGTCAGCATCTGGTGCGGGCACTCAGCCAGCAGGGGCATCAGATCCTGGCGGCGGCACGTCATGTCGACAGGCTTGCAAAGCTGCAACTGGCAAACGTCAGTTGCCATAAAGTTGATCTTAGCTGGCCGGATAATCTTCCGGCCCTGTTGCAGGGTATCGATACCGTCTATTTTCTTGTGCACAGCATGGGCGAAGGCGGTGATTTTATCGCTCAGGAGCGCCAGGTTGCTCTCAACGTCCGTGATGCGCTGCGCGAAGTGCCAGTTAAGCAATTAATTTTTCTCAGTTCGTTGCAGGCTCCGCCACATGAGCAGTCAGACCATCTGCGCGCCCGTCAGGCTACGGCGGACATTCTACGTGAAGCGAATGTACCGGTGACCGAATTACGTGCCGGAATTATCGTTGGTGCAGGTTCCGCAGCGTTCGAAGTGATGCGCGATATGGTTTACAACCTGCCAGTGTTAACGCCGCCACGCTGGGTACGCTCACGCACCACGCCCATCGCGCTGGAAAACCTGCTGCACTATCTGGTGGCGCTGTTAGACCATCCAGCCTGCGAACATCGCATCTTCGAAGCCGCCGGGCCAGAGGTGCTCAGTTATCAACAACAATTTGAACATTTTATGACCGTGAGCGGTAAGCGCCGCTGGTTGATTCCCATTCCCTTTCCCACCCGCTGGATTTCGGTATGGTTTCTCAACGTGATTACTTCCGTACCGCCCACCACCGCCAAGGCGTTGATTCAGGGGCTGAAACACGATCTGCTGGCAGATGACACCGCGTTACGTGCGCTCATTCCACAACCACTGATCGCTTTCGATGACGCGGTACGTAGCACGTTGAAAGAGGAAGAAAAACTGGTCAACTCCAGCGACTGGGGATATGACGCGCAGGCTTTTGCTCGCTGGCGACCAGAATACGGTTATTTCGCCAAACAGGCCGGTTTTACGGTTAAAACTTCCGCCAGCCTTCAGGCGCTATGGCGGGTGGTCAATCAAATCGGCGGTAAAGAGCGTTACTTCTTTGGCAATATTTTGTGGCAGACCCGGGCACTGATGGACCGTGCGATCGGTCATAAACTGGCGAAAGGTCGCCCTGAGCGGGAATATTTGCAGACGGGCGATGCGGTAGATAGCTGGAAAGTGATTGTCGTTGAACCGGAAAAACAACTTACGTTGTTATTTGGTATGAAAGCGCCGGGGCTGGGACGACTTTGTTTTACGCTGGAGGATAAAGGCGACTACCGCACCATAGACGTTCGCGCTTTCTGGCATCCGCACGGCATGCCAGGCCTGTTTTACTGGCTTTTCATGATCCCTGCACATCTGTTTATTTTTCGCGGCATGGCAAAACGAATCGCCAGACTTGCAGAACAAATCACAGATTAATCGAAAAAAACCTGCGTGATTCTTTCATGTTTCCCATTGCATCAAGGGGGAAATCACGAAAGAATGCGCACGTCGTCTTATCAACAACAGTGGAATGATATGAAGGTACTGGTTACCGGCGCCACCAGCGGCTTAGGTCGGAACGCGGTTGAATTTTTATGCCGGAAAGGCATCAGCGTGAGAGCGACCGGTCGCAACGAAGCGATGGGCAAATTGCTGGAAAAAATGGGCGCAGAGTTTGTCCGGGCGGATCTGACCGAACTTGTCTCCTCACAGGCTAAAGTGATGCTCGCAGGCATTGATACGCTTTGGCATTGCTCCAGCTTTACCTCGCCCTGGGGAACGCAGCAGGCTTTCGATCTAGCCAACGTTCGCGCCACGCGTCGCCTGGGCGAATGGGCGGTTGCCTGGGGAGTGCGTAACTTTATTCATATTTCTTCGCCTTCACTGTACTTCGATTATCATCACCACCGGGATATCAAAGAAGATTTTCGCCCTCATCGCTTCGCCAACGAATTTGCCCGCAGTAAGGCCGCCAGCGAAGAAGTGATCAATATGCTCTCCCAGGCGAATCCACAAACACGCTTTACTATTCTGCGTCCACAAAGTCTGTTTGGGCCACACGATAAAGTGTTCATCCCCCGCCTGGCACATATGATGCACCACTACGGCAGCATTCTGTTACCGCACGGTGGCAGTGCGCTGGTCGATATGACCTACTACGAAAATGCCGTACATGCCATGTGGCTGGCGAGCCAGGAAAACTGCGACAAACTGCCTTCCGGCAGAGCATACAACATTACCAATGGTGAGCATCGTACACTGCGCAGCATCGTGCAGAAGCTCATCGACGAACTGAATATTGATTGCCGTATTCGTTCAATTCCCTACCCGATGCTGGATATGATCGCCCGCAGTATGGAGCGTTTAGGCCGCAAATCAGCGAAAGAGCCGCCGCTAACTCACTACGGCGTCTCCAAGTTGAATTTTGACTTTACGCTGGATATTACGCGTGCGCAGGAAGAGTTAGGTTATCAGCCTGTCATCACGCTGGATGAAGGGATCGAGAAAACTGCCGCCTGGTTACGCGATCACGGAAAACTGCCGCGCTAATCCTGACCGTATTTCTCCAGCAACGCTTGTGCGATGGCCAGGGTTTCTGCATCCGCTTCGCCGTTATATAACGTCGGGCGGAAGTGCATCTGGAAAGCCATAATCACTCGTTGCTGTTCTCCTGGAGTCATCTCTGGTTTCACGTCGTAGCCGTAACGGGCCAACATTTCCAGCAATGAGGCGGTATCTACCGGTGTGTGCGGCACACGCCCGGCAAGATAAAAGTTCACCCGCTGCGCATCAGGCCAGGCACCAATCCCCTGTTGCGCCAGTTGCTGCCACGGAAATAACGGCCCGGGATCATCTTTGCGCTGTGGCGCAATATCTGCATGAGCCA
This sequence comes from Escherichia sp. E1V33, assembly GCF_004211955.1. Lineage (GTDB taxonomy): Bacteria > Pseudomonadota > Gammaproteobacteria > Enterobacterales > Enterobacteriaceae > Escherichia. The sequence continues at coordinate 283,331 of NZ_RHJI01000005.1, forward strand.
CTACGTTTTCCGGTTTGATGTGATAGCGGGCGATAATATCCTTCGCCAATGGAATGAGCGCCTGAATTTGTGCCGGTTCAAATGGCGCAAAATATTTCACCCCTGCTGATGTTTGCCAGCCACGATTTTCCAGCTCAATACCTATAGATGTGTCGTTAATTCGTGTCGCTCCACGCCAGGCGCTGATCCCCGCATGCCAGGCCAGTTCCTGTTCTGGTACCAATTGCCAGATACGCGGCTTACCGTTGTAAAGTGGTGGCACGGCAGGAATCAGATAATGCGAACTCACGTGCTTATCGGTCAGTGTCGCCAGTGACGTATCAAAGTCCTCTGCCGTGTAGTGGATAACCAGCACTTTGATACGAGGATACGCCGCCTGCGCCAGGCGTCGGCTATCGAGTTGGTAGCCCTCTTTCTCTACAATACCTTTTTCGCCTGCGCATCCTGCCAGGAACAAAGCGGCGGCAGCCAGCCAGAAGACTCTGCTCATCGACGCGTTTTCACCGCCGTTCCGCTGACGCTAACCATCAGCATACTGCCGTTTTGCCCGACCGTTTCGTAGTCGATATCAATGCCGACCACGGCGTCAGCCCCCAGCGCTCGCGCCTGCTCACCAAGTTCCTCAAAGGCTATCTCCCGCGCTTTACGCAGTTCTTTTTCATACGCACCGGAACGTCCGCCAACGATATCGCGGATCCCCGCAAAGAAATCGCGAAAAATGTTAGCACCTAAAATCGCTTCGCCGGTCACCACACCGCAATATTCAACGATGGTCTGGCCTTCAAGTGTTGGGGTTGTGGAAAATTGCATGATCGATCTCCTTGTTTGCTAAGCCTTCGATCTTCAAAGCATTATCGGACTGATACGCTATTATTGAAAGGATATCATTATTATCGTAGAACGCTTTCAGAGCGACCGCTTATAAGGAAATGATTATGCGCTACAGCAAATTGACCATGCTTATCCCTTGCGCACTGCTACTCAGTGCTTGTACCACCGTCACACCTGCCTATAAAGATAATGGCCCCCGTACGGGCTCTTGCGTCCAGGGCGGGCCTGACAGCGTGGCCCAGCAGTTTTATGACTACCGCATTTCGCACCGCAGTAACGACATTACTGCTCTGCGCCCATATTTAAGTGACAAACTGGCAACTTTGCTGAGTAATGCCAGCCGCGATAACAACCATCGCGAATTATTAAGCAGCGATCCGTTCTCCAGTCGTACCACCTTGCCTGACAGTGCACAAGTTGCCAGCGCCTCCACCATCCCAAATCGCGATGCGCGCAATATTCCGCTGCGGGTAGAGCTGAAACAAGGCGACCAGAGCTGGCAGGATGAAGTGTTGATGATTCAGGAAGGACAGTGTTGGGTGATCGACGATGTGCGCTATTTAGGTGGCAGCGTACACGCATCTGCCGGCACTCTGCGCCAGTCCGTTGAGAACCGCTAAAACCTTGATTAAACGATAACCCCCGTAAATTGTCTGGCATTCTGTGAAGAATGCCGACATTTATGCTCGCCGCCCTTCGCCGCCGTTATTTTGTGCTATGTTTATTGAATAATGCGCTTTGCTTTTAACTTTTAAAGCAGAAATATTGCATAATTATTCTGTCAAAGGTACTATCTTCGACTTCAATAGCTATCCGACTGCCAGTATACGAGTGTCAATGAGTATTCAATTAAACGGCATTAATTGCTTCTACGGCGCACATCAGGCGCTGTTCGATATCACGCTGGATTGCCCGCAAGGCGAAACGCTGGTGTTACTTGGCCCCAGTGGCGCGGGGAAAAGCTCGCTGCTGCGTGTACTCAATCTGCTTGAGATGCCGCGCTCCGGTACGCTCAACATTGCAGGCAACCATTTCGATTTCACTAAAACGCCCTCAGACAAAGCGATTCGCGATCTGCGTCGTAACGTCGGCATGGTGTTTCAACAATACAATCTGTGGCCGCATCTTACGGTGCAGCAAAACCTGATTGAAGCGCCCTGCCGCGTATTGGGGTTGAGTAAAGATCAGGCGCTGGCCCGTGCAGAAAAATTGCTGGAACGTCTGCGTCTGAAACCTTATAGCGATCGTTACCCGCTGCACCTTTCTGGTGGTCAGCAACAACGTGTTGCTATCGCCCGCGCGCTGATGATGGAACCGCAGGTACTGCTGTTTGATGAACCGACCGCCGCGCTGGACCCGGAAATTACCGCACAAATCGTCAGCATTATTCGTGAGCTGACGGAAACAAATATTACCCAGGTGATCGTCACCCACGAAGTAGAAGTGGCGCGTAAAACCGCCAGTCGTGTGGTGTATATGGAAAACGGTCACATCGTAGAACAAGGCGACGCGAGCTGCTTTACCGAGCCGCAAACCGAAGCATTTAAAAACTATCTCTCTCACTAAGATTCGGGATAACAACAATGAAAAAAGTTCTGATTGCCGCGTTAATTGCAGGTTTTAGTCTTTCCGCCACAGCTGCCGAAACCATTCGTTTTGCTACCGAAGCCTCTTATCCTCCGTTTGAATCGATGGACGCGAATAACCAGATCGTCGGTTTTGACGTCGACCTGGCGCAGGCATTGTGTAAAGAGATTGATGCAACCTGTACTTTCTCTAACCAGGCGTTTGACAGCCTGATCCCAAGCCTGAAATTCCGTCGCGTAGAAGCGGTAATGGCCGGGATGGATATCACCCCGGAACGTGAAAAGCAGGTACTGTTTACCACGCCGTACTATGACAACTCTGCCCTGTTTGTGGGTCAGCAGGGTAAATACACCAGCGTTGATCAGCTGAAAGGCAAAAAAGTCGGCGTACAGAACGGTACGACTCACCAGAAATTCATTATGGATAAGCATCCGGAAATCACTACCGTGCCATATGACAGCTACCAGAACGCAAAACTGGATCTGCAAAACGGTCGTATCGACAGCGTATTTGGCGACACCGCAGTGGTAACCGAATGGCTGAAAGATAACCCGAAACTGGCGGCAGTGGGCGATAAAGTGACCGATAAAGATTACTTCGGTACTGGTCTCGGCATCGCAGTACGCCAGGGCAACACTGAGCTGCAGCAGAAATTCAACACTGCGCTGGAAAAAGTGAAGAAAGATGGCACTTACGAAACCATCTACAACAAATGGTTCCAGAAGTAATTCCTGATGAATGAATTTTTTCCTTTAGCAAGCGCCGCCGGGATGACCGTCGGCCTTGCCGTCTGTGCATTGATTGTCGGACTGGCGTTGGCGATGTTCTTTGCGGTGTGGGAGTCTGCAAAATGGCGTCCTGTCGCGTGGGCAGGTTCAGCGCTGGTAACCATTCTACGTGGCCTGCCAGAAATTCTGGTGGTGCTGTTTATCTATTTTGGCTCCTCACAGCTGCTGCTGATGCTTTCGGATGGCTTCACCATCAATCTTGGGATCGTACAGATCCCGGTGCAGATGGACATCGAGAACTTCGACGTTAGCCCGTTCCTTTGTGGTGTCATCGCTCTGTCGCTGCTGTATGCCGCCTATGCCTCGCAAACGCTGCGCGGCGCGTTGAAAGCGGTACCGGTGGGCCAGTGGGAATCTGGTCAGGCGCTGGGGCTGTCGAAATCGGCTATCTTTTTCCGTCTGGTGATGCCGCAGATGTGGCGTCATGCGCTGCCTGGCCTCGGTAACCAGTGGCTGGTGCTGCTGAAAGATACCGCGCTGGTCAGTTTGATTAGTGTGAATGATTTAATGCTACAAACCAAAAGCATCGCTACCCGTACCCAGGAACCATTTACCTGGTACATTGTGGCGGCGGCGATTTACCTGGTGATCACCCTGTTGAGTCAGTACATTCTCAAACGCATTGACCTGCGCGCGACACGTTTTGAGCGGAGGCCTGGCTAATGTTTGAGTATTTACCCGAACTGATGAAAGGGCTGCACACCAGCCTGACGCTGACGGTTGCCTCGCTGATTGTGGCGCTGATTCTGGCGTTGATTTTTACCATCATCCTGACGCTGAAAACGCCGGTGCTGGTGTGGCTGGTGCGTGGTTATATCACACTGTTTACCGGCACGCCTCTGCTGGTGCAGATCTTCCTGATTTACTACGGGCCGGGCCAGTTCCCGACGTTGCAGGAATATCCGGCACTGTGGCATTTGTTGTCAGAACCGTGGTTATGTGCGTTGATTGCGTTATCGCTGAACAGTGCGGCGTATACCACGCAGCTGTTTTACGGTGCCATTCGCGCGATCCCGGAAGGTCAATGGCAATCCTGTAGCGCTCTGGGAATGAGTAAAAAAGATACGCTGGCGATCCTGCTGCCGTATGCCTTTAAACGCTCACTCTCTTCTTATTCCAACGAAGTGGTGCTGGTGTTCAAAAGTACCTCTCTGGCTTACACCATTACGCTGATGGAAGTGATGGGTTACAGCCAGTTGTTGTACGGGCGCACCTACGATGTGATGGTATTTGGCGCGGCGGGGATTATTTACCTGATCGTTAACGGCCTGCTGACGCTGATGATGCGTCTGATCGAGCGTAAAGCGCTGGCATTCGAACGGCGGAATTAATGTGGCTGCGTACATTCGCCGGGGGTTTTGTAGGTCTGATAAGACGCGCCAGCGTCGCATCAGACATCAGCACGGTGCCTGTGCCGGATGCGGCGTGGACGCCTTATCCGGCCTACATAGTGCATAAATTCTTATAATAAAGACGGACAACTCACTAAGTTGTCCGTCTTTTTTTATTTCATGCAAATTATTTAATCATATTTATTGCATATAAATTCACTTGATGGCATTGTTATCCCATGCCGCAGACACGGCCAATAATCATAAGATTGACAGACGGGAGTTCCATCATGAAAAAGTTAGTTCTTGCCGCATTACTGGCATCCTATGCGTTCGGCGCTTCTGCCGCAGAGAAAATCAATTTTGGCGTATCAGCGACCTATCCGCCGTTCGAGTCGATGGATGCCAATAACCAGATCGTCGGCTTTGATATCGACCTGGCAAAAGCGTTATGCAAACAGATGCAGGCAGAATGTACTTTTACCAATCACGCGTTCGACAGCCTGATCCCGTCACTGAAATTCAGGAAATATGACGCCGTAATCTCCGGTATGGATATCACACCAGATCGTAGCAAGCAGGTATCGTTCACCACGCCCTATTACGAAAACTCAGCCGTCGTGATTGCCAAAAAAGATACCTACAAAACGTTTACCGACCTGAAAGGCAAACGCATTGGGATGGAAAACGGTACTACGCACCAGAAATATATTCAGGATCAGCACCCGGAAGTGAAAACTGTCTCCTATGACAGTTATCAAAATGCCTTTATCGATCTGAAAAATGGCCGTATTGATGGCGTATTTGGTGACACTGCGGTGGTTAATGAATGGCTGAAAACCAATCCGCAACTGGGCGTTGCTACTGAAAAAGTGACCGATCCGCAATACTTCGGCACCGGCCTGGGTATCGCTGTACGTCCGGATAACAAAGCTCTGCTGGAAAAACTGAATAACGCGCTGGCAGCAATTAAAGCTGACGGTACATATCAGAAAATCAGCGATCAGTGGTTCCCGCAATAATTATTCATTTGCCGGAGTGGGCGAACACCCACTCCGGCAAAATCACTTCTCTACGCTAATCCCAGGCGCTGAAACTGCTCTGGTGGCGCATCATTATCTTTCATCAACTGAATCAGCAACGCGATCATCCGTGACTCGATCACATCATCATGAATTGGATGTAGCTGCTGCGGATCGTTTTGCAGATCAAACAGCAAATGACCAAACTGATTCAACCCCTTATATTTTTCCTGTGCCGGGATGCGTAATACCTGTAACCCTTTGGTAAAACGAAACGGTGGGGCCAGCGATAAAGCCCGCATCTCATCCACCGGATAGCGGCTGTTCATTTTGCAGGACATCAACGTGTAGTTGGCAATATCATCCTCACGCCCCGGCAGCGCTGCACGCATATAGACAAAACGCCCATCGGTTACGTTAACATGACCACTGAAGACACCAAACATCGCCGAGCTGCGTACTGGTTCATCGTGACTGACCGTTTTCGCCAGCGGTTGCCCCTGCACATCGGGCGGCACTGGCTGTTGAAAAAAGTCATACAACGTTGGCGCCCAGTCGATCATTTGTACCAGTGCCTGGCGCCGCTCTCCTTTTACACCACTGCGCGGGTCCCAGATAAACAACGGATTATTGGCAACTTCGTTGTAATAAGGCATCTGGTTTTTCGCCCACCAGCCATGCTCACCGAGTAAAAAGCCGTGGTCAGTGCCGACAATCAGCATGGTATCTCGCCACAGATCGTGCTCATCCATCAGGTCGAGAATGCGCCCCAGGTTGCGATCGCACATCGACACCAGCGAACGATACCGGCAACGGATGTGCTCCACGGCCTCGTCGCTCTCCTGCACCCGGCCACGCGGCCAGTCATAATGCGGTCCATCCCAGTTATCTTCATACAAGGAAAGATACTCTTCCGTTGTGTGAAACGGCTCGTGCGGATCAAACGTTTCGACCTGCAATAACCAGTTATCTTCCGCGTGATTTTTGTGGATAAAGGCACAGCCTGAATCAAACACTTTAGTTTGTGGAAAATCCGCTTCCTGCTGAATATATTCCCGGTTTGCCCAGTCATGGCGCCACAGACCAGAAACACCGCCACCGGTCTGCTTTTGCGGCACCCGTAGCACCTCGGGAATAGGCGGTTGCGCAACGCTCGCATGCCAGTGATCGCCTTCCTGTCCGCGCACAATCTCCCACGAACTGTAGCGATTATGATAATTCCCGCCGCCATCTTCCCAGTAATGCAAATGATCGCTTATCAGGTGGGTATAGATCCCCGCCTTTTTAAGCAGCTCCGGCATGGAGTCGTCAAACGGTTCTAACGGCCCCCACTCCCGATGCAGGAAGTTACATCGCCCGGTATGCAACTCCCGCCGGGCAGGCATACACGGCATACTGCCGACGTAACTGTTTTCAAAGGTGGCGGCATGAGCCGCCAGACGTTGGAAATTAGGCGCTTTGGTTAACGCATCGCCATAAGGTGGCAGATAACGTTTATTCAGACTATCGAACAGTAGAATAATCGCTCTCATTACGCCCTACCTTATTGATTAATTAAATGCGGAAAATGTTGCTGAACCACTTCATAAATTTGCTGACCAATAGTTTCACCGTCCATAATATTCTCTATAGGAATCAAATATTGCCCTTGTTTCGGGTCAAGACTAACCACATCGAGTAATTTTTTGGAAATAGCAAAAATATCCGCCCAGTCGGTAAATCCGCCGACTTCACCTGCGGCGGTATGTTCCATTTCAACTTTGAAATCATATTTGGTCAGCGCTTTTTTAACGACCGTTTGTAACATAACGCTACTGCCTACACCGTAACCACAGACAAACAGAATATTAATTGTATCTTTCATTTTTAAACCCTTAATATTTAATTAACCCGCGTAAGGACCAAGATGGAATGTTGCAGCGATAAATTTCAGAACTTCACAAATAGCAGGCCATACGGTTGCCCAGTCAAATATTCCTGTCCAGCCGACGCCATTTTCAGCAAGCCCGGTTAACGGAATAGCCCACACCGTACCGAAGGTCTGAATAATACCCAGCAAGAACGTACAGATAATTACGGAACGGTATCCGCCCATGCGGTTTGCTAATACGCCAATTGGACCGCCAGAGAAAAACAGAGGTACAAAGCCAGGCAATACCATAATTGGGCTGTGAACCAGTAATAAGATCCCCATCGAAAAAATGGTGCCAAAAGTACAGAAGACGAAGCCTAACGTTGCCGCATTGGGTGAAAAAGGCAACAGCGCGGCAACATCGACAGCAGGAATAGCGTTAGGAATAAAGCGATCTTGCCAGCCTTTAAACGAACCGTTAATTTCACCGACCATCATGCGCACACCCTGCAGCAGAATGACCATATACATGGAGAACTGTAAGCCAAGGTTGATGATATAGATATACCAGGGCTTGCCTTTCGCCATTAACTGGACATTATCGATACCCGTTGATAGCAAGAAACCACCGACAAACAGCGTCATCACAATGGCGATAGCCGTCACGTTGTGGTTAAAAATCGCCAGCCAGCCGGGGAGTTTCAGGTTTTCAGCATCGTGCTTTTCGGGGTCACCAAATTTATGGGCGAATTTGGAGAAAAACCACAATCCCAACATCTGGTTATGAGCAATGGTAAAACCGGCATCTTTGGTAACTTTGGCAATGGGCTTAACAATGAGCGTGGTGGAGAACGCCCAGAATACACCCGTTAATATTCCGGCAATAATAATGGATGTAGTCCAGCTAAAACCCAGCCAAAAGACAATCAACCATAATACCGCCTGAGAATGTGAAACACCGGTATTCCCTGTCAAAAATATCCCTTTGGCACCAGTATACCGACCAAATAATACCAGCAGCAGGTTGGTAAAAAACGCCAGTACAAATACATACCCGACATAACCAAAATTATCCCCCAATGCAATTTGCGTTGCCGCTTTCATTGCGTAGGAATCCATTAAATATCCGTGAACACCATAGGCTTTACTTACGGCTTCTGCTACCGGTTTAAATGTTGCGGAAAACTGGAAACCACCAAATAACACCATCATTAATCCCACCATGGCGCTGACCATGCCGGTAATAATTTTTATTGGCGATTTCTTATCAAGGGCATAACCAATACCCACCAGCAAACCAATTAAAATTGCCGGTTCAGTTAAAAACGTTTGAATAACATCTATGAATTTGGCAAACATCGTCGGAACGCCCTCCATAAGCGTACATTTCCGTTGTCAATGCATGAACCTTCTGCTGACGTTAATAATGTCTCAGGAAATTTTGTGTTTCGCTAAGCAATGCCTCTGTATGTATTCGGTAAGTGCACTGTAGTAATCAAAACAGTTCAATTAAAGATCTTATTTGATTATTTGTGATTTGATTTGCAAAAATAGAGCAATATATAACCGTGATCGATCGGTTATTATTAATCGATCGATCACGATTATTATTTTGAGTGAATAGTTGTTGCCGAAAAATTTACTGCCGTGATGTATTTAAATTTTTACCAGCAGCGTCAACACTTCATAATGCGCGGTGTGAGGGAACATATCGAAAAGCTGCACCCGTTCAATGCGATAACCAGGCAGTTCTCGGATATCTTTCGCCATGGTTTGGGCGTTACAGCTGGAGTAGATGATAAAACGCGGTGCCATCGTTGAGAGATAATCACACAGCGGTTTACCAATGCCGCGGCGCGGCGGGTTAACCAACACCAGCTCCGGTACCTCCCCCTGAGCGGTGGCAAACTGAGTGGAGTCCAGCGCCTGAAATTGCAAACGTGTTAAGCCCAGTTCAGCGGCTGACTGCTTTGCACAGGCAATGGCCTCTGGCGCAATTTCGATCCCGGTTAATTGCATGTCAGGCGTCGCGCAGTGTAAACCAAAGCCCCCCACACCGCAGAACAGATCCCACATATGTTTAACCGGCAGCTGCCGTACCCAGTCGCGCGCGGTAGCGTACAGCTGGCTGGCGACCGCCGGATTAGTCTGGAAGAAACTTTGCGGACGGATCCACAGCGGCACATCGTTAAAACGCTCTGCCAGCGCCTGTTGTTCAGTCAGGTAAATCTCCGTCTCCCCTTCCATAATCGCCATATGTACCGGCTGAATGTTGACGGTAATAACTTTCAGCTGCGGCAGTTGTTCCTGTAACCACGGCAGCGCCTTACGCAGTTGCGCCAGTTTGGTTTCAGAACGCAGTACAAAGCGCAGCATCATACCGCCATCTGTTTGGCTTTCGGTCAGCAGAATGTATTTCAGTTCGCCACGCTTACGCGCCACGTTATAAGGCGTTAGCCCCGCACGAGCGATAAACGGTTTTAGCGCCGCAAAAACGGGCGCAAATGAGGCAGGATAAAGCGGGCAGTCGCAAAGGTCTTCCGGCGTGCCGTCGCGATGCAGCATACCGAGCAGTGGTTTTTCAACGCTACCACTCACCACCATTTTGGCTTTATTACGAAACCCTTGCTCCGGGCCAGACACCGGCGCGCACCATTCCACGACCGAAAAATCGGCGAGCAGATTTTTAAGATCGGCGGTTTTAGAGGAAAGTTGCTCTGGAATCGGCTGCGTTATCCACTGACAGGAACGACAGCGACCCGCGTCGTAAAGTGCGCACTGCATACATTGACCTTCACATCATCAGGGGCGACGATTATACACATTATTGCAACTGGAAGAACCGCCGACTGGCGGCGGGAAAGAACAGCAGCATCAGGATAAGCATATCCGGCAGCTTCTGCAGCATCAGGCTATGGAAGATTTCACGTTTCGATTCACCGGGAATACTGAACAGCTCCGGATAACCATAACCGAGCGAGGCCGCCCACAGATAACTGGCGGCCGTGACTTGAGTCAGCAGATACAGCCAGCGCGCCCAGCGACGCCCTTTCACCAGTGAAAACGCACACCAGATCTCAATAAAAACCAGCACCAGACTGCTTAAAAAGACCAGCGTTAAACTCCAGGTTTGTACGCTGCGATGAATGAATTCGCCAATACCGCGCACGCCCAGCGTATTGAAAATCATCAGCACGTCGAGGCCACGGATCATAATAATGGCGAGCGCCGCCACCTGCACCAACGCAGGCACATTCAGGCGAGCATGAGATGAAGATGTTTTCTTAAAAAATCCCAACGTTTCGTCTTCCATGAAAACAATGCCGCGACATGCGCGGCATTATGTAGCCAGGTTGGCAAATTTTAGTGTCTTCAGCCACGTCTTGCACGCTGGATATCGCGTATCCGCTGTTTTTCTGCGCGTGCCATCAGATACCAGGCGATAAATCCGACAATTCCGACCGCACCGAGGATCAATGTTGCCAGGGCGTTGATTTCCGGATTCACCCCCATCCGCACGCTGGAGAAGACCAGCATCGGTAACGTGGTGGCTCCCGGCCCGGAAACAAAGCTGGCGATCACCAGATCATCAAGCGACAAAGTAAAAGCCAGTAACCAGCCAGAAATGATCGCGGGCATGATCATCGGTAGCGTAATGACGAAAAACACTTTCAGCGGCGTCGCACCGAGATCCATCGCAGCTTCTTCTATCGAGCGATCCAGTTCCCGCAGACGCGAAGAAATAACGACCGCCACATAAGCCGTACAGAAAGTGACATGCGCCAGCCAGATGGTGAGCATGCCGCGATCCGCTGGCCAACCAATGGCGTGTGCAAGCGCGACAAACAATAGCAATAACGACAAGCCCGTGATCACATCTGGCATCACCAGCGGCGCGGTGATCATAAAAGCAAAACCATTTGATCCCCGAAACCGTCCAAAGCGTACCAGCACCACCGCCGCAATAGTCCCGAGGATCGCCGCCGCCGTCGCCGCACAGGCCGCAATTGTCAGGCTTAAACCAACCGCACTCATCATCGCGTCATCGCGCAATAACTCACCATACCAGCGCGTTGACCAGCCGGCCCACACCGTCACCAGCTTCGAGCTGTTAAACGAATAGATAACCAGCATCAGCATTGGCGCGTAGAGAAAGGTGAAACCCAACAGCAAAATCACAATTCGCCAGGGCGAACGAACCACCGGTAAATTATTCATCCGTGTTCTCCCACGCTTTTTTGCTGATGTTTGTGGAACCACATTATCGGCACGATTAGCAGCAACAACATGACAATCGCCACTGCCGAGGCTACTGGCCAGTCACGGTTATTGAAAAACTCCTGCCACAGCACGCGGCCAATCATGATGCTATCCGGACCGCCGAGCAGTTCCGGGATCACAAACTCGCCTACCGCAGGAATAAAGACCAACATCGAACCGGCAATAATTCCGCCTTTGGTAAGTGGCACAATAACAGTAAAGAACGTTTTCAACGGTCGTGCGCCGAGATCCAGTGCCGCTTCCACCAGCGAATAATCAATACGCGTCAACGCGGTGTAGATTGGCAGCACCATAAACGGCACATAGGCGTAAACAATGCCAATATAGACCGCCAGATTGGTGTGCAAAATGGTCAAAGGTTGATCGATAACCCCCAGCCACAGCAGAAAATTATTCAGCACACCGTTGTTTTTTAATATTCCCATCCAGGCGTAGACACGAATCAGAAACGAGGTCCACGACGGCAGGATCACCAGTAGCAATAAGATATTACGGGTCGAAGGCTTACTGTGCGCCACCGCCCACGCCAGCGGATAACCGATCAGTAAACAGCAAATAGTCGAAATCGCCGCCACCTGTAACGACTGGAGATAAGCATCGAAATAGAGCGGATCGTCGGTCAGTTGCAGAAAATTACCGAGATTAAGAGTGATGGAAAGTTGCCCGTCAGCCCACTCCATCAGTTCGGTATAAGGCGGAATGGCTCGCGCCATCTCAGCAAGGCTTATTTTAAAGACGATCAGAAATGGCAGCAGAAATAGCAAAATCAACCAGATATACGGCAGCGCAATCACCAGTTTGCGCCCGTGCTTCATCTGCCACTGCGTAAGCCACTGTTTTAACCCGCCCGGCAGGACAGGAGGTTCAAGTGTACTCATCTTTGCTCCTTAAACCGTCAGCACCACACAACTGTCCACTTCCCAACATAAACGAACTTCATCACCCCAGGTCGGTAGCCCTTTGCGGTGACGATGCGCGTTTTGCAGCTGGGCGCTAATCATCTGCCCGCTTTTCAGACGAACGTGATACACCGAAAGATCGCCGAGGTAGGCAATATGTATCACCTCCCCTACCGCGAAGTTGCAACCATTGGCGGGCGGTTCCTCGCAAAGCATGATTTTTTCTGGACGCAGCGCCACATGCACCGGCACGTTATCGACTATCGAGGCATCCGGGTCTACTTTTAGCGGATGGACCAGCCCCGGCGAATAGAGCACAAGGCCATCTTCCTGACGCTCTTTGAGTACACCTTCAAAGACGTTAACTGAACCAATAAACTCAGCGCTGTAGCGCGTGGTCGGATGCTCGTAGATCTCTTCTGGTTCGCCAATCTGGACAAATTTCCCGCGATTCATAATGGCGATACGTCCCGCCATAGTCATCGCCTCTTCCTGATCGTGAGTAACCATTACGCAGGTCACGCCGACACGCTCCAGAATATCTACCACTTCAAGCTGCATCCGGTCGCGAAGCTTTTTATCCAGCGCCCCCATCGGCTCATCGAGCAGTAATAGTTTCGGGCGCTTGGCAAGGCTTCGGGCCAGGGCCACACGCTGGCGCTGTCCACCGGAAAGCTGATGCGGTTTGCGTTTAGCGAACTCCTGCATATGCACCAGGCCGAGCATCTCGTTAACCCGGCTGGCAATTTCCGCTTTCGGTAGTTTGTCCTGCTTCAGGCCAAAGGCAATGTTCTGTTCCACGGTCATATGGGGAAACAACGCGTAAGACTGAAACATCATATTGATGGGGCGTAGATAAGGAGGAACCAGTGACAGGTCGACGCCATCAAGCATAATCTGCCCGGCAGAAGGTTGTTCGAAACCTGCCAGCATACGCAGCAGCGTGGACTTGCCACAGCCGGATGCGCCCAACAGTGCAAATATTTCGCCTTTGTAGATGGTCAGGCTGACATCATCGACCGCATGCTGACCATCGTAAGATTTGGTCAGATTGCGGATTTCTAAAAACGGCGTCAGCGCCTTACGGGTTTTCGCCTGCGGGCGAGGGATAGCGTCATTCACGGCTGCTCTCCGGCATTGAATGTGTGCAAGCGCACCATGATGGTGCGAATTGCCGGCGGGTGTGGTGCGCCGTCCGGCATCTACGGCTGCGGATTATTTTCCGCTCTTCACTTTGGTCCACGCGCGGGTGCGCACACGGTCGATTTTCGGGTCCTGCACTTTCAGAGTGAACAACTTCGCACGGACATCCGCAGGCGGATAAATTCCTGGGTTATCACGGACTTCCGCACTCACCAGCGGCGTAGCTTCTTTGTTAGCGTTGGCATAGAACACATGGTCGGAGATATGCGCAACCACATCCGGACGCAGCAGATAATTCAGGAACTGATAGGCTTCGTCTTTGTTTTTGGCATCCGCAGGCATGGCGAATACATCAAAGAACGCCATCGCCCCTTCTTTTGGAATCGAGAACGAGACATTCACGCCATTCTTCGCTTCCTTCGCGCGGTTTGACGCCTGCCAGACATCACCTGCCCAACCAATCGCCACGCAGATGTCACCATTCGCCAGATCATTGATGTATTGAGATGAATGGAAATAACGAATGTTCGGGCGCAGCTTTAACAGCAGATCGGTTGCCGGTCCGGTGTAATCATCTGCTTTAGTGCTGTTGGGATCTTTGCCGAGATAATTCAACACGGTAGCAAAAACTTCTTCTGGCGCATCCAGGAAAGAGACACCGCAGCTTTTCAGTTTTTCCAGATTTTCAGGTTTGAGGATCAAGTCCCAGCTATCGACTGGCGCGTTTTCGCCCAGTACCGCTTTGACTTTATCGACGTTATAGCCAATTCCAGTGGTCGCCCACATATACGGCATGGCAAATTTATTGTCGGGATCGTGTTTTGCCACCAGCTTCAGCAGCTCCGGATCGAGATTCTTCCACTCCGGCAATTTGCTTTTATCCAACGGCTGGAAAACTCCCGCTGTCAATTGGCGTTCGAGAAAACTGGCTGATGGAACGACAAGATCAAAGCCGGTGCTACCCGCCATTAACTTGCCTTCCAACACTTCGTTGGAATCGAAAACATCGTAGACGACCTTTATACCCGTCTCTTTCTCAAAATTTGCCACTGTATCCGGGGCGATATAATCAGACCAGTTATAAATGTGGAGTGTTTTTTGTTCAGCCGCGAGCGTGCCGACAGAGACGGCCATCAGAGCACCTGCAACCAGACCCGATAGCCATTTTTTATTTAAGGCGGTCATATCTCTTTCCTTCTGAAAGTTCGTTAACAAACGAACAAAAGTTTTTACAGTGAAAGATATGCAATAAACGTGCATATTTTTTATCGGCGCGGCGCAAGAAAAGAGAACTCTCTCCTGGCCAGCATTGCTCGCTATATAAAAGCATCGCAAGAATAACTTTAGCCAGGGTTTGAAACTATAGCTGTAATTAAAAAACAGTATTTAACAAATTTTTATGCGTATTTGCTCTATGTGATAAAGCAAGTTCGGCATAAGATAGGTGAAAAAATCTTTAATGGAGGGTTAAATTTAGCAGGAAATATTATAATGCGCAGTCACTGCGGCAGCGACTGCGTGCTCAAAAAGAGTTATCAGTGTAGGAAATAGTTTTCGGTAACGTTAGTTTGCCCTTCATCGTCAGTCGGCAACAGCAGTTGATGGGCATTGGCTTCAAGGATGACCATCGAAATCTGCTCTTCGCTCTGGCGTACGAACCATGCAAACTGTTCATAGGTTACGCCCTGCATAACGGATAAAGACTGGCAAACCACCAGCTTTGGCAGATTATCATCCTGCATATCAAGAAATGCTTTCACAGTCAGCGAACTGGCATTGATGGCCGATAAATCCGCCGCCAGCGGCAACACGGCTGAAGGTCTGACTTCCGCCATGGCAGAAAACAGGATCGTGTTATCAATCAGGTCGATTTTGGCATCAAAGACACCGTCGAAATTCTGCATATGGGGCAGATGTAGCGCCTGACAGTTATCACATTCAAAAAAACTCATCCCCAGGTCATCGAGCCATTGACGCAACGTATCCAGACCAGGAACGACCAGCGATGTCATAATTTTGTACAACCTCTTCTGATAAAAAGACTGAGACAGCTTACGCAAAAAGCGCAGGCAAAACCATGATCAGTCCCGTTATTGCAGCTAACCACCGGTTTTTAAGCAATATTCTGCCGTTGCGTGGCGCTCAATCCAGCGGATCATTTTACCCGCGATGTCGATACCGGTGGTTTTCTCTATCCCTTCCAGACCGGGCGACGCATTCACCTCCATCACTAGCGGTCCGCGATTTGCACGCAGAATATCCACACCAGCAACATCCAGCGCCATCGTTCGTGCGGCTTTTATGGCGATTTCACGCTCCTGCGGCGTAATACTGGCAATACTTGCCGCGCCGCCACGATGCAAATTGGAACGAAAATCGCCCTCTTTCGCCCGCCGTTCAATCGCAGCGACCACTTCATCGCCAACAACCAGACAGCGGATATCACGCCCTTTTGCTTCTTTTATATATTCCTGCACCAGAATATGAGCGTTAAGACCCCGAAAAGCGTCAATCACGCTTTCTGCCGCCTGACGCGTCTCCGCCAGCACCACACCAATCCCCTGCGTGCCTTCGACCAGTTTGACCACCAGAGGCGCACCACCGACCATCTCGATTAAGTCGCTGGTATCATCCGGCGAATGCGCAATTCCTGTTACTGGCAGGTCAATACCCTGTCGTGCTAACAGTTGCATGGAACGCAATTTGTCACGCGCACGGGCAATGGCGACCGATTCATTCAATGGATAGCTCCCCAGCATTTCGAACTGGCGTAACGCCGCCGTCCCATAAAAGGTAATGGCGGTGCCAATGCGCGGGATCACCGCGTCGAAATGGGGTAGCTTGCGGCCTTTATAATGAATAGAAGACGCTGCAGGATTGATGTTCATGTAGCAAGAAAGCGGATCAAGAATTTCAACCAGGTGACCGCGCTGTATGGCGGCTTCACGCAGCCGCTTACATGAATAGAGCGTTCCATCCCGGGACAATATGGCAATTTTCACCCTGCACCTCTCTGTCAGACTTGGTCAAAAGCCCGCGTATCATACATCGGCCTTACGGTTTTAGCGCGTCGCCCAACCTTGTTTATGTAAATAATCGAGAATAAAAGGACGGCTTTCTTTGATAATCGTCCGACGAATATGCTCGCTCCAGGTATCCCGACGATTATTGCTGCCACGGGTGAGATAATATTCCGCCAGTTGCTCGTCATACTGAGCCAGAGCGTCTTTATCCAACGGTTGATAGCTGTTTTCATGCACCACAATAGAGGCGGGTAAACGCGGTTTGAGATCCGGTTTATCCGCAGGCCAGCCAAGACACAGACCAAACAGCGGCAGAACATGCTTCGGTAACTTCAGTAGTTCTGTCACTGGTTCGATATTATTGCGTAGTCCACCAATATATACACCGCCCAACCCCAGAGATTCCGCTGCTGTTAACGCATTTTGCGCCATCATCGCCGTATCAACTACACCGAGCAGCAACTGTTCCGCCAGGCCAAGTTGGGCATCCGGGCAGATCTGTAAATGACGGTTAAAGTCGGCACAGAACACCCAGAACTCTGCCGCTTGCGCCACGTGTTTTTGCCCACCAGTCAGCGTTACCAGTTCTTCACGTAACGCTTTGTCGGTAATGCGAATAATGCTACTGCATTGCAAAAAACTAGAACTGGAAGTCGCTCGGGCACTGTTGATAATCGACTCACGTTGCGCCTCAGAAATGGGTTCATCAGTGAAATGGCGAATGGAGCGATGGCCACAAATAAGTTCAATGGTTGGCGTCATTATCTTTTTCTCTTTCTGAACGTGAAGATTCCAGTGGACGGTTCATCAGTTGTGGGGCAAGCCGTTTCGCCACCTGAAGAATAACCACCACCGCAGCGGGAAGCATGAGCAAAACACCGAGAAAAATCATCAGAATTTGTACCTCTGGCGTCGAAAACGGCACCGGAAGCGAAAGGTGATGACTTAACGACAGCAGCGCCGTCATCAGTAACATCATGCCGATGAATTCCAGTATCAACACGCTTTTAGGTAATTTACCGATTGCGCGCATAAGCTTCCCTCTGCAAAGTGAATTGCTATTTTAAAACCTTTCGTTGCGTTGTGCTTAACAGTTATAGCTTTAGTCAATCGATGCAACAGGTTAAACCTACTTTCAGCGAATAAGTTTTGGCGTAATCATGACGGACATAAACAGATGAGGAGAGAAACAATGCAAACCGTTATTTTTGGTCGTCCGGGTTGCCCTTACTGCGTGCGTGCTAAAGATCTGGCAGACAAACTGAGTAATGAACGCGATGACTTTGAATATCAGTATGTTGATATTCGTGCAGAAGGGATTAGCAAAGAAGATTTACAACAGAAAGCGGGTAAACCAGTAGAAACCGTACCGCAGATTTTTATCGATCAACAACATATTGGCGGCTTTACCGATTTTGCTGCGTGGGTGAAAGAAAATCTGGACGCCTGATCGCCTGACAAGCCCTCTGTATTGAGGGCTTTATTCATTTTTTCTGTGGTGTGGTTTGAACAAACTGCTGATAAACAAGAAACACAATGCCCCCAGCGCACACCAGAACACGGCGCTCAATAACCACGCCAGCTCTTGCCAGAATGAGCGTGTCGGTGAAAAAAACAATCGCATAATTAACATTGAACACGGTGCCGCCAGCATTGCGCCAAACAGCGGTTTAAGGACTTCTCTACGCTGCGAAAAAAAACTGGCAACCGCCCCAGGAAGAATGAAAAACAGCAAGCCGATTTCAGGATGCCCGGCAGCCCGAAAAGCGCCTTTCATATGCGTCGCCAGGAACAGGCTCACTACAATGAAGAGGACAAAACAGCAAATTGCCCCCGCCCAACGTTGTTTATGTTTCACTCGCTCCTCCTGACACTGCCTCTATCGAACACATTTTCGCCACTATGGCGCTCAGTAAGATAAAGCCGCTTCGCATTCCATGCTAATATAGGCCAACGCAATTTTTATAGCCGTTGGTACTTAATGTGATTACACTAGTAAAATATATTGTTTCTTTACTATTGCTTATGTGCGCTGAATGAATCCGCGCCCTGATTTCAGGTAAAAACATTATCTTAAATTACCATTTCTTTCAACAGCTTACTCGTAAACAAGAAGTTAGTCTCCGTGAATATAAACGTCGCCGAATTGTTAAATGGGAATTACATTCTGTTATTATTTGTAGTCCTTGCGCTTGGACTATGTCTAGGAAAATTACGACTTGGTTCAATCCAACTGGGTAATTCCATTGGCGTTTTAGTCGTATCCTTACTATTAGGGCAGCAACATTTCAGCATTAACACCGACGCGCTTAATCTTGGCTTTATGTTGTTTATTTTCTGCGTCGGAGTCGAAGCCGGACCCAACTTTTTTTCCATTTTTTTTCGCGATGGGAAAAATTACCTAATGTTAGCTCTGGTAATGGTTGGCAGTGCGCTGGTGATAGCCTTAGGGTTGGGTAAGCTGTTTGGCTGGGATATCGGTCTGACGGCCGGTATGTTGGCAGGCTCAATGACTTCAACACCTGTTCTGGTCGGTGCTGGCGACACATTACGCCATTCCGGTATGGAAAGCGGACAGCTCTCCACAGCACTGGATAATCTAAGCCTCGGGTATGCCTTAACCTATTTAATTGGCCTGGTGAGTTTAATTGTCGGCGCACGTTATTTACCGAAGCTGCAACATCAGGATTTACAGACCAGCGCCCAACAAATCGCTCGCGAACGTGGTCTGGACACCGATGCCAGCCGAAAAGTTTATTTGCCGGTGATCCGCGCCTACCGTGTCGGCCCGGAACTGGTAGCCTGGACCGACGGCAAAAATCTGCGTGAATTGGGTATTTATCGCCAAACCGGTTGCTACATTGAACGTATTCGTCGTAACGGGATTCTGGCAAATCCGGATGGTGACGCCGTTCTGCAAATGGGCGATGAGATAGCGTTAGTGGGATATCCAGACGCTCACGCCCGCCTCGATCCCAGTTTCCGTAACGGTAAAGAAGTTTTTGATCGTGACCTTCTCGACATGCGTATTGTCACTGAAGAGGTCGTCGTCAAAAACCATAACGCTGTAGGTAAACGTCTTGCACAACTGAAGTTGACCGATCACGGTTGCTTCCTTAACCGCGTCATCCGCAGCCAGATTGAGATGCCAATTGATGACAACGTTGTGCTTAACAAAGGTGATGTTTTGCAGGTGAGCGGCGATGCCCGTCGCGTGAAAACTATTGCTGACCGCATCGGCTTTATCTCGATTCACAGCCAGGTCACAGACCTGCTGGCATTCTGCGCATTCTTTGTTATTGGCCTGATGATCGGGATGATCACCTTCCAGTTCAGTACATTTAGCTTCGGCATGGGTAACGCTGCTGGCTTGTTATTCGCCGGCATTATGTTGGGCTTTATGCGTGCTAACCACCCGACCTTTGGTTACATTCCGCAGGGTGCATTAAGCATGGTGAAAGAGTTCGGCTTGATGGTATTTATGGCAGGCGTTGGTCTGAGCGCCGGTAGCGGCATTAATAACGGCCTGGGCGCGATTGGCGGTCAGATGTTGATTGCCGGATTGATTGTCAGCCTGGTGCCGGTGGTTATCTGCTTCCTGTTCGGCGCCTATGTACTACGTATGAACCGCGCGCTCCTGTTCGGCGCGATGATGGGTGCGCGCACTTGTGCTCCGGCAATGGAGATCATCAGCGACACCGCACGCAGTAATATCCCAGCCTTAGGTTATGCGGGTACTTATGCAATAGCTAACGTACTGCTAACGCTGGCCGGGACAATCATTGTCATGGTATGGCCAGGACTCGGATAAAACTGAAGTTGCCCTGAAAATGAAATTTTTTTGTACAATCGGCGAACTTTTCTTCGGGGCATCAGTCTTAATTAGTGCCACTGCTTTTCTTTGATGTCCCCATTTTGTGGAGCCCATCAACCCCGCCATTTCGGTTCAAGGTTGATGGGTTTTTTGTTGCCTGAAATTTATGCCGTTTAAAATCATGACGTTAGAAGCACTGTTTTTTAACGATGGCGACAAAATGGCGGCAGCGTCAAAGAGAGAGCGCCACCTGTCCTGATTTCATTGGATGCGGCTGAACCGGATTTGACTCTTTTGGCGTTGCAATCGAACGAACAAAAGTTTCATGGGTTACAAAAGTATGGCTGCAGTTAATGTTCTGGCACTGGTTGTAACGCTCTTTGGTCAATGAAGATACCTGAAAACTGCTGCGAGTATGGGCGGCACTTCCACACAGTGGGCAAATCATCATTTTTCGAGTTCTCCCCATTTTTGCTAAATTCACAATAATGATACCGCATTATTCCATTTTGCAAACTTAAAAGTTCTCCATTGCGAAGAATCATTCCATTTCGAAATCATCAATCCTCACTTCAAGTTCCAGACTGGTCGTAAAACCGTTATCCGGGCTGACGGTATGCGTCAGAGTCGTAATGGTCCATTCCGCATCATCTATCGGCTGTTTAAAGCCACTGACTTTCACTGGCATTTCCGTGTAGAGATCTGCTCGCCCTTCCGCCAGTTGTAGCGAGAATGACGCAACGCCGCGTTGCAGGCGTTCCCACTGCATTTTCGCTGCCCGTTCGGCGTTACTCCGATTGGCATAGGTGCGATTAAGTACCAGCACGTTTTCATCCGTCCCCACCAGGTAATCGCCCTGCTTCGCTTCCGGCTCTTTCTTCTGCTTCTTGGTCCTGCGCTTACGCTTCACGGTAGTGTTTTCTTTCTTCGCGGGTTCACGGGTATGCAACCAACTGGCAATTACGCCCGTATAGGCTCCGCGATCTGCCAGGGTAAAGCGGTGACTGTCGCCGTCCATACGTGTGATAGTGATAACCGGCAGTGGTTTACCGCTGGCGCTTTTACCCTGTCCCTGCCGGATGAATAACAGATTGCCATTTTTCACCGACGCAATAGCACCGTACTGGCGCGCCAGCCGCATCAGAAAACTGCCGTCACTCTCATTAGTCTGGTCTATATGCTCCACGGGCTTATCCGACAGGTCTTTACCCAGTGCCATCTTCAGCTTGTGACGTACGGCTATTTCCTTCACTACTTCCCCGACGGTGGTCTTGTGCCACGACTTTTCACGGCGGGTATTCAGCGTTTCACGAAAATCAGCACTTCGCGCCCGAATAGTCAGGCGGTCCGGTGCGCCAGTGTGTTCAATCTCGTCCACCGTGAATGCCCCTTTCGGGAAAAGCGGCTGCCCCTTCCAGCCCAGCGCCAGCGTAATGACCGCACCACGGCGCGGCAGCACGATTTTTCCGTCGGCGTCGTCCAGCTCCAGATCAAGCTGGTCCGCTTCAAAGCCCCGGTTATCCGTCAGCGTCAGCCCCATCAGGCGGTTGTCCAGCACAGTGGTGATATCCTTGCCTTCAATACTGATGCTGAATGCCGGAGTTTTGTTGCCTTTGTTAAGCAGATCAGAGCTGAAATTCACGACAGCAGCCCTCCCACCGTTTTACTAATATCGCTTAAGGCAGACGTTGCCATATCCTGCAAATTATTCAGCTGCGAACTGAGATCACCGAACATATCGGACAGGGATTCATCCACCCGTTTGAGCGACAGGGTAAACTCAATCCGGCGCGGCATACCGTCGCGGAAAAACTCCGTTTTAGTCTGATTCAGTCCCTCAATCACATACATGCCGTAAATCGTGCCGCTGCCTTCAATCAGGGGCCATGCTTTCCCCTGTTCTGCCATCTGCTCCAGTGCCAGCAACGACAGCCTGCCGCCTGTTATCTCCGGCATAAGAACGCCAGAAAGCGTCAGCATGTCGTTATCCGGTCCCAGAAACTGCGTTGACGGGCGTCGGTTAACCCGGCTGTTTGCCGCATGTCGCCAACTGCGCTGATACTGCAGTTCCTGATACGGCACAGTGCGCAGCATAAACACGTACAATCCCAGCACCATCATCATGCGTCGTATCCCCCCTGATCGCTGTAGTTACTCCTGGCTTTTGCCTTCAGCCTGCGTTCACGTTCATCAAGCTGGCGTGCCACCTCCCGCGCAATATCCTGCGCACTTTGTCCTGGCTGCGTCTGGATGATGATCTGCGTCGGTGCCTCAATCCATTGAACGGGCGGCACAGTGGCTGCGCGACTCATCATCGCTTCACCACTTTTCGCGGGAAGCGCCAACGGATGCAACGGTGGAAGTTCTGCAGGCGCGGCAGCAACGCCCATCATTCCGGCAACAACGGCAGCCAGTGCGGCTGTATTTCTCCGGCTGGTCACATTTGCCGGGCCGTTAACAATTTCCGGCCCGTTTTCACCGACGATGCCAAACTGCCCGCGCGGGATATAGCCGCCGCTGTCATACATCCCCGCAAAGCCATATCCCCATGACGGAAAACCACCCGATGGCATCATCACTTTACCGTCTACATTCACCGTCGCAGGTTGCTGACGCGTCACGCTTTCCGGCAATTTCGCCTTTGCGGCCTCTTTACTGACAATGCCGAGTTTCTCCAGCAACCAGGAAACGCCGGATTTCAGGGAGTCCAGCGGATGCATGACCATATTCAGCCCTTCCGCCAGTGCCTCCCCGAATCGTCGCCCCATTGCCGCTGCGTTCTGCAGTTCGGCAGAGGTCGACTTAACGGGCGTCAGCAGATCAGTAAACCAGCCCCACAACGCCTGCACTTTGTCGCCAATCCACTGAAACACAGGCTTAAGTGGTTCGAATGCTGCACTGATGGGACCTGCCGCCGCTTTGAATCCTTCCACCACACCAGCGAGAAATGCGGTGATGGGTTGCCAGTATTTCCAGACAACCAGCGCCACGCCCGCCAGTGCAGTAACCACAAGACCTATCGGACTGAGCAGAGCACCTAACAGACCAGATATGGCATACAGGGCAACGCGCAGCATCGCCAGCGGACCGGATGCCAGTACTCGCAGCACCGCGCCTGCGGCAGCCAGTCCACCGCGTAGTGCTGCCAGTGGATTCATAAACATCACAGCAACAGCACGTAAACCGGATAATCCAGACCGCAATAGTGCAACCGGCGCACCTGCTACAGTTTTCAGGACATTCCCCGTCAGTGATGCCGTGCGACGCAAAGACGACAACGGCGCAGTAAGTAAACCTGCGGCGTTGCCCGATGAAGCAAGCCCGCGTCGCAGCACTGCCAGTGGTGCGCCTGCCAGCCAGGACAACGCGTTGCTGGTTCGGGTTACTGCTGCCGTAACGGAAGGTAACGTTTTGATACCCAGCACAGAGAATCCCAAACGGATCACTGCCAGCGGCCCCAGCACTGCAGCCAGCGCCACCGCTAAGGTGCCGAGGCCCACGGTAACGGCAGCCACCACAGCGGCTACTTTCATCAGTGTACCCGTCAGTTCCGGGTTAGCTTCCACCCAGCGGCGCAACGCCCCCGTGATGCTTTTCACCGTGTACAGAATATCCATCAGCGGCTGGCGCAGCGTTTCGCCCAGGCTGCTGAAGGTGTTCTGCGCTCCGGTTTTGACCAGCAACCACTGAGCAGAAAGTGAGTCTTTGTTGATGTCGGATTCTTTCTGCATGGAACCGAGCGCATCATTGCCCGCTGTCAGTTTTAGCTGGCGCTGCAGTTCCGGAAGGTTGTTTGCCAGTTTCGCCGCGTCATCACCAAACTCTTTACCAAACAACATGGTCATGGCAGACAGACGCTTGTCCTGCGGCAGTGCGTTCACCTTCTCCAGCACGCGCTGGATGGTTCCCATCGCATCCTTCGTCATCTGCTTTTCAATCACTTCAGGATTGAGTTTCAGCAGATTCATCCCTTCAAAGAAACTCTTGCTTTGCATGGTGGCAATAGACAATTCACGCACCATCGCGTTTGCTGCACTGGCTGCAACCTCTGGCGCAGCGCCCAGTGTCAGGAAGGTGGAACCCAGCGCCGCCGCTTTACGATAATCCAGACGGTCAGCCACACCACCCAGGCGTTGCATGACATCAATGATATCTGCCCCTTTCGACATGGCGTTATCATCCAGATAGTTCAGCGCATCACCGAGCTGTTCAATATTGCGGGTAGGGATTTTGTAGAGCTGGGCGATTTTCCCCAGACTTTCTGACAGTTCATCCGCTGGCAGCTCAAAGGCTGTTGCCGCCTTTGCTGCCGTACTGGCGAAGGCCAGCAGGTCACGTTTCTGGTCTTCCCAGCTGTCGTCAGGGTTTGCGACGTTCATGCGCGCACCACCTTCAACCAGTGCGGCGAAGTCCACAGCACCGTTTTCCATCGGCAGCTGTTCGCTGGCAGCCTTGATGGCATCCTGCATTTCGTAAAAACGCGCGGTGCGGTTGCCATTATCGTCACGCAGACCATTGACCTGCTTTGCCACACCTTTCATGGCATCTTCCATGCTGGTATAGCTTTTTACTGCCGCCATCACTGGTGCGCCCATTGCCAGCCCTGCAGCCGTGGTGGTGGCTCCAGCACCTGCAATACGATCACGCACCTCCAGCGAACGGGCATAACTGGCACGCGCTGCATTCATCCTGCGCTGAGCTTCCCCCAGTCGCTTCAGCCGCGCCTCCTGTTTCGACAGTTCCTGGTTATAACGTGATGTTTCACGGGCTAAACGAGCGGTTGCTCCCGCATCGTCTTTCGCAGAAATTCCCGCCCGGTACAGCTCTGCACGCACAAGCGCCGTTTGCTTCTGCAAATATTTTTGTTGTTCTTCCAGGCGTTGGACTGCCAGCGTTTGCCGACCTAAAGCCACAAGGTGCCGTTGTGATGGTTGTTCCATCGCCTCCAGCTCAGAGCTAAGCAAATTAGCCTTCTGTCTGGCATAGTTCAGCCTGTCGCCTAACTTCTTGTTATCGGCCTGCAGCTTGCGAAATTTTTCCAGGCTGTTACCCGCCTGATTGAGTTGCTTTAATGCGTCACGGGAGTTTCTGATTGCGCCAGCCAGCTCTTTCGAACTGGCCTGTGCAGCACGGAATGGGCGGGTGAGTTTGTCAACCGCATTAAGAATGACCTGCAGGCGCAGGTTATTATCACTCATCGTTGGCCCCGCTTCTCTGAATCGCTTTATACCGCCATTCCAGCACTTCGGTCAGCGGCATAACGTCAGTAACGGATGGCGGCCAGTGAAAAATGGTGGCGATATCTGCCACCAGATCGTCAACCGTCAGGCTGTC
>NZ_RHJI01000060.1 GCF_004211955.1 Escherichia sp. E1V33
TTTACGCAGCACAATTTCGGTAATTTCTGTTTTACCGCGCATGATGGGAGTATCCAGTTGAATGGTCTTTTCAGTCTGCTTATCGCTCATTTTGTTGTCCTGTAAATTGGGTTCTGGCGCGGCATTCCGCGCCGTTCAGATACATCAGAGGCCGAGGGCGTTGCGGTGCGCTTCCATCAGGTCCGCACCGTCCACAATTTCCACCATGTTGATAAGGTCCACTTCATAAAGCACCTCACCATTGATGGTCAGCTTCGCGTAGCTGTTGGTGCTGGTCACTTTGGTGGTGTTGCTTTCGCCCGTCTTCCACTCGCCGGAATCCACTTCTTTGTGACGTCCACGCACCACAAGCTCCACGGCCTGCACTTCCCCGGTATCATCACGCTGAATAGAGCCGGTAAAGCGCAGCTGGATGCCATCCACCGTGGCTTTGCCCATCTGCTTAAACAGCAGCAGTTCAGTACCACCAATGGAAAATTCTGTATCCAGTGCACTGTCATCCAGTCCCAGATCCACATCCACCGCCCCGGGCATACCGCCGCCGCGATACTTCTCATATTTGCGGGTGAATTTCGGCAGCGTCAGCGACTCAACGATCCCCTGCCAGTTGTTCCCGTCGTTAAACAGGTTCAGATGTTTTAATTTGCGTGGTAAAGCCATGTTGTCCCCTTACGCGCTGACCTGGCTGGCGAAATTCACCAGGTACTGATCGGTGATGCGCTGACGCAGCATCAGGTTTTCAAGTGGCGGCACTGGCGTGTAGTCGTAGTCGATGGTGAGTTTTCCGGCTTTCAGCGTGTCTTTGTCGTTCACCGACTCATCCAGCCAGCAATCACCACCAATGAGATAGCCCTGACTGACCAGGCTGCGCATTTTGGCGCGGATACCTTCGATAATGTCGCGGGCCAGCGACGGGTTAAGCGGTTTATCCACCGCCCACATGTGTGCTTCTGCCATCGTGTCCATCAGCACCTGCGCCGTGCGGGTGTAGTTTTCGAAGGCAAAGAGCGGGTCATCACTCAGGCAGCGGGAACCCCAGAAGCGGAAACCGTCTTTGCGGATAAGCGTGGTGACGTCGTTCTGGTTCAGCAGACCTGCATCTGTTGCCGGGTCCTGCAGATCCCAGAACACATCAGCAGAAATTCCGGTGACACCGTTCACGCCCACGTTGGACAGGCTTTTGTGCCATCCGGTCTGCTCGTCAATTTTGGCGCGCAGACCAAGCGCACGCGCGGTGGCATAAGCCGTTGCTTCGGCATTCAGCACCGTGTCCCAGCTGATAAAATCCGGCCAGATCAGCATCCCTTCACGCTGGCTGAAGTTTTCGCGGTAGGTAAGCACTTCTTCCACTGTTTTGCAGCCATACGCCGACAGGTAAGCAAACCCGCGCAGGCTTTGCGCCACACTCAGCAGCTCAGTCGCAACGGCTTTGTTATCGTGACCC
>NZ_RHJI01000061.1 GCF_004211955.1 Escherichia sp. E1V33
CAGCCAGCTTATCAGCCTGTCCATTCTGACTGAAACCAATAACCGGGAGCAGGCGCGGCTCTATGCCGACGCAGAACAGACCAGCGCGCTGCTGAGACAACGACAACACCGGATCGAGGAACTGAAACGTGAGAACGAGGATTTACGCCGCTGGGCTGATACTCCTTTGCCTGCTGACATTATCCGGCTGCGGGAACGTCCGACACTCACCGGAGGTGCAGCTTACCGTCAGTGGTTGTCCGCGGGTGACGCCGTGTCGGCTGGATCAGGCAACGCCGCGCACTAACGGTGATCTGAACGCGTTGCTGGATGAAACGGAGGCCGCCTGGGCGGTCTGTGCAGACAAAGTGGACATGATTATTGCGTGTCAGGAGCGAAACAGTGAACAAACCACAATCCCTGCGCCACTCCCTTAATAAAGCAGTGCCTTATGTCCGTAATAACCCGGACAAACTGCATCTGTTTGTGGATAACGGTTCGCTGGTTGCCACGGGGGCCAGCTCCATGTCATGGGAGTACCGCTACACCCTGAACGTGGTGATTGAGGATTTCAGCGGCGACCAGAATCTGCTGATGGCCCCGGTTTTGCTGTGGCTGCGTGATAACCAGCCCGATGCCATCAATAATCCAGCTTTACGGGAAAAGTTATTCACCTTTGAGGTGGATATTCTGCGCAACGATGTCTGTGATATCAGCCTCAACCTGCAACTGACGGAGCGTGTGCTGGTCAGCACTGACGGCAGTGTGTCGAGTGTTGAAGCGGTAGCGGAACCCGATGAACCTGAAGAAATGTGGACGGTGAAACGTGGCTGAACTGCAGAAGGTGGACGACTGGCTGAGTGCATTATTGGCGAATCTGGAGCCAGCCGCAAGAAGCCGCATGATGCGCCAGCTGGCGCAGGAACTGCGCCGGACACAGCAGCAGAACATCAGGATGCAGCGTAATCCAGATGGCAGCAGCTATGAACCGCGACGGGTAACTGCACGCAGCAAGAAGGGACGCATCAAACGCCAGATGTTTGCAAAGCTGCGCACCACAAAATACCTGAAAACTGCCGCCAGCGCCGACTCTGCCAGCGTCCAGTTTGAAGGCAAGGTACAGCGCATTGCCCGTGTTCATCACTACGGCCTGCGCGATCGCGTCAGTCGTAAGGGACCGGAGGTCCGTTACGCAGAGCGTCGCCTGCTGGGTGTAAATGATGATGTTGAGGCAATGACCCGTGACATGATTCTGCAATGGCTGGCGGGGTGATCTTTGTATCAGCACTGATACAAGTTGCAGCACTGCCGCCTTTCTTCCCCTGATGGCAACCTTTCCCTATGAACGCACAATTAACAGAAATCATGCGCCTTATCACCAATCTGATCCGCACAGGTGTAGTCACCGAAGTGGACCGGGAAAACTGGCTTTGTCGGGTGAAAACGGGCGACCTTGAAACCAACTGGATTAACTGGCTGACGCTGCGCGCGGGCAACTCGCGCACCTGGTGGAAACCGTCTGTGGGGGAGCAGGTTGTGCTATTCAGCCTGGGCGGCAATCTGGAAACCGCCTTTGCCCTGCCTGCCGTCTATTCAAACCAGTTTCCGCCGCCGTCCAAGTCTGAGGACGGCAACGTGACGGAATACCCGGACGGCGGCTGGTTTGAGTACGACCCCGAAACCGGGCGCTGGTACGTTCGGGGTATTAAATCCATGGTGATCGAGGCGGTGGATAACGTCACCTTCAAAACCGGGGAGTTTATCGTGGAAGCCGACACCACCCGTATTAACAGTGAGGTGGTGATCAACGGTGGTGTGACTCAGGGCGGCGGCCCGATGAGTTCCAACGAGATCGTGGTGGATGACCACGCGCACAATAAAGTGAAGTCTGGCGGCGACACATCGGGAGGTCCGGTATGACGATGTATTACGGCATGAACAGCGCAACGGGCAAGGCCATTACCGATATTGAGCACCTCAATCAGTCTGTTAAAGACATACTCATCACGCCACAGGGTAGCCGCATT
>NZ_RHJI01000062.1 GCF_004211955.1 Escherichia sp. E1V33
AATGCGGCTACCCTGTGGCGTCAGCAGAATGTCCCGCACCGACTGGCGCAGATGGTCAATATCAGTAATGGCTTTACCGCTGATATTGTTCATCCCGCTATAAAGCGTCATACCGGGCCTCCGGTTGTATCGCCGCCTTTCAGGACGCCAGTATGCTGATGCGCATCAACCACGATCCCGTTAGAACTCATTGCACCGCCGCCCTGGGTAACGCCACCATTGATTACCATTTCGCTGTTAATACGCGTGCGGTCGGCCTCCAGCACAAACTCACTGGTTTTCAGGGTGATGTTGTCGGCAGCTTCAATGACCATGGATTTGATTCCCCTGACATACCAGCGCCCGGTAGCGGGTTCGTATTCAAACCAGCCACCGTCAGGATGTTCTGTCACACAGGCGTCCGCCGACGTCGACGGTGGCGCGAACTGATTCGAATAGACAGCGGGCAGCGCAAAGGCGGTTTCCAGATTGCCCCCCAGACTCAGCAGCACCACCTGCTCACCTTCCGATGGTCGCCACCATGTCCGGGCATTTCCTGCACGCAGCGTCAGCCAACTGATCCAGTTAGTTTCAAGCTCGCCCGTTTTCACTCGGCAAAGCCAGTTTTCCCTGTCCACTTCGGTGACTACCCCAGTGCGGATCAGGTTGGTGATAAGGCGCATGATTTCGGTTAATTGTGCGTTCATAGGGAAAGGTTGCCATCAGGGGAAGAAAGGCGGCAGTGCTGCAACTTGTATCAGTGCTGATACAAAGATCACCCCGCCAGCCATTGCAGAATCATGTCGCGGGTCATTGCCTCAACATCATCATTTACGCCCAGAAGACGACGCTCTGCGTAACGGACCTCAGGTCCTTTGCGACTGACGCGATCACGCATGCCGTAATGGTGAACGCGGGCAATACGCTGCACCTTACCTTCAAACTGCACGCTGGCAGAATCGGCGCTGGCGGCAGTTTTCAGGTATTTTGTGGTGCGCAGCTTTACAAACATCTGCCGTTTGATACGGCCTTTTTTACTGCGTGCTGTTACCCGTCGCGGTTCATAGCTGCTGCCGTCAGGGTTGCGCTGCATCCTGATATTCTGCTGCTGTGTCCGGCGCAGTTCCTGCGCCAGCTGGCGCATCATGCGGCTTCTTGCGGCTGGCTCCAGATTCGCCAGCAAAGCACTCAGCCAGTCGTCCACCTTCTGTAATTCAGCCACGTTTCACCGTCCACATTTCTTCTGGTTCATCGGGTTCCGCTACCGCTTCAACACTTGACACACTGCCGTCAGTGCTGACCAGCACACGCTCCGTCAGTTGCAGGTTGAGGCTGATATCACAGACATCGTTGCGCAGAATATCCACCTCAAAGGTGAATAGTTTTTCCCGTAACGCCGGGTTATTGATGGCATCGGGCTGGTTATCCCTCAGCCACAGCAAAACCGGGGCCATCAGCAGATTCTGGTCGCCGCTGAAATCCTCAATCACCGCGTTCAGGGTGTAACGGTACTCCCACGACATGGAGCTGGCCCCCGTGGCAACCAGCGAACCGTTATCCACAAACAGATGCAGTTTGTCCGGGTTATTGCGGACATAAGGCACCGCTTTATTGAGGGCGTGGCGCAGGGATTGTGGTTTGTTCACTATTTCGCTCCTGACACGCAATAATCATATCCATTTTGTCTGCACAGACCGCCCAGGCGGCCTCCGTTTCATCCAGCAACGCATTCAGATCACCGTTAGTGCGCGGCGCTGCCTGATCCAGCCGACACGGCGTCACTCGCGGACAACCACTGACGGTAAGCTGCACCTCCGGTGAGTGTGGGGCGTTCCCGCAGCCGGATAATGTCAGCAGGCAAAGGAGTATCAGCCCAGCAGCGTAAATCCTCGTTCTCACGTTTCAGTTCCTCGATCCGGTGTTGTCGTTGTCTCAGCAGCGCGCTGGTCTGTTCTGCTTCGGCATAGAGCCGCGCCTGCTCCCGGTTATTGGTTTCAGTCAGAATAGACAGGCTGATAAGCTGGCTG
>NZ_RHJI01000006.1 GCF_004211955.1 Escherichia sp. E1V33
GGCGACAGCAAACAACAAGCAGCCAGCAGGCAATCACAGAAGCCACAGCAGCAATCATCCCCAGCACAACACAACGAACCTCCGATGGATTTTGACGACGATATACCCTTTGCACCAGTAACTCTCCCCTTCCCTCGTCACGCTATTCACGCAATTTAATCAGGAGAAAACCATGCCAGCGCCTCTGTATGGTGCGGACGACGCGCGCCGCTGTTCCGGCAATTCCGTATTGGAGGTGCTGGATAAATTCAGAAAAAACTACGACCTGATAATGTCGCTACCGCAGGAAACGAAAGAGGAAAAGGAATTTCGCCATTGTATATGGCTTGCAGAGAAAGAAGAACGCGAGCGAATTTACCAGACATCAATCCGACCATTCCGCAAAGCCACATATACCCACTTCCCTGAAATTGACCCGCGCCTGCGTAATTACCGCTCACGCTATGGCGCTATCAGTAATGACTGAGGAATTTACCATGAGAGGACTTGCATACAATCCCGGCATTCTTCCGGCAGAAATGATTATTCGCCAACGCGTAAAGCCAATGCCATCGAGAGAGGAATTGCTTAAGCGAAATTCTTTTCCTTCAGTGAGTCAAAACAAATATCTGAATGCGATGTGGCGGAGTGGGAAGAAATGAAACAAATGTCACTAATTGAGATAGATGGATTTCTGAAAGGTAAATGCATCCCACGAGATTTAAAGGTTAACGAAACAAACGCTGAATATCTGGTGCGTAAGTTCGGTGAACTTGAAGCTAAATGCGCGGCGCTGGCGGAGGAGAATGCTGGGCTGAAAAACGCAATGGCCGTAACTCTTGAGCATGTGTCGGTCACGGACGCAGGACAGGCCGGAGTAGCTGCGATGATTATCAATGATGCCCTGCACCACAGCGAAACCCCAGCCACCGACGCTTTCTTGGCTGAAGTCCGGGCGCAGGGATTGGAGATGTTTGCACAGAAATGTAACTCAAAATCCGAACAGTCGCTTGCATCTGATATACGCGACAACTGGAAAAACTCTAACTCGGTGGCCAGTTTTGGTTGACCACTTCAACGTTGACCTGGCCGCCAGCGGCGTTGCCTACAAAGAGCGGATGAATATACCGGTAATTGCAGAACAGGTAGCCCGTGAGCAACCGGAGAACTTGCACACCTATTTCATGGAACGGCTACGATACTGGCCGGCGTTGAATTAATCCACATGATGCGCAAGGGGCAATATCAGCATCCTCAGGGTGATGGATTGTCACCCACAGAACAATTTTATCTGCTGACTTTCCACCGTTAACGCGACACAACCTTAATATGCCACAAAGGTTTTTGTTAACGAGCTGCATCTTTTTCTTTTCTGGGTGATGATTGTTTTATAATAAACAAATAACAACATTTATTCTTGTAAAAGTAATAATATCTCTTTGGTGATCGAATTTATTGATCGCATTTCAATTAAACAAGTAAGGAGTTTTTTATGCCCAAAATTACCGGTGTTCTAGTGAGCCACCATGTGTTCGATATAAAAAAAGACATGGCTAATGGTTCATTCCCGAAAACATTATTTCCAGGCGCGACATTTCAGATGGTGGTTGACAATGATGTTGTCAATAATAATACGTTGGACTGGAGTGTTGTCACCAATGCGGGAGACAATTCGCTGACTGTAAATCAGGACGGCGTGGTGTCATTTTCAAATGATATTGATGAAAGTTGCATTGGTAAAACATTTGTTATTTTTGCGAAGGATAAAGCCACAGGGAAAAATGTGTCATCTTATTTAATTAAACCTTATCGCTTCTTTAAACCTCGTACCGCAACGTCGGACAGATTTTACGATGCATTGTTTTGGATTGAGGATAAAAAAGGGACTGTCCCGGCACGACGCGATATCAATAATGTCCCTTTCGATGAACTGACGGGAGAAATGTTTCATGATGTAAAACGTGAAGTGAATTCCGGGCTTTTTCAGGAATGGGGATTTTTACTGTTTAGTGGGTGGACTAATCCTGTACGTGGTGATATTGGTAGTCTCGAATCAGAAATTTTCACTTTAGAAAATGACAGTATATTTATATCGACAGTCAACTCCCTCCCATACTCCAGAGATCTCCATGATGATATGGACTCCCAGTCTGCACAGGCTGTAGCGTTTTACGGGGAATCTGTTGTTTCCTGATGTTTTAATGAGTTTTTAATAGTCTCCGTCTTTTTAATTTAAAGAGACGGAGATTATCGGCTCTGCAACGTGAAGCTCAGGAACAAAGGTTGTGTCGCGTTAACGGTGGAAAGTCAGCAAAAGTTGTATTGCTGGCTTTTCATGCAGCCAGCAGATAAATTGTTCCGCGGGTGACAGCCATTACCGCGAAGGCATATTGCAAGGGGCGTTGCTTGTGGTCGATTCCTCACTCACTCCAGTTGATGGTTCGCTGCTTGTATGTGCTTATCGCATAAAGAGATATCGGAAGCATCCGCGCCGCTATGATTGTCTTTCTCCTGATGCAGGAAAAGCAGAATGGCTAAATCAGCAGCAGAGCGCAAAGCCGATCAGAGAGCCAAGCAAGCATCATCCGGTATGCGTAAGCTGGAGCTTGTACTTGATGCTCAGGAAATTGAAATGCTGGAGCGTAACTGTGCCACGCGTCGCTTCAGGCGTGCGCCTTACGAGTTTGGTGAGTACATCGCGTTACTGAGCCGCCAGGATGATGCACTTGTGCGCTGGCGTATAAAATCGATCAGCATAAAACGTTGCGGTAAGTGCGGCGAGAGAGTTCCTGTTAATTCATGCCCGTGTAATGGTGACTCACAATGCTGGGTGACCAAAGGCTGATTCGAATTTAAGAACTGAAAGAACACCAAGCCGCCTGATGGCGGTTTTTTATTGGAGACAAGAAATGTCAGATTTGGCTATGAAGATTTTGAAATGGCAAACGACTGGCGATGTCGGCATCAGTAGCGCAACTCTTGCCTCAATCGCATGTGGACTGAAAAAGAATATCTATGGTCATCACTTCGGTGCTCCACATGACGCAGCCGATTTCCGACGATGCGTTGCACTTGTTGAGCAGATTCCAGAAATCAGAGATTCATTCGACAAGGTTGCAAAGCGCGTTCCGGCATTCAAAGGCATCCTCAACGAATGGGATTCTCTCGTTGCTCTGTTGAAGTCTGAAATGAAGATACACGGAAACAAAGCACCAGAAACTTACAGAAGAATTAGCGAGCTACGCAAGTACTAACCACAGCCTCACACTCGATGAGGCCTGTTCATTTCTCAAGATATCCAGACCTACCATCGCCGCATCAATGCGGCTTTTTCTTGCGTGTAATTGCGGAGACTTTGCGATGTACTTGACACTTCAGGAGTGGAACGCACGCCAGCGACGCCCAAGAAGCCTTGAAACAGTTCGTCGATGGGTACGCGAGTGCAGGATATTCCCTCCTCCGGTTAAAGATGGAAGAGAGTATCTGTTCCACGAATCAGCGGTAAAGGTTGACTTAAATCGACCAGTAACAGGTAGCCTTTTGAAGAGGATCAAAAATGGGAAGAAGGCGAAGTCATGAGCGCCGGGATTTACCCCCTAATCTTTATATAAGAAACAATGGATATTACTGCTACAGGGACCCAAGGACGGGTAAAGAGTTTGGATTAGGCCGAGACAGGAGGATAGCAATCACTGAAGCTATACAGGCCAACATTGAGTTATTTTCAGGACACAAGCACAAGCCTCTGACAGCGAGAATCAACAGTGATAATTCTGTTACGTTACATTCATGGCTTGATCGCTACGAAAAAATCCTCGCCAGCAGAGGAATCAAGCAGAAGACACTCATAAATTACATGAGCAAAATTAAAGCAATAAGGAGGGGTCTGCCTGATGCTCCACTTGAAGACATCACCACAAAAGAAATTGCGGCAATGCTCAATGGATACATAGACGAGGGCAAGGCGGCGTCAGCCAAGTTAATCAGATCAACACTGAGCGATGCATTCCGAGAGGCAATAGCTGAAGGCCATATAACAACAAACCCGGTCGCTGCCACTCGCGCAGCAAAATCAGAGGTAAGGAGATCAAGACTTACGGCTGACGAATACCTGAAAATTTATCAAGCAGCAGAATCATCACCATGTTGGCTCAGACTTGCAATGGAACTGGCTGTTGTTACCGGGCAGCGAGTTGGTGATTTATGCGAAATGAAGTGGTCTGATATCGTAGATGGATATCTTTATGTCGAGCAAAGCAAAACAGGCGTAAAAATTGCCATCCCTACAACATTGCATGTTGATGCTCTCGGGATATCAATGAAGGAAACACTTGATAAATGCAAAGAGATTCTTGGCGGAGAAACCATAATTGCATCTACTCGTCGTGAACCGCTTTCATCCGGCACAGTATCAAGGTATTTTATGCGCGCACGAAAAGCATCAGGTCTTTCCTTCGAAGGGGATCCGCCAACCTTTCACGAGTTGCGCAGTTTGTCTGCAAGACTCTATGAGAAGCAGATAAGCGATAAATTTGCTCAACATCTTCTCGGGCATAAGTCGGACACCATGGCATCACAGTATCGTGATAACAGAGGCAGGGAGTGGGACAAAATTGAAATCAAATAATGATTTTATTTTGACTGATAGTGACCTGTTCGTTGCAACAAATTGATAAGCAATGCTTTTTTATAATGCCAACTTAGTATAAAAAAGCAGGCTTCAACGGATTCATTTTTTCCATTTCAAAGCCCGGAGCAACCTGTGAACACATTTTCAGTTTCCCGTCTGGCGCTGGCACTGGCTTTTGGCGTGACGCTGACCGCCTGTAGCTCAACACCGCCCGATCAACGTCCTTCTGATCAAACCGCGCCTGGTACGTCTTCTCGGCCGATTCTGTCGGCAAAAGAAGCGCAGAATTTCGATGCGCAACACTATTTTGCGTCCCTGACGCCAGGTGCTGCGGCGTGGAATCCTTCACCTATTACTCTGCCTGCTCAACCTGACTTTGTTGTCGGACCGACGGGTACACCGGGTGTGACGCACACGACTATTCAGGCAGCGGTGGATGCGGCAATTATCAAACGCACCAATAAACGCCAGTATATTGCCGTGATGCCAGGTGAGTATGAAGGCACGGTCTATATCCCTGCCGCTCCGGGTGGAATCACCGTCTACGGTACAGGCGAAAAACCGATTGATGTGAAAATTGGACTTTCCCTTGATGGGGGCATGAGCCCTGCCGACTGGCGTCACGACGTCAACCCGCGCGGCAAATATATGCCAGGTAAACCAGCGTGGTATATGTACGATAGCTGCCAGAGCAAACGTAGCAACAGCATTGGCGTTCTGTGTTCCGCGGTCTTCTGGTCACAAAATAATGGCCTGCAACTGCAAAACCTGACCATCGAAAACACGTTGGGCGATAGCGTAGATGCGGGTAACCATCCGGCGGTGGCGCTGCGTACTGATGGCGACAAAGTGCAGATCAATAACGTCAACATTCTTGGTCGTCAGAATACCTTCTTTGTCACCAACAGTGGTGTGCAAAACCGTCTGGAAACCAACCGTCAGCCACGTACTCTGGTGACCAACAGTTACATTGAAGGGGATGTGGATATCGTTTCTGGTCGCGGCGCAGTGGTGTTTGATAACACCGAATTCCGCGTGGTGAACTCCCGTACCCAGCAAGAAGCGTATGTGTTTGCACCGGCTACGCTGTCTAACATCTATTACGGTTTCCTGGCAGTAAATAGCCGTTTCAATGCTTCTGGTGATGGCGTCGCACAACTGGGCCGTTCGCTGGATGTTGATGCTAATACCAACGGTCAGGTGGTGATTCGTGATAGCGCCATCAACGAAGGTTTTAACACAGCCAAACCGTGGGCTGATGCGGTGATTTCCAATCGTCCGTTTGCGGGTAACACCGGCAGCGTTGACGATAGCGACGAAGTACAGCGCAATCTGAATGACACTAACTACAACCGCATGTGGGAATACAATAACCGCGGCGTCGGTAGTAAAGTGGTTGCAGAGGCGAAAAAGTAAAAGCTATTTACTTTTTGCCGGATGCGGCGTAAACGCCTTATTCGGCCTACAGATTCAATGCGATTCGTAGGTCGGATAAGATGCGTCAGCATCGCATCCGACAATAAGTGCCGGATGCTGCGTAAATGCCTTATCTGGCCTACAGATTCGATGCGATTCGTAGGTCGGATAAGATGCGTCAGCATCGCATCCGACAATAAGTGCCGGATGCGACCCACATTCACATGGTGCTTTTTACATCTGACGGTTTTTATTGAAGTTAATCAAACTACCCGCCTTGATAATCTCGCGCTCTTCGGCCGTCAGGCTTTCCATATAAAGCGTAATTTCCGTTACCGGCGCATCTTGATGGATCACATAACCTTTAAACGTCGTACCCGGATTATCCAGCGCCGCTTTAATGCCAGGGATGTAAATGTAATCACCTACGTCAAAGTTCGGTACTTCCGCCATCTGCAGCGGTAACATCCCCCAGTTGATGACGTTAGAACGGTAGCGTTTGGTGGCGTATTCCTCGGCGATATTCGCCAGACCGCCAATCACACGCTGACAGCTTGCCGCCTGTTCACGCGCAGAACCATCGCCTGGTTTCACCGCATAGATCATGCTGCCAATTTCAGTTTGCAGCGGGTCAATATTTTCCTGACCAGCAATCTGCTTAATGCGCGCAAACACCTCTGTCAGTTCGCTGACATTCCCCGCCAGACGCTGATTTTCCAGCTCAGCAGTCGCTTTACTTCTGCCAACATAACCCGGATCGCGGCGTGACAGGGTAAACTCCGCCAGACCAATCGGATTTGAACGATAAGAAGAGGTTTCCCCGGAAGGAATCAGTTCGTCGGTGGTGGTCACTTCGTCGAGGATCTTCGAGCACACTTTGAGGACGATATTGTCAGTCAGCGCACCCAATTCCGGCCAGTCTTTAATGTTCGGTCCGTAAATCAGCGGTTGCTGAGTCGCCCCTTTCACAAAGCCCTGATAAACACGGTTTTTATACGGTGTCACATCGAAGGCGTACTCCGGCACGTTTTCCCAGCAATCGAGTTCGCTCGCAGAGGTTAAATAGCCACCGTTTGCCGCAGTCGCAGCGATAGAACGAGCGTCCATCAACGCCACCGCTGACATCTGCCCATTAGCTGGCTTAGAACCTTCGCGGTTCGGGAAGTTACGCGTGGTGTGGCGAATACTCAAACCGTTGTTGATTGGCGTATCGCCCGCGCCAAAGCATGGGCCGCAGAACGCGGTTCTGATGATTGCGCCTGCGCCAATCAAATCTGCTACCACACCTTTTTTGGCGAGATCCATA
Organism: Escherichia sp. E1V33; assembly: GCF_004211955.1. Lineage (GTDB taxonomy): Bacteria > Pseudomonadota > Gammaproteobacteria > Enterobacterales > Enterobacteriaceae > Escherichia. Next base: position 7,332 of record NZ_RHJI01000006.1, read on the forward strand.
AACACCGGCTGTGATGACGGGTAAACCGCCAGCGAGAAGGTGTCATTGCCACAGGATTGACCGCGCAGTGCATTCGCCGCCGCGATGACGTTTTCGTAGTTACCGCCAGAACAGCCCGCGATAATCCCCTGCTGCACTTTCAGGCGACCATTTTCCACTTTGTCCAGCAGCGAGAGTTTGGCTTTACCGTGCGCCACGCGTTCTGACTCAATTTCAATCTCACGCAGAATGTCGGTCAGGTTCTGGTTCAGTGTGTCGATTTCATACACGTTGCTCGGGTGGAACGGCAGCGCAATCATTGGTTTGATGGCGCTTAAATCAACGCTGATGCAGCCATCGTAGTACGCCATCGGTTGAGGGTTAAGCTGGCAGTAATCCTGGCCGCGACCGTGCAGCGCCAGCCAGTTATGCACTTCTTCATCGGTTTGCCAGACAGAACTTAAACAGGTCGTTTCAGTGGTCATAACGTCAACGCTGTTACGAAAATCGGTAGAGAGCGCAGCAACACCGGGACCTACGAATTCCATCACTTTGTTTTTGACGTAGCCGTTTTTGAACACGGCACCGATGATAGCCAGCGCCACATCCTGCGGCCCGACATACGGCGCTGGTTTTCCGGTCAGATGCACCGCAACAACTCCCGGATAGTCGATATCCCAGGTGTCATTAAGCAGCTGTTTTACCAACTCGCCGCCGCCCTCACCGACTGCCATTGTCCCTAATGCACCGTAACGAGTGTGGCTGTCTGACCCGAGGATCATTTTGCCGCCGCCTGCCATCATTTCACGCATATATTGATGGATGACCGCAATATGCGGAGGCACAAAAATACCGCCATAACGCTGGGCCGCCGATAAACCAAAAACATGGTCATCACCGTTAATGGTGCCGCCGACGGCGCAGAGTGAGTTATGGCAGTTGGTCAGCACATACGGCAGCGGGAAACGTTCCATACCGGACGCTTTAGCGGTCTGTACAATACCAACAAAGGTAATATCGTGTGAGGCTAATGAATCAAACTTAATTTTAAGTTTATCCATATTTCCGGACGTGTTATGAGAAGAGAGAATAGACCAGGCAATAGTGCCTTTTTTTGCTTCTTCTTTTTTAATTTCGCCGGTGAAATGTTCTTCGGAAATTATTTCGTTATTACTGGCGAGAAACACGCCTTTTTCAGATAACTTGATCATCAAATGCTCCAGATATCTGCGCACCGGTAAGTGCGCAGAATGATAATAAATGGATATACTCTAAATAATTCGAGTTGCAGGAAGGCGACAAGCGAGTGAATCCCCAGGAGCTTACATAAGTAAGTGACTGGGGTGAGCGAACGCAGACGCAGCACATGCAACTTGAAGTATGACGAGTATATTTACAGCATGTTCCAGCCGATCAGCATATTCCACCACCACACGCCGAGGGTGATATGCACCAGGAAGGTTAATATCGTCAGCACCGCACCGACCAACCACCAGGATTTAATATCGTTGTAACCCACACCAAAGATGACCGGACCTGCCGCGCCGCCATAGTGAGTAACCATGCCGCCATAGGAGTTGGAGAAAAGCAGCGCCAGCGCAGTTAACATTAACGGTGCACCGGAGACATTCGCCAGCATGGCAAATACCGGCAACATGGCAACGATATAGGCACTACCGGAAGCGAAGAAATAACGCACGATGATGCTAAGGAAAATAATAACGAAGAAGGCAACGTTACCGTGACCATCAAATGCCAGGTTATTTTTAAAGACTTCAGCTAACCATTCGAAGAATTTAACTTTCGATAATAATGAGCTTAAACCGATAATACCGCCGTACCAGATTAATGTATTCCAGCCGCCTTTATTTTTAACCACGTCTTCCCAGGTAACGATACCCAGCAGCAGCATGGTCGCCATAACAACAATAGCCACTGAAGATTCATCAACACCCAGGCTCTTACTGAAAATCCAGCCAAGCAGTGCCAGCACAAACACAACGAGCAGCATTTTTTCGCGGATTTTCATCGGTCCCAGTTCAGCAAGACCGGCTTTAGCGATAGTTTTGTTATCCACCTTCTTAATTTCTGGCGGATACATGGTGTAAATCACCAGCGGAGTAACCAGCAGCATAATGATGCCCGGCAATCCGGCGGCCAGCGCCCATCCACCCCAGCTAATTTGCAGGTGCAGAATGTCGTTGATCATTTTCAGCGCCAGAATGTTCCCCGCCATTGCGGTAAAGAACATATAACTGGTGGTTTTGGTGACCATGTAAATGGACATCATCAGGTAATGTCCAACACGACGCGGACTTTTTTCCGGTTCTGATCCCAAAGCCACTGCCACGCTGTTGATTATCGGTAACACGATGCCGCCCGCACGCGCGGTGTTAGACGGCGTTGCCGGAGCAAGTACCAGATCGAGAAATACCGTAACGTAGCCCAGCCCCAGCGTGGTATTACCGATTTTACCAATCAGCAAATAGGCGATACGTTTACCTAAGCCAGTAGTTACAAACGCGGCGCTTAAGGTGAACGCTGAGAATACCAGCCAGGTTGTACCGGAAGAGTAACCGCTTAGTACGGCGGTGGTTTTAAACGCACCGTCGGATAAGTTACCGACCACCACCATGGAGGCAGCAACGGCAATTAACAATACGACAGGTTCCGGGAAAGGCTTGATAACCAGACCCACAATTGCCGCCAGATAAATACCAAAAAGTACCCATGCCAGTTCGCTTAATCCTGCCGGTGCTGGCATAACACCAATAATACATGGGATCGCTAATATCAGAATTAGCTTCCATAATGATTTTTTATTCATTTAATATCCTGAGCTTTCTGTATTACTCATACAGAATTCCTTTATTGATTGTCCTTATCACGACAACAAAATTTTTCAGGGAAGATAAACTTCACCGGAAAATATTTTTCTGGCCGTCCGAATAACAGATGCGCGTAACGTTGCGGCATCCTGACCTTCATTACTTAAATGAACATCAAGCGCACCACTGGGGTGTTCAATATTGATATTGCCGTACCCCACAGAAGGGACGATTTGTCGGGTGACGGTGCCTTCCAACGCACAGCTACTGGAAATAGCAATAGCCCCCGTAATAGCCAACGCGCGATGACATGAGTGCGGCATAAAATAACGCACATTAATCGCACCGCCTTTCTGTGCAGGTGAAATAAGCACAGGTTTAGGAATCACCATATTGCTGACATCCCCTAAGCCCATGGCTTTACCGGCTTGTAAACGGATTGATTCGATACGGGCTAATAATGCTTTGTCGGCATCCAGTTCCGCAGGCAATTCATACCCAGTTTTCCCCAGATATTCAGCGGGAATAATGACAACTGGCATCGCCATATCAATACAGGTCACCGGAACATCGTCGAAATAATCAATCTGATTATCGGTCGGGAAAACTTTTCCGGTTTTCGTTCCGGCGGCATTCAGGAAAGTGAGCGCAACTGGCGCGGCAGTACCCGGTACGCCGTCAATCCTGGCACTACCTTCGTACTCGACAACACCATTTGGCGTTTGCACATCAGCTTCGATGAAAGTACCAGTATTGACGTTGCGGATACGAACACGGGTGACCGGTGATGTCGCTGGAATCAAACCATTTTCAATGGCGAATGCCCCAACGCCAGATAGCATATTGCCGCAGTTTGGTGTGGTATCGACACGCTGCTCATGGACGATAACCTGAGCAAACAGATAATCGACATCAGCACGCGGATCGCTGGAACGGCTAATAATGGCGACTTTACTGGTCAGCGGATTTCCGCCGCCAATACCGTCAATTTCCAGATCGTTACCGGAACCCATAATTGCCATCAATATTTTATCGCGCTGCGTTTGATCTTCGGGTAAGTGTTCCGCTAACAGGAACGCGCCCCTCGAGGTTCCACCTCGCATCATCACGCAGGGTATTTTTTTCATAATAATGCCCTCAATTTAAAAACATAACTTATTGCGATATGGTTACATTAAGGGCAAAGCATCTCTAATGACTTTAGCTCCACGATTAATAACATTTTTTCATTAATTTAAGTGATTAAATTGCAGTTAAACTGTTTAACAGTAAATCACTAAAACGCATCGCTTCCATTTTTCGGAGTAATAATGAAGCATGAACTATCAAGTATGAAGGCATTTGTTACGCTGGCAGAGTCCAGCTCATTTAACAATGCTGCTAAATTACTCAATATTACGCAACCTGCATTAACACGCAGAATAAAAAAGATGGAAGAGGATTTACATGTTCAGCTCTTTGAGCGCACAACTCGCAAGGTTACATTAACAAAAGCAGGAAAAAGGTTACTCCCGGAGGCGCGGGAATTAATAAAGAAATTAGATGAAACGCTTTTTAATATTCGCGATATGAATGCTTATCATCGAGGTATGGTGACGTTAGCGTGTATTCCGACCGCGGTATTTTATTTTTTGCCATTGGCAATCGGTAAATTTAATGAGCTGTATCCCAATATTAAAGTGCGGATTCTGGAACAAGGCACGAATAATTGTATGGAATCGGTGCTATGCAACGAATCTGACTTTGGCATAAACATGAACAATGTCACAAATTCATCTATTGATTTTACCCCACTGGTCAACGAGCCGTTCGTGCTGGCCTGTCGGCGTGACCATCCATTGGCCAAAAAGCAGCTTGTAGAATGGCAGGAGTTAGTAGGTTACAAAATGATTGGCGTACGCTCCTCCAGCGGCAACCGACTGTTGATAGAACAACAGCTAGCCGACAAGCCCTGGAAGCTGGACTGGTTTTACGAAGTTCGCCATCTTTCGACCTCATTAGGATTGGTGGAAGCTGGACTAGGGATTTCGGCGCTTCCTGGCCTGGCAATGCCTCATGCGCCCTATTCTTCGATTATTGGAATCCCATTGGTGGAACCGGTCATTCGTCGAACATTGGGAATAATTCGCCGTAAAGATGCCGTACTTTCTCCAGCAGCAGAACGCTTTTTTGCCTTGCTGATTAATTTGTGGACTGACGATAAAGACAATTTGTGGACCAATATCGTCGAACGCCAGAGACATGCGTTACAGGAGATGGGTTAATACTCCCGGCGCAGGAGATTCAGCGCCGGGTAAATCAGCGGTTAGTGTGCGTTCACCACAACCCACATTGGCCCCTGCCCTACCGCATAGCGGCCTTTTTCATGCAGCAGCCCCTGCTCGCCGGCAATTTCGTATACCGAGATGTGGTGCGATTTTTGCCCGGCGGCAATCAGATACTTGCCACTGTGATCAACATTAAAGCCACGTGGTTGGGTTTCAGTTGGCTGGTATCCTTCTTTACTCAACACGCTGCCATCTTCCGAAACGCTGAAAACGGTAATCAGACTGGCGGTACGGTCGCAGGCATACAAATGGCGACCATCCGGAGTGATATGAATATCAGCAGCCCAACGGGTGTCGGAGAAGTTTTCTGGCATCATATCCAGCGTCTGTACGCATTCGATATTGCCGTGTGGATCTTTCAGTTCCCAGACATCCACTGAACTGTTTAACTCATTGACACAATACGCATATTGTTCGTTTGGATGGAATACCATATGACGCGGGCCGGCCCCTTCAACGGTAGTCACTTCCGCCGGTTCCTGCGCCACCAGATGACCGTCATCGCTGACGGTAAACAGGCAAATACGATCCTGCTTTAATGCCGGAACCCACAGGGTGCGGTTATCCGGTGAAATATTGGCGGAATGGCAGCCGTCCAGTCCCTCAACCACATCGACGACGCCCACTGGCAGGCCATCTTCCAGTCGCGTTACGCTTACATTGCCCGCATTATAAGAGCCGACAAAGACAAATTGCCCCTGGTGATCGGTGGAAATATGCGTCGGGCTACCCGGCAACGCAGACTCTGCGGCAAAGGTCAACGCGCCATCGTCCGGTGCAATACGATACGCCAGAACACGAAACTCCGGGCGAACGCCGACATAGAGATAACGTTTATCCGGGCTGACCACCATCGGCTGCACCTGCCCCGGCACATCGACAACCTGTGTCAGCGTCAGCACGCCTTCATGATTCAGGTTCCAGACGTGAATTTGCTGGCTCTCAGGGCTGGCGATATAAACTGTTTGCTTCATGAATGCTCCTTTGCATTTAGCAACTGACTTTAACAGCTAAAATTAGTCGCTTTTGGCGGTGAATGCTGAATTAAAACTCAGAATTTTGTCCAATAGTGGTATCGGTGTACCATTCGCGCAGACGAAAATTCTTAACCTTAATCTGGAAAACGCCATGACCACACGCGTGATTGCTCTCGACTTAGACGGCACCTTATTGACACCCAAAAAGACTCTGCTTCCCTCATCGATTGAAGCCCTTGCCCGCGCTCGCGAAGCAGGTTACCAATTGATTATCGTCACGGGTCGCCATCACGTCGCTATTCATCCTTTTTATCAGGCGCTGGCGCTGGATACACCTGCTATTTGCTGTAATGGCACCTATTTGTATGATTATCATGCAAAAACTGTGCTTGAAGCCGATCCAATGCCTGTTAACAAAGCCCTGCAACTCATTGAGATGTTGAATGAACACCACATTCACGGTCTGATGTATGTGGATGACGCAATGGTTTATGAGCATCCGACCGGACATGTCATTCGCACTTCTAACTGGGCGCAGACTTTGCCGCCAGAACAGCGCCCGACTTTCACACAAGTCGCTTCTCTGGCTGAAACAGCGCAACAAGTTAACGCCGTGTGGAAGTTCGCTCTCACGCACGATGAACTGCCGCAGTTACAGCATTTTGGTAAGCATGTTGAACATGAGTTGGGTCTGGAGTGTGAATGGTCCTGGCACGATCAGGTTGATATTGCGCGCGGCGGCAACAGTAAAGGCAAACGCCTGACGAAATGGGTTGAGGCGCAAGGCTGGTCGATGGAAAACGTAGTCGCATTCGGCGATAACTTCAATGATATCAGTATGCTGGAAGCCGCTGGTACAGGCGTGGCGATGGGCAACGCCGATGACGCGGTAAAAGCGCGCGCCAACATTGTGATTGGTGATAACACCACCGACAGCATTGCCCAGTTCATTTATAGCCACCTGATTTAATCAGGCGGTTATCGAGACACTTTTAATTTGCGCGTATAGCCACAGGCCAGGTTTGATCGCCAGTTCATCCCTGGCCCACGGGCTTATCCGCGCCCACAGCGTTTTACCGCCAACTTCCAGTTCCACTTCCACCTGACCGTTGTCGTCATAGCTATTGACGACTTTGGCGCGCAGCACATTGCGGATGCTGGTTTGTTGCGGCGGTTGTAAAACCAAAGAAACATCGGAAGCCTGGATGCGGATGCGTAGCGCGGCTTGCAGCGGTTCATCCAGCTTATTAACCCACAAATGCTGATCGCCCAGCGCCAGCGCGGTCATCGCGTAACGCGGATGATGTTCCAGTACCGTTACTTTCAGAATGCTACTTTGTTGCTCTTTCGGCAGCCACGGATTCATCACGCTACTGCCCCACACTTCTTCCAGCGCACCGAACGCCTTCACCTGACCGTTTTCCAGTACCATCACTTTGTCCGCCAGATGGAGGATCTCATCCAGCGAATGACTGACATACAACATCGGAATGTTGATTTCCCGCGTCAACCGTTGCAGATAAGGCAATAGCTCGCGTTTTCGCGGAAGATCCAGCGACGCCAGCGGTTCATCCAGCAATAATAATTCCGGAGCCGTCAGCAATGCCCGGCCAATTGCCACACGCTGTTTTTCTCCCCCGGAAAGACTCCCTGGTAAACGATCAAGCAACGGTTCAATGCCTAAAAGCGCCACCAGCTTATCAAACTGATCGACCATACTTTTCGCCATGCCGTAGCGCAGATTGCCGCGCACTTTGTAATGCGGAAACAGTCGCGCATCCTGAAAAACATAGCCAACGCGGCGTTTTTCAGGCGTCAGGCAGATCCCTTTTTCGGCGTCATTTAGTACCCGACCATTGAGAACAATCCGCCCTTTTTGCGGGCGCGTCAGGCCACTGATGGCATTAATCAGCGATGTTTTTCCGGCACCAGAGACGCCAAAGATAGCTGTGATGCCGTTGGCGGGCAGCTTTTCATTAATCGTCAGGCAATGGTTGCCCAACGTCTGGGAAAAATTCAGTTCCAGCATGATTAGCGCCCCGCCCGTTCACGACTGACTCTCGCCAGCCACTCTGAAATCAACAGGGAGATCATCGCCAGCACAATAGAAATAATGCACAGTCTCGCTGCGCCGCTTTCACCGCCTGGAGTCTGGATCAGGGTATACATGGCAGAAGGAATGGTCCGCGTTTCGCCTGGAATGTTCGAAACAAAGGTGATCGTTGCGCCAAATTCACCGAGCGAACGAGCGAACGCCAGTACCGTACCGACGATAATTCCCGGCAACGTCAGCGGTAATGTGATAGTAAAGAAAACACGCCAGCGCCCGGCCCCCAGCGTTCTTGCGGCTTGTTCAAGTTTGACATCAACCCCTTCCAGCGCCAGACGAATCGCCCTCACCATCAGCGGAAAAGACATGACTGCGGCAGCGAGAACCGCGCCGCGCCAGCTAAAGGCGAAGGTAATGCCAAACCAGTCATACAGGCGTTCGCCGATAAATCCGCGCCGCCCCATAGAAACCAGCAGCAGATAACCGACAACCACTGGCGGTAACACCAGCGGTAGATGCAGTACGCTATCGAGCAGAGCTTTGCCCGGAAACGTGCAACGCACCAGTAACCAGGCAAAAAAGATCCCAAACGGCAGGCTAAACAGCACAGCCAGGGAAGAAACTTTCAGGCTTAGCAAAACCGCCTGCCATTCTGGATCGGTCAGTATCATTACTTAGCTGTAAATCCGTAACGTTTAAAGATTTCCGCTGCCTGCGGCCCTTTCAAATAATCATAAAATGCTTTCACCGTGGCGTTGTTATGTCCTTCCACGACAGCAACCGGATATTCCACTTTTTTATGCGAATCTTCCGGGAAGGTGGCGACTACTTTTACCCCTTTGCTGGCAACTGCGTCAGAACCGTAGACAATGCCCAGAGGCGCTTCGTTACGTTCGACCAGCGCCAGCGCCCCACGTACATCTTCTGCTGGGGCCAGTTTCGGAGAGAGCGTATCCCATGCGCCCAGTTTTTGCAGTGCTTCTTTCGCATAAATGCCAGCAGGAACATGTTCAGGATCGCCAACAGCCAGACGACCGCCATTCAGCAGCGAAGTCCAGTTGGTTTTGCTGTCGATGGTGAAATCTTTCTGCTCGCTGGCTTTCGCTGCTACAACGACCAGGCTATTGCCGAGCAGTGTCTGACGCGTAGCTGTATCGATCGCTTTTTTATCATCCGCATAATCCATCCATTTCTGATCGGCAGAAATAAACAGATCCGCAGGCGCACCCGCTTCAATCTGACGGGCCAGGGTAGAAGACGAGGCAAAAGAAGAAACCACATCCACGCCTTTCTCTTTTTTATACTGCGTAGCAATGTCCTGCATTGCGTTCGTCAGCGATGCTGCCGCAAAAACCGTGATTTTCCCTTCGTCCGCCAATGCATTGCCAGCAACAGTGAAAGAGAGTGCCGCTCCGGCAACCAGATTTAACCATTTACGCGCCATTTATAACCCCTTTATATAACGTTATGTAGGCGTCAATATAACGGTAAGTTCAGAATTTTCCCAGCAGTTATTGTTAACCTTTGAGAGGTAGCTAGAAAAAATATCGGCAGGAAAAGCAGGAAGTTGAGAAAAAAGATAACGCCCGCAAAAGCGGGCATTCAGGGAATCAATGATTTTGTCTGGGCTGGTCTTTTTTACCAACACCAGAAAAGATGTTGAATACTTCACCAAGACCGTAAATCAGACCCAGGATGATGGCCATCACGACAGGTACCATAATTACGGCGAATACCAGACTTTTTAATAACTCTAACATGGTCAACTCCAGATGTAGTCCTGTGACTATTCTAACCGTTAAACACAGAAAAGCACTCCCCTTTTGTGCGGTCAGCTTTGCGTGGCGCTCATTTTCCGTCACAATAAGATTTTTGCCAGGACATTGTTATGCAGGCCGAAATCCTTCTCACCCTTAAGCTTCAACAAAAGCTCTTTGCCGACCCACGCCGCATTTCACTACTAAAACATATTGCGCTTTCCGGTTCCATCAGCCAGGGGGCGAAAGATGCCGGTATCAGCTATAAAAGCGCCTGGGATGCCATTAACGAAATGAATCAGTTAAGCGAGCATACGCTGGTTGAGCGCGCAACAGGCGGAAAAGGCGGCGGCGGTGCGATGCTGACTCGCTATGGCCAACGACTGATTCAGCTTTACGATCTGCTCGCCCAGATCCAGCAAAAAGCCTTTGATGTGTTAAGTGATGACGACGCCCTGCCGCTCAATAGTCTGCTGGCAGCCATCTCACGTTTTTCACTGCAGACCAGTGCCCGTAACCAGTGGTTCGGTACGATCACCGCTCGTAATAATGATGATGTTCAACAACATGTAGACGTGTTACTGGCAGACGGTAAAACGCGCCTGAAAGCCGCGATTACCGCACAAAGCGGTGCGCGTCTGGGGCTGGATGAAGGCAAAGAAGTGTTGATTCTGCTGAAAGCGCCGTGGGTGAACATTACCCAGGATGACGCTGTAGCCCAGAGTGCCGACAACCAATTGCCGGGCATTATTCGCCATATAGAGCGAGGCGCAGAACAATGCGAAGTGTTAATGGCGTTACCTGACGGGCAAACCTTGTGCGCCACGGTGCCGGTAAATGAAGCAGCTTCTCTTGAACAAGGGCAGAATGTCACGGCTTACTTCAACGCCGACAGCGTGATTATCGCCACGCTTTGCTAAGCGTGTTGACAATTTGTTATGAAACACGTATCCCTGTCATTAATCGCTGCAAAAAATGGGATACAAAATGTCATCATTGCAAATTTTGCAAGGCACGTTTCGTCTTAGCGACACAAAAACGCTGCAATTGCCTCAGCTAACGTTAAACGCGGGTGATAGTTGGGCGTTTGTCGGTTCTAACGGTAGTGGCAAGTCGGCGCTGGCCCGCGCGCTGGCGGGAGAACTTCCACTATTGAAAGGTGAACGGCAAAGCCAGTTTTCCCACATCACTCGTCTCTCCTTCGAGCAATTGCAAAAGCTTGTCAGCGACGAATGGCAGCGCAATAACACCGATATGCTCGGCCCTGGCGAAGATGACACCGGGCGTACCACGGCTGAGATCATTCAGGATGAAGTTAAGGATGCACAGCGTTGCACGCAGCTGGCGCAGCAGTTCGGCATTACCGCCCTTCTCGACCGACGCTTTAAATACCTTTCCACTGGCGAGACGCGTAAAACCCTGCTGTGTCAGGCACTGATGTCGGAGCCTGACTTATTGATTCTTGATGAACCGTTCGATGGTCTGGATGTTGCCTCACGTCAGCAACTGGCAGAATTACTCGCCTCGTTACATCAGTCCGGTATTACCCTGGTACTGGTGCTCAATCGCTTCGATGAGATCCCGGAATTTGTCCAGTTTGCCGGCGTGCTGGCGGATTGCACGTTAGCGGAAACTGGCGCTAAAGAGGAACTACTCCAGCAGGCACTCGTTGCGCAACTAGCGCACAGTGAACGGCTTGATGGCGTGCAACTGCCGGAACCAGATGAACCTTCGGCGCGTCACGCCCTGCCCGCCAACGAACCGCGCATTGTGCTGAACAATGGCGTGGTTTCTTATAACGATCGCCCCATTCTTAATAACCTTAGTTGGCGGGTGAATCCGGGCGAGCACTGGCAAATTGTCGGGCCAAATGGCGCGGGAAAATCAACGTTATTGAGCCTTATCACTGGCGATCATCCGCAGGGATACAGCAACGATTTAACGCTTTTCGGCCGACGTCGCGGCAGCGGTGAAACCATCTGGGACATCAAAAAACATATTGGTTACGTCAGCAGTAGTTTGCATCTGGATTACCGTGTCAGTACTACCGTGCGTAACGTTATTCTTTCGGGCTATTTTGATTCGATTGGCATTTATCAGGCCGTTTCGGATCGCCAGCAAAAGCTGGTGCAGCAGTGGCTGGATATTCTCGGCATTGATAAACGCACGGCTGACGCTCCTTTCCATAGTCTTTCCTGGGGACAGCAGCGTCTGGCGCTGATCGTCCGCGCACTGGTGAAGCATCCCACATTGCTTATTCTCGACGAACCATTGCAGGGGCTTGATCCACTGAATCGCCAGCTTATTCGCCGTTTTGTTGATGTGCTGATTAGCGAAGGTGAAACGCAATTGTTGTTTGTTTCACACCACGCTGAAGATGCGCCAGCTTGTATTACCCATCGTCTGGAGTTCGTGCCGGATGGTGGACTCTATCGCTATGTGCTGACAAAAATAAATTGAGTCGGTAGTGCCGGATGTGGCGTAAACGCGTTATCCGGCCCACGGTCAGACGCATCCAGGCATGAAAACGCGTCTTTTTTTCAGATAAAAAGCGCAACCATTCACAAACCCTCTGTTTTATAATCAATTAATCACGCATAAAAAATGGCTAAATTCTTGTGTAAACGATTCCACTAATTTATTCCATGTCACACTTTTCGCATCTTTGTTATGCTATGGTTATTTCATACCATAAGCCTAATGGAGCGAATTATGAGAGTTCTGGTCACCGGTGGTAGCGGTTACATTGGAAGTCATACCTGTGTGCAATTACTGCAAAACGGTCATGATGTCATCATTCTTGATAACCTCTGTAACAGTAAGCGCAGCGTACTGCCTGTTATCGAGCGTTTAGGCGGCAAACATCCAACGTTTGTTGAAGGCGATATCCGTAACGAAGCGTTGATGACCGAGATCCTGCACGATCACGCTATCGACACCGTGATCCACTTCGCCGGGCTGAAAGCCGTTGGCGAATCGGTACAAAAACCGCTGGAATATTACGACAACAATGTCAACGGCACTCTGCGCCTGATTAACGCCATGCGCGCCGCTAACGTCAAAAACTTTATCTTCAGCTCCTCCGCCACCGTTTATGGCGATCAGCCCAAAATTCCTTACGTTGAAAGCTTCCCGACCGGCACACCGCAAAGCCCTTACGGCAAAAGCAAGCTGATGGTGGAACAGATCCTCACCGATCTGCAAAAAGCCCAGCCGGACTGGAGCATTGCCCTGCTGCGCTACTTCAACCCGGTTGGCGCGCATCCGTCGGGCGATATGGGCGAAGATCCGCAAGGCATTCCGAATAACCTGATGCCGTACATTGCCCAGGTTGCCGTAGGCCGCCGCGACTCGCTGGCGATTTTTGGTAACGATTATCCGACCGAAGACGGTACTGGCGTGCGCGATTACATCCACGTAATGGATCTGGCGGACGGTCACGTCGTGGCGATGGAAAAACTGGCGAACAAGCCAGGCGTACACATCTACAACCTCGGCGCTGGCGTAGGCAGCAGCGTGCTGGACGTGGTTAATGCCTTCAGCAAAGCTTGCGGAAAACCGGTTAACTATCATTTTGCACCGCGTCGCGAGGGCGACCTTCCGGCCTACTGGGCGGACGCCAGCAAAGCCGACCGTGAACTGAACTGGCGCGTAACGCGCACACTCGATGAAATGGCGCAGGACACCTGGCACTGGCAGTCACGCCATCCACAGGGATATCCCGATTAAGGAACGACCATGACGCAATTTAATCCCGTTGATCATCCACATCGCCGCTACAACCCGCTCACCGGGCAATGGATTCTGGTTTCACCGCATCGCGCTAAGCGCCCCTGGCAGGGGGCGCAGGAAACGCCAGCCAAACAGGTGTTACCTGCGCACGATCCAGATTGCTTCCTCTGCGCAGGTAATGTGCGGGTGACAGGCGATAAAAACCCCGATTACACCGGGACTTACGTTTTCACTAATGACTTTGCGGCCTTGATGTCTGACACGCCAGATGCGCCAGAAAGCAACGATCCGCTGATGCGTTGCCAGAGCGCGCGCGGTACCAGCCGGGTGATCTGTTTTTCACCGGATCACAGTAAAACGCTGCCAGAGTTAAGCGTTGCGGCATTGACAGAAATCGTCAAAACCTGGCAAGAGCAAACCGCAGAGCTGGGAAAAACGTATCCGTGGGTGCAGGTATTTGAAAACAAAGGTTCGGCGATGGGGTGCTCTAATCCACATCCGCACGGCCAGATTTGGGCAAATAGCTTCCTGCCTAACGAAGCTGAGCGCGAAGACCGCCTGCAAAAAGAATATTTTGCCGAGCAGAAATCGCCAATGCTGGTGGATTATGTTCAGCGCGAGCTGGCAGACGGTAGCCGTACCGTGGTCGAAACCGAACACTGGTTAGCCGTTGTACCTTACTGGGCTGCCTGGCCGTTCGAAACGCTGCTGCTGCCCAAAGCCCACGTTTTGCGTATAACCGATTTGACCGATGCCCAGCGCAGCGATTTGGCACTGGCGTTGAAAAAGCTGACCAGTCGCTATGACAACCTCTTCCAGTGCTCTTTCCCCTACTCTATGGGCTGGCACGGCGCGCCGTTTAATGGCGAAGAGAATCAACACTGGCAGCTGCACGCGCACTTTTATCCGCCTCTGTTGCGCTCCGCCACCGTACGTAAATTTATGGTCGGTTATGAAATGCTGGCAGAAACCCAGCGTGATCTGACGGCAGAACAGGCAGCAGAGCGTTTGCGCGCAGTCAGCGATATCCATTTTCGCGAATCCGGAGTGTAAGAAATGAGTCTGAAAGAAAAAACACAATCTCTGTTTGCTAACGCATTTGGCTACCCTGCCACTCATACCATTCAGGCGCCTGGCCGCGTGAATTTGATTGGTGAACACACCGACTACAACGACGGTTTCGTTCTGCCCTGCGCGATTGATTATCAAACCGTAATTAGCTGTGCGCCACGCGATGACCGTAAAGTTCGCGTAATGGCAGCCGATTATGAAAATCAGCTTGACGAGTTTTCCCTTGATGCGCCCATTGTCGCTCATGAAAACTATCAATGGGCTAACTACGTTCGTGGCGTGGTGAAACATCTGCAACTGCGTAACAACAGCTTCGGCGGCGTGGACATGGTGATCAGCGGCAACGTGCCGCAGGGTGCCGGGTTAAGTTCTTCCGCCTCACTGGAAGTGGCGGTCGGAACCGTATTGCAGCAGCTTTATCATCTGCCGCTGGACGGCGCACAAATCGCGCTTAACGGTCAGGAAGCAGAAAACCAGTTTGTTGGCTGTAACTGCGGGATCATGGATCAACTTATTTCCGCGCTCGGCAAGAAAGATCATGCCTTGCTGATCGACTGCCGCTCGCTGGGGACCAAAGCGGTTTCCATGCCGAAAGGCGTGGCTGTGGTCATCATCAACAGTAACTTCAAACGTACCCTGGTTGGCAGCGAATACAACACCCGCCGTGAGCAGTGTGAAACCGGTGCGCGTTTCTTCCAACAACCGGCCCTGCGCGATGTCACCATTGAAGAGTTCAACGCCGTAGCGCATGAACTGGACCCGATCGTAGCGAAACGTGTGCGTCATATCCTGACTGAAAACGCCCGCACCGTTGAAGCTGCCAGCGCGCTGGAGCAAGGCGACCTGAAACGTATGGGCGAGTTGATGGCAGAGTCTCATGCCTCTATGCGCGATGATTTCGAAATCACCGTGCCGCAAATTGACACCCTGGTCGAAATCGTAAAAGCTGTGATTGGCGACAAAGGTGGCGTACGCATGACCGGCGGTGGATTTGGTGGCTGTATTGTCGCCCTGATCCCGGAAGAGCTGGTGCCTGCCGTACAGCAAGCTGTCGCTGAACAATATGAAGAAAAAACAGGTATTAAAGAGACTTTTTACGTTTGTAAACCATCACAAGGAGCAGGACAGTGCTGAACGAAACTCCCGCACTGGCACCCGATGGTCAGCCGTACCGACTGTTAACTTTGCGTAACAACGCAGGGATGGTAGTCACGCTGATGGACTGGGGTGCGACTTTACTTTCAGCCCGTATTCCGCTTTCCGATGGCAGCGTCCGCGAGGCGCTGCTTGGCTGCGCCAGCCCGGAATGCTATCAGGATCAGGCCGCGTTTCTGGGGGCCTCTATTGGTCGTTATGCCAACCGCATCGCCAATAGCCGTTATACCTTTGACGGTGAAACCGTGACACTTTCGCCAAGTCAGGGCGTTAACCAGCTGCACGGCGGCCCGGAAGGATTCGACAAACGTCGCTGGCAGATTGTGAACCAGAACGATCGTCAGGTGCTGTTTGCCCTGAGTTCAGATGATGGCGATCAGGGTTTTCCAGGTAATCTCGGCGCGACGGTGCAATATCGTCTGACCGACGATAACCGTATCTCCATTACCTATCGCGCCACAGTTGATAAACCTTGCCCGGTGAATATGACTAATCACGTCTATTTCAATCTTGACGGCGAGCAGTCTGACGTGCGCAATCACAAGTTGCAGATTCTGGCGGACGAATATCTGCCGGTTGATGAAGGTGGCATTCCGCACGACGGCCTGAAATCTGTCGCCGGGACCTCTTTTGATTTCCGCAGCGCCAAAATCATCGCCAGTGAGTTTCTTGCCGACGACGATCAGCGCAAAGTGAAAGGTTACGATCACGCGTTCTTGTTACAGGCCAAAGGCGATGGCAAGAAAGTGGCGGCGCATCTCTGGTCAACAGATGAAAAATTGCAGCTGAAGGTCTACACCACCGCCCCGGCTCTGCAATTTTACTCCGGCAATTTCCTCGGCGGCACACCGTCGCGGGGAACCGAACCTTACGCCGACTGGCAAGGGCTGGCGCTGGAAAGCGAGTTTCTGCCGGACAGCCCGAACCACCCTGAATGGCCGCAACCGGACTGCTTCCTGCGTCCTGGCGGAGAGTATTCCAGCCTGACGGAATATCAGTTTATTGCTGAGTAATGTTAAGCCCTCGTCATGAGGGCTTTATCCTCATATTGTTCAAACCACAAGCAAACACCGACATATTTGCAACTCAATATTCACAACAACCTTACACTGCGACACTATTTTCGCTATGGTTATGCGTAAGCATTGCTGTTGCTTCGTCACGGCAATATAATGAGAATTATTATCATTAAAAGATGATTTGAGGAGTAAGTATATGGCTGTAACTAAGCTGGTTCTGGTTCGTCATGGCGAAAGTCAGTGGAACAAAGAAAACCGTTTCACCGGTTGGTACGACGTGGATCTGTCTGAGAAAGGCGTAAGCGAAGCAAAAGCAGCAGGTAAGCTGCTGAAAGAGGAAGGTTACAGCTTTGACTTTGCTTACACCTCTGTGCTGAAACGTGCTATCCATACCCTGTGGAATGTGCTGGACGAACTGGATCAGGCATGGCTGCCCGTTGAGAAATCCTGGAAACTGAACGAACGTCACTACGGTGCGTTGCAGGGTCTGAACAAAGCGGAAACTGCTGAAAAGTATGGCGACGAGCAGGTGAAACAGTGGCGTCGTGGTTTTGCGGTGACTCCGCCGGAACTGACTAAAGATGATGAGCGTTATCCGGGTCACGATCCGCGTTACGCGAAACTGAGCGAGAAAGAGCTGCCGCTGACTGAAAGCCTGGCGCTGACCATTGACCGCGTGATCCCTTACTGGAATGAAACCATTCTGCCGCGTATGAAGAGCGGTGAGCGCGTGATCATCGCTGCACACGGTAACTCTCTGCGTGCGCTGGTGAAATATCTCGATAACATGAGCGAAGAAGAGATTCTTGAGCTGAATATCCCGACTGGCGTGCCGCTGGTATATGAGTTCGACGAGAACTTCAAACCGCTGAAACGTTATTATCTGGGTAATGCTGACGAGATCGCGGCGAAAGCAGCGGCAGTTGCTAACCAGGGTAAAGCGAAGTAAACGTCATTCGCTTAAAAATGAGAAAGCCGACTGCAAATGAGTCGGCTTTTTTGTTTTTCGTCGCTACTAATGGAGCACATTGCCTGATGCGACGCTGCGCGTCTTATCAGGCCTACGGTGATTCATCGGATACGCCACTCTGACGGCGCATCCTACAACTAAACTTTACCCGCGACGCGCTTTCACTGCATTCGCCAGTTGACGTAATAGAGCATCGGTATCATCCCAGCCAATGCAGGCATCGGTGATGCTCTTACCATAGGCCAGCGGCTCCCCGCTCTCCAGGCTCTGATTGCCTTCAACCAGATGACTTTCCACCATCACGCCAATAATGGCTGTTTCGCCACCGGCAATCTGCTGGCAAACGTCAGCACATACATCCATCTGTTTTTTAAACTGTTTGGACGAGTTGGCATGGCTGAAATCGATCATCACCTGAGCTGGCAGACCTGCTTTGTTCAGCCCTTCTTTCACTTCAGCAACGTGCTTCGCGCTGTAGTTAGGCTCTTTACCGCCACGCAGAATGATATGGCAATCGCCGTTACCGCTAGTGTTCACAATCGCCGAATGACCCCATTTGGTCACTGACAGGAAACAGTGCGGTGCACCAGCGGCATTAATGGCATCGATAGCCACTTTAATCGTACCGTCTGTGCCATTTTTAAAACCTACTGGACAAGAAAGACCAGACGCCAGTTCGCGGTGCACCTGCGATTCCGTGGTACGTGCACCAATTGCGCCCCAGCTCATCAGGTCAGCGAGATACTGAGGAGTGATCATATCGAGGAATTCACCCGCAGCTGGCAGACCGCTGTCGTTAATATCGAGCAGCAATTTACGGGCAATACGCAAACCGTCGTTGATCTGGAAGCTATTGTCCATATGCGGATCGTTAATCAGCCCTTTCCAGCCCACCGTGGTGCGTGGCTTTTCAAAATAGACGCGCATTACGATTTCCAGGTCGGCTTTCAGCTCTTCACGTAGCGCCAACAAGCGAGTTGCGTACTCTTTAGCCGCTACAGGATCATGAATTGAGCACGGACCAATCACCACCAACAGGCGATCATCATTACCTTTCAGGATCTTATGGATTGCTTTTCGGGCATGAGCAACCGTATTCGCGGCATTTTCAGTAGCAGGGAATTTTTCCAGCAATGCGACAGGAGGAAGTAACTCTTTGATTTCTTTGATGCGTAAATCGTCGTTCTGATAATTCATGTCTTTTCCAGTGTTGCCATACTTATCTTGGTGAATGCAATCCTTCCAATCTATATCTTCCGTCAGAATGTGTAAACGGGGTTTTACACTATGGACGGAATAATCCTGGAATCGGCAAGAAATACGCCAGATTGTCGCGAAAAACGAGATCTCTCCTACAATTTCTAACTGTAACTCCTTTGCTTGTTAATTTTTTCAAGATTCTCTGCTGGATCTATTCTTCTGGCTGAAATCTTCAACCATTGCCTGATATTCACCTGCAAATGCACTGTTGGAAGAGGTTATCCGACATAACGACCATAACAGGAGCATCCTATGAAAATGACAAAACTGGCCACACTATTTCTGACTGCCACTCTAAGCCTTGCCAGCGGTGCCGCACTGGCTGCCGATAGCGGAGCGCAAACCAATAACGGCCAGGCAAACGCCGCAGCTGATGCGGGCCAGGTAGCCCCTGACGCCCGTGAAAATGTCGCGCCAAATAACGTCGACAATAACGGGGTAAATACCAACTCGAGTGGGACTATGCTGCACCCGAATGGTTCATCCATGAATAATGACGGCATGACCAAAGACGAAGAGCACAAAAACACCATGTGCAAAGATGGTCGCTGCCCGGACATCAATAAAAAAGTCCAAACCGGGGATGGTATCAACAATGATGTTGATACCAAAACCGACGGTACTACGCAGTAAGCCAGGATATATGGCTGATAATGGGAGAGCGGAGGCTCTCCTTTTTAATTTTTCCCTTCTAAAAGCAGTATGATGTCATAAAGTTAAGTGAGATAAATTAAGGGATGACTCGTCATGGCGCACTCACACACTTCCCCACACCTGCCAGAAGATAATAATGCTCGTCGCTTGTTGTATGCTTTCGGCGTAACTGCCGGGTTTATGCTGGTAGAAGTCATTGGCGGTTTTCTTTCCGGTTCCCTGGCATTGCTGGCTGATGCCGGACATATGTTGACCGATACAGCCGCCTTGCTCTTCGCCCTACTTGCGGTGCAATTTTCTCGTCGTCCTCCCACCATTCGCCACACTTTCGGCTGGCTTAGGCTGACTACACTCGCGGCGTTTGTGAATGCCATTGCCCTCGTGGTAATTACCATTTTGATTGTCTGGGAAGCGATAGAACGCTTCCGCACGCCGCGTCCGGTCGAGGGCGGCATGATGATGGTCATTGCTGTGGCGGGACTACTGGCGAATATTGTTTCTTTCTGGTTACTTCATCACGGTAGTGAAGAGAAAAACCTCAACGTGCGCGCAGCGGCACTGCATGTATTGGGCGATCTGCTGGGTTCCGTTGGCGCTATTGTCGCCGCGTTGATTATTATCTGGACCGGCTGGACACCTGCGGACCCTATTCTCTCGATACTGGTGTCGCTTCTGGTTCTGCGCAGCGCGTGGCGATTATTGAAAGACAGCGTGAATGAATTACTTGAAGGTGCGCCTGTTTCACTGGATATCGCTGAAATGAAACGCCGCATGTGTAGGGAAATCCCGGAAGTCCGTAATGTGCATCATGTACATGTGTGGATGGTGGGCGAAAAGCCGGTGATGACGCTGCATGTGCAGGTGATCCCGCCACACGATCACGACGCGTTGTTAGATCAGATCCAACACTATCTGATGGATCACTATCAGATTGAGCACGCCACCATTCAAATGGAATATCAACCTTGTCATGGGCCAGACTGCCACCTGAATGAAGGGGTGCCTGGCCATTCACATCATCATCATTAATGGGACAGCGCGCGCGAGCCTCTCTCGCGTGCGCTGTTGATCCACATCCGGCTGCCGTTAAGGGCAATAAACGTCAGGATCAGATACTCCAGCGACATGGCATAGACGCCCTGCAAGGCGAAAATCACCACGCTAATTACGTTAATAATGACCCATAGCAACCAGTTTTCGACGTATTTTCGCGTCATCAGAATCATTGCTACGATGGATAACACCATCATGCAGGAATCCCAGAACGGGAAAGCGTCCGGTTGCAGTTCAGGCATCGCAACCTGTAATCCTAACGCTTGCATGATCATGACTGCCACGCGGGTCAAAAATGCAAACACCGGATTGATAAATACCGTCATCAGGCCAATAGCAATGACACAAACCGCCAGCCAGGTTAATGCCTTCGGCAATGGCAACCAGCGAATTTTCAACTCGGTTTCATGTTGACTGGTTTGTCGCGACCACGCATACCAGCCGTAAATATTCGCGGCAAAGAAAAACACCTGTAATAGCAGGCTGGCATACAGCTGAATCTGAAAGAAAATAATGCCAAACAGGGTGACGTTGATCAGGCCAAAGAAGTAGTTGCTGATCTTCTCCAGACTGGCAAGGCCAATACACAGCAACCCGGCAATCGTGCCTACCGCTTCGATCCATGAGAGATCGTAACCGGCTGCCCCAATTGGTATATGCACCAGGATATTCTGCACACTAAAAAAATCCATCGTTCCCCCAAAGCGTAATGTGACGCCTTATTGTCAGTTATCCACGTAGTGTAGCCGCAAAATCCAGCATGCGATTGAGCGGCACTAACGCCCTCTCTCGCAGTTTTTCATCAACATGCACCTCGTGTTTGCTTCCTCCCTGTTCCAGGGCCTCTGCAATGGCCTGAAGGCCATTCATTGCCATCCACGGGCAATGAGCACAACTTCGACAGGTTGCGCCCTCACCAGCGGTTGGCGCTTCCAGCAATTCTTTATCTGGCACTGCCTGCTGCATTTTGTAGAAAATGCCCCGGTCAGTCGCCACAATCAGTTGCTGATGCGGCAAAGTTTTTGCAGCGTTAATCAACTGACTTGTGGAACCAACAGCATGGGCCACATCGACAATAGCTTGTGGTGACTCCGGATGCACCAGTATGGCAGCATCGGGGTACTGTTTTTGTAAGTGAGTTAACGCCTGAGTCTTAAACTCGTCATGAACAATACAGGCGCCTTGCCAGCATAAGATGTCTGCGCCTGTCTGTTTTTGCACGTAACGCCCCAAATGTTTGTCTGGTGCCAAGATGATTTTTTCACCCAAACTATCCAGATGATCAATGAGTTCGACAGCAATGCTTGAAGTTACCACCCAATCTGCACGCGCTTTTACCGCAGCGGAAGTGTTAGCGTAGACGACGACAGTACGATCGGGATGGGCATCGCAAAATGCGTTGAATTCTTCAATCGGGCAGCCGAGATCCAGTGAGCATTCAGCCTTAAGTGTTGGCATAAGAATTGTTTTTTCCGGGCTGAGAATTTTGGCGGTTTCCCCCATAAATCTCACCCCAGCGACTAATAGCGTAGAAGCGGAATGCTTTGCACCGAAGCGGGCCATTTCCAAAGAATCTGAAATACAGCCACCGGTTTCTTCAGCCAGTTGTTGAATTTCGGGGTCGGTATAGTAGTGGGCAACCATCACCGCATTACGTTCTTTTAGCAGACGTTTTATCTTCTCGCGGTAATACGCTTTTTCATCAATGCTTAACGGCGTCGGCTTCGGGGGGAAAGGATAAATCGCCGTTTCAGGATCAAACATCACGCTCATTTGGCCATCTCGTTTTACAGGCTTAACGTTTAAACCGATATTAAGCGTCAGTTTCGCTGCAATCGGCCGAATTTGTTTTATATGCTAAACAAGATAGTCGAATGGTGGGGAAAAGTCACTCGAATTACGTATGAGATGGCGAATGCCACACTTTGCGTCTTATTCCTCCAACGTAGAGTTGTTTACGCAGCAAGCGCGGAATATGTTATCAGGGTTAAGAATTGAAATTGAGAGATGCCTGAATAGCAAAAAAGCGCCTTTAGGGCGCTTTTTTGCATTGGTGGGTCGTGCAGGATGACTCGCTTCGCTCGCCCTTCGGGTCGTCGCCGCAAGCGGCTCCGTTGTTTCGCTACGCTCAACTCGAACCTGCAGCAGGTTCGAATCTTTGAATATCGCAGATAGCAAAAAGGCGCCTTTAGGGCGCCTTTTTACATTGGTGGGTCGTGCAGGATTCGAACCTGCGACCAATTGATTAAAAGTCAACTGCTCTACCAACTGAGCTAACGACCCCTTGCGGGATTATGCTGCTTTAATCATTCAGGATGGTGGGTCGTGCAGGATGACTCGACTTCGTCTCGCCCTTCGGGCCGTTGCTAACGCAACGTTATCCTTCACGTTCTCTACCAGTAACCACCTTTAAATTGGTGGGTCGTGCAGGATTCGAACCTGCGACCAATTGATTAAAAGTCAACTGCTCTACCAACTGAGCTAACGACCCATACGGGTGTTACCTGAAAGATTTTTACTCGGGACCAATCTTTAAAATTGGTGGGTCGTGCAGGATGACTCGCTTCGCTCGCCCTACGGGCCGTTGCTGGCGCAACGTTATCCTTCACGCTTAACATCTGAGTTTGATGTTAAAACTGGTGGGTCGTGCAGGATTCGAACCTGCGACCAATTGATTAAAAGTCAACTGCTCTACCAACTGAGCTAACGACCCGAGTGGTGGGTGATGACGGGATCGAACCGCCGACCCCCTCCTTGTAAGGGAGGTGCTCTCCCAGCTGAGCTAATCACCCGATACTGCGCTGGATACTACAAACTACTTCCACCGACCACCACCGCAATTAGTGGTGGGTCGTGCAGGATTCGAACCTGCGACCAATTGATTAAAAGTCAACTGCTCTACCAACTGAGCTAACGACCCGGTGGTGGGTGATGACGGGTTCGAACCGCCGACCCCCTCCTTGTAAGGGAGGTGCTCTCCCAGCTGAGCTAATCACCCGATACTACGCTGGATACTACTTAAAGTGGTGGGTAGTGCAGGATGACTCGACTTCGTCTCGCCCTTCGGGCCGTTGCTGACGCAACGTTATCCTTCACGTTTTACTACCGCTTCCACCTTAGCGATTGGTGGGTCGTGCAGGATTCGAACCTGCGACCAATTGATTAAAAGTCAACTGCTCTACCAACTGAGCTAACGACCCACTTTTTCGTTGCTTTCGGTTTGTTTGATATCCCGTGGCAACGGCGGCATATATTACTGATTTCAGACTTGAGCGCAACAAAAATTTCGATGCAGATCACTCAACTGCTTATGATTCGCACGACACGACCAGAAATAATGCGACTTCTGGTCGTGTGTTATGCATTACATCGCGTTCAGACGTTTTTGCGCCTGTTTAGCACCATCAGTACCAGGGTATTTACTGATAACCTGCTGGTATACAGCTTTCGCTTTTGCGGTGTCACCTTTGTCCTGCATGATGAC
This sequence comes from Escherichia sp. E1V33, assembly GCF_004211955.1. Taxonomy (GTDB): domain Bacteria; phylum Pseudomonadota; class Gammaproteobacteria; order Enterobacterales; family Enterobacteriaceae; genus Escherichia. Next base: position 31,648 of record NZ_RHJI01000006.1, read on the forward strand.
GCCGACTTTAAACATCGCATCTGCAGCCTTTGGTGACTTCGGATAGTTTTTCACTACCGAAGCAAAATAGTACGCCGCATCATCTTTCTTACCCTTGTTGTAGTTTAACTGACCCAGCCAATAATTAGCGTTGGGAAGGTAAGTTGAATCAGGATAATTTTTGATGAAATTCTGAAATGCCACCATTGCGTCATCCTGGCGGGATTTATCCTGCACCAGCGCAATAGCTGCATTGTAATCCGTGTTTGCATCACCGCTTTTCACCGGCGCGCCAGCATTCGCAGTACCTGCATCAGCTGTTGGCGTCGTTGCCGCCGCCGCCCCGCTTTGATCGCCGCTGGCTGATTGTGCCGCTGCACCACCGCTGCTAAGGCTATCGATCTGCAACAAGATCTGCTTCTGCCGCTCCACGACCTGATTCAGTTGATACTGATTTTCCTGAATTTGACCACGCAGGGAATCAATATCGGACTGATTATCAGAGAGTTGTTGCTGGAGTTGAGTCAAAAGCTGGCTGTGAGCATTAGAAATACGCTCAAGTTGAGTGACGCGGTCTTCGACCGAGCCTGAGCCGACACTACTGATTGGTGCCTGAGCAAAAGCGGCCCAGGGGGCCGCTATACCAACCAGTAACGACAGACTCAATAGTTGATGTCTGAAGTTACTGCTCATGCAATTCTCTTAGTAAACCAGTACCGCACGACGGTTTTTGGAGTATGCCGCTTCGTCATGACCCAGTACTGCAGGTTTTTCTTTACCGTAAGAAACGATGGAGATCTGGTCTGCAGAAACGCCTTTACCCTGCAGGTACATCTTAACGGCGTTCGCACGACGTTCGCCCAGGGAGATGTTGTATTCCGGAGTACCACGTTCGTCCGCGTGACCTTCTACGGTGACTTTGTAAGACGGGTTGCTACGCAGGAAGTTTGCGTGTGCATCCAGCATTTGAGCGAAGTCAGAACGGATATCGTATTTGTCCAGATCGAAGTAAACGATGTTGTTCTGCTGCAGCTGTTGCATTTGCAGACGAGCCTGCTCTTCGGAAGACATGTTGCCATTTCCGCCGTTCGCATCCATGCCAGTGCCGGCACCCAGCATGCCTTCGCTGCCGTCATTGCTGGCGTTCTTGTTGGAAGAACATGCCGCAATTGCCATAACAGGCAGAGCAATCATCAGCCCTTTCAGCACTTTGTTCAGTTGCATTTCAATGATTCCTTTACTATTCAATTAATTATTATCACAGATACGGCGACCAGGCAGGGAATTTGACCTGTCCATCAGTTGCCGGAAGACGCGCTTTGAAACGCCCATCTGTAGAAACCAAATTCAGCACGGATCCCATCCCCTGAGAAGAGCTGTAGATTACCATAGTGCCGTTAGGTGCCAGACTTGGCGTTTCATCCAGGAACGTTGAGGAGAGAACTTGTACGCCTCCCGTTACCAGATCTTGTTTGGCAATGTGCTGCTGCCCACCATTGGAGCTGACCATTACCATAAATTTACCGTCGCTGCTGACATCCGCATCCTGGTTCTGAGAACCTTCCCAGGTAATACGTTGCGGCGCACCGCCGTTGATATTCACTTTATAAACCTGCGGACGACCGGCCTGGTCAGAGGTGAAGGCCAGGTTCTGACTATCTGGGAACCAGGTCGGTTCGGTGTTGTTGCTGCGACCATCTGTAACCTGACGGATTTGACCAGAGGCTAAATCCATTACGTACAGATTCAGGCTACCGGTTTTCGACAGCGCGAAAGCCAGTTTGCTGCCGTCTGGCGAGAATGCAGGCGCACCGTTGTGACGCGGGAATGAAGCAACCTGACGCACCGCACCGTTAGCTAACGTCTGGATAACCAGCGCGGAACGACCGCTTTCGAAGGTAACATAAGCCAGTTTAGAACCATCCGGTGACCACGCCGGAGACATCAGCGGCTGCGGTGAACGGTGAACTACAAACTGGTTGTAGCCATCATAGTCAGACACGCGCAACTCATACGGGAACTGGCCGCCATTGGTCTGAACAACATAGGCAATACGGGTACGGAACGCACCTTTAATGCCGGTCAGTTTTTCAAACACTTCATCACTGGCGGTATGGCCAGCGTAACGCAGCCACTGTTTGTTTACTTTGTATGAGTTCTGAGCAAGCACAGTACCCGGTGCACCGCCGGTATCAACCAACTGATAAGCGACATTGTAAGAACCATCCGGATTCGGAGTTACCTGGCCGACAACGACAGCGTCAATGCCCAGCGCAGACCATGCAGCAGGTTGAACTTCCTGCGCGCTACCCGGCTGTTGAGGCAGACGAGCGCGATCTAACGGATTAAATTTACCGCTGTTACGCAAGTCAGCAGCAACGATGCCGCCAATATCTTCAGGTGCCGCACCAGGCCCCGCCCACTGGAATGGAACGACACCAATAGGACGACCGGAATCTACACCACTGTCGATCACAATGCGGACTTCAGCATGCAGAACTGACGCCCACAATATGAGAAAACCAAATGCTACTCGTAATGCCTGCTTCATCATATCTCCCTTATCTGGACAGATAGTCCACGATAATTTAGCAGAATGTTAACAAACTCAAATACACAAAACTACCAGAACCCTACGACAACCGGTGTCTGATGTTGACCGTCGTGACGACCAACATCGCGATTACGGTTTGAAGTCCAATGGCGCGTTTTTGAACACTTCATATACTGCCTGGCTTGGTGGTTTCGGGATCTTCGCAAGTTTAGCTGCTGCCAACGCAGCTTGACAAAGTGCGGGATCGCCACCTTCAGGTTTGATATCCAGTAACATGCCATCTGGTGCCAGTTTTATGCGCAACGTACAGGTTTTGCCTGCATAAGACGAAGCATCATAAAACTTACTTTCGATAGCAGATTTAATCTGCCCGGCATAGTTATTGATATCTGCGCCTGATGCGCCATTGTTTTTAGTATTACCACTCCCGGCAGGCGAAGCATTGTTCCCTTTCGCCCCTCCCCCCGTTTTCGGTGCATTCTTACCAGAGCTTAGCTCACCGAAAATATCATCTGCCTCTGCGGCAGCTTTTGCTGCAGCGGCTTTTTCAGCTGCTGCTTTTGCAGCTGCCGCTTTTTTGTCTGCGGCGGCTTTTTCTGCCGCTGCTTTCTTATCAGCTGCAGCCTTTTCAGCAGCCGCTTTTTCTGCTGCTTTTTTGTCGGCTGCAGCTTTCTCTGCTGCCGCTTTCTTATCAGCTGCAGCCTTTTCAGCAGCCTCTTTCTTCTCAGCTTCTGCCTTGGCTTTTTCAGCAGCTTCAGCTGCCGCTTTCTTTCTTGCTTCCGCAGCCGCTGCTTCTGCTGCTTCCGCTTTCTTCTTCAGCGCCGCTGCAGTTTTGGCGGCTTCGGCCTCAGCTTTTTTCTGCGCTTCTGCTGCGGCTTTGGCGGCCTCTGCTTCTGCTTTTTTCTTCGCGTCCGCAGCCGCTTTCTTCGCAGCTTCTTCCGCAGCTTTAGCATCCGCTTCGGCCTTCGCTTTAGCATCTGCCGCAGCTTTCGCTGCCGCCTCTTCCGCTTGTTTTTGCTTTAACTCAGCTTGTTTAGCCGCTTCTTCAGCCTGCTTTTTCTGTTCCTGAGCAGCTAAACGTTCTTTTTCAATTTGCTTCAGGCGTTCCTGTTCTGCAGCTTGTTTCTCGCGCAGCTCTTCAGCAGCCTGCTGTTCCTGTTTCTTACGCTGTTCTTCAGCACGCTGCGCACTTGATTCCTGGCTTTGCATGCGCTTGTACTGCTCAACTACTGCACCTGAATCAACCATGACGGCGTCGATGGATGAACCACCGCCGCCACCGGCTGAAGCTTCTATATTCTCATCGAACGAACTCCAGATCAGCGCCGCAAATAAAATGATATGCAGCACTGCTGAAATAATTATCGCCCGTTTGAGCTTGTCGTTTTGTTCGGTTGCCTTTGACACTCTCGGTTCCCAAAAACTGTTCGCCTGTTACCCGCTCTCTTAAAGCAAGGGAAACGCAGATGTTTAAATAGGCTGCGTCATTAAACCAACCGATTTCACACCCGCACTGTGTAACAAGTTCAGCGCTTTAATTATTTCATCGTAAGGCACATCTTTTGCGCCACCGATCAGAAAGACCGTTTTCGGGTTGGCCTTGAAACGGCTGGATACTTCCGCCACCACCTGCTCTGGTGGCAAACGCTCCAGACGATCTTTCTCAACCACCACGGTGTACTGACCAATACCAGACACTTCAACTATCACAGGCGGATTATCGTTACTGCTCACTGCCTGCGATTCAGTAGCGTCCGGCAGATCGACCTCCACGCTCTGGGTAATAATTGGCGCCGTTGCCATAAAGATCAGCAGCAGCACCAGCAGTACGTCCAGCAACGGTACGATGTTGATTTCGGACTTGAGATCGCGACGACCTCGTCCACGCGCTCTGGCCATGGCTTACCCCTTGTTGCTCTCGCTAACGGTAAACGCCTGGCGGTGCAGAATGGCGGTGAACTCTTCCATAAAGTTGTCGTAGTTCAGCTCCAGTTTGTTGACGCGCTGGTTCAGACGGTTGTAAGCCATAACCGCAGGGATTGCGGCAAACAGACCGATAGCCGTGGCGATCAACGCTTCTGCGATACCCGGCGCAACCATTTGCAGCGTCGCCTGTTTCACCGCGCCGAGCGCGATAAAGGCGTGCATGATCCCCCAGACTGTACCGAACAGACCGATATACGGGCTGATGGAACCCACTGTGCCGAGAAACGGAATGTGCGTTTCCAGATTTTCCAGCTCACGGTTCATGGAAATACGCATCGCGCGCGACGCTCCTTCCACTACAGCTTCCGGTGCATGGCTGTTGGCACGATGCAGGCGCACAAATTCTTTGAACCCACTGTAAAAGATTTGTTCCGACCCCGAGAGATTATCTCGTTTTCCCTGGCTCTCCTGATAGAGGCGAGAAAGTTCGATTCCAGACCAGAATTTATCCTCAAACGCTTCGGCTTCGCGGGCCGCTGCGTTAAGAATACGGGTCCGCTGGATAATAATGGCCCAGGATGCGATTGAAAAACCAATCAAAATCAACATGATAAGTTTAACCAGAAGGCTCGCCTTCAGGAACAAATCAAGGATATTCATGTCAGTCACTGCTTAAACTCCGCGACAATAGACTTGGGAAGCGCACGAGGCTTCATTTTGAGTGGGTCAACGCAAACAATCAGAACCTCGGCTTCATTCAGCAGAGTATTCTCAGCGTTGACAATACGTTGCGTGAAAACCAAAGAGGTGCCACGCATTGATGTTATTTCAGTCTGTATTTCTAGCATATCGTCGAGCCGCGCAGGCGCGTAATACTCCACCGTCATCTTACGCACCACGAAGGCAACGCGTTCAGCCATCAGCGCCTGTTGACTGAAGTGATGATGACGCAGCATCTCTGTGCGTGCTCTTTCATAAAAAGCGATGTAACTGGCGTGGTACACCACACCACCGGCATCGGTATCTTCATAGTAGACGCGAACCGGCCATCGAAACAGCGTTGTATTCACTTTACATCCCGGTAATGCAACAAAAATTAGAACTTTTAAACGCTGCTACTATACGCGCGCGATTGAGGTTTGGGAATGAGGGCAAGTTAAGGGAGCGTAAAAATTTATGGACTGTTGAAGGTCCATAAATTTTTAAAGAGAATTCTGATTTAAAAGAAGAAGAAAATCAGCCCGACAATGAGAACAATATCGGCAAGCAGTGGGCAAAAAATCCCTTGCCAAAGAACCTTCTGCGGACGAAAACCCACACCGTGAATTACGCCAGCACAGACGGCCCACATCAGCAATAAACCATGCCAGATTTCCAGTTCACTGGTCTTCGCGGCAAAACGTGATGGGTCCCAAAACATACATCCTGCTAACAGAAGCGCCATCACGAAGGAAAGCGCCCGCAGGGGGCGCTTGTCCATTACCGCATACAAGGTTGCGATAATCTTACTCATCAGCTGTCTTCTTGACCGGCTTTGCCTGATTCGACGTGCTCAAGCGCCAGCGCGGTGATTACCCCAAACGAACAGGCAAGAAGCGTTCCCAGAATCCATGCGAAATACCACATTTTTAGCTCCTTACTTAGTACAGAGAGTGGGTGTTACGTTCAATATCTTCTTTGGTGATACGTCCGAACATTTTCCAGTAACACCAGGTGGTGTAGAGCAGAATGATCGGTACCAGAACCACCGCAACCCAGGTCATGACGTTAAGCGTCAGTTGGCTGGAAGTTGCATCCCACATTGTCAGACTTGCGTTCATCATGGTGCTGGACGGCATCACAAACGGGAACATTGCGATACCGGCAGTCAGGATGATGCAGGCCAACGTCAGGGAGGAGAACACAAACGCCCACGCGGCTTTATCCATACGTGCAGTCAGAATGGTCAGCAGCGGCAGAACCACACCCAGCGCCGGAATAGCCCACAGAATCGGCGTGTTGTTGAAGTTAACCAGCCATGCGCCAGCTTCACGAACCACTTCTTTATTCAGCGGGTTAGAGGCCGCGTAATGGTCCATTGTTGATTTCACAACATAACCATCGATACCGTACATCACCCACACGCCAGCCAGTGCGAAGCACACCAGAGTCACCAGCGCCGCCACCTGAGCCGTTGCACGGGTACGCAGGTGCAATTCGCCAACGGTACGCATTTGCAGATAGGTTGCGCCCTGAGTGATGATCATCCCGACGCTCACCACGCCTGCCAGCAGGCCGAACGGGTTAAGCAACTGGAAGAAGTTACCGGTGTAGTACAGACGCAGATATTCATCAACGTTGAACGGTACGCCCTGCAACAGGTTACCGAACGCCACACCAATCACCAGCGGCGGAACGAAGCTACCAATGAAGATGCCCCAGTCCCACATGTTACGCCAGCGGGTTTCTTCAATCTTGGAACGGTAATCAAAACCGACCGGACGGAAGAACAGTGACGCCAGAACGAGGATCATCGCGACATAGAAGCCGGAGAACGCAGCGGCATAGACCATCGGCCAGGCAGCAAACAGTGCGCCGCCTGCGGTGATCAGCCATACCTGGTTACCGTCCCAGTGTGGCGCGATGGAGTTAATCATAATTCGACGCTCGGTGTCGTTACGACCGAGGAAACGGGTGAGCATGCCCACCCCCATGTCGAAACCGTCAGTGACTGCAAAACCAATCAGCAGAATGCCAACCAGCAGCCACCAGATAAAACGCAATACTTCATAATCGATCATTTGACGACTCCTGTCTTAGCGTGCCGGCTGAGTAGTCGTGGAAGACTGCTCAAAGTGATAGCGACCGGTTTTCAGGCTGCTTGGGCCAAGGCGTGCAAATTTGAACATTAAGAACAATTCTGCCACCAGGAACAGGGTATACAGGCCGCAAATCAGTACCATCGAGAAGATGAGATCGCCTGCGGTCAGCGACGAGTTCGCCACGGCGGTAGGCAGCACTTCACCGATAGCCCACGGTTGGCGACCATATTCGGCAACGAACCAGCCCGCTTCTACAGCAATCCACGGCAGCGGAATACCGTACAGCGCAGCACGCAGCAGCCATTTTTTCTCGCCAATGCGGTTGCGGATGACACTCCAGAAGGAGAGCGCAATGATTGCCAGCAGCAGGAAGCCACACGCCACCATGATACGGAACGCGAAGTACAGCGGCGCTACACGCGGAATGGAGTCTTTGGTTGCCTGTTGAATCTGCGCTTCAGTCGCATCAGCCACGTTCGGCGTATAGCGTTTCAGCAGCAGACCGTAACCGAGGTCTTTCTTCATGCTATTGAACTGGTCACGGACAGCCTGGTCGGTAGAACCAGAACGCAGTTGCTCGAGCAGAGAGTATGCCTTCATCCCGTTACGGATGCGTTCTTCGTGCTGCACCATCAGCTCTTTCAGGCCGATAACCGGTGTATCCACGGAACGCGTTGCGATAATACCCAGAGCGTAAGGGATCTGGATCGCAAATTTGTTCGTCTGCTCATCCTGATCAGGAATACCGAACAGAGTAAAGGCAGCAGGTGCAGGTTGAGTTTCCCACTCGGCTTCAATAGCAGCCAGTTTGGTTTTCTGCACATCGCCCATTTCGTAACCAGATTCATCACCCAGAACAATAACAGACAGAACGGCAGCCATACCGAAGCTGGCAGCGATAGCGAAGGAGCGTTTAGCGAAGGCGAAGTCACGGCCTTTCAGCATATACCATGCGCTGATACCGAGGATGAACATCGCGCCAGTCACATAACCAGAGGCTACAGTGTGAACGAATTTCACCTGAGCAACCGGGTTAAGCACCAGCTCGGAGAAGCTCACCATCTCCATACGCATAGTTTCGAAATTGAAATCCGACGCGATTGGGTTTTGCATCCAGCCGTTCGCAACCAGAATCCACAGTGCGGACAGGTTTGAACCGAGCGCCACCAGCCAGGTGACACACATATGCTGAACTTTACCCAGACGATCCCAACCGAAGAAGAACAGACCTACAAAGGTGGATTCGAGGAAGAAGGCCATCAGACCTTCGATTGCCAGCGGCGCACCGAAGATATCCCCTACATAGTGGGAATAGTAAGACCAGTTAGTCCCGAACTGGAACTCCATGGTCAGACCGGTTGCCACGCCCAGAGCGAAGTTGATACCAAACAACTTGCCCCAGAACTTGGTCATATCTTTATAAATCTGTTTGCCGGAAAGGACGTAGACCGTTTCCATAATGGCCAGCAGGAACGCCATACCGAGCGTCAGTGGCACAAAAAGGAAGTGGTACATCGCGGTCAAGGCAAACTGTAAGCGCGACAGTTCGACTATATCTAACATCATGACTCCTTGCTCATCGCATGAAGACTCCGAGAGTGAACCCCGTTAGAAAGGGTCACACGCATGCCCCAATACAAATGTATTTGCTCGCCCCTATCGTTGCCATTTCATCAAAAGAGGAAAAGACAATGATAAAAAGTTACAAATATGTTAATGAATAAACCAAATTGATCCCGTAATTATATTACGCCGCAAAATCCTTACAATAAACAGGTTTTTATTGAGCAAATTTGCATTTTTCGACAGTGATCAATTTATAGCGAAATTGTCACCACATCACCAATTTGATCTACAACAATTTATCGCGTTTTACTGATTTTTTTCAAGATTTAAAAATTGATTTATATCAAAATCAATCAGATATGTTAATTACATGTAAACTATAGATCATTAGTGATTTTATTGTTAATTTATTGTGAAATATTAAAGCGTGATATTTATCGCTGTGGAAAGATATAGATAAAAAACCAGTATTTTATTTAACAAGGGCACCTTGCCAACTTTTTATAAGACTAATTGATTAGATTAGCCAATTTGTTGCCATTTTACATAACATATTTTTATCAAAGTTAATTGATTGTTGTCTTTATGAGCACCAATCTTTACCTCGGAATGTTATTGTTTCTTTGCTAATAGTCACATTGAAGGATGGCTTTGTAGAATTGTGGAGAGAAGGGAAAGAGAATTTTTAAACTAAATTGCATCTGATATAAGTATTTTTCCCTTCTTATATTCAACGAACAGCTCAGTAACCCAACATCAAACAACATGGGATTCAATAACTAAGTTTATCCCGTGTTGGTATATGCAAGTTATTTTTATTAACCCAGCAGCAAGACGAGACGATGAAACGGCATTATATCTGGCCGTTATTGAACACTAGCCTGCTCTAAGTAATACGTTCCACTGCTGCAGAATAATCATTTCATTAGAGATAATTAATTGCTCCAATGAATAACCATCCCAATGAGTTATTAACTATTTGTTACTTTAAACATTACCTTTACAATTCCATGTTAAGACGGCAGCAAATTGTATTAATAATGCACACCAAACTTTATGGACTGCCTTAATAACCAGCCCCTCTTACAAAAAAGCAAATCAGATCTTGATCACAAATATATCAATACATTAAATCAATATAATTTTAAAAATTAAAATCAATAGCAACGATATATGTAAACAATTGAAATAACTGCCATATTTAAAGCAACCACATAAACAATTATTTTTCGAAAGATATTTTGAAAATAGATCAATTGAAACCTGATGACAGGAAAAAGACACTCCAGTGCTATTAATCGTGAGCCACAGAAAACGGCCATAAATACGACGTGTGTAACTTATTTTACTCTCTGTCTTACAAAGGATTACCCATGAAGAAAGCAACACTTGTGCTTGGCGTTATTGGTGCCGACTGCCATGCAGTTGGCAATAAAGTTCTGGATCGCGTTTTTACTTCCCATGACTTCAGAGTCATTAACCTGGGCGTAATGGTCAGCCAGGATGAATATATTGATGCCGCCATTGAAACTGGCGCTGACGCGATAGTGGTTTCCTCTATCTACGGACATGGCGATATCGACTGTCTGGGCATGCGTGAACGTTGCATCGAACGTGGGCTGGGCGACATTCTGCTCTATGTAGGCGGTAATCTGGTAGTGGGTAAACATGACTTCGCTAACGTGGAAATCAAATTCAAAGAGATGGGTTTTGACCGCGTCTTCGCCCCCAGCCATGACTTAGAAGATGTCTGCCAGCTGATGGCCCACGATATCAACCAGCTTCATGGTGTTGAAACACGTATTTTCGAAGAGGCCATCTGATGCAAATCGTCTCTGTCGATATTGGATCGACGTGGACCAAAGCTGCCCTCTTTACCCGGGAGGGGGACGCGTTAACGCTGGTTAACCACGTTCTGACTCCAACCACCACCCATCATCTGGCCGATGGTTTTTTCTCAAGTCTGAACCAGGTGTTAAATGTAGATAACGCCCTCCCCCTGTTAAAAAGCGGCGAAGTTACATTGAAGTACTCCTCTTCAGCCAAAGGTGGACTGGCGGTTGCCGCAATGGGATTAGTGCCATCTATTACCCTGGAATCCGCGAAAGTAACCGCTCACTCTGCTGGCGCTAAAATTGCGCAACATTACTCCTACAAGCTGAACCGCCGTGATATTCAGGCGCTGGAAGAGTCACCACCCGATATCCTCTTGTTCACGGGCGGCACCGACGGCGGAGAAGAGAGTTACGGGCTAAATAACGCCCGTGTGCTGGCGGAATCACAACTCGATTGCGCCATTATTTATGCCGGAAACCGGGACATTCAGGACAATATACAGGACATCCTCGGGCATAAAGATCTGACCATCGTCGATAACGTCCTGCCTGACCTTGAAAATCCCTCTCCTTGCGCCGCGCGTCAGGCCATCTGCGACATTTTCCTCAAACGCATTGTTAAAGGAAAAGGGCTGGATGTCATTGTTGATGAAACGGGCGAAGAGCCGATGCCGACGCCGTGGACGGTTTTTGAACTGGTTAAGGCAATCAGTAATGTCGATAGCAGTTGGAAAGAGTTCATGCTGATCGACATGGGAGGCGCAACCACCGATATGTATTCTGCCTGTGCCAATAATCTCTCACCCGACACCGTTTTACACGGCGTACCGGAACCGTTCGTAAAACGGACTGTTGAAGGCGATCTGGGAATGCGCGTCTCAGCGATGGTGGTTGGTGAAAGCGCAAAAGACTTAGTCAATGTGATCTTTTCTCAGCACCCCACACAGCAGGACGCATTTTATCATTATCTCCGTCATTTAGTTGCACATCCCGATCATTTACCCACTAACGCAGAAGAAAAATATTTCGATTCTGTGCTGGCCGGGCTGTGCGTAGGTTACGCCACTGAACGTCATGCCGGCACCAAAAAAGAGGTCTGCACCTGCGTCGGCAATGTCGATTTACAGATGGGGCGCGACCTGACCACCGTGCGCAAAGTCGTTGGTTCAGGTGGATGGTTATCGCGCGCCAGCCAGTTTGATATTCATCGTTGGTTGAAATACCGCGAGTTAAACGACGACGGCAAACGCATTCTCTTACCGACCGAATTTGAATATTACCGCGATTCAAAGGGGCTATTTCCACTGCTGGCAAACGTCGCCAGAGTAGATCCGCAGGCCGCCGCGCGTACCAGTATTCAATGCTTAACCCTATAACAATTAAGGCAGCAATCAATGGAACTTCGAAATAAGAAATTAACCCATGACGAATTCATGACCGAGCGGCAACAGGTACTGAAAACCTGGGAAACCGGCAAGGACGTTGAAAACTTCGAAGATGGCGTTAAATATCAACAAACCATTCCTGATCATAAACGCTTCTCCCTTGCCCTACTGAAAGCAGACCTGGAAGGTAAAACGCTTAGCCAACCGCGGGCTGGCGTGGCGTTGATGGACGAACACATCGAACTACTGAAAACACTGCAAGATGAGTGCGATCTGCTGCCGAGCACCATCGATGCCTATACCCGTCTGAATCGTTACGAAGAAGCCGCGGTAGGGATTAAAAAATCCATCGAAGCCGGAACCTCTAAACTGAACGGTTTACCGGTGGTTAACCACGGCGTCGCAGCATGCCGTCGTCTGACTGAAACCCTGCAAAAACCGCTACAGATCCGCCACGGCACACCAGATGCGCGACTGCTGGCTGAAATCTCAATGGCCAGCGGCTTCACCAGCTATGAAGGCGGTGGTATTTCCTACAATATTCCGTATGCCAAACGCGTAACGCTGGAAAAATCGATCCGCGACTGGCAGTACTGCGACCGTTTAATGGGGCTGTTTGAAGAGCACGGCATTCGCATCAACCGCGAACCGTTTGGCCCGCTTACAGGTACCTTGATTCCACCGTTTATCTCGCACTCTATTGCGATAATCGAAGGCTTGCTGGCGCTGGAACAGGGCGTGAAATCTATCACCGTCGGTTATGGTCAGGTTGGAAGCCTGACGCAAGATATTGCGGCGATCCAGTCTCTGCGTGAACTCGCTCACGAATACTTCCAGAACCATGGCTATGCAGATTACGAATTAAGTACGGTGTTCCACCAGTGGATGGGCGGTTTCCCGGAAGATGAGTCAAAAGCGTTCGCGATTATCTCCTGGGGCGCGGCGGTTGCCGGAATGTCGGGCGCAACCAAAGTGATCACCAAGAGCCCGCATGAAGCCTGGGGCATCCCTACCGCTGCCGCCAACGTGCAGGGACTGAAAGCCTCCCGCCAAATGCTCAATATGGTTAGCGATCAGAAATTCCCGCCGTGTCCTGCGGTGGAACTGGAAGTCGAGTTGATTAAGAGTGAAGTGCGCGCCGTGCTGAATAAAGTGTTCGAACTGGGGAATGGGGATATCGCGCGCGGTACGGTGCTGGCATTTGAAGCGGGCGTACTGGATGTGCCGTTTGCGCCAGCCGCCTGCAACGCGGGCAAAATTCTTCCGGTCCGCGACAACACCGGCGCGATACGTGTGCTGGAAGCCGGCGCCGTTCCATTGCCAAAAGACATTCTCGACCTTCACCACGATTACGTTGCCGAACGCGCGCGCTTTGAAGGACGTCAACCGACATTCCAGATGGTTGTAGATGACATCAATGCTGTATCCCACAGTAAATTAATAGGAAGACCATAATGAAAATAAAACAGGCCCTGTTCACCGCTGGCTACTCCTCATTCTATTTCGATGACCAGCAGGCGATAAAAAACGGAGCGGGCCACGACGGATTTTTTTATACCGGGGAGCCGGTTACGTCTGGTTTTAGCGCAGTACGTCAGGCTGGGGAGTGCGTTTCAGTTCAGTTGATTCTGGAAAATGGCGCGGTCGCGGTTGGTGATTGTGCTGCGGTACAGTACTCCGGGGCTGGCGGTCGCGATCCGCTGTTTCTCGCAGAGCATTTTGTTCCGTTCCTTAATGACCATATCAAACCGTTACTGGAAGGCCGCGATGTGGATGCGTTTGTGCCGAACGCCCGTTTTTTCGACAAGCTGCGTATTGACGGCAACTTGCTGCATACCGCCGTGCGCTATGGATTATCACAGGCACTGCTTGATGCTACCGCGCTGGCAACGGGCCGTCTGAAAACTGAAGTAGTTTGCGATGAATGGCAGTTACCGCGCGTGGCGAAATCCATTCCTTTATTTGGTCAGAGCGGCGACGATCGGTATATCGCCGTCGATAAAATGATCCTCAAAGGGATCGACGTGCTGCCCCATGCACTGATTAATAACGTCGAAGAGAAGCTGGGCTTTCAGGGCGAAAAACTGCGCGAATATATCCGCTGGCTGTCGGATCGCATTCTGAGCAAGCGCACCAGCACTCGCTACCACCCTACCCTGCACATCGATGTATACGGCACCATTGGTCTGATCTTTGACATGGATCCCGTTCGCTGTGCGCAATATATCGCCAGCCTGGAAGAAGAAACACAAGGTCTGCCGCTGTACATTGAAGGTCCGGTCGATGCCGGTAACAAACCTGACCAAATTCGCCTGTTGACTGCCATCACCAAAGAGCTGACACGCCTCGGTTCCGGCGTGAAAATTGTCGCCGACGAATGGTGTAACACCTACCAGGATATCGTTGATTTCACTGATGCAGCCAGTTGCCACATGGTGCAAATCAAAACGCCTGATCTGGGCAGTATTCACAACATCGTCGATGCGGTTCTGTACTGCAACAGCCACGGAATGGAGGCCTATCAGGGAGGCACCTGTAACGAAACCGATGTCAGCGCCCGAACTTGTGTCCACGTAGCCCTTGCCGCGCGTCCCATGCGGATGTTGGTGAAACCGGGGATGGGATTTGACGAAGGCCTCGACATCGTGTTCAACGAAATGAATCGTACTATCGCGCTGATGCTGGCTAAGGACTAACTGATGGCTCGTTCTTTTAAAGTCTTATCACCTACTGCGATCCTCGGTTATGGCTTCCCTGAAGAGAGCTTCCGCAAAGCGATGGCGGAATCTCCCGACCTGATCGCCGTTGATGCCGGTTCTTCCGATCCTGGCCCGCACTATCTGGGGGCGGGTAAGCCCTTTACCGACCGCGCAGGAGTTAAACGCGACCTGCGCTATATGATCACCGCAGGCGTGCGAAATAATATTCCGGTGGTGATCGGGACGGCCGGTGGTTCTGGCGCTGCCCCGCATTTGGAGTGGTGTCGTCAAATTATTCACGAGATTGCGCAAGAGGAAAAACTTTCATTCTCGATGGCGCTGATCCCGACGGACGTTGACAAAGCCATTGTCCACCAGGCACTGGATAACGGCAAAATAACGGCGCTGGATTTTGTCCCGCCGTTAACGCACGACGCGATTGACGAAAGTACCTATATCGTCGCGCAAATGGGCATCGAACCCTTCCAACGGGCGCTGAAAGAAGGCGCACAGGTGGTGCTGGGCGGCCGGGCTTATGATCCGGCCTGCTTTGCCGCACTACCAATCATGCAAGGCTTTGACGAAGGGCTGGCGCTGCACTGTGGGAAAATCCTCGAATGCGCAGCAATTGCCGCTACGCCAGGTTCCGGCTCTGACTGTGCAATGGGCATCATCGACGATAATGGCTTCACGCTGAAGACGTTCAATCCGCAGCGTAAGTTCACCGAAACATCTGCAGCCGCACACACGCTGTATGAGAAATCGGACCCGTACTTCCTGCCGGGACCAGGCGGTGTTCTGAATCTGAAAAGCTGCACCTTCAAAGCAGTGAACGACGGTGAAGTTTATGTCAGCGGTTCTGAGCATGAAGAAACGCCATATGCCCTGAAGCTGGAAGGCGCGCGGCAGGTGGGCTTCCGCTGCCTGACCATCGCCGGCACTCGCGACCCAATCATGATCGCCGGGATCGACAAAATCATTGAAGAGGTCAAAGCCAGCGTAACACGCAACCTGTCGCTGACCGATGACAGCATTCGAATGACATTCCACCTGTACGGTAAAAATGGTGTCATGGGCGACCACGAGCCCATGGAAACTGCCGGACATGAACTGGGGATCGTCCTGGATGTGGTCGCGCCGACGCAAGAAATCGCCAACAGTGTTTGCTCACTGGTGCGCTCCACTATGTTGCACTATGGCTATGAAAATCGCATCGCCACGGCGGGTAACCTGGCGTTCCCGTTCTCCCCTTCTGATATCCAGAGTGGACCCGTATACGAGTTTTCTATCTATCACCTGATTGAAGCCAACGACGCACTGCGTTTTGATTTCCATATGGAACAGGTGACGCCAGAAGGAGTTCAGGCATGAAACAGTCTATTGTCTCACTGGCACAGGTTATCCGCTCGAAAAATGCCGGGCCGTACGAACTGGTGTTAGATATTTTATTTAAAACGAAAGAAAACTATGAGCGCGTTAAATCATCCGGGCAATTAACCCCAGAACTGGTAGCTCGCTTATATCATGTTGAACCTGACTTTATTCATCGTATTGTCTGGTTTGATCCTTCTAATGCCGTAAAAATCGTCATGCCACGAGATATTATCTCGGGAAATGTGGGCGATAATGATGTTTATGGTGCGCAGCAGCACGCACCTTTATTAAGCATTCATTTTGACATCTAATAATTAATACTGTTTAGATTATCAATCCCATAAATGTACCTGCACAGATTTTTATCTCAGGTGCATTTATCTAAACATATCAATAAAATAGATTACGAAGCGCACCAGCATTATCACAACTGGAATAACTGGTGGTCTATGCCCTCTAAAAACCATATAACAATCACACGTAATTAAACAAAAAATACTTAAGTCAATACCGAATCTCTGCTGGAAAAACGACCTGCCTAATTATTCGGTAAAAATAACCACAATGTGAGAACACATCATGTCCAAACCATTTATCTGGCAAGAACCGTTTTTACAATATAAAGACGCAACGGAATATAAATTAATCAGCGAACAATATATTACAGTAACGGAAATAGACGGCGAAGAGGTGATAAAAGTCGCCCCAGAAGCATTAACGTTGCTTGCCCGGGAGGCATTTTATGAGGCCTCTTTTTTCTTACGTCCCGCTCACCTGCAACAAGTCGCCAGCATTCTGAACGATCCGCAGGCCAGCAGTAATGACAGATATGTGGCCTTGCAGCTACTGCGCAATGCCGAAGTCTCAGCAAAAGGAATATTACCCAACTGCCAGGACACTGGCACCGCCACCATTGTCGCCAGTAAAGGGCAACACATCTGGACCGGAGGCAATGACGCCGAAGCCTTAAGCAAAGGTATTTACACCACTTTCCAGGAAAATAATCTGCGCTTTTCACAAAATGCGCCGCTGGATATGTATACCGAAGTCAATACACAGACCAATCTTCCGGCGCAGATTGATATCAGCGCCGTCCCCGGCGACGAGTACCATTTTCTGTGTGTCAATAAAGGGGGTGGCTCCGCCAATAAAGCCGCGCTTTACCAGGAAACTAAATCTCTCCTGCAACCAGAAAAACTGACTGCGTTTTTAATCGAGAAAATGAAATCGTTGGGCACCGCTGCTTGTCCGCCCTACCACATCGCCTTTGTCGTCGGGGGACTTTCTGCCGATCAGGCGTTAAAAGTCGCCAAACTAGCGTCGACAAAATACTACGATAATCTGCCCACCAGCGGAAACGAGCAGGGACAAGCCTTCCGCGATGTTGAGCTGGAAAAAACCTTGCTCGACGCCAGCCAACAATTTGGTATTGGTGCTCAGTTTGGTGGCAAATATTTCGCTCATGATATTCGTGTTATTCGTCTACCGCGCCACGGCGGCTCCTGCCCAATTGCTATGGCGCTCTCCTGTTCCGCCGATCGTAATATTAAAGCCAAAATTAACAAGCACGGCATCTGGCTGGAAAAACTCGAACATAATCCGGGGCAATATATTCCAGCCTCAATGCGGGAAGACAATCACACGCATAACGTACAGATTGATCTAAATCGTCCATTGCGTGAGGTAATGCAGGATCTCGCCACATTACCGATCGGCACCCGTGTGTCGTTAAGCGGCCCCATCGTAGTGGCGCGTGATATCGCCCACGCCAAAATAAAAGAACGACTGGATAACGGCGAACCGTTACCAGATTACCTGAAGCATCACATCGTCTATTACGCAGGCCCCGCGAAAACACCGGAAAATATGGCCTGTGGTTCTCTTGGGCCAACCACGGGCGGTCGAATGGACGGTTATGTCGACGCCTTCCAGGCGGCTGGCGGCAGTCTGGTGATGTTATCGAAGGGCAACCGCAGCCAGCAGGTTACCGATGCCTGTCACAAACATGGCGGCTTTAATCTGGGAAGTATCGGTGGTGCGGCAGCATTACTGGCACAAGAATATGTCAAAAGCCTGCATTGCCTGGAATATCCAGAGTTAGGCATGGAAGCAGTATGGATGATGGAGGTTGAAAACTTGCCCGCGTTCATTCTGGTGGATGATAAAGGCAACAATTTCTTTAGCCAGTTTGAGCAGCAACACCACTGCGCCGATTGCCCCGCCGGGCATTAAGGAAAGTGAATGGAAGCGGATGCTGGCTGATGAGCGTTACGATTTAGTGGTGCTCGATGAGCTGACCTACATGCTGGCTTACCATTATCTGGATACCGAAGAAGTGATCGCTTCGCTACAAAATCGCCCGGCACAGCAAAATGTCATTGTCACCGGACGCGGTTGCCATAGTGGGATAGTAAAAATGGCGGATACGGTAAGCGAAATCCACCCCGTCAAGCATGCTTTTGATAACGGTATTCAGGCACAGCCTGGTATCGACTGGTAATGACTGCGCCTGGCATCTCGCCAGGCGCAGGTTTTACATCTCCTCCGGTACGACCGATTTTGCCAGCAACCACTCACGAAAAAGTTGTAAGTGCGGATAATCAGCCTTCTCTTCCCGCCATGTCATAATAAAGCGATTGCCGGTACGAATAGGCACATCACACGGAATCACCATGTCACCGCTATCTAAATCGTGTTGAATTGCAAACCGAGGAAGGAGCGCCACACCGAGATTAGATCGCACGGCGGCAATCAGCATTGAAAGTAAATCAAAACGTGGCCCGTTATTTACCAATGGACTACTAACACCAGACAATGCAAACCACTCTTCCCAGCCAGTAATACGGGTGCTTTGATGCAGCAGTGGTAGTTCACTTAATAGCTCTGCAACAGACATTTTTTGGTCAGGAAGTGAAAGTAAACTGCCACTACATACCGGCAGAATCTCTTCCTCAAAGAGATATTCTACCTCCGACCAGGGCACGCAAAAATTTTCGCGCATAATGACGGCATCGTATTCCCGATTAAGAAAATCTCCGTTATTAGCTAATGAGTGAATATTGACAATAATATCGGGATACAATTTATTGAACTCACGTAAATTGGGGATCAACCAGTGCGTGCTGAAAGTAGGATTGACAGCAAGCTCAATAACCTGAACCGTAGGCTGCCAGGTCATGATTGTATTTGTGTCACGTTCAAGCTTATTCAATGTTTCTTTAACAATTCCCAGATAATGCTTTCCGGCATCATTAAGAAATATTCTTTTTTTAGAATGAGCAAATAATGATATATGTAAAAAATCTTCCAGTGCGCTAACTTGCCTGAATACTGCGCTTTGAGTTAAAGCTAACTCCTCTGCCGCTCTGGTATAACTTTCATGGCGTGCGACTACCTCAAAAGTTACCAACAGTTCCGTTTTGGGTAGTTTTCCTCTCATAATGCCGTCCCTTAAAAATAGTTTAAACCATCAAAAAAAACCTTACTTATTGCTAAATAATGGCAACCAAAGCAGCAATAACTATTTTATAAAAATCATGATCAATATTTATAACCCAGCAAGCCCGACGTGACAATTATCTCAATCAGATAATAATAATCCGAAAAGCAAAGCGCCCTTCGGATTATTATGATTCAAGTTAAGTGAAGATTATTAAATTGATAGCAATTATCATATCTATGGATACTATGATAAACAATCTACAAAGATTTTATTTTTGATTTATAGCATATCCTTCTAAGAATTTTTGCGAAGCTGCAATACCTAGGGTAAAGACCCGATCCTGGTCGACAAACGGAATATGCAGCGAACCGAAGCCGTGACCTTTATTACCGGGTGCCGACAGGAAGCGCGTTAAACCGGTAAAGTGCTCATCCTCCAGGTGCAGCGAGCGACGCATACTGTTATGCGAAACATGTACCAACGCCACGGTCAGACGCTAAGTGACAAGCGCAACAGGTAACGATTCGAAGTTCGCCGTCGGGAAGATCCCGCCGCTGATTGCGCCATCTTTAACAAAATATTGCGCGACCTGAATGGAGTCCTGATACGCCTTGTCAGCATTCAGCACGGTTGCTGGGTTGTCATCGGAACTGTTGATTTGTACGGTTATGACCTCTTCAGCATCATGCAGAGCGTGTACTGATTCAGCAATGGTATACGCCGTCGTTCTTATTCGTGGCTTGCGGTCGGTTGCGGCAATCCGCAGTGGCTGTGGTCATGCAGTCACGGAGCGGGACGCAGCCTGCGGTCAGATTTCGACCATGGTTAACGTTTAAGGCAAAAAAAAGGCCATCATACGATGGCCAACCATGTCGAAACCGACAGCCCTTCGCCATTCCTGTAGAGGGAAGCGGCGAGGGCTATTTCTTATTACAAATATTTATTTCAGAACAGTTTTCAGTGCTTCACCGATATCCGCCAGGCTACGAACGGTTTTCACGCCTGCGGCTTCCAGGGCAGCGAATTTCTCATCCGCAGTCCCTTTACCACCAGCGATGATGGCACCTGCGTGCCCCATACGTTTGCCTTTCGGCGCAGTCACACCAGCGATGTAACCCACAACTGGCTTGGTAACATGCTCTTTGATGTACGCAGCAGCTTCTTCTTCAGCGCTACCGCCGATCTCACCGATCATCACGATCGCTTCGGTCTGCGGATCTTTTTCGAACATTTCGAGAATGTCGATAAAGTTAGAGCCAGGGATCGGATCACCACCGATACCAACACAGGTCGACTGACCGAAACCGTAATCCGTGGTCTGTTTAACCGCTTCGTAGGTCAGCGTACCGGAACGGGAAACGATACCCACTTTACCTGGTTTGTGAATGTGACCCGGCTGGATACCGATTTTGCATTCACCCGGAGTGATAACGCCTGGGCAGTTCGGGCCGATCATACGAACGCCTGCTTCATCGAGCTTCACTTTCACGGTCAGCATATCCAGCGTCGGGATGCCTTCAGTGATGGTGATAATCAGTTTGATGCCTGCATCAATAGCTTCCAGAATGGAGTCTTTGCAGAACGGTGCTGGTACGTAGATAACAGAAGCGGTAGCGCCAGTAGCAGCAACGGCTTCACGCACGGTGTTGAACACCGGCAGGCCGAGGTGGGTAGTACCGCCTTTACCTGGAGTTACGCCACCAACCATTTTGGTGCCATATGCAATGGCCTGTTCAGAGTGGAAAGTCCCCTGGCTACCGGTAAAGCCCTGGCAGATAACCTTGGTGTTTTTATCAATTAAAATGGACATTATTTCCCCTCCACTGCGGCAACAACCTGCTGAGCTGCATCCGTCAGACCTTTTGCTGCAATAATATTCAGGCCGCTGTCAGCCAGTTTCTTCGCGCCGAGTTCGGCGTTGTTACCTTCCAGACGTACCACGACCGGTACGTTAACACCCACTTCCGCTACCGCGCCGATGATACCGTCAGCGATCAGGTCGCAACGAACGATACCGCCGAAGATGTTAACCAGAACGGCTTTCACTTTGTCGTCAGAGAGGATGATTTTGAACGCTTCGGTTACACGTTCTTTGGTTGCGCCGCCGCCAACGTCCAGGAAGTTAGCTGGTTCGCCGCCGTGCAGTTTAACGATGTCCATCGTACCCATCGCCAGACCTGCGCCGTTAACCATACAACCGATGTTACCGTCCAGCGCAACGTAGTTCAGTTCCCACTGTGCAGCCTGTGCTTCACGCGGATCTTCCTGCGACTGGTCGCGCATTTCGCGCAGATCAGGCTGGCGGAACAGTGCGTTGCCATCAGCACCCAGTTTGCCGTCGAGACAGACCAGATCGCCCTGTTTAGTGATGACCAGCGGGTTGATTTCGATCAGCGCCAGGTCGCGCTCCAGGAAAATGGTCGCCAGGCCCATGAAGATTTTGGTGAACTGCTGAACCAGTTTACCTTCCAGACCCAGTTTGAACGCCAGCTCGCGTCCCTGATACGGCATCGGGCCAGTCAGCGGATCAAGCGCAACTTTGTGGATCAGGTGCGGAGTTTCTTCCGCCACTTTTTCGATTTCCACGCCGCCTTCGGTGGAGGCCATAAAGACCACGCGACGTGAACTACGGTCTACAACGGCACCGAGATACAGCTCTTTAGCGATATCGGTCGCCGCTTCAACCAGAATCTGGTTAACCGGTTGGCCATTGGCATCTGTTTGATACGTTACCAGACGCTTGCCCAGCCAGTTTTCTGCAAAAGCACGGATGTCTTCTTTGCTATTTACAACTTTCACACCGCCCGCTTTACCGCGGCCACCAGCGTGAACCTGACATTTTACTACCCACGGACCGGCACCGATTTTTGAAGCGGCTTCTTCTGCTTCGCGCGGAGTAGTACAGGCATAACCCACCGGTGCTGGTAAGCCATAGCGGGCAAACAGTTGTTTTGCCTGATATTCATGTAAGTTCATGTGTTCTGTCCATCCTTCAGTAATCGTTATCTTTTAAACCGTAGACCGAATATTTCGTATCGCTCCCGGGTATTGTCGGTCACCCGTAGGCCTGATAAGACGCGTAAGCATCGCATCTGGCATCGCTTGTCGGATGCGGCGCGAGCGCCTTATCCGACCTACATCGGTGCTTCCCGTAGGCCTGATAAGACGCGTTAAGCGTCGCATCAGGCTTCGCGTGCCGGATGCGGCGCGAGCGCCTTATCCGACCTACATCGGTGCTTCCCGTAGGCCTGATAAGACGCGTTAAGCGTCGCATCAGGCTTCAATTGCCGGAGAAGGCGATAATGTCTTATCCGGTCTACAGTGCAGGTGAAACTTAAACTACTACACGTCCAGCAGCAGACGCGTCGGATCTTCCAGCAACTCTTTGATCGTTACCAGGAAGCCCACGGATTCGCGACCATCGATCAGACGGTGATCGTAGGACAGCGCCAGGTACATCATCGGCAGGATCTCAACCTGACCATTCACAGCCATCGGACGATCTTTGATAGCGTGCATACCCAGAATTGCGCTCTGCGGCGGGTTGATGATCGGCGTAGACATCAGAGAACCGAACACACCACCGTTGGTGATGGTGAAGTTACCACCGGTCAGATCTTCAACCGTCAGCTTGCCGTCACGGCCTTTAACAGCCAGCTCTTTGATTTTCTTCTCGATGTCTGCCATGCCGAGGGTATCGACATCACGCAGAACCGGCGTCACCAGGCCGCGCGGCGTAGAAACCGCCATGCTGACGTCGAAATAGTTGTGGTAAACCACGTCATCGCCGTCGATAGAAGCATTCACTTCCGGGTAACGTTTCAGGGCTTCAACCACCGCTTTCACGTAGAAGGACATAAAGCCCAGACGGATGCCGTGGCGTTTTTCAAACGCTTCACCGTACTGCTTACGCAGATCCATAATCGGCTTCATGTTGACTTCGTTGAACGTGGTCAGCATGGCGGTGGAGTTTTTCGCTTCCAGCAGACGCTCTGCCACACGCTTACGCAGGCGAGTCATCGGGACACGTTTTTCGCTACGTGCAGCCAGAGCCGGTTGCGCCGCCGAAGCAGCCGCTGCCGGAGCAGACTCTTTCGCCGGAGCTTTCGCCAGATGTTTTTCCACATCTTCACGGGTCAGACGACCACCCACACCGGTGCCTTTAATGGCGCTGGCGTCGAGGTTGTGTTCAGCCAGCAGGCGACGGATCGCCGGGCTTAACGCATCGTTGTTTTGCTCTTCCAGAGACGCCTGCTGGCGTTGCGCCGGAGTGGACGCTTTCTCTTCAGATTTGGCGCTGGTTTCTTTACCGGCGCTGTTGCCTTCACGCAGGCGACCAAGGATCTGACGAGACGTTACCGTTGTACCTTCATCTTCCAGAACCGCATCCAGAATGCCGTCTGCTGATGCCGGTACTTCCAGTACCACTTTGTCAGTTTCGATTTCTACCAGCACTTCATCACGTACGACTGCGTCGCCGGGTTTTTTATGCCAGGTTGCGACGGTGGCATCGGCTACGGATTCAGGCAGGTCAGGGACCAGAATATCTACGCTACTCATTGTGTATCCTTTATTTATTCGACGTTCAGCGCGTCATTAACCAGATCTTGTTGCTGTTTCTGGTGAACGGACATATACCCTACCGCCGGAGAGGCGGAGGCCGGGCGGCCTGCATAACGCAGAGAAGCCCCAAACGGAATCACTTCACGGAAATGATGCTGGCTGCAGTACCATGCGCCCTGGTTGAGCGGCTCTTCCTGGCACCAGACAAAATCCTTGACGTGAGCAAACTGCTGCAACACTTCCTGCATCGCTTTATGCGGGAACGGGTAGAGTTGCTCGATACGCACAATGGCGACATCGTGTTGATTGTTCTTACGACGTTGTTCCAGCAGGTCGTAATAAACCTTACCAGAACACATCACTACGCGCTTCACGCCCTTCGGATCAAGCTCGTCGATTTCACCGATGGCTGGCAGGAAGGTGCCGTTCGCCAGTTCTTCGAGGCTGGAAACCGCCAGCGGATGACGCAGCAGGGATTTCGGCGACATCACGACCAGCGGACGACGCATCCCGCGCAGCGCCTGACGACGCAGCATGTGGTAAACCTGTGCCGGGGTAGACGGTACGCACACCTGCATGTTTTGCTCAGCGCAAAGTTGCAGATAACGTTCCAGACGCGCGGAGGAGTGCTCCGGCCCCTGCCCTTCGTAACCGTGCGGCAGCAACATCACCAGACCACACATCCGGCCCCATTTCTGCTCGCCAGAGGAGATGAACTGGTCGATAACCACCTGAGCACCGTTGGCGAAGTCACCGAACTGCGCTTCCCAGATAGTCAGAGTGCGTGGTTCTGCGGTGGCATAACCGTATTCAAACGCCAGCACGGCTTCTTCAGACAGTACGGAGTCCCAGACACGGAACGCGCCCTGGCCGTTATGGATGTGTTGCAGCGGCGTGTAAGTGGAACCGTTAGACTGGTTGTGGATCACCGCGTGGCGGTGGAAGAATGTACCGCGACCGGAGTCTTCACCCGACAGGCGAACCGGAATGCCTTCGTCAACCAGCGTGGCGTAAGCGAGGTTTTCCGCGCCGCCCCAGTCGAACAGTTTCTCACCGGCAGCCATCGCCTGGCGATCGCCATAAATCTTGGCAACGCGAGACTGCATTTCAACCGCTTCCGGCACCGTACTGATGCGTTTAGCCAGTTCCTGCAGGCGCTTCATCTCAACTTTGTTCGGGTACTCTTCGTCCCATTCGTGGTTGAGATACGGCGACCAGGTGAAAGAGTGCATGTTCATCGGACGCCACTCTGCCACTACGCAATCGCCAGCATCCAGCGCATCGCGGTACAGGTTAACCATCTCGGTGGCATCTTCCAGCGTCGCCACTTTTTCCTGCTCCAGCTTGTCAGCATAGATTTTGCGCGGCGTCGGATGTTTTTTGATTTTCTGATACATCAGCGGCTGGGTTGCGCTCGGCTCGTCGGCTTCGTTGTGGCCGTGACGGCGGTAGCACACCAGGTCGATGAAGACATCACGTTTAAAGGTGTTACGGAAATCGAGCGCCAGACGGGTCACAAAGGCAACGGCTTCCGGATCATCCGCGTTAACGTGGAAAATCGGTGCCTGAACCATCTTACCGATATCAGTACAGTACGGTGTAGAACGGGCATCCAGCGGATTAGAGGTGGTGAAACCAACCTGGTTGTTGATAACGATACGTACCGTACCGCCAACTTCATAACCACGCGCTTTCGACATGTTCAGGGTTTCCTGAACCACGCCCTGCCCGGTCACTGCGGCGTCACCGTGGATGGTGATTGGCAGCACTTTGTTGCTGCTCGGCTCATCAAGTCTGTCCAGACGGGCACGAACAGAGCCGATAACTACCGGGCTTACAATCTCAAGGTGAGACGGGTTAAAC
The DNA here is from genome assembly GCF_004211955.1 of Escherichia sp. E1V33. GTDB lineage: Bacteria > Pseudomonadota > Gammaproteobacteria > Enterobacterales > Enterobacteriaceae > Escherichia. The sequence continues at coordinate 57,635 of NZ_RHJI01000006.1, forward strand.
GCCAGCGCCAGGTGCACCAGGCCGCCATCGGTCTGGAAGTCAGACGAGAAGCCCATGTGGTATTTCACGTCACCCGTGCCGAGGTGTTCTTTATGTTTACCGGCAAACTCGTCGAACAAGTCTTGCGGTTTTTTACCCAGCACGTTCACCAGCACGTTCAGACGACCACGGTGCGCCATCCCGAGAACCACTTCCCGGGTGCCGCTGTTGCCAGCGTGGCGGATCATCTCTTTAAGCATCGGGATTAACGCATCACCGCCTTCCAGCGAGAAGCGTTTTGCGCCAGGGAATTTTGCGCCGAGGTAACGTTCAAGACCTTCAGCGGCGGTCAGTTCGCTTAAGAAGCGTTTTTTCTCTTCGCTATTGAAAGTCGCGCGACCAGACTCGATACGCTGTTGGATCCAGCGTTTTTCTTCGGTGCTGGTAATGTGCATATACTCGGCACCAATCGGGCCGCAGTAGGTTTGCTTGAGGGCTTCCAGCAGCTCGCCGAGTTTCATGGTCTCTTTGCCGCTGGCAAATGAACCAACGTTGAAAGTCTCCTGGAAGTCTGCTTCGGTCAGATCGTGGAAAGACGGATCCAGATCGGCCACTTTATCTTGCTGCCACAGTCCCAGCGGATCGAGATTCGCATGCTGGTGACCACGGAAGCGGTATGCGTTAATGAGCTGCAGGACTTTAACCTGCTTCACATTGGTGTCAGGGTCGGAGATCGTTGAAGAGTAACGTGAAGCGTCTTTCGCCAGGCGGCGGAAATATTCACGCGTTTGAGAGTGGAATTGATCCGGTTTGACTCCCGTACCAGGTAACTGCTGGAACGTCGAACGCCAGTTAGCGTCAACCGAGTCAGGATCGGTTAAGAAGTCTTCATAGAGCTGTTCTATCCAGCTCTGGTTTGCGCCAGAGAGGTAAGAAGAGTCCAACCAGGCTTTCAAAGCGCTGTTCTGCATCGTGATCCCTTAAGCATCTTTTTTATGCTTACTTCGCCGTGGATACTACCACGCACATTTCACATCAGATGTGCGTGCCGGGGTTCACTTGCGAGCTCTTGTCTACGTAGTGGCTCGCGAAGGAACCTTTAAAAACTGTCTTAGTGTCAGGGGCAGTTTTTAAAGATTTCCTGCATTTCTTTGTTACGCCTGATGCGCTGCGCTTATCAGGCCTACGGGTAATGACTTGTAGGCCGGATAAGGCGTTCACGCCGCATCCGGCACTGGTTGCCTGATGTGACGCTTGCGCGTCTTATCAGGCCTACGGTTTACGCATTACGTTGCAACAACATCGACTTGATATGGCCGATGGCGCGCGTCGGGTTCAGCCCTTTCGGACATACACTGACGCAGTTCATGATGCTGTGACAGCGGAATACACTGAATGCATCGCTCAAACCGTCGAGGCGCTCGTCAGTCTCGGTATCACGGCTATCGATCAGAAAACGATACGCCGCTAACAAACCTGCCGGACCGATAAACTTATCGGGATTCCACCAGAAAGACGGACAAGAGGTTGAACAACATGCGCAGAGAATACATTCATACAGCCCGTCGAGTTTTTCGCGCTGCTCAGGCATCTGCAAATGCTCGCGAGCTGGCGGATTTTGCCCATTATTCAACAGGTAAGGCTTGATTTTCTCATATTGCGCATAGAATTGTCCCATGTCTACCACCAAATCGCGGACAACCGGTAAACCAGGTAACGGGCGAATTACAATTTTCTTACCCGGCTGGTTGAGTGCCGAAATTGGGGTAATACAGGCCAGACCATTCTTACCGTTCATGTTCAGACCATCGGAACCGCACACACCTTCACGACAGGAGCGACGGAACGACAGGCTGGGATCTTTCTCTTTCAGCTGGATAAGCGCATCCAGCAGCATCATGTCACGACCTTCTTCCGCTTCCAGGGTGTAATCCTGCATACGCGGAGCATCATCAACATCCGGGTTATAGCGATAAATTGAAAACTCGAGTCTCATTTTCCTGTCTCCGCATTAGTAAGTACGAATCTTCGGCGGGAATGCCGGGCGCAGTTTCGGTTCCATGTTGACGCTTCGGCGCGTCATGGATTCCGACTCTGGCAGATACAGGGAGTGGCACAGCCAGTTTTCATCATCACGATCCGGGAAGTCGAAGCGGCTATGCGCGCCACGGCTTTCGGTACGGAAGTTGGCAGAAACAGCCGTTGCATACGCCGTTTCCATCAGGTTATCCAGTTCCAGACACTCAACGCGCTGGGTGTTGAACTCGCTGGAAGTGTCATCCAGACGGGCATTTTTCAGACGCTCGCGGATAACTTTCAACTGCTCAAGCCCTTTCGCCATCGCATCACCTTCACGGAAGACCGAGAAGTTATGCTGCATACATTCTTGCAGCGCTTTACGAATCGCCACCGGATCTTCACCGTTACGGTTGTTGTTCCAGCGGTTCAGGCGCTCGAGAGAAGCTTCAACATCAGACTCGCTGGCATCGCGCAGTGCGCCCTGCTCGGCAATAGACTCTTGCAGATGCAGACCAGCTGCGCGACCAAAGACCACCAGGTCCAGCAGCGAGTTGCCGCCCAGACGGTTAGCGCCGTGTACGGATACGCAGGCAATTTCACCCACCGCGAACAGCCCAGGGATTACCACATCTTCACCCTGCTCGTTCACCGTCAGCGCCTGACCGGTCACTTTGGTCGGGATACCGCCCATCATGTAGTGACAGGTTGGGATAACCGGAATCGGCTCTTTCACCGGATCGACGTGAGCGAAGGTACGGGAGAGTTCCAGGATACCCGGCAGACGAGATTCAAGAACTTCTTTACCCAGATGGTCAAGTTTCAGTTTTGCGTGTGGTCCCCACGGACCATCACAGCCGCGACCTTCACGGATTTCGATCATGATGGAACGCGCCACCACGTCACGCCCCGCAAGGTCTTTGGCGTTCGGCGCATAACGCTCCATAAAGCGCTCGCCATGTTTGTTCAGCAGATAACCACCTTCACCACGGCAACCTTCGGTGACCAGTACGCCCGCACCGGCAATACCGGTCGGGTGGAACTGCCACATTTCCATATCCTGCACCGGTACGCCTGCACGGATAGCCATGCCGACACCGTCGCCGGTGTTAATGTGGGCGTTAGTGGTGGACTGATAAATACGCCCTGCCCCGCCAGTCGCCAGCACAGTCGCGCGAGCTTTGAAGTAAACCACTTCACCCGTTTCGATGCACAGTGCGGTACAACCGACCACCGCGCCATCGGCGTTTTTCACCAGATCCAGCGCATACCATTCGGAGAAAATAGTGGTGTGGTTTTTCAGGTTCTGCTGATAAAGCGTGTGCAGCAGTGCGTGACCAGTACGGTCGGCAGCCGCCGCAGTACGTGCCGCCTGCTCGCCGCCGAAGTTTTTCGACTGACCGCCAAACGGACGTTGATAGATACGACCATCATCAAGGCGCGAGAACGGCAGGCCCATATGTTCCAGTTCCAGAATCGCTTCCGGCCCGGTTTTACACATATATTCAATCGCGTCCTGGTCGCCGATATAGTCCGACCCTTTTACGGTGTCGTACATATGCCATTCCCAGTTATCTTCATGGGTGTTACCCAGCGCAACGGTAATACCGCCCTGCGCAGAAACAGTATGGGAACGGGTCGGGAAAACTTTAGAGAGCAGCGCACAAGTCTGGCCGCTCTGGGAAATTTGCAGCGCCGCGCGCATACCTGCGCCTCCGGCACCAATCACAACTGCATCAAATTCTCTGACTGGCAATTTCATCACACACCCCACACCACAACGAATCCATAAATCACGTAAACCACCAGTGCAACAACAATCACCAGTTGCAGAATCAGGCGCACGGCCAGTGGTTTAACGTAGTCGGTCAACACCTGCCACATGCCGATCCAGGCATGGATCAAAATGGAAAACAGTGCCAGCAGAGTGAAGACTTTAGTGAACGCAGAGGCAAAGAAACCAATCCAGACGTCATATGTCAGTTCGCCACTGATAGCAAAAAAACCGACCATATAAATGATGTAAAGCGTCAGGACGATAGCAGTAGCGCGAACGAGGATGAAATCATGTACGCCATTGCGTCCTAATGCGGAGGCGTTGCTTACCATACGAGGACTCCTGCAAGAATTGAAAGCACGACAGTAATGACAAAGGAGACTTTGGCAGAGCGTTTACCCGCTTCGAATGTTTCTTCCAGATAGCCAAAATCCATCATCATGTGGCGAATACCTACGACGACGTGATATGCCAGAGCGGTAAGGATGCCCCACATGATAAATTTGACGAAGAAGCTGCCCATAATGGCGGAAGCTTGCTCGAAACCTTCAGGGGAAGAGAGGCTGGTGCCCAGAAGCCACAGTAGGATGCCCACGGCAACAAACGTAATCACACCGGAAACGCGATGAAGAATGGACGCTATCGCCGTGATGGGGAACCGGATGGTCTGTAGGTCCAGATTAACAGGTCTTTGTTTTTTCACATTTCTTATCATGAATAACGCCCACATGCTGTTCTTATTATTCCCTGGGGACTACGGGTACAGAGGATAACTTTCTGTTACCTGGAGACGTCGGGATTTCCTTCCTCCGGTCTGCTTGCGGGTCAGACAGCGTCCTTTCTATAACTGCGCGTCATGCAAAACACTGCTTCCAGATGCGAAAACGACACGTTACAACGCTGGGTGGCTCGGGATTGCAGGGTGTTCCGGAGACCTGGCGGCAGTATAGGCCGTTCACAAAATCATTACAATTAACCTACATATAGTTTGTCTGGTTTTATCCAGAACAGTGATCTGGGTCACGATAACAACATTTATTTAATTTTTAACCATCTCATTTGACAATCATTCAACAAAGTTGTTACAAACATTACCAGGAAAAGCATATAATGCGTAAAAGTTATGGGGTCACTATTTCACCTAAGATTAACTTATGTAACAGTGTGGAAGTATTGACCAATCCATTCGAGACAGTTATTAGTGATAGACAGGTTTAATAATTCGGATTGCTAAGTGCTTGATTCGCCGTTTATTCGTCATCAATGAATTCTTTACCTGCAAGCGCCCAGAGCTCTGTACCCAGGTTTCCTCTCTCCCACAGAGCGGCGAGCCAAATAACAAACGGGTAAAGCCAGGTTGATGTGCGAAGGCAAATTTAAGTTCCGGCAGTCTTACGCAATAAGGCGCTAAGGAGACCTTAAATGGCTGATACAAAAGCAAAACTCACCCTCAACGGGAACACAGCTGTTGAACTGGATGTGCTGAAAGGCACGCTAGGTCAAGATGTTATCGATATCCGTACGCTTGGTTCAAAAGGCGTATTCACCTTTGACCCTGGTTTCACTTCAACCGCATCCTGCGAATCTAAAATTACTTTTATTGATGGTGATGAAGGTATTTTGCTGCATCGTGGCTTCCCGATTGATCAGCTGGCAACCGATTCTAACTACCTGGAAGTTTGCTATATCCTGTTGAATGGTGAGAAACCAACCCAGGAGCAGTACGACGAATTCAAAACGACAGTAACTCGTCATACCATGATTCACGAACAGATCACCCGTCTGTTCCACGCTTTCCGTCGTGACTCGCATCCGATGGCGGTAATGTGCGGTATTACCGGTGCACTGGCGGCGTTTTATCATGACTCTCTGGACGTCAATAACCCGCGCCATCGTGAAATCGCCGCGTTCCGTCTGCTGTCGAAAATGCCGACCATGGCAGCAATGTGCTACAAATACTCCATCGGTCAGCCGTTTATTTACCCGCGTAATGACCTCTCCTACGCCGGTAACTTCCTGCACATGATGTTCTCCACGCCGTGCGAGCCGTATGAAGTCAATCCAATTCTGGAACGTGCTATGGACCGCATTCTGATCCTGCACGCTGACCACGAACAGAATGCCTCTACTTCTACCGTGCGTACCGCTGGCTCTTCGGGCGCTAACCCGTTCGCCTGTATCGCCGCAGGTATTGCCTCTCTGTGGGGACCAGCGCACGGCGGCGCCAACGAAGCTGCGCTGAAAATGCTGGAAGAAATAAGCTCGGTTAAACACATTCCGGAATTCGTTCGCCGTGCGAAAGACAAGAATGACTCTTTCCGCCTGATGGGCTTCGGTCACCGCGTGTACAAAAACTACGACCCGCGCGCCACCGTAATGCGTGAAACCTGCCATGAAGTGCTGAAAGAGCTGGGTACCAAAGATGACCTGCTGGAAGTGGCTATGGAGCTGGAAAACATCGCGCTGAACGACCCGTACTTTATCGAGAAGAAACTATACCCGAACGTCGATTTCTACTCTGGTATCATCCTGAAAGCGATGGGTATTCCGTCTTCCATGTTCACCGTCATTTTCGCAATGGCCCGTACCGTTGGCTGGATCGCTCACTGGAGCGAAATGCACAGTGACGGCATGAAGATCGCCCGTCCACGCCAGTTGTACACCGGCTATGAAAAACGAGACTTTAAATCAGATGTTAAACATTAATTATCTGATTTGAACCATATATCGTTTAGCCCGCCTTAATATCTGGCGGGCTTTTTTTTGTTCGTTAGTTATGTCTATCGACAAAAAAACGTAATCGGACACAAATACATAATTACACGTTACAAGAATACATATCCGATAACTAAATAAAATCCTAATTTTTCATTCACCACCACCGTTATTCCGCCAGTCGATGTAGAATACATTGGGTAGCACCCACAATTAAATAAACTCGTAATAGGATTAATTCACTTTATTTATGATTCGAGGGCTTTGAAAAACTCTCAAACATAATGTAGCAACATTAATATTATTACATGAACAAAAAACCACTATTCTGTCGGAATAATTAGTATACTTTATCATAGCCCATGAAGGATTCATGTATGTTTAAAGGACAAAAAACACTGGCCGCCCTGGCCGTATCTCTACTATTCGCTTCACCTGTTTTTGCTGCAGATGAAGGATCTGGTGAAATCCACTTTAAAGGTGAAGTTATTGAAGCACCTTGTGAAATTCACCCTGATGACCTTGATATGAACATTGACCTGGGTGAAGTAACCACATCCCACATAAATCGAGAACATCATAGCGAGAAAAAACCTGTCAATATTCGCTTAATCAACTGTGATATTGCAGGCTGGGATGATGGCAACGGTGGCGTGGTCTCAAAGGTAGGCGTGACCTTCGACAGCACGGCTAAAACGACAGGTGCAACGCCGCTCCTTAGTAACATCAGTGCTGGCGAGGCTACCGGCGTTGGCGTACGTCTCATGAACAAAGATGAATCATTTGTTGTATTGGGAACAGAAACGCCAACAATTGACTTATTGGCAAGTTCAACAGAACAAACATTAAACTTCTTTGCCTGGATGGAACAGATGGATAACGCAGTTTCGGTTACCCCGGGGGCCGTTACTGCTAACGCAACTTACGTTCTGGATTACCAATAATCCTTTTTAAGGCGGCTGATTAGCCGCCTTTTGCGAATATTGTTCAGGTATGGATGCCGTGAATATTTATCGACTCTCTGTTCTTTCCTGTCTGGCAATGGTAACCCCTCCTGCGCTGGCAGCTGAATTTAACCTTAACGTTCTCGATAAGTCGATTCGGGATAGCGTTGATATTTCGTTGCTCAATCAAAAAGGCGTCGTAGCTCCCGGCGATTACTTTGTTAGTGTTACGGTTAATAATAATAAAATCAGTAATGGGCAACAAATTCGCTGGCAAAAATCTGGCGATAAAATTATTCCTTGTATCAATGAATCGCTGATCGAACTCTTCGGACTTAAATCTGACTTTCGTAAAAAATTACCTGCAATAAAAGAATGTGTCGATTTTAGTGTCTTCCCTGAAATCATCTTTACTTTCGATCAGGCAAATCAACAGCTCAATATTACAATCCCGCAGGCATGGCTGGCGTGGCATTCAGAAAACTGGACGCCACCCTCTACGTGGAATAACGGTATTCCTGGCTTCCTGATGGATTACAACCTGTTTGCCAGCACTTATCGCCCACAAAGCGGCAGCAGCAGCAACAACCTGAACGCCTATGGCACCACGGGCCTCAACGCCGGGGCATGGCGTCTGCGCAGCGATTATCAGCTTAGCCAGTCCGATAGCGGCGACAACCGTGAACAATCCGGGGCGATTTCACGGACCTACCTGTTCCGCCCGTTACCGCAAATAGGTTCCCGATTAACCCTGGGCGAAACCGATTTTAGCTCTAACATTTTTGATGGTTTCTCCTATACCGGTGCGGCGTTAGCCAGCGACGATCGAATGCTCCCCTGGGAGTTACGCGGCTACGCGCCGCAAATCAGCGGCATCGCACAGACTAACGCCACGGTCACGATAAGCCATTCTGGTCGCGTGATTTACCAGAAAAAAGTCCCGCCTGGCCCATTTATTATTGATGACCTGAATCAGTCAGTACAAGGTACACTGGATGTCAAAGTGAGCGAAGAAGATGGACGGGTGAATAACTTCCAGGTTTCAGCGGCCTCTACCCCGTTCCTGACGCGTCAGGGCCAGGTGCGCTATAAACTGGCTGCCGGTCGCCCGCGTTCCTCTATGTCGCACCACACCGAGGATGAAACCTTCATTAGCCATGAAGTCTCCTGGGGGATGCTCTCCAACACTTCACTATATGGCGGCATGCTTCTCGCAGGCGATGACTATCGTTCCGGCGCGCTGGGTATTGGGCAAAATATGCTCTGGCTGGGGGCGCTGTCGTTTGACGTGACCTGGGCCGACAGCCATTTTGATACCCAACAGGATGAGCAGGGTTACAGCTACCGCTTTAACTACAGCAAACAGGTTGATGCGACCAACAGCACCATCTCATTGGCAGCCTATCGCTTCTCCGATCGCCATTTTCACAGCTACGCTAACTACATTGATCACAAATACAATGACGCCGACGCGCAGGATGAAAAGCAAACCATCAGCCTCTCCTTCGGTCAGCCTATTACTCCGCTGAATCTTAATCTCTACGCCAACATCCTGCATCAGAGCTGGTGGAATGCGGATACCTCCACCACGGCCAACATTACCGCCGGTTTTAACGTCGACATTGGCGACTGGAAAGATATTTCTGTCTCGACCTCGTTCAACACCACCCATTATGAAGATAAAGATCGCGACAACCAGATTTACTTTTCGATCTCCTTACCGATTGGGGAAAGTGGTCGACTGGGTTATGACATGCAGAACAACAGTAATACTACCACCCACCGCATGTCGTGGAACGATACCCTGGATGAACGAAACAGTTGGGGAATGTCGGCTGGAATACAATCCGATCGCCCGGATAACGGTGCGCAGGTCAGCGGCAATTACCAACACCTCAGTTCGGCGGGGGAATGGGATCTGACCGGAACCTATGCCGCCAATGATTACACTTCCGCCAGTGCCAGTTGGAGCGGCTCATTTACCGCGACTCAACATGGCGCGGCATTCCATCGCCGCAGTTCCACCAATGAACCACGCCTGATGGTCAGCACCGACGGCGTGGGCGATATTCCGATTCAGGGCAATATTGACTATACCAACCGTTTTGGTATTGCCGTGGTACCGTTTGTTTCCAGCTACCAGCCTACGACGGTGGCGGTCAATATGAACGACTTGCCTGACGGCGTTACCGTTTCCGAGAACGTGGTGAAAGAAACCTGGACCGAAGGCGCCATCGGCTTTAAATCGCTGGCTTCCCGCGCCGGGAAAGATCTCAACGTCATTATCAGCGATGCTAACGGGCATTTCCCGCCGCTCGGTGCCGATGTTCGCCAGGCTGAAGGCGGTGTCAGCGTCGGGATGGTTGGCGAAAACGGTCACGCATGGCTGAGTGGGGTCGATGAAAATCAACAATTTACCGTGCACTGGGGCGACCAGAAAACGTGTGCCATTCATCTGCCGGAACATCTGGAAGATGTGACTAAGCGCCTGATTTTACCCTGTCATTAATTAAGGAAAAGACGATGACATTTGTTAAAGGATTCCCTTTGATTCTTCTGGTTGCCAGTATGTGCAGCCACGGCGCAGTGCAGCCTGACCGCACGCGCATCATCTTTAATAGCAAAGATAAAGCAACCAGCCTGCGCGTGGAAAACCGCAGCGATAAACTCCCCTATCTCGCCTATTCATGGGTAGAAAATGAAAAAGGGGAAAAAAGCGATGAATTTCTCGTCGCCCTGCCGCCTATCCAGCGGCTGGAGCCAAAAGCGGCTTCGCAGGTGCGGATCATGAAACAAGCCGCCACCGCGAAATTACCCACCGATCGCGAATCTCTCTTTTACTATAACCTGCGTGAAATTCCGCCTGTCCCGGAAGGCAGCGAGGGCCATGCGATCCTGCAAGTCGCCGTCCAAAGTCGCATTAAGCTATTCTGGCGGCCCGCCGCATTACGCAAAAAAATGGGCGATCATGTTGAGCAACAGCTACAGGTTAGCCAGCAGAATAACCAGCTTACCCTGAAAAACCCGACCGGATACTATCTGACTATTGCCTATCTTGGGCGGGATGAGAAAGGCGTGCTGCCTGGCTTTAAAAGCACGATGGTCGCACCGTTCAGTTCGGTCACCACCAGCACGGACAGCTATAGCGGCAAGCAGTTTTATCTTGGCTACATGGACGACTACGGCGCATTGCGTATGAACACGCTCTCCTGCCAGGGGCAATGCCGCCTGCAGCCGGTGGAGAATAAAAAATGAGATTCGCCAAAGGCGTGTTGCTCGCCATCTGTCTGATTTTTTTGCCACTAAAAGCGGCGCTGGCGTTGAACTGCTATTTTGGTACCGCAAACGGCGCTGTAGAAAAATCGGAAGCTATTATGCCCTTCGCCGTTCCGGCCAATTCCAAACCCGGCGATAAAATCTGGGAATCGGACGATATCAAGATTCCGGTCTACTGTGACAACAACACAAACGGTAATTTTGAAAGCGAGCACGTCTACGCCTGGGTAAACCCTTACCCCGGTATTCAGGATCCCTATTATCAATTGGGCGTAACCTATGAAGGCGTGGACTATGACGCAAGCCTTGGGAAAAGCCGCATCGACACGAATCAGTGCATCGACAGTAAGAATATTGATATTTACACCCCGGAGCAGATCATTGCGATGGGCTGGCAAAATAAACTTTGCTCCGGCGATCCAACCGTTATGCACAAATCGCGGACGTTTATGGCGCGTATGCGGCTTTACGTTAAAGTTCGCGCCATGCCGCCCCATGATTATCAGAGCAAACTCAGCGATTACATCGTCGTACAGTTTGATGGCGCAGGCAGCGTGAACGAAGACCCTACCGCGAAGAATCTGAAATATCACATTACCGGTCTGGAAAATATCCGCGTGCTGGATTGCAGCGTCAACTTTGCTATCTCACCTGAAACCCAGGTCGTTGATTTTGGCCGATTTAACGTGCTGGATATTCGTCGCCATACGATGTCGCAGCAATTTAAAATAACTACAACCAAATCACAAAACGACCAGTGTACCGACGGTTTTAAAGTCAGCTCTTCGTTTTATACCGATGAAACCCTTATCGACGAAGATAAATCACTGCTCATTGGCAATGGCCTGGAGCTTCGATTGTTGGATGAAAATGCCTCACCCTATACTTTCAACAAATACAGTGAGTATGCCGATTTTACCAGCGACCTGTTAGTGTATGAAAAAACCTACACGGCAGAATTGTCATCCACGCCGGGTACGCCCATCGACGTTGGTCCCTTTGATACAGTGGTACTTTTCAAAATTAACTACAACTGATTTAGCCTTTGCCCTTTCCAGCCGGAGAGGGCTTCTTCGGTTAATTGCCAATTTTCCGGCTTTTATTGATTACCGTTATTTTTTCCATGCCCGGCATTCTTTATGCTGTATCGATACACCAAAGAGAAAATAATGAGGGAGCAAAGGATGCCAGTTTTGCAGTGGGGAATGTTATGTGTGCTATCACTTCTCCTTTCTATTGGTTTCCTCGGATTACATCTCCCGGCGGCACTCTTACTTGGACCGATGATCGCCGGGATCATCTTCAGTATGCGCGGGGTTACCCTGCAACTCCCCCGCTCCGCTTTTCTCGCCGCGCAGGCCATTCTTGGCTGCATGATTGCGCAAAACTTGACCGGTTCGATCCTGACCACGCTGGCGGTTAACTGGCCGATTGTGTTAGCTATTTTACTGGTGACGTTGCTTTCCAGCGCTATCGTGGGATGGCTACTGGTGCGCTATAGCTCACTGCCCGGAAATACTGGTGCCTGGGGCTCCTCGCCTGGCGGGGCGGCGGCAATGGTCGCGATGGCGCAGGATTACGGCGCAGATATCCGCCTGGTGGCGTTTATGCAGTATCTGCGAGTGCTGTTTGTCGCGGGGGCCGCAGTTCTGGTCACGCGAATGATGCTGGGCGATAACGCTGAAGCGGTTAACCAGCATATCGTCTGGTTCCCGCCAGTGAGCATTAATCTCCTGCTTACTATTTTGCTCGCGGTCGTTGCCGGTACAGTGGGATGCCTGCTGCGTCTTCCTTCCGGCACGATGCTCATCCCGATGCTGGCGGGCGCAGTGCTCCAGTCTGGTCAGCTCATCACCATCGAACTACCGGAATGGCTGCTGGCGATGGCGTATATGGCAATTGGCTGGCGGATTGGTCTTGGTTTCGATAAACAAATCTTACTGCGGGCACTACGCCCGCTACCACAAATCCTGCTGTCGATTTTTGCTCTACTCGCCATCTGCGCCGCGATGGCGTTGGGGCTGACCTGTTTTATGCATATTGATTTTATGACCGCCTACCTCGCCACCAGCCCCGGCGGGCTTGATACGGTGGCGGTCATCGCCGCAGGGAGCAATGCCGATATGGCGCTCATTATGGCAATGCAAACCCTGCGCCTGTTCAGTATTTTGCTGACGGGGCCTGCCATTGCACGGTTTATTTCAACCTATGCGCCGAAGCGTACGACCTAGTGCTGACAGCCAGGGCACCAGTAAAACGGGCGAGATGACAGCGTGGTTTTCTCAATGATGCCGCCACAGCGTTCGCACGGTTCGCCATCACGATGAAAAACCTTAAAGCGGAACAGCGCGCCATGATGTTTATTTTCATCCACCTGCCCCCGCGTAGCGTAAGAAAGTCGAGGAATATCCAGTAACGCGTGTGCGAGTGTATCCAGTTGCGCCGCATTGAGATCTTTCGCTTTATGATTTCCAGTCAACCCAACCTGCCAGAGGATCTCCACCCGCAGATAATTGCCAAGTCCTGCCAGAAACGCCTGATCGAGCAGTAATCCAGCAAACTGACGGTTACGAAAGCGCGGCGACAATAACCGCTCCTTTACCACCTTCGGCGTCAGATTCGGATCCAACACATCGGGACCAACGCGTTGTAAAAACGGATGCGTGGTCAGTTGTTCCGGCGTCAACATCTCAATATCCGAGGCGCTATAAAGCAGAATGGTTTTGTCAGCCGTTTGCAGTTTTACCCGCAGTACTCGCGTGGTCTGCGGCTCTTCGCCGGTATCAACCACTCGCCAGACGCCGTAAAGCTGATTATGGCTATAGAGCGTTAAGCCATCCGAAAAATGGGTCAGCAACGCTTTTCCGCGTGTTTCCACATAAGTGACATGCTGACCAATAAGTTGTGATTGATAAGGTTTTAACTGCGGGAAGGCAAACCAGACATCGGTCAGTGGTTTGCCTTTGATCGCCGCCTCCAGGTTATCCGCTGCACGGCGGATCTCCGGGCCTTCAGGCATGGTAATATCCTTTTTTCGTTCTTTGTTCTGCGGGATTATGCTGCGACAGCAATCCCTTTTTCGGCAAATGCAGATCGTAGCCGACGGGCGAATGCCAGTGCGTGCTCGCCGTCGCCATGCAAGCAGACCGTTTGCGCCGTGACCGTTGCCCATTCACCGGTGATACTTTCGACTCTGCCGTGTTGCACCATCTCCAGCGTTTGCGCCAGCGCCTGTTCTTCGTTTTCAATCAACGCGCCTGGCTGGCTTCGCGGCACCAGCGAGCCGTCTGCCTGATATCCGCGATCGGCAAACACTTCCTCGCGCGTAGCCAGGCCATATCTCTTGCCCGCACGAATCAGCTCGCTTCCTGCCAGCCCAACGAGAACCAATTCTGGATCGCAAGCGTAGACCGCTCTGGCGATGGCGTCCGCCAGTTGTGCGTCTTTCGCCGCCTGGTTGTATAACATGCCGTGCGGTTTGACATGACGCATTACGCCACCTTCCGCCCGGGCAATCGCTGCCAGCGCGCCAATTTGATACAGCGTCTGGGCGTAAACGGTTTCTGGCGGCAGCTGCATGGCGCTGCGGCCAAAATTTTCCCTGTCGGGAAAACTTGGGTGAGCGCCAATCGCGACACCATTTTTTATTGCTTCACGCACGCTTGCCAGCATAGTTTGCGCATCACCTGCATGAAATCCACAGGCAATATTGGCTGAGGAAACCAGCGTTAATAGCTCAGCGTCGCTGGAACTCCCTTCGCCCAGATCGGCGTTAAGATCAATTTTCATTGTGCAACCGCCACGCTAATTGTTCGAAATAACGTTGCTGATCTTGCCGCGCTTTCAGTGCCTCTTCCAGTGAGCACTGGACAAAATGAATCGGCTGACCGAGTGGAATTTGCGCCAGATGGTACATGTCGGCTTCAATGATGCAGGCAATGCGCGGATAACCGCCGGTAGTTTGCGCATCATTCATCAACACAATCGGCTGCCCATTATGCGGCACCTGCACCACGCCCGGCAGCAAACCATGAGATAACAGTTCGCGATCGGTGGTGCGTTTTAAGATTTGCCCCTGTAAGCGATAGCCCATCCGGTTACTTTGCGGGCTAAGTTGCCAGGGCGAACGCCAGAAGGCATCCTGCGAGGCGCGATCGAACTCATGATATTCCGGTCCCGGCAAGGCGCGAATGCGGTTGCCCCACAGCAGCTGTTTAACGCCCTGCGCTTCCATAAAATCACGCTTCGCTTTGCCAATCGGGAGTCGGTCACCATCCTTCAGTAAACGCCCTTCCAGCCCGCCAATCCCCACCTTGAGATCGGTGCTGCATGACCCCATCACTGGCGGCACATCAATACCGCCCGCCACCGCCAGATAGCTACGTACACCATGTTGTGGACGTTTAAGCATTAAACGCTGGCCTGCTTTCATCGGCAAGCGCCAGCCGGTCCAGACGGCGTTATCATCCAACCGCGCTTCGCAGCCTGCGCCAGTCAGGGCAAACCAACCATCGCTTTCAAATTCAACCGTTAACTGACCGAGCGTGATCTCAAGTGCGGGCGCGTTGGCATCATTACCCACCAGCAGGTTAGCAATGCGTAACGCAGGCATATCCAGTGCGCCGCAGTGGCTGATACCCGACTGGCGAAAACCGTGACGACCGCCATCCTGCACAGTGGTATACATGCCCGCACGAATAATCTTCAGCATACTCCCTCCTTCTGCGGTACAAAGCGCACGCTGTCTCCCGGACGTAATAAGATGGGTTCGTCACGCGCCGGGTCAAACAGACTGAGCGAAGTATGGCCTATCAACTGCCAGCCGCCCGGCGTTGCCACCGGATAAATTCCAGTCTGCGGCCCGCCAATTCCGACAGAACCTGCCGGAACGAGCAAGCGCGGTTCAGCACGTCGTGGTGTGTGTAGTTGTTCCGGCAAGCTCCCGAGATACGGGAAGCCCGGTTGAAAACCTAAAAACCAAACCACGTACTCCACGGAGGAGTGCAGTTCTACGACCTGTTTTTCACTCAACCCACAATGCGCCGCGACCACCGCCAGATCCGGCCCGCCTGCGCCACCGTAAACCACCGGAATTTCAATAAAGCGAGACTCCGGCTCCAGCGCCTCGCTCTCTTCCCACCAGCGTTGCAAACGCTCTATAGCGTCCAGCGCCAGCGATTCAGGGTTACGCAAAATCACCGTGATATTGTTCATGCCGGGAATAGCTTCAACGACATTCGGCATATCCACCAGACGCTGGGCCAGTCGCCAGATCCGTTTCTGGCTGCTCAGCGTCACCGGCGGTTCCAGTTCCAGCACTACCGCCGTTTCACCTATCAGATAACAACGCGCTCGTTGCACTTTCGATCCCTCTGACTATTCGTTATGCAGGATTAGGAATATCAATAAAGGTCACATCAAGATCGGTATTTTCATTCAACCATTCGCTCAACGCGCGAATACCGCCGCGTTCGGTTGCATGATGACCCGCCGCATAAAAATGCAATCCTTGCTCGCGAGCCGAATGAATGGTCTGTTCAGAAACTTCACCCGTTATAAACGCATCAACGCCGAAACGGGCGGCGCTATCGATAAAACTTTGCCCGCCACCGGTGCACCAGGCAACGCGTTTCACCACCTCAGGTCCGGTATCGCCACACCACAACGGCTTCCGTCCCAGACGCGCTTCAATCCATGAGGCCAGTTCCAGCCCCGGCACCGGCATCGTCAGTTCGCCCCACGGCACCAGTGGTTCGATCTCGCCCATTACCGTAATACCCAGCAATGCCGCGAGTTGCGCGTTATTGCCAAGCTCAGGATGCGCGTCCAACGGCAGATGCCAGCCATACAGGTTGATATCATTCGCCAATAATGTTTTTAAGCGGTTACGCTTCATACCGCGAATTACTGGCGATTCCCCTTTCCAGAAATAACCATGATGCACAATGACCGCATCAGCGCCCAGGCGTACCGCTTCATCGAGTAGCGCCTGGCTGGCGGTGACACCGGTAACAATTTTTTGCACCGTCTCTTTGCCTTCCACCTGCAAACCATTCGGCGCGTAATCACTTATCGCCGCGCTGTTCAATTTCTCGTTAATCAGTTGTTCCAGTTCGGTGTTTTTCATCACTGCGCCTTCCATATTCTGATAGCTACTCCGTTAACATAGCGTTACCTCGCCTGTTCGTCGATAGCCAATCTTTCGACATATTAAGAAACAAACCCATCGCCAAAAGGCGCAAATTGTTTATCTCATAAATGCATAGTTCATGTATATTTATGCAACCAGACAGCATATTGCATAAATAATCAGATCTGTATCAAAGTTTTAACTTTAAGGAAACACACGCACGCCGCGCAACTATTACGTGGTGTCGCATCCAACCGCGGAATTACTATGAATAAACACGCATCACAGCCGCGCGCTATCTACTACGTTGTCGCGCTGCAAATCTGGGAATATTTTAGCTTTTACGGCATGCGTGCCTTGCTGATTCTCTATCTCACCAATCAACTGAAATACAACGACACCCACGCTTACGAGTTATTTAGCGCCTACTGTTCGCTGGTGTATGTCACGCCGATTCTCGGCGGTTTTCTGGCGGATAAAGTGCTCGGCAACCGCATGGCGGTAATGCTGGGAGCGTTGTTGATGGCTGTCGGGCATGTGGTGCTGGGCGCCAGCGAAATCCACCCGACATTCCTCTATCTGTCGCTGGCGATTATTGTCTGCGGCTATGGCCTGTTTAAATCCAACGTCAGTTGCCTGCTTGGTGAACTGTATGAACCGACCGATCCACGTCGTGATGGCGGTTTCTCACTGATGTATGCGGCGGGTAACGTGGGATCTATTATTGCCCCTATCGCCTGTGGTTACGCCCAGGAAGAGTACAGTTGGGCGATGGGCTTTGGCCTGGCGGCGGTTGGGATGATCGCGGGTCTGGTCATTTTCTTATGTGGTAATCGTCATTTTGCTCATACCCGTGGTGTGGACAAAACGGTGTTGCGTGCGAAAAATTTTCTCCTGCCAAACTGGGGATGGCTGCTGGTTCTGCTGGTCGCAACGCCTGCGCTGATTACTGTATTGTTCTGGAAAGAGTGGTCGGTATACGCCTTAGTTGTCGCCACCGTGATTGGTCTGGCGGTACTGGCGAAAATTTATCGCAAAGCAGAAAACCAGAAACAGCGGAAGGAGCTGGGCCTAATTGTGACCCTCACCTTCTTCAGCATGTTGTTCTGGGCCTTCGCACAACAGGGCGGCAGCTCTATCAGCCTCTATATCGACCGCTTCGTTAATCGCGATATTTTTGGTTATAGCGTTCCGACCGCAATGTTCCAGTCGATTAATGCTTTTGCTGTGATGTCGTGCGGTGTGGTGCTTGCCTGGGTCGTAAAAGAGAGCGTTGCGGGTAATCGTACCGTGCGCATCTGGGGAAAATTTGCTCTTGGTCTCGGCCTGATGAGCGCCGGGTTCTGCATTCTGAGCTTAAGCGCCCGCTGGTCTGCAATGTATGGCCACTCTTCCCTGCCGCTGATGGTGCTGGGGCTGGCAGTGATGGGTTTTGCCGAACTGTTTATCGATCCGGTTGCTATGTCGCAAATTACGCGTATTGAAATCCCCGGCGTGACCGGCGTATTAACCGGCATTTACATGCTGCTTTCCGGTGCGATTGCTAACTATCTGGCTGGCGTCATTGCCGATCAGACATCGCAAGCTTCGTTTGATGCTTCCGGGGCGCTCAATTACTCCATCAATGCATATATAGAAGTGTTTGATCAAATCACCTGGGGTGCGCTGGCGTGTGTAGGACTGGTGCTGATGATTTGGCTTTATCAGGCGCTTAAGTTCAGAAACCGTGCGCTGGCGCTGGAGTCTTAACAGGCCAACACCGATGCCTGATGCGACGCTGCCGCGTCTTATCAGGCTTGGATGGCCCTGCAATATATTGAATTTGCACAACTTTGTAGGCCGGATAAGGCGTTCACGCCGCATCCGGCATCTGGGCTCGATTGCCTGATGCGTCTGTTATTTCCCCTTCCGCGCCGCCTCATACGCTGCCAACGATTGTACTCTCGCCTCTTTGTGATCGACAATCGGCTGTGGATAATCCAGCCTCACGCCTGCGTTCTCTGCCCACTTCCACGGTTCATGCACCGCTTTCCCTGGTACATCGCGCAGCTCCGGTAACCACCGACGGATAAACTCGCCCTCGCGGTCAAATTTCTCGCCCTGGGTTGTCGGGTTGAAAATACGGAAATACGGCGCAGCATCTGTCCCCGTAGAAGCCGCCCACTGCCAGCCACCGTTATTGGCTGCCAAATCACCATCAATCAGCTGCGACATGAAATATCGCTCGCCTTCGCGCCAGTCGATCAACAAATCTTTCACCAGAAAGCTGGCTGTGATCATCCGCAGGCGATTATGCATCCAGCCAGTGCTGTTAAGCTGACGCATAGCTGCATCAACAATCGGGTATCCCGTTTTTCCTTCCTGCCAGGCTTTAAAATGGGCGGGATTGCGCTGCCACTGCACACGATCCGTCCAGGCAATAAACGGGCGGTGTTTACACAGCGAAGGATAATACGTCATCAAATGGCGGTAGAACTCGCGCCATATCAGCTCATTAAGCCAGACGCTACCCGGTCCGCCTTCCAGCGCCTGCGGTTGTTCCGCCAACAGGCGATGTAAACACTGGCGAGGCGATAACCCACCCGTTGCCAGACTGGCAGATAAACGGCTGGTGCCTTCTACCGCCGGGAAATCACGCTGTTGCTCGTATTGCCAGGCACCGTTCTGGCAAAAAAGGCGTAATTGCGCAATCGCCGCTTTTTCTTCCACCGGGAAATGTGCAGTGTCGAAAGACTGACGAGGATAATTCAGCGTAATAGGTGGAGCGGGATCTATCGATCCGCTGCTACGAACTTTTGGCGCGGCGACGCACTCCGGCATCCCTTCCCGCAGCCGTTTCAGCCAGGCATTCTTAAAAGGCGTAAAGACTTTGTACATCTCATGATTGCCGGTCATCACCGCGCCAGGCGGCAGGATCACGCTGTCATCGAATCCTTCACACACCACGTTACGCAGCGTTCTCTCAACCTGCACATCCCGCGCCCGCTCATTCACTTCATACTGATAGTTATAAAACAAATGCGTAACGCGGTTTTCCGCGCACACCTGTTTAACTATTTCGACGCTGGCGACAAAGTCATCCACTTCACGGAACAATAAAGAAATACCTTTTTCCGCCAGCGCTATTCGTAGCCCATTCAGTTGAGCAATGATAAGTTCAGCCTGACGCGGCGACATGTTATGCGCCGCCCACTGGCGTGGTGTGGCGATATACAACGCCAGCACGCGTGCAGACGAATTGCGACAAGCGGCAGCCAGCGCGAGATTATCGTGCAAACGTAAATCCTGGCGAAACCAGACCAGATGGATGGTCATAAAACTCCTGCATGGCGCAAGTTAATCACACGCGGCCAAAGTTCGAAATAACGCTGCCCTGAAAGCCAGGCGTTAGGATAAAGCGCCATATAGTGTTTGATACGCATCAGCGGCGCAAGAAGTGGTTGCTCGCCACGGCGATAACTGTCGATAAGCGCCGCCAGTTGCTGGCGTTCTGTGGAATCAATATGCGGGCGAAAATAACCCTGAACGTGCATCAAAACGTTGGTGTGGTCACGCCGGTTGGCGGGGTGAGAAAGCAAAACAATTACGCGTTGGCGGTACTGGTTGTAAAAATCATCCAGATTTTGCCACTGGTGAATATCAGCCACGAACGGGCCAAGTTTGCGGTACTCCGGCTGAGAATGTGCCAGAAATACGAGTTTATAGCGGCTGTGATAATCGAGAAGCGCCCCGCGCGTTAAGCCATGTTCTGTCAGTCGATGTAACTCATGAAAGGCGAAGATACGGATTAGAGTGCTGTCATCAAATCGTTGCTGATTCATTACTGCTCCTGGGATATTAACAGGAGTAAGTGTAGACGTTAGGAAATGAAATTTGTGAAGTTAATCCTGTTGTAGCAGGGCAAGATTACGAAAGCCCGCTCCCCGCAAGCAACTAACAGAGGTAGTTAATCATGGCTGAACACGATATTACGCCAGAAGTCACCTTTTCCAAAACACAGCGCCGCTGTACCGTGGGTTATCTACCCAACCGCAGTGACACACCGGTGATCAAGATCAGCGCCAAATGGCTGAGAGAAGCGGGATTTGAGATCGGAACGGGCGTTACCGTGAAGATTTCGGAAGGCTGCCTGATCCTGCTTGCGGATAACAACGAAGTACAGGAACTGCGCAGGGAACTTTATCAGGTTAAACAGGCGGTCAAGGGGATGCGTGACGGGATGTTTAGTGTGCTGAACGAGAGTTAAGTTGTAAAAGACCACCTCCTGAGGAGGTGGCTTTTCAGAATGCCCCCTATAAGGGGGGGCAAATGTCATATTCCGTTTTCTACTCTAGCAACTCCATCTGCTGTTCATGTGTTTGTTCCATCTTTTCCTGATGCCTCACATATCGTCTGATAATTTCTTCGTTCACGCCTACCGTATCGACAAAGTAACCCCGCGACCAAAAATGGTTTCCCCATAACTTCTTCCTGATATGCGGGAATCGATTGTAGAGCCTAATTGCACTGCGACCTTTCAGGTGCTCCATCAGAGTAGATATTGAGATTTTTGGCGGCACTATTACGACAAGATGCACATGATCTGGCTGTACATTTAACTCCAGAACCTCGCAATCTTTTATTCCGCAAAGAATATAGATGGTTCTGTACAGCTCCTTGCCCAATTTATCCCTCAGGATCCTAAAACGGTTCTTTGGCGTCCAGACTATGTGATATTTGCAACGCCAATATACATGTGATGAACTTCTGTAAAGCCCCATGTCAGTTTGTCTCCTTTTACTTGTGGTGAGTAAGCAGAGATATTCCGACATGGGCATTCTTCAGGCTATAGCCTTACAGGATCAATCACCACCTCCCTAGGAGGTGGTTTAGGGATAACAATAAAAGAACCGGGAAGATTTTAACCTTCCCGGTTCTTTTATTCATAATCTTTATATTCTGAACATTCTATCTTAAAAAAACGCTTGGGTAATGACCGTTTATCCACATATTTAACTAGCAGTTGCAAAAGTGTTTGCTGAAAATTAGCTAACTCTTGTTTACTTTCACATCCAATTGTCTCGTAAAGCTCTTCTTCAGGACAGTGCTCCAAAACGAAGTACAAACAAGACTCATATAATGTTAACTCTCCCTCCGATAATTCAAGTTTAAACATGGAAACACCTGAATCATCTTTATGATCAATTAGATACATATTAAAACCTCACGTAATCTGAAAATATTTCTTTAAATTCTTCCTCTTCCTCTAGCGTCATTTTTCGCCAGCGACCATCGTTGATTCTTGTGTTAGTATTACGCCGAGGATTATTCATGGTTGTTATTATCTCCGTACCATCTCCCTCTATAATATGAACCCTTTCCTTAGGCCCTAAAACAACCCAACGGTTATCTTTCGTTTGTATTAAAATATCAGAAGGCCTTGCATTTTGAAGATCATTTATTGCTGGCCCAACAGGGCGACCTTCTCGATGACGTTGTAAAGCATGTTTACTTTTAGTTAGAGAACAGATTCTCGTTAAACCTAGAGGATCTATCCACCCCAGCGGATTAGGCCCATACTGGTAGAAGTTTATTCCCCCCGCCAGCCCTATCGGGTCCGTTACCATGAACCGCCCGACATCCGGATCATAGTACCTGTGCAGATTGTAGTGCAGCCCCGTTTCCCTGTCGAGGTACTGTCCCTGGTAACGCAGGTTCTGTTCCACCCTGCCGTGGTCCTTCTCCTGTATCGCGTTACCCCAGACCTGATACCCCGTCTCCCACACGATTTTCCCGTCACTGTCCGTCATCTCTTCCGGCGCGCCGTTCACATCCGTGTGAAAATACAGTATCCGGTTCGGTCCCTCTTTCCCCGCCTTATCCACCCGCGCCAGCGGTTCATAACTCCCCGGGTCCCTGTAGATGTACAGGCTGCTTATTCCCTCCGGCCTGCTCTCCTGCGCCAGCCGCATACCGTCCCATAAAAATTTTGTC
>NZ_RHJI01000007.1 GCF_004211955.1 Escherichia sp. E1V33
ATAACTGTGAACGCCCGCATGAATCACTGAACAATATGACACCGGAGGAATACCGACTTCACCATTATTTGGCCGGGTTCTCAAAAAATGCATGGAACTAAAACGGGTCTATTTACAAAGAATCCACTAAAATCATTACTTGCTCATTACCTGGAGAGGGAGGTAAAGAAGCTTCATTCTTCATTGATAATATTACAAAAGAAATTAATTATAGTTTTGAAAAGAATGGTAAAACAGAGTTAAAAGTGGTTTTTAATGAAAGGAATAACCTGAGGCACACCAAAGATAGCAAAATGAGAATTACTTATTATGGCTTCAAGCGCGGCAAATACAATTATGTCATTAATGTAATCGAAGGTTCTGAAAAAAATAAATATACAATATCGTTTGATATCAAGAAAAATGGAAGGATTATTCAATCCAGTGATTGCTTACCGAGTTCATTTAGACACGATAGTATTATAAGTAATATATACTTGATATTCCTTACGTGAATGAGGAAAGATTTAATTTTCCATAAGCCCCCCAACAAAAATAAATTTCATTTTAACTCATCGAAGAGTTTTAAATTTAATGTTAATGCATTGATTGTTAAATTGGTGAATAAGATAGCCAGGTGTCAGGTTAGCGACTGGGATGGAGAGGTATATGGATATACCAGGACGGAGGAAAAGAAATATTAGTCAGTTCTGGAATGGCTTACATGCTTCAGTGCGTCTTACCATCTAAGGAAAATAGGATATATATCAAAGAAAAACAAAAAGGCGAAAGAAATTGCATTAAAAACCATTTCTGAATATCCGAGCGGAATTTTCATGAAAGTCAAAGCAAAAAATAAATAAAATTTATTTTATTTTTCGCGTAATAATAAGACCAGTGCTTAGCTTGTTTCCGGAGATAAGGTAAGGGTTATACGGATTTCACAAGATAATAAATGGGTAAATATTGGTTATATCAATATCAAAGGTTTACCTCTTATATTCTGGATCAACGCTGAAACACTTGAATAATAAATATTAATTTATTCCGCCCTGTAAACAATAAATTAATGGAGATACAAATGTTGCAAATTATTCGAAAAGGCGACAAAACCACTCACGGCGGTTCAGTCATGACCTGTTCTGACACCATGATATTTGGTGGGATTGGCGTGGCGCGTAAAGGTGATATGGTTTTCTGCCCGATACCTCTACATGGTCCGACAACCATCATCGAAGGTAATCCTGATTATCTTGATAACGGGATCCCGGTCGCCTTTCACGGCCATAAATGTGGTTGTGGCTGTACATTGATCAGCTCTTTTGCTTCTGCAAAGGTTGCCTGAGTATGCCAGTCCTGCTGGATGCTATCCCTGAAAAGGCGTCGAAGGTTCCACGACCTGATACCCGCCGATGGCTGCTGTTCCTGGCATTTGTCATGTCAGGAGGAATTGCGTTAACGCTCTGGAACTGGACGGCAGAACGCACTGGCTTTATTTTCTGGTTTACTGCGCTGGGATTGCCTTTCTGTCTCTGGGGGCTTCTTTTCTCCCTGCGCAGGTTTGCATATAAAGTAGAGCAGGTAGGGGCTGAGTCCAGGAATGCGGAACGCGAAGCGCTTATTGATAGCGAAACTTGTCGTGGTCAGCGCTGTGGCTGGATACTCGATACCTATGTTCAACACTTTTCAGGAAATACTCCCGCTGCACTGGTTAAAGCTGTTAATCATACTGTTCCAGCTTCAGAGACCTCCACGCCACGTGGTTCCAAATCTGCTGTCAGGTATGCAGCCTTACCCAGTTTTCAGACAGCTCTGGATACAGAACTCATCTCTGTAACGTCAACACTCGTCGCCCATGTACAAAAAATTACCGACATCCTTTCGCAGGATATTCCTTGCTGCCTGATGCTGGACTGTGACGATGATATCCGTCCCGGACTGGAGGAGCACTTCAGAAATGAACTCACGGCCAGAACCGGGAGAGTTTTCAGAGTCCTCGCAGGCAAAGGTCTGGCGGGATTTGATGCCTGGCTTGATCAGCGCTGGAACACTCCAGGCATTCTTGCAGAGGTGACGTTTTCATTGCCCGCGCAACCTGATGAAGGTGACGCCGATGCCATTACTCTTGTGGTGTTCAGCAACCGTAAGGCTGCTGGCTATCCAGATGCAGTATGCCTTCATCGCCCAGAAAAGGGTAAGGAAGTCCAGCTTGTAAAAACGCTGGACAGGGCGCTGTTATGGGCCGCAACAGCCCCTGAGGCACTAAAAACGGCCTGGTATACAGGTCCAGTCCTTTCAGGCGGAAGTGGATGGAATATGGCTTGTGAAGATAACGGGGTAACATTCAGCTTGTCAAAAGACAATCATGGAATTGATTCCGTTCTGGGATATGCCAGCCGCGCCGCCCCCTGGCTCGCTGTTATTCTTGCCTCAGTGGCATGCAGAGATAATGGCCCGCAGGTTATCGCCGCCCAACCCACCGCTGACAAAGACGACGTCTGGATCGCTGTCATCACCAAAGAAGAAGTTCGCAAGGAATCGCCCAAGAATGTCTAAGGTAAAAGTAAAAACTCTCATCGGCTCCGTTGTAACTGTCGCCTTTTTCCTGACAGCCATCGTGGCATTTCTGTTTTATGCCTTTCCGGAAAACGTAGCTTCGGCCACCGGCTTCGGTCCGTATGACGGCCAACGGATACTCACATTCTGCGCCATACTGGTTGCCACGTTGTTTTTACTCGGCTGGCTGACGGAGAAGGCTTTCGACCTCGCCGGTAAATCTGGGTTGTATTTCCAGTGGGGACGGAAAAAGGCTGAGAGCGTCACTCCGGTAATGAGCACCATTCCCGGTGAAGAAGACGACGATGAACCGGTCTTCAGCGAAGACGCCGTATCCGAACACCTGCGCTTTCGCTATGGACGTCGCTGGAAGCGTAGAGTGCGACTCCTTCTGGTGATGGGCAACCAGGACGACGTTCACAAAGCTGCCCCGGGCCTGTGTAATGACCTCTGGCAGGAAGGCGACGGCAATGTGCTGATTTATGGCGGTGACGCGCAGTCACTTCCGGACGAGATCTTCCTTTCAAAACTGAAGCGCCTGCGATCCGGGCAACCGGTTGATGGCATCATTCAGGTGATGAGTATTTCAGCCCTTCCAACGGATGGCGAACGGGATGCCCTCCTGCGTTACCGTCAGAAAGCCGACCATCAGTTGGGCTGGCAGGTGCCTGTCTGGCTGTGGCTGACTGACAACGCCACCGATGCTCAGCAGGGCGCGGAAACTGCTGCGACAGGGGTCATATTCGGGCCTGATGGCACCGTGAAAGACGCGGGTGAAGGGTTTTCTACATTGGCACTGCATCTGCAAAAAGCAGGTATGGCACAGATACTGAATAATCCGGCTGATTTCGGTCTGCTTCAGTTATCCCTCCAACTGCGGCAGGAGCTGAAAGCCAGTCTGGATGTTTTGCTCGGCGGGCTGATGCAGGGATCTGCGGTCTGGCGTTTACGCGGTGTCATGTTCAGTCCTGAAGTGGCCGTTGTCGGTTCGGTCCCAAACACACGCCCCGACACACTGACCTGGAAAGCCGTCATTGATGACTGTGATGCCGTCAGCGGCAGGAAGCTGGGCTTCGACTGGCTGAAGATGCTGCGGTTAATTCTGCTTTCCCTGATTGTCCTGTGGGGGGCCGCTACACTGCTGTCTCTGATCGTTAACCGTACTCAGATTTATCAGGCGCAGGAAACGGCAAGACAGGCAGCGGATACTGCAAAATCACTGGCTGAACGTCTGCACAATCAGCTCGTACTCCAGCAGGCCATTGCCCGTCTGCAACATCGTGAGACGACCGGCGCGCCATGGTACACACGATTTGGTCTTAATCAGGACAGCGACACGCTGGCCGCACTCTGGCCGCTGTATGCGAAAAATAACGCACAGCTAATGAGGGATGCTACAGCAGACAGTCTCAGGCAGCAGCTGAATGCCTTTGTGCAACTACCTCCTGCCAGTGATGCCCGTACGCAGGGCACACAGCATACATATGACATACTCAAAAGTTATCTGATGCTGGCGCGTCCGGACAAAGCGGACGCCGGCTGGCTGGCAAAAAACGCGCTGAAAGCCTTACCGAAACGCCAGAATGTGCCGGATGGCATATGGCAGAACATCGCACCGAAACTGCTGGGTTTTTATGCGCAAAACCTCCCGGCTCATCCGGAATGGAAAATTAAGCCTGATGCCCAATTAATCAGCACAGTCCGTCAAATTCTGCTTAAGCAAATTGGCCAGCGGAACGCTGAGTCCGGGTTATATCAGGAGATGCTTAAGCGCGTGGCCAGCAACTGGCCTGATTTAACGCTTGCTGATATGACTGGCGACACCGATGCCTCAACGGTATTCAGCACTGATGAAGTCGTTCCTGGAATGTTTACGCGTCAGGCCTGGGAAGAGCAGGTACAGGATGCGATTGATGAGGTCGTGAAAACCCGCCGCGATGAAATTGACTGGGTACTGTCGGACAAGACCCATCAGACAGGGAGCGATATCTCCCCGGAGGCGCTGAAGGCCCGCCTGACTGAACGCTATTTCACCGATTTTGGTAACGCCTGGCTCAACATGGTCAACAGCATACAGTGGCAGGAAGCCACGTCACTGTCTGAGGCGATTGCCCAGCTCAGTCTGATCGGTGATGTCCGCCAGTCCCCGCTAGTGGCACTGATGAACACGCTGGCCTGGCAGGGGAAAACAGGGCAGAAAGGTGAGGCTCTGGCTGATTCAATCGTGGACTCAGCGAAAAAGCTGATCGGTCAGAAAAAAAATGCCAGACAGTTTATTGAACAGGCACAGGGCCCTAAAGGTCCGCTTGATGGCGTGTTTGGACCGCTGATGGGGCTTATGGAAGGTAAAGAGGGTACCGGTGCCAACGGTAACCTCAGTTTCCAGTCCTGGCTGGCCCGCGTAACTCAGGTGCGGCTGAAGCTTCAGCAAGTCACCAGCGCCCCGGATCCGCAGGCTATGTCGCAGATGCTGGCCCAGACAGTATTCCAGGGCAAAGCCATCGATCTGACCGATACCCGCGACTACGGCAGTCTGGTTGCGGCGAGTCTGGGGCAGGGGTGGAATGGATTTGGCCAGTCGTTATTTGTGCAACCGCTTGATCTGGCCTGGCGGCAGGTAATTGCCCCGGCTGCGGGTAGCCTCAATGTCCGCTGGCAGACAACCATTGTCGATCAGTGGAATAAGGCCTTTGCGGGACGGTACCCGTTTAAAGCCACCGGCAGCGATGCCTCCCTGCCGCTACTGGCTCAGTTCCTGCGTAGCGACTCGGGTCGAATCACTACCTTCCTGAAAACTAATCTCGGCGGGATCCTCCGCCAGGAAGGGAATCGCTGGGTCGTTGATCCTTCCGCAAGTCAGGGGATGGTTGTGAGTCCGGATTTTCTCCGGGCGATTAATCAGCTGGCGGAACTGTCAGATATCATGTTCTCTCAGGGCGATGCGAGTGTTCACTTCGAACTGATGGCGCGTCCTTCACGGGATGTTGCCAGAGTGCAGCTTACCCTCGATGAGCAGAACCTGGATTACTTCAATCAGATGGAAAGCTGGCAGAGCTTCACCTGGCCGGGGAATACTTACTATCCAGGTGTGTCGCTCATCTGGCGTAGTGTAAACAGCGGTATGCAACTCTTCGCCAGTAACCAGGGTAACTGGGGCTTCATTCGCCTGCTGGACAAAGCCCTGATCACTCCACTCGATGCCAGCCGTACACAACTGGTGTGGATCACCGCCGATGGCAATCCTCTGAAGTTCATCATGCGCAGCGAGCTGGGCGACGGTCCGCTAGCCTTACTAAAGCTACAGGGATTTACGCTGCCCGCGTCCATTTTTAACGTTGCTGCTGGCACTGAAGGTGTTGAGTAAATATGAACAGAGGCATTCATCCTGTGCTGGCCTTTGCTAAACAGGTAGATGGCTGGTCTTCAGGTGTATTCAGTCAGGTTGATAAGTGGCGGGAAACCGATTCACTTGCCCCATGCCGGTAGATGACGTTTCGCCAGTGCTGACGCTGGAAGACTCGGAGCCCGCTCTGTTGTTTGAAGTCCTGGCCCAACGCCTGAAGCTGCTACGAATGAAAGCCGGTCACAGTGAATCTGATAAAGCCCGTTGGTGGGTCTGATCGCCATTGACCCGGCCAGTGCCATGGTGCTCTGTGGCTAATATTCTCTTTAATAATTTTCAGGAATACCATGCATGGATGATTTAACCCTTCGCTATTACGAAGCAGAGATGCGCTATCTGCGTGAGGCGGGCAAAGAGTTCGCCCGTGCCCATCCGGATCGGGCAGCGATGCTTAATCTGGATAAACCCGGCGCCCGCGATCCTTATGTAGAGCGCCTGTTTGAAGGTTTTGCCTTCCTGATGGGCCGTTTGCGTCAGAAGCTGGATGATGACCTGCCGGAACTGACCGAAGGGCTGGTGAGTCTGCTGTGGCCACACTATATGCGGACCATCCCGTCGCTGGCTATCGTCGAATTCTCTCCTGACTGGTGTGGCCTTCGTCAGGCTGAACTTCTTGCCGAAGGTTTCTCCGTACAATCACGCCCTGTCGGGCCGCATAAAACCGCCTGCCAGTACCGGACGACTCGCGATGTTCCTCTGCAACCACTGCATCTTGCGGATGCCCGCCTTCATACTGAAACCGATGGCCGCTCTGCTATCCGTTTGCGCTTCGAATGCCCTGAAAAAGTGGACTGGAGCAAAGCCGGGATCGACAAAGTCGCCATATTCCTCAACGCAGAGAGTCCGATCAGTTCAGCACTCCACCTGGCATTGACCCGTCGCGTTCACGCCATGTACGCCCGCCATTCAGGGACATACACCGAACGTCATCAGTTTGATGGCTGGTGCAAACCCATGGGCTTTGACGACAATGACGGCCTGTGGAAGAAAGCCGATACTGCCTTCAGTGGTTACCAGCTGCTGCTGGAGTATTTCAGCTTCCGACCGAAATTTATGTTTGTTGAACTGCGTGGCCTCGACACCATCGGGCTAACTGAAGCCAGCTCCTGGTTTGAAATCGACATCGTGCTCAGTGAAGCCTGGTCATCCGATCTGCCTTTTGAAACGGAAAACTTCCGGCTGCACTGTGCACCGGTCATCAACCTCTTCACCCTGGAGGCCGATCCGCTGACGCTTAACCCGCTGGATAACGAATACCTGCTCAGGCCGTTGCGTCTTCAGGATGGTCACACCGAGATTTACAGCGTCGATGATATCCATGGCGCGGTAAAGAATGGCAAACACCCCTATGTACCGTTCACCAGCTTCCGGCACCGGGGCGGTATGATGCGCCACGATGCCCCTGAACGTTATTACCACACCCGCGTGAAACGCGGCCCCTCTGGCCTGTATGACACCTGGTTGATTCTCGGGGGGCGTTCGTTCGAGCTGGAGCAGCTGTCCGATAAACCAGAATCCCTTTCGATGCGAATAACCGGTACCAACGGGCAGCTTCCGCGCACAGCGCTGGAAAGTACGCTCCTGGACAGGGTGGCAAAAACCGGCAAAGTGCCCGTCAGGGTACTGAACGTCACCGCACCGACGATACCGCTGTATCCCCCTGCAAACGACCGTTTTCACTGGCGGGTGATGAGCCACCTCGGCTCAAACTTCCTCAGCATGATGGACAATCCGGAAGTCCTGCGGGGAACGCTGGCGCTGTACGACTGGACCGATGATGAAATGAACCGACGTCGGCTTGAAGCTATCGTCGCCGTGAAGCACACCCTGCTCCGCCGTTTTGAGAAGGGCTTTATGCTCCGGGGAGTAGACATAGAGGTCACGCTGAACATGGATAATTTTGCAGGCGAGGGGGATGTGAATCTCTTCGGCGAAATGCTGCACCGGTTCTTCGCGCGCTACGCTGATATTCACCTCTTCAACCAGCTTACGCTGGTGCTGCAACCGACAGGAAAACGACTGAGATGGCGCGAGAATCACAGCCAGTACGTCCCGGGCTAACACTAGTCCTGAGCAAAGATATCTGGCGGGCCAATTTTTATCGTTTCTGCCAGCTGCTGGAGCAGGAAAATCCGGACGCGCCGAAACTGGGCGCCTCCAGCCATCCAGCCAACGATCCGGTCCGCTTCAGGCCCTGGCCTGGTATGGGTTTCCCGGTCAGTACCCTCAAAGCGGTGGAGACTGACGAAGACCACCCGGAATTACCCCCAACGGTCCGTACGACATTTTTGGGGATATATGGCGTGGACTCCCCTCTGCCGACGTCCTGGCTGGACGACATTGCGCAGCGCCGCGAAGGGCACGAGGCAGTTACCTCGTTTCTGGATATTTTCAGCCACCGTATCACCACCCAGTATTATCGGATCTGGCGGAAATACGCCTGGCCGGCCACCTTCGAGGCAGGTGGCCGCGATGCCACATCTCAGTGTCTGCTGGGGCTGGTCGGCCTTGGTATACCGGGCACCGCTGAACAGGTGGCAACGCCGGTTTCACGCTTTCTGGCCTTGCTGGGTACCATGCGATTACCCACCCGCAATGCAGAAGGCATTCGGGCCCTGGTAAGCCTACTGGCACCGAATACCCGGGCAATTATCACCGAGCCCGATCCGGTTAAGGTCCATATCGATAACCGTAGCGGGTTGGGTACCGGGAACCGCATCTGTCTTTCTCAGCGAGCCACGCTGGGTAAAACGGCAAAGGAAGCATGCAGTCGGGTACTGGTGACGCTGGAGACAGAAGATCCGGAGGAAGCCGAAGGGTGGTTACCAGGTGGTTTCCTCCATACCGATTTACTGGTCCTGCTGCGCGTTTATCTCGGCTACCGCAGTGACGCCCGACTGCGCCTCACCGTACCCGTACGATTGTTGCCTGAGCCACGCCTTGGCAAAGGCAGACGTATCCAGCTGGGCCGCACCGGCTTGCTGGGCCTGAAAGCAGGCAAGCTCAGCAATAGTCGGGGAAGTCTGACCGTCAGTCTGGGCTGCTATGAAGGGTTGCAATGTTCTGCGCTACCGTCCGCTGAAGACGGGCACTACCGCTTCGAATAATCACGTACTCCCACTCTCAATAAAGGAACTTTTGAATGGCAACAGTAACCCGTTGGTGGGCGCTGACGCTTATTGCCTGTAGCCTGCTCGCTGGCTGCGGTCTGACTCAGACTGTCACGGACGGTACGGTCAGCATCACGAAATCCATCTTCTACAAGAAAATCAAAACGCTGCATCTGGATTTTACCCCGCGTACGGCCATTAACGCTGATGGCGCACAGACACCGCTGGCAACGATGGTGAGAGTTTATCAGCTCAGGGATCGTAAAGCGGTTGATGCCGCCGATTACCAGACACTGCTGCGCAATGCCGATACGGTACTTAAAGACGACGTACTGGCGTCTAAAGAGCTGCTGGTGATGCCAGAAGGCAGCATGACACTCAATATGCCCATGGATGAAGACGCTCAGTTCGTGGCGGTGGTGGGATTATTTAACCGCCCGGATCAGAAGGACAACCGCTGGCGCCTGGTGCTGACCCGTGACGATCTGGACCCGGACAACCCCCGCACGATTGAACTGGGTGATGGCTGGCTCAGCCTCGTGCCGGTGAAGGAGTGACGTGATGGATAACTGGTTAGCGCTTTTTGACGGACAGACCCGATATTTTCTGGATATTTTTGACAGCTCAGTGAAGCCGGATGTTCTGCGCTTTTACGGCAGGGAAGCACTGAGCGAACCCTTCAGCTGGGACATCGAGTTCACAACGCTTCAGGCGAATATCCCCCCGGAAGAGGTGCTGATGAAATATGCCTCTTTCCGGATGCGGAGCGGTAAAAGTGTGCACGGCATGGTGACCCGCCTGGAATGGCTTTCCACCTCAAAGGACCAGTCTCACTACCGGCTTACGATCAGTTCGCGCCTGGCGCTCCTGGGATATACCCGACAGTGCGTGGTCTATCAGAACCAGTCTGTTCCTGAGGTGGTTGAGCAGGTGCTGCGTAAACACGGTCTGGAAGGTCCCGATTTTGAATTCAGACTGGAGCGCACCTACCCACCACGTGAAATTATCACTCAGTGGCGGGAAACGGATTTGCAGTTCATTCAGCGCATTCTGTCTGAGGTGGGTATTTACTGGCGTACGGAGATGGACGACGTGCGCGGTCTGGATACTTACATACTGGCCGACAGCCAGCTTAACTATCAGTTTGATGTGCAGTTGCCCTACAGCGAGCCGTCGGGGTTGTTCGACAGTGTGGCAGAATCGGTCTGGGATGTGCGGACCTGGCACAACATTGCCACCGGCACTGTCACCACGCGTGATTACAACTACCGGACAGCCACCATGCCGATGAATGCGGCGGTCAGCGTGCGTAATGATGTGGTCACCACCGGGGAGCATTACCGCTACGCAGCCCCTTATCGTGAAGCGGGAGACGATGCCAGCCCGGAGCCGGAAACCGAATCTGGCGCGTTCTGGGCCCGACTTCACCACGAGCGGGAGCTCAACAGGTCGGCCCGTATTCACCTGTTCAGCAATGCTGCACACCTCACACCCGGGCAGGTGCTGGAGCCGCAGGGCGATGTCATTACGGCCCTGCAAGAGGGCGTCATCCTTACGCTGGTGACCTTCCGGGGCGCCCGTGATTCCCGTCTGCATGTGTCGGTCTGGGGCCAGCCTTACACCGAACGTTACTGCTTCCGTCCGGCAGAGATCCCGCGTCCGGTCATCGCGGGTACGCTTCCGGCACGGATCGAAAGTCGCGAAAAAAATGATACCTACGCACATCTGGATGAGCAGGGGCGCTATCGGGTGAAGCAGGACTTCGACCGGGAGGGGACGGAACCCGGTTACGGCTACCTTTGGCTGCGGATGGCGAAGCCTTATGCCGGTGAAACGCTGGGCTGGCATACGCCGCTCATCGATGGCACCGAAGTGGCGATTGCGTACAGCAATGGCGATATTGATCTGCCGTACATCGCCTGTGCACTACACGACTCCGAACATCCCGATCTTGTGAACCGGGACAATCATACCCGGAACATCCTCCGGACACCGGCCAACTCAAAATTGCGGATGGAAGACAAGCGTGGTGAGGAGCACATCAAACTCGCCACGGAATACGGTAAAACGCAGCTCAACAACGGGCACCTGGTGAACAGCAAAGGACAACTTCGCGGTAAAGGCACAGAGCTGCGCACCGATGAGTGGGGAGTCCTGAGAGCAGGAAAGGGACTCTTTGTCGCTGCGGATGTCCAGGCGAAAGCGCAGGGTGATGCTCTGGACATGGATGCTGCATTGAAGGAAATCGACAGGCTTAATCAGCAACTGCAACAACTGGAAATGGCCGCAGAAAAGGCCCTGGCGCTGAAGGGGGATGTCGACAGCCAGATACAGATGTTTGAGCAGCGGCTGAAACCGCTCAATGAAGCGGTGCTTTTCTCGGCGCCGGAAGGCATGGCACTGACCAGTGGAGAAGATATGCAGCTGGCCGCGGGCCGGAACCTTGCGCTTAACGCCGGAGAAGACTTCAGTGCTGGAGTGATGGGCAATGCGACCGCTTTGACCGGGGAGAAGCTGGGGCTCTTTGCCCGCACCGGTCAACTGAGCCTGAAATCCGGGGAAGGGCCAATAGATGTCCAGGCGCAAAACGCCAGTATGCGGTTGTTCGCTGAGAAGAAGCTGACGCTGAGCTCAGCGAGTGACATCTCCTTTGCCGGAAAAAAACGTATCACGCTGATTGGTGGTGGCAGTTATCTGAAGCTTGAGGCCGGGAAGGTCGAGTATGGTACGACAGCGTCGTATGTACGGAAGGTGAAAAGGACGATGGCGGCATCAGCCAGTGCTAAACCTCCGGAGGCCTTATCCTTACCGCCTCCAGCGACCATGAGAGAATTCAATCCCGAAACGCTCACCCCGTGGGTGACGCCGGTGTATGCAAAATCCTGCCTGAAGGAGAAAGGCTGCACGGATGCCGGTACTGCCGAAGAGCCCGTTGATAACTTTGGACAGATGACAATTTTTGCCCAGCCTGTCGAGGACGACTGCTGCGGTTATGGCCATCAGCATGAGCATGCAGATGATGAAGTCGTTCAGCATGCCCAGTCAGCCAAAAAGCGTAAGCCTGACGCCGGGGGCGCTCAGGCAACGGCTGCACCACTTGCTCTTGGGGCTGCTACGGGCGTGATGACCCAGGTCTGGGGAGAATGGTCCCTGACCGGCGTATTGGGCGCGGCCCGGGGAATTCCGTATGTAGGAGCGATGATGTCCGCACTCTACGTTCCATCTGCGGGCGAGGGGAGTGACAGGGTTCCTGGCCGGGATGAATTCTGGTACGAGGAAGAGCTGCGGCAGAAAGCCATCACCGGGGCAAAAGCGACAACCCGGGTGAGATTCTTCTGGCGCCAGGATGAACAGGGCAACATGCGGGTCTATGGCGTCCATACGGGTGAAGGTACCCCGTATGAAGGTGTCCGCACAGCAAACATGGTGTGGAATAGTGAGCATAATCAATATGAGTTCACTCCAGCTCACGGTGCCGATGGTCCGCTGATTACCTGGACGCCAGAGAGACCTGAGGGCAGTGACCTTCCCTCACATACCGGCAGCGACATCAAGCCAATAGACCAGGCAACAATACTCGTCACGCCAATTCCTGACGGTAAAGATGAATACACGACACCACCTTTCCCGGTGCCGGAAGAACGCGATCTTAACGATTACATTCTGGTGTTCCCTGCGGATTCAGGGATTAAGCCGATTTATGTTTATCTCAAAACCGCGAGGGATGAGCCAGGTGTGGCAACAGGGAAGGGGGAGACGCTATCAGGTTCAGAGAAATGGCTTGAGGCTGCGAGCTCTGGTCTGGGGGCACCTGTACCTGCGCAGGTTGCTGATAAACTTAGAGGAAAACCCTTCCGTAACTTTGACCATTTTAGAGAAGAGTTTTGGCTTGCTGTGGCAGAATGTCCTGAATTGATGAGTCAGTTTAAAAGGGTTAACCAGATGGAAATAAGAGATGGGAATGCTCCTTTCAGCATAGTGCCAGAACAAGTTGGTGGAAGAAAAAGATTTGAAATACACCATATAGAACGTATTATTGATAGTGGGGCTGTTTATGACTTTGAAAACATGCGCGTAAACACAGTTAGAAATCATATTAATTTACACTCAAAGAAAAATAGGTGATTTATGGAGTTTAAGCCAAAGCTTGAGGATTATACAGAGGATGAGTTCAGAACCTTTTTAAATGAATTTTTCACGAACCCAAAAAAATTAAAAGGAAAAGAGCGGCAGCAGTATATAGATAATTTAGTTGCGCACTTTGACCTAATTGTAAATCACCCTGAAGGTAATGGATTGTTATTCTATCCCCCAGACGACCGTGAAGATAGCCCTGATGGGGTGATCGGGGAAATAATAAGATGGAGAAAATCCCAAGGGCTTCCACTTTTTAAAGATAGTTAAGAATTAATACCTGAACTCAATATGGCTATCTGATGAGATAATCTAACCAAACATTTCTGCTTGCACATTATGAGGAATGCAAAGCTGATTATGATTAACAATAGGTGTGTTAAAAACAAATTGGAAGATTATACTAAAAATAAATTCATGAAAATCTTGAATGAATTTTACTCAGAACATAGATCATCGTCATCACCTAAGGGTAACGAGCTAGAAACTTATTTAGATAATCTCCTTGATATGTTGACTGTACTGGTTGGGACCGGAGAAGTTAGTGACTTTATATACTACCCAGACACACCTGAAAATGATTCGCCTGAAGGTGCATTAAATGAAATAATTAAATGGAGAAAATATCAAGAGCTTCCATTATTTAAGGACTTCTAGGTCAAAGAATCATGAATAGAATATCATCATGACTGCTGCGTAACGGTCTTAATTTAGTAACAAAAATGGACTTGTTGGGGAATGATATTCGGAGTCGCTGGATATTATGGAGCGGACTTGGTTGCGGATTATATTGATGAAAATTAATTTCGATCGTTTATTTAGCAAAAAAAAAATAACCTTCAGGATATCTATTCTGAAAATACCTTTATCACAATCCCAGACTCAGAAAGAAGATACCCACCATTCTTTTTTGTTGGGAGCGGGGTATATGCATACTCAACCAGGTTCATGATTAAATCCGATGACTTAGCAAAGCTAGTTGATACGATCGAGGAAAGGTTCAACAAAAAGATAACCAGCAATAAAGCTATTTATTCGCTCAAAAACAGCACTCTTCACTATTATCAATTTAAAGAATTTGGTCAAACAGCAGTAGATATAATAACTAATGACAACAACCTCATTGATAATATTTACGCTTTATATTTAGAACCACCGCTACCGAGCACTGTATTCCCTAACCGGGATGTAGAAACATTCGGAAGTCTACAAGGCGATATAGAAGCATGGTGGAGTATATATTGGCACCCTTTCTGGGGGAGGCTATCTCTGGAAAAGAAAAAACATTACGTAGAGCAAAAAAATTTATCTAATGAGCTAAAGGAATTCCTACTTCTCCATAACTAACATCATTCCCGCAAAATGACTTTCGCCCAAGATGATCTCTGAGGTTTATGCCATGCGGTCTGGCGCAGACCAGTGTGAATGGTAAAATCGGCATCACGATTTCAACATAAATTTATTCACTATGGTAAATAGGAGACACGAAATGATAAATGTAACTGAGATGAGCGAAAACATTTCCAATTATACAGAGAACGAATTCACCGAAATTGTAAGTGAATTCTATCCCGAGCAAGTATCAAAAAAATCATTAAGCAATACAGAATTAGAAAATTATTTGGACAAGCTTTTGGATAAAATCATTTACTTAGTAGGCTCAGTTACTGCGAGTGATTTTATATATTACCCTAACACCCAGAAGAAGACAATCCAGAATCCGTAATTAAGGAAATAAAAAATCAAGAAAAAACCATGGATTAGCTCTTTTTAAAGATTAATAAAACCACACAAAATGAATAGAAGGTAATTTATGGAACTTAAAAACTCATTTTCAGAATATACACAACAAGAATTTTTGCTTTTTTGAATGAATTTTTTAAGAATTCAAGAAAAGCAAAGCCAAAGGGGGAATCTCTTAGTGATTATTTGACAAAATTATCGAATCACTTTGACAAAATCACGGAGCATCCTGAAAAGAGCGATTTAATATTTCACCCAAAGGATAATTCAAAATGTACTCCGGAAGGATTGATTGAGGCAGTTTTAAACTGGAGAATATCCCAAAGCCTTCCTATTTTCAAAGATATTTAAACTAGAACGTTATAACCCTATGTAATTCCAAGAGTAAATGACACTTTATTAAATCCATAATTACAGACAGAAAAATATGTTTGAATTTATGCGTACGTTTAATGATTACACTGAAAATGAATTTCTCGAATTCTTACATGAATTTAGAAAAGCAACAAGGAAAGATAAGTTTCTAAAAGGGAAAGAATTAGATACTTACTTAGATAAGCTCATGTACCATTTCATAGTTATTACTGAGCACCCTAAGCAAGGAGACCTAATAGCCTATCCTGAATCACCAGAAGACGGGAACCCCAATAATATTATCAAAATTGTGAGGGTGTGGAGAAAATCTCAAGGCCTCCCACTTTTTAAAGACTCTGAAGCGGATTCTTGAGGTCTAAATGTCCAATAGAAAATCCCCATCGTTATATGAAATTCTCACTGGCAACTTTACAGGGGATCTTCCCCTTGAAGTTGTAAACGAAGAAGACCAGGTCATTTTATCCGTGCTGGATAACATCCAGCGTATCTTGAACGCCCGGGCCGGGACCATATCTCATCTACCAGATTATGGTTTGCCGGATATGACCAAAATTCTGCAAGGCATGCCCGGAACAGCCCACGAGCTAATCGATACGCTGGCCGGTGTTCTACTCAAGTATGAACCACGTTTGCAGTCCCTTAATGTAACTTTATTCGAACAGCAAGTGCCCGGGGAGCTGCGTTACGCCATAGATGCGGAACTGAGAGGTATCGGACTTGTACGGTATGGGACCGAGTTTATGCCAGAGGGAAAGGTGATGATCAGACACTTGAAACAGCAGCAAAATCTGTAAAAACATCAATTTATCTAATCAATTCATACCCTCATTTCCATATTCTCGGCTTAACCGACCGTGCAACCTCAACACATTGGTTTCAATTGCCGTCAACACGTTCTCCGGAAAATCTGCCGATAATGAAGTCTTCACGTTATCCAGTGCTGCGGGAATCATTCTGGCAAAGTCACTCAGGATTTCATGCATCTGCACTTCCGGGAATTTCAGTGCCTTTGCTGTCGCCAAAAAATGTCGCGGATAAATTTTATTGATTACCGTTTTCTGCCTTTGGATGCATTAAGCCCCATTGCCAGTTTGAGATCGCTGATATGTATTCCCGGGCCACCCAATACCGGAAATGCTGAAATGATGTCGTAAAATGGCGTGAGTCGATAACTACCGCCGGCCTAGATAAACACAGAGAAATTTTTCGCATGGCCGTCCGTCGCGCCAATCAACCACTGGAATACCTGGAATTTCATAAAATCATAACGATCGCGAAGCGCCTCGCTGGACCCCATTAAAAACGCCATGATCCGCGCGATGCCTGGGCCTCCGTCAGATTCATATTTCACCGATGAAGGTAAACCGAATGTCTGACACATATCCTCCTGCGGCAAGCGAAGTAAAACCGTTCGTTCAGTATTCCAGCGTCTGTCAAAGCGTTCGACCGCTAACGCGCGCACCTTTCCCGCTTTAATGATTTCTGCGTCGGGAACATTCAACCCGAATTCTTTTGCCAGCAGCAGACAGTAATACTCATTATCAACACTCTGACTGAGATCGAGCGTCGCGTTGGGCTGCCTGATTTCACCAATCGGCAATTTAATGATATGCGTCGTCGGCGTTATTCCTTTCGGAATGCACCAGTCATTGCCCATTCTGAGCAGCGCGGTCTTCTCCTGCGCGCCAGCAACCGAGATGCGAAAGTCATCTTCCTCCTAATCATGTCTAGCGGGATATCTGCTTTATAAGCCGTTAATACTTCTTCAAGTCTGGCTTCAGTAAGCTTTTCCCATGCCATTATCGGGCGCGTTACGGTTTCGTCTTCTGGTAATAACGTCACGGCGCCAACGCTGTCTCGCCCTATTTCTGACAATAAATCAAACGGTTGTCTGGATTTAGCATGATAACGTTTAACGATCCGGTCGCGTAAAATCGGGCTATCGGGTAACAGGTTATCGAAGAAGTTAAATACGGCATCAGAGGTGATATTCCCCCTCTGCAATGGCAGCGAAAGCGACAATGGCCTGGCATAACGGTTGGCTAACCACTCCGGCGCATACTTAAAGGTATGGGCACCGTTGGCCAGCTTCGTCAACTCGCCTACCCGCTGGTTGTTCATCCACGTGACAAGTTTAGGCATTACCACTCCAGATCTTGCTGATCAGTTGATTCTGGCGAGGCATTTTTCGTGTCGCATAGCGTCATTGATAGCTTAAGCGACAGTAATATCTTAAAAAATGTTGTTAGCGTGGTGTTGTCAGGGTTGTTTTCGAAATTGGAAATGGTCGCCTGTTTTATACCGATTTTTTTCGCCAGCTCGCTCTGCGTCCAGCCATTTTGCTGACGAACCAGTTTCATTGCATTTGCTAATTGCGTTGGGCTATAGATCATCGGAAAGCTTATCATGCCATACGTCCACAAGAAGTTTATCCGCTTTAGGGGATATTTTCAGTTTTATCCTTTAGTGAGGATAAAGTCAATCTGCAAACGCATTTTATCCGCTTTACGGGATAAACACTGCGATAGCCGCGATCGCGGATAAAAACGACCATACAGGTATAGTGCATCTCCACTACACCGGGTGGCGTCAGCCCCATTACCCCGATGCAGTCCATTTTCTTCTGACTTTTCTGTGTGTTTTGTGTGTATTTTAGCCAAGAATGTGATCAGTACCCGATATAGTGGATCACGTCATTGCCACCATACCTGATAGCGTGATGGCACGGTTAGGAAACTTTACCTGGTACAGTGTATCGTGAATGATGATCGGCTCTGATAACGCGATGATACTGAAGTGAAAGCTGTACCCTGTGTAGTGGATCCAGTGAAAGTGCGCACCCGGTATAGTGTGCTTCATGGCTGAATCGGAGTTTGCCGCAGGTAGC
The DNA here is from genome assembly GCF_004211955.1 of Escherichia sp. E1V33. Taxonomy (GTDB): domain Bacteria; phylum Pseudomonadota; class Gammaproteobacteria; order Enterobacterales; family Enterobacteriaceae; genus Escherichia. The sequence goes on from NZ_RHJI01000007.1 coordinate 18,188, forward strand.
CCTGCGTCCACCATCATGACAGACACTGGTCGCAGGACTCGCGAGCCGTATGTAGGTAATCCACTATGCCGGGTGAATGATATGTTGATCCATGCTGACGGACAGCTGGTTATCCACAAAAACGGAGCATAACCTTGTGACCGGAATCCGGATAAGACGAGATAATCATCATTACTGCGGCATCACCAGTAAGGGGTAACCCTGCTCCTCTTTTACTTCAGTTTCTCTATATTCAGCATAAATTCAGACGTTCCGCTGATGCTGGAAGTCGACGGAAAGAACGGGAAGCTGCGGCTGTCACCCAACCCCAGACCCAACTGAATGTGCCGGGGTCCGACCTTATGACACTGGCGTGTCGCCTTGCTGTCATGGTGGTGTCGTATACGGTGCCGGACTGATGTGCAAGTATTATTGTCACAGACATTGCAGAGAACGGGAACAATGATGACTGTCGCTGAAAAGGTGAAAACATATCGTCTGAGAAAGGCATGGTCGCAGGAACAACTGGCTGAAGTCGCCTCTCTTTCTGTAAGGACTGTGCAGCGAACTGAAAAAGGCCAGAAGCCGAGTCTGGAAACACTCAGTGCGATTGCTTCAGCCTTTGATATAAATGTTTCTGATCTCTCGGAAGAGACTTACGTTGCCAGCCAGGCTCTTGATGAACGCATCAGCGAAGCCAAAATTCAGGTAGCACAGGAAACCCGGTTTTATCGGATTCTGGTTACTGCTGTTCTGGTATGCACAGCATTAATGATAATTAACTCTCTGTTTACCCCGGAAAGTTACTGGTCCGTTGTGGTAGCTGTTATATGGGGAGGACTTGTCATACTCAGGGGAATACGCGTGTTTATCATGCGAGGGAAAATCGCCTTATGGCAACAACGCAGGTTGCAGAAAATTCTTCGGTCAGGAAATAAAATATCGAATAACAATACCACTGAAAAGTAATGGTGTGCCGATTCACCTGTACTGAAAAAGATTAACTTTCGTAACTGGGACAACTTATGAATATTGCAATCTTTTTAAGAGATACACCTGTCTGGATATGGATCCTGCTGGCTTTTTTACTGCGACGCGGCTTTGCTGCTCTTTATGTCCGGGAGATGACAATCAGGCGGTTGTTTTTTCTCCCAGTGCTTTTTCTTGTCTGGGGGGCATATGGTGTTATCACTGAGACAGCACTTGCTGGCGCAAGCCTTTCAATGATGGCAGCAGGACTGCTCGCAGGCACGGCTCTTGGATACAGGTTGTGGCGCTTACAGCCACCGCTGAGAGATTCAGATAATCCGGGCATGATTATCAGGGCTGGGACGCCGCTGACCCTGGGGCTGATTGTGATTACTTTTTGCATGAAGTTCATACTTATTTCAGCCATTTATCTGCAACCGGGATTACGGTCATCCGCAAGTTTTTGTATGTTGTTTGGCGGTGTAACAGGACTTATTGATGGCGTATTCTGGGGAGGAACCCTGAGCCTTTTCATCCCTTGGTACAGCAGAAGATGATTAACCGTAACTACCGGTGATCGAAACCCAAAGGACCCGCTATTCATTGTTGTTGGCTCACGCCAGATGAAATTGAAATTTTCGCTTGTGGTAAGCGATGGTCGCACAGTTAGGGTATACCCCAAGGCATAAACGCTATAAGCGTTGTAGGATTGCTCTTGGATCTGTGACAATTGATAACTTACAAAAAGCTTTGCTTAAAATCCGTAAACCGTGGAGAACGAGCAATATCGTTATCCCGTCATTTATTTAATTAAATGTCTGCTTCACAGCAGACACTCAACAGCGCCGTCCGCGTCTATAACTGACCTATCGCGCTTAATGTTCTATATTGCTGTTCTGTTAACCGACTGGGGCCGAGTGACATTTATCGCAAGCCATGCCTAAGTGCGTACAATGAATCGCATAAAAAAGTAACTTATTGATTTTAAAGTACATATAACAAAGATTATGTTAAATATCGTATCTGGAGGGCTTCAGTATGCACATTTCAATCTCCCTTGCCCCCCATTATTACGGCAGTCTGAGAAACAACGTTCTCTCCTGCGTTTGTGATGCTTTAAAACCATGGTGCAGGTAAAAGCGTCGGGCAGTGTCGGTAAGCGCATGAACCATAATGGCGCGAACGCCGATATTTTCAGCTACTCTGTAGCAGCGCAACACCGCATCATGAAGCAGATCGGCGCCCAGTCCTTTACCGTGGAACGAAAGATCGACCGCCAGACGAGCCAGGATAATCACCGGTATGGGGTCAGGCATATTACGGCGAATATTTCCCGTTGCTTCGACATGATTCACACTACCGGTTGCAAGTGAGTAATAACCAACTACACGTTTTGTCTCTTGCTTGCAGATAACAAACGTCCGCGCAGCCCCAAGCGCCTGATTCTTTAATCCCCTGTGTTTTAACCATTCATCCAGAACAGCCTCACCACTAACAAATTCCGCAAGTTGATGAGAACTCGATAAAGGTTCAGGCTGAGTTACAAATCCCACTGTGGTTTCCTTGCCAGAAGTTTTTCTAATGCTGGGTTAGATTCTACCGGCGCATCGATCATATCGATAAACTCGGCATACTGCTCCTCGTTCAGATTAAATACTCTGCGTTCAAGAATGACATTCTCTGCGGCCTGGCAAGCCATTTCGAGGATAAAATCCGTGCGCGACTTATGCAGAATTTCTGCTGCCGTATCTATCAGCGCCCGCTGGGATTCTCTGGCGCGAAGGTTGAGTTGGACATCTGATTTCATGGTAACACTCCGTATAGCATTTGCTATACAGCATAGCAGATTATTGCTGTGTAGCAATTGCTATACATACCGGATAACTGAATTTTTCACCAGAGAGTTACTGACTAAAGGTACTTAATGTTGGCAAGACGGCTGCTGCAACGGATGGGTAAATTATCAGGATGTTGTAACTACGTAATTTTTATTTAAATTCGGGGGCGTTTACTGCCCCCCGAAGACGCATTTAACCATCAGAAGCGGTACTCAATCCCTGCGCCAATGGCGTAGTTATAGTTTTGAATACCTGCAGCATCATTGTAATGTTCAGAGTCACCTGTGACTTTATCATGCACAGTTGAGTCCCCCCTGCCTTCAGAGAAACGCGTCCAGCTCAATTCAGTGAAGACACGAGCCTGGGAAGTAATATTATATCCCGCGTTGATAGTTCCTGAGTAATAGTTTGAATTACTGGCAGTTTCGTTAAAACTCAGGTCACGCATGTAATGCTCATCGTGGTCGCGAGCTTCTACCCACGGACTGAATTTAAACTGTGCAGTGATATCAAAATCCTGGTAAACATATTTCCCCGTCAGCCCTAAGTAAGGCACCCGGTATCTCTGCTGGTAACCAATGGTGCGCTCACCGCGCGGGAAATCGCCCACATTCGCACCATTATCATAGGTATAATGCCCCCCCTCAGCCAGCCAACTGAAACGGGTTTCCTGATACCCAACCACTGCGCCGAGATGCAAATTATCTTCATTCAGCAACCAGCCGGTTACGTTCAGATCAAGCTGGTTAGCGAAATTCAGATGCGTGTCAGGACTGCTTGACCTGTCGCTCCAGTGGCTTTGCGAAGGATAAGACCAGTCATAATCATCCATACCAGAACCGCGAGATGCCAACGTCGTCCACCCATTAGCATTCAGCGACAACCATGATAATGGGTCCCAGGTAATTCCAGCTTTAATAACCGGCGCATTGTTTATTTTCCAGTTAAGCTGGCTCGACTTCACACCTTCATCATAAATAAATTCGCGAGACTCCCCGTTTAACACCGAAAGAGAAGTTCCAACTGACACACTCTCAGGAGAAAAGTTGACACTCTGGTCAGCATATGCCAATGGCATTAATGCAAGTAAACCTGCCCCGGTAAGTAATACACTTTTCAACATCGCTCTCATCCTTATAACCTGGTGTATGTCTTCTGACTGACATTTGTGCACCGATAAATTGTTCAGTTATACCGCAACAGCAATTAGTCATAATAAATGGTGGAAATGCTGCCATTAATGAATATATTTAACCTAATTGGATTCTGATATTTTCACTGCCACCTTAATCAACGTTTCAGTTAGCCAATTACGTCCTTTAACGGTGTTCAAACCTGAAGATATCAAATCCTTTAAGTTCGGCATTACAGAGTATTAAAGCAGATAAATAGCATAGCCATATCGTTATAATGCCATACATTTCATTACAACAATAAATCAAATCACACAAAAAATTGCGCTTATTTATCATTTTAAGCCCAACAATTGTCATCACCAAAAAAAAATTAAGATAAACACCCTAGACAAAAAAGAAACCAGACAACAAAAATCAGTATGAAATGTCACAAAATGAAAATACAACAACCAATCAACCCATTGATATCACTAAATATAAACATAAATCAGAGATAAATCATAACAGTATCCTCACCAGCTAACATATCAATAACGGAATTTTATGCTGTAATTTCACATAGCAGACAGACCTATATTCTCTTGTTAACGCCCCCTCTACCAGGAATTATAACAATAGACGCGCGCAACGACATGTTCTTATTGAAAAAAAACGCACTAACACATAATCATCCTAACACTCCATTATCAACAGAAAATCATTAACATTCGTTAGTTTTTATTATCAGTAACATGTAGCTGGAGGGGTGAGCAAAAACCAAATTTATTACAACAGCACTTGAATGAATTTAGTTACACACTGTTTCGTGTGTCTGTCTCAGACAAAATGAACAGAATAATAAAGCACCTTAAGGAAGATTAGTCCGGATAAATAAATATTGTCCGCCGTCTATTAACAAATTTCAAACAACAGACTGATGTTATTATGAAACAGAGACTCACAGCCTGCCTGCAAATATTTTTGCAGCTCATGGTTATTTTTATGAACTCCTTTGTCTTTACGTTCCCTGCTCAGGCAGTAACGAATTCGCCAGAGAATAAGTCCGGACAAGAAGCAAAAGGAAAGCACGATGCGAAAACAACAGCACAGGATGATGAAGACGATAAAAAAATCGCCTCAGTTCTTACCAGCACTGCCGAATTATTAAAACAGAGCAATAGAACAGATGCATTGATCTCCTCTGCCATCGGCAGCACCTCGTCGATTGCCACCAGTGAAGTGCAGCAATGGTTGCAGCAGTTCGGAACTGCCAAAGTTAATGCAACGCTGGACCGCAAAATGGCACTTAATAATGCCAGCGTAGATCTTCTGGTGCCTCTCTACGACAACAAGAAGCAGGATCTCCTGTTTACGCAAGTTGGTGCCCGCCGCAATGATGACCGCGATATCGTCAATATCGGTATTGGTTATCGTTACTTTGCTGACCACTGGATGTGGGGCGTCAACACTTTTTACGACCAGCAGCTCTCCGGTAATAAGCATCAGCGTCTGGGCGTCGGGACAGAGCTGGGCAGCGATTTCTTCCGCCTTAGCGCAAACGGTTACCGCCGACTTTCCGGCTGGAAAAATTCAAAACGCTATGCCGATTATCAGGAACGTGTTGCCAATGGCTATGACATTCGCGCCGAGGGTTATTTACCCGTTTATCCACAGTTAGGTGCAGAACTGGCGTGGGAACAATACTTTGGTGAGGAAGTGGCGCTCTCGCAGAACAGCAGTGATAAGCGCCTGAGCAACCCGTGGGCCATGACGCTGGGCGTCAACTACACGCCATTCCCGCTGATGACCGTGGGCCTGAACCAAAAAATGGGTAAAGGTGATCAGAACGACACCCAGGTGAACCTCAATCTCAACTGGAAGATGGGCGAATCCCTGGCGAGTCATCTCGATCCAGACGCCGTCGGCGCCAGCAGAACGCTGATGGGTAGCCGTTACGAGCTGGTAAACAGAAACAACGACATTGTGCTGGAGTACCGTAAGCAACAGGTTATCTGGCTGACCATGCAGGATAAAATTTCCGGCACTGAATCTATGACCCTGCCGGTAAATGTGCAGGTGAAGAGCAAATATCCGCTTGATCACATCCACTGGCAGGTTGACAGTTTTAATATTCAACACGCAGTCACCACCGCCAGCGCCGCTAAAATGACGCTACCAGCAGACGGAGTAAGCAGCACACCGATTAGCGTGACGCTGACCACCGCCAGTGGTGAGAAAATCACAGGTCAGGCAGCTAACCTCAGTGCTCAAATCACGGAAGCCAACTCAAAACAACAGAAGCCACAAAAGAAAGCCAGGCTGCAAAAGAAAACCAGCCTCTCTCCGGCAACCGCACCAACGCAGGTGCCAGCCAGTATCTCGGCGTTTAAAGAAAACTCGCCCGGCGTATATGTCACTACCTTCCATGCCGGCAATATGCCTGGGCAGACAACTACCGCAGAAGTTGCAGAATGTTTTGCGGAACCTGGTTAGCCTGTGCCAGAACAGACGTTCCCGCAGACTGCAGGATGTTAGCTCGACTCATTTCAGACACTTCAGAGGCAAAGTCAGCGTCCAGAATGCGTGAACGAGACTCAGACAGGTTATTAACGGTGTTGTTCAGATTGCTAATCACAGAATCGAAACGGTTTTGCACGGCACCGAGACCAGAGCGTAGTTTATCGACCTGAGACAGTGCAGCATCGATGGTTTTCAGCGGATCAGGCGTAACGGTATTAGCGCCCTTAACCGCAACACCGGTGTCGGTGAATTCGCCTTCAATACTTACAGTACCATTTTTACTTGTTACTTTTTTCTGTGTGTAGTCAGCCTTGGTGACGTGGCCTTTACCATCGTCCACATAAAAATTTCCCTGGTCGTCAGTTTTCAATGTCTTTCCCCCCAGAGTTGCCACTGAATTAGCACTAATGGTGACATCACCGCTATATTTCTGACCAACCACTGAACTCACATTTTTGGGATCCACTGTCACTGGGGTATCAGTCTTAAAACTAACCACGCTGTTCTCTATGACTTGAGCGGAATAGTAATTCCCATCGTCGCATTTCGCATAAAGATCGCCCGTTGCCTTGTCTTGTACGAGATCCTGCGCATGAATGTTTTGATCACCTTGATTGTCCAGATCAGCTACCGTATAAGTTATCTCGGCGCTATAAAACATACCATCGGGAATCACTGTGGTAATTGGCAACCCTGCGATATTTTCTGACACGGTAAAATCTGTCATGCCGAGGGTGTCAGCATCCATTTTATTCAAATCGATACCGATTGTTTCTTTATCGTTAGACCCCACCTGGATAGACAAAGATTGATCCTGACTGAGAACTTTAACACCGTTAAATTCAGTCTGATCGGAGATGCGGTTGATTTCCGACAGACGGGCGTTAATTTCATCCTGAATGGATTCACGGTCAGAAGCTGAGTTAGTTCCATTCTGCGCCTGAACAGTCAGACGGCGGATATTCTGCAGGTTATCGTTCACTTCGTTCAGCGCACCTTCAGTGGTTTGAGCGATGGAGATACCGTCATTAGCATTGCGGGAAGCCTGAGTCAGACCAGAAATGCTGGCGGTGAAACGGTTGCTGATAGCCTGGCCAGCAGCATCGTCTTTTGCGCTATTAATGCGCAGACCAGAAGACAGGCGCTGAATAGCTGTACCCAGTGTTGTCTGGGACTTATTGAGGTTGTTCTGTGCTACAAGGCTGAGAGCATTAGTATTAATAACCTGTGACATAGTATATCGTTCCTGTAAGTTAGACGGAGTGGATTGTTACAATATAATTCCAATAAAACATGCAATTATGTTTACTATTTAGCAGCTTGGCTTATGATGAAGCGACTGCGGTAAATGTTATATCGGCATGGAAATAAAACGACTAAAGGCTGAAACATTTCCACTTAAAAATGGCGCGTTACGGTGTTTTTTATCAAACCAAAATCGGAATTTGTTGCGCCAAATATTTCGATAAATCTAACCATCACTGATTCGGTCAGAGTTCATTAGCGTCGGTATAGGGGCCTGAAGCCCAACCGTACGTTTTTGTACGGTTGGGCTTCAGACCCCAATAATAACTAACCACTCTGTTTTTTTGATAAGCACCACCCCGTTTACAAAAAAATAGCAAATGACTATTGACACTATTCTTGAAATCACAAACTGCACATAATCCATCGCGCTAACGGCTCCCGTTGAAGGTTCTTTTGACGATTAACTTTCAGCCGAAGCGCGGTAGGGAGTCATAACGCCAAAGCAGGCCGCCATGCGCGGCCTTTTTTTGTATCCGTCATCCGTGGAGGAAGGACAATGGAAAAGATAGCAATATTCAGCCTGACCACCAGCAAACCGCAAATGCTCACTGCAATACTGAAAGACGGTGCTCTCGTGATTAACGAAGTAAAACCCCTTCCCGCGTCAGCATTGGAACAAAAGCAAAAAATTCCTCCAGCTATAGCAGCCCTGCGGAAAAGCAAATTTAAGGTGCTGGTAGACGAAATTACGCCAACGATCTCCGCTGGCACCGGAGCAAGCCAGGTAACACTCAAGACACGTCATGCCGACGGCAGAGCTGCGATTATCGTAGGGATGGAAAGATACAGAGAGCTAAAACTCCAGAAGCTATTATCCCTGCCGCAAAATTACAAAGGTGCTTTCGAAATCCCCGACTCCATCGTTGATACCGAATACAACGGTAACGGAGAAGAAGTCTACCGGGTGAACTGGCAGGACATCAGGCCGGAACATATTCTTATGATCCTGTGTTGCTACGCGACCGTATACCACAACGTTGCCAGCGCAGATTATGTGGAACAGATGACAGGTACAGTCGAGAAAGAGCACAAAACAGGCATCCTCGCTTCGTTCCTGTCCATTATTGGGCATGAAAAGGTTAAAGCAGGCACCTCCCAGCCAAAGTCACTGGCTGGGAAAGAAGTTGATGAAGATACCGTGATACTTTGATCACATCAGTAGCTTTGTTAACTCCCTCAATACCAGGTAGAAGAGTAACAAAAATATTGACGCCAGTATTTGCGTGGTCAATGAAGCGTTCATAAACAGATCAATTAGCATTAGTATTTCGAAAATAACATCCATGTCATTCGCTCCGTTTAATTTTTAATCTACTGCCAGTAAGTAATGAAGCTGGCCCCGCATAAAGATTAATGAAAGTCACTTGTCACCAGTGAGGGGATTTATGAATCACATCTCCCTGAGCTGGTGGCCTGTCTGTTTCTCGCATTTCACACCCTGCATACAGTTTCCCCAGGTTATGACTGAGGATCTTTGTTATGGGCTATAGCAGACTCGACGATCGATACATTGAAGACGATATTCTGCGCGCACTGTTCCACCAGGAGATGATTAAACGGGTATCGGAATATCACCCGGATAACTTCCAGTACACGATAAAACTTGATGAAGTCTATCGTTCAGACCTGGCTGCCTACCGGGCGTATGGGAACGCAGATTTACGCTGGGTATTCAGAGTGCTGGTGGGGCATGAATCAGAAATGGAAGAAATGCCCGCCGGGACCACGTTAACTCTCCCTGATGTGGCATGGCTGAGAAACAAGATCCGTGATTATGCTGGCGCTGAACCGGAGATAAAAAATGCCTGATTTCCTGAAAAACCAGGACGGGCGCTATATCACTGACGGCCTGTCCTCTAAGGACTTCACGCGTATATTCGACCTTATCAGGAAAGAACAAACTCGTAAGCGCCGACAAGCTCACCGAACGCTTACACCTGGCAGACTGAGGAACAAATCCGCCGAAGATATTCTCAAGTTAGGGAAGAAGAAAGGCGGCACGTTCTTTACTCGCGACGATCTGAAAGGTTTCGAAAAGCTACGGAGTAAAACGCGCGAAAAATATGACAGCAAGACGGCTGGCATTACATACGCCCAGCTGGTGGCGTCCAGCCAGGCTATCGATATTAAGCGTGCAAATAACGCCGTAGACGACGGTTCCGGTATCAAAAGAGCTACGCCCGTATCTCTTCGCCACAACGTAATTAATATCCGCGTAGAAGCATCAGATATATCTGTCCACCAGCATCATATCGTCCGGATACGCTTTGAAGAATGGGATCAGATGGTCGATGACATCGCAGAAGACGATAAATCAGCCCTGAAAGTCACTAAATCACTGTGTGCTGGGCGGGTATCTTTCGATTGTGACTGTGGTCGTCATCAATACTGGTATCGTTACATCGCCACTGCGGGTAACTTTGCCCTGGCACCGCCAAAAGAATACGCCTATCCAAAAGTTCGCAACCCGAAGCTGCAAGGCGTCGCCTGTAAACACGTGATCCACTCAATGACGCGGTTACAGTCCGCCAGTTGGCAAATGAGTATTGCTCGTGCGCTACAAAAGGCTGCAACGCAAATTGCATTTGGTGACGATCGCCGCCGTACAACCAAACACTTCTCAAAAGAAGACGAGAAGGAGTTTAATCGCAATCGTAGCAGTAAAACGAACGTTGAAGCCGCCAAACGCGAATGGAGGCTCTATCAGAAACGCCAGGCCGCTTTAAGCACAAAACTGGCAAAGGACAACGGCAAGATTGACAAGCTACGTGACCAGCTGACCAGGGCCAGAAAGTTGTCAGACGCACAGAAAAAACGAGCGGCAGCAAAAGAAGCGGCCTTGCAACGCGAGAAACAGAAAAACAAGGAGCTTCAGCAACGCCTTGCCGATCAGTTCGCACTGAAGAAGCAGGCGTTCATTGATGCGCTTGTCATGGCAGGAACGTCACCTGAGCAAGCTGAAAAAATGTTTATGGTTTATGTAAAGAAAGGACGGGCATAAAAATAATTTAATAGCCCATCATATAAATAGTGGGCTATTAGCACTTAACTATAGGTTCACCACACCCAGCGAGTTTAACTGGTGAAATAATGTAATATTTATCAAGTTCAGTATCTTGAAATATAAAAGCCTTAAATTTTTCGATTTCAAGTACGAGAGGGTCTTTTTTGAATGATATAAGACCTATTCTTTTATCGGTTGCATTTCTGATTGCAGCCCTTGCGTCTTCCCACTGTTTCATGAATCCAGGTTCCCCTTCGTGATAATGAAATGGAACGGCCAGACGTAAGTTGACAGCGTCAGATTGAATCAGATTGGTTAAATATATATGCATAGATAATCTCCTGTAGTGAATGCAAGAGATTAAATGAATTTTTGTAACATTGCCTAAGAAAAAATACAGACTTTACGTTTTTTTTCGCTGGAAACATGATTATCCATTCATGAAATAGCAAAACATCTACCTTTCTAATACCCATTTTATAAAAAAGCGGTCCTCCAGACCGCCAAACTCAAACACCAACCAGACTTTCCAGTGGAATGCCAAACTGGGAATGTAAACGACGAATCATAGGTAACGTCAAATTTCGAGTACCATTAAGCACTTCGTAAACACGGTTTGGCTTACCAATTGCCGGTTCCAGGTCTTTCACGGTCAGCCCTTGCTGTTCCATACGGAACTTAATGACCATCAATAGGTGATGGAGACTCAATTGGATAATGTTTTTTCTCGTACTCTTCAATGAGAAGACACATGACATCAAAGAAATCACCTTCAGGGGTGTTCATTTCCGGTTTGTTATCGAACATCGGTTCGACCGCACGCAGTGCGGCCTCATAATCCTGTTCTGTACGGATAGGTTTAATGTTCATTATTTCCAAAGAAAAGCCCACTTTTTTAGTGGGCTTTTTGTGTGTTTTTTACAATATCAGGCTGCTTTTTTATTCAGATTCCGCTGAGAAATAAATTCTTCAGCAGTAGTGATACGGCTTAACTCTTCCTGAACGCGCATGTCATTTTCAACTTCCCACAGGTCTACTGCGGTCTGAAGATTAATCCAAAAATCTACAGAAGTATCGAATGCTTTTGCCAGGCGATATGCCATATCCATCGTTAGCTTACGATTATTATTAACAAGAGCACTTACGGTGTTACGATGAACATGTAGTATTTCTGCTAACTCGTTGATCTTCAGCTCTAACGGCTCCAGGTATTCGTACAGCAGGATATCACCTACAGTCGTCGGTTTTCTGGTTGCCTGTTTCATTTTTTGCCCTTACTAGCGTGCGTATTAAGTGGACTCTGGTCAATACCCGGTCCATCCGCCGGGTATTTGTTTTAGTATTTGTGAGGGTCGAGATACAAGTCCTCGGCCTTTCCGTTAACCCACTTAAAAATTAACCTATATTGCTTATTCACCCTTATTGATGAATAGCCGTTTAGCTTCCCTGACAATTCCTCATACCGATTACCTGGTGGTGATCTCAAGTCCTTCCAGGTAGTTGCGGCATTGATAATATCCAGCTTCCGCAACAATGTAATATGAATATCAGAAGGTATCTTTTTGTGTGGTGTTGAAAATTCAAAAAAATCATCAAGCCACGCATCCCTGAAATCCTTTATGTTAATTTTTTTGGTCATTAGTCATTTGATCCTCCGTGATGATTACTGAATGCCATAACTATAGCGCACAAATGCACTGTGCGCAAGTGCATTTGCATTTGCAACAATTCCCCCTCCTTCATCCGAAATCACAATCTCCCGAAAATCTTCCTTTCGATACCTGACAGATCGACCTTTGAGGATGCTTATGGGCCGTTTTGACGAATGGTTTGCTGACGATGCAAACCTGGTAAGTAAGGAGTCAGAACATGACAGCACGCAGAGAGAAACGCCAGCGCCGATTGAAGAGGATGCAGGAGGCGCGCCGGAACATGGCAATACCGGATCGGATTCATTCAGCATTCTGGAAGAGCAATCCACCGCCGAAGCTGATCGCCATGATAATTTCCCTGGTAGCGGCGGTAGTTTTACTCCGGACACTGGAGAACCTGATATAGCCATTCTGCCATCTTCCCTGGCAGGCAGAGAACCAACTCCACAGCTAAAAACACGCTATAACGGGCATAAAGCCTTTAACGACCAGATCCGTGCTGACTGGATGTTAATTATTGAATCCAGCCCAGACGCGTTCCAGGCGCTCTTATACCGACCTGATGTCGGCACATATGGCGTGGTCAGCGACGAAACTGGAGAAGAGTCATTCACTGAACTGGATAACAACCAGCGCGAACTGACTTACCAGGAACCTGAAATCGTTTATGTGCTGGATAACCCTGATGGGCGTGACTCTTTCCATGCTCTTGACTCAGACGGTGAGCAGGACGGTCTGACTGATGACGTCCTTATTCTGCGAATCGCCGCAAATAACTCTTCTGAGTCTTGTTATAGAAAACATCAACAATCGAAAAAGCAGGCTTAAAATAAGCCTGCTTTAATTGGCATTCTGTCGGCAGAATCATTCTGCCGGCAATTCCTATTCTTATCCTGTTCTGCAATCCCCTAAATGTTCCTGAATTGTCAGCAGGACTAGTAGCTGATCTTCGTCAGCACCAGCAGCCTTGCGGATAATCAGGGGGTTGCAACCATGCATTTCACCTCCACACACGCCGGGCAGACAACTGTTTCCGCCACCACCGCGAACGGTGCAGCGAAACAAACCACCACGCTGACGTTTGTTGCCGACACCAAAAGCGCCGTGCTGAAAAACATCACACCGGATAAAACCACGCTGCTGGCCGATGGAAAGGACAGCGCTACGCTGACTGCTGTCGCAGAAGACGCACAGGGTAATCCGTTAAAGAATGTCCAGATCGACTGGAGTTCAACCAGCAATACCGCGCAGTTATCCGCCTCGACCACCCAGACGGACGAACAGGGACATGTCACTGTTCAGGTCAGTTCTCCGACGGTGGAAGAGGTTACGCTGACAGCCACGCTGCAGGGGCAGAAGCTGGCTTCTCCGGTCCTGCACTTTATGGCGGACAGTAAAACCGCCGCGGTAACTTCACTTAACGCCGACAAAAAAACTGCCATCGCCAACCTGAATGATGCCATTCAACTGACGGCGCTGGTCACTGATGCCAGTAAGCATCCGGTGATCGGCAGCCAGGTGAAGTGGGTTATTACATCCGGTAAGGGAACGCTCAGTAACGCGCAGAACACCACCGATGCCAGTGGCAACAGCCTGGTAACACTAACGTCACAGTCAAGCGGGGATGTGGTGGTTACTGCCAGCACCGCGAGCGGTAGCGCAGTAAGTTCACAAAGTCTGCACTTTACTGCCGACAGCACTTCGGCAAAAGTGACTGACGTCACCGTGGATAAAACGCAGGCTATTGCCGACGGCAAGGAGCTTATTACCTACACCGCAGCAGTAAAAGATGCTAAAGGCAACCCTGTTACAAATCATAAAGTGACCTGGAGCGCCTCTGGTACGGGTGTTACGCTTTCAGCACCGAGCACAACAACCAGTGCCTCGGGCGTCGCGTCCGTCACGCTGTCCGCATTGAAAGCCGGAAATGCCGGAGTCACGGCCCAGGCAGAAACAGGTGCCGGGTTTAATGCGCCACAGGTAACCTTTATCGGTGACGCCCGCACTGCGCAGCTTACCGACCTGAAACTCAGTAAACAGAACGCACTCGCTAACGGCGCCGATGAAGTTTTTTTCACGGGGATCGTGACGGATGCGAACAGCAACCCACTGTCGGGCATCAGTATCAACTGGGCAGCAATACCTGCTACAGGTCTCCTGTCAACGGCCTCCAGCACGTCAGACAGCAACGGCAACGTGACGGTATCTCTGACCTCAAAACAACGTGGGGAGCATCAGATCAGCGGTAACATTGGCCATGCTGCCAGCGGAGCACTGGTAACATCAGGCACAGTGAAATTCACTGAGGATGCGACGTCTGCTACGCTGCAAAGCCTGACAGCAGATAACACCAGTGTCACTGCCGGTAAAGGTATTGTTACGTTGACCGCTCAGGTTCTGGACGCATCCGGTCACCCGGTCGCGAATAAACCTGTTGTCTGGCAGTCTGACAATGCCGCAGGTGTTTTCAGTGAAACAACATCGAACACCGATGCGAAGGGTAACGTGAAGGTGACTTACATCAGCACGCTCGCGAAAGCCACCACCATTACGGCATCCAGCGACAATCACAGCCAGAAAACTATTCAGCTAACCATCACGCCTGATATACAGAGTGCAAAACCGGTTAACGTCAGCGCCAGTAAAACCAGCGCAATGGCGAATAACAAGGATGTGGTTACCCTGACCGCCACTGTGGAAGATGAATACAAGAACCCCGTCAGCCAGAGTGAGGTGACCTGGCAGGTTCAGCCAGCAACAGGTAAATATCATCTTACCGGCAGTCCGCAAAAAACCGACGCCCAGGGTCAGGTTACAGCAACGCTCACCTCAGAGGATGTACTCGCCTGTCAGGCTGTGGCGACCATCAATGGTGTAAGTCAGTCATCTGAAACCATCAGCTTTGGTGCCGATGCGGCTACTGCCGCAGTCTCTGCGCTCACCCCGTCCACAACAACGGATGTGGCAGCAGGTGATAACATAACGCTGAAAGCCACAGTGACGGACGAAGCCGGACATCCTGTTATTAACCAACGGGTTAACTGGAGCTCCGATAATACCAACGGGATTTTCCAGCCTGGTAATGTCACCGACACCAACAGTCAGGGTATCGCGGAAGTTGCTTATTCCACCACCAAAGGAGGTGCGTCGCAAATTACTGCGGGTATTAATCAGTCCAGCCAGACTGTAACGGTGAATGTGACTGGCAATATTGCTACAGCGGCCCTGTCTGACAGCAAAGTGGACAAAACCCAGGCCGTAGCCGATGACAAGGAACTCGTAACCTGGTCGGTTACTGTCAAAGATGCCCACGATAATCCGGTTAAGGGCGTGCAGATCGACTGGACCAGTAACGCCCCGAATCTGACGTTAGACGGCACCAACAGTCTGACGGATAACCAGGGCGTTGCCACCGTCAGCGGACACACGAAAATCGCAGCCGTAACAATTGTCACCGCCACCATACCGGTGAATGGCACACAGCTTGCGGCACCTGGAGTCACCTTTATTGGAGATATTAAAACCGCAAAAATGGATACAATATATAGTAATAAGTCTATTGTTGCCCCTGATGGTAAGGATAACGCAACCTATGAAGCGATAGTGACGGACATCAACAATAACAGGGTCCCTGATGCTACCGTTAGCTGGCAGACAACACCTGGTTTCTTCCTTTCTGCGGAAACGTCAAAAACCGATGCCAACGGAATTACAAGTGTCACTATTCGAAGTACTAAAGTAGGAATGGCGACGACAACGGCAAGCACGAATGGTTCAACGATAACAGATCCAGACATGGCGTTTATGACAGAGATATCTGAACACTGGGTCATCAATACTGACACAGCCCAAACTATGTCTGCGCATCTGAGCGCCCCTAACCTTTACACAGCATTTATCGTTGCTCCCCCCACGATGGGCCCAACAACACTATCATCAGGAAACAATCCCGATAATGAAGTGATTCAGACACCGATCATCGATGAACACGGCAAGGAGTATACGCTCAAGTTAAGGGCAAGAAAGCTTACAGCTTGTGGTCTTTATTCCTTCAACACTGTGATTGGTTGTGGGCTTTCTCTTGCGAGAAGTTTATTTGACTGGTCGCGCAGCGATAACCCCGACCTTCCTGCTGGACATTACACCGGTTTGATCCATTACATTCTCACCGACGGAACATGGAAATTTGAATACAATATGACGGTGGATTTAACCATTAACTAAACAGAAATCACTCCAGCATCCGATAAGGGTGCCTGGCTAACGCAGTGAGATTACCTACTGCATCAGTCTGAATAACCACCAATGTCCTGTGCAATAAATATTGCGCAGGACATTTTTTATCAAAAATATCCTGAGATTACCGATTTTTTGGACTATTGACCTGACGCGTATTGACTGAAAATAGTGCCATCAGAGTTCCATCAGGTTGAACGCAACACAACAACGATATCATCCAGACAGGCGCTTTATTTACGTCATCAGCTCTACGTAACCGGCCTTCTGCCCCGCTCCGATCTGGCGAATAACGCCCAGAGATTCTTACTACTCAGTGGATAGGTGAGACTCAACCCGCTATTTGTGTGAATATCACCTTTAATCAGGTAGTCAAATTTACTGTGCCACTACAATCACTGATATCACAGATTTATAATAAAAATATTTTCTATATACATCTAATCATTTTAAAATAACTCAAACTATATCAATATATAACTTGTAAATAACAACAACTCTTTTTTAATTCTATTAATATTTATAGTGTCACTTGGCCATGAAATAAAATGTTGCATCATTAGAAATGAAGATTTATTTATGAATAAAAATACAGTTGCTTTTTGGTCATCAGTAATGATGAAATATTGATGGCAGCAACGTGATATATAGTTGTAATCCTATTCCGTAAAATAAAACAACAATTGTGCTTCATGTTCAGATCTAATGAATTAACACTTTAATCCATTACAAGTACAAAACAGGCAGTTCATCGGCAACCTAATACTTTTTTGGGTTACAACTTCTACTTGAAAATAGGTTATTATGAAAAATACAGACGCTACGTTTAACTGGGATCCTGAAAGTAATCAGTCTTTTGACTATCCCAGAGAAGTCACGTTGAGGGGACCTGCAGAAGCATTTAATAAAATGCAAGGATGCGGGCTTGAAGTTTACGGTATGGCTACTGGTCCTGTTCACGTTGGTCCTGTTCAAGCTGGTCCTCTTATTCTTCTCCCGGATAGTACAGGAGCCGACGTTATTAATTGGTCTGTACCAGCTACGAAGGATAAAAATTCCACTTTTCTGTTTTTGGAAAAAGCTGATTTCCGTATTGCAGGTGACAAAAACTTAAAAACCATAACATTAACTGATTCCTCGAGACATCGTCCTTATTTCGCAATTGATTTCAAATTGTTCGATGATAGCCGTGTTACACTGGAAAATCTACGCGCTGTTTTCCTCGGAATGTCAAGGTTAGATACAATTAAAAGCCCATACCTTACTGGTATTCAGAATTCAAGATTCATCATTTCAGCAGAGTATATTGAGTTGTTTTATAACGCTATAATATCAGGATACAGCACACTTGATGTGCAAGCCAATGAAATTTCAACAAATAACATCGCGGGCAGTATACTTAGCGGATTGAGGTTTAATAATAATTCTTCACTCTTACTAAATGTTAGATTAGAGCAACATACTGACTCAAATTTAAACCTTTCGAGTAGTTTATCTTTTTATGATTCATCTTATGGAAATATTTTCGCAAGGACTATATGTAATGATGTCCCTGATAACAACGAAGGAGATTATGTTGCGATAGATGCTTTTGATAATTCGACAGTGGATATTCATACAACTCAGTTTTCACAGGGGAATGGGATGGGTAAGATTATTCAGTTGTCAGGTAGTGCAAAGGTAACTATTAATCCATTGAACAATACTATCCCAATTGCTCCTGTGCAAGAGTTACAGAAACCAACAGGAAAATGCTGGGCAGGAATGATTAACTTTAAATCCGGTTCAAAAGCGACTCTAACATTAGCTGCGGCAACTCTTCAAAACCTGCCAGATGTAATGGCGTTAAATGACTTAAAAATCGTGTACGTAGATGAGATGCCAGTTGATATTTTAAGTAGTTTCAATATTTCATTTAAAGATGGGATTGTCTTAAAATTGAAATGATTTTCTATATCACCTTGAATTTCTGTTTGTAAATTATGGCGTTGTGGTTTTATTTTCTGAATGCGACAGTTTTATTAAATGACACTGTCGCATCTTTCATTCTGGCTTCCTGTCGGTCTTCATTTGTACGCTCCAGGACCCTCCGGCGTACAGCCAGCGCCACTGCCGACAGGATGGTCATCACCACTTGTCCCATATCACCATCGGTGCTGCTCCCATCGTCAATAAACCTGACGGTAACGCCCTGAGCGTCAAATTTCTTCTTCCAGTTGTAAAAGGTGGCCTCAGAAATACCCATCTTTCTGCAGACTTCCCCTACGCGGGTGCCGGTTTCGGCCTGTTTCAGCGCAAACGCAATCTGTTCTTCGGTATAACGGGTCTTTTTCATGGTAATAAGCCTCTCTGTTAGCAGGAAGAAAGACCGGAGACTTCAGTTTAGACTGGTACTGTTTTCAGGGAGGAGATCACCACGACCAAGACGTTTTAGCTTCTTCACCAGGATAACATCACCGTCTTCCACTTTCATACGTAGCAGATCCAGCCCCCTCTGTCGGTAGTGGGATCTGAACAACCACCAATAGCCTGAGCAACATCTATTGCGTAGGCTTTTTTTATCAAAAATACCCTGATATTACCGATGTTTTTGGACTATAGCCCTGACGCGTATTGACTGAAAATAGTGCTATCAGAGTTCCATCAAGTTGAACGCAATACAACAACGATATTATCCAGACAGGCGCTTTATGTACGTCATCAGCACGACATAACCCGGCCTTCTGCCCCACTCCGATCTGGCGAATAACGCCCAAAGATGCTCACAACTCAACAGATAAGTGAGCCGCTACCCGCTATTTTTACCTTATTGCATCTGAAATGTTTACTTTGCCACTTGTATGTAGCATTCTTGACGAAATTCATCATTTCAGCATAAAGGCAGAAAATCATGGATACGCCTGTCCATCTGTTAAAAGTTGCGCAACGTTCAGAGAAAATGCTGTTTTCTCTTACCGAACAAATTCAGTCACAGAAAGAAGAGTTGCAGGAAAACAAGTTTTATCAGGTCTATGCCAAGGCGGCGCTTGCCCGGCTGCCCCGTCTCACGCGCGCCAGCGTGGACTACGCCGTCAACGAGATGGAAGAAAGCGGCTATGTGTTTGATAAGCGCCCCGCTGGTAGCTCCACCAAGTACGCCATGTCGATTCAGAATATTATCGACATTTACCATCACCGTGGCGTTCCTAAATATCGCGACCGCTATCCATCGGCATTCGCCGTTTTCATCGGCAACCTGAAAGGTGGCGTGTCTAAAACGGTCTCTACCGTTTCTCTGGCCCATGCGCTACGCACCCACCCTCACCTGCTTTATGAAGACTTACGCATCCTGGTGGTTGATCTCGATCCGCAGTCTTCGGCAACCATGTTCCTCAACCACACCCGGGCCATTGGCATGGTGGAGGCCACCTCCGCACAGGCCATGCTGCAAAATGTGTCGCGCGAGGAGTTACTCTCAGAATTTATCGTGCCTTCCATTGTGCCGGGCGTAGATGTACTGCCAGCCTCAATTGAAGATGCGTTTATCGCCTCACGCTGGGATGAGTTATGCGCCGAACACCTGCCGGGGCAAAATGTTCACGCTGTGCTGAAAGAGAATGTGATTGATAAACTGCGCAAGGATTACGATTTCATCTTTATCGACAGCGGCCCACACCTTGACGCGTTTCTCAAAAATGCCATCGCCTCAGCCGATCTGCTGTTAACGCCGGTTCCGCCTGCACAGGTCGATTTCCACTCGACGCTGAAATATTTAACCAGACTCCCTGAACTGGTTGAAATTATTAATGAATCCGGCATGAAGTGTAATCTACGGGGCAATATCGGCTTCATGTCAAAACTGTCAAATAAATCCGACCATAAGCTTTGCCATAGCCTGGCAAAAGAGATTTTTGGCGGCGATATGCTCGATGTCGCGTTACCGCGACTGGATGGCTTTGAGCGTTGCGGCGAGTCCTTCGACACCGTTGTCTCGGCAAACCCAGCCACCTATATCGGCAGCAGCGAAGCGTTGAAAAATGCCCGCCACGCCGCTGAAGATTTCGCCCGGGCAGTATTCGACCGCATTGAATTTATCAGAACCAACGGAGTTGTATGATGAGCGCCAAGAGAGTCACCATAGGCCGTACCTTCAAAACCCCTGCGCTGCACGAGGATGATGGCGGACCGTCTCAGGAGCAAATCTTTACTCTCTCCACTGGGCGTCATGTTACTTTTTCGTTGCGCACAATCCCGGCCAATGAGGTCGAAAAAGGAACCTATGTCATTCAGGAGATAAACGGTCGCGATCAGACCTCGCTGACCAGCGAGTCCCTGAAAGACATTACCCGCACGCTCCGCCTGCAACAGTTTTTCCCTTGCATCGGTATTGAGCGGGAAGATGGTGTGGAAATTATTGATGGTTCCCGCAGACGCGCGGCGGCAATTTTGTGCCATACCCCGCTGAAAGTACTGGTCACCACTTCAACGGTGTCTGCCGATGAGGCTCGTAAACTGGCGGCAGATATTCAGACGGCGAAAGAACATAACCTGCGTGAAGTTGGGTTACGCCTGATGGCGCTTAAGGCATCAGGGCTGAATCAGAAACAGATAGCCGCACAGGAAAAACTGTCACCGGCCAAAGTCTCCCGCGCCATGCAGGCGGCCTCCGTTCCGCAGGAGCTGGTTTCACTGTTCCCAGTGCAGTCGGAGCTTCATTTTTCCGATTACAAATTACTGGCTGCGGTAGACGAAAGTCTCGCCGAGAAAAATGTCGAACTGAGCACGCTGATCGAACAAATTTCAGAAGATATTGATCTTATTCTGAGCGAAGGTGGCCTTGCGGAAGATGAGATTAAAAATAAGCTGCTGAAGCTTATTCAGAAAAAATCGTCTTTGCTGATCTCGCTGCCTAAAAAAGAGAAAGCGAAGGTCGTTTCGCTGTGGGCTTTTGATGACAAAGACCGATACGCGCGTAAACGCGTTAATGGCCGAACAATCTCTTTTGAATTTAATCGTCTGACAAAAGAAGTTATGGACGAGTTGGAGCAGTCAATTAATGACGTACTCGCCAGACATCTTGAGTAGGTGTTTTCGCGCGGACATCATGAATGTGCGCGGTAATGGCTATTTAGCCCGACGTAGTTTCTTGCCGGATGCGGCGTAAACGCCTTATCCGGCCTACAGATTTATGTAAATGTAAGCGCTTACTTCATGTAATAACCTGATATTGCTGACAATTTCAACAAAAAATATCCCGTTAACATCAGATAATTCAACGAGCTGACGTGCAGGAAAATGAATTACCCTTCACATCAGCTATATCAGCAGTCAAATACCTGATGGTGAAACGAAATACTCAGGCATTACCTATGAATTATAATTGTGCCACAACAGAACTATTCCTGCGATGACAACAAAAAAACCGATAACGCCGAGTAACAAACTGATCGATACCTGATGACTAAACTTAATTTTTCGGTTACTGAACATAATCTCATATCCTTCCATCTTGCTTCTCCTTTTTCTGTGCTGGTTAATAGCAGGTATATATTTTACAGAGCAACATTTATCTACAATACTTTTCTGGGTGAAAAGAAAGTTTTTATCTTATTTCTTAATTATGTTTAATTTTCTTCTCGAAATTAACTTTTTTGTAGTATGCGCACTATCACATACTGACACTCAGCGTAAGAGAAAACCATCAGGATTTGGCCTTAGTTTAACGGCCAGGAGATGTTGAGAATATTGCTAAAGAGGAATGAGCAGCGGAAAAAAATAAAGCCGGTGAACGACAGCATGTATTCACCGGCCCCTTCCAATAGATCGATATAAGACAGAAGGAAATAAACTGTTATATCAATTTACTACTTTAATTACTTAAGTACTTTCACGGTATAACGGCCATCGGCCTGGCGATACGCACCATGAATATCGGTTTCAAAGCCCGGATAATGCGCGCCAATTTCACACAGCATCTGCAGGAACTCCAGTACCGGACGGCTTTCAGCGGTGATCATTTCGCCAGGCATCACCAGCGGTACACCCGGAGGATACGGCAGGATCATATTGGCGTTCACGCGACCGACCATGTCATCCAGATAAACTTCTTCCACTTCGCTATGCAGTTCTTTCTGGAATGCACGATACGGCGTTACCACCATTTCAGGCAGAACTTCGAACGCGCGATACATCAGATCCGGCAAATTATGGTGAGAAATCAGTTTATGAATATTCTGTGCCAGTTCCTGAATACGCATGTCTTCATAGAATTCAGGATCTTCCTGATACAGTGACGGCAGCATGTTTTTCACACGCAGGTTTAAATCAAAGGCGCGTTTGAACTCGGTCAGACCACGCAACAGGCTCAGAGCTTTGGTTTTATCGATACCAATGCTGAAGAGGAAGAGCAGGTTATAAGGACCGGTTTTCTCAACGATAATGCCATGCTCATCAAGGTATTTCGCCACAATGCTCGCTGGAATACCGAAATCGTCCATCGTGCCGTCTTTCGTCATACCCGGCGTCAGCAGAGTGACTTTGATCGGGTCCAGATACATATGCTCGTTGTCAATGTTCTGGAAACCATGCCAGCCGTTGTCAGAATTGAGCGGCCAGCATTCAACCTGGTCAATCTGCTCTGGCTGCCAGACATCAAAGAACCAACCTTCTGATTCACCTTTTAAGCGTTTAATCTCTTTACGGAACCTGATTGCACGATTAATAGAGCCATCAATCAGACGCTTACCGGCATTACCTTTCATCATTGCCGCAGCCGTTTCAGTCGATGCGACAATACCGTAGTGCGGTGAAGTCGTGGTGTGCATCATATAGGCTTCGCTGAACGTCTCTTCGTTGACATCCCCTTTCACATGGATCATGGATGCCTGAGAAAACGCTGCGAGCAATTTATGCGTAGACTGAGTTTCGTAAATCACTTTACCTTCAACACGACCACCGCTCATCCCGCATTTACCTTTGTAAATTGGCGAGAAATTGGTGTAAGGCACCCAGGCGGAATCAAAGTGGATGGATTTTACGTCCAGCGTTTTCTTGATGTAGTCGGTGTTGTACAGCAGGCCGTCATAAGTCGAGTTGGTAATAACAGCATGTACAGGCCAGGTGGCATTCGGAGTTTCTTGCACGCGTTTGGCGATGGTTTCATGCTGAAATTCGCTCTGCGGAATACCGCCTAAAATACCGTAAGCATTACGGGTCGGGCGGAAGTAGATCGGCGTAATATCGCTCATCATCATCAGATGGGTCAGCGATTTGTGGCAGTTACGGTCAATCAGCACAGTGCTGCCCGCCGGAGCGGAATACATACCGACGATTTTGTTAGCGGTTGACGTACCGTTGGTGACCATATAGCTGCGTTCAGCGTTGAACACGCGAGCAATATACTCTTCCGCTTCTTTGTGCGGACCAGAGTGATCCAGCAGAGATCCCAGCTCAGATACCGAGATGGAGATGTCTGATTTCATGGTGTTTGCACCAAAGAAGTCATAGAAAATGCTACCGACAGGGCTTTTCAGGAATGCCGTACCGCTCATATGACCAGGGGTACAGAATGTGTACTTACCTTCACGAACATATTTGAACAGGGCTTTGGTCAGTGGCGGCAGAATGGTATCGATATATTCGTCAGTATTTTGCTTGATTTTTAAGGCGATATCTTCTGCCGCGCCCAGCGCGTATTCGAAGAAACGCACCTGCATACGCAGCTCGTTAAGGCTGACATCCAGGGTAGAGTGAGTATTTGCAAACGCATACAGTGGCATGTACTCATTCATGGCGCTGATTTCTTCGCACAGAGCAAGATTGTACTTATCCCAGTCGAAGATCACGCCGCAAAGTTGAGCATTATTTTCAATCAGCTTCAGCAGATCTTCGCGGTCGTTTGGATAGACAACGTGGAAGCCCCGTTTTTCAAGGGCGCAATGCAATTCACGGATAGGCTCTTCTTTAAAGTAAACACCCATCTGATTCATTATCGCGATAACGTTCATATTTATATCTCCTGATAGAGCTGGCTCCTCCCGTCTCGTTGTGGGAGAACGAGAGGAACGCAGAGAAACGAAGGGAATTAGTGGGTGTCTACGCTGCTAACGTCGTCAGCAGCATGTTCGCGCTGGTGCAATTTACGACCGTAAAACATCAGGATTATCAGGCTGACGATAAATGTCCCGGTCAGCTCGAAGGACGTGGCGCCTGACAGAGCGATGAAGCAGAAGACACAACCCAGCACTGAACAAACCAGGCTGGCGCTGTTACGCAGGTTGACGCCTTCGAAACGAATCAGATCAACACAGGAGTAGAAGTAAGGAAGCATGGTTAACAGCACGGCGATCCCGGTTAGCACACCAAACAGGTCAGAAGCTTTACCACCGGTAGAGTTCATCACCGTGATCAACACCATCAGGGCTGTCATTTTCACCGCTGCAAGCAGCAGGCCTTTTTTAGGGATGTTATTACTGTCAACATCACCATAAACTTTCGGGAAGTTGCCGTCGTTTGCCGCACGGACACCCGCCTGGCCAACCAGCATCATCCAGGAACCGAGGGAAGTCAGACAGGCGAAAGCGGTAAAAGCAGAAACCACCGGTGCGGCCCAGCCGCCAAACATCGTCGCGGCGCTAACGGCGAACGGAGCACCAGAAGCAGCCATACGGTCGGCAGGGAACATCCCGGAAAGCACCTGGGTTGCGGCAATATAAACAATACCGGCCATTGCCGTGCCAAGCATGGTTGCCAGCGGAACGGTGCGTTTTGGATTCTTCACCATGCCGCTGCTCACCGCAGCAGATTCAACGCCAACGAAAGCCCACAGGCAGAGCAGAATACTGTTAATCACAGCGCGGCTGTCAGTCGTACCGGAGGTGTTCCAGTTCGCCTGGTAAGTCGCCAGATCAAACCAGTGCCAGCCAATAACAGCAGTCAGCGCGACAGGAATCAGTACCAGTATCAGGCCAATCGTCGTCAAACGACTCACCCAGGTACCGCCAAGCATGTTGACGAACGTAAAGATCCAGACGATAGCAATACAGGCAATGCCGGCTGGAATTGGGCTATTTAATACAGGGAAGAAAGTAGAAAGATAAGAGACTGCGGTAATACCAATAGCAAGGTTACCGATCCAGTTCGCATGGTAATAAAGAACACCGGTCTGGAAACCGAATGCCGGAGATATTTCCCCCGCATAAGCAATTGGACCACCTTGTTGCGGGTTTTTGGTCGCCAGGCGGGCATAAACATAGGCCAGCGACATCGCGCCAATAATAGAGATAATCCATCCCCAGATTGCAATACCACCAATGCTGGCAAGATTCGCGGGTAATAATGCAATCCCGCTGCCCATCATATTACCGGCTACCACGCCAGTACAGGCAAATAGCCCGATCTGTTTGGCAGAACTCATATTTTCAATCTCCTGGATTTAATATTCAAGGCACTAGTCAACATGTAAACAACGCTGCAGACTGGCCGACTACAGAAAAGAGTACTAATTCAGGAGAATGAAGTCCTAAAGATAAAATGAATAAACAATAAACGATATATAAATGATGTTTTTTAGAGAACCATAAAGGTTATCTGGATTATCTACGGTTATCATGAAAAGATAAATCTTGTTGAATATCAACAAATTAAAGTAACTTTCTTAAGAATAAAACCGTAGTTCATCTGACTTATGATGGATTACGTAAAATATAAATACGGTGACTGATGACATGAAAAAAACGCCTTATCATATTATTTAAGAAAAAATATGATAAGGCTTCATTTATTCTGCTGAAGAATAATTTTCAAGGTAGGGTACGATGCGGTTTAGTGATGTCTGGAATATTCCGTTTTTAATCCAGTACAGCGTGTTTTCACCAGGACGCAAATTAAATGCGGTAATATAGGCATCAGCAGCAAGACGGTTTTCGCCTTTCATTTCGTAGACTTTTCCCAGCAGGATATAGTTTAGCCAGGAGAGCTCATTTCGGATACCAAGATTAATTGCCTGATACGCCTCCTCCACGTTGCCACGATCTAACAAATCGACAGTTTTAATCTGATAGTAAATCGCTGAATCCTTGATCCCTGGGCTGTTACGAATTTTCTCCATCGAGGCATATAACGTTTTAAGCTGTTTGTCATCAAGCAACTGCTGCGTATGGCGAAAAATATCGATCAATGCTTTTTCAGCATTAACATAGGTAAATTCCGGGGACTGTTTCGCCACGTCTTCGAGGATTTCACTGGCTTTGTTTAGCGATGCAGCATCCCCCTGCATTAACAACTGATGTGCTTCAAAAAAATGTGCCAGAGACTGACTTTTAATGGGTTGATAATGGTTCATCATTTCCGTCATTTTGTCTGACCAGGATAGCGAGAGCGCCGATGATAAATTGCTCAGTAAATCATTCTGGATCGCAACCTCATTAGACCCCGTAATGAAGTAACGTTTATCCAGCATAACCTCGCCGTTCGCATGATCGACCAGGCGGACAGACATAAAACATTGCTGTGCGCGATAGTGACGTTGATTGAGAAACTCCAGCGTTAACGTTTTCCCTGAATTTCCCGAAACATGGCCACTGTAGTTTATTTTGTCATGCACCATATAATTAGAAAATGTGTTAAGCGTGGATGTCACCAGGCTTCCTAAGCCAACGGCATAAAAAAGCTGTAAATTCCAGTTATTACATGCATTTCCATTAACGAGGTGTATATCAATATCAAGTGGATTCAGCAGAAGCTGAGTATTGGTCGTCGTTAAATTAGATTTAATTGCTGTTTTTGCAACCATAAATACACAACTGAGCACGGCTAGTAAAAATATAGCCCAAACGATAACAACACGGAAATGATGATATTTACGCGGCTGATTATCCGTTAATTGAGGTGCGGTAATGGTGGGGGCATTGGTCGGTGGCGGAGTATCAGACATAATATCGGATTGTTCAGGCGTCAATTCCATTTCTTCAGCACACCATATTACCGGCGCGGTGAGTTTATATCCACGCTTGGGGATAGTAACGATATATTCATTATTTTCATCATCATCGCCATTTTTTAATGACTTGCGTAATTCAGAAATAGATTGTGTTACAACGTGGCTGGTAACGATATTACGCTTCCACACATGGTCAATCAACTCATCGCGCGTAAGCACCTCTCCGGGGTGATGAGCAAGAAAAACCAGAAGATCGATTAATCGCGGTTCGAGTGTTGTCCGCCGCCCGTTGCAGCTGATTTGATTAACATCGGGACTGACTAACCATTCGCCCACTCGAACGACAGGTTGCTGCATAAAATTAGCTCCAAAAAACGGCTTGTTATATGCAGATATTAACACCCTCTTCAATTGTTGCATCTGTTTCCATATTATTAACCATAAAATAAGTTAAATCTGTAGCAAAAATAAACCAACTTAAGATATTTAATGAGATTAACTCAGGTGTTTACCCTGGCTAATATAAAGGCATTTATATTAATCCTATATAAATAGATTAAGCCTACTACTAAAAATTAACCAGTCCAAACCAGGAGTAGTAACGAGAAAAACAGGAATAGTAATCGTAGTTATCGACAACGATGGCAGATATAACACCCTGGTAGGGTGCTATATCTGATGTGCATCGGGGATAATCAAAGATCATTAATCGGTAATTTAAAGAAGGCGATCATTTCCTGTAATTGTCTGACCTGATCATGCAGACTCAGTGCGATGGTTTCCGATTCGCCGACCAATATGCTATTACGCTGCGTCACGCTATCCATTTCAGTCAGTGCATACGCAACCTGCTGAATTCCCTTGCTCTGCTCTTCAGACGCCTGTGAGATATCATTCATAATGCTGTTGACATCATAAATGGCATCTACCATTTCATTAATCGTCTTACCCGCATTGGAAGCCAGCGCATTGCCTGTATTAACATGTTCAACGGCTGTGGTTATCAATTCATTGATTTCTTTTGCCGCACTGGCGCTGTTTTGAGCCAGATGCCGTACTTCACTGGCAACGACAGCAAATCCACGTCCATGATCTCCGGCTCTTGCCGCTTCAACAGCAGCATTAAGCGCCAGGATATATGTCTGGCGAGCGATGTCATCCACAACTTTGTTAATTTCCGATATCTTTTTAACACTTTGCTCAATAGTACGGATGGTTTCCGTAACCGCCTGCGCCGCCGTCAGCCCTTCCTGTGCCGTCGTATTTGCCGCGCTGGCAAATTCATTCGCTTTTTTTGCGTTGTCAGCATTATGCGCGACTGTCGTACTAATCTCTTCCATATTGGCAGCCGTAAGCTGTAATGCCCCCGCCTGCTCCTCTGTACGAGTTGACAGGTCGCTGTTGCCATGCGCCATTTCATCAGTACTGTCACTGATTAATTCAATTGAACTTTTAAACGTTGTAAGGATTTCGCTTAAATTGAGCCGCATAGTATCCAGTTGCTCAATAACTTCGCCAATTTCGTTTTTCTGACCGATGTCTAAGGTATGGTTAAGTTCGCCATTAGAAATTAAAGAAAAGCATTCTTTAATGTATTCAAATCGTGAGAATACTTTATTTTTTAACCATAGCCAGCCAACAACCGATAATATTATCCAAAAACCGAAAGAGAATATACTAACATAATAAGAGTCAGTTAACAGACAGTTAATAATATCCTTAGCTTCAGGCTCATCATATTTATAGACATAATCATCCAGAGCATTTTCCTGAATAACAAAATTATCGACCTCTTTTTGCACTTCACTCAGTCGACCCGAACTAAACGCCTTTTCAACATTTGCAAAAGCATTACTGACTGCCTGAGTGGATTTCGAACCAACTTTAGCATCATCAGAAATTACATTCAGATACTCATGGAAATAATTTTTAGCAGATTCCATGTTATGCATGGATTTACTATTGTCACGGTAATCCCATTCTTCAAAGACAAGTTCAAGCGCTTGCCGTGTCTTTGACAATTTATTGATCTGATCTAAACCTGTCGTTAGCCTGAAAACGTTATTCTTAATCTCAATAAAATGATATAATGTTATAATATTTGACATAGTGAAGAGCAAAACAACAAAAGAAACGGCAATAATAAAAGTTGTTTTTAGAGATAATGAGTCAGGTAAGAACCTGAGCTTCTCGCTGATTTTTGATGAAAAAATCATTATTCACCTGACCTGTAAGCATGAAAATTACTAAAGCAACATTTTAGTCAACTGATATTTCTGCTGTACGCTCAACCAATTGCATTTCTTCACTGTTAAGCAATTTTTCAATATCTACGAGAATAAGCATTCTGGAATCAAGCGTACCTAAGCCAAGCAAGTAATCCGTAGCTAATTTTGCGCCACTAAAATCAGGTGCCGGGCGAATTTGTTCGGGTGACAAGGAGAGCACATCAGAGACACCATCGACCACTATCCCAACTATTTTATTAGAAAAACTTAACACGATAACGACTGTGTTTTCATCAAATGCGACAGTGTCGAGATGAAATTTAACGCGAAAGTCAACTACAGGTACAATAACGCCGCGAAGGTTTGTCACACCGGCAATAAAATCAGGGGTATTCGCAATGCGTGTAACACGTTCATAGCCGCGAATTTCCTGAACCTTTAATATCTCGATCCCATACTCTTCTTGTCCAAGAGTAAAAATTAAATATTCATTACCGACATTTTCTTTTGCCGACTGCTTATCGTTATCTGTGAGTTTCATAATGTATTCCTTAATTGAGAACCTTGCCGGAATCCACTATTGCAGGCGTCATTGCTGTTCTGGAATAAAGCGCAGCAACATCCAGGATCATAGCTACGCTGCCGTCCCCCAGAATAGTGGCAGCAGCAATTCCCGGCACCTTACGATAGTTTTGTTCGAGATTTTTGACGACAACCTGATGCTGACCAATCAGTTGATCAACCAGTAGCGCATAACGAACGCCAGCACTTTGCACGACGACCGCAATACCTTCATTTACACTCTGTAAATCACTCTGGATACCGAAAAGATTATTCAGCTCTATGAGGGCCAGATATTCCTCTCTGACTTTCAATACCAGCTCACCGCCGGACATTCTGTTTAACGGCATTTCCAGTAACATCAGCGATTCCATCACTGCGCCAAGCGGAAGAACATAAATTTCTGACCCAACGCGTACAGACATACCGTCCAGAATTGCCAGCGTCAGAGGTAATATTATCCGGATAGTGGTTCCACGCCCCTGCTCTGAATGGATTGTCACATGGCCGCCCATATCCTGAATGTTTCGTTTCACGACATCCATACCAACACCACGACCGGAGACATCGGTAACTTTCTCTGCGGTGGAGAAACCCGCTGCAAAAATGAGCATCCAGACTTCTTCATCGCTGGGGTTATCACTAATAGCGACGCCCTGCGCATGAGCGCGATTAAGGATTTTTTCTCTGTTGAGGCCGGCGCCATCATCCACGACTTCGATAACAATATTACCGCCGTGGTGCTCTGCCGATAGCGTCAGGCTACCGGTAGCAGGTTTACCATTAGCGAGCCTGACATCAATCGGCTCAATACCGTGATCCAGACTATTACGTACCAGATGTGTAAGAGGGTCGATAATGCGTTCGATTAAACTTTTATCCAGTTCAGCAGAACCGCCCCACAGCGTCAGTTCTACCTGTTTATTTAATTTATTAGCAAGATCATGAACTAAACGCGGAAAACGGCTGAAGACATATTCCATCGGCATCATACGGATCGACATCACCGATGCCTGCAAATCCCGTGCATTACGTTCGAGTTGCGCAATACTGTTAATCAGCGAATCGTACTGAGCAGGATCCAGCCCCGCAGATAACTGTGTAAGCATGGTCTGGGTGATAATAAGTTCACCGACCTGGTTAATTATCTGATCTACTTTTTCTACGGCGACACGAATACTACCGGATTCAGTACCTTGTTTACGGGATTCGCTGGCACCACGCAGTTTTCTTGCTGGCGCAGCGCCAGTCGGGGAACTGGCTGTTGCAGAAAATCCACTATCGTTTGTTTCTCCCGCAACACCGCCTGTATCCGGACAGGTATTTTCTACAAAATCGTCATCACAAACATCAATTGTGATTTGTTCTGGTTCCAGAATAAAACATAATACCGCCAGAATATCATCCGCAGCGGTAGTGGTAAACATACGAGCCTGCAGGCTGCTTTTCTCAATTTTAAGATCCTGCAACTCGCCAAGATTTTTAAGTTCCTCAACAAGAGGTTCGAAATCCTTTTCTCCCAGATCCCTGAGGGTAATCTTTAAAATATCTTCTCCCGTTCCTGTATCTTTTTTACTTTCTTTTATCGGCTCGGACTGAGTGTTGTTATTAACAGTGCCCTCCCTGGATTCCAGGGCCATCTGTCTCAGTGCCTCGCAAATATACCGGTAGCTGTCCTCATCCGGCGAGCGGGAAGATTTATATGCATCAAGTTGATCCTGCATAATATCCTTACTTTCTAAAAAAAGATTAATGATGCCTTCATTGAGCTGGAGTTTTCCGCTGCGGGCATCATCCAGAATATTTTCCAGAATATGCGTTGTTTCCTGCAATATGGTAAAACCAAATGTCCCCGCGCCGCCTTTAATCGAATGAGCGGCTCGGAAGATAGCGTTCAGGCTTTCCTTATCAGGCGTTCGCGGATTAAGCTCAAGCAAATGCCCTTCCATATCTGCCAATAGCTCATCGGCTTCATCAAAGAAAGTCTGATAAAAATCGCTGATATCCATCTTATTTCGTCTTCTCCTGAACAGGAATTTCGGACGCGGGGTGTAACGGCGGGTTAGCGGTGCCAAGTGTGCTGGATGGCGCAGAGAGTTTTTGTTCTGTCACATCACTGTTAAGCAACTTATCCTCGTTCATAATTTCTTGTTCTTTCTCTTCACTCAGCACGAGGATACTGATACGACGGTTGACGGGATCGTCTTTCGCTGTACCGGTCTGATTCATACTGTCAGCATCACCGATAACCTGTAAGAATTTGCCAACTTCCAGACCATGATTAATAAGTATTCTTCTCGCCGCGTTAGCACGATCAACGGAAAGTTCCCAGTTGCT
This sequence comes from Escherichia sp. E1V33, assembly GCF_004211955.1. Lineage (GTDB taxonomy): Bacteria > Pseudomonadota > Gammaproteobacteria > Enterobacterales > Enterobacteriaceae > Escherichia. Next base: position 50,853 of record NZ_RHJI01000007.1, read on the forward strand.
ATAGCCTGCGTCGCCGCCGGCATAAGGCAACGAATCAGTATGTCCGGTTACCATTATGTGATTCGGTAATTGGTTCAAAACAGGCACTAATGCCTCCAGAATTCCGACCATATAGGTTTCCGGTGTCCAGCTACCAACTTTAAACATCGGGCGTTCCTGGCTGTCCGTTATCTGTATCAACAGTCCATTCGGGGTCAACGATAAACGTAAATTTGAACGGAATTTGTTCAGACGGGCATCCGTCTTCATGATGTCGTGCAGCTTTGACTCTGCATGCTTCAGCGTTTTATTTCCCGAATAGAAATGATCTTCCTGCTTTTGCAAAACAGTTTTCTGAACTTCCCCATTCTGATGAACAACATCCTCGCCACCGCCGGGAATAATACTTTGGCTCTGAGTATCTTTGTCGCCATGTTCGGCCATAGGTACGCCGATGGGGATTTTGAAATACTCTGCAAGCTGATGACGCTGCTCTGGCGTGGAGGAAGAAACCAGCCACATAACCAAAAAAAAGGACATCATGGCAGTCATAAAATCGGCATAAGCAATTTTCCACGAACCACCATGTAAACCTTCTTTTTTATTACCTGAGCGTCTTACAACAACAATGTTGCCGGTCCCGTTGTTCTTCATGGGGCCTCACCTGTGGAAGAATTATTGGCCGAATATTTCGCCTGGCGAACATGTTCCTCAAGCTCGGCAAAGCCCGGACGTTCGCTGGTAAAGAGGGTTTTTCGACCGAACTCAACCGCAATTTGCGGCGCAGAACCATGAATACATGACAGCAACGTAGTTTTAATACACTGAAGCATTTTTATTTGCTCGGCACTTTTCTGCCGTAACAGAGACGCCAGCGGAAGCACCAAACCATAGGCCAGTAGGATCCCTAAAAAGGTTCCCACCATCGCATGGGCTATCAAAGCACCAAGTTCAGCGGCGGGTTTATCTACTGCGCTAAGGGCGTTTACGACCCCCATAACGGCCGCCACAATACCGAATGCCGGTAAAGCATCACCTGCAGTCTGCAAACTGTGAACCGTTGTTTCATATTCCATTTCGCAGGTTTCAATTTCCTCATCCATTAAAGATTCCATTTCAAAGGCGTTCATACTGCCACTGATCATCAGTCGCAGGTAATCAACCATAAAATTCATCACGCTTTTATCTTTCAATAAGCGGGGATAAGAAGAAAAAATATCACTGCTTTCAGGATCTTCAATATCATTTTCCAGTGACATTAGCCCTTTTTGACGTCCTTTACTTAGCAGTAAAAACATCATGGCCAGTAAATCCATGTACATTTCTTTTGAGTAAAGTGCCTTAGCCCGGAATAAGACAGGAAATGTTTTTATAGTTGAACGAATAGCCTTGCCATTATTACCAACGATAAATGCACCCAGACCTGCGCCAGCGATAATCAAAAATTCGGTTGGCTGATATAATGACATCAGATATCCTCCGGCGAGGACATAACCACCAAACACAGTCACAAAAACTACAAAATATCCTAATAAAACAAGCATGTTCGCTCCTTACCATCGGTCATGCCTGGTATAAAAAAGGCTGACAGAGATGTTCACTACGATGAAAAACTACCGAACATCCCGACGGCAGCGTAAACAACGACAAAGAGAAATCTCTATCGTGATAATAAAATCACGAAGGCGAATGCTCATGGTTGCATATCTGTACAGGAGGAACGACAATCACATATTAGATAATAATATCTGTAACTGAATGACCAACCTCAGGACATCAAGTTATTGCAGATTAATATCTGCATGCATTTCAAGCCTTGCTCTTAATCTTTTGATTGTCTGACTGTGTAATTGGCTGATGCGTGTTTCTGTCACAGATAACAAGAGGCCAATCTCTTTCATATTAAGATCCTGCTGATAATACAGATTTAATAGAAACTGCTCTCGCTCGGGTAACTGCTGAATTTCTTCACTAATTTTCTGCATAAGATCTTTACGCAGAATATCGTTTAAAGGATTTTCCTCATCAGTTTGAAATTCAGAAAGTTCGAACCCTTCAACCCCATCTTCCATCAGCTCATCAAGCGAACATATCAGGCTTGAGTTTGTTTCCTGTAAAACAGTCTGGTAATCCTGCAGCGACATTTCCAGTTCCGCTGCGACTTCTTGTTCTGTCGCTGCATTGCCGGTTCGCTGTTCCACGCGAGCTATCGCTGCGCTAACTTCACGCGATTTTCGCCTTATGCGGCGCGGCGCCCAGTCATTTTCACGCAGTTCATCAATGAATGCCCAGCGAACACGCTGCGCCAGAAAAACTTTCAGTTTCACCCCCATACTGGGATCAAACTGATCGACTGCGTTCATCACTGCTATTGCACCAGCCTGCATCAGGTCATCCAGTTCAACCCCGGCAGGGAGTCGAGCTTGCAATTTAAGGGCTTCGTGGCGGACCAATCCGCCAAATTGCGCCCATAAATCACTCTTATTATATGTTACAGCCAGATTATATAACCCCTTCACTTTACCATATTCCGTATTATTACAATGAAGGCTTATTATTCGGCATTCCCGGGTAATCACATAGCCTGATAAAAGCGATTAAAGTGAAACATATCAGGACTTCAATAATCAAAGGTAAATTCATCTTTTATATACCTAATAATTATCCTGATATGTATCTTACTATTATTTTAATTTAGAATGATTCCCACTCATCATCTGACTGAATTGGTGTTTTTTTCGATACATCAGGTAATACATGTTTTCTGGTTTGTTTTTTAACATTCCAGGAACGTTTATCTTTTTCTTCTTCGACAACAAAAGAAGAAACCATATTATCCAATTCCCCGGCATTCGTTTCGACATCACTGGTGGTTTTAGCGGCCTGCTCTACCATCGCAGCATTTTGTTGCGTAACCAGATCCATTTCATTGATTGCCTGCGCAATCTGGCTTATGCCGATACTTTGCTCATCAGAAGCTGAGGTAATTTCTGCCATGATATCAGTAACCTGAATGACAGATTTGACGATCTCCTTCATCGATTCCCCGGCGACAACCATCTCCTGAGAACCGGTATTCATGTTGGCGACACAAGTATTAATCAGCAAACGAATCTCTTTTGCTGCATCTGCGCTACGTTTAGCCAGGTTGCGAACTTCACCGGCAACAACGGCAAACCCGCGCCCCTGTTCACCTGCACGCGCCGCTTCTACTGCCGCGTTCAACGCCAGAATATTGGTCTGATTAGCAATGCTGTCGATAACGCCGTTGATATCTGCAATCTGGCGGGAACTGTCTGATATTTCACGCATAATTCCGTCAAGATTACTCATCACATCACCGCCGTTGCGTGCGCTAATGCTGGCGCTTTCTGCAAGTTGTCTGGCGCTGTGGGCGTTATCGGCGTTCTGACGAACGGTGATTTTTAGCTCTTCCATACTGGCAGCAGTTTGCTGCAGTGCAGAAGCCTGTTCTTCCGTGCGTGATGACAAGTCATTGTTGCTACTAGCAATTTCATGAACATTATGGTAAATCTGCTTCACGCCGCCACGGATGCCATTAACCGTTTCCGTCAGCGACAAACGCATTTTTTCAACTTCAGCCAGCATTAAGCCGATTTCATTCAGATTACCAATTTTTGTCTGATGGCTCAGGTCGCCGCTGGCTATTGCCCTGAACGCCTCTTTTGCCATCTCAAGTCGTTGAAAAAGATTGCGTTTCAACCAGATCCGCGAAACTAAAAATATTACAAAGCCCAGCAATAGCGTAATCACCGAGATGGTGGTTATTCTTTGCGTTTCTATGTCTGACTCGACATTAAATTTGTTGGTAACACGAGCGGCTTCGTCCAGATAAGCGTCAATACTAGTGCGTAATGCATGTTGCACGTCCATATCGTCAGCAACGATATTGCCTGGATAATCTTCCGGATGCGTGATGAATCCCATTTTATTGGTTTCTCTGTCCAGAGCATCCTCAAAGCTTTTTTTGACAACCAGCGCCCGGTTATGTTCTTCCTGGGTGGTGAACGGCTTATCCATAAACTGGCTGATTAGCTTACGTGATTTATTTAACACATCACGATAAGTATCTATTTCATCCTGAGTAATTTCTTGTTTGGTAATATTGTGCATCATCAGCGAATTAATTCCGCTGAAACTGTCAAGCGTATAGATAGCCGCCATCATCAGAGATTCATTCTTATCCAGAGATAAGATGGCTCTGTCAAAATTCCTTGATGCGTTATTTGAGTTCACATAACTCAAACCGGATACCAACACGAGAAATAAGATGAACATACCCAGCAGGATATTCATCCAGGTCGAAATATTAAAGTGTTTTAACATGATTTCTTAACCAAAGTAAAAAATACCCTACTGGTAAGTGATTACCCTAATAATAGATATATTTCCCCTTCCCTGAATCAGGTCAGGGTTCAATATTTACCCAAGCGTTTTGAATATAGAAAGCTGCTGCATTGCCTGAAAAACGCTCATGGATGAATTTAAAGCAAATTCAGACATTTTCGATTCAGATAATACGCTGATCATGGTGTCCCAGTCAGAACCGGTTGATTCCTGCAGTCGACTCTGTACGGTAATCGCCTGAGTATCAGCACTGCTTCCCAGCGTTTCCAGCTGTTGCAGACTTGAGCCTACACGCGCCTGGATTTTTCCCAGGTTATCAATGGCTTTATGTACATCAGTATTGGTTTGCCCAATGGTTTCTTCAAACGTTTTACGTTCAGCGTCGTTCGGGTTTTCCGGCAGATTATTTAACGCGTCAATGGTCTTCTGTAAGGATTGCAGGATATTATCGCCCGTTACCGCATCAGTCGGGAAAAGCGCATCACCTGTCGTACCGGTCTGCATTTCCGTACTGTCTGACACATTCTGTGTCATTGGCGTCGTACCGCCAACGTAGGTGCCATCGGCCTGAAACGGTGCAGCACCTGTTTTATAGCCCGCAAAAATGTACTGTCCATCGCTGTTTTTGCTGTTCGCCAGGTCGAGCAAACGGCTGCGGATCCCGGATAATTCTGTCGCCAGCGCTTCGCGGTCCGCTTTGCTGTACGTTTCAGATCCCGCCTGAACAATTTTGCCAGCAAGGTCTTCGGTCAGTAAGCCGGATATAGACGTCAGCGTGTTATCTTCCTGCCCGAGGGCATCCTGAGCATATTTTCTTGCAGTATCAAACTCGCCCAGACGTGAAAGCGCATTTTGATACATCACCGCCTGTGATGCCTGACCTGGATCGTCAGACGGTTTCAACAGAGTCTGACCGGCAGAAAGGCGCACGGAGAGATCGTTATAATTGGTCATGGCTTTAGACATACTGTCTAACTGACGCTGATACATAAAACTGGTGCTAAGGCGCATAGCGATTATCTCAAAATAGAATATGTCAGTGACGTATTATTTAAGGCTTAACAGTGTGTCAAAAAGACTGTTAGCTGTTTTAAGCACTTCGGCATTGGCCTGATAATATTGAGAAAACATCTGTAAGTTGACGTATTCCTCATTCATATCTACCCCTGAAACCGCCTGCTGTTGCATTGCCCACTGGTCGCAGGCTTTTCCGGCGGTATCCTGTTCTGCCTGAAGGGTGCTGACCGTCGATCCCACAGAACTTACCAGGTTGGCATAAGCACCGGTCAGGGTCATATCTCCGACAATCTTTTCATCCTTAAGACCGAGCAGTATCGCAATATTTTTGTTGTTGCTTTGGTCTGTCACATCTTGCGAGTCGGAGGCAGCAATTCCATCACCATCGGTAATCGCCACTTTAATGCTATCTGCCGCGCCGGAAGCAGGATTCAGCGTAAAGCTGTCACCATCATTGGGTGTACCTGTCGGTGTCACGGTGATGCCGTCAAATGAGAGTGAACCACCAGGATTAACGGTTGGCGTAACGGCTTTACCCTCGCTGTTTTTCACTTCCCAGGCATTAGATGTGCCATTCCAGGTGATAGTATAATCTTCGGCATTAACCGCTGAGGCGTTATCTATGGTCACTCCCAGGGAAGCACTGCCGCTATTAGAGTTATAGCCTGTTGCCTGCGGAGCATCGAGACTGAAAATATCGCCACCGTGATTACCGTTATGATCATAGCCACCTTTATTGACCTCATTAAATCTCGACGCCATTTTCAGCGCTAACTGATTAAGCTGATTACGGGCATCGACCAGATCGGTATTACGGAATTTAAACAAACCGCCGAGATTACCTGTCGTGGCATTTTCATCCAGCAACTGGGGATTACCGGTGGCATCGATGTAAGCAACCTGCATCTGAGACGGATTTTTATCTGACGGAGTCGCTTTTAAATTGTAAGACTTACTGCCATTGACCAGTGACATGCCGTTTTGCATTGAGACATTCACACTGCCCGTGTCTTTATTTTCCGTGACATTAATGCCGATCTGCGTACTCAGTTTATTTAACAGTTGATCGCGTTTATCGAGTAAATCGGAAGGCATTCCGCCCGTCTGGCCATGAATCTTGTCGATCTCCGCATTCAGATTTGCTAACTGAGTGGTACAGGAGTTGATATCTTCAACGCTTTGACTGATTTGCGTGTTGGTATTTTTATCAAGGCCATTCAGAGTCTTGCTGTTAGAACGATACTGATTCGCCAGCGCTTCAAATTGCGACAATACACCCTGACGCGCAGCAGGATCGAGCGGGTTATCACTGACCGCTTCCATTGCCGTAAACATATTGCCAAGCGTCGTGGAGATGTTATTGGTATCATCCCCTAACATGTCATCAATCTGGCTGACCTGCTGGTAACGGCCCTGCATGGTGGTAAATTCTGTTGTTGCACCACGTACCTGATTATTCAGGAATCCGTCATACATGCGCTGAACGTCATCCACGGCGACACCATAACCAAAAAAACCATAATTAGTAGACTGGCCGCCCGCTTCTCCAAGCATAATGTTTTGACGGCTATACCCTGCCGTTACGGCATTCGTCAGGTTGTTTCCGACGACGTTAAGGGCACACTGCGCCGCGCTTAATCCATTCTGAGCCAGATATAATAAATTCATAAAGTACCCGCCATGTCGACGCTGATTGAAATCTTTAGGTTATAAAAACGCTGCTTTACTAATAAATCGGCCTGAGTGAAATTCCCTAAAGACTGTATTTAAAATATTGATGAAAGGTCCGTGTTATAGGCATTCACAGCATGCTCAGCCCGACCTTTAACTTGTTGAATAATGTTAATTAATTTATGTGCGTATGCAGGATCGGTAGCATAACCGGCTGACTGAAGCGCTTTTGCCGCCGCCTCTGGTTTTACGGCATTGCAGACATGTCGGTAACGCGGGTTATTAACCAGTAATGACGCGTAATCCTCCAGCGCCGCTGTATAAGACGGATAAACCTTAAATCGCGCTTTGGTCTTATTCGCCACCCCATGTTTATATTCGGTGGTGGTTATTTCCGTCGTTTCACCGTGCCAGTCAGATGCGGCTTTTATGCCAAACAGGTTATGGCTGGGTTTGCCGCTTTGTGTTGGGATTTCACGATTTCCCCAGCCTGATTCAAGCGCGGCCTGCGCAATAATAAGCTGATGCGGGATCCCACTTTTGCGGGCAACGGCCAGAGCAGGTTGCAGCAGGCGTGAAATAAAACCGCCCCCTTCCCGTAGTGCCGTTTCGGGTAGCTCCCGAACAGAACGAGGCACTAATTGCGATAGCGAGAAAGAATGCGCCGGTAAATGAGGCAGCGCCGCATTAAAATGCGACGTGGACGGGACATACGGCTGAGAAGTGGCGGTATGCGGATGAACACCACCGCCCATCTGGGCGACCATCTGATCCGCAAAGCCAAGTTTCCCCGTTTGCGCGATGTTCTGCGAAATTTGCTGATCGAACATCGAAGTAAACATCGAGGACTGTTGTGAATCCATCGCCCCGCTTCCCAACGAGGCATCGCGCATACTCTTCAGCATCATCTGTACAAACAACCCTTCGAGTTGTTGTGCCGCGGCTCTCAGACCGTTTGCCGAATTACTTTTTACGTCCCGCTTAAGCCCGTCAAGGCTATGTTCATCAAATGCGGCACCATTAGATATCATTGACAGGCTGTTCATTAATTGATCTCCAGGCGTGCGTGCAGGCAACCGGCGTCATTCATCGCTTGCAGGATCGCCATCAAATCATTCGGCGTCGCACCGAGACTGTTCAGCGCCCGTACTACATGGCTTAAATCGGCACTGGTGCTGACGCGTTGCAAAGAACCGCCCTGCTCACGAACAGAGACTTGAGTTTGCGGCACAACTACCGTCTGTCCGCCAGCCAATGGCGTGTCCGGTTGACTCACCTGACTGGAATGGGCGATATCCACGCTCAGATCTCCCTGGGCAACAGCACAGGTATCAAGCGTGACATGGCGGTTTATGACCACCGACCCGGTACGCGAGTTAATAATGACGCGAGCATCTCCGGAACCAACATTCAGTGACAAATCCATCACCGCAGCCAGAAAACGGACTCTGGCAGCCTCGCCATTTGGCGCATACAGTTTTACTGTCCGCGCATCTTCAGCCACAGCTGCGGAATAGAAACGGCGATTAATGGTGTCGCTAATCTTCTGGGCAACAGAGAAATCACTCGCGTTAAGCAACAGTTTTAACGGGCGCTGGTTGGCGTAATCCATCGGTACTTCACGTTCAACGGTTGCGCCGTCGGTAATACGTGCGCCGTTGAGCTGATTCACCTGTACGCTGCTTCCGCGGCTCTGAGCTCCGGCGCCGGAAACCAGCAAATTGCCCTGCGCCAGCGCATAGATCTGATTATCCGCGCCTTTCAGCGGCGTCATCAGCAATGTGCCGCCACGCAAACTTTTGGCGTTACCCATAGACGAGACGACCACATCGAATTTTTCACCCGCACGGGCAAAAGGCGGCAGTTCTGCCGTTACCATTACTGCAGCAACGTTTTTCAACTGCATACTCGACCCAGGCGGGACGGTGATCCCCAGCTGCGAAAGCATGTTGTTTAGCGTCTGCGTCGTAAACGGTGTTTGCATGGTCTGGTCGCCTGTACCATCCAGACCAACGACCAGACCGTACCCCATCAGAGAGTTACCACGCACACCTGACAACGAAGCCAAATCGCGGATACGCTCTGCCCTGACCGACAGGGAGAGCATAATTAACAATAACAGGCCGGTCAGACGGGTAAATTTATGCCAAAAATAACGATTCATCACCGACACCTTTAGAACGGAGAAAGATTCAGGAACAGACGCTGTAACCAGCCCATTTGTTCGGCTTCGTTGATATAACCGTTACCAACATATTCGATACGCGCATCGGCAACCTGCGTGGAAACCACTGTATTGCTACCACTGATTGTCCGTGGGTTAACCACACCGGTGAAACGGATAAACTCAGTCCCCTGGTTTATCGCTATTTGCTTTTCCCCGACCACGCGCAGGTTGCCGTTAGCGAGGACATCGCTGACCGTGACGGTGAGCGTACCGCTGAAAGTATTTCGAGCAGCCGCACCGCCTTTACCCGAGAATTCATTTTTACCGCTGATCTCCGTATTAGCCCGATCGCCACCAAACAATCCTTCGATAAAGTGCGGGATTGTCTTGAATGAAAGCCCTGTCGAACCGCCATGAGAAGCATTGGCAGACGAACTTTTGCTGGCGCTGACATTTTCCTGCAACACGATGGTCAATGTATCACCCACATTTCTTGGGCGACGATCTTCAAACATCGGCTGAAAGCCATAGTTCATCGTGCCGCCAGGCTGAAAAATCGCGCCATTATTAGCAGGCTGATACGGGATCTGCGGCGTCACAGATGTTGCACCTTCGACCAACGGTTTATGAGGGATATACGCGCATCCTGAAAGAAGCGCGACCAGGGCAACATGCGTTAACAGACGCCGCAGTAAGCGGCCAGAATCTATCGGATAGGTCATAACGATCACATAATAAAAAAAAGCCGCGAAACCACCTGCGGCTCAAAGGCACAAATCAAAGCTGCGTTAAACGCTGCAGCATCTGGTCCGAAGTAGAGACAGCTTTGCTGTTAATCTCATAGGCACGCTGAGTCTGAATCATGTTGACCAGTTCCTCGGCCACGTTGACGTTCGACGTTTCCACGTAGCCCTGTCGCAGCGTACCTGCGCCATTCTGACCAGGTGTTGTTTCATTCGGTGCACCGGAAGATTGCGTCTCCCGGTACAGGTTTTCACCAATGCTTTCCAGACCGGTATCATTGATAAAAGTACTCAGGGTAAGCTGCCCAACCTGTTGTGGCTGCGCCTGCCCGGCAATGGTGACGCTGACAATACCGTCGTTGCCGATGGTGATAGATTTTGCATCCTGCGGTACGTTTATCGCCGGCTGAACCGGATAACCGCTGGAAGTCACCAGTTGACCGTTCTGATCAAGCTGGAACGAACCATCACGGGTATACGCTGTGGTGCCATCCGGCATCATAACTTGCAGGAATCCATCCCCTTCAATAGCCACATCTTTCGAGTTGTTGGTCTGGGCCAGGCTGCCCTGGCTATGAATTCGCTCAGTGGCCACCGGTCTTACCCCTGTTCCTAACTGTAAACCGGAAGGAATAGTGGTTTGTTCAGATGACTGAGCGCCCGGCTGGCGTAGCGTCTGGTACAACAGATCTTCAAATACAGCTCGCTGACGTTTAAAACCATTGGTACTTACGTTAGCCAGGTTGTTGGATATAACATCCATATTGGTCTGTTGTGCTTCCAGGCCCGTTTTTGCAATCCACAGGGAACGGATCATGCGTTATTACTCCTTACCAGTGATTAGCTGGCGCTCAATAACTGATTAGCGTTACGTTCATTGTCATCAACGGTTGTGATGACCTTCATATTCATTTCAAAGCTGCGCGCGGTGGTGATCATGTTCACCATTGAATTGACGGGGCTGACATTGCTGCCTTCCAGCATCCCCGGCATAAGCTGCAGACTCGTATCCGCCGCCAGCGAACTGGCATCACGGGTATGGAATACACCGTCATCGCCGTGCTGTAGTTCGCCTGGTAGCGCATTGACAATCTTGATGCGCCCGGTTTGCGCTACGGCTGACGGTTCTTCACCGGCACCCAACGCAGAAATGGTGCCGTCTGGCGCGATAGTTAACTTTGCCTGAGTAGGTACGGTCAGCGGACCACCATCGCCTATCAGTGGCAGACCACGGACTTGCAGTTGCCCGTCCGCCGTCATCTGGATATTGCCGTTTTTGGTGTAACCTTCGGTACCATCCGGCAGTTGTACTGCCAGCCACCCTTCTTTTGGCAGCGCGACATCCAGCGTGCGGTCGGTTTTTTCGACTGTTCCCGAGGAGTAGTCACTACCAGGAGTCGATTCGGTCACCAGCGTGCGGGTCGCCATTGACGGGCCGTCTACCGGAACGGCACGATAAGCGGCAATCTGTGCGCGAAACCCCGGCGTCGAGGCATTAGCCAGGTTATCAGACACCACGGCCTGGCGATCGAGGGCCGCCGTTGCGGCCCCCATAGCGGTATATATCGCGTGATCCATGTTTTGCTATTAACCCAGGTTAACCAGCGTTTGCAGGACTTCAGACTGTGTTTTGATGGTCTGAGAGTTGGACTGATAGTTGCGTTGGTAGACGATCATGTTGACCATCTCTTTACTCAGATCCACGTTTGAGGCTTCCAGTGCGTTACCGCGCAGCGTACCGAGGTTCCCGGTATCAGAAATCCCAACGACCGGCTGGCCGGATTCCGGGCTCGCAGACCAACAGTTGTTCCCTGCTGGCTGCAGCCCGCCTGGGTTATTGAAGTTAGCCAGAACAACCTGGCCCAGTAACTGCTGCTGCCCGTTGCTGTAAGAAGCAACAATCTGGCCGTTATCGCCAACGACATAACCCGTCATCGTACCCGGCGCATAACCCGTAGTTTCCGGGCTATCCATCGAGTTATCGGAAGCCTGCTGCGACAGTTTGGATAAATCGAGATCGAAGTTAAGTGCTGCGGCACCGTTGTACGAAGCGCCATCGACTTTCAGATTTGCGGGGGTCGTAACGAGCTTTCCGCTGGAATCAAATGTTATGTCAAGTTTTTGCGGTGTAGCGCCCGGAGCGGTAGAGTCATTAGAGTAGACGGACCATGTGTTATCTGCCGTTTTGACAAAATAAACATTAATGGCATGCTCATTACCCTGGCTGTCATACGCATTCACTTGGGTAGAATAGTTATAGGAATCGCCATCAGTCGTTTTAAACGGATGCGTTACTGTATCAATTTTTGTATTTCCGGAATCCAGGTTACCGCTCAGGCTACCTGCATTAGAGGCTTTTGCCGGCATCGCGCCCGTTGGGATCTGCAAAGGCCCGACCGGTGAACCAGCCTGGACAGTTGGCGGTGTACCAATGGCCATATAACCGCTCAGGCGCATCCCCTGACTGTTCACGATATAGCCATTGGCATCGGTCTTAAACTGACCGTTACGGCTATAGAATATTTTCCCCGCTTCGGTTTCCATACGGAAGAAGCCATTGCCCTGAATACCCATATCCAGCGGGCTGGCGCCAGCGCCAAGAACACCATCGCTGAAATTCTGATCAACGCCAGCGACCTGAACGCCCATACCGATTTGCGAACCTGCAAACACGTCGGCAAATGAAATAGAGCCGGACTTAAACCCGACAGTTTGCGAGTTGGCAATATTGTTGCCGACGACGTCCAGCGCCTGTGATGCGGCGTTTAACCCGCTAAGACCTTGTGAAAAACTCATTTTATTTCCCGAAAAACAACATAATGAAATTGATTATTCAATGAGATAGACATTGGCCAGCGTGGCCGTCTCATCATTACCTAACTGCAGAACAGCCCCTGTCTGGGTGAAAGAAACACTGTCTACTTTTGATTTTTTCAGCGACACGATGTCAGGAGTGCTGCCGTCCGGGTTGGTAGCGGAATACGAAACGGTAAAATTCGTATCGCTTACTGTGCGTGGATCGGAAGGCTCGAAATCACTGAGATCGTCCAGGGTATATTCATGCACGCCGGCTTTAACATCTTTCAATTTTCCGGTGTAAGCATTTCCTGCATCATCAGTCAGCGTGACAGTGACGTCGCTCGCATCCTGATTGACAGAGAGCGCAAACTGATTATTGCCACCCTGTGCGGTAGAAACAGTGGTATCACCTTCTACCAATACCTGGCGCCCTACCCATTCGGCAGCATTCATCTGCTGCATACTGGTGACCAGCATCCCGACGCTATTCACTGTGCCGTTCAACTGCTGCACACCCGCCGCCGTATTAAACTGCGCCAGCTGAGTCGTAAGCTGGTTGTTATCCATCGGATTGGTGGGGTCCTGATTCTGCATTTGCGCAACCAGCAACTGCATAAAGTTATTCATAATATCTTCGGCGCTGCTGCCATTGGTGGCGGAGGCCGCGCTATTACTGGTTGCTGCTTGACTGGCTTTATTAACTGCGGCAGAACTGCGTTGTGTCATGACGGGTAAAACCGACATTACTATTTCCTTACTGACCCAAAGTCAGTGTTTTGAGCATCATGGTTTTCGCGGTATTCATTACGTCGACATTGGCCTGATAACTGCGGGAAGCTGAGATGGTATTAACCATTTCGCCCACCACATCGACATTCGGCATATGGAGATAGCCTTTGTTATCTGACTGAGGGTTGTCAGGGTCATAGACCAGACGATCCGGCGCATCGCTTTCCACCACATCACTGACTTTCACTCCGCCGATCTCCTGATCCGCAGCATGATCAACGCTAAAAATGACCTGTTTGGCTTTATATGGTTTACCGTCCGGCCCGGCGATACTGTCGGCATTAGCCATATTACTGGCGCTGACGTTCAGACGCTGAGACTGGGCGGCCATCGCTGAACCGGAAATATCAAAAATACTTAGAAGTGACATAATTTTATTTATCCCTGACTAACAACCGTCATCATGTTTTTAATCTGTGATGTCAGAAACGTTAAACTGGACTGATATTTCACTGAGTTATCTGCAAAATTAACACGCTCGCGATCCATATCTACGGTATTACCATCAGCGCTGGGTTGATCGGGTATACGATAAAGAGGTCGTGGATCAGTCATTAAATGCGTACTGTCAGCAATATGTCTTTCAGAGGTGACCGTCAGACTCATATTATTGTCAGTCGCCTGACTGCGGTTAACGGCTTCCTTTAACTGTTGCGAAAAATCGATATCCCGTGCGAGATATCCTGGTGTATCAGCATTCGCGATATTAGAAGCAAGGATGCCCTGGCGTTGCGTCAGCAGACTCAACGCATGCTGCTGAAACCGGAATTCACTGTCGAGTTTATCCAGCATGAGATAAAACCTTTCTTGTTTATTAACAATATTGCGGTGCATTTTATGGTGAGAGGTCGAAAAAACCATAACGCAAATATGCGACAGCAATGACGTCAATTAACCAGATTGTTCCCCAAAATGGCATACAAAAAACACTTTGATATATTTTGAAATGTCTATCCTGCAAACAAACGCTTTTACGGCATCACATTAGCGAGTAAAAAAATTGCTTCTCAGGATATATTATTGTGCATGTCTTAAGTCGAAAGCTTTTCTGACGAAAGGTCGATAACAAATGTTATTTAAACGTTTACCCCTCGTTTTATTACTTTTCCTGATCGTTTATCTTAATCTGACAATCCTGGCTCATGCCTCACAGTCAACCGGTCAGTCGCTGTCGTCGCGTATCGCATTGCTGCTGGCCCCTTATAGTCAGGGAATGCCACAATTACAGGTTACGATCCTGACCCCTACCACTCAACTGGCAACACTTTGTGGAAACCCGGCATTACGTTTACCTGGCCATACAAAAAAACTAAGCGGCAATCACAGCATTATTGCCTCTTGCGGAACACATCAGAAATTCATCCAGGTTTCTGTAAGTGCCACGGCGACATACTGGCTGGCAGCACATGAACTTACACCTGGGCAAACGGTAAGTCAGAATGATATCCAGTCACAACGAGGGAATATTGACCATCTTCCAGCCGATCTCATCCTCGACCCACAGAAGATTATTGGTGCAACGCCAACCCGATGGATACAACCAAATCATCCTCTGACTTTCAGCGAACTACGCCAGCAATGGGTGATCCACACAGGTGAAAAAGTTGATGTGATGACCAAAGGCGATGATTATGAGATTCATACCACCGGAAAAGCATTAGACAATGCAACCCTCAGAGAGTCATTTCGCGTACAAATGCACTCCGGGCAAACCCTGCTGGCGACAGCCGTAGGTAACGGTAAGGCATTTATCAGCCAGAACGACTGACTTCAGTTATTTCCCTGTACGCCGATATACATAGTACCCATTCATTATTATTTCGAATCAGGATAACTATGAGTATCGAGCGTATTTGCCAGACCTCTCCTGTACAGGGAGCTGACATCCGACAATCAACGGATTCACGTCAGCCTCAACCGCAGGGTGGATCACTGCGATCCGACGATCAAGATGCCAGTGTGCATGTTGAATTAAGTCATCTGTCTGACAGATTTACCTCAGATGATTCCAACGATGTAGACCACGCCCGCCTCGCCAAAATCTCTGCGCAAATAGCCGCCGGTGAATTAACCCTGGACAGTGATCATATCGCCGCCCGGTTGGTTGATGAGATTATTCGATTTTCATAAACCAGGAGTAACAAAGTGAAAGATCAGTTAGAAAAAAATCTTATTAAATTGCAAACACTTCTTGATGAACTGGAAGGTACCTTGCTGGAAGAAGTTTCCCAGCTCAGCCGCGCGAGAATAAATCCAGTCTCGCTTCAGGTTATCTCTGATAATAAAAGTCGTTTGTTGGCTGCAATTAATTTTTATGATGAAGAACGTAAGCATGCAGAAAAAAATGCACAGCTTTATATTCCTTATAAAAATAATGCCAGACTTGCCACTCGTTGGGAAGGGATTACTTTGGTGCTACGTCGTGCAAGTGATTTGAATCAAAGGAGCAATCAATTACTCGAAATCCATATGGAAAGAGTAACCACTCTGCGAAAATTAATAGTTCAGACTGGAAATATGCCATCACTTTATGGAGAAGACGGCGATCATTCTCATCATCACGTTGGAAATAGTTACCGGATTTCTGTATGAGTCTGGTGAAGATAGCAGCCAGAAAACCTCTGTCACTCCACGTCTTTATAATCGCCCCCATCCCTGCCATTCTGTGCATTTGAAATCCACAGATGGCAGGAAGATATGCGTATTAGTTTTCATTAAATCTCATGGCTTACATGTTCAATTGATTGTTCTTTCATTTTTTTGCTTGCGCGAGAAGGTGGAAAACACAGGCTACAGGTAAAGGTGTGCAAACTGTATCCTGGTGTTGTGACAAAACTGCCACCGCAACCGCAACAACGCGTCAATTCTACCATTCCGCAGTCAATGAAGCGTAACAGCGTCCAGGCTCTGGTTAAGCTCAGGATAGACTTCTCACCGGATTCCTTCTGAATCTGGTCCAGATACAGTCGGTAAGCTTTAAGCATGACTTCGACTGGACGGCCAAAGTTTTTCTTTTGCAAAAAGCGATAGATGTTATAGAAAATCGAAGAATGAATGTTCTGTTCCCATGACATATACCAGTCAGCAGAAAATGGCAGCATACCTTTTGCAGGCGAACACCCTTTAATTTCTTTATAAAGTCTTAATAACCACCGACGACTCAGATTCGTTTCACTTTCAAGAACCTGCATTCTTGCGCCAAGATTAATCAGTTCCATTGCAATTTGAGCATCCTTAACTTCATTAATAATGCTTTTATCACTCATAATCGTACCCTCAGATGGCAATGTTTTTCTGTTCGGACAATGAATCCAGTAATTCTGTGGAAAGAATAATTCCAGTGTGAATACGTTGCAGAGCATCAATCCTTGAATCTCTGGTTAAACAATTAAGTATCATTTCACTGTCTATACGTAAACGACAAATTAATTGTCCGGTAGACGATAATTTAATCAACTGAGGAAGAGATAATCCCACCAGAGATTCCATTGTCGCTTCATTTAGTCCCAGTCTGAAGCCGGCAGATATTTTATCCTCCAAAATTAATCGTTGTGCCAATAAAAGGTAAGTCAGATTCAAATCATGGATTGCTTGTGATTGTTCAGAAAGTTCAATCGCATTCATTATGTTATTTCTCCAGACAGACTCTTATTGAGCCCAGCTATTAATATTTAGACACAAAATAAAACATTATATTATCGCCTGATTCTACTGAACACATCAGGTTGGCTTACTGATAAATATTTAAAGATGACTGCTTCAAAATAATATCCTGGTGTTGGGAAACCTATGGTTTTCTGCTATTAAGTGCAAAAAATCATCTAACATATTATTTTAAAAGAAAAAAATCATAGTATATACGCAGACATGCCACTCTTATGATAGGTCGAGATGGCCTCACAGCACTGTGAGGATGATTTCAATTTTACATAAAAGGTCATAACTCTTATGAATGGTGATAACTATGGGTTATTTCCAGAAAAGCAAAATGCCGTTGAGTTATTTCATGAGTTAGATTTTAAACAAATGATCTCGCTATCAAAATACCTTAGGAATCATTTCATGATAAAATATTATTCTAATATAAACAAGATGTTACGTGTGTACTATAAGAACATTCCTAATGATATTTAAGTTGTAATTAAGTATCTTGTACTAACAAATGATACTTTACAGTAAATTCAACTGGCTTAGAGAGATTTCATTCTTAAAAGCTGTCATCCACCTTTCAGTTGAGTTATCAGACAAATACCCATTTTTGTATGCATTGCCGATTTTCGTTGATATCAGGTTATTCAGACAGGAAAGACAGTGAAGTGATAAACGTTGGCTGGAGTATCTCAGACGAAAACGTCAGGGGCTGCATCACCAGTCAGCAGGGAATAGCAGGACGAAAAGCGCCATGAAGAGCTCTTCAGACGTCTGGAAACAAAATGGGGTCCCGTAAATGGTTAAGCGACTAAAGACAAGGTCTGGCAGTAAAACAGAGGTTATGTAGTGGGCGACGACTATTGTGTCGGCTCTCTCTTTTTCCAACGGCGGGCTGACATGTGAAGAATCAGAGTGCGGTTATTGCTCTTGCCGTAGAATAGTGGTCACAATCATATGACCACTACAGTGACAGTATTCTGACAACGCTTTCCTGGACAGGCTCTTACTCCTATAGAGCTAAAAACACCCGAAACGAGCGAAATTTATACTAACTACCAGGCGCTATACCTTTCCCTTATACACTATATGGTACATACACCCATTCTCAGACCTACTTTTAGAAGTTCAATTCCACTATGAACATCCATTTTTTTCATCAGATTTAAGCGGTGTGTTTCAACAGTTTTATTACTGACGTCCAAAATTTTTGCGATATGTTTATTTGTTTGCCCATCTGCAATAAGTTGCAGAATTTGTCTTTCACGCATAGTCAGAAAATTACAAGGGACGGGTTTTCTTGTGACGGGCGATGTCTGAAGCAAACCATCATCGAAATAATGAGTATTATTATAAATATTTTCAATCGCGTGGTTTAAATTTTCAGGAGGACTGGTCTTCCAGACAACCCCCATAGCACCGGCATCAATGAATTTGTTTGCATCTATATATGGTTTTTTTTCCATATATGATATTAATTTTGATTTTATTCTCATAGAGTGTATCCAGCGTATAAGTTCAATGCCCCCCAGACCGTCAGAGAACTCACCAAGAATCAATACATCTGGCTGATATTGTGAACAATACTCAGCTGCACTCAGAGCATCAGTGAAGGTAGATGATACTTCATAAATAGATGGATACTTTGATAAGAATGTTACTATTCCCTTTAACATCAGTGGATATTTATCAGCTACCACCACACTAATTTTCTTCATTGTCTTCTTCCTTTTCCGGCAAATCCCTGGATCACCTTATAAATTTTAGGTGATTAACCCTATTGATTGTAAATAGGACTAGTTATATAGTCATGATGGAAATATGATTTATAGTTCATAACTACTTTTATATTTTTCTGATAATTTATTAATGACTAACTATGTGCTTAATGTAATAAGCTCTGTTTTTATTTTTATAAATATATGATCTCAATTTTTGTTGTTGTTATTCGTTCAATGCTATTGAGTTATTTTTTATGATGTTTATTTGTTGTTTAATACCTTCCAATTGTGACTTTTCTTCACACAGTGCTCATTCGTCTGTACAGATTATGCTGCTCCAGCAGCGCCTGATAGTCAGTTGAACCGTATTGGCTACCACATCAGTGTACTGTGACGTTTTGAGGCCTCTCACATCTCTACAGCGCTATTTACAGGGTATTACAGGACGTCTTCCCGTCGTACGAGATGATGCGTACCGGTAGTAATCGTATGTGGCCTCAGGTTGATGATGATTGCCTGGCACACTTTACCTTCAGATAATCAGCTGATGTCTCTTGTCATTCCCGGGTTCTGGCGATGAACTTTTCTGCTCATTACTCATAATTACTTTATTCGTTTAGATCACAGTAGTTGATCCTAAGTAGATCCTTTTAAGATCCTAAATAGATCCCAGATCGCTGTAGCCTGCGTCAACATTGACTTCCGGGCGATCTTGATAAGCTATAGTTTGTAAATTATAAACTATAGCCTGCATTCATATATGCTGTAGCGAGATAAACCCAGGCTGTAGTTTGCAGTCTGTATAAGCTATAGTGAGCACTCTCTATAAAATTAAACGATAGCGATAATGTATTTTTTCTTTATTTTATAATGACATACGGATGCCCTTATAGATTCATACAGGTGTATACACAGGTTACGCACAGCATATCAACAGCTGTTTTCTTGTGCTATTAGCTCGGTTATATGGACTGGGTGCCCAAACTTGGAGCTGATTTTGGAAAAAGATATTGATATTAAAGATTTTTTTGATGAAGTAGATAAGCGAACAGGAGAAGTTGTATCTCTTACTCCGAACGCTAATAACACTGTACAGCCTGTTGCGCTAATGCGCCTGGGGGTATTTGTGCCTACCCTCAAATCGCTTAAAAACAGTAAAAAAAATACACTCTCAACGACAGATGCCACTGAAGAGTTGACCAGACTCTCACTTGCTAAGGCTGAGGGTTTTGACAAAGTGGAAATCATTGGCCCGCGACTGGATATGGACAATGATTTCAAAACCTGGGTGGGAATCATACATTCTTTTGCAAAACATAAAGTTATAGGTGATAAGGTTCAGCTTTCGTTTGTTGAATTTGTAAAGCTTTGCGGGATCCCGTCAAGCCGATCGTCTAAAAAGCTTCGTGAACGTATCAGCCCTTCCTTAAAACGGATTGCCGGGACAGTCATTTCGTTTACCAGCCAGACTAAAGAATATACGACGCATTTGGTTCAATCCGCGTACTACGACACAGCTAAAGATATCGTCATACTCCAGGCTGACCCCCGATTATTTGAGCTTTATCAGTTTGACCGAAAAGTTCTGTTGCAGTTAAAAGCGATAAACGCGCTTAAGCGGCGTGAGTCCGCGCAGGCTCTGTACACCTATATCGAAAGCTTGCCCAAAAATCCTGCACCTATCTCAATAGCGCGTTTGCGCGCCAGGCTAAACCTGAAATCGCCTGTTTTTTCGCAAAATCAGACGGTTCGCAGGGCAATGGAGCAGCTGAAAGAGATCGGATATCTGGATTACACGGAGCTGCAACGTGGACGGAGTGTGTATTTTAACGTGCATTATCGCAGGCCTAAGTTAAAAGCTCCCCGCTCTGATAGTGAAGCCTATGAACAACCTGAGCATACAAATGACTCGGTTGATCCTTCTCTGATTGAAAAAGTTAAGTTACTAGAAAAGCTGGGGATTGATCTCAAAGATTTGGAAGCTCTTTTGAACCTTCGTAAAACATAAGCTGTAGTCAGTAGAATGGACTGAATACTCACTATAGTTTATGTTTAATCGGATAGTGTCTTTCGATTTTGCAACGCTGATATCTTCAGTTTTTTATATAACTAGCTGAAAATTAATGTGTTTTATACATCCCCTCTCATTCTTACATCAATAGTGGTGCTGTTCTGCATCACTATTGATTTCTTTTAAGCCTGGTTTTACATAGGATTTTGACGACCTTTGCTCTGCTCAATGGTGTTTGCATCAAGTTAAGGATTACTGATTTAAATATAATAAGTAATAAGCAGATTAAAAAGTAAACACAAATGCTATTAATGCAATATAAATCAGATAGTTACTTGTTTTTTGCCTTAGTGCTTATACTCGCTATAGCTTATATTAATCTTAAAAATCGACACTACTCCCTCTCTATAGTTTATGTTACTACCTATAGTATATGTTACTCTCTATAGTTTATATTGCTGCCTATAGTTTATTTAAATGAAACTAACGTACTGATATGCTGAGAAACATCAGCTAAAGAAAAGATAAAGACAGGAAAGCTCAGAGGCCAAAGTTCGGGACGTGGTTATCATGTAAGAGTGTAAGAAAGCTGATAAAGTGCTTATGACACACTGTTATATTGGTTTGAGCGATGAGGATATAATGTTGTCTGATTAACGAAAGTGCCTGTTATATCTGTATCATTTATCATATGTATTTTTATATCTATATGTTATTTCAAAATAACAGAGCTAATCTGAAGATATCTCTTACAACATCTGTTCTCTCTATAGCTTATGCATCATGATCTGGTTCAGATTGCTTTGATAGCTCTGGCTTCTTGCTCTTTTGAGCGTACGAATGTTTGTGCAATTTAAAATCAATATATGAATAAACAATAAATAATTCAAAACGATAACTATATCCTGGCATTCTAGGTTAGAGCCTGGTGATGATCATACTTATGCTCATGCATATTAAAGATGCTTATTACTCACTGTAGCTTATTTATCCTTAATAAGTATGTTCTGTCTATAGTTTATCATAAGGACAATCCTTCATTATCCTGGTCAGCCAGAGTATAAGATTACTATCTATAGTATTAATTTGAATTGGTCTTTTATAGAAATGACATCAAAACTTGAACCGTCTTTTCTGGCTAATTACCCTTTAATTCTGTTATTCATATGTGTGTTATTCTTTTTTGATTCATATCAGTCTGTAAGTTGAAAAGCTTCCCCCATGATGTCGCCCGATTTTTAGCAGGCTATTTAATTGTTTTCTTCTTGTCATTATTAATTCATTCCTTACGTTCTTAGCCCGCTGTATGAAGATAGCTTTTCTTTGATCGAGATGCTTAGTCCTTTTTTTATGTCATATGTGGAAAGGTACTCCATTTAATATGGCTGATATGTGGACGTAGTATCCATTTCTGCCATATTTCTCATTGGTAAAAAAAATTATAAAGTTATGTATGAAATAATAGTTTGCACTGAGTAACCGTGTGTCGATTTCACCCTGAAATCGGTAGTAAAAAACGCTATAAATCAAAGCTTTATTTGTGTTTTCTCTATGGCGAAATCACCAGGGTGAAGAGGGCTGAAATATCATTCAGTGATTGTTAACACATTATACCTATTGTGACTCTCGACTCATTGGCGCCGGAACTGAAAGTGGAAATTACGGATTGAGTTCTGACCTCAAATTTTTGGGCTATAAAGTCTGTTGATGCGCTTTTCTTACTGCCTGCAAATAGCTACCTGGTCGCTTTATCAATAAAAATCTCACTTAACATTGTTAAATGATGAAACGTTGTTATAAAACGTATCTGTTAAAGGTGTGGACCAACGTATGGTTAATGACTGACAGAGGAACCTTAAGTACACGAATGCTAATGTTGACGATTTCAACCTGAAATTTTTTGAAAAAATTCAGTAAATCAATGGATTGCTTACACTGAAGGTTGGCGAAAGATTTTAATCATCATGAATGAAAAAGGCGGTTCAGTAGAACATGAAATCGCTTTGTATAAGTCAGCATGACTAAATGGCAGATTACAGTAAGGCAACAACCTGATAGAAAAGAGCTTTATTTCGGAATGTAATGGCTACTATGTACCAATAATCCTTCATGTACTTTTCAGGTATGTAGGCAAAAAACGTTTAGATAAATACTGAACTGTTCACCTTGCGACAGTATTGCCATGATGGCTGTTTGACCCAGTTTTTATTTTATTAACGTTAACGTTGGAAAATCTGAATAAAAGAACCGTAAGGATTAAGCGTCGGGATCGCAACTGATGATGTGTTCTGTGCTTGTTAAGTCGTGTTAAGACATATCAGCTTAGTGTGCCGATCCTTTTGAAGGGAGAAAATCGCATATGTCAGAAAAATATGTCCAGGTATGCTCTACTGTATGTGCGATGAGTCATTTAGAAACCGCTGCATTGGATGGAATTGAAACGTATTCGACAAAATATCAGCTGGATGTTGCAGGGGTAAACGTCGATTTTAGCAGGGCTGATGCTATTGCTGATTATGCAATTCATAACTGTCTCAATATTATCATGCGTACAATTAGCCCTGATTTTGGCAAGGCGCAGAAAAAAGAAGCGAAGGTAATTGCTGGTTTATTAATGGTATCTTCGCAAATAGCAAAACTATCTGAAAGCGCAGAAAAAGAACTTGCTCAACAAAACTATGTTGAAGCATTGCGTCACCTGGTCTCACAGGCCTGTCTCAGTTTGAGTTTATTGGTATCTACAAATGATAAGTCTGGTTACGGCAACTACCGGCTATTATGCCGATTGCTGGATATAGCAAAAAATTCTGATTGCCGACAGCGGTTGTTGAAGAGGTTTCAGTTAGTAGACGCATACTTTACTATGTGTAGCGTTGATGACCATTGTGTAAAAAAATTAGGGATTAACGGGACATTAGCTTTTCGTAGTGAGACGTCATCACATTATTGCGATGACCTGCCAATACTGGTTCAATTTCCTGTTCAGGTGGTAGATGTAAGCAAAGAACCTTACGCTCTGTCACTTATCAAAAAATATCATTATCCGGCCTTCCCTGAATCCACAATTGAAGGTGATTTTGTTGTTAATGCTCGAATCGCAGAAAAATTAGAGAAAACTCGCCAACAAGCTTTAATACGTTCAAAACGTTACCAGAAAGCAAATGATAAGCTCAATGAAGCAATTAAAATATTACTGCACGATATAACGCGAGGCATTTCTGGTATTTTCGAACTGAATGGGGGAGAGGGGGATTTTAGGGAAATTTATCAATATATAGATGTTGTAAAAAAGGAAAATGAAAACAGAAACGAAGAGTATCAAAAGTGGCAAAAATCATCCTTGCAATATATAGAATATGCGAAAAAATTATTAGATAACACATTGATTATACAGAATAATATACAGAACATCTTTGCGATAGTTGCAGGGTTGGAAGCATTGGGTACTGATTATGTTACAGTAATGGAAAAATATCTTGAATCAAAAGGTTTGATAATAGATGGTAATGATAAAATCAAATCAAAATTCAGGATCCCTGCTATCTCATTAAATGGAAATTTAATAGAATACAATATTGAATGCGGTTCAGTAATATCTATTCTTGCTGAGGCTGAACGTTGTTATTCAGGTAGTGAGAAAACTAAATTTATATGTAAGAGTAATGATGTTATTCCTGTAGTTGATCCTTCTCTTTATTTTGAAGTTAAACAGATCATTGAGTTAGTAACTAATTATAAGAATAGTGCTTCTGAACTTATAAGGTCTATTAGCTCAGGTTGATTTGGCTGTTACTGATTATTTATAAGAACCCGAGCAGCTAATGTCTGGCTCATATCTTTCTCTATTCCTGATGTTATGGATGACTTGCTGATCAGGGGCTCATGGGCAATGCCTGACTTAGCGTTGACTCAT
Source organism: Escherichia sp. E1V33 (assembly GCF_004211955.1). Lineage (GTDB taxonomy): Bacteria > Pseudomonadota > Gammaproteobacteria > Enterobacterales > Enterobacteriaceae > Escherichia. The sequence goes on from NZ_RHJI01000007.1 coordinate 75,679, forward strand.
TAACCATTTGAATAACTCCCCGGTAATTACCCGAATTGACATAAATGTGCCATTGGTAGAATATTCCAGTGCTGTAGTAAATCTGCGGCCGGGATTAGCCTCCCGACAATCATCGTGCCATATACCGCATTAGCGGTTTTTTTATGCCCTAAGCATGGTCACTTTCGCATATGATGGGTGTACAGGGGCGAAGGCATTCGCGCCGGTTTCATGATGTCCGGTAGGCTAACCCTGTACGGCTCACTACTTTCTCAATACCTTCGCATCGATATCAACACATAACGCTTAACGTGGATTTGTATTGATTAACTAAAACTGGCCATCTCTCAACCAGTTAAGGTGATTCAAGATAGCGTGTATCCAGGACCACCGCGTTTATACCCATGGTGGGCAGCTGGCAACTAACTACCCCTGTTCTTTCGTGAGCCGCCATCAGGCTATAGTCCCATCATTACACCCTTCATGGTTGTTATTGTTGCGATACTTTTTACGCCATCGGCTGTCATGTTCTGTGGAGAGCATATTATCTCTGTTCAGATGGCCAACGACACTTTCTGGTTACCTACCGTTTAGCGCATGACCTCAACCCTTTAGAATTTTCCCCCTGGGCCGATTTGTACAGTGAGTCAATGTACATTGCGGCAGCGATCCTCATTGCAGTCGTATAACCACTGAAGAAGGTATGTTATGTCCCGGTCCATGATTATTGTAAATCAAAGTAAATATGTTGAGATGAGAAGCAATACATCACAGTTATTGTGGGATGAGGTAGCGTACACAATCACAGTAATGGCGACTGTATTTATGGGGAAGTTACCTTGCCTTAACATCATTTGGGATAAGCATCTTCCCGAAGATATCGTTTACAGATGATTTCACCGATGAACTCTATTTCTCATAATTATACAGCGAACAACATGTTTCTGAATGCGGGAATCATTTCCTGGAGTCTGGCATTATTTTTCTGGTATTCAGGAAAGTTTTTTATCGCAGTGATATTGTTTTTTCTCATAATTTTTTCTTTCTCAACGCATTTTTTACAGAAAAGGATACTCATGATGTTTAACAAATCTAAGGCAGCAAAAGATAAATTAGAAATACTTTCAACACCGGAAAGTGTTGTAGACGTCGGTAGTACTGTAAAAAAAATGGAAAACAGAAATTCAGCTAATGAGACAGGGACAGATAGCACGGTTATTGCCAGTGATGTCGTCTTTGATGGCAATATAAATTCTAATAAACAAATATACATCTATGGTTGTGTGAATGGGAACGTAATTGCTAAGGATGGGTTGGTGAAAATAATGCGCAATGGTGTCGTGGAAGGAAATATTACCAGCCGGGAGTTAATTGTGGATGGTAATATAAAAGGGCATTGTCAGTCTGATTCTGTTGATATTTATGAAAATGGCCGTCTGGATGGAACATTGGTTTATATTTCTTTATCTATTAAGAAAGGTGGTGTTTTTACAGGTAAAGCTGAAGTATTAACTCAGGCTCCCGTAAAACAAAAAATTGTCGAGCTAAAAAGTGAGAGCGTCACTGTTGTTCCAGAAAAATGTGCATCACGCGAGAAGCGATAATCTGCACATGGTTGCAATTTAAGAACTGTAACTGGTGAAAGTGCCTGGTCAGGATTTACAACAGACAGGTAATCGATTCCTGCTATGAACGTTAAACGCTTCAGATTTCCTGGAGCATAAAAACGAGCGAAATGCAGTAAGATTGTACCTCAAACGTCCTCATTCGTACGGTCTGGTGTTGCAGACAGGTTTGGTAAGGATAAGGACTGTATGGATAGCGCAAGAAAGGATCTTTATAAGATCCTTTTTTACTGCGTGTATTTTGATAATTTTAGTGGTTGTTTACTTTACAATAATGAAAATGACAGTGAGCAAAGGAATTTAACCTTTCTCACTACTTGGCTATAGGCTCGCCATAGAATGCTACTGCCTGAACGATATACCCAGAATCAGTGAGCTGATCTAGTCTATTATTCTCTGCACAATAAAATTCATCGTTTTCAGCCGTATAAATGCGACAGTAACCATCTAACTGTGGTTCTAATTTCCATCCAACATTAGCCAATGTGCCCCATTCCTGATAAAGGCCGGTATTAACCTCGCGCCTGTTATATTGTTCATAATTGTTCAAATCGGAATCATTCATATCGCGCCGTGCTGGAAGTTGTCCCTTTACACTTGCAATCCATGTTAAAGCCCCTTCTTTTGTGTGATAAATTTTATTGCTATATTTAAAATAACGTTTTACAGTAAAGGTATATCCTGACAAAAATTCACTAAGCAAAAATATAAAACGATTTACTACAACAACTTTCATCCACGTTCGGAAAGGTCACTGTGCCATCCTGACTAACAGTCAGTATTTTATCAGGAATACACTTCCAGGCTACGTTAGTATTGTTGGCCGGGTCATCATCAATGACCATCTTAAAGGTAGCACCAGGGAACAGAGTGTTAGGAAAATGATAATCATCAATCATATAATTTTTAATATCAAAAATATATCCATCCACTAAAACACCGGTAATTGCATTCATAAACAACCCCTCATTGCTGGTAAAATTAATATTTTTATTCCTGTAGAATGGAACACTATGGATATTAATAAAATTAAATGAAATCCGATGTTATTTATGGCTTATATACTAACCTGTTTATGGTTATCTTATCGTTCATTCAATCTTATGTACTGTATAATTTATTACCATAGGAATAATAATTATTATATCCTTATGGTGAAGTCTATAAATATCGTTTTAAATCATTTGGTTAATTAATTTGATAGGTATAAAGTGGTGTGCGATATAGAAATAATTTGATATGTCTGGTGAATTGTTCTTCTCGATGATCGCATAAGTGTTCCCCGTTTCCGGGCGGTCTCTCTCCAGAGAGAATGATGGATATATATGACGCTTTCTAAGCACATATCCATTGGAGGGAGAACTCCAGTCCGTCCAGTATAAGGATGTACTGAAGTCCTCCCTGCTTTTGTGTGGTCAGCATACGGAATCGGAACGCCTCAGGAAATCATCAGACGTCTTGCTCCCAGATAATGACGGCGGTAAAAATCTTTTTCCAGGCTGACAATTTTGACATTTTGCCCTGTATGTGGCGCTTCTATGAAATGTCCATTTCCCACATAAACACCGACATGATCGACACGTTCCCCATGTATTGAGAAAAATACCATGTCACCAGGTTGTAGAAGCATATAAGGAACATGGTGTGCCTGTGGCATGGAATACATGCCGGCGGCGGTCCTGGGAAGGGTAATGTGAAAATTCTTACGCCACGCGTACCAGATAAGACCACTGCAATCAAATCCGGTTTCAGGGGAAGCGCCTCCCCAGCGATATGGCTTACCCAGTTGTGCCATCAGCGTATTAATGAAGACTGTATTGGGCGACAATTTATGCTGTCTTGTCGAGTGGGATGTTTTTGTTTTGCGATGATGATTGACGACAGGAGTGTGTCTGATGTGGTGTACCGGCGATGCCAGTGTTGAGGCATGGTAACCTAACATCAGTAAAAACAATAAAGAACGATGATGTCGATACATAATGTAGACCTCTCGTTAATATGTAGAAATTCCGATGCTGTAAATTCATCCGATGATTTCTTTAAGATCTCTTTGAACCCGGGAGTTGGCACGATGTGAAAAACTGTTAACTCTGGACCGGCTTTTGAACGGGTAGAAAAGATCGGATTTTGTTCGTCTATCATTGCAACGGGAGACTGGAATATCCTGATGGTGTCGTGATGAAATTCTGATGGGAAGTCATAAAGCAGGAGCTGTTACAATGAATCTGCTTTCCTATTCAGTGATGGATTAGAACGTGAAATACGAATTGTGTTTTCTTAAAGTAATTTACTGTTTGGTGTGACTATTTTTGTATATCATCAATGGTTTATTTGTTAATGAATTGTACGGTGGTGGTGATTTTATTTTACATAAGGCTAAAATATGATGTTTGATAAAAAATCATAACTGAATGAATTTAAATAAACATAAATAAAATAATGTGCAAAATACGGAAAATATGAGAGTCCTGCGTAACACAGGAATGGCGTGCTTGTAAGTCGTAAATTAAATACACATTGTCGTTTATGTAAGTTATATTCATTAAAATCAATAAGTAAGCATTGTCTGATGCTGGACATGGTAGTGCTGAACCAGCCTCAGAGTATTAAAAAAAGATTATTAGTTACTGCGATTAATATCCGTGAACTTACCGATTGGTTAGGTGTCTTGAGTTATAGGAAACAATCTGTTTCGGCATCGATTAAATATCAGAATCTCCCTTCGTGATAACTACGCACTATTTTTTGGGGGCGATGCCTGTATATAGCTTCGGTGGGATTTTTATTAAAAACAATTCATTCTTTTGGCCAGGAAAATAAAAATGAAATTTACGCTAAGTCAGTATTCTCTGCTGACCTGTGCTTTTTTTACTGCTCTGTCTGGTAATGCTCAGTCGTCTACGACCTATATGGAAGCCAGTAATGATGCTATGGGAGGGACGGGAGTTGCATCGTCTCATTATTGTGCGGCAGCACTCGCTAATCCGGCACTGATGACGAGTGCCACCGCTTCCGATGATTTCAGCATGATTCTGCCGTCAGTCGGAGTACAGGTATCGGATCCCGACCATTTGCAGAGCGATGTGGATGCCGTGAAAGATGCCTGGGATCGCTATGATGCAGCTCTATCTGGTGCAGTCGCGCCTTTGGGGGCCGCGACCGATCTGCAACATCAACTGGAGAAATTTAAAAATACACAGGTGAATGTGCTGGCGAGTGTAGGCATGGTCGCGACAGTTCCGAACAGTCAATTACCTTTTGCCCTGATACTGAAGTCATGGGGGACGGCAACGGTGGAAGGAAAGGTCAGCGACCACGATCTGCAATATCTGGATGATGTGACTAAGGGCAAAATTATTCCAACAGCGAGCGATACTGATACGTTGACATCGCGGGCCTATGGTCGTGCGGCGGCAGTGAGTGATGTCGGGATTGCTATTGCTAGGACGTTTGAGACGAACGGGCTCAGGTATTCTCTTGGCGTAACTCCGAAATATCAGCGTGTGGATCTGTTTAATTACAATACCACGGTACAGAATTACGACAGCCACGATTTCCGTAGCCATGAATACCGTAATAATACTCCCGGTATTAATGCCGACATTGGTTTTGCTACTGAGCTGAATGAACACTGGATGCTGGGTCTGGCTGGGCAAAATATTGTTCCCCGTAGTATTGATACGAAAGAAGTTAACGGGCTGAAAGAAACCTTCAGGATTCGCCCACAGGTAACTGCCGGGGGCTCATGGCATAACGGAATCGTGACGACTGCATTGGATGTAGATCTGACGCCGGCCAGTGGTTTTACCCATGATACAAAGCGCCAGTTTGCGGCTATGGGGGCTGAAGTTAACGCCTGGAATTGGGTGCAACTACGTGCGGGCTATCGTCAGAACATCGCTTCTTCAGAGGGTAGCGCCTTTACTGCCGGTATCGGCATTTCACCTTTTAATATGGTACATCTGGATCTGGCAGGCCTGGTGGGCACTGATCGGACATATGGTGCTGTGGCTCAATTAAGCGAGACTTTCTGACAGAAAACAGAATCCGGCTTACAGTAACATATTACTGTTTTAGTACGGGCATATAGCGGCGCTGTGACAAATATAGTGAAGCGTATGCCCGTAGTTTTTGTGGCAGCTGTCGATGTATGATGTCAGTAGGGGGGAATTATATAGCAATACAATAATGTATCGGTAATGAACAGGGATATATTGAAGAATACAAAATGCGCACTGACTAAAATTCTAACGATAAAGATAATCGAGCGTAATCATATTTAGATGATATTTTCTTTTGAGATAAAAAATACCCACCATGATACATGGTGGGAAAATCGAACAATGAGTAGGACGGTTGTAGCAGGAATTACCTCACACAAGAATCATTATTAACAGGATTAAAAATTGTGTATATAGGGCCATTGCCTGATAATTATTCTTATCACTTACCTTACATAAGCACTTTAACTTTGGATATCCATCCCCTTTGTTGCATACAAAGTTCTATCCACTCATAACGAGTATGTTCATTGACATCAATCACATAACTTCGTAAGGTTGGTGAGCTATCATACTTTTTTTTGCAGTGCCTGTTGTTGCGACATTTTTCGACGTGTGCTTCATAAACTGTTCTTTCCGCTACTCTATTCTTAACGGGATATTTCTCTTCAGCCAATGTTCCGCATTCATATTGTGCAGTTGAAAGATCCTGGGCATCAGAGCGAGTGCGTTGCCATTCTGTTGTGCATCCTGATAATATGAATGAGACTAGTAGTAGGACGTGTATTTTTTTCATATCATGTTCCTTATGTTCTGCTTGAGTATCTACTTCTTATATCACACACACTACGTTTGTCTAACTGAACAGTATTGTCGAAGCGAAATACTTATTATTGACCAGTGTAATAAAAATAATATAAAAATAGAAGATTTGTATCAGATATTCAATACAGTTGATTACTTATGTCTGTGATCATTGAAGGTGGTTAAACGTGTCATAATCCTCTGGCGCTTAGATGCTAACTGGCATAAGACTGCTGTTTATCATCCTGGCTGCGAAATGATGACGAAAACTAGGCTACGATAGTTCAGATCGTAAACTCAGTTATGGCTGAGTATGAAATGGACATAGAAAAATAAGAGGAACAACAGTGGCATATACGGCGGAAATCGTGGGGGCGGGTAACCTGAAGTTACTGTAACAAAAAAAGGTATATATCATCAGAGAGTGAGCAGGAATAATACTCATTCCTGCCTGGTAACAGGAATGATTTATCTATGATAAATGTGAAGTTGGCGGGGGGGGCTATTGTAAAACGGCATTTCTATGAGGATATGGAGTATGATGATCAATTACAAAGCGGGTCACTTTGCCAGTGATAGAAGATAGATCACAGCGGAAATAAAATGGGATCCATTTCGACCCGTAAATAAGGTATTGGCCATTGCCAGTTAGTCTGATAGGAGTATGTAATATTAAACTATTTTGTTCCCCGTCACTGAGTGTGACTTTCTCGACGAGAGATTCATGTTTTTGTATAACAGTCATTGCAACGGGGAGGCACAGGAATTCTGCTACCTGATGTGCTTCGGTCCACTCATTTTTGATCGCTGTTCTATCTTGTTCATTACTGATTTGTGCCGCCATAATTTCTTCAAGATAATTTTTTTGCTGTGCCGTAAGAACTGAAGAAAAAGCAAAAGCGGGAAGAATTAGTGTGCCGGCAAAAAGTAACCTGGTTGTCATCTTTGTTATCATATAATTCTCCATTAAAAACAATAAAATCCAGGGTTATTGATCTATCAGATACATTCATTTTCACACGAAAAAAAATAAAATCTTGATGATAATTATGAAATCTGGCATCACCTGTCATTTGATTGTATCAATTAAGAATAACAAGTTACTGAAGAATGTGGTTTTGGTTATAACTTATTGAAAGTGCACATTATGATCGGGTACCAAACCATATAAAGGAACATGTTTAAAATTTACCATGTAACTCTGGACGTAGCCAAAGATAACGAGGGGAGCTGAGGAATCATGCAAGGTGAGCCTCGTCATTGACCTGAACTTGTTAATATTCAAAGGTAAGGTTGTGATACAACCTGGTTATTAAAGCAAATGAAAGGCTCAATAGTGCTACATTTCCTGTTGACAAATTAGCTGAGTAAAAATTTAAAAAAACAATAACGCCGATAATCAAAAGATTGTGGAATATAGAGAGTAACTACAATTATTCTTGATTATTAGTTAAAAAATAACATTTCAGTGATTTATAAATAAAAATGAAGAAGAACGTTTATGCCAATGGTAGCTTGTTTCTTCAATTATAGTTTTGTCAAATTAGTTAATAAATGATTTGTATGTTAATTATATGACCTGTAAGCGTTTTGTCAGAAATGATACTGTGGTTGCTATATTGCAGTGTTAATAAAAAATATTCCCCTGCCATCTGGATGCACAGAGGAACAATAGCTAAAGCATTGCATAATATTGAAATTTAATTATTCTAATGTCACTAATAAGGAATTAAACTATTAGGCTACATAAATAATTATAGGTATAGTGTGTGTAGCGTGAACTCAAATAAAATTTAATATTAGTGAAACAAATCGAGTGATTAAATTACGTCTTATCGTATTTCCAGCTCCTTGTGCATGAATGGTCATTTTATAACCTCGTTTGTAAATGTTTTCAATTATCACTGGTCCACCGACAGCATCAATTTTTCTACGAAGCTGAAGAATAAGCTGCTGAATATTATTATTACTGATCACCTCCCATCGTTCTCCCCAAACAGATTGAGCAAGCTCATTTCGTGGTAGAATACTATCTGACTGCTGCTTATGCAGCAGCAACGAAAACAACGCCGCTTCTTTTGGGCTTAATCTGGTCGATTTTTTTCCAAACATAAGCACACCGGTTTCATCATCAAAATTCAATTCAGGGTTCATATTATATCTCCTTGCCAAATATGTATTACCATATAAACATTAATCTATTATCAATACGTGAAACTGGTTAAAACATAATGATTAATAACCACCTGATAACAGAATTCTGATACTGTCATAATTGTTTTTTATGTCCCTGGTGATTTCTTATGTGAATTTTGGCAGGCACTTATGTAAATCAAAAGTTTAATAAGCAAGATAAAATTACTTAACGAAATGAACTATACACAAAGAACCTAAGGTGATTTATTCACTATCTTAAAATAAGTAATAATTCGGGATGCCATCAGCGTCGCTATATCAGGAAGGGGGGGGGGCGACATCGAATCCCTGAATTCTTGTACACTGACGAAATGCAGGTTGTTGCAAGTATGCCCATTCATTAATTTTCATATTTACCGTATCGGATTCATATGAAGACTGTACAGTGATGATACATGAGCCTGATATTGACAATATCAGGCTGATCTTTTTTATCTCATTGATTAAGTGAGGGATATGAAACACATAGATGGGTGCATACCAACAAATGATTAGCTGTTATCGATGCTTCAGATTTCGTCCACGACCATAACCAGTCTACCGCAGAACTACCGTTTACAGCCTTTATTCATCAACTCGTGGATAAGGTGACCAATCTACGGTGGTTTATGCTGGCGCTGAGCTCTGGCAATCATAATGGAGCTTCATCGTTCAGAAGTCGTCAATACCATCGCCAGCTCATTTACCACACCTCCTGATGTACCGGTGTTCCTGGCCCGACTTATTGTTGATGGATGATGACAACTTCATGTTGCGTAGCATGATCCTCAGAAAGGATAAAATCAAATAGCTTCAATGAGTACAGGTATAGTGTTTTATTTTTTTTAGTGAACAATTTTAATCCAGGAATTTAGCTAAAAGGCGCAATTATTGTTTTGAAATATATCTTCTTTTTTTCTTTTTTTATCTTGTTTCTGATACTATTTCTGATTTACAGAGCTGTATATACTCAATTACGAGATTTTTTGATTGTTAGCGATATATTTTCCTGAAAGTGAGTTTTAGTTTTGTAACTGGATTCAGGAATGACAAGGGAATTTAGCTATTGTTGTAAATAATGAGTAAGGTAATTATTGTGAAATATTGGTATTCGCTAAGTATTCTGACGGCTATAGTTACAATGGGAGTATGGAATAACGCTATAGCAATTGGCAAACCAGCTCATATTGATGTCTATGCAGAAATTTCGGAAACAACATGCGATATTAGTGTATCAAATGAAAGCATAGTATTAGGTACGTTCTCAAAAAATGATTTTGCAAAGTCAAAAACAGATGTGGGAACAAAATCTTTTGACTTAAGGGCCTCTAATTGTACCGAGTCCGGTAGTTCACAAGGAACTGTTCCGGGTGATGGAGGGGTTTATGCTGAAGTATTATTTAGTCCAGGAATGGGTATTCCTGGTGAGCCAACATTATGGAGTAATACCGGGATAAACGATGTTGGCGTGGTTCTCAAAGGTCGTGTGTATGATTTTGCGGCCAATACATCCACTATGACAGAAATTAAAAACAATGATTATATTCAGTTGGCCAACGTGTCTAAAGGCGATGTGATAAGTTCAATTGATGGAAAACAAACAACGTTGACCGCATCATTACAGGCGATAAATGCGAATACTGCGTCTGCTCAGCATATTAAAGTGCCTGTGGATTTTATGATGATTTACCAATAAGCATACGGTAAAAGGGTTATGTTGATTAAATTTTCACTGAGTTTGTTGTTTCTTTTTTTATTGCCATCTGCATGGGCAGATGGGATTGGAATTAATGCGTTAAGGATAATTTATCCAGCAGGAAAGACATCAGTTTCGGTAAGTTTGAGAAATAATACTGACAATACCTGGTTGATGCAAAGTTATATTACCAGAGTTAGTGCCGGTAAACCGGATAGTCAGTACTTTAAAGTACTTCCTGGAATTGAAAAAGTTTCGCCAAGAAATGAATCAATAGTCAAAATGATTGCGTTGGAAAATGTTGACAAACTTCCCCGTGATAGAGAGTCAGTTTTTTATTTTATCTCTCGTGGTATTATCACATCAGAACCATTACAAGATGTGATACTACCTGAAACTCAGGCTGGAATTATATTTTCTTTATCCTCACAAATAAAAATGTTTTACCGTCCAGTTGGATTGACGGAAGAGGGGGCTGATGAAGCAGCCAAAGAAATTGTATTTAATCGTACTGCTACGGGCGTCAAAATTATGAATAATAGTCCGTATTACATTTCGCTTCATGACCTCTTTTTTGGTCATAATAGTATAGCTACTATTACTCTGAAAAATATGGGGATGATCTCTCCCTTTGAGTCTATAGACCTAACGTCCACAAAAATTGGGAACAACCGACAGGTGTCATGGGTCACTCTCAACGATCTTGGTATGGCAGAAATGCATCAGGGAAAAGTTCATTAATATGCGCACCCTGTACTTTTTGTTCATTATCTTATGTTTACCTGTAAAAAGTCATGCTGATGGGTTAAGTATTGATCATACCAGGGTCATTATGAGCTCTACATTGCACAGCACAGAGATAGTGATTAGCAATACCAGTAAATATACCTGGCTTGTGCAGAGCGGAATTGTTCATTCTCTCGGCAGTACAGAGAAACTAACACCCTCGGAAAATTTTTACATTTTGCCACCGATTTTCAAATTGCCATCAGGTCAGTCGCAAACAGTACAGATAATTCGTCGGCAACCGGTATGGCAACATAATCAAGAAACATTACAATACATTGTTTTCAAGAGCATACCTGCAATTGATAAAAAATTTTTTGAACTGAACAAAGTCAAACAGCAGCTATCGGTATCACTGAGTTTAATTATTAAACTTCTTTCACGTCCCGCTGACCTTAATGTATCGTGGGAGAAGTCTGTTTCATTATTATCATTTACGAAAAAAGAACATGCGTTGACGATCAGCAATACCAGTCCGTATTTTATGACGCTTAGCAGAGTTTTTGTCAATGGAACAGAAATAGCATTAGATGGTAAACAGAGAACAATAACCCCTTTTAGTAAAATTACACTTGATAAGGTAATAACATCGTCAGGGGATGAAATTAAATGGACCCTCATCAATGGTCAGGGCGGTGAAACCAGAATGATGACGTACAATTTATTATAACAAAGGATATCTATGCCCTTTCTGCGCAAGATAGTTGTGTTTCTTATAATAGTAATAACAAACAAAGGGTTGTGCGATGAGACTACACAGGGTATTTTCATTAATAAAACTAAACTGGTCTTCTCTTCACATTTAAATAAAATCGTGCTCAGGGTGGTTAACCATACAGCCGAGCATTATTTATTACAGGCAGTAATTCAAAGTTACGATCCTAAAACGGGTATGGCAGCTAATGATAATCAAGTCTCACCCTTTATAGTTTCTCCTCCTGTCCACGAACTACGTGCCGGTGATGATACCTTAGTGTCTTTACTTGCAGTGCCGTCACGCGCGATTCTCTTACCATCAAGCAGAGAAAGTTTATACTATTTGACGCTAAGACTAATACCATCTGAAATTAAAATGTATAATTCGGTTAAGTTACGCTTAGTCACTGCTTATAACATCAGGGTCTACTGGCGCCCGATGTTTGATTCAATTAAGGAAAAAGATATTTATTTTTCTTGCAATAATGGTGAATTAAATATTTTAAATCGCTCGGGTTATTACAGGGAAGTGACGCAGCTATTTATTGATAAGTATAAGATAAAAAAGTCTCTACTTATTAGACCCGTACCACCTTATGGTAAATTGGAAATAAATACTTCTGTTCAACATTGCTCACCTGGCGTGCATCAGGTTTCATGGCGTTTTCGGGATGACTCTGGTGTGCCATCTGATTTATATCAAATGGATTTTTAGCGAGTTGTGATATGAATGTTTTGATAAGAAAATTCCCCTATATTTTTTGTAGCATTCTGATTTTTTTTGCCCCTGTTGTTACGCAGGCAATTACGATGCCAACTCCGACATCTGCTCCTTTAGAGGAATATGCATATTTAAACTTTCATGCAGTTGTTGAAGCCACAACATGCGATATCTCTCTGGATAAAACAGAGGTTGAAACGACGATAAATAAATCGGTACTGGCTGCTGTAGGTCCAAATAATGTCTATCCGCTTGATATTCTCGAACTAACTCTGAATAACTGCACAGGCCTCATTGATGCGGGAAAGAATGTGATGGTTGGTTTTAGCGGGCAGGTGGCAGATACTGATCGCACTTTCCGTGCAGCAGATTCGAAAAATGTTAAGTTATCCGCTGTTTTTAATTTTACCGATCAATTTACGGCACCCAACATTGCACATTGTAACCAGGGTAATGTGATTAATTATAATAATCTTACTGCAAATTTACTTCCCTGGCCAGTAACGCCAGCTCCTTCAGGTGAACTCCACTCATTGAATGATAGCAAGGCAAAACTATTCACAGGCATTTGTGTTCCGCCTGATGGTGATTCCGGAAATGGTCAATTTCACGCTGCATTAGATATCACATTATTCTTCATCTAATCATGAATCATAAGAAACTTATTGATCTGCTCTTATCCAGAGTCGAAACAAACCTTCTCAGATTATCATTAATATTAATGATTGTTGGGCCATTTTTTTCCCAGAAATCGTGTCATGCTGAAGATTATTTCGATCCTGATCTACTGGTGACAGACCAGCAGGGCAGCATAGAAAAAATAGACCTTAGTCAGTTTGAAAAGGAATCATCACTTGCTGAAGGAACATATCTGGTTGATGTTATTGTTAATACTGTATGGATATCTTCAGAAATGGTTAAGTTTAAGGTATCTCCCCACGGAGAAAAACTGACTGCGCAGTTAAACCGCGAACAACTTAGTCGTTGGGGCGTTAATACTAATAGTAATGACGCACTTGCAGCTTTAAAAAACGGTGAATACATTGATGATTTGTCACGTGTTATTCCTGGCGCAACGCTTCGTTTTGAACAGCAGAAACTAAAACTTAATGTTGAGATTCCTCAAATAGTAATGAAATCATCTGAATCCTCTCAGCTTCCTGCAGTTGACAAATGGGATGACGGCATACCCGCTCTGATGTTTAACTATATGTTCAGTGGTATGCAAAGTGATGCTGATTTCTCCAACAGACATGCAAGAATGCGTTCTTTTTTTCTTTCATCACAAGGTGGTGCAAATTGGGGACCATGGCGGTTACGCAGTTCCATTACATGGTCGCAACAGGCAAATTCACCGACATTCTCTAACCGATATATTGCGAGAGATCTAAAACAATTAAAGAGTGAACTTACTCTGGGAGAAACCTGGACACAAAATGACATACTGGACAGTATTAATTTTACAGGTCTTAAGTTGAGATCCAGTGATGACATGAAACCTGACAATCAACGTGGTTTTGCTCCTGTTATTTCTGGTATTGCCAGCTCGCGTGCGCAGGTTAGTATTTATCAGAATCATAATCTCATCTATCAGACATCCGTTGCTGCTGGAGATTTCCGGCTAACAGATATCCCACAGACAATGAATAGCGGTGAGTTGACGGTAATTGTCCGGGAAGCAAATGGTAATACCCAGCAGTGGGTTCAACCCTATACCGGACTCCCCGTCATGCAGCGAAATGGCCATGCTGAATATGAGTTTGAGATGGGGAAAGCTATATTTAACTCTTATCATAAGGATGTTAAACCAGCATTCGAACAGGGAACTCTTATTTATGGTTTACCTGCAAACACTACTGGCTATGGTGGCTTTTTGCTTTCTCGAAATTATGTAGCCATGACGGCAGGTGCTGGCGTTTCACTGGGAGAATTGGGCGCTGTATCGATTGATAATACCTGGTCTCATGCAAGCCAACCTCATAGTTCTACGGTATCGGGTAATGCATGGCGACTTAAGTACTCAAAAAATCTTCTTACTACGGGTACAACTATTGATATCTACGATTTTCGTTATGCGTCGCGTGGTTATATGTCCTTCATGGATAGTCAGACTTTACCTGTTATAACTTCTTTAATGGGGAGTCAGGTATTAGGTGCATTATACAGAAACAGAAGGCGTCGCCGGAATTTACAACAAATCATTTTGCGACAAAATTTTAGTCATTGGGGAAATTTGAATCTTAGCGCAATTCATGAGGATTACTGGAATTCAAGTGAAACTGATAACCGTTTTAGTTTTGGATATGGATTGTCTGTTAGTTCGGTTTCTCTGTCGTTAAACATCTCCGTTAATAAAAATCAGCTCACCATGCCAGGGCAGAAAAAGAATTGTGAGGTTTCTTTTAACCTTTCAGTACCGCTGGATACCTTCTCATCCAATTCAAATTCCCGTTATGGTGATCTCAGTTATCAGGCAATTCGCGACCCTCGGGGGGATTTTAGTCAAATGGCCAGCCTTTCCGGAATGTTAAATGACAACTGGAATTATGAGTTTGGACAGTCATCGTCACAAGGCCAGGATGCGATGACAATGTTAAACATGGGGTATGACGGAAGTACGGGTAATGCGCAATTTGCCTATGACTGGAGTCATCATCAGAAGACGGCGAGCGCCAGTGCTACTGGCGGCGTTGTCATCCATCCTTGGGGAGTGACGCTGGCACCTGTTTTAGGGGATAGTATTGCTCTGATCCGCGCCCCCGGCGCTTCCGGGGTTCATATCGTTAATACTCACGAAAATACTGATTGGCGAGGTTATGCCGTGGTTCCATCACTCACTAATTATCGCTATAACGCTATTAATCTCGATCCTGATGGTCTGGATAGCCACGTTATGTTAACGGAAACCGGAAGACGCGTTGTGCCGACAAAAGGTGCTGTTGTTGTTGCAGAATATCCCGTACGCACCGGAAGGCAGGCCATTATAACGTTGCATTATCAGCGAGGTGTTGTCCCTTTTGGTGCGATAGTAAGTCTAGCGACGGATCATAATAAAGGGAATGCGGGAATTGTTGGTGAAAATGGTGAAGTTTACTTATCCGGATTAACTGATGAAGGATACTTACACGTTATATGGGGTAGTGAAATAAATAAACAGTGCAGTACATCTTTCAAACTACCGCACGATTCCGACCGTTATTTAGATGAATTAACCCTGACTTGTCATCAACACCCCCTTTCCTCGAGATAAACTTATGTTCAGATTTATGTTCCTGCTGTTCCTTATGGTCTGTTCTTGTTCCCACGCAGCATCATTCTTAGCAACATCTGTCTCTGATGGCAGCCAGGCGCAATGCGAAATTACTGGCATAAGTCATACACAAGGTGCTGTTTTTCCTGTTGCGCTTGGTGTTCGCTGTAGTTACCAAACACAAAATAATCGAAAATTTGCACTGTCCATTGGGAGTTCCATTACTGTCGATATTTCCGTGAGCTGTAACGGACTTCTGAACACGCCTCCTTCACCATTGGGAAAAGTGTTGTCCCCTACAGGAACAGATATGAGCTCTTATTACCCTTTGGGATATTTGTTTAATGCAGGAGCAGGACAAATTTTATGTCAGATATTTTTTAATAATTCCAACCAAATAGTGAAGCCTGGATTATACGTTGCCGGGTTATTTAGTGATTATCAGGGCCAGCCAGACGCATGGGAATTGGATGGTTATGTCGCAATCAATAATAAGACCGTACCACAAGATACTGGTTCTGTTTACTGTTATCTTATTACTCCTCAAAACACTATAGATATGGGGATTATAAAACCGAATAGTGAGTCAAAACAGATGAGCATTGATGTTGGGGTTAATTGTTCTGGGGCAACCCCTTCGATGGATACTGAACTGGGCTATTCTGTGCGATTTAGTAAATTTAATTGTTCTACTGATTGTTCGTTACTGGGTGAATATGTTCCTTATCCTGGCAGTGTTGCCGATCCCGGCGATGATCCGCAAACCGGTTTTACTATGAATGATGTTATGCAGTTTAAAAATGGTCAGACGACGAATACAAAAAACTATACCACGTTATGGAAAATCAGAGATAACAGCGGAAACCCCAGAGATATTTCGGCTAAAGCATATGTGGATATATATTATTATTAGAATTTAGTTTTTTTATATCAACACTCTCTTCAGGATTAAATCCATAGCATTATGCATATGCACGGCTGATACTATGTTTTATATTATTTTACTGCCATTATTCCAATTAAAATTATTCCCCTTTAAAGCACCATTTCTAACCAGTTTATATGTGGGTGTTTTCAATTATATTTTAATGATTAATTTAAACGATAGCCTGTAATACTTATTACTGTTTATTATAACTGTTTTATGGTTTTTTATTTATTTTGATTTTTATTAATCTTGTTGAATCTAATCAGAGAGCAAAGGATCAAGGTTTTGATATGACTTCAACAGTATATGAAAAAAAAACCACGCATGATGGGTTAACAGTCACATTAAGCATGCGTAAAGGTGTTTATAGAGGAGGCTTATACTTCGACAGTGCTGACCTTGGGTATCTTGGGGATATCGAAAAATATCATATTTATTATCTTTTGAAGGTAACTGATAAATATGGTAATCCTGTTTCTGGAAAACAAATAAAGCTATGTGTAGATGCTATTACATTTCATACAGTCTCTGATTATAACGGTTTTGAACCAGTAATAAACTACTCTGGAGATTTGAAGCAAAGTAATCCTGAGGTTAGTGTCTGGACTAATGTAAACATTGACAGCAATGGTGAGTATCTCGCTGGCTTGCTCCCTTGTCTGATAAAAAAAGGGAACAGCCAAACTAAACGAAATACAGTTGGACCATATACTTATGCAGTCGTTGAATTGGTTTTTATTGTTGATGATGTTGATATTCGAGCCGTAATGAATATTGATGACACTTTCGAACCACTAAATCTTTCACCGCTGTATGATTATCCAGTGGTAACTAATTCCACAGGTAACTATAGAGATATCACTGATACAGTAATTTACTATCCATCAGTTTATGATCTTGAATACCCACAGTTAAGTAAAAAAGTGTATTTTGGGTTTCGTGAAGATGCTATTTACATACATGAGGCAAAAGATCTGGTCGGGGTTTCGGTAGATGAAAATAATCGAGCTAAAATGCCATTTACTGAGAGTGAAATTAATAATCGAGCTGTCTGGGCTTATGGAGCTAATACATCTGGTTTTTTATCTGCACCGTTACGTTGTCGGGAGGCTAATTCTCAACCCAAATCCGAAATTATAATCAGCCCGCAAAATAACAGTAATATCTTTCCCGGGCAGACGGTTTATGCCACTTTCCAGTATCAACTGAAAACCGGTGAAAGTTTTTCCGGAACCGAATGTCCATTTAAATTAAACCGGGGGAATTTTTATCCTCCTGATATCTCCTGGTGGCAGGACGGCAATACCTTATATGGCGGCTGCTTACTGACTGTGAATGACAGCCTGAAGAAAGGTGACCAATTGTCGTGGACGGTTTCCTGCTGCCTGGACAATAGCGGCATTCCGCTTGCCTCTGAAACCGTGACCTGGAATGTAGCCTGGGATGCCGATATTGATGTTGACGTCACTTTTGCTGCCGATACACCGGTGTTAATTGATTACAGCAATGACAGCACGCGACCATTATCTTCTCGTCCCACCATGACCTGGCGACTGACCGTGCCGGGACTCAGAAACACCCAGGCCTGTTTTTATCCCCTCGTGACCCGCATTACTGAAGATGCCATCATCAGCGACGCCTCGTTCAGTGAAATTGTCCCCTGTGCGGCAGACAGAACCAGTGGGGATTATTTTTACGTCATGCTGGACGACCTGGGGAGCGCTGTCATTAACGTGCAGCCCCGGGAAAACCGCACGCTGCTTACCGCGTTCAGCGCCGGGATTTATGGCGTCGGGACGATGGTCAACACCGCGAACTTTTTTATCAACAGTGCCTGGGAGGCTGCGACGGCGCCAGCTGTCAGCGTGGCAGAAGGGCAGAACCCTCAGGCGCGCCCCGGTGATGACAGCTATGGCCTGGCGACATTTCCGCTGCTTTCTAACTGGGAGGCGGTGAAGGAGCACGACCTGCTCGGCGGCGCGGTGTATCTGTTTGCCGGAAAAGAGATACAGAAAAAGAACCACTACACGCCACTGACGTTACTGGGAAAAACGCAGATCCCGCTTAAAGCCAGTGGTGGCGCACCCGATATCGCCCTGTATTTTACCGAATCTAATTTCGAGGCCGGAAAGACTTATTACATCCATGCCTGTCTTGTCGAAAATGCCTATCTGCACAAAGGGGTGAATTATCTCCGTCTGCAGGAAATCAAATTTGAAATTCCGCAGGACCAGCCTGCCGCACCGGACGGGGTGAAGCGGACCTATCGTGCACCGGAATTTGTCTGTAAAGACGGCGCGGTT
>NZ_RHJI01000008.1 GCF_004211955.1 Escherichia sp. E1V33
ATAAGGCGTTCACGCCGCATCAGGCAATGGTGACAAATGCCTGATGCGCTACGCTTATCAGGCCTACAGATTCTTGCGCCATTCGCAGGCCGGATAAGGCGTTCACGCCGCATCCGGCAATGGTGACAAATGCCTGATGCGCTACGCTTATCAGGCCTACAAATTCTTGCGCCACTCGTAGGCCGGATAAGGCGTTCACGCCGCATCCGGCAATGGTGACAAATGCCTGATGCGCTACGCTTATCAGGCCTACAATTCTCATGCCACTCGTAGGCCGGATAAGGCGTTCACGCCGCATCCGGCATGAACATGTAGGTCAGACGCCGTAACGTTCGCACCAGCCGAGAATGGCTTTCTCGAAGCAGGCGAATGGTGGATGCACAATGCCCGCGCCAATCATGCCGACGCCCGCATCTTTATGGGCAATGGCGGTGTTGATCACCGGCAGAATGCCGCTGCTACCCACGCGGGTGATGTCGATAGCCGACGGCACGCCCATAAAACCGAGCAGCGGAATGGTGACGTTGGGGTTTTCGCCAAGGGTGATTTCGCGCATCTGACGGGAGAAATCGATAGCCTCTTCCACCGTGCCACCCACCAGCGCGACGATTGCAGGCGCGGTCGCCATGGCAAATCCGCCAATACCGTAGGTTTCTGTGATGGCGCTGTCGCCAATATCCAGCCCCGAATCTTCCGGCTTATAACCAGCAAACATCGGGCCGATGACCTGCTGCGCTGGGCCGGTAAACCACTGCCCCGGCAGGCCGCTGACCCGCAGGCCGAACTCGACGCCGTTACGCGCCATGGTGGTAACGACGGTGCTGTATTCGATGCCGTGCGCCGCATCCATCGCCGCTTTACACATCGCCATCCACGTCGGGCCGGAGAAGTAGTCGCTGCTGGCGACAAACTCAAACACTTCGCGCTGTTGCTCGACGGAATAACCTGCCTGAATAATCCCCGGCGTCAGCGCCTGAATCAGCAGCGTCGTCCCGGCGTTATTGCGGTTATGGCACTCATCGCCCATATGCAGCGCCTGCGCCAGCATTAAGCGCAGATCGATTTCGCCGATAATTTTCATCGCGTCGCGCAGTATTGGTCCCTGCACATCACGCATCCAGTTCAGGCGGTCAATCACGCTCTGGTCGTTAGCGCCCATACGCAAAATCTTCGCCATCTGCTCGCTCATATTGGTGTAAGCGATGTTGCCGTAGGTTTTGTTTTTCACGATGTGCATAAACATCGAGGCCGAGGTAACACCCGCCATCGAACCCACGCAGTCGTGCTCGTGACACGGCGAGAAGGTGATCTCCCCGGAAGCCGCCAGTTCAGCCGCCTCGTCGAGATCTTTCGCCAGTCCTTCGAACACCAGCGCTCCGGTGACCGCGCCTTTCATCGCGCCGCACATTTTTTCCCAGGTGATCGGCGGCCCGGCGTGAAGAATGGTTTTCGGCGTCATGCCCGGCACCACGTTAATCGCCTGCTCAAAACCAATCAGCACCGGATGCGACTGGATAATGCGCTCCAGCGCCTGCTGGTTAGCGGCGGCGATTTTGTCTGCCAGCGGTGAATCGGCAATGTTGTCCAGCGCCTGCACCACCTGCATATTGCCCTGCCCCGGCGGCGTCCAGTCGAGTTGGGTCACTTCTACATGCTGCTTTTTCAAATCATCGCTAAACATGGCGATGCCGACGTTAATAACGTTCAACGGTTGGCTAAACAGTGATGGGCTCATCAGGCTTCCTCCCCTTTGCAAATAAATTCACGCGCCAGCAATCCGGTATTGGTGCTGCTGCTTGCCAGAATTACCCCGGCATCAAGCAGCATCTGGCTTTGTTGTTCTAACGATGGCGTATCAAGATCGGTACCCAGCACATAGGCGAGAATGATCAACTCGCGTCCTTCGGCAGCGGCGATCGCTTTCGCTTCTTTGATCGCCTCGATGGTGGAGCCGACCGGATCTTCATGCGATCCAAATCCGAGCACAAAATCCATCACGATCACCGCCACTTCTGGATCGCGCGCCTCTTCGATCAAGCGACTGATGCGGTTGGTGGGGTCAA
This sequence comes from Escherichia sp. E1V33, assembly GCF_004211955.1. GTDB lineage: Bacteria > Pseudomonadota > Gammaproteobacteria > Enterobacterales > Enterobacteriaceae > Escherichia. The sequence goes on from NZ_RHJI01000008.1 coordinate 2,064, forward strand.
TCATTGGATGCGGCTTGCCGTTGGTGAAGTCGTCATCGCCAAAGTCGAGGAAGGTGTGTTTGATGCTACGGTTGATATCTTGCAGGCGGAATTCAGGATCGGGCTGGATGTTGCTATAGACATCGCCGTGTTTTTCCATCACCGCGAACATGGTTTCGTCACACAGCGTGCCGCCGCAGAACAGGCCACGAATATATTTCTGTTGCGGCTTCAGACGCGCGCGGACATCCGCAATCAACGGCTGGTTAAGGGTATGCAGGTCGAGATGTTCTTGTTTCACGCCGGAGAGCATCACCGCTTTCAGCGCCGCTTCTTTGGTGCCGCGAGCGAACTGTAGCCCCTGCTCATCCACTGGCGTTTCGCCACGACCGAGGAAGCAGACCACCACAGGCTTGCGGCAGGCGCGCGCACGTTCCAGCACTTTGCGGGCCACCGCAGGCGCAGGCGGTTTGGATATAAGCACAATGATTTCAGTTTGCGGATCGTTTTCCAGCATGCCGATGGCGTCGAGCATCATCAGGCCGCCGATTTTCTCGCTCAGGTCGCGCCCGCCGGTGCCAATCAGCTGCGAAACGCCGCCACCAAATTCATGAATGCGGACACTCAACTCCTGACTGCCGGTGCCGGATGCGCCAACAATACCGATGTTGCCGCGACGCACGGCGTTACCAAAGCAGAGCGCCGCGCCGTTGATAATCGCCGTGCCGCAGTCTGGCCCCATCATCAGCAGCCCTTTCTCATGGGCCAACTGTTTGAGCGCCAGTTCATCTTCAACCGAGACGTTATCGGAAAACAGCATCACGTTAAGATCATTTTGCAGCGCCTGACGCGCTTCGCGAGCGGCAAACAGACCGTTGACCGAAATCACCGCCAGGTTACTTTCCGGGATATGCTTTTTGGCGCTGGCAATAGTGGCGTAACGCGCCTCGTGCGAGCCGCTTTGCGCTTTGCTGTTGAACAGTTCTTCAATCTCCGCCAGCAACTGCTCGTTGTCTGCGCCCGCTTTGCCGTTGATGACAATCATCAGGTCGCCGTTTTTCGCCTGCTCAAGCTCCGGCGTCAACAGCCCTAAATTCTTCAGCACGCCTTTGTTCATTTCGGTCGCCATCGCCACAAATGCCTGCTCGACGCCGTCGAGTTTATTTGCACGCGTGGAGATGGACATCAGCGAGACAGAATCAAAATAGGTATTCGGTTTAATGACTATTTTAACTGACATAATTCCCTCCGTAGGTTTGGCTCAGCGCACAACCATCGGCCATGCCATACAGCATGTCGCAGCCGGAACTGGAGCCAATATGTTTAATTTTTTCTATTGCCTGAGTTGCGTTCCCAGGGATGTCATAAATAATGTCGTGAATAAAACGATGAATATTTTCCCGACAGCGTTGTTGTAATGCGGCTTCCAGCGTAATAGCACTTAATAACGTGGTATTTTTTCTGCCGCGTTGCAGACCGAGATAAAATTCCTCTGTGTACTTTTCTGCCGGATGCCCACAAATAAATAAAATAAGTACCAGTCCGGTCAGATAATCGTCGGCTGATGGCGTAAGGCCAATCCCTAACCCCATCATATTAGCCACCGCTAAGGCGATATTTTGTTTATCGTTTACGGCCTGAATAACTGCCCGTCGTTTAATATGTAATTCTTTATTTAACGCCTGATAAAACGGATTATCGCCGCGATAATTAAACAGGGTTTCATTTTCCCCCAGGTGCTGATGAATAATGTCGTGCCACTGTTGCCAGGCGATAAGGTGAAAATTTTCAGCAGTCATTTGCAAGGTTGGGGACAGCCAACGCCGACAACGACTCATCTCTATATGAAGATGTTGACCAACCGTAATCCCTTGATCATCAAACTGAACCTTATCACCATGCCGAAACAGACCATCAAAGTGAGTGAGTGCCAACCGACAACTGTTTGGCGCATTGTCGTACTCTTCACAAAGCAGCGTCAGCAACTGCTGGCGAGCCGGGATTGCGATATTTACCGCTCTGGCAAAGACCTGTTCAACCTGTCCTTGCCCCCGCTGCGCCAGAAAATCCGCATCCGCAGTTAGCGCCCACACACACCGTTTTTCTGGTGTGTTGATAGCAAGCCTCCCGGTTTATGCACCTGCGGCAATCAGTAACTGCGCAATCTCTTCAAAGCCCCGTTCCCGCGCCAGTTCCAGTGGCGTTTTGCCATATTTATCGGTCAGATGCGGGCTGGCACCGTGTTCCAGCAATAACTGCACAATCGCCTGCTGTTTAATACCACCATCATTAAGCACAATCGCTTCCAGTAGCGGCGTCCAGCCTACATGGTTGGTCTGGTTAACGTTAATATCGGTGTGCGCCAAAAGCTCTTTTACAATACTTAAATGGCCTTTTTCACAGGCAGGCGTCAGGCCGACACCGCCGAAACGGGTTACACAATTAAGGTCTGGTTTAGCCGGTAAAATAATTCGTAGTAGGGTTAAATCACCGTTCAGGCAGCTCATTAAAAAGGGATTTAAACTGGTCTGGTCTTGTTTATTAATATCCGCACCGGCATCAATTAATGCCTGAACACAAGCATATTGCTGATATAAACTTGCCAGCGTAATTGCCGTTTTTCCCTGACGATCGCAGGTATTAATATCGACACCCAGCGCAAGGCAGGTTTTTACTTTATCGATATCACCCTGTTGTGCAGCCAATAAATAGTCGGCAGGTAGATTTTTTATACTCATTCACATTCCCCTGGTTTTTGTGGCTGTTTTCGATGAATTGAGAATAGCAACGATAATCTGATAAAAGAACCCGCTTAAATTTAATTCGCCGTATTTCGCCTTTTTGTTGAATGATGTTCAACAATCTTTTCGCAGTGTGCGGTAGTGCAATATTTGTTTCTTTGACCCGATACCCTTTCACTCAATCAGGTTTTATTTCTCTATAGTCTGCACATGTAAGAGTAGCTTTCGTCCATGTCTAACCAGAGGGGAACAAGATGAACGGACTCACGGCAACGGGTGTCACCGTCGGTATTTGTGCAGGGCTTTGGCAGTTAGTGTCTTCACATGTCGGGCTCTCTCAGGGATGGGAATTATTAGGAACCATTGGCTTCGTCGCCTTTTGCAGTTTTTATGCCGCAGGCGGCGGTAAATCGGGGTTTATCAGAAGTCTGGCGGTTAATTATTCCGGGATGGTGTGGGCGTTTTTCGCCGCGCTGACTGCTGGTTGGCTGGCCTCTGTAAGTGGACTGTCCGCGTTCTGGGCGAGCGTAATTACTACCGTACCCTTCTCGGCGGTGGTGGTCTGGCAAGGGCGTTTCTGGTTACTGTCATTTATTCCCGGTGGCTTTCTCGGCATGACGCTGTTTTTTGCCAGCGGGATGAACTGGACGGTGACGTTACTGGGTTTTCTGGCGGGTAACTGCGTGGGGATAATTTCAGAATATGGTGGACAAAAATTAAGCGAAGCGACGACTAAACGCGACGGGTATTAAAAGTTATTCAAAAATGATTATCTATCTTTAACCGATACCTCTACAGTCATAGCTGGAGAAATTCATAGTAGATAATGGCGAGAATGGTTTAATGAACTCAATTTTTACCGAAGAGAATCTGTTGGCATTTACTACCGCTGCGCGTTTTGGCAGCTTCAGTAAAGCCGCAGAAGAGTTGGGTTTAACCACTTCCGCCATTAGCTACACCATCAAGCGTATGGAGACGGGGCTGGATGTGGTGCTGTTCACTCGCAGTACCCGCAGCATTGAGTTAACGGAGTCCGGGCGTTATTTTTTCCGCAAAGCTACCGACCTGCTGAATGATTTTTATGCCATCAAACGCAGTATCGATACTATTTCGCAGGGCATAGAAGCGCGTGTGCGCATTTGTATTAATCAGCTGCTTTATACGCCCAAACACACCGCACGCTTGTTACAGGTGCTGAAAAAGCAGTTTCCTACCTGCCAGATTACCGTCACCACCGAAGTGTATAACGGCGTCTGGGATGCGATTATTAATAATCAGGCCAATATCGCCATCGGCGCACCCGATACACTACTGGACGGCGGCGGTATTGATTACACTGAAATTGGCGCGATTCGCTGGGCTTTTGCTATCGCCCCGGATCACCCGTTAGCCTTTGTGCCGGAACCCATCGCCGAAAGCCAACTGCGTCTCTACCCTAATATTATGGTGGAGGACACCGCGCATACGATTAATAAAAAAGTGGGCTGGTTGCTGCATGGGCAGGAGTCAATTCTGGTGCCAGATTTCAACACCAAATGTCAGTGCCAGATTTTAGGTGAAGGGATTGGTTTTTTGCCGGATTACATGGTCCGTGAGGCGATGGAGCAATCCTTGCTGGTTACCCGACAAATCCATAACCCGCGCCAGGATTCACGCATGTTACTCGCAACCCAGCATTCTGCAACGGGTCAGGTGACGCAGTGGATTAAAAAACAATTTGCGCCAAATGGCGTATTAACGGGGATCTATCAGGATTTACTGCATCGGGAGAATTGATACCACTCAATCTCCCGATGCGTTGTGAATAGCGGTTTAGATCAACCACCTGCTTTCATTACCCATTCAGAGACAAATTTATTACCCGGTACTGGCGGAGAGTACAAATAGCCCTGCAAAAAGTGAACGCCTTTACCGATCATTAAGTCCGCTTGTTCCTGAGTTTCCACCCCTTCAGCCACGATACTCAGACCAGGCTTACGCGCCAGTTCAACAATATTGTCAACAATATGACCGGATATTTCGTCGACACTCGCCATTTGCACAAATGACTTATCGATCTTAATAAAATCGACCGGGAACGCCTGCAAGTAACGATAGGTCGCATAACCCGTACCAAAGTCATCCAGCGCAAAGGTAATATTGTGCTGATGAAGGCTGTCAAATATCGCTCTGGCTTCTGGCGTTACCGGAATAGGGTTACGTTCCGTTAGCTCGAGAACCAGTTTGATTTTATCGTTTCCTAATTTCTTGACCAGGTTCAGGCATTCTTTTTCAAATCCCGCGGCCAAAAAACAACCCGCCGAGACGTTGATACCAATATGGAAATTATCCGGCAGCAAATGTTTTACCGGCATCAGAATATCCGCAGTCTGTTTCATCAACTGGCGGGTCATTATGACGATAAGACCAGATGACTCCGCCAGAGGAATAAACTGATCCGGTGGGATAATTCCCGTTTGCGGATGCTCCCAGCGAACAAGCACTTCACAGCCCGTCAATACCCCAGTCTGTGCACAAAATACCGGTTGGATCCACGGTTTGAATTCGTGGTTTTCCAGCGCCAGACTGATGGCTTCAGGCGTGACGATATGGTGATAGTGGTTGTCATTAATATATCTCTGACTGTTATTACCAGTGGCGGATATGATCTCCGGATTGTACTGAAAGAAAATATCGCGCCAGAAAGTAATATCACTCTGAATCCCCAGTTTCTCAAAGAGTTGTTTCTTTTGATGTGAAATTGTCTTTGCACTGCGATTTCTGTATTGTGATATTTCTGTTACCGACATCCCCTGCATCAGCAGCTTGAGTAGCAGTCGTTCTTTCTCGGATACGTTACCGGGCAATGACAAATGAACCGTTGTACCGAACTCTTGCAGAAAAACACGAAAATCACATGAATCCATGAACACACCTTTTATCTTTTATCGCTGTTCAGTATGAGTTACTACTGGTGGATTCCTGAGCACGCATAAGGGGTAACCATAAACATCAGCGATGCCGTATCTATAACAACAAACACCACTATCGATAAGCTTATCGTTACCTCTAATGTTTACTCAATAACGATTACGTTAAATACCTCAGAAATGTCATCACAAGTGAATCTCAGCAGATAATCACGCAAATTTAATATTTAAAGCCAAAAATTTCAGTCAACTCATTTTGGGTACCAGAGAAGTAGTTTTACTATTTCTATATTTATAATCTACCACTAAGTACTGACTTTCAGTCACGAGCGAAGGCGCATTATATGAATTTAACAATCCAAATCAACTTAAAATATCCCCATCGATATGAACATAGCGTCAACATCCGATTACAAAATGAGTAAAGATGCGTGTTAAACATGCAAATTATTCATGCTATGCTCATGTTTCGATTTCACCAGCTTTAGGGCTGAATCCATTCAGCTTACATTAAAATATTAATGAGAGATTAAGAAAAAATAATATTTCAAACATCCAATAAAATATCACATACAGATAATTAAACCTTAAGTAACATATAGTTATCTTGAATCTGACGCGTTGACTCTACACGCCTTTCTTGAATAAGGTTGCAACTCAAATATGTCGATTCAATTGCATTAAATAAGAATAAGCTTATTGAACAATGTTTTCAGCCCAGTGGTGATTTTAGGCATCAATGTTTCTTTTTATGTTTTTTTATTATTCGCTGTCTGGCAGACCACCAATCTAAACTAATGGCTGCGCTGTATAGATATAACATCTGCGAGAGGATACATGATTATCTACACAGTGATGATGGCACCAGAGGTATAAGAAAGTGCGCCATATCCTGGACATGGCGCAAACTTGTGTCCCGCAGTGCAAATCAGTAATAGCGATATAGTCGCTATCGATGTCTTCTGGCTGCTGAATACCAGAATGATTGCCAATCTCCCTCTCAGCAATCCTCAATAATCAGGTACACCGCTTTCACCGGGCCATGAACCCCAACGACTTTGATAAGTTCAATATCCGCTGTTGAACTGGGACCACTGATGATGTTAATGCAGGACGGCATACGTTCACCGGACTGCGCTTTCTGATGCAATTTTTCTGCAAGTTGCGCCACGCGTGGCAGGATGGTGCTTTTACGCAGGATAAAAATTGAGGACTCAGGGAGCAGACTCAACGAGCGCCCACGCTCAGCAGCGGAAAAAAGCACCACGCCTCCCGATTCTGTTAAGCCATATTCAGCATACACTACGCCAACTTTAGCCTGCTCTGCCTGCGAGATATTCTCGGCACCTTTCAGCGGATCCCACACGGCGGCATTGCATTCCTGCTGTAAACGTTCACTGATCCCCAGTTCTTCAAGTCGCGTGTCACCACTGAGCACAACTGACTCATCTCCCAGCTCTTTACACAAGCGTAATGCAGCTTCTGCGGCCTGCGCCTCGCTGGTCAATTCACAACGCGTCAACATGACATCACGGGCACACTGGATAAACGCGTCACAGCGCTGTTGCTGGTTAAGTTCAGAGAGACGCTCGTTAGCATAGTTGTTAAGCGGCGCATCTTCTGTTTGCGGTTCGAGCCGCAACGGACGCCCCAGTGCCTGAGCAACGTTTTGCAAGAATTCGCTTCGATTATCCATTCTTTTTCTCCTGCGCCTGATGTTTTTTAAACCAACTACGGAAACTCTCGCCGTCAGCTTCAGGAAGATCGCGGGCTTCCATCCAGTCGCTAATCGCACCGATCTTGAGTGGTGTTTTGCCGCCACTGATAAACCAGCTTGCCGCATGAGCGCCTGCCATCATTCCGACTTTCCACAATCCCGGATGACTATTGGCATAAGCGAACATTTTGATCGCCCGTTGCTCTGCTTTCGCGGTGATCCCTTTTTCAGCCATCACCCGACGATGACGCAAAATCAGTTTTGACAGCGGAATACGCACCGGACACACGCTGTCACAGGCCGTGCATAAAGAGCAGGCGTAGGGTAAATCTTTAAAATCTTTATAGCCGCCAAGTAGCGGAGAAATCACCGCGCCGATTGGTCCTGGGTAAATTGAGCCGTATCCGTGACCTCCAATGTGGCGATATGCCGGACAAGTATTCATGCAGGCTCCGCAGCGAATACAGCGCAGCACATCACGAAATTCAGAGGCCAGCACCTCAGAGCGCCCGTTATCGACAATAACCAGATGAAACTCTTCAGGCCCGTCCACATGCCCCGCTTCGCGCGGTCCTGTCAGCCAGGTGTTGTATCCCGTCAAACGTGCGCCAACAGCACTGCGCGCCAGCATAGTGATCAATATATCAACCTCGGCAAAAGTAGGGGCGATACGTTCCATCCCCATCACCGCAATGTGCGTTTTAGGTAGCGTGGTACACATTCGCGCATTACCTTCATTAGTCACCAGGCATACCGATCCGGTTTCAGCTACCGCGAAATTACAGCCGGTTATACCGATTTCGGCACTGAGGAAATCCTCACGGATCTTTTGACGGATGAATAAGGTCATCGCTTCAGGCGTTTCCGGGCCATCGTAACCCAGACGTTCGTGTAGCACCCGGCGGATCTGGTGGCGATCTTTATGGATAGCCGGGACCACAACATGAGATGGCGGATCTTGATCCAACTGAAGAATGTATTCCCCCAGATCGGTTTCAATCACCTGAATTCCGGCATCCTGCAGCACATGATTAACGCCAATCTCTTCGGTCACCATCGATTTAGACTTCACAACTTTCCGTGCATTCTTGCGCTGAGCGACCTGCAAAATATAACGAGTGGCTTCTTCTTTGGTTTTGGCGAAAAAGACGTGGCCACCGTTTTGCGTCACTTTTTCGGAGAGCTGACACAGATAAGCGTCAAGATTACTCAGAACATGATCACGTATCTGGCTGGCACGATCCCGCCACTCCTCCCAGTGACCTAATTCATCCACCATTTTTTGCCGATTTGCCCCAATACGCTGCTGCGCGTTTGCCACCGCTTTGCGCATGATCGGATCTTCAATTTGCTGACGGATGCGTGTCTTGAATTCTGTATTACTGGTTTTGATCGACATCTTTATACCCTCAGCGGCTCATCAGCACTTCAGCAATATGCATCACTTTGACTTTCTGCCCTTCCCGTTGTAATCGCCCACTGATGTTCAGCAAGCAACTAATGTCGGCACCAATTAAATACTCAGGACGGACCTCCATCAGGTGTGAAACCTTTTCTTTCACCATCTCGCCGGATATTTCGGCCATTTTGACCGAGAACGTACCACCAAACCCGCAGCAAGTATCCTGTTCGGCAAAGGGCAACAGCTCCAGTCCGCGTACATTTTTCAGCAGCGTAAGTGGTTCGTCCTTCACCCCCAGTTTACGGGCCAGACTACAGGATGGATGGTATACCGCCCTCCCTTGCAAGCTGGCGCCTACATCTACGACCCCTAATGTATTCACAATAAAAGAAGTGAGATCCTGCATACGCGCGGCAACCTTTTCTGCACGTAATGCCCATTCTGGTTCGTCAGCCAGATATGTTGGGTAACTTTTTACGGCGTAAGTGCAGGAACCGGCAGGAGAAATAATGGGATCGTCGTTATCTTCAAGTGCAGCGATCAGGTTTTTCATCCCTGGAATCGCTTCTTTGATATAACCACTATTGATCGCAGGCTGACCGCAGCATCCCTGTTTCTCAGGAAAATTTATGCGACAGCCGAGTTTTTCCAGTAGCAGCACGGAGTCGCGTGCCATCCTTGATTTCAGTGCATCACCGATACAGGTAACAAAGAAATTTACATTCACAACCAATACTCCATTGCTTCATTTCTATTTATGCCTGATCGCAACCACCCCTTCCGGGTTATCAGACATCAATAAAAATGGCGGCTTTTTTATTGGGTAGCAGAATACAAATTCAAACAGATTTGTATGACAAATCAATAATCCATCATTGGATACCTGGATGCAATAGCTAATTTTATTTCTTTCGGCGCCGCTCACATTTTTATAATGATCGCCACTAACCTTACGGAATCATGCATTCGATATAATAACGTCATGAATACAATAGAATTTATCTTAAATACCCATTTAGAGATACTCATTTGGCATCTATTAAAACAGCTCCCAAATGAGTATAAATGAAATTATTAACAATAATCACACAACCATTAATAATTGTAATTTTATCTTACTGAAGCGATTCAGTTTGTGTTTTATATTTTCATAAAGAGAGCCCGCCTTCGGAAAAACATATAAAAACACCTGCTATAGGTCATATTTTCAAAGTGCGGGTCAGGTGGTATTCTGATAACTCTAATTAGTTATGTATTTTTACGCCAAGACAGCCACGAACAAACTCAGGATTAAAATGTTTTACAGATTCGCCAACATACCCCAGATCAAGTGAGTTTATTTGCTCCATTTCTTTCTCTGTCAGTGAAAAATCCCAGATAGCGAAATTTTCTTCGATACGCTGTTGATGAGTCGACTTTGGAATAACAACCACTCCCCGTTGAATATTCCAGCGTAGAATTACCTGAGAAATCGATTTTTGGTGGGCATTTGCAATACCCTGAAGCAGGCTGTTTTCAAATGGCTTATGTCTTCCACCGCCTAATGGTGCCCATGCTTCAGGTTGCACGTTGTAGTACTGCATAGTTGCCAGCGCTTCTGGTTGGGCAAAATAGGGATGCAACTCAACCTGGTTGACCATTGGCCTAATTCTGACTGTTTCACAAAAGTTTGCCAGAACATGAGGATAGAAATTGGAAACCCCAATCGCTTTAAGTTTACCCTCTTCACAGGCCTCTTCCAGTGCACGCCATGCACTGAAATAATCGCGCATTGCCTGGTGCAATAAATAGAGATCAAAGTATTCAAGTCCCGATTTTTTTAATGATGCTTCAATACCTGCTTTTGCCGTATCCTGATCAACCATATCCTGTACCCACAATTTAGAAGTAATAAATAACTCCTCGCGGGTACAGAAACCTTCCAAAATGGCTTCACGAATAGCGTCGCCGACGGCGTCTTCATTACCATATACCGCTGCAGTGTCGATTAGCCGATAACCGGTTCGGATAGCATTCAACACTGATTGTTTACACACTTCTTTATCGGTAACCTGAAAAACACCAAATCCCATCATCGGCATTTTCAGATTGTTGCTTAATACGGAAAATTCCACCAGCAGTCCCTCCATTACGTATGAATCATTAGTCTACGTTAAAACATGACCGCAGATTAGTATGTGGATTTTGATATCACTTATGTAAAAATTTCATTAATAATAGGGGACTTTAATTTCTCTATTATGGGAAAAATGAAGCAGACACGATGAGATTGATTACCAGCACAAAATTGCCTGATGCGCTATGATTATCATGCCTACCAGAGAATCGCAATATATTGAATTTGCGCTATTTAATAGGCCGTATAAGTTCCGGTATGCACAACCAGCGTTTGTCAAAAATCTGAGATACTGCCAGTCGCCAGGCCTCGGACCTTTCTGTTTTTGATACACTTATTGCCTTTGTCATACGAAAAAAGTGCGAAATGGCGAAGGGTAAATGGAGAATTTTATGATCAGGCAGAAGATTTTGCAGCAGCTCCTGGAGTGGATTGAGTGCAATCTCGAGCACCCTATCTCAATCGAAGATATCGCACAGAAATCTGGCTACAGTAGACGCAATATCCAGCTCCTGTTCAAAAACTTCATGCATGTGCCGCTGGGAGAATACATTCGCAAACGAAGACTTTGCCGGGCAGCTATTCTTGTCCGGCTGACAGCGAAATCTATGCTTGATATTGCACTATCTTTGCATTTTGATTCACAGCAATCATTCAGTCGTGAATTTAAAAAATTATTCGGATGTACTCCCCGAGAATACCGGCTTCGTGATTATTGGGATCTGGAAAATATCTTCCCTCCATTTTTAGCGCGCCAACATCAAAAAACTGATTGCACATTAATCCATTTCCCAGAAACACGTATTTTTGGCAATGCCTTTAAATATGATGTTGAAATATCGAATAAATCACCGGATGAAGAAGTTAAACTGCGACGTCATTATTTAGCCAGATATATGAAAAATTTTAAGACGGATATCTATTTCGTCTCAACGTTTAAACCATCAACAAAGTCAGTCGATTTACTCACAGTTGAAACCTTTGCTGGTACGGTATGTGAAAATGCTGACATGCCGAAAGAGTGGACAACGACCCGAGGACTTTATGCCTCTTTCCGTTATGAAGGAAACTGGGAACATTATCCTGGCTGGGTGCGGAACATCTATCTGATAGAGTTGCCTGCCAGGGGGTTAGCCAGAGTGAACGGCAGCGATATTGAGCGCTTTTATTACAATGAAGATTTCGTAGAAAAGGATAGCAATGATGTTGTTTGCGATATTTTTATCCCCGTTCGTCCGATTTAGTTTGTCGCTATGTCTTATTGAGTTTTATCCTGGCCTGCTACTGTTTAATCAGTATCAGGCCAGGTATTCAGTAAATAATGGCGCTGCGCATGTCAACGCCATTATTCTTTATTAGATCGTAACTTTCATACTATTCAAATTATGGCATCGCCTCCTCGCCTTTTTCAGTCTCTGCAGCCACGGCGTTAATTGTCACCTTCACAGGCTTCATTTCGTACCCGCCATACGTCAGTGCGTTGAATGTGAACGTATAGGCACCTGGCTTGCTGGTACTAAATGTACGCGTGATTTTCCCACCCGAGAAATGGTCGGCCTTCGATGGCAGGAACTTATAATCCGCCTCTGTCACCCCTTCCGGAGCCTCAATGTCGACCCACACATTCCCCCCAACAGGGTTATTTGCCGAGAACAGGGTAACCGTCATTGTTGCGGTCTTTACCCCATCCGCCACCAGAGAAGTCACATCAGATGATGCGGCGAGCACCGCGTTTTTATCATCCGCGACGAATTTAGATTCGGCAGTTTTCGTCGATTCCTGACCGTCGGCCTGACTCACTTTCGCCGTGAGTGTATATTTCGCTGCGACAGTGGTCGTGGCGGTGAAAATAGCCTGTCCTTGCTCATTAGTTTTCGCCGTCCCATTGGGAGTCAGAACTAACTTCGCCGGGCTGGCAGTCAGCGTCACGTCGCTATCTTTCAACAGGTTGTTATTGGCATCAGTCACCGTAACTTTATACGTCTGTTTGGCATTGCCGTCCGCCAGTGCATAGTTGCCAATCACCTCAATACCGGAGACGGTTGCGGTCGCCTTATCGGCCACAAACGTTACAGACTGCGCATTCGAAGGCTGGTCATTCCCTGCCGACGCCGTGATCTCATACGTTCCGGCAATCACGGAAACCACTTTCAGTTCCGCTTTACCCTCCTCGTTGGCGTTCACCATGATATTACCGTCTGCAAGCGGTTTGACGCCCCGAGGCAGATTAAAGACGACCGCAGCGCCAGGAAGAATGTTGCCGTATTGATCCTTAACCGTTGCCGTCAGCGTAAAGGCATCATTGTCGTTTGCCACTTTTGGCGCGGCGCCATCAACCTCCAGGCTAGCCTGACCGGTACTGAAATCCGCCTTGAATTTCACCGTAACCGTCTTCTGAGTATTATTCACTGAGGCCGTGATGCTATGTTCCCCGGCAACCGTTGACATCAGCTCAATGTCGGCTTTACCTGCCGCATCGGTTGTTACCGTATTCCCCGTCTTGCTGGTCACACCTTTCGGCAGAGTCAGCGTCACATTTTGTCCCTGCAACGGGTTACCATAGGTGTCCACAACGGTCAGGGTTACCTGGTTAGTCGATTGTCCATTAGCCAGCTGGTTATCAACCTTCACCGTCATATCACTGATCACTGCCTTAGATGCGTCACCAGCAACATTCAGCACCAGTGGCTGAGCAACGGCATTTTGGCCGTTCACTCGCGGCATCACAGACAACTGGCCCGCGGCAGATCCCAGAGTCAAGGTCGCCACGTAGATCCCATTACTTGTTTCTGTCCAGTCTCCTGTTGAAGGTCGCTCTGTCCCCGTGCTGGCGGCACCACTAAACTGCAGTGCATCTGGCTTCAGCCCGGTGACAAGGTTCCCGTACGCATCCTTCACGGTGAAGGTGAGTTTCGTCGTCGTTTTGACGGTCGGAGACTCATTGTCCGCAACAAGAGTAGAGTTCGCTGATGACATATCCCCCGCAACGACAGTCAACTGCGCAGCATCGGTGGCTGCTGGCTGACCGTTGAATAGCGGCATAACGAGAAGCTCACCCGTCTTTCCGCCTGTGGTCAGCGTAGCGACATAGGAACCATCGCCTTGCTCGGTCCAGTTGGATACAGTCGCCCCTTCAGATGCAGCACCCGTCAGGCTTGCCGACAGGGAAAGGCCGCTGATAGCGTTGCCATGCGCATCTTTTGCAATAAGCGTCACGGTTGTGCTTTCTCCTGCTTTTACGTGATCTTTTGCCACAGAGACAGTCGACTGGCCTGAAGATAACACATCAGCCACCACGGTCACTTTAGCCGCATTCGCTGCCGCGTCCTGCCCATTGAGCTTCGGCATAACCTCTAATTCCCCCGCCGTAGTGCCGAGAGAAATCTGCGCGGTCCAGGTCCCGTCGCCATTATCCGTCCAGCCTGAGGCCTTAGAACCCGCAGCGGCTGCGCCCGATAATGACGGTGCATCCGGATTGAGGCCAGTTACAGGGTTGTCATTGGCATCTTTTGCCGTCCAGATTGCCGTAACTGTACCGCCAACTACCGGTTTATCCGGATTCAGGGCGATGGTCGAATGTGCTGCATTAAGCGGCCCGGCGACAAACTTCAGCGTTTGTTGTAATGAGCCCAACTGATACTGCTCGCTAAAGGCACGCACAACAACGTTTCCGGCACGAGTCGAAGAAACCGTAGCGCTGTAAACGCCTGGTTTTATCTCCGAAATGGCACCAATGGTGACACCACTGCTATCCTGCGGAACAAATCGCAAACGGCTGGCCTCACCCGTCACCGGGTTGCCATCAGTATCCACCGCAGTCAGCGTCAGCGTGTGGGATTGCTGACCATCAGCAACCACGTCTCCTGAGGGTTCATTCACGCTCAGAGTAGACTTCGACACATCCATCATCGTGGCGCGCAATTCTGCAGTGACGGTTTTGCTCATGCCATCAACGCTAACAGTAATCGTTGCCTCACCTGATTGCGTTCCGGTAGTAAATACAGACTGGTACACCCCGGCTTCAGTTTCGGTGAACTCACCCAGCGTTGGCTGTGCCTGTGATTTAGTGGCCTTCAGGGTACGAGTCACAATATTTCCAGCTGGTTTGAACGTCAGCTCAGTCTTGATCTGATCTTTCATGCCCGTTACTGGTTGCCCCTCGGCGTCGCGCAGAGAAAGCACCAGTGGCTTTTGCTCACTACCGTTAGCAAGCATTTGGATACGGCTCTGACCATCAAGCGTTAACGCCGTGCGCTCGGCACTCATACCTGCTCCGGTAATGACCACCTCTGTCTGCACGCGTTTTGAGGCATTGCCTTTGTTATCGTAGGCAACCGCAGAGATCGCATAATAATTGTTTTTGCCTGCCTGATAAGCCGGGAGCGTCACTTGCCATTGATTGCCCTGCCCCGTAATTTTTCCTCCTGCAGCCAGCAAAGACGGCGCTTCCCATTGAACATTTTTCAGACCGTGAGTTGCTTTGCTCACCACAAGCCCCAGGGAAACCGTCTGCCCGCCCTTACCTTCAATACGCTCAGGCAGAGCAATACGGATCACTTCAGATTTGCGATACTCAAGAACGATATTGTTATTGCGCTCAACCAGGTCATAGCGACTGCCTGCCAGTACCCGACGCTCGCGAATGCTACCCGTATCGAGTTGTTTCTCCAAAGGTTCGCCAATTCGGTAGTTAACTTCCAGGCCAAAGCGAGTGTCATTCTCACCGCTCTTGCCCTGCTTATGCCCGGCGCTCAGTGTCAGAAGAGGCACTGGCGTATAGGTCACCTCGGCAGAAATAGCATGCGGGTCTTTCTGGCGCTTATCTTTACCAAACAGCCCGACTTCATCGCCATAATACTGTTCATACATCAGGCTTGCGCCAAGCTGCGGCCAGGCGGGTAAGTAGCCCTCTGCGCGGATATCCCAACCATTCGCCGGGCGTTCCTGATAATCCTCAATATCCGGCGACTTTTTCCAGCCAGAAGCCCGAATATAACCATTGGCGCTCAGTTTCATATAATCGCGCCAGTATTCCGCACCAACACCAATACGGGTATGACTACGGGATAAATCATGGTCGATAAAGGTGTTCACCCCCGCCATCCAGTCATTTCCTGAAAAATGACGCCAGCCAAAACCAATATTTGACTGAGTACGATCGTCTGTACGATGTATTGCCCCCTGAGTGAACAACATATTTGTCGGCGTATCATAAATCGGATAAAGCATTTCCAGCGAAGAATCCTTCAGCGAGAAATCTTTATCGACATTCAGTTTAACGCGCGCAGTACCATATTTCCCGAGCCACTCCTGGATTTCCTGGTTAGCTTTAGCTGTGGCCATCCCGGTAATAAAATTACGTGTCGCATCGCTATCTGGCTGACTGCTTAAAAATGTCCCGGCATTTGCGGCAAACGACGCGACATTTTTCTCCACATTATTATCAGCAGTTACCGTGGTATTTTCCATGCTCAACCGTGGCTGAACCGCATTCTGCGCACGTGCCGCCATTACTGGCGTAAAGGTGACTGCGAGTGGAAAAAGAACCTGGACAGAGATATTTGTCCACGCCACGCAGCGGGCCAGAACTGAATAACGAAATCGTGGTTGTTTATGACCTGTTTTATAACGTGACATTGAGATAATTTCCTGATGAACGAATTAACGAACATAGGCAGACGAAAATAATGGCGTCTGCTTGTCAGAAAAACCGGGAATTTCCCGGTTTCCTTTTCCGCAGAAAAGGAAATACCTTTATGTAAGAAAGTGCACCGCCACCTAATATATCCAGTGTCTGTAGCCACTCATCAGGTGGTTGGGCGCGGGATTATATTTTTATTTATGGGTGAGAATTTAGCTTTTTGTGCAAGTCATTAAATAGATACCTACGTTATATTTCTTACTCTGCGGGCAGTGAATAATTCATTATTTAGAGTGAATAATAATGACCTGCTTTTAAATTACCACGATTGAAAATACGTCGAAGTAGGTATATACACCGGAATAAACCAATATATTTTTTATGGGTATTCATTTTCCTTCATCGAACTGTAAATCCCGGGGATATCGAACTTGCTCTACTTATCTCAACACTCAAACAGATTTATGAATTTTGTTCATAACCCCTGACAAATCCTCCCGTCTAATCGAGTTCTTCCCTTTACGTTATGCTTCTCATGAACGATAACGGAAGGATAACACCATGCAAAAAGTAAAACTGAACAACGGTATTGAAATGCCCCTGTTGGGCTTTGGTGTATTTCAGATGACCGATGCCGCGGAATGCGAAAGAGCGGTCATTGACGCTATTGACACCGGTTATCGACTGATTGACACCGCAGCCTCCTATCAAAATGAAACCCAGGTCGGGAATGCGCTGAAACAAAGCGATATTGCACGTAACGAACTCTTTGTCACAACTAAACTTTGGTTGCAGGATACCAGTTACGAAGGGGCCAAAGCCCAGTTCGAACGCTCTCTGAATCGACTGCAACTTGATTACGTTGACCTGTACTTGATTCATCAGCCATACGGCGATGTCCACGGTGCCTGGCGTGCCATGGAAGAACTGCAACAGGCAGGCAAGATCCGCGCTATTGGCGTCAGTAACTTCCATCCTGACCGACTGGCTGACCTTATCGCCTTTAATAAAGTCGTTCCTGCGGTAAACCAGATTGAAGTTAACCCCTTCAACCAGCAGCTACAGGCCGTTCCGTGGATGCAAAGTCGTGGCATTCAGCCAGAAGCCTGGGCACCGTTTGCGGAAGGGAAAAATGGTCTGTTCCAGCATCCTGTTCTCACGGCAATTGGCGAGAAATATGGCAAAAGCGTGGGCCAGGTTGTTCTGCGCTGGATCTACCAGCGAGGCATTGTTTCGCTGGCAAAAACGGTACGAAAAGAGCGCATGGAAGAGAACATCAACATTCTCGATTTTGAACTCAGTCCTGAAGATATGCTGCAAATTACTGCCCTGGATACCGCAACCAGCGCGTTCTTCTCTCACCGCGACCCGGCGATGGTGGAATGGCTGACTTGCCGCAAACTTGATGTTTAAGCCGCGATAAAAGAGGTATTCATTCAATGCAAAAACGTTATCTGGGTAAATCCGGCCTCGAAGTCTCCGCCCTTGGGCTCGGTTGTATGGGCTTAAGCCACGGCTACGGCCCGACGACAGATACCCGTCAGGCTATCGAACTTATTCGTGTTGCGGTTGAATGTGGCGTCACCTTCTTCGATACCGCCGAAGTGTATGGTCCGTATCTGAATGAAGAAGTGGTCGGCGAAGCCTTAAAACCGTTTCGTGACCGTGTGGTAATCGCCACTAAATTCGGTTTTACCTTCGGCGATGATAATAAGCAGCAGATTTTAAACAGCCGTCCGGAACATATCCGCGAAGCCGTTGAAGGATCATTACGCCGTCTTAAGACAGATGTTATCGACCTGCTATATCAACATCGTGTCGATCCGGAGGTTCCTATTGAAGATGTTGCTGGAACGGTGAAAGACCTTATTGCAGAGGGCAAAGTGAAACATTTCGGGCTGTCCGAAGCAGGTGCGAAAACCATTCGCCGTGCGCATACTGTACAACCAGTTACCGCCCTGCAAAGCGAATATTCCATGTGGTGGCGTGAGCCTGAACAGGAAATTCTGCCGTTGCTGGAGGAACTGGGAATTGGTTTTGTCCCCTTCAGCCCACTAGGTAAAGGTTTCCTGACGGGGTCGATTAAACCGGGAGCCACCTTCGGAAAAGATGATTACCGCAGCACCGTACCGCGTTTCACAGCACAAGCCATTGAAGCTAATGAAAAACTGGTCACCTTGTTAGGTGAACTGGCTGCGGAGAAAGGGGTAACGTCTGCACAAATCGCACTGGCATGGCTGTTAGCACAAAAACCGTGGATTGTTCCCATCCCTGGCACCACTAAACTGCACCGGCTGGAAGAAAACCTGGCCGCTGCTGACATTGTTCTTTCGCGCAATGATACGCAGCAAATAACTCAGGCGCTGGAAACGATTAAAATCGTCGGCGAACGTTACTCGCCTGAGCACCAGGCTCGCGTAGGCCGCTGATGTCCAAACGGGTCCACCACGAAATGCGGACCCGTTACTCTGAATAGCGAAGCGCATCGATCAACAGGGCAAAAGCTGGCGGATGCTGCTTGCGGCTGGGGTAGTAAAGATAATATCCGGGAAAAGTTGGACACCACTCCTGCAACACCTGAATAAGCTTACCTGACTTTACATGCTCCTGAACCATGTCTTCAGGGACACAAGCGATCCCAAACCCTGATAATGCGGCATCAATTCTTTCTGGCAATGGGCTACACGTCAGTTGCCCATCAACCTTGACGCGAAGTGGTTTCCCTTCTCGCTCGAACTCCCAGTGGTAAAGCCCACCGGCAGTTGGCAAACGCATGTTGATGCAGCGATGGTTTTGTAGCTCGTGAGGTGTTTCAGGTAAGGCATTAGCGGCAAAATACTCCGGCGCCCCCACCACGGCCATCCGCATATCTGGTCCAATCCTGACCGCAACCATATCTTTATCAACATTTTCACCCAGCCGTATCCCGGCATCAAAACGGCCTTCAACAATATCGACAAAACCGTTATCCACCACCAGTTCAACATTAATTTCTGGATACACTCTGAGGAACGATTTGAGCTTCGGCCAGACCAGACTTCGCGCAGCATGTTCCCCGGCAGATAAACGGATATTGCCGGAAGGTGTGCCGTTCAGTTGAATAAGTGATTCCAGCTCCCGCTCAAGCTCGTCTATACGCGGCTCAAGACAGGCAATTATTCTCTCCCCCGCTTCTGTGGGAGCCACACTGCGGGTCGTCCGTGTCAGGAGGCGGATATTGAGCCTTTCCTCCAGAGCCTTCATTGCATGGCTAAGTGCAGACTGAGAGACACCGAGTTTGCCCGCTGCTTTGGTAAAACTTCGCTCTCTTGCCACCACAAGAAAGATTTGCAGTTCGTTGAAGTTTTCTTTGAGCATTGCGATTTCCTTATAGAAGCCTCCTCTTCACAGACACTCATGAAGGGGGGTCATAGATGCAATTATTTTAGCCACATTACTAGCGATAATGATAATTGATATTATGGCTGTATCGAAAACAAGCATTAATTATCAGAAGATTTATTGTGAAAAACACGCCTCACGACTGTGTTATTCTTGTTATAGATATTCGCCCAGAAAAATCATCGATTACACATATCATCAATTTTCGAGCTTTATTCTTTTCTCCACCATAAAATCAATAAAAGCACGAACTTTAGAAGGCATTCTCACCCGTGATGAAACATAAATATAAAACCCAGGAAATGAAACAGCCCAATCCTCAAGAATCGGCTGTAAATTGCCCGCCTTGATATGTTCAGCGATTGCAAAATCCAGATGTTGAATGATACCCGTCCCATTGAGCGCCATTCGTATCATGCTCTCGTCATCATTGGAGATGTACTTACCTGACACTTCAATTTCGAACTCTTCATTATTTCCTGCGACATTAGAAAACTCCCATGGTGACAGTGCGCCACTGGTTTTATGCCGCAATCGAAGGCAATTATGGTTACTCAGTTCCTGAGGCGTTTCAGGAATACCGTTTTCCCTTAAATAATCTGGCGATGCCACGGTAACCAGTTTAATAAGCGGAGAAACAGGAACTGCTGTCATATGCTCATCCAGTCCTTGCTCAAGACGTATGCCAACATCACAGCCGTCCGCAATAATGTTAGACAAACCATCATCCATAATGAGTTCTATTTTTGTTTTGGGATAACGAGTAAGAAACTCGCTAATATGAGGCTCAACAAGCATCCGTGCTGCAACACGGGAGGAATTTATTCTCAACAGGCCAGTAGGTTCAAGTTGGGTATCACCAACATCTTTCAAAGCATCATCAATTTGCCCCAAAGCCGACACCAACACGTCATACAGACGCTGACCCTCCTCGGTAAGCGACATATTGCGGGTCGTGCGATATATCAGCTTGGTGTTAAGACGTTCCTCAAGAGATTTTAAATTCTGGGATAATGCGGCCCGCGTAATACCCATTTCAGAGGCTGCTCTGGAAAAACTGCCGGCACGAACAATCAGCGCAAACCAGGCAAGAGAAGGCAAAATTGAAGGCTCTATTTTCATCATTGTAAACCTTAACTTAACACTGTGATAGATATTAGACCATTGATGATAACCAATACAAGTCATACCATTACGCCGTTCGCAATATGAACACGAATGCCAGTTGCGGATAATAGAAATGATATTTAAATCTGTTTCGGCAAATCCCCGGAGCTTGAAATGAAAACTGTTTCGATAAAACATACCTACTGGGATATAGCTGCTGATATCTATTTCCCTGACGATTTCAATAGTGAAAAAAAGTATCCTGCCATTATCAGCGCCCATCCAATTGGAAGCTGCAAAGAACAGACTTCGGGTAGCGTGTATGGTGCCGCCCTGGCAAAAGCAGGCTTTATCGTCATTGCTTTTGATGCCAGTTTTCAGGGAAGCAGCGGTGGAGAACCGCGTTATCTGGAAGATCCAACAATGCGAGTAAAAGACTTCAGCATTGTCGTTGATTACCTTACCACCTTACCTTACGTTGATGCCGGGCGTATTGGTGTACTGGGTATTTGTGGTGGTGGTGGATATGCCATTAATGCCGCAATGACAGAACGTCGAATTAAAGCCATTGGTACTGTCACTGGTGCAAACTACGGGCGTCTTATGCGTGAGGGATTTACCGCGTTTAATCCTATTGGAGCACTCGAAGCAATGGCGCAACAAAGAACTGACGAAGCTAACGGCGCAAAACTTCGCGTAGATGATTTACTCCCTTCTTCTCCAAATGCAGCTCTTGAAGCGGGATTAACAGAAATAGACCTTTTTGAAGCAACAGAATATTATCGTTCGCCGCGAGGCTGTGCGCCTAATGGGGTTAATCGTTCGCTATTTTCACATCAGACTGTTGCTGTGGGATGGGATGCTTTTCATCTTGCAGAAGTCCTCTTAACTCAACCACTAATGGTTGTAGTGGGCGATAGAGTGGGCGCTTTTGGTGCCTATCGTGATGGCTGCGAAATTATTGGCCGCGCCGCCTCAAAATATAAGGAGTTTGTCGTTGTTGAAGGCTATTCACATTACGACCTGTATGATAAGCCGGAACCCGTGAAACAGGCGCTCGATAAATTAATTCCTTTTTATAAAACACATTTGTAAGAATCTTGCAGGGAGATTTATTATCTCCCTGATATTTATCCTTTATTGACTACACGATAATAATAAAATTACTCAAAAAGAAATTTTATTCAACAAACAAAAGCATCAAAATCAGATAAACATTTGAGGTATTGTTATGACAATTAAACACCCATCATTGTTTTCTCCTTTTATGCTGACAGAAAAAATAAAGCTACGTAATCGTATCGTTATGGCGCCTATGACGACCTGGTCAGCTAATCCTGATGGGACTATCTCTGAGCAAGAACTCGAATTTTATAAACGTCGCTCACAAAATGTTGGTCTGGTAATAACAGGATGTACCTATGTCACGCCAAGCGGCATTGGGTTTACTCATGAATTTGCCGCGTATGACGACCGTTTCATTAACAGCCTTGAAAAGTTAGCGACTGCCGCCAAAAGTGGTGGTGCTCCGGCTATCCTGCAGATTTTCCACGCCGGTAATAAAGCAATCCCGGAGCTTGTGCCAAATAACGACGTCATTAGTGCCAGCGCATCAAACGTAAAATCTGGTGACTTTATGAAGAGAGTGGTACAAAGCAGGGAAATGACTGAAAGCGAAATTCAGGAAACCATTAGAGCATTCGGAGAGGTCACAAAAAGGGCGATTAAAGCAGGTTTTGATGGCGTTGAACTTCATGGCGCGCATGGATTCCTTCTGCAGAATTTCTTCTCCCCTCTATTTAACCAGCGTAATGACCGATGGGGAGGCGATCTCGAAGGACGTATGCGCTTTCCTCTGGCCGTATTACAGGAAGTAAAAAATGTAGTATATGAATATGCGACAAAGCCCTTTGCCATAGGTTACAGAATATCTCCTGAAGAATCTGCAAAAGGGGGACTGCGGATAGAGGATACCTATAAGCTACTGGATCGGCTCATTTCATCCAGTATTTCGTATATACATACCTCGCTGGTCAGTGTTAACGATAGCTACCCCGTAGAATCGCCAAATGGCCCCCGAACCATTGAGCTGATTTTAAATCATATTGCAGGCAGAGTGCCGGTAATCGCCGCAGGTAAAATACGCACACCGTCTCAGGCTCAAGATGCAATTTCTGTTGGCCTGCCACTTGTTGCGATCGGTAAAGGGCTGGTGATAAATCCAGAATGGGTGGCTTTAGCTGAATCAGGTAGAAGTCATGAAATTCAAACAACCCTTGATCCACAGCTCGTTCCTGAATTAAACATTCCGGATAAACTATGGGATCAAATTCAGGCATCGAAAGGAACTGGTTGGTTCCCATTAAGGGATTAAATATCTATTTTGCGCTTAGAGAGGTGATTATCACTTATTCACCCGGGAGTAAAACGATTGAACAAATTCGAATCCCATATAGGATCCCAATTTCTTTCTGATTATTAATCACTCAACCGCAGCACGTTCTTACATATGGCGTGCCTGCGGTGTTATCCGGTAATGACTATGCTATGGTGAAACGCTGTGTCCGGCGAGTCTGCTGTTTAATAGAACTCCATATGCCTTCCAGAGCACCAGCATCGATATCTTGTATAACCCCCCGAAAGCTGGGGCACTCTGAAGAAGTGCTTTGTACTCACTCTGCGTCTGCGAACGCCAGGACAAGGCCGCTCAGGAGAACAGACTCATCCCCGGAGCAGGTTTCAAGCGGCATATATCAATTACTTTTGTATCAATAGTGAAAATTAATGTAATACATCTATTCAAATTTGTGATACATCTCAAAAAACTGGTTGACCAAACTCGTTATTTATATAAGGGCGCTTACGAAGCGCACTATTTTTTAAAGCGAGGAACTACAAATGAAAGAGAATAAAATACAGCAAATCAGTAATAAGCTGATTAATATCGTTGTTTTTGTTGCCGTTGTAGAGTACGCCTATTTGTTCCTCCATTTCTATTAATAACGTCAAAAAACAATTTACTTTAGTGATATTTAAAATATGCATCCTCTCCCTCCTTTGTAAGTCATATTTATATTAGCGGGAGGGGAATACGCACTCTGTCGAATTGTGAATAATCACCGTTGGGTATTTGTGTACAAGGAAAACAGTCTGAGACGTGCAGGTATTGACGCTTTCAGATTTCACGGTACGTACTTGAGCAAGTTGGCTGGTTCAGGCCGGAGTTCTGTTGTCAATGCTGCAGGAAATGTGAGGCCGGGAGTCTATCGAAATGGTTCGTCGTTAAGCTCACCTTTCAGCCAGGCATTTCACCGGGCACGCGAGCAAAATCGATGCGATTATAAGTTGCAATGGCACAAATACGGCACAAGAGGAGAACGTGGTTTACTTAAATGTGAGGTAACTTATTGATTTAAATGGTGCCGATAATAGGAGTAAAACACTCGATT
Organism: Escherichia sp. E1V33; assembly: GCF_004211955.1. Taxonomy (GTDB): domain Bacteria; phylum Pseudomonadota; class Gammaproteobacteria; order Enterobacterales; family Enterobacteriaceae; genus Escherichia. The sequence goes on from NZ_RHJI01000008.1 coordinate 26,506, forward strand.
AATCTCGTGTTAATGCCATCACCTACGACCATTACTAATTGATTGAATCTTATAGAAAAAATCATCATTTTCTATGCGTTACAATCAATTTTCACATTACAAACGCTCCGACACTTTAGCCGGGGAGTTTATGAGATACAAGCCCAATCAATACATAATCTGTGATTCTTACGGTAACTACTATTTACGGATCACGCTGCCTGTGTATATGCAGCCCTTTTTTGAAGGAAAAAGGACGTTTGTCAGAAGTCTGCACACAAGTAATCTTCGTGTTGCACGTAGAAAGCGTGATCAGATTGCAGATGAATACCATTGCTTACGTGAGAGTGTCGCCCCTGTAAACAGCACAATAGAGAACACGCTGGAACTGTTACGCAGTAAGGCTAAATACGCCAAAACAGCTACCAGAATGCAAGATACAGCGTCTTCGTGTCCGTCATTGCTTAAAATTCTTGAAATCTACCTGACAATTAACAGCACGAAGAAGAAGCCAGCCACTTTAGCTAAGGCAAGAAAAGCGGTAGAGATGTTTCTCTCCTACCGTAAAAAGCCTGATATTGCATTGCAAGATGTGAGCCGCACCACTGTTACAGGCTGGATTGAACACATGCAAAAAACCCTTTCACAACAATCAATTGCAAATTATATCAGCCCAATGGCCCAGCTATGGGAGTTAGCTTCATCACGTTACCACGATGCGCCAGAAAGGGCGCTCTCCCCCTGGCGAGGGCATAGGCTTGATGTGGCACAAAGTAGAGAGAGCTACGAGGCATTTTCTAACAAAGAGCTATTGCAGGTGTTGCAAGTATTTTCCGGTAATTCAGCAGAAAACAAAGAAATGATGGCTTTGTGTCTTATCGGTTTATATACAGGTATGCGGATCAATGAGATAGCAAGTCTCACAATAGACGATGTGAAAGAGATCGAAGGTGTGCTGTGTTTTGAAATCACACAGGGAAAAACGAAAGCTGCGGCACGTGTTGTGCCTGTACATAGCCTTATCACTCCGTTGGTGTTGTCGCTGCGTGAAAAGCCTCATAATGGCTTTTTGTTCTATCACGCCAGCATTATGTAAGTATCCCGCATAA
>NZ_RHJI01000009.1 GCF_004211955.1 Escherichia sp. E1V33
GGAACCGGCGTATCACCGCCGTCGTCTGGAGGAACAGGCGTATCACCGCCATCATCCGGAACTGGGGAGTTATTATGGTGGTGATTGTCATCGTCACTTAAGGTATATACTGCAATTCCCGTAGCTACTGCAGCAAGACCTGCAGCTGCCCATGGTAAAACTGCACTATCTTTATTTTCTCTGCACTCCGCGGATAAATTTTCTAGCTGCTCTTTGCTCAGGGAATGAATATTTGCCGGACATGTTATCTTACTGGACTTACGTGTTTTTTCGGTTGAGTCGGGTATTGAAGTATCCGCAGCCCATGTCTGGCTACTTAACGCCATGGCAACACAAACAGACAATAATTTTTTCCTTTGCATATAAAATTCCTTAGATCTAGACCGTGCGTAACAAGCCATGCAGAATTTGAAGATAAATCGTAGTAAATATTCATAGTGAAATAAGCAATAAAGAAATGCTTATATAATTCACAAAATCAATATTAAAATCAGGCAAGTAAAAGCATACAAAAAACAGTTGATGGAATTATATTCCACAAAAAACTCACTTCAATCTAAAAATTAACGACAAAAAACAAAAACACACTAATAATTCATTGACGCTGCATATATATTTTGTGGTTACATATATATTGGTAATGATTTGTTATTTAAGGGAAGGATATATAAGGTTTTTGTAGAAATACCCACGGTAATTAAGCATGCTAACGTCAGTTTAAATACTGTAAAAGATCATTAATAGATACATTTTGTAGCCAACTATAATTTATTTGCGCAACCATTTACCATTAATTCCCTGAACATATTGCCCCGACTTCGCGCGAGCAACAAGCTTTTGTCCAGCCAATTTGGCTATCTCTTTAGTGGATACATTATTTTGCTTTGCCAGTTGTTGGTAACTATGGTTACGAGCTTCATTAATATCTTTTACTAATGCCTGTGTTTCGGCATCCGTTTGTAGCGCCACCAGGTAACCGTTAAGCGTTTCACCTACCCGCCCCTGACTTCTGGCTTCGTTCAGGGTTAAAGCCATTGCACTGTCGCTCATCAGGCCAATGGCCCATACAGCTATGAGTAATGTTCTTTTCATCATCACCTCAAAATAGATCGCTACGGGTTTTGAGCAGGTTTTCAACGTCCTTATCCGCTTTAATGATGATTTCATGCTCAATTTTAACGTTCATATTAATGGTGATTGGCTCTTTCGGCGCAGCCACTTCAATGCGAGGCGTGCAACCAACCAACATAAAAGAGGACGCAAACGCGGCTATCACTATTTTCATTGTTTTTCCTCACACTCTTTTCCTGATGGGCAGCCAGTTTCCGGTAGCTGGGCATTCTGCTCCAGCCATACCTGGAGATTATCGCCAAAGCGTAAACTGCGCCATAACGTAAAAATATTCTCTTCATGGTGATAATTAAGGTTTACCGTACCGCTTTTACCATCGACGCGACTGGTGCCCGAAATGTTGGCCCGCATGGTTAACACACCGAGATTATCTAAATTAATCCTTGTTGATGAGCGACTGATTTCCATATAACGCAACCAGTTGATGGCAGTTCCAGCGGTCATATTGTCTTTGGCCACCGCATCTGCAGTGTCTTTATCCAGACGCAGCGTCATCGGCCCCGCGTTTGCCAACCAGCCATCTTTGACAATCCATTTTTCATTGTTCAGCCATAGTGGCAAGGCCCCACTGAATGCCCCAGACATAGCAAACTGTTTCGGATTAACCGCGCTAACCAGTTCGCTGGACGATAGATTATTCAGGCGTAGCAACGCTGGGTCGTGCTGCGGCATACGCAATTGTTTCATTAGTACGTTACCGCCCAAAACATCAACGCTAACATCGGTCAGCAGCAATGGTTCTTCTTCTGTCCACGGATAACGCCCTTGCAAATCAGCAGTGATATTTTTCGCTGTCACCAAATTAATGACTTCGGCAATACGCAAAGTAACAGGTCCGCGAGTCCCAAGATGCCAGGCACCATCGGCAAAACGGAACGGCAATACAAAATCGACGCCGTTGACCTGGTTGTCCGGCATCCAGGCGCTGCCGTCTTTTAGCACACCATGCCCCCCCGCGCGGAAACCTTGTTCAGGTGCGGCAGAAAACGCAACCTGGGCATACAGTTCGCCATCGCGTAATTTCATCTTCCAGTCAGGGGGGACCAGCGGCTGGAACACTGTCAGTGATTGTTTGGGCCACCAGGCATTACCGCGTAAGCGAATACCATCCCAACGACCGTTTACCCGTACCGGGCCAATTTCGCCAGCATGCAAATCCCCTTTGAAGAGGAAATAAGTTGGCTCGCGCCCTTCAACACTGAATTTCAACGTTGATGGCGGTAACACACTGCCGCCAGTAAACAGCGTTTGCCCGGCATCCAAAGAAAGCGCCCCTCGAAACGAAGGTTTCTGTCGATCACGTACCCAGACGACAGGCTCGTCGAGAATCAATCGTGGATTTTCTACCGTCATTGTGCCGTATTGCAATTGGTCGAAACCGGTCGAGAGGTCGGTCAGCGTAATCGTGCTGTCATGCCACTCGCCTTTTCCTGCGACATCCCAGTTGGCGTTCATTGGCGTAAAACTGCCTTTTCCCCAGTAACGCCACTGCCAATGGCCTGCGTCAGGGAGAAAATCTTTTGCCAGCCCATCCATATGTAGAACAAAGTCGCCCAATTCATTTTCATGAGCCTGTAAAATGGCCTGCAAGCGACCGTCCACACCGCGCTGCGTCACTTTTACGCCAGCTAAAGGCCAGCGGATTTCGTCAATGTCAAGCGAATCGATGACTCGCCCTTTAGAACGTAACAATGCGCCCGGTTCAAAAGCCAGCGTTGGGTCAGCCAGACTTCCGCTTAACTGCGCAGGTAAACGTGCATACAAAATGAGATCCGCCTGTTTTGCCTCGCCTGTCAGTTGAAGTGGCATTTGGCTGTTATCCATGCTTAATTTTCCTGGACCAAAATTAAGCACCGCGTTGCCTTTACCCGCTTGTCCCTGAGTCAACACACTCAGACGACCACTGACCAACGCGTTCTCAAGCCCTGCCTGCCAGTTGTCGACTTTGATACCCAGTCGCCCACTCAGGGGAAAACCTACATACGGCCAGCTCCAGCGACCATCGCTAACGGTCAGCTGTTGACGGGTAATTTCCCACGGCAAATCGAGCAACGGATCGCCGTTATCTCGTGCCAATACAATCAATTGCCCGCTATTTTCCTGCCACTCCAGCTCGGCATCCACCAGTGACGGTTCCTGCGGCAGGTTCAACGTTGCTGTAGCATGACCACTTATCGGAAGCCCATCCGGTACAAGCGGCATGGTAAATTCCCCCACCAGTTTTATCGGTGGTTGATTTTCAAACGCGGCAACAGCCAGTTCGCTGACAGTAAGTTGTTGTCCTTTAAGATGACCTTGAAATTTCACTTTTTCGCCCTGATAACGCAGTTGCTGAATATCAGAAGTCAACGCGAGTGATAGTTTTCCCTGCCATTCCTGCCAGGGAGAAAAGATCAACTTATCAATATTGAACCAGGCGTTAGGCAACATAGCTTGCCACTGCGCGAGGGTTTTCGGGGCAGCAGGAGACTGCTCTGTCTGCGGCAATTTCGCCAGACACGCAGAGTCAAGTTCCACTGTGCCAATATTTATCAACCAGCGGCTGGGATGAGAAATTCTGGCGTCAGTGACATGTGCTAACTGGCAATCAGCAACCAGATAACGGAGATCGGGAATGATTAACCCCTTACGCGTAAAGCGTGGGCTTTCATCCAATGCGATACGAGTACCGAGCGGTAGCCAGATACCCGCCAGCGTGGGAACCCACAACCCGAGCGTCATCAGTAGCGTCAACGGCACAAGAATAATCAGTAATAGCAGCGCGAGAACGGCTTTATATTTACCCAACATGGGTAGTTAATATCCTGATTTAGCGAAAAATTAAGCAGTCAATACAGGTATTGTGGCATGTTTAACCTTTCAGTTGAAGGTTGCGCCTACACTAAGCATAGATGTTCCTGGAATTTTCAATATCGCCATAACTTTCAATTAAATTTTAAATTTTGTAAAATATTTTTAGTAGCTTAAATGTGATTCAACATCACTGGAGAAAGTCTTATGAAACTCGCCGTATATAGCACAAAACAGTACGACAAAAAGTACCTGCAACAGGTGAACGAGTCCTTTGGCTTTGAGCTGGAATTTTTTGACTTTCTGCTGACGGAAAAAACGGCAAAAACAGCCAACGGTTGCGAAGCTGTATGTATTTTCGTAAACGACGACGGCAGCCGTCCGGTGCTGGAAGAGCTGAAAAAGCATGGCGTTAAATATATCGCCCTGCGCTGTGCCGGTTTCAATAACGTTGATCTCGACGCAGCAAAAGAACTGGGATTCAAAGTGGTGCGAGTCCCGGCTTACGATCCGGAAGCCGTCGCTGAACATGCAATTGGTATGATGATGACGCTGAACCGTCGTATTCACCGCGCATATCAGCGTACCCGTGACGCCAACTTCTCTCTGGAGGGGCTTACTGGTTTTACTATGTACGGTAAAACGGCGGGGGTTATTGGCACCGGTAAAATCGGTGTGGCAATGCTGCGTATACTGAAAGGCTTTGGTATGCGTCTGTTGGCATTCGATCCGTACCCAAGTGCAGCAGCGCTGGAACTCGGCGTGGAATATGTCGATCTGCCGACCTTGTTCTCTGAATCAGACGTTATCTCCCTGCACTGTCCGCTGACGCCGGAGAACTACCACCTGCTGAATGAGGCGGCGTTCGATCAGATGAAAAATGGCGTAATGATCATCAACACCAGCCGAGGTGCGCTGATTGATTCACAAGCGGCGATTGAGGCACTGAAAAACCAGAAAATTGGCTCGCTGGGGATGGACGTTTATGAGAATGAACGCGATCTATTCTTTGAAGATAAATCCAATGATGTGATTCAGGATGATGTTTTCCGTCGTCTGTCAGCCTGCCATAACGTACTGTTTACCGGACATCAGGCGTTCCTGACAGCAGAAGCCCTGACCAGTATTTCCCAGACTACGCTACAAAACTTGAGCTATCTGGAAAAAGGCGAACCCTGCCCGAACGAACTGGTTTAATCTTACCGCTCCCCTGTCTTACAGGGGAGCTTATTCAGATAATCCCCAAAGATATTTGATCTTCTATTCTTAAAATATGTTTTAAGGACGGATAAGACGCAATCAGCGTTGCATCCGGCAAACAGCACCAAATTTATACCTTAAGTAGAGAACTAAAATGAAGAAAGTTGCCGCGCTAGTCGCACTAAGCCTGCTGATGGCGGGATGTGTAAGTAATGACAAAATTGCTGTAACGCCAGAACAGTTACAGCATCACCGTTTCGTACTGGAAAGTGTAAACGGTCAACCGGTTGCCATCGAGAAAAACCCGCCAGAAATCAGCTTTGGCGAAAAGATGATGATTTCTGGCAACATGTGCAACCGCTTTAGCGGCGAAGGTAAACTTTCGGACGGAGAACTGAAAGTAAAAGGACTGGCAATGACCCGTATGATGTGTGCCAACCCACAGCTTAACGAACTCGATAACACCATCAGCGAAATGCTGAAAGAAGGTGCGCAAGTGGACCTGACCGCGAATCAGTTAACGCTGGCGACAGCGAAACAGACATTAACGTATAAGCTGGCGGATTTAATGAATTAATAGCTACCACAACTTCCGGCGGCAAGCGACTGTTCGCTACAGCGTTTGCCGTTGGGTAATGCACACATCCCGATCGCTGTACCATCCAGTTGACGGGCAACGGAAAGCGAACCGCCAATCATGGCACAATTTGCCTCTCCGCTACTCGACATTGACGCTTTTAAACCTGGGGCCACATGCGCCGCGGTCGCCTGCTGAACAGGTTCACTACTACACGCCGACAACAATAAAACGGCAGCCCCTACGCACAACATTACTCGCATCTTTACTTCCTCAAATCTTTAAGTCCAACGAAACCGCCGTAATAATAGGCAGCTCAGGCGGCTACGTCGAGAACTGTATGTGAATTGCAACGTTTTTTTACTATTTTGTGGCTATTTTTTTGCCCGGGATTTGATCAAAACATTCATTACGCTGATATAGAGAACACAAAAGCGAAAATGCAGCAGAAAGCCATTTGCTAAAATTAAAAGATTACTACTGGGCGCGCAGCTTTTTCGTGCGCCCCTCATTTGCGCAATGTAAGGGTGTCGTATGATCACAATTGACGGAAATGGCGCGGTAGCTTCGGTGGCATTTCGCACCAGTGAAGTTATCGCCATTTACCCTATTACCCCGAGTTCCACGATGGCTGAACAGGCTGATGCCTGGGCCGGAAACGGCCTGAAGAACGTATGGGGAGATACACCTCGTGTGGTTGAAATGCAGTCAGAAGCTGGCGCTATCGCAACTGTGCATGGTGCTTTGCAAACAGGCGCTCTTTCGACATCATTTACATCGTCGCAGGGTTTACTGCTGATGATCCCGACGCTGTATAAACTGGCAGGTGAGCTGACGCCGTTTGTGCTACATGTGGCTGCGCGTACTGTGGCCACGCATGCGCTCTCTATTTTTGGCGATCATTCAGATGTGATGGCGGTACGTCAGACGGGCTGCGCCATGCTGTGTGCAGCAAACGTGCAGGAAGCACAAGACTTTGCTCTCATTTCGCACATCGCGACGCTGAAAAGCCGCGTGCCATTTATTCATTTCTTTGATGGTTTCCGCACTTCCCACGAAATCAACAAAATTGTCCCACTGGCCGACGACACGATTCTTGAGTTAATGCCCCAGGCAGAAATTGATGCTCATCGCCTTCGCGCACTTAATCCGGAACATCCGGTGATCCGCGGTACATCAGCTAATCCGGACACTTATTTCCAGTCTCGCGAAGCCACCAACCCATGGTACAACGCGGTCTATGACCATGTTGAACAGGCGATGACTGATTTCGCTGCCGCTACAGGTCGCCAGTATCAGCCGTTTGAGTATTATGGCCATCCGCTGGCGGAACGGGTGATTATCCTGATGGGGTCGGCCATCGGCACCTGTGAAGAAGTCGTGGACGAATTGCTGACCCGAGGCGAAAAAGTGGGCGTGCTAAAAGTTCGACTTTACCGCCCTTTCTCCGCCAGACACTTACTGCAAGCATTGCCGAACTCTGTACGTACTGTGGGGGTGCTGGATCGCACCAAAGAGCCTGGTGCGCAGGCAGAACCACTGTATCTGGATGTAATGACGGCGCTGGCTGAAGCCTTTAATAATGGCGAGCGCGAAACCCTGCCACGCGTCATTGGCGGACGCTATGGTCTTTCATCCAAAGAATTTGGCCCAGACTGTGTACTGGCAGTATTCGCCGAACTCAATTCAGCTAAACCGAAAACACGCTTTACCGTCGGTATTTATGACGATGTGACCAATCTGTCACTACCGTTGCCGGAAAATACTCTGCCGAACTCCGCAAAACTGGAAGCACTCTTTTACGGGTTGGGTAGTGATGGCAGCGTTTCCGCAACTAAAAACAATATCAAAATTATCGGTAACTCCACGCCGTGGTATGCGCAGGGATATTTTGTTTACGACTCTAAAAAAGCCGGTGGCCTGACGGTTTCCCATCTGCGCGTAAGCGAGCAGCCCATCCGTTCCGCATATTTGATTTCGCAAGCTGATTTTGTTGGCTGCCACCAGTTGCAATTTATCGACAAATATCAAATGGCCGAGCGTTTAAAACCAGGTGGCATTTTCCTGCTTAACACACCGTACAGCGCCGATGAAGTGTGGTCGCGGCTGCCGCAAGAAGTCCAGGCTGTGTTGAATCAGAAAAAAGCGCGTTTCTATGTGATTAATGCAGCGAAAATTGCCCGCGAATGTGGGCTGGCAGCACGCATTAACACCGTCATGCAGATGGTTTTCTTCCACCTGACGCAAATTCTGCCTGGCGACAGCGCCCTGGCCGAACTTCAGGGTGCCATTGCCAAGAGTTACAGCAGCAAAGGCCAGGATCTTGTGGAACGCAACTGGCAAGCTCTGGCACTGGCGCGCGAGTCCGTTGAAGAAGTACCACTGCAGCCGGTAAATCCGCAAAGTGCCAACCGTCCGCCAGTGGTATCTGATGCCGCACCTGATTTTGTCAAAACGGTTACCGCTGCGATGCTCGCCGGACTTGGCGACGCCCTCCCCGTTTCGGCGCTACCACCAGACGGCACCTGGCCAATGGGTACTACTCGCTGGGAAAAACGCAACATTGCCGAAGAGATCCCTATCTGGAAAGAGGAACTCTGTACCCAATGCAACCACTGCGTCGCGGCTTGCCCACACTCCGCCATACGCGCGAAAGTCGTACCGCCCGAAGCGATGGAAAACGCTCCGGCTAGCCTGCATTCATTGGATGTGAAATCTCGTGATATGCGCGGGCAGAAATATGTGTTGCAGGTCGCACCGGAAGATTGCACCGGCTGTAATCTATGCGTCGAAGTTTGCCCGGCGAAAGACCGACAAAATCCAGAGATCAAAGCTATCAATATGATGTCGCGTCTGGAACATGTGGAAGAAGAGAAGATCAATTACGACTTCTTCCTGAATTTACCAGAAATCGACCGCAGCAAACTGGAACGTATTGATATTCGTACTTCGCAGTTGATCACTCCGCTGTTTGAATATTCTGGCGCCTGCTCCGGTTGTGGTGAGACGCCGTATATTAAATTGCTCACCCAGCTCTATGGCGATCGGATGTTGATTGCCAACGCTACTGGTTGTTCTTCTATTTACGGCGGCAACCTGCCCTCCACGCCATATACCACGGATGCCAACGGTCGTGGACCTGCCTGGGCAAATTCGCTATTTGAAGATAACGCCGAATTCGGCCTTGGTTTCCGCCTGACGGTCGATCAACACCGCACACGCGTATTGCGTTTGCTGGATCAATTTGCCGATAAAATCCCGACTGAGTTACTGGTGGCGTTGAAATCAGAAGCCACGCCAGACGTTCGTCGCGAACAAGTCGCCGCTCTGCGCCAGCAACTCAAAGATGTGGCTGAAGCGCATGAACTGCTGCGTGACGCAGATGCGCTTGTTGAGAAATCAATCTGGCTGATTGGTGGTGATGGCTGGGCTTACGACATCGGCTTTGGCGGTCTGGATCATGTGCTGAGTCTGACGGAAAACGTCAATATCCTGGTACTGGATACGCAATGCTATTCCAACACCGGAGGTCAGGCGTCGAAAGCCACCCCGCTTGGCGCGGTAACTAAGTTTGGTGAGCATGGCAAACGCAAAGCACGCAAAGATCTTGGTGTTAGCATGATGATGTACGGTCATGTTTATGTGGCGCAGATTTCTCTCGGCGCGCAGCTGAACCAGACGGTGAAAGCGATTCAGGAAGCGGAAGCGTATCCGGGGCCATCGCTGATCATCGCTTACAGCCCATGTGAAGAGCACGGTTATGACCTGGCATTCAGTCACGACCAGATGCGCCAACTCACTGCTACCGGCTTCTGGCCGCTATATCGCTTCGATCCTCGTCGTGCTGATGAAGGTAAACTGCCGCTGGCGCTGGATTCACGCCCGCCTTCAGAAGCTCTGGAAGAAACGCTTCTTCATGAGCAACGTTTCCGTCGTCTGAATTCGCAGCAGCCAGAAGTGGCAGAACAGTTATGGAAAGATGCTGCAGCTGATTTGCAAAAACGTTATGACTTCCTGGCACAAATGGCCGGAAAGGCGGAAAAAAACAGCGCCGAGTAAACTTTCTGGATAATTATTATCCAATTCAAAAAAAAGCCCGAACGAAAGTTCGGGCTTGTCTTTTTATTCGTTGGAAAAACATTAGTAATGCAACGACCCAACCTAAAATAAAATCCGTGACAATAAAGGCATATAACCCGCGCAGAATAACTCATGTATTATTAAATGTATAATTTTTATTTTGTATGAATCTCCAGCAACACATTCATCAAACTTATTACCATTTCCACAGAATTATTTGATTAAGGTTTTACTTAAGGCGTAACAAATGATATTTATCTGCTGACTGAACTTCTCCTTTAGGATGTTTTCATTCCCCAAACGGGGAAAATTAAAGCAAATAAAATAACTAAAGGATTTATTCAATGAAAAGCAAAGTACTGGCGCTCTTAATTCCTGCCCTGCTCGCCGCAGGTGCTGCACATGCAGCAGAAATTTATAATAAAGACGGTAATAAATTAGACCTGTACGGCAAAGTCGATGGCCTGCATTATTTTTCTGATAATGCGAATAGTGATGGCGATCAAACTTATGTGCGTTTTGGTTTTAAAGGCGAAACTCAAATTACCGATCAACTGGTCGGTTATGGCCAGTGGGAATATAACGTTCAGGCTAATGGCTCTGAAAATGATAAAGGCGACTCCTGGACTCGTCTGGCATTTGCCGGTCTGAAATTTGGTGACTTCGGTTCATTTGACTATGGTCGTAATTATGGCGTGATGTACGACATCGAAGGCTGGACTGATATGCTGCCTGAATTCGGTGGCGACTCTTATACCAAAGCCGATAACTATATGACCGGTCGTGCAAACGGCGTCGCGACCTACCGTAACACCGATTTCTTCGGTCTGGTTGATGGCCTGGACTTTGCGTTACAGTATCAGGGAGCGAACGAAAACCAGGTTAGCCATGAGCAAGAAGGTACTGCAAACGGTAGCGATCGTAATATTAAGAATGCCAATGGCGACGGTTTCGGTATCTCCTCTACCTACGATTTAGGTATGGGTGTGAGCCTTGGTGCTGCGTATACCAGTTCTGATCGTACCAACCAACAGGCTGAATTCTCTACTGCAAAAGGCGATAAGGCTGACGCATGGACGGCTGGGGCAAAATACGATGCTCACAATATCTACCTTGCAACCATGTACTCTGAAACCCGTAACATGACGCCTTACGGCAATTCAGCAAATACGATTGCCAACAAAACCCAGAACTTTGAAGTTACGGCCCAGTATCAGTTTGATTTTGGCCTGCGTCCAGCTGTCTCCTTCCTGATGTCTAAAGGCAGCGATTTGGTCGGTACTGATGGCGATAAAGATCTGGTTAAATACGCCGATGTTGGTGCAACATATTATTTCAACAAAAACATGTCCACCTATGTTGATTATAAAATCAACCTGCTTGATGAGGATGACAGCTTCTACGCTGCGAACGGTATCTCTACCGATGATATCGTTGCTTTAGGTCTGGTATACCAGTTTTAATCTTGCCTGCCCGCCGTTTGGCGGGCTTTTTCTTCATATTTCTCCTCCCTTGATCTAAATTAAAAATGTGAACTCCGTCATTACACAAAATGTGTCATCTGGCGTTACACTTTATGCGGATACTAAAACAGGAGGTTTTATGAACAGAACGATTCTTGTCCCTATCGATATTTCAGATTCAGAATTAACTCAACGTGTGATTAGCCACGTTGAGGCAGAGGCAAAGATTGATGACGCAGAGGTTCATTTCCTGACGGTAATACCTTCGCTACCCTACTATGCCTCTCTGGGATTAGCGTATTCCGCAGAATTACCAGCAATGGATGACCTGAAAGCGGAAGCCAAATCGCAACTGGAAGAGATAATTAAAAAATTCAAACTGCCATCTGACAGGGTGCATGTTCATGTCGAAGAGGGTTCGCCAAAAGACCGTATTCTGGAAATGGCGAAAAAGATCCCTGCTCATATGATCATTATCGCCTCCCATCGCCCGGACATCACCACCTACTTGCTGGGCTCTAACGCCGCTGCCGTAGTGCGTCACGCAGAGTGCTCAGTGCTGGTCGTGCGCTAACACTAACGCCCGCAGATTGCTGCGGGCTTTTTGATTCATTTCGCAAATGTGCTGACATTTTCCCCTCTAATCCGTACCATACACGCCACAGTTTTTATATCAGATTTCTTATGCTGGGCGTTCCGGCATGACGCATACTCTTCTGATGCCATATAACGAATTGAGTCGCTATTAAATGTCGCAAAATCAAGAAATTAGCAAGAAAGAACAATACAATCTCAACAAATTACAAAAACGTCTGCGTCGTAACGTGGGCGAAGCCATTGCTGACTTCAATATGATTGAAGAAGGCGATCGCATCATGGTTTGCCTCTCTGGGGGTAAAGACAGCTATACCATGCTGGAGATCCTGCGTAATTTGCAGCAAAGCGCGCCAATCAATTTCTCGCTGGTTGCCGTTAACCTTGACCAGAAACAGCCAGGCTTCCCGGAACACGTTCTGCCGGAGTATCTCGAAAAGCTGGGCGTTGAGTATAAGATTGTTGAAGAGAATACTTACGGGATCGTAAAAGAGAAAATCCCTGAAGGAAAAACCACCTGCTCGCTCTGCTCTCGTCTGCGTCGCGGTATCCTTTATCGCACCGCAACAGAACTGGGTGCCACGAAAATCGCCCTGGGCCACCACCGCGACGACATTCTGCAAACGCTGTTCTTAAATATGTTCTACGGCGGCAAGATGAAAGGTATGCCACCGAAACTGATGAGCGATGATGGCAAACATATCGTGATTCGTCCGCTGGCCTACTGCCGCGAAAAAGATATTCAACGCTTTGCCGATGCAAAAGCGTTCCCGATTATTCCGTGCAACCTGTGCGGTTCACAGCCTAACCTGCAACGCCAGGTGATTGCTGACATGCTGCGTGACTGGGATAAACGTTATCCGGGGCGTATCGAGACAATGTTCAGCGCGATGCAAAATGTGGTGCCGTCGCATCTGTGCGATACCAACCTGTTCGATTTCAAAGGCATTACCCACGGTTCTGAAGTGGTTAACGGGGGCGATCTGGCCTTCGACCGTGAAGAGATCCCACTGCAACCCGCCGGCTGGCAGCCAGAAGAAGACGAAAATCAGCTGGATGAACTGCGGCTGAATGTGGTTGAAGTAAAATAATCAGGATAACGCCCGATGCGTAAGATTATCGGGCTACTCTTATGCATGCCGGATAAGACGCGGCCAGCGTCACATCCGGCAAGATGTTTAGCCTTGCATCAGACAAATCAACATTTCGTTATTTTAACAACCGTACCCGGCAAGTTTTTCCTTTAATCTTGCCGCCCTGTAACTGCTTCCATGTCTTATGAGCAACAGCCTGTCGCACTGCGACATAGACATGCGCTGGGTGCACGGTGATTTTGCCAATATCCGCGCCATCAAGCCCGATATCTCCTGTCAGCGCGCCTAATACATCACCCGGACGCATTTTGGCTTTTTTCCCGCCATCGATACACAACGTTGCCATTTCTGCCTCCAGCGGCACAATGTCCCTGCTGGCTGGCGGCGTTTGCCAGTTAAGTTTCATCTGCAACATGTCGGCAATGATATTGGCACGCTGTGCCTCTTCAGGCGCACAGAAACTGATCGCCAGACCGCTATTTCCTGCACGCGCCGTACGCCCAATACGATGCACATGAACTTCAGGGTCCCAGGCCAGCTCAAAGTTCACCACCAGCTCAAGCGATTTAATATCCAGACCACGCGCAGCGACATCGGTCGCAACCAGCACGCGGGCGCTACCGTTGGCAAAACGTACCAGTGTCTGATCGCGATCGCGTTGCTCCAGATCGCCATGTAACGACAATGCGCTTTGCCCTACTTCATTAAGCGCGTCACACACAGCCTGGCAATCTTTTTTGGTGTTACAAAACACCACACAAGACGATGGCTGATGCAAACTTAATAACCGTTGCAACAACGGAATTTTGCCCTTGCTGGATGTCTCATAAAATTGTTGTTCAATAGGCGGCAGAGCATCTGTTGTGTCTATTTCAATCGCCAGGGGCTCTCGTTGTACACGACCGCTAATCGCGGCGATCGCTTCCGGCCAGGTGGCAGAGAAGAGAAGCGTCTGGCGAGAAGCTGGCGCAAAACCGATGACTTCATCAATTGCGTCGCTAAACCCCATATCCAACATACGGTCGGCTTCATCCATTACCAACGTATTCAACGCATCTAACGAAACAGTGCCTTTTTGCAGGTGATCCAGCAAACGCCCCGGCGTCGCCACGATGATATGCGGCGCGTGTTGCAGTGAATCGCGCTGAATGCCAAATGGCTGACCGCCGCATAAGGTCAAGATTTTTGTATTTGGCAGAAAACGCGCCAGCCGACGTAACTCGCCTGCGACTTGATCCGCCAGTTCTCGAGTCGGACACAGCACTAAAGCCTGAGTCTGAAACAGCGAAGCATCAATTTGCTGTAACAATCCGAGTCCAAATGCCGCAGTTTTTCCGCTGCCGGTTTTCGCCTGCACGCGAACATCTTTTCCGGCAAGGATCGCCGGAAGCGCAGCAGCCTGCACCGGTGTCATGGTTAAGTAACCCAACTCATTAAGGTTAGTGAGCTGGGCGGGAGGCAAAACGTTCAGGGTAGAAAAAGCGGTCACAATCTATTCTCGTGGTCATCAGCGCAAAGTTAGCAAGCGCGTATCCTCGCAGATCTACGCTCACGTTGCGACAATTTAATCGGTTCTTCATCAGGCGGTGGGTCGGGCATAGGTTGTGGACGAGGGATTGGATCGGGTACTGGGACGGGATCGCCAGGAATCGGTTCAGGGACAGGAATTTGCAAATAAATGAGTGTCATCATATTTCCCTTTGGTCATTGGGTCGACTCTTAAAGGGTAGACGTTGACAGATAACAGGCAAAAAAAAGCCGACTTATCTAAGTCGGCGTCGTACGAATCAATTGTGCTATGCAGTAATTCAAAAAAGGAAGTAAGACAATATGGAGCGCAACGCCCATCGCTTGACGTTGCATTCACCTGCGTGAAAGATATTGCCCTGAATGGGTAGAGAGTTTATTGACCTCGCTCAAACTTTACGGCGTTTTTGTATACAGAAACCCGGAGAAATTGCTTTTGTTACAACCATTTACTACGATGCAACCATAAAGCAACACCACCAATAAGAACAACTAACAGAATACAAAAAAGCGAAAAACCAAATTGCCATCCTCCACCTGGAATACCCCCGAGGTTAACGCCAAATAACCCGGTTAAAAATGTACTGGGTAAAAAGACCATCGCCATCAATGACATTGTGTAAGTACGGCGGGCTAAATTTTCCTGCATCACTTGGGCGATTTCGTCCGCCATCACGCCAGTTCTCGCAATACACGCATCAATCTCATCCAGACCGCGCCCAAGACGGTCAGCAATATCCTGCATTCGACGCCGTTGATCGTCATTCATCCAGGGCAGGCGCTCACTAGCAAGGCGAGCATAAACATCTCGCTGCGGCGCCATATAGCGGCGCATAACAATGAGTTGTTTTCGTAGTAGTGCCAGGAAACCGCGCGGCGGAATTTGTTGATCAAGTAAATTATCTTCCAGGTCGATAATTTTATCGTGCAGTTGCTCTATAAACTCATTGGAGTGATCGGTTAATGCATCACACACATCCACCAGCCAGCCTCCGCAATCGGTCGGGCCGGTCCCCTCTTCCAGATCGCTAACTACATCGTCTAACGCAAGTACTTTACGTTGTCGGGTCGAGACAATTAACCGACCATCCATATAAACACGCATGGCGACCAGCTGGTCGGGACGTTCATCAGTACTGCCATTAATGCAGCGCAAAGTAATCAACGTCCCTTCGCCAAGACGGCTAACTCTGGGTCGCGTACTTTCCCCTGCCAGCGCGTCACGCACGTTATTTGGGAGCAATGGTGTCGTGGCCAGCCACTGCGCGCTGTCATGGTGCACATAATTAAGGTGGAGCCAGCAGGGATGCTCTTCATCTATCTCATCTGTATTTTCCAGCGGTTTAACACCGCCTTTACCATCCAACATCCAGGCAAATACTGCATCCGGTACATTTATGTCCTCTCCCTTAATCGTTTCCACAGTGCCTCCATTATCAATGCTTTATTTTGTAGTCTAGTCTTCTGGTCATCTTACGCAACATCTCCTCACCCCATTCCCCTGAAATGATTAATAAAATCCTGTCAAAACAAAATACAGAAAGCAAAATACTTTTCATGATTAGAAAGGGGGTAAAGTGTTAAATAGCGTCTATCATTATCAGAATTATCTGATCATTTTTCGTGGCATTTTTGCGATCAGATAACAATAGAAAATTGATAAAAATAACGGGATTTCAATGACTACGCACAACTTCAATACCCTGGACTTATTAACCAGTCCTGTCTGGATCGTTTCCCCCTTCGAGGAACGGTTAATTTATGCCAATAGCGCAGCGCAACTGTTGATGCAAGAACTCACTTTTAGTCAGCTACGAACCGGCCTCTATTCCGTCTCCTCTCAAAACGAACTACCAAAATATCTCGTAGACCTGCATAACCAGCTCGATATTGTAGAAATTCTCACGGTCAAGCGTAGTGGTGAAGAGACAGCACTAAGCTGTCGGTTGACCCTCAAAGAGATTAGTGATTCTGGGGAAGTGATTATATTTGAAGGACTGGAGACACCCGCAAGTCTGGGCTTAAAAGCCAGCCGCTCTGCAAATTATCAGCGTAAAAAACAAGGGTTTTATGCGCGTTTTTTTCTGACTAATTCCGCGCCAATGCTGTTGATAGATCCCTCGCGTGATGGCCAAATTGTCGACGCCAATGTGGCCGCACTCAATTTCTATGGCTATAACCATGAAACAATCTGTCAGAAACACACCTGGGAAATTAATATTCTTGGGCGTCGCGTGATGCCTGTCATGCATGAAATTTCGCGTTTACCCGGCGGGCATAAGCCACTTAACTTTGTGCATAAATTGGCCGATGGCTCCACTCGCCATGTGCAAACTTATGCCGGGCCAATTGAGATTTATGGCGACAAGTTAATGTTATGCATCGTACATGATATTACCGAGCAAAAAAGGCTGGAACAACAACTGGAACACGCTGCTCACCATGACGCGTTGACGGGATTACTTAACCGCCGACAATTTTATCACATCACCGAGCAAGGCCAAATGCAGCATCTCGCAATCGCTCAGGATTACAGTTTGTTGCTTATCGACACCGATCGTTTTAAGCATATTAATGACCTGTACGGTCACCAGAAAGGTGACGAAGTTTTATGCGCATTGGCACGTACGCTCGAAAGCTGCGCTCGCAAAGGCGATATGGTGTTTCGGTGGGGAGGTGAAGAGTTCGTCTTATTATTACCCAGAACCCCGCTGGATACCGCAATTTCTCTCGCTGAAACTATCCGATTGAGCGTGGCAAAAGTGAGTATCTCTGGCCTACCGCGTTTTACGGTCAGCATTGGCGTGGCACATCACGAAGGCAATGAAGGCATCGATGAACTGTTTAAACGCGTAGATGATGCGTTGTATCGGGCGAAAAATGATGGACGCAACCGCGTACTGGCGGCTTGATATTTTCAATAGCGCGGAAGCGTCAATGAATTATCGACTGCGTTTAGCGTGACGCTCCCAGTTTTCTTGTTTCGCCTGCGCTGTTTTACGCAGTGCAACGTAACACGCCCCGCTGCCGCCATGATGCGGTAGCGCGGTGCAATAAGCTTGTACGTCATCAAACTCTGTCAGCCAACGTGCGACATAACTACGGACAATGTTGGCATGAGATTTATCTTCCCTGCCTTTGCCATGAATAATCAGCACATTACGCAAACCATCCACCCGCGCCTGATGAATAAAACTAAACACCATTTTGCGGCACTCTTCCACCGACTGGCGAAGTAAATTCAGACTAGCCTGTTGCGGATATTTGCCGCTGCGTAGTTTATCGATCACCCCATGTTGCAAGCCTTCCCGACGAAACTCCAGTGGCTGATTTAGCGGGATGATGTCGAGAAATCCAGTGGTGAGGAAATTATCAAGTTGCAGCGTGTCTATACGCTGCGGCGCACGTTGGTTACGCACAGGATGCCAGTGGACATCAGTAGCGCGCTTCAGTGGTTGGACATCTTCCATGGCGTCAAGAAACAGCGATTTGTCGTCAAGGTTCATGTAACCTCCTATGTACCTTCGCACGTCGTGATTCAGACGGGTTAATTGTTCATACATCTGATACTTGCTGCATCGTTCACTTCGCAAGTTGAAACAACATCTGGTTCTATACCAGCGAGTCTCCCCGCAGGCGGGGCATTTTATACCAGCCTGGTTGCAGTATCGAACAGTTTAGGTCGGGAGTGAGCCTGCACAGGCCCTAATTAAGGCGATTTCTCCATCACATGAACCAATATATGATGAAGGTAATTCGTTGCACCTCGCCTGAAATATACTTAAGCAAGCTATTCGGCAATTTGTTTAAACGCTGCTCAGGTTAATCACCCGCTAAATTCACCAGTCGATTAACGATGCATGATTATTCAATCACGAGATGAACGGCTTAACTTATATTTTCGTGAAATCTGTCACTGAAGAAAATTGGCAACTGATGGGCAAAACCGTTATAACACTGTCACCGGCTGACAGGAAGCAGGCCGGATTCAAGACGCGGATGCACTGCTGTGTGTACTGTAGAGTCTGGCGGATGTCGACAGACTCTATTTTTTTATTCATTTATTTGCATTGCAGATAACCACATTCTCGCCGGAGTCGGGAAAAGTAACGAAGCGGCAGCCGCATATCGCGGGGAAATCCACTTCAGCGCTATCGATAAAACCGGACGCTGGTCCAGGTACCTATTATTCATTAGTCTTACCGTACCCTCTTATCTTCTTGTGGTATGGCTGCGAATGTTGCTGACGTGGTATCTTGTCGGCCTGCTGATTAGCCTGGGGGTTATTTACCCACATTTATCTTAAGAGAGAACGGATGCTGAAATTACTTGAAGAAAAAATTGCCACGCCACTGGGTCCACTGTGGGTGATTTGCGATGAACAATTTCGTCTGCGGGCAGTTGAGTGGGAAGAGTATAGCGATCGCATGGTGCAATTGCTGGACATCCATTATCGCAAAGAAGGTTATGAGCGTATTTCTGCCACCAATCCCGGCGGGTTAAGCGATAAACTTCGTGATTATTTTGCCGGTAATCTAAGCATTATTGATTCCCTACCCACCGCCACCGGCGGCACGCCATTTCAACGGGAAGTATGGAAAACGCTTCGCACTATCCCGTGTGGACAGGTAATGCATTACGGTCAACTGGCAGAACAACTAGGCCGCCCTGGGGCCGCGCGTGCCGTCGGCGCAGCCAACGGTGCAAACCCGATCAGTATTGTTGTGCCTTGTCACCGGGTCATTGGCCGAAACGGCACGATGACAGGATATGCAGGCGGAGTGCAGCGAAAAGAGTGGTTATTGCGCCATGAAGGTTATCTTTTACTGTAAACATTAAGCAATTTGTGCCTGCTTGTTCACACTTTTACGTAAAGTTACCCTTAACAATCTAAGGTTTTTCAATTAGATAGACATAAATTTACATCTATTATCGGAATTCTCCGCTGTTAAGG
The DNA here is from genome assembly GCF_004211955.1 of Escherichia sp. E1V33. Taxonomy (GTDB): domain Bacteria; phylum Pseudomonadota; class Gammaproteobacteria; order Enterobacterales; family Enterobacteriaceae; genus Escherichia. Next base: position 19,411 of record NZ_RHJI01000009.1, read on the forward strand.
TTTGCTTAGACTTACTTGCTCCCTAAAAAGATGTTAAAATTGACAAATATCAATTACGGCTTGAGCAGACCTATGATCCCGGAAAAGCGAATTATACGGCGCATTCAGTCTGGCGGTTGTGCTATCCATTGCCAGGATTGCAGCATCAGTCAGCTTTGCATCCCGTTCACACTCAACGAACATGAGCTCGATCAGCTTGATAATATCATCGAGCGAAAGAAGCCTATTCAGAAAGGCCAGACGCTGTTTAAGGCTGGTGATGAACTTAAATCGCTTTATGCCATCCGCTCCGGTACGATTAAAAGTTATACCATTACAGAGCAAGGCGACGAGCAAATCACTGGTTTTCATTTAGCAGGCGATCTGGTGGGTTTCGATGCCATAGGCAGCGGTCATCATCCAAGCTTCGCCCAGGCGCTTGAAACCTCGATGGTGTGTGAAATCCCATTCGAAACGCTGGACGATCTGTCTGGTAAAATGCCTAATCTGCGCCAACAGATGATGCGTCTGATGAGCGGCGAAATCAAAGGCGATCAGGACATGATCCTGCTGTTGTCGAAGAAAAATGCCGAAGAACGTCTGGCTGCATTCATCTATAATCTGTCCCGTCGTTTTGCCCAACGCGGCTTCTCCCCTCGTGAATTCCGCCTGACGATGACTCGTGGCGATATCGGTAACTATCTGGGTCTGACGGTAGAAACCATCAGCCGTCTGCTGGGGCGCTTCCAGAAAAGTGGCATGCTGGCAGTCAAAGGGAAATATATCACCATCGAAAATAACGATGCGCTGGCCCAACTAGCCGGTCATACACGCAACGTCGCCTGATTTTTCCGCATAACTCACTATCCTTCTGTCATATCATTAAATTTTTCTCATTTATTGATCTGGCAGAAGGTTCATCACTGTTTCATTCACCAGATCTGGGTTACTCTTTTAATACAAACTGCATTGACAGTTGTTGTAAGGAGACTCTGTATGGCTATGTATCAGAACATGCTTGTTGTTATCGATCCTAACCAGGACGATCAACCCGCATTACGGCGAGCTGTTTATTTGCATCAACGGATTGGTGGCAAAATTAAAGCCTTTTTGCCTATTTATGACTTCTCATACGAGATGACTACCCTACTCTCCCCAGACGAGCGGACCGCTATGCGTCAGGGCGTCATTAGTCAGCGTACTGCGTGGATCCACGAGCAGGCGAAATATTATCTTAACGCTGGCGTTCCCATTGAAATTAAAGTGGTCTGGCATAACCGTCCTTTCGAAGCCATCATTCAGGAAGTACTTAGCGGTGGGCACGATCTGGTGCTAAAAATGGCGCACCAACATGACCGCCTGGAAGCGGTGATTTTTACGCCAACAGACTGGCACCTGTTACGCAAATGCCCAAGCCCGGTGTGGATGGTGAAAGACCAGCCGTGGCCGGAAGGGGGTAAGGCGCTGGTGGCGGTGAATCTCGCCAGTGAAGAGCCGTATCATAATGCGCTCAATGAAAAACTGGTGAAAGAGACGATCGAGCTGGCGGACAAGGTCAACCACACCGAGGTACATCTGGTTGGTGCTTATCCAGTCACCCCCATCAATATTGCGATTGAACTGCCAGAATTTGATCCAAGCGTTTATAACGATGCTATTCGCGGACAACATTTATTGGCGATGAAAGCCCTGCGGCAGAAATTCAGCATTGACGAGAAAATGACGCATGTCGAAAAAGGTCTGCCAGAAGAAGTGATTCCCGATTTAGCAGAGCATTTACAGGCTGGCATTGTGGTTCTGGGAACCGTAGGACGCACGGGTATTTCCGCGGCATTCCTTGGCAACACGGCGGAACAAGTGATTGATCATCTTCGCTGCGACCTGCTGGTGATTAAACCCGACCAATACCAGACACCTGTCGAACTGGATGACGAAGACGACGATTAATCGTTCGTCACTTGCTTTCAAGGCCCGAAGTTACGGGCCTTTTCTTTTACTTACTTCTCCTCACCACCGAGGAAATAAATACCCAGCGGGATTGCCAGTAACACGGTAAAGACCAGGCTATAGACAAAAATCATTGACGACTGAATCACATACATTGATGTCGTCCATTCGGACAGCGGGATATTGTATTGTTCAATAACACCACCGATAGTCGCGCGAGTCACGACCGACGCCGCAATAATGAAAACCGCCAACAAACCTACGAGAAACTTTCTCCCCTTCGCTGACTTCAGTTTCGCCATGATCATAATGTAATCCTTTTGCAGATAAACCCTTTGTTACTTGTGTGTAACAATACCATGACATTTTGACGTTGTCTGCTCTGAAAGCAATAGATTGTCGCGTAACATATCATCAACTCGTTGATAAATTCGCTAATGTTGCTACTTCCTTCCCTGACTATTGATGATATGCATGAGTTATCGCGATAAAATAACCCCGCCAGGGGTTTCCGGCATGACGTCAACAATCTGGAGGAGCCTGATAAAACAATGATCGCTGAACTGTTTACAAATAATGCGCTTAATCTTGTCATTATTTTCGGTAGCTGCGCAGCATTGATTCTTATGAGCTTTTGGTTTCGCCGTGGAAATCATAAAAGAAAAGGATTCTTATTCCACGCAGTACAATTTTTAATCTACACCATAATTATCAGTGCTGTCGGTAGCATCATTAATTATGTCATTGAAAACTATAAACTCAAATTTATCACACCGGACGCCATTGATTTTATCTGTACGTCCCTGATAGCCCTTATCCTGACGGTTAAATTATTCCTTCTAATCAATCAGTTTGAAAGGAAGCAGATTAAAAAAGGCCGCGATATTACCAGTGCACGGATTATGTCGCGGATCATTAAAATCAGCATCATCGTCGTCATTGTTCTGCTCTATGGCGAACATTTCGGCATGAGCCTCTCTGGCTTGCTGACTTTTGGTGGAATTGGTGGTCTTGCAGTGGGTATGGCCGGTAAGGATATTCTGAGCAACTTCTTTTCCGGCATTATGCTCTATTTTGATCGCCCCTTTAGTATTGGCGACTGGATCCGTTCTCCTGACAGAAATATCGAAGGAACGGTGGCAGAAATTGGTTGGCGAATTACTAAAATCACCACATTTGATAATCGTCCACTATACGTGCCGAACTCGCTGTTTTCGTCTATCAGCGTAGAAAACCCCGGTCGAATGACCAACCGTCGTATTACCACGACCATTGGTTTACGTTATGAAGATGCGGCTAAAGTGGGCGCTATTGTCGAAGCGGTACGCGAAATGCTTAAAAATCATCCCGCTATCGATCAGCGGCAGACCCTATTGGTTTATTTCAACCAGTTTGCCGATTCGTCGCTAAATATTATGGTTTATTGCTTTACTAAAACCACGGTTTGGGCCGAATGGCTTGCCGCCCAGCAGGACGTATATTTGAAAATTATCGATATTGTACAGTCGCATGGCGCAGATTTTGCTTTCCCCAGCCAGACGTTGTATATGGAGAATAACACACTACCAGAACAGGTGAAGTAACAACCCGTAGAAACTGGATGGCGATATGATTATTCGCCATCCAGAATTATTTATTATTCAATTGACAGCAGCCAACGCGACATTATTCTCACCTGCTTTAAACTGAACATATTGTTCCTCAGTACCAAAGAAAACTTCCGACTCCGTACTGTGACCGATCCCCGGCACCGTTTCATTCCCTGAATATTGCCAAAGCGTCCAGGGATTACGCCCTTCAAGCTTCACACCGGCTTGTCCCCAATATCCCATCCACACCATATACTGCTCGAATCGGCTATCCATGAAATGTGACAGGTTATTATGATTACCATAAAATATGGGCGTTTTATGATAATTTTGGTAGATTAAATCGGCAAAACGCAAAATATCATTACGTGCATTAGCCATTCCAGATTTTTTAAAACAAGTCAGTTGAGTTGCATCTTCACCTTCAGGATTCACCAATAAAATACCGGGCGGCAACATTTTCGTATCTGCCGGCAGGAGACTTTTTGCCGTTTCCAATTGCGCCTCAGGAGATCGACAAAAATCAAATTTGAAATAGCCTCCACGGTCAAATTTGGAATCTGCTAATTGTTTCCAGTGAGACTTAAATGATGAGTCGGGACCTCTCCAGCCAACCACTCTCGCATACACAAAACGCGCAGACGATTTTTCCTGAAACAATTTCCAGTCTATTTCACCATCGTTAGAAGAAATATCATGTCCGTGAATCGGGTAAATTTCCGGCGTTTTAAAAATACGAATGTCAGGACGGTTGGGAATTGCACTTACGGGGCCATAAGGAATCTCAATCGATTTATTATCTTTTTCCTGACTATCTGCGGGGACAGGGTCTGGCTTATCAATCGAGAATGAGGCCACATCAATATTAGTAAACTCCCCTGCTTTACCTGCAGCCAGCTGAGTCTTATTATCCAGACGACTTGCCGCAGGTTCATTGATGAAGAAGAATCCCCCCGGCCCCGCGGGCATTTCAGTTGCACCTATCCAGGCATCGCTCAAATGTAATCCCTTACCTTGTTCATCCAGTTTTTCATTAATATCTGAATATTGATCATTAACATAGATAAATAAACTCAACGTTCTGGTTATTCCGGCGTAGTATTCCTTTTTTCCATCTACCTTTACCATATACGACTTACCAAAACGTTCATCGGCAACACCATTCGTTACGCCTTTGATAATTGTATCGAAAAAGACACTACCGCGCTTTGCCTCCAGTGAGTAAACCTCTGTTTTATCATCACCGGCAGCTATTGCATACGCACCGGGATTAGTATACGAGTTAGAATTACCCGCTCCGATAGTCATGCCATACAAGCCAGAACCAAAGCAAGCATTGACTAAAGTCAGAACATGGAAATAACGCTTTGCCAGAATATTAAGTTGTGTGTTCAGAGCTGGCATTTCATACATGCCTTTGGAACCATCAATATCTATAGCGTTGCTCAATACAAATGCAGGAGCTTTATCAGAATTACCATTTTGAGTGCCAAAACGACCATGCCCTGAATAAGCAATTAACAAGCGAGCTTTATTATCAAACATCATCCCTCTGGCTGGTAAATATTCTTTTAAAAAATAATTAATATTATCTAATGAAGCTTCCTGATCTCTCAGTAAAATAACCTCATCAAACTTCTGTCCATTGATAAGAAAATCAGCCATTCTTTGGCCATCCACCGCGGCTGCCGGAATATCTGCATGTAATAGTGGATATTTTGAAATTGCAATAATCAATCCGATGGAGCGAGTTTTCGCCGCATCCTGATCGGGTATTTTTAACGCATCACTGATCCGGATATCCAGTTTCCCTGGGTTTTCTGGCCCATAGTGGACAAAAAAGTGACAATATTCATCAGGGACCATTGCGCCATTTTTGCAAATGTCATCTGCACGGACACCAGTCATTCCCAGTGATATTCCTGCAATTAACAGCCTCAGGACCATTTTACATAAATTTGACCATCGCCTGTTCATGATTTAAAACTCCTGCACACCCAGAGTAGAATAAAACTCAGCGGTCGGGCCCTTATAAATACTGGCATCGAATTTCTTACTTGATCCCAAATTAAGCTGCGCAGCATCGGTAAACTGCCAGATTGCCCATTTTGTCTGGTTAATTGAACGCGGCGTTTCGCTGGCCTGTGCCTGATTGGAATAATCAGCCAGCCACAGATTATGTTCTGCAACCTGGGCAAAACTTTTCTCTCCGCCGACGGCATCTTTCCACCACGCACGCGCAGTGTAGATAACCGGTTTACGCCCTAAATCGGCTTCTACCTGCGCGGTGAATGCCTTGATCATAGTGATTATTTCAGTGGGTTTACGCTTCTGCCAGCGGTCCTTACCCGTTGATGAATCTATATCCCACTCAACATCCACCGCCGGTGGCATATCTGTCGCCCTTAAACCACCGTTGGCTTTAATAACTTTAACAAACGTCATTGCCTGCTTGCGTCCCCACAATTCCGCGTCGTCTGCCGGTGTGCCACTGGAAAGAAAGTGGTAGGCCCCACGGTGAAGTTTTATCCCTCGTTCAGTATCCCCGGCCCTCTGCCAAAAACCGGCGAATTCAGGATCAACATAACGCGTTCCTTGACTGGACTTCATATACAAGAACACAGACTTATTTTTTGCCAACAATTCGATCGGGAAGTTTTTACCGTTATGATGGCTGATATCCACACCAAATAAAGAACTTGGCCGTGGTTGATTTAATACCGAATCGTAAGTGACATCAGCCGGGAATTTAAAATATTTTTTTACAGCAAAGGAATCAAACTCTTTATCACGAGAAGGATCCGATTCTAGTATTTTCACAAACAATTCTTGTCGTGAAAGATCATTCGTTAAGTTTTCCAGTCCCAGCGACGTGGCATCGGGCAGTGATTCTGCGGCCAGACTTAAAGAAGGATAATGAAGGAGTAATAACGAGATAACTAAAGGAATAGCTGAGGATTTTTTCATTTTACCACCCCATTTTAGCTGTGTGTCTTTTTGCGAATGAAGATTTTCGCAAAGAACGCAATACACTTGCGTTGTAAAGAAAAGTAAAGCACAGCTTATATTGGGAGTATGTAATACACCTTTTAAATAAAATATTTGATTATTCTTTACGTTGGGTATTGGCAGAAAAATTCAAATAATTATCTTGTGGGTGATTTTTTATAGGGGGGAATTTAAAAAATAAGGTATTTTATGGGGATTGTTAAATCCGGCGCGCATATACGCGCCAGATGACATCATATTAATGCTTCACAATATACATTGTGCGGCTATAGGCCACATCTTCCGGGTTATTAATTGGATAACCTTTCAACCACGGTTTGATTAATCGCCCATTGGTATACTGGTAAATCGGTGCAATAGGCGCTTGTTCTATGAGAATTTTCTCTGCCGCGTTGTAATCGGCATTGCGCGCCTTAACGGTATTTTCAGTCGATGCCTGGGCCAGCACTTTATCGTATGCCGGATTACTAAAACGTGAAATATTTCCCGAGTGCGTTGACGTTAACAGCGTCAGGAAGGTAGACGGTTCATTATAGTCCCCAACCCATGATGCGCGGATTACGTCAAAATTACCGGTGTTACGGCTGTCGATATAGGTCTTCCATTCCTGATTTTGCAATTTGACGTCCACACCAAGATTCTTTTTCCACATTGACGCTACGGCAATCGCAATTTTCTGGTGGTTTTCTGAAGTGTTATACAACAGCGTCAGTTTCAACGGCTTCTGGGGTCCATAACCGGCAGCACTTAGCAATGTTTTCGCCTGAGCGTTCAGTTCTTCCTGACTCATTTGTTCAAATGGTGAGGGTTCCGGCGTAAATCCGGCGGTAACATCTGGCGTAAAATGCCAGGCTGGTTTTTCACCAGTGCCTAATACTTTTTCCGTCATCAGGCGACGGTCAATCGTCATACTTAATGCCAGACGGACACGTTGATCTGCCGTCGGCCCTTTTTGCGTATTGAAGGCATAATAATAAGTCCCCAACTGCGGCGGCGTATAAACCTGTCCAGGAATATCCTTCAACAGCTTTTGATACATATTTTTCGGGAAGGATTCGGTGATATCAATATCACCTGCAAGATAACGTTTCGTGGCTGCGGATTCCTGATTAATTGGCAGGAAGGTCACTTTCTGCAGCACCGTTTTGGCGTTATCCCAATAATGGGTATTCGGTACAACCACCAGCTTTTCATTCACCACGCGCTCTTTAAGAACATAAGCGCCATTGCCGATAAGTTTCCCTGGTTTCGTCCAATCTTTACCGCTTTCAACGTTGGATTTTTGTACCGGGAAGAAGGCAAAGTTGGCCGTCAAATTAACAAACCACGGCAATGGCTTATCAAGCTGGATTTTCAAAGTATGGGCATCAACTGCGGTGACGCCAAGCTGGTCAGGCGTGGCTTTCCCATCAATAATCGCTTGTGCGTTGTTGATTCCCGCCAGCGCGGCAAACCAGGCAAATGGCGACAACGTTTTCGGGTCTACCAGACGTTGCCAGCTATAGACAAAATCTTGCGCCGTTACCGGTGTGCCATCCGCCCACTTTGCGTTATCGCGCAGGGTAAAAGTCCAGATACGGTTGTCATTACTTTTCCACTGAGTCGCAACGCCGGGGACAATCTCCCCTTTTTCATTCTGATTCACGAGTCCTTCAAACAAATCGCGAATCACCTGAATCTCCGGCAAACCTACTGCTTTCGCGGGATCTAATGATGCAGGCTCATCCTTAATATGACGCACCAGCTCCTGCTTGTCTGCCAGTACTGTGCCACTCGGAACATCAGCAGCATACGAAAGAGAAATGCTGCTGACTAACAGCGCACAACAAGTTACTGAAACAGAGTGCTTCATAAGTTACCCTCAAACCGACGTTAATATTGATGCGTAATTATTTGTTTCTCCTTGAAGAAATGCAAATAACTTCCGGCAAAAAAGTGACACAGGGAGCATCAAATGTTTTAAGTATCAATATATCACATTAGATTTAGTGTAAATAATAGACTCCAGAACGCGGCAAAGCCTATAGAACGCCGAACACTACGTTCGGGTTTCGCACGTTCAAACCCGTTTTCAGTATCATAATCAGCATCTGTCGCCATTGTACGAAGAATAAAAAACGACCAAAACGTTGAAAGGAACTGAGAATACGTTAAGAAAAGAATTAAATTAATGTACCAGTAAGTAGTACTAAACAGCACCTTTATACTTCAGCCTATCTATAAATAATGAGAATGCCGAGCCAGCATGTCGACGATGTGGATAGTACAGGTGATAACCGGGTAAATCTGGTGTGAATTTATCCAAAACACGTATCAGTTTTTTTTCTTTAATAGCCAGCTCAACCTGATCATAAGGTAGATACGCCAATCCATGCCCATCAATTGCAGCATCAATGATCAGGTCTATAGTATTCAGTAAAAGCTGACCTTCCATGCGAACACGAACTTCACGTCCACCGCGTATTAATCTCCAGCGATTTGCTGTACCCGATGTGGGAAGATACAAATTAATTGCCTGATGATCTATTAATTGTGACACTGACGTTGGAACACTTCGGCGGGAAAAATAATCCGGTGAGCCAACAATAGCCATTGGTATATCTGGCCCGATTCGAATGGCAATCATATCTTTATCCATCTCCCCACCCAGACGGACGCCTGCATCAAAACGTTCAGAAACGACATCGGTCAAACCATAATCAATGGTAAGGTGAATATCAATTTCAGGATGCGATTTCAGGAATGTGCGCATGGCTGGTAACAATATCGTTTTTGCTGCATGTTCTACAGTAGTAATACGTATTGTCCCGGATGGGCGGTTCTGCAGATCGCTCAGGGATGTCAGGGCAGAATCTATGTCATGTAACATAGGGCCAAGAATAGACAAAAGATGCTCGCCCGCTTCAGTTGGTACAACACTGCGCGTGGTTCGCGTCAGAAGCCGCAATCCCAATCGTTCTTCTATACGGCGCACTATCTGGCTTAAAGCTGACTGCGCCATGCTCAGGCGGGCTGCTGCGCGAGTGAAGCTACGCTCCTCTGCAACGACGACAAACGCCATCAGATCAGCGATCTCTTCACGCTTCATTCAGTATCTCCATACAATCTATTAATCATTTAAATGATAGGTCTAATCATGATTTTGGGTCTAATCAACTTAATGATCAATATCTATAGTGATATCACCAACCGTTAAAACGAACCAACAACTCCATGAGGAACGGAATGATGAATAATAAAGTCAGCTTCACTAACAGCAATAATCCAGCAATCTCTTTGTCTGCAGTAATCTATTTCCCTCCAAAATTTGATGAAACCCGTCAGTATCCGGCAATTGTGGTATCTCACCCCGGTGGGGGCGTGAAAGAACAAACGGCCGGAACCTATGCCGAAAAACTGGCGGAAAAGGGATTTGTCACCATTGCTTATGACGCATCTTATCAAGGTGAAAGTAGCGGCGAGCCGCGTCAGTTAGAAAACCCATACATTCGTACTGAAGACGTCAGTGCCGTGATTGATTACCTGACAACTCTTTCTTACGTCGACAATACCCGAATTGGTGCGATGGGAATTTGTGCCGGTGCAGGATATACAGCCAATGCTGCAATTCAGGATCGCCGCATCAAGGCCATCGGTACCGTTAGTGCGGTCAATATTGGTTCGATGTTCCGTAATGGTTGGGAAAACAATGTGAAATCTATTGATGCCCTACCACACATTGAAGCGGGTTCAAACGCCCGAACCAGCGATATTAGCAGCGGAGAATACGCCATTATGCCACTGGCTCCAATGAAGGAGTCCGATGCGCCGAACGAAGAACTGCGTCAGGCCTGGGAGTATTACCACACCCCTCGGGCGCAGTATCCAACAGCACCGGGTTACGCTACTTTGCGCAGCCTTAACCAGATTATTACCTATGATGCTTACCATATGGCGGAAGTGTACCTGACTCAGCCAATACAGATTGTGGCGGGCAGCCAGGCAGGAAGCAAATGGATGAGTGACGACCTGTACGATCGAGCATCAAGCCAGGATAAACGCTATCACATTGTTGAAGGCGCAAACCATATGGATCTTTATGACGGCAAAGCCTATGTGGCTGAAGCAATTTCAGTACTGGCTCCGTTCTTTGAGGAAACGCTGTAATGAAACATATTCAAATCCGCAATAGTGATATGGCCTGGCATATTGCTGCCAATAATCTGGGAAAAGTTTCATGAAAAATGTACTGTTTCTTGGTGCTGGCGGTCAGATAGCCCGCCATGTGATTAATCAACTGGCAGATAAGCAAACCATTAAACAAACTTTATTTGCCCGTCAGCCAGCAAAAATCCACAAACCCTATCCAACTAATAAAATGCAAACAACTTCCGGCAAAAAAGTGATACAAGATCGATAGCATAGCGTGAAGAAAAGGATTTGATAATCCACAAAATTTGCACAACACTGCCTGTAACACTTCTATTATCAGAGACGATTATGACCGTGACCCGCCCACGCGCCGAACGCGGCGCTTTCCCCCCAGGAACTGAACATTACGGACGTTCATTATTGGGTGCGCCGCTGCTCTGGTTTCCGGCCCATGCCGCCAGCAGCGAAAGTGGTTTGATTCTTGCTGGTACCCACGGCGATGAGAATTCTTCCGTCGTCGCCCTCTCCTGCGCATTACGCACATTAACACCGTCTCTGCGCCGCCATCATGTAGTGCTCTGTGTGAATCCCGACGGTTGCCAGTTGGGTCTACGGGCTAATGCCAATGGTGTGGATTTAAACAGGAACTTTCCCGCTGCCAACTGGAAGGAAGGAGAAACGGTATATCGCTGGAACAGTGCCGCCGAAGAGCGCGACGTTGTCTTGCTGACCGGAGATAAACCCGGCTCCGAACCTGAAACCCAGGCGTTATGCCAGCTCATTCACCGCATTCAACCCGCCTGGGTCGTCTCGTTCCACGATCCGCTGGCGTGTATCGAAGATCCCAAACACAGTGAATTAGGTGAATGGCTGGCCCAGGCGTTTGAATTACCACTGGTAAGCAGCGTCGGCTACGACACTCCCGGTTCCTTTGGCAGTTGGTGTGCTGATCTGAACTTGCACTGTATCACTGCCGAATTTCCGCCCATCTCCGCCGATGAAGCCAGCGAAAAATATCTTTTTGCGATGGCGAATTTACTGCGCTGGCATCCTAAAGATGCAATTCGCCGGTCGTAAACTGGAGAGCCGGTTCCACATCCGCCGCCAGCCAGGTCGGACCGTCGAGATCGGCGAAGCTGACCTGCGGCGCCAGCGGTAACGCCGCACTAATGGCGCGTGAGGTGCATAACATGCAGCCCAACATCAGGCTGAAACCTTGTGCACGCGCTTCTGTTGCCAGCGCCAACGCTTCCGTCAGGCCCCCGGTTTTATCAAGCTTGATATTAACCATCTCATAGCGCCCTTTCAGCGCCTTCAGGTTGCTGCGGGTATGACAACTTTCATCTGCGCAAATAGGCAATGGATGGATAAAATTCTCCAGCGCCGCATCGTCCTGAGCCGGGAGAGGTTGCTCCAGCATTGCGACGCCTAAATCGGCCAGCAACTGGCATCGCGCCGCCAGTCCTTCCGCACGCCACGATTCATTGGCATCAACAATCAACGTCGCATCCGGTACTGCCGCACGAATCGCCACCATCCGCTCGCTGATAAGATGATTATCCAGCTTCACTTTTAGTAATTTAGCCCCAGCCTGCCATAATGCTGCGGCACTGCCTGCCATCTGATCCGGCGTACCGATCACTACAGTTTGCGCAGTGGTGATAGTTTCAGGGAGAGATATACCGATAAGTTCAGCCAGCGTCTGTTGCTGTTGTCGTGCGGCAAGATCCCACAGCGCACAATCCAGCGCATTACGCGCCGCACCGGCAGGCAGAACTTTTTGCAACTCTGCGCGCGTCAGCCCTTTTTCCAGTTGTGGGAGCACGCTCAATATTTGCGCCATGACTGAGGCATCACTTTCGCCATAGCGCGGATAAGGCGTGCATTCTCCAGTACCTTTGACGCCTTCTTCTTCCAGCTCAACCACCACCACGCGCGCTTCACTGCGGCTTCCCCGCGCAATAACAAACGGGGTATGTAACGGCCAGGCTTCCTCAAATACCTTAACGGTTCTCATCTTTACTCCTTGTTGCCGCGGTGGTCTGCGGATTAAGCGCAAATAGCGATTGCTGTGTTATTGACAGTTAGCATAAACTAGGCATGACGTTAACTATATGTAAACAGGAAAGATAATCATGTCACAAATCGTTCATTTCCAGGGCAACCCGGTTACAGTCGCCAATTCCATCCCGCAAGCGGGTAGCAAAGCGCAGACTTTTACTCTCGTGGCAAAAGATCTGTCTGACGTCACCCTCGGTCAGTTTGCGGGTAAACGCAAAGTGCTGAACATTTTCCCGAGCATTGATACCGGTGTTTGCGCCGCATCAGTACGTAAGTTTAACCAACTGGCAACCGAAATCGACAACACGGTTGTGCTGTGCATCTCCGCCGATCTGCCGTTTGCTCAGTCTCGTTTCTGCGGCGCGGAAGGTCTGAACAACGTTATCACTCTCTCCACTTTCCGTAACGCTGAATTCCTGCAAGCTTACGGCGTTGAGATCGCTGAAGGCCCACTGAAAGGTCTGGCGGCACGTGCGGTTGTGGTAATTGATGAAAATGATAATGTGATTTTCAGTCAGTTGGTAAATGAAATCACCACCGAGCCGGATTACGAAGCAGCTCTCGCGGTACTGAAAGCGTAAATTATTATGCCTGATGGTATTGCGCCATCAGGCATTTATCCCACTTATTCTTCGCTCTTCTTCTGACTCAATCCATATTCCCGCAATTTATTGGCAATCGCGGTGTGAGAAACGCCCAAACGTTTTGCCAGTTTACGCGTACTGGGGTAATTGCGATAAAGCTGGGTTAATACCGAACGTTCAAAACGGCTGGTGATTTCGTCCAGCGAACCTTCCATTGCATCTTCACCAACGGCCACTGTTGCAGCGTCATAATCCGGCAGCAAAATATCCTGCGGACGCAGTTCATAACCTTCCAGTTGCGTCAGTGCGCGGTAAATGGCGTTTTTCAACTGCCGCACATTACCCGGCCATGCATAACGCGTAAGCACGGTATTCAGATCTGCAGCCAGTTTCGGACGCGGCACTCCCTGTTCGTCAGCAAACCGGGCAACAAACAACTCGGTTAACGGCATAATGTCCTGTGGACAGTCGCGCAGCGGCGGCAGATTTAACGTCAGCACGTTCAGACGATAATAGAGATCTTCGCGGAACATGCCTTTTTGCACCAGCTCGACCAGATTCTTCTGCGTCGCGCAAATTACCCGCACATCGACATGCACTTCGTGGTCTTCCCCAACTCGACGGAAAGTGCCATCGTTGAGAAAACGCAATAATTTTGCCTGCATTCGCGGCGACATTTCGCCAATCTCATCCAGCAAAACCGAGCCGCCGTTCGCCTGTTCGAAGAATCCTTTTTTCCCCTCAGGCGCATGTCCGAACAGTTCGCTCTCTACTGCATCTTCTGGAATAGAAGCGCAGTTCAGAGCCAGATAAGGTTTACTCGCTCGCGGGCTTGCCTGATGACAAGCGTAAGCAAAGAGATCTTTGCCCGTGCCGGTATCCCCCGTGATCAGCAGTGGTGCGCTTAACATTGCCAACTTTTGCGCCTGCTCTACCGCGTGCTTCATTTTAGGACTGATGGCGACAATCTGACTAAAGGCGCTGACATCCTGCGCAGCCACATTTTGCAACTGACGGCCCATACGGATTGTTGAGCGCAGCATCACTACCGCACCGGTCAGGACATGCTGGTCGTTTTCATCCTGAAGATAGACAGGCGTTATCTCCATCAGGAAATTTTGTCCATTAATCACTACATGTTCGTTATGTGAATCCTGCGGGTCGCTCTCAAGCCAACGTAAAAAATTAAATCCGTTAATCAATTGCGCAGCGGTATGATTGCGTAAGCGATCCAGTTTTTGCCCGAATAGCTGACAGCTCGCCGGATTTGCCATGTCCACTTTGCTTTTCATATCGACAGAAAGCACGGGCTCAGGCAATGCTTCAAGCAATGCGCTCAACGCCTGATGTTCTCGCTCGGAAGGCATCCACGGCACAGTGCGCACATCGGTAACGCCCACAATACGGCGTATTTCCGCCATCAAACTGCTGAAACTGTCAAAATCCAGTTCGGCAAAATTCAGGTAAATCCGCCCGATTGGGTCAATCTCAATACCGCGTAAATCGATGCCTCTTAGCACCAGTAGATCAAGCAATTCGCGGGTCAGACCGAGTCGGTCTTCACAAAAGACTTCCAGACGCATGGGAACCTTCACATGAAAAAGAACAATAAATATGATGATATGACACTATTCGAGTAGCAGGAAGGTTTCTGTCAACAAACATTGACACAACGATGGATAAACGGGCACTTCGGCGTAAAGGTATCCGATCAGCGCCCGAAAGTGCGCTAATTTTCGCCGGACGTTTTGCTCTTTTGTAACGTCTCTTTTACCTGACCGATAAGCTGACGACGGAAATCCCCGAGGCGAGGTTTGTCATCGTCAATCCACGGTAGCGGGCGGCAAAGCTCCATAGCTTTAATCCCCAGTCGCGCCGTCAGAAGCCCAGCACCAATCCCCTGAGCTGCGCGAGTAGACAAGCGCGCGGCGAGATCCTGCGACATCCAGTCCATCCCCACTTCACGTACCAGTTCGCTGGCCCCGGCGAAAGCGATATTCAGTAACACCAGTTTAAACAGACGCAAACGGCTGTAATACCCCAGTTCAATGCCATACAGCGTGGCGATACGATTAATCAAACGCAGATTGCGCCAGGCGATAAACGCCATATCCACCAGCGCCAGTGGGCTAACAGCAATCATTAACGTTGATTCCGCCGCTGAGCGACTGATTTCGCGCCGCGCCTGAGCATCTAAAACCGGCTGGACCAGGTGAGCATACAGGCTGACCACTTCACGATCGTTCTGCGTTTCATGGATTGAGGCATACCAGCGTTGCAGCGCAGGATGAGACTGATCGATACCCGCCTGCTGCGCCAGTTTTTCGCAAAATGCGCGCCCTTTACCCGTGCCGTGACTGTGCAACAAATCGCGCGCTTCGTCGCGTTCGTGGGCACGCTGTCGCAAGCGCCATAAGCGCCGCCACTCTGTTACCACAGATCCTACGCCAGCGCCAATAATCAATGCCCCAGCGGCACACCCACCCAGCGCCACCCAGTCCTGAGTTTGCCAGGCGTTCATTGTCCACTGCACTCCCTGACCAACAACGCTTGCGCCAAACAGAGCCAGCCCGCCCATCACCATTTTGCGCCACAGACTGCGTTTCGGACGTAATGCTGCGTCCATTACCGCTTCAACTTGCCCCTCTTCTTCCTGCGCTTCGTCGAGCGTGGCCGGGGCAAAATTTTGCGCCTGATTTTCGTCGAAGGTCTGCTGCGCCCTGAATTTTGGATTCTGATCGACCTCCAGCGGACCGTCGAAATCAATACGTGGTTTTAACGGTTCGGTCATCGCAATTTATCTCCTATTAAAAATTCCAGCGCAGCATCAAGGCGAATGTGCGGTAGCGGTTTGTCGACATCCATCACCTGCGGACGAAACGCCTCAAACTGGAAGCCTTGCTTATCCCAGAACGCCTGACCGGGCAAACGTGCGGGAACTTCGCCAGGATAAACAGTGAGCGGTGCGCCATCGCTGAGTCGATTACCGCGCAGCGCCGGGATTTTCTCACCGTTAACATCAATAATGCCGCTGGTGGTCGCCTGAACTGACGCCAGCCCCAGACAATCCATACTGATCCCTTCGAACGCCGCATTTTGCCAGGCATCCTGAATCAGTTGTTGCAGTAATGAAACCATATTGGCGTGCTGATCAATGGTCACATGATCCGCTTTAGTCGCGGCAAACAACAGCTTATCGATAACCGGCGAGAACAAGCGCCGGAACAGCGTGCGCTGCCCGTAATGGAAACTCTGCATTAATTGCGTCAACGCCAGACGCATGTCATTAAATGCCTGCGGTCCACTGTTGAGCGGTTGCAGGCAGTCCACCAGCACAATCTGGCGGTCAAAGCGCAGAAAATGATTCTTATAGAACCCCTTCACCACTTTCTCGCAGTAATAATTAAACCGCTCGCGCAGCATTCCTGCATTGGTATGCTTATCGGCCTGCGCGAGTTTGGACTCGCCCCAGGCATCGACATCCGGCCACGGGAAGAATTGCAGCGCGGGCGCACCGGCCATATCGCCAGGCAAAACAAAGCGCCCAGGCTGAATAAAGTGCAGCCCCTGCTGTTTACAGTGGTGGAGATAATCGGTCCACGCGGCGGCAATGTCTGCCAGTCGGTTTTCGTCGGCAGGCGCTAACGGGTCCAGACCTTCGCACATCATCCGCCATTTCGCCGACCACACGCCGCGCTGACCATTGAGCAAGCCTGTCATCTGCCGCGACCAGCTTAAGTAATCCTGCGCCAGCATCGGCAGGTCGAGCAGCCATTCGCCGGGATAATCCACAATCTCCAGATACAGCGTGGAGGTGTCTTTGAAGTGGCGCAACAGTGAATCATTCGATTTATAACGCAACGCCAGACGAATTTCGCTGACACCGCGCGTTGGCGTCGGCCAGGCGGGAGGATCGCCATATAACTGCGCCAGGCCTTCGTCGTAAGTAAAACGCGGGATGCCAAAATCACGTTGAGGAATACGCTTCACACCCAGCAGGCGCTCTTCGCGCACCGCGCTTAATAGCGGCAGCCTGGCTCCTGCGTGAATATTAAGCAACTGATTAACCATCGCGGTGATAAACGCTGTTTTGCCGCTGCGGCTAAGTCCGGTTACAGCGAGGCGCAGATGTCTGTCGACACCCCGATTCACCAGCGCATTAAGTTCATTTTTAAGTCGCTTCATTGCTATCCTGTGCTGCTCTGAAGACCAGAAAATAATCATTCATATGGATATGAATGTGGGGTCAGGCCATTGATTATCAACTGCCCGTGTTGTCATCGACGGGCGAACTCCATAAGATGTGCAGCATTCACGTTCGGACGGAGTTCCTGACCTATGTCCCCTACTATTTATGATATTGCCAGAGTTGCAGGCGTATCAAAATCCACCGTATCACGCGTGCTGAATAAGCAAACCAATATCTCCCCGGAAGCGCGCGAAAAAGTGTTACGGGCCATTGAAGAATTACAGTATCAACCAAACAAGCTGGCCCGCGCGCTGACCTCTTCGGGTTTTGATGCAATTATGGTGATTTCAACCCGTTCGACCAAAACTACGGCGGGTAATCCGTTTTTCTCTGAAGTTTTGCATGCCATCACCGCCAAAGCGGAAGAAGAAGGTTTCGACGTGATATTACAGACGTCGCACACCCCGGCAGAAGACTTACAAAAGTGTGAAAGCAAAATTAAGCAGAAAATGATTAAGGGCATTATTATGCTAAGTTCGCCAGCGGATGAGTCATTTTTTGCCCAACTCGATAAATACGAGATCCCGGTGGTGGTGATCGGTAAAGTTGAAGGTCAATATAGCCATGTTTATTCCGTCGATACCGATAATTATGGCGACAGTATTGCGCTCACCGATGCGTTAATTGAAAGTGGGCATAAAAATATTGCCTGCCTGCATGCTCCGCTTGATGTCCATGTTTCGGTTGACCGCGTTAATGGTTATAAGCAAAGTCTGTCTGCACATAACATTGCTGTGCGTGATGAATGGATTGTTGATGGTGGTTATACTCATGAAACAGCATTAAAAGCAGCACGGCAATTATTAAGTCAGTCACCGTTACCTGAGGCGGTGTTCGCCACTGACAGCCTGAAATTAATGAGCATTTATCGTGCGGCGGCAGAGAGAAATATTGCTATTCCGCAGCAGTTAGCGGTGGTGGGTTACAGCAATGAAACGCTGTCGTTTATATTAACGCCTGCACCGGGCGGCATCGATGTTCCGACGCAGGAGTTAGGTCAACAAAGCTGCGAGTTATTATTCCGCTTAATTGCCGGAAAACCATCACCACAAAATATCACCGTTGCCACACATATGTCGTTAAAATAAATACCAGACGTAGGCCGGATAAGGCGCTCGCGCCGCATCCGGCAATTTAGCTCATTATCAGAACGAGTAATTTACGCCGACACCTGCATAATGGAATTTATCGCTGTCGCCTTCGTCGTGATCCTGCCACTCAAACGCGTATTCCAGCGAAACGGAAAGACCATTCTGGAAATCATAACCGTAAAATAAACCAACACGGTTAAAATCATGGCCTTCACGTTCAATATCATCCTGCCAGTCCCAGTTACTCCAGCGATCCAGCCCAATGCGCGTATACGGCGTCACCGAGTGGTTGCCGAGCGTCAGCGGCAAATAGGCGCGAATTTCTTGCGTGGAAAACTCACCGTTATTGCGGCTGTCGTCCATATTGAAGCCGCGCTCGAGATAATAGTTCACTCGCAAGGCAACCGTTTCGTTGAAGGTATATTGCAGACCTGTTTCCGTTTCGACACGGGTATCAGCGTAACCGGTCGTGTTCAGATCGTTGGCAAATTTATACATCGACAACCAACCGTTGAAACGTAAATCGTCAGTCAGTTTCACATCCCAATCTGGCGCGATTTTCCAGCGCTGCATATTCGCCGTGTCTTTACCCGGTTCATCAACGTAGTGATAACCATAATTACGGAAACCGCCGGTCAGGCCGAAACTGAAATCATCGCTTTCGAGGAACTGATAATGCACCTCCAGCTCCGGGCGATCAAACCACGTTCCACGTTTACCCGCGCTATAATCTACCGGCCCTTCCTGATAATAGGCCAAAGAAATTCTCCACGGCCCGTTGGCGGCATTAAAATAGACAGAAGGCTCCGCCAGCCCATCCATATCTTCGCCATAACCCTCGACGTTTTCTATTTCGTACATCGCGCCGATATTAAAGTGCCAGTCGTTCTTTTCCTCGGCCTGTGCGCAGGCCATTCCCGCACACATCACCAGTGCGGTACAGGGTAATAACTTTTTCATTATTGTTCCTTGTATTATCCTGGGGGAATGCCTTCCCCCTGTATTTAGCGAATTGCTATTTCCGTTTCTGCATCAAAGAAATGACATTTAGTCATATCAAAATGAATAGTGATATTTTCTCCTGCATGATAATCATTTAACGCACCAGCACGGACCACTAACTCGTGCCCCCCAACCGTGGTGTAGAGCATAAATTCCGCACCGGTTAATTCTGCCACGCTAATTTTGGCGGAGATGTTATTTTCCTCTTGCGCGTCCGGATGAATATCTTCCGGGCGTATTCCCATCACGATGGGCTTATGCAAACTTTCCTGTGTTTTCAGAACCGCTAATTTCTCTTCGGGAATGGTTAATTTAAGCGTTTCCGTAACGAATTTATCGCCATCGATCGTGCCGCGAATAAAATTCATCGCCGGTGATCCAATAAATCCGGCAACAAACATATTCGCCGGTTGGTTATAAACCGTTTTCGGTGCCCCCACCTGCTGAACAATCCCATCCTTCATAATCACAATCCGCGTCGCCATGGTCATCGCTTCGGTCTGATCGTGGGTCACGTAAATCATGGTAGTGTTCAGTTTCTGATGCAGCTTGCTGATCTCTGCGCGCATTTGCACACGCAGCTTTGCATCAAGGTTAGAGAGCGGTTCATCCATTAAAAACACACCCGCTTCGCGCACAATCGCCCGCCCGAGCGCCACACGCTGGCGTTGCCCGCCGGAAAGCGCCCCCGGCTTGCGTTTCAGGTACTCACGCAGGCCGAGAATTTGCGCCGCCCAGTTCACCCGCTCATCAATCACCTCTTTAGCGATTTTTTGCATCTTCAGGCCAAACGCCATGTTGTCGTAGACCGTCATATGCGGATACAGCGCGTAGTTCTGGAACACCATCGCAATATTGCGCGCTTTGGCTGGAACGTCATTCATTCGTTTGCCGTCGATCAACAGATCGCCGCCGCTGATCTCCTCAAGCCCGGCAATCATGCGCAGGGTGGTCGACTTACCGCAGCCCGACGGGCCGACAAACACGATGAACTCTTTATCGGCAATTTCCAGGTTGAAGTTCTTCACCACATGCACCTGGTTATCGTAGATTTTTTGAATATGTTGTAACGAAAGCTGAGCCATGTTGATTCCTTTGCTATACGTTTTTCCAGAAGGCCGATAACCGCGACCAGGTCAGGGAGTCCGTTGAGGGCAACAATAATTGCGCCCCGGTTAAGCCTGCGCCGATCCCCACCGAGCGCATACCGCTGGCGTTAATGGCGTCAATGCCCGCCTGCGCATCTTCAATGCCGATACATGCCTGTGGCGGCACGCCTAGCCCGGCACAGGCGGCGAGAAAGATTTCCGGATCCGGTTTCGAGTTTTTAAGTTGGGAAGCATCCGCGCAGAAGGTGAAAAACTCCCGAAGCTCCAGCGCCGCTAAAATCGTCGGCGCATTCAGGGAGACAGAAGCCAGCCCTACCGGGATCTGCTGTGCGCGGAGATCTGCCAGCAAAGGCCGGATCCCCGGCAGAACGGCATTAACCGTCAGTTCGCGCAGTGAGTGGACGTAGAGCAGATTTTTGCGATACGCCAGTTGCGCCCGCTCCTGCGAGTTAAAGTCGCCCTCTTTGCCCCCGTGTTGCAGAATTCTCCGCAGGGATTCATCGCGGCTGATCCCTTTTAGCGTTTCGTTAAACTGCGCATCAATGTTGATGCCAATTTCAGCAGCAATCTGCTGCCACGCCTTGAAATGCAGATGCGCGGTATCGGTGATTACACCATCCAGGTCGAAAACTACTCCTTGCAGTTTCATTCATCCTCCTGATGTGTGGTAGCGGTCCCATTGAAGGGCAAAATAAAATCGCCCAAACAGAAAACAGATTCTTCAGCCACGGAAATAAGCTGACCGTTCAAACGCAGTGAAACGGGCGCAGAAGTTCGAATCGCAATACGCTGCGCGTCGAGCGTGATCTGTAATTCGCAGCCCTGCCAGAACATAGGGAAACTCAACCGTCGCCACTGCTCAGGTAACGCCGGATTCAGATGTAATTCACCGTTGCGCACGCTCACCCCGGCAAAACCCTGAATCGCCCCCAGCCAGATAGCGCCAGTTGCGGCAGCGTGGATACCGTCGTCACAGCTATGCGGATCAGCACCAAGATCGATTTCAGTCCCCTCGCGCCAGAATTGATAACTCTGCGCCAGCAGGCCACAACGTGCGGCGACAATACCGTGGATCGCTTTACTCAACGAAGAGTCGTGAATGGTGCGCGGTTCATAAAATTGCAGATTGGCAAGACACGATGCCGCTGAGAACTGCTCCGGCAATATATAATTGAGCATCACCACATCAGCTTGTTTGAGGATCTGCATCTCGTTCACTTCTGCGCGTGAATAATCCAGCAGAATGGTTTGCTTCCCCGCCGCCGCTTTGTATTTCGCCAGATTAATTGTCGGTTTCGCCATAAACGAATCATCCTGCGGCAAAACGCCGTCTGGCTGAGTTTCTGGCAACCGCAGTTCTTTGAGGAACATTTCGGCACGATAAATAAATGCGTCGTCGCTACAGCCGAACTGGCGGGCAATATTCAGCGCCTGTTGGACGTTGTAGCGGGCCATATAGCTGGTGTATGCGTTATTATTGACATGTTCGGTATATTCGTCTGGCCCAATAACATCATGAATTTCCAGACGATTGTTAACTCTCACCGCGCGGCTAATCCAGAATTTCGCAGTTTCCAGCAGTAGCGCCATGCCTTCGTGAGCGATGAAGCTTTCATCTCCCGTTGCCTGCCAGTATTGAATGACAGCCCAGGCGATATCTGCGACCAGATGATGTTCAGCCTGCGCCGAGGCCACTTTTTGCCGCAGTCCGGTGCGGATGTTAATGGCGGCAAATTCCGGCGTCTCTTCTTCGCCGCTGCGCGCGCTCTCCCACGGAAACAGCGCGCCCTGCCAACCATTGCGTCGCGCTTTCTCCTGCGCGCCAGGCAAGTTGTGCCAGCGATAACGCAGTAAACTTCGGGCCACCGTCGGATCGCTAAACAGATGAAACGGTAGCAAGAATACTTCTGTATCCCAGAAAACGTGGCCTTTGTAGCCTTCTCCGGTTAAGCCTTTTGCCGCAATACTGCTGCGCTCGTCGTGAGCAGGCGTCATGATGCGCAGATGATAAAGCGCATAATCTAACGCTTGCTGATCGTGCGCATCGCCGCCGTTTACCGTGATACGACGTTTCTGCCACCATTGACGCCAGTTTTCTGTTGATGCTGCAAGAAATTGGTCGTAACTCTGCTGTGCGCACATTTCAAGCTGACGAAGCGACGCGCCACCCCACTCGTCTAAAGCGGTTTGTCGGTCATCCCGCCAGTCGATCCACACCAGTTTTTGCAGCGTCAGCGTCTCGCCTGCGTGAAGCTGCGCGCTGGTATGTTGCAGTAAACGGCGCTCTTTGGCGGTATAGCATTGCTGAACGTCACCGCTCACCTTACAGCAACAGCTGATGGCCACATCATTGCGTCCATCCTGGGTGGTGTAGATCCCCTGCATGAGATGCTGACCAAACACCCGCACCTGGGTTTCGTCGAGATGCTGGCGACCGTGGTTGGTTTGCGTGGCGTCAATGCCTGTTGAAATCAGCACTGACGCGTCGGCGTCCAGTGGAGTAATAGTGATTTCCAGCGCAATGAGCGGCAGTTGGTCTGCCGAAACAAAGCGACGGCTGGCAATGGTGTAACCAGTGCCGTTGCTGGTACGCCAGACAACGCTACGGCGTAATTCTCCACTGGCAAAGTCAAGTTCACGCTGCCATGTTTCGCGGGATAACGAGAAAATCTCGCCATTGAGTGAAAGGTCCATCCCTACCACATCAGGCAGGTTCACCAGTTCGTTGATTTCACCTTTACCCGCCCGATGATAAAGCCCCGCCAGATACATGCCGCGCGTCTGGCGTGTGTAATCTTCTTCATGGCTGGCGCGAAGTCCAAGATAGCCGTTCCCCTGCGCCATCAGCGAAGCATATTTGTTCAGGGTATGCTGGCTGAAATGGGGTTCTGATAACGTTACTGGCCTGGTCATAATTCCACACGCGTCCCTGTTTCTGCGGATTGATAAAGCGCCGCCACCAGTTGCTGGATGATGTACCCCTGCTCTGCGTCGGCTATCATCACGGGTTTGCCCTGTACGTGATTGATAAAGGCTTCCATGCTGCGCAAATGGCGGTTGTCGTCTGCCATTTCCCGTTGCATCAGCGTCATTAACTCACCGTTGTTATCGGTATAGATATGTGCCGGAAACAGCGTCGCCCCTGCCTTATCGCCACAAAAGCTGACGTTCATAATCGACTGTTCGCGGATGTTGAGTGCAAATGACGTTTCCAGCCACAGAATGCCGCCGTTATGAAATTCAATGGTGCCAAACAACGAATCTTCGACACTGTAAGTTGCCGGGTCCCACTCGCCAAACTGACCGCAGCTCTTTTGCGTGCCGATTTTTTGAAAACTGTGCGCAGTCACGCTTTTCACCGCCGGAAAGCCCAGCACATACATCGCCGCATCCAGCATATGAATACCGATGTCGATAAGCGGCCCGCCCCCCTGCAGTTCTTTATTGGTAAAGACGCCCCAGCCGGGAACGCCGCAGCGACGCAGGGCGCGGGCGGTGGTAACGTAAATCTCTCCCAAAACGCCGTTGGTCACCTGTTCACGCAGTTGTTGCGTATCGAGCGCAAAACGATGGTGAAAGTCATAGGCCAGCACCTTGCCCTGTTTGCGCGCGGTATCGCACATTTCCCGCGCCTGTTCTGGCGTCATGGCGGGCGGTTTTTCGCACATCACATGGCAGCCCGCTTCCAGCGCCATCAGGGTATGTTCGTAATGAAAACGGTTAGGTGAGCAGACACTAACCACATCAGGTTTCACCGCCAGCAGCATGGTCTGCGGATCGTCCCACACGGATGCATTACCGTATTTATCTGCCAGCGCCTGCGCCTGGGAAAGGCGGCTGTCACAGACAGCCACCAGTTCCAGATCGTTGCGGGTGCAGTAGTACGAAGCATGAACTTTATCCGCCACCTGGCCCGCGCCTATTATCGCGATCCGCAGCGGAGAGCTTGTCATTGCACTTTTCACAAAGACCTCTTAGCAGGTACGCAACCAGGCCAAAGAATCACGGTACGCCTGGGCAGGATCTTCTGCCCGGATACGCCCTTCGTAAACCACATAACCCTGATAGTTATCGGCGCGCAGCTGTTCAAACAGCGCGTGGAAATCGAGGGTGCCGCTGCCCGGCTGGTAACGATGGTTATCCGCAATATGCACATGACCGAGCAGGTCGCGGTTGTCGTGCAGCGCCTGCGCGAGGTTATCTTCTTCGATATTCATGTGATAGAAATCGCCGATAATCTGCACATGTTTAAGATTGTTTTCGACGATGTAACGACGAGCATCGGCGAGGGTGTTGATCATGTGATCCTGATAGCGGTTTAACGGTTCGAGATACACCACAGTTCCGGTACGCGCGGCTACCTGTTCCAGTACGCGCAGGGAATCACTCACCATTTTACGATCTCCGTCCAGGCTGCGCGGCGAGGTCATCGGCGGTAAGCGGAAGGTAAACATGCCCCATGCTGCCGGAACGACGATACCTTTTCCCCCCACTTCGGCCAGCGCTTCGAGAATGCGCTCGATCTGCTTTAAACCATTAAGACGACGCTCTTCGATAAAGTCGCCAATCCAGCCGTCATAGCCGCCGCAGGCGGTGGTCACCGGTAAACCGGTTTCTTTGATCGCCGCTTTGACTTCTTCGATGTTGTTGACCAGCAGTTTGCCGTCAATCTCAAAACCATCGAAGCCCATCGCTTTGATATAACGAAATTTCTCCAGAATGTTTTCCGGAAAGAACGCCTGATTCTGTGTGCCTATTTTCATTTTTTCATTCCTTTGAATTAAAACGTAACGCCCATTTTGATGCTCTGTTCCGGATGCTGGTCGACATACTGCATGTAACTTTCCGGGCTATTGGCAAAGGTCACCACCGGGTCGATTAAATCTTCGCAATTCAGATAACCGTTCATCAGCAGCTCCCAACAGGTTTCTTCAATACGCTTACGGCTCCAGCGTGGATAATCCGGGTTCGGTTCGCTGCACGCGCGAGAGAAAACAATTTTTGCGTTATTGAAATGCGCTTCGCGTCCGAGGTTAAAACCTTCGGCAAACGGTTTGGCAAATGCGACATACGAAATGGTGCCGCCATAAGCCAGGCCACGCAGCGCCGATTGCAGCGCGTCGGCGTAGCCACTGGTTTCGATAATCACATCAGCACCCTGCTTGCCGGTCAGCGTTTTGATCTCTTTACCTACGTCAGTGCCAATGGGGTTAAGGCAGAAATCCGCGCCGTGGCGACGGGCAAT
Organism: Escherichia sp. E1V33; assembly: GCF_004211955.1. GTDB lineage: Bacteria > Pseudomonadota > Gammaproteobacteria > Enterobacterales > Enterobacteriaceae > Escherichia. The sequence continues at coordinate 45,407 of NZ_RHJI01000009.1, forward strand.
ATCACATCGATGGGCGATAGGATCGACGCCAATCACCACCGACGCGCCAGCGCGTTTAGCCAGTTGGATGGCAATTTGACCGATCGCGCCAAGCCCTACCACCACTACAAAATCCCCTACGCGTACGTTGGCATCGCGAACGCCACTCATGGCGAACTGCGCCGGGTCGTAGCAGACGGCGTTTTTCCAGGAGCTGCCTTCCGGCATTTTGCGCAACTTGTAGTTATTCACTGCGTTAATGATGACCGTCTCGGAGAGCGGGCCGTAGCCGCATACGCTGTCGCCCACCGCGTAGTCGGTAACGTCGCTGCCGCACTCGATAATGTCGCCAACCACCATGTTGCCAAGCTGGAATTTGCCAAACTCAATGCCGCGCGGCGCATCTGCCGGACGCGGGGTGAACATCTGCCACTCGCCGTTAAAGTCTTCATCGATAAACGGGCTGGCGGCGCGGAAGTCGACCACTTCCGTTCCGTGTTTCGGTGCGCCGAAACGCACGCGGATCTTCACTTCATTGGCTAAAATCGCCCGATCTTCATATTCAACCAGCGCAGCAACGCACGGTGCTGTGGCTACTAACTTTTTCATTTAAAACTCCTTGTAAAGAAACTGGCCGCTTTAGCCCTTCACGCCACCGGCGGTCAAACCACTCTTAATAAAACGTTCCGAAAGCGCATACATAATCACCACCGGTAATGCGGTCACCAGCGAGGCGGCCATCATGCGTCCCCAGATGTAATCAGGCGTACTGAACAGCGCGTTCAGGCCCACAGGTAAGGTGAAATTGCTGGCGCTGGAGAGGAAAATCGACGCAAACAGATAGTCGTTCCATGCCACCATAAAGCAGTAGACGAACACGGATATCAGCCCCGACATCGCCAATGGCACGGTGATACGGAAGATAATTTGCAGACGGTTGAGGCCATCCATCATCGCCGCTTCTTCAATTTCATCAGGGATGGTGTCGAAGTAGCTTTTCAGCATAAACACGGCGGTGGGCAGGGTTTGCGTCACCATGGTGATGATCAGCGCCATCTCAGTGTCGTAAATGCCAAGCGCGGTGATGATTTTGAACAGCGGCACCACCAGCAAAATGCCGGAGAACATATACACCGTGTAAAAGCTGGCGTTGATGGTCATTCGCCCTTTAAAGCGCAGGCGGGAAAGCGCGTAAGCCCCGAGAATGCCGAGAAATACCGCTACCACGGAGGAAACCACCGACACCACCATGCTGTTACGGAAGTAGTCGACAAACGGGAAAATCACCGGGTTAAAAATGTCGACGTAATGCTCCAGCGTCCACTGTTGCGGCAGCAGCGTAGGATGCAGCGAGATTGCCTCTTTTGCGCTCTTGAACGAGGTCATCAGCATCACAAAAAACGGAAACAGCGTGATGATGAGAAACAGCGCCAGCCCGCAGTAAAAACCGATACGACTGAGTGTGCGTTTATTTGTTGCCATTGAGGTTCACCCGTTTCCTGGTCAGCAGAATGACAGCGAAAATAATGATGAAGAGCACCACCGAGATCGCCGCCGCTTTCCCTAAGTCATTAAAGGCAAAGGCAGTTTTGTAGAGATAAACGCCGAGAATATCGACCTTGGTCGTCAGCAGATAAACGTCAGCGAACATGTAGAACATCCAGATGGTGCGCAGGGTCACCACCGTCGCCAGGACCGGCATAATCGCGGGCAGCGTGACGATGCGAAACCGCTGCCAGGCATTAGCGCCATCCATCTCTGCCGCTTCGTACAACGATTTATCAATGGTCTGCAAAATCGCCAGAAACGAGATAAAGGCATATGGGAAATAGCGCCAGATGGCGAACAGCACCACCAGCACAAAGCTACTGCCCGGATTATCGAACCACAGCGGTGCCTGCTCGTAGAGATGCAGAAGATCGACGCCGAGGTAGTTCACAATGCCGTAGCCGTTGTTGAACATGTATTTCCAGGCGAACACCAGCGAAATGGACGGCGTTACGTAGGAGAGGATCACCAGCGAACGCGCGGTTTTGCGCAGGCGGAACTCGCGGTTGAAAAACATCGCCACCGCCAGCCCGAGCACGGTGCTGCCCGCCACTACCAGCGCGGTATACCAGACCGTCATCCACAGCGAATGCCAGAAGCCGGGATCGGAGAGGATACGCACATAGTTGCTCACCCCAACAAACGTTGACTCGATGTTGGGATTGAGCGGCAGACGTAAAAAACTGATTTCGATATTCGACACCATCGGCCACGCCACCAGACCGCCCAGCAGTAATAAGCTGGGCGCGAGAAGCAGCAGCGCAAAGGGCATATCGGAACGACCTGAAAAAAGCCTGTTCATTGCGGATTCCTGTCCTGGGTTTAGTGCTGTTCGACCAACTCATCCAGCTTTTTCTGGCTCGCTTGCAGCGTGGTAGAGAGGTCGGCTTTACCCACGGTGACGTTATGCACCATTGAACTCACCACGCCAGACCCCGTCACATCGCCCATGCGGGTAAAGTTTTTATCCCCTACGGCACCAAAGACCTGAATATTCGGCAGTTCGCTGATTAACTGATTCGGCAGTTCACCCAGCGCCTTAATCACGTCGTTGTCTTTCCAGGTGGCGGTAGTCACCACCGCTTTGTTCACCGGCAGCGCCGCGCCTGGCGACATCATCACCCAGTCGGCAATGTTGTCTGCCTGCTCCATAAAGGTGACAAATTTTTCAGCCGCTTCGGTCTCTTCGGTCTTTTGCCCGGCGGTAATGGTCAGCGAGGTCAACATGCCGTAGACCGCAGAGTTTTTCTCGGTTGGCACCACGAAACCGACGTTTTTCGGGTCGCCTTCTTTAATCACAGCCGGAAGGATATAGGTGGAGTAAATCGCCATCGGCGCGGTGCCGTTCATAAAGGCGTCTTTCACTTCCATGATGTCGTTAGAACCCGGCATGGTGTTGGCAGCAAGGTCGCGGTAATAGGTCAGCGCCTGCATCATCTCTGGTGTATCAAGGGTGATTTTGCCTTCGGCGTTAAAGACGTTGGCCTGGTTGGATAACGCAAACTGGGAGAAGGATTGTTCCGTCAGCACGCTTTCTGCTGTAGGCAGCGCAATACCGTATTTTTTATTCGCCGGGTCATTCAGTTTTTGCGCGACGTCAAGCAACTGCTGCCAGTTTTTCGGCTCCTCCAGCCCGGCTTTTGCCAACACATCTTTGCGATACCAGATACCGCCTATCCATGCGCTGACGGGAACACCGGTCCAGGCGCTGCCATCTTCGGTGCGCACAATACGCAGTACGCCATCGTAGAACGCGCCTTCACCAACGTTGCTGATGACTGTGGCAACTGCTTCGCGATCGATAAGCTGTTCTTTGTCCATAACCTTGGCGTAGTCATGGCTGGTTTCGATGACTTCCGGCAGCGAGCCGCTACGTGAAAGGGTAATGACTTTTGTGTTATAAGCGTCCTCTTCCACGGGCACTTGTTTAACGGTGATACCTGGGTTTTCTTTTTCAAAACGGGCAATCAATTTACTAATAACTGCCTGACGCTCCTGCTCCACCGAAGAATGCATAAATTCGATGGATACATGAGTTTTATTTTCTTCTTTACAGCCTGAAATCAGGGCGCAGGAAACCAGTGCTGATAACAGCACGATTTTTGATTTAATCATGAGATGTTCCTTTTTTATTTAATCCACATAACCTGCCAGGGACGCAGCGTTATTTCATTACCCAATATATCAACTTCACTAATCAGATCCCGACCATGCAGCTCAGTAATATTTATATGCTGAATATTTTCACTGACATTAAACAATCCAGTCAGACAATTACCATCCGCGTTGCATCTTTGAATACGCAGTACGGATGAATTAACCGTGTCGATGGTAAAGTTATTATCCGGATGAAACTCGTTATTACTGCGACGAAGTGTAATTAAACGCGACAACTCATGATATACCGCATGCCTTAATGTATCTTCATCGTTCAGCTCTCGGGTTATCTCTTCACGGTGATATTTTTTACGGTTAATCGCACGGTTATATCCGAGTTTTTCGACACCTGCGTAATCATTACGCGAGCCCAGAATACTTTGAATATATATCGCTGGCACACCGGGGAAACTTAACAAAATCGCATGGGCAAGGATAAACCTGGCGCAACGTTCTTCATCGCTACTCTCGCGGCGGCTTAACGCATCCATATAGGTGACATTTATTTCATAGGGACTGCGCGTACCGTCGGGATTATTTTTCCAGTTTACTAATGCACCTTCCTGCTGTAATGCCTTGACCAGCGCTAATATTTCGCTTTCTGGTAACAAGCCCCGCAGTGGGTTCAGCCCGATGCCATCGTGAGAGGCGAGGAAGTTAAACCAGGTCGTTTTACCGGAGGGCAAGCTCAGACTTTGCGCCCACTGGCACAGCGCCTCGACGTTCTGTTTTTGCACCGCATGTAACACCAGCGGCGGCAGCGAGAACTGGTACACCATTTGCGCTTCGTCATCGCCTTCGCCAAAGTAAGCAATGTTATCTTTATGCGGGACATTCGTCTCAGTAATAATCACTGTGCCTGGCGCGACGTTATCAATAATCGACCGTAAAAGTTTGATAATCAGATGTGTTTTTTCCAGATGGATGCAGCTTGTTCCAGGCTCTTTCCACATAAAGCCAACGGCATCCAGGCGGACATATTCTGCGCCCTTTTCCAGGTAACAAAGCAAAACATCCACCATCGCCAGCAACACTTCAGGGCTACGGTAATTCAGGTCAATTTGGTCGTCACTAAAGGTGGTCCATAAATGACGCGTGGAATGATCGCTCATCTGGAATGGCGTTAATAACGGTAACGCACGCGGACGAGTGACGGCGCTGAGATCGGTTTGCGGATCAACGGCAATAAAAAAATCTTCAAAACCTGGCTGCTGTTGTAAATAGTTTTTAAACCATTCACTTTTTGCCGACATATGGTTGCAGACAAAATCAAACATCAGATGGCTGCATTCACCGAGTTGCTGAATATCTTGCCACTCCCCTGTTTCACTGGCGACCTGATGATAATCAATTACCGAAAATCCATCATCAGATGACCATGGATAAAAAGGTAATAAATGAACATGCGAAAAAATGCCTTGCAGCCATTGATGGTAAAACTGATTAAATGTTGGTAGTGGTTTTAAATCATTACTGTGAAATTGATCGGCATAGGTAATTAACACGACATCACTTTCGTCCCAGTGTTTTTTACGTCGCTGTGTAATTAATCGTTTCGCACTCTCAAGACGCGTTACAAGTTTCTGTAAATGAGTTGCGGTAAATGTTCCACCGTAGATTTCGTCCAGGTAATCCGTAATTTTCTGTTTCATGTTGCCTTTCCGTGGTAGCGGTCCCATGAAACGAGAGACTACTCCGCAGAAAATAAACTGTCAATTGAGCACAAGGGGTTTAGTCACGCAGGAAATCATTTTTTACCAGGGAAAAAGCGTATTTGTGAGCTGACGCAAATAATCTATGGGGTTGTAAATAAGGTGTGACAGAAAAAGAAAACGGCGCCTAAGCGCCGCTCATGGTGATTATTTTAACCTTTGACCTTCGGCATTGCGATGTCTTTCAGGCCACCGGCGTTCTCAACGTGGGTATATCCCATCTCGTTGAGGATCTCTTTTGCCTGCCCGGACTGACGTCCGGCGTTGCAATATACTTTCACGGTGTCGTTTTTATCCGGAACAGCGGTGGCTATGCGCTCTTTCACTTCCTTCAGCGGAATATTGATGGCTCCCTGAACATGCTCTTGCTGATACTGCTCTGGAACACGAACATCTATCCAGTGTTCAGCGGCAAAAACGGGCAATGAAAACACCAGTGTCAGAGCAAGTAACCCTTTTTTAAACATGTGAGCGTCCTTCTATGGATGAAAATTGCCAACCATTATACGCCTGAGATTCAACAATTTTTGCGGAACTCCCCTCACCTTTTATAACGCTGCGCCAGTTTATTGGCGGCCCGACTTAATAGTGGTTCCAGCGCCACAGCCAGCAACATTTTCAGCGGTCGGCGAGCAACAGATTTTATCGCCCAGCCCGCCACACCCGCCGGGCCATAGCGCAGTGCGGTAAGAAGTACCAGCTTGCCTGCTAATTTGAAACCAGGCTTCACCTTTTGCCCGGCCTGTTGCCAGCGAGTATTCATAACTTTCCTCACAATTGACGGAAACGGCTACGCAGCGTGAAAGTATCGGAAGTGACATAACGTTCCATCTCGCGTAAACGCGTTTCACTTGCCGCCAGTTCACGGTCGACTTCATCCAGCAATTCACTGCTGGAAGGTAGCTGCTCACCAAAGGCCATGTTGTCCGGCATTGGATCAAGCGCAAATGACAAAATGATGTAAGCAACCAGGGTAAACAGCGCCAGACCGAAGAAAATCGACAGCACCACCAGGATACGCACCAGTTTTACCGGTACATCAAAATAGTTGGCAATCCCGGCGCAGACGCCACGGACCATGCCCTGCTGTGGAATACGCCATAATTTTTTATTGAGATTAATGCCTGCCATTAGCGATCCCTCCAGTTCGGATGTTCTGCATCAAGAATGGATTCCAGCGCCTGAATACGCTCGCGCATCCGTTTTGCTTCATCAGCCAGTTGTGCTAATCGCTGCTGCTCACTTTGCGATAATTCACTGCGACCGGAACGATTGCTGTAATGCAGCCATAACCAGATCGGCAAAACAAACAGCACAAAAATGGTTAACGGAATAGCCAGAAATAGCGCGCTCATAAGTACTCCTTAAGGGATGAGCGGCGGCGCGTTCGGACGCCGCCTGAGTGTTATTATTGATTGTCTTGCTTCATTTTGGCTTTTAATTGTGCCAGTTGCTCGCTGATTGCATCATCGGCTTTCAGCTCGGCAAACTGATCGTCCAGCGATTTTTGTTTACCGAAGCTGTGGCTTTCTGCTTCCGCTTCCATCTGGTCGATACGACGTTCGAAAGATTCGAAACGAGCCATTGCTTCATCCAGTTTGCCACTGTCCAGCTGACGACGCACATCGCGCGACGAGTTTGCGGCCTGATGACGCAACATCAATGCCTGCTGGCGAGCACGAGTTTCGCTCAATTTGTTTTCCAGCTCGCCAATCTCTTTCTTCATACGCACCAGCGTATCGTCCACCAGCGTCACTTCATGTTCCAGTGACTTAATCAGATCGGTCAGTTTCTGTTTTTCAATTAACGCAGCACGCGCCAGGTCTTCTCTATCTTTCAGCAGTGCCAGTTCGGCTTTTTCCTGCCATTCAACTTCACGCGCCGACGCTTGTTCAATGCGGCGAGTAAGCTGTTTCTTTTCCGCCAGCGCACGCGCCGAAGTAGAACGCACTTCAACCAGCGTGTCTTCCATTTCCTGGATCATCAGACGCACCAGTTTCTGCGGATCTTCCGCTTTCTCTAACAGAGCGTTGATGTTGGCATTCACGATGTCGGCAAAGCGAGAAAAAATACCCATAATGTTGTCCTCTTGATTTCTTCGTTCAGGATTGTCCTGCTGAACTGTTAATACAATTTGCGTGCCAATTTTTATCTTTTTGATTTATAAAGATCTGATTGAAGATTCAACAGCAACATGCCAGGATGAATTAGCGAATTACACTAACAAGTGGCGAATTTCATCATGGCAGAATACAAAGATAATTTACTCGGTGAGGCAAACAGCTTTCTCGAAGTGCTGGAACAGGTTTCGCATCTCGCACCGCTGGACAAACCGGTGCTCATCATCGGCGAGCGCGGCACAGGTAAAGAACTGATCGCCAGCCGTCTGCATTATCTCTCCTCCCGTTGGCAAGGGCCGTTTATTTCCCTTAACTGCGCGGCGTTAAATGAAAATCTGCTGGATTCAGAACTGTTTGGTCACGAAGCTGGCGCGTTTACCGGTGCGCAAAAACGTCATCCAGGGAGATTTGAACGTGCCGACGGCGGTACGCTATTTCTTGATGAACTCGCTACGGCACCGATGATGGTGCAGGAAAAATTATTGCGCGTGATTGAGTACGGTGAACTGGAGCGCGTAGGCGGTAGTCAGCCATTGCAGGTGAATGTGCGGCTGGTATGCGCGACGAATGCCGATCTCCCTGCGATGGTCAATGAAGGTACTTTTCGCGCTGACCTGCTCGACCGACTAGCGTTCGATGTTGTGCAACTGCCGCCACTGCGCGAGCGTGAAAGCGACATTATGTTGATGGCAGAACACTTTGCCATCCAGATGTGTCGGGAAATCAAGCTGCCTCTGTTCCCGGGTTTTACCGAGCACGCCAGAGAAACATTGCTGAATTATCGCTGGCCGGGAAATATTCGTGAATTGAAAAACGTGGTGGAACGTTCAGTGTATCGCCACGGCACCAGCGATTATCCGCTTGATGACATCATTATTGATCCCTTTAAACGGCGTCCACCTGAAGAAGCCATCGCCGTTTCAGAAACCACCTCGCTTCCGACGCTGCCGCTGGATTTACGTGAGTTTCAGATGCAGCAGGAAAAAGAGTTGCTGCAACTCAGTTTGCAACAGGGGAAATATAACCAGAAGCGCGCGGCTGAATTGCTGGGGTTAACCTATCATCAGTTCCGCGCGTTGTTGAAAAAGCACCAGATTTAGCATTTGGGCAATGCAACTTGCCGGATGCAGCGTGAACGCCTTATCCGTCCTACATAATCATTACGTCGTTTGTAGGCTTGATAAGCGCAGCGCATCAGGCATTATTGCGTTGACCCCGCTTCTGCGTATTAATCTCTCAGCGCATCCTGCAAAATATTCATTGCCGCATCGAACTGCGCATCCGGAATGGTCAGCGGATACAGGAAACGAATCACGTTGCCGTACGCGCCGCAGGTCAGCAGTAACAATCCCTGCGCCAGCGCGCGTTGCTGGATTTTCTGTGCAATCGCCGCTGACGGTTCCCCCGTTTGCGGATCGTTAAACTCTGCGGCAATCATCGACCCCAGACCACGTACCGCCGCGATGGCCGGAACGTTTTCTTTAGCCTCAATCAACGTGTTTGTCAGGCGCTGACCCAGTTGATTCGCGCGTTCGCAAAGGGATTCTTTATCGATAATGTTGAGCACCGCGTGCGCGGCGGCTACCGCCAACGGGTTACCGGCGTAGGTGCCGCCAAGCCCGCCCGGCGCGGGCGCGTCCATAATATTCGCGTTACCGACCACGCCCGAAAGCGGCATCCCGCCCGCGAGGCTTTTCGCCATCGTCATTAAATCCGGCTTATCGGCGTAGTGATCCATGGCAAACAGCTTACCGGTACGCGCAAAGCCGCTTTGCACTTCATCGGCAATCATCACAATGCCGTGCTCGTCGCACAGGCGGCGAATGGCGGCAACCAGCTCTTTTGGCGCCACGTTGAAACCGCCCTCGCCCTGCACCGGTTCGAAAATAATCGCCGCGACCTGTTTCGCTTCGATGTCTGATTTAAACAAGCGTTCGATGGCGTCGAGGGAGTCCTGGGTTGAAACGCCATGTAAATCTGACGGATACGGCACGTGATACACCGAACCGGGGAACGGGCCGAAGCCGATTTTGTACGGCGCGACCTTTCCGGTCAGCGCCATAGTCATATACGTACGACCGTGGAAGCCGCCGCTAAACGCAATCACGCCTGGCCGTCCGGTATGGGCGCGAGCAATTTTCACCGCGTTCTCAACCGCTTCCGCGCCGGTAGTGAAGAACGCGGTTTTAGCCTGCCCGCTTACCGGGGCCAGGGCGTTGATTTTCTCCGCCAGCGTGACGTAGCTTTCGTACGGCACAATCTGATATGCCGTATGGGTAAACTGTTGCAGCTGCTGCTCCACCGCCGCGACCAGCTCAGGGTGGCGATGCCCGGTATTCAGCACCGCAATGCCTGCGGCGAAATCGATGTACTCGTTGCCCTCAACATCCTTCAGCGTGGCATTTTCAGCCGACTGGGCGAAGAAGTTACACATCACGCCAACCCCGCGCGGGGTGGCAGAAAGACGACGCTGATGGAATTCATTGTTGCTCATGTTTCACACCTTTTGACTCTTCACTGTTAATCGGAAATTAAACGCCCAGACGATCGCGCAGGCTGTAATAAGCTGCGCCCATCGCGGTAAACGGAACGCGCAGGGTGCGCCCGCCGGGGAACGGGTAATGCGGCAGATTGGCGAAGGCGTCGAAACGTTCGGCGTCGCCGCGCAGCAGTTCGGCAATCAAACGTCCGGCGAGATGAGTACAGGTGACGCCGTGGCCGCTGTAGCCCTGCATGTAATAGATGTTGGTATCGAGGCGACCGAACTGCGGCATGCGCGACAGGGTCAGCAGGAAATTGCCCGTCCAGCGGTAATCAATTTTCACGCCCTTCAACTGCGGGAAGGTTTTCAGCAGTTTCGGCACCACAAGACGCTCAACGTCGTCCGGGTCGCGTGCGCCATACACTACGCCGCCGCCGTACAGCAAGCGGTTATCGGCGGTAAGACGGTAGTAATCAAGCAGATAGTTACAGTCTTCCACACAGTAGTTTTTCGGGATCAGCGAACGGGCCAGATCATCGGAAAGCCGCTCGGTGGTGATCACCTGCGTGCCGCACGGCATGCTACGTTTCGCCAGCTCCGGCTCCACTTTATCGCCCAGGTAGGCATTCCCAGCGACAATCACATACTTCGCCGTCACCTGGCCTTTGGCTGTACGCACCACCGCTGGCGTGGTGTGCTGGATCTGTGTCACCGCAGAAAGCTCATACACGCGCCCGCCGTTCAGGCGGATGGCATCGGCTTCGCCAATGGCGAGGTTCAACGGGTGAATATGCCCGCCGCTGTGATCCAACAGCGCGCCGGTGTAGCGATCGCTGGCGACCTCGCGGCGAATGGCGTTGGCATCCAGCAGTTCCAGCTGTTTATTGCCGTAGCGTTCCCAGTTCTCTTTCTGCTCTTCGAGTGTGGCGAGCTGTTTATCATTCATCGCCACAAACAGACCGCCGGGGCGGTAGTCACAGTCAATCTGATAACGTTTGATACGTTCACGGATGATCTCCCCGCCCTCAAACATCATGCTGCCGAGCATACGGGCGGTGTCCATGCCGTAGCTTTTTTCGATAACGTCGATGTCGCGGCTGTAGGAGTTCACAAGCTGCCCGCCGTTGCGCCCGCTGGCGCCAAATCCGATGCGTGAGGCTTCGAGAACCACTACGTCAAAGCCCGCTTCCGCCAGATGCAGCGCGGAAGAGAGCCCGGTATAGCCGCCGCCGACCACGCAAACGTCGCAGGAAATCGACTCATTCAGCGTTTCGAAAGGCGCATATTTATTCGCACTGGCGGCGTAGTAACTGCTGGTATGTTCGGTCATTTCAGGCCTCCAGGCTTATCCAGATGGTTTTCAGTTCGGTGAATTTTTCAAGGGCATGCAGAGATTTGTCGCGACCGTTGCCGCTCTGCTTATAGCCGCCAAACGGCACGGTCATATCGCCGTCGTTGTAGTTATTGACGAAGACGGAACCGGCCTTCAGGCGGCGGCTCATACGGTGCGCGCGGGAGAGATCGCGCGTCCATACCGCCGCGCCGAGGCCATACTGGCTGTCGTTGGCAAGCTGTAGCGCCTGGTCTTCTGATTTGAAACGCGTGACCACCAGCACCGGGCCGAAAATCTCTTCGCGACTTAAGGACGCATTCGGGTCTACATCCACAAAGATGGTCGGGCCGATGGCCGCCGCCAGCTCGGCGTTACGACCATCCAGCAGCAATTGCCCTTTGCCTTCGCCTTCACGAATAAAGCTATGCACCGAATCAGCGTGGGCGCAGTCGATTAAGGTGCCCATGGTGGTTGCGGGTTCAAGCGGATGGCCCGGCTGCCAGTTTTGCGCCTGCTGTTTTAACAGGGCTAAGAATTCATCGGCGATGCTCTCTTCCAGCAACAGGCGCGTTCCGGCAATACACACCTGCCCCTGGTTGTAGAAAATGCCCGCAGCGGTCGCACTCGCCGCTTTTTGCAGATCCGGGCAGTCAGCGAAAACGATGTTGGCGCTTTTGCCGCCTGCTTCCAGCCAGACGCGTTTCATGTTGCTGTCGCCTGCATCTTTCAGCAGCTGTTTCCCGGTGCGGGTTGAACCGGTAAAGGCGATGGCGTCGATATCGTTATGGCGCGACAGCGCCTGCCCCGCTTCATGACCAAACCCAGTCACCACATTCAGCACGCCATCCGGCAGACCCGCTTCTTTCGCCAGCCCGGCGAGTCGAATCGCACTGAGCGGTGATTTTTCAGACGGTTTCAGGACAACGCTGTTACCTGCCGCCAGCGCCGGGCCGAGCTTCCAGCAGGTCAGCAGCAGCGGGAAGTTCCACGGTACAATGGCGGCAATTACGCCGACCGGTTCACGCACGATCATCGCCAGCTCATGGCTACTGGTGTTCGCCACTTCGCCATACACTTTGTCGATCGCTTCGGCGTACCAGCGAATGGCGCGCGCCGCGCCGGGAATATCATCACGCAGACTGTGACGAATCGGTTTGCCGGTGTCGAGGGTTTCCAGCAACGCCAGTTCTTCGGCGTGGGCTTCCATTAAATCAGCGAGTTTATTCAGCACCGCTTTACGTTTAGCCGGAGAAGAGAGTGACCAGTCGCCGCGTTCAAATACTCCGCGTGCTGCGCTCACCGCACGGTCGATATCGACGCTCTTGCCGCGCGCAATTTTCGCCAGCGGTGCCTGGGTGACCGGATCAACGGTTTCAAAGGTTTCATTTTCCGCTGCAGCAGTATATTCACCGTTAATAAATAAGCGGGTTTCAATGGCGAGACTTAACGCTTTATCCTGCCAGTAAGCCAGATGATGAAAATTCATTATGACTCCTGTTTCACGTCTATCAGATATATGCAGTTTGTGAACGTCAGGGCGCAGAGATCCCCAGGCCATAAGCCCGTTTATTTCCGGCGACATTCTTTATGGATTGCCGGGCGCATTGCGCTTACCCGGCTTACAGAACAAAAAGATTAAAACGTGGTGGGCGTATGGGCGCTGATAATTCGGCAAATACCTGCCGACGTATTACTGAAACTGTGCGGGATGCCGGTATTAATGGCATAACTTTGCCCAGCGACGAGATGATAATCCTGACCATTAATCGTCAGAACAATTTCACCTTCCAGTACAGTGCCTATTTCCTCACCCTGATGCTTAATTCTTTCCCCAGTGGTTGTGCCCGGCTGGTACGTTTCAAAGATCATCGCCAGCGTGCGATTCGGGTTACCGTTATGCACCAGCTTCATCGACACACCCTGACTGCCCATTTCGATTAAGTCGTCCTGATTAATGACGACCTGCGGTTCATCAGGTTTTTCCGGCTCGGAAAAGAATTCCGAGAGTGACAGTCCATACACCTTCAGCAGCTTTTGCAGCGTACTGATGGCAGGGCTGACTTTATCTTGTTCTATCGTACTGATAGCACTGTGAGTCAGCCCGGAGAGTTCGGCGGCACGACGTTGTGAAAGCCCCTGCTGCTGGCGGATTTCCGACAAGCGTTTTCCTGGCGCCAGTCCCTCATCACTCATATTTGCATTTCCTTAAACTGTAGTGGTCAGAGTCGCTGTTTTTCAGCGATATGGTGCTGACAAGCGGTGATAAAGCCCTCGAACAATATACGCGAAAGCGCGTACTCGCTACTGTTCCATTCCGGGTGCCACTGTACGCCCAGCGCAAAAGGATGATTGATGACGCTAACCGCCTCAACTAAGCCATCCGGCGAGCGAGCTTCAACACGCAACCGTGGGCTAACGACCTTCGCCCCTTGTCCATGCAGAGAGTTTACCCAAAAGTTGCTACATTCAGGTAACAACGCAGACAGCAATCCCCCCTCTTCAACCTGAACTTCATGCGACGGTGCATATTGCTGTTCCACCGGCAGTTCGGGATCTTCCCGATGTTCCAGCAATTCAGGCTGTTCGCACAGCTTGCGATGCAGCGAACCTCCGGTTGCTACCACCAGTTCCTGTAAACCCCGGCAGATGGCGAAAATGGGGATGCGCCTTTCGAGTGCGGCATTAATTAACGCCATGCTCAGAAGATCACGCCCGGGATCGGCGTCAGGCTCATCGCCGTTTTCACCATATAGGTGCGGCTGCACATTGCTGGGACTACCAGGAAGATAAATGCCATCGAGTTTCGGCAAAAGTTGTTCAAGTAACGACGATTCCGCCAGCGCATGTGGCAGCGCAATTGGCAAACCGCCTGCGTGGATGATGGCATTCAGGTACTTTTCTTGCAGAGTCTGGGTCGCATGACCCTTAAGCCTGTTCCTGCACATTACGACACCGATAACCGGATTGTTCATTATATTTTCCATGCTCAATCTCACAAAGTGGACTAAATTATCGCCATTACTGCGGTTTAAATGACCTTTCTGTTCAATATTTTTTCAATCTAGCAGTGAGTTTTCTTTTTTGCAAACTCAATTTAACATTTGACAAACATTTAGTTTGCATACAGATTCGAAGAGTGGTCATTATATTTTACGCTTTGATAACGAGCGGAAAACAAAACCAAAGGCGAAGAATCATGGAAACCAATATCGTTGAAGTAGAGAACTTTGTTCAGCAGTCAGAAGAGAGGCGGGGTAGCGCCTTTACGCAGGAAGTGAAACGCTACCTGGAGCGCTACCCGAATACGCAATATGTTGATGTTTTACTTACCGATTTGAATGGTTGCTTCCGTGGAAAACGTATTCCTGTTTCAAGCCTGAAGAAGCTCGAGAAAGGGTGTTATTTCCCGGCCTCGGTGTTTGCAATGGATATTCTGGGCAACGTAGTAGAAGAAGCGGGTCTGGGTCAGGAAATGGGCGAGCCGGATCGTACCTGTGTTCCTGTTCTCGGTTCCTTAACCCCTTCTGCCGCCGATCCAGAGTTTATCGGTCAGATGCTCCTGACCATGGTCGATGAAGATGGCGCTCCCTTTGACGTTGAGCCGCGGAACGTTCTTAACCGCCTGTGGCAGCAGCTGCGCCAGCGCGGATTGTTCCCGGTCGTAGCGGTAGAGCTGGAGTTCTATTTACTGGATCGCCAGCGCGACGCTGAAGGGTATCTGCAACCGCCCTGCGCGCCCGGCACCGATGACCGCAATACACAAAGTCAGGTTTACTCCGTTGATAATCTCAATCACTTCGCCGACGTGCTCAATGATATTGATGAACTGGCGCAGTTACAGCTGATTCCGGCAGATGGCGCGGTCGCTGAGGCCTCGCCGGGTCAGTTTGAAATCAACCTTTACCATACCGATAACGTGCTGGAAGCCTGCGATGATGCATTAGCCCTTAAACGCCTGGTGCGTCTGATGGCAGAAAAGCATAAGATGCACGCCACTTTTATGGCGAAGCCGTATGAAGAGCACGCGGGCAGTGGGATGCACATCCATATCAGCATGCAAAATAACCGTGGCGAGAACGTGCTTTCTGACGCGGAAGGTGAAGATTCGCCGCTGCTGAAAAAGATGCTCGCCGGGATGATTGACCTGATGCCGTCATCGATGGCGCTGCTGGCGCCGAACGTGAACTCGTATCGCCGCTTCCAGCCGGGGATGTATGTGCCGACGCAGGCGTCGTGGGGCCATAATAACCGTACCGTCGCCCTGCGTATTCCATGCGGCGACCGTCATAATCACCGCGTGGAATATCGCGTGGCGGGAGCGGATGCCAACCCGTATCTGGTGATGGCGGCGATTTTTGCTGGTATTTTGCATGGCCTTGATAACGAGCTGCCGTTGCAGGAAGAAGTCGAAGGCAACGGGCTGGAACAGGAAGGCTTACCCTTCCCTATTCGCCAGAGCGATGCCCTGTGGGAGTTTATCGAGAACGATCATCTGCGACGCTATTTGGGCGATCGTTTCTGCCATGTGTATCACGCCTGTAAAAATGATGAACTGTTGCAGTTTGAGCGACTCATCACAGAAACAGAAATTGAGTGGATGTTGAAAAACGCATAGTGGCCCCTTGCGGGGTTGTTTCATCGGCCTGAGCGGAGCCTGGCCTGACATTTGCTGGTAATCCAGACATTTCCCGGATGTCGCGTTATGGAGCGCAGGCGGCAACGGGCTTCCGTTAACGATTAAGACTGTGACGAGGAAATGAGATGATGCCGATGATTAAATCCCCGCATGGCGAGGGAGGCTGCGTGTGCGCCCTCCCTGCGACTGACTGGACTCCGCCCCCTTTGCTTCCCTTGCTAAACAGGTTTGATTTCAGGTCGACACGACCGCAAACCTTATTACGCAGGGGAGGCAGCAATTATGGCTATTAATTCACCGCTGAATATCGCCGCACAACCCGGCAAAACGAAACTGCGTAAATCGCTGAAGCTGTGGCAGGTGGTGATGATGGGGCTTGCCTATCTCACGCCAATGACCGTGTTCGATACCTTTGGCATTGTGTCCGGGATCAGCGACGGCCACGTTCCGGCGTCCTATCTGCTGGCACTGGCGGGTGTGCTGTTTACCGCGATCAGCTACGGTAAGCTGGTTCGTCAGTTCCCGGAGGCAGGCTCGGCCTATACCTACGCGCAAAAGTCGATTAGCCCGCACGTCGGTTTTATGGTTGGCTGGTCATCGCTGCTGGATTATCTCTTTTTGCCGATGATCAACGTACTGTTGGCGAAAATCTATCTCTCCGCCCTCTTCCCGGAAGTGCCGCCGTGGGTGTGGGTGGTGACCTTCGTCGCCATTTTAACCGCCGCGAATCTGAAGAGCGTTAACCTGGTCGCCAACTTCAATACCCTGTTTGTGCTGGTGCAAATCTCCATCATGGTGGTGTTTATCTTCCTGGTGGTTCAGGGACTGCATAAAGGTGAAGGCGTCGGCACCGTCTGGTCGCTACAGCCATTTATCAGCGAGAACGCGCATCTGATCCCGATTATTACCGGGGCGACGATCGTTTGCTTCTCGTTCCTCGGTTTCGATGCGGTGACCACGCTTTCGGAAGAGACGCCGGACGCCGCACGCGTGATCCCGAAAGCCATCTTCCTGACGGCGGTCTACGGTGGCGTTATCTTTATCGCGGCGTCGTTCTTTATGCAGCTGTTCTTTCCCGATATCAGCCGTTTTAAAGATCCGGATGCCGCACTGCCTGAAATTGCGCTGTACGTCGGCGGCAAGCTGTTCCAGTCGATTTTCCTCTGCACCACATTTGTGAACACATTGGCGTCTGGCCTGGCTTCACATGCCAGCGTGTCGCGCCTGCTGTATGTAATGGGGCGTGACAATGTGTTCCCAGAACGTGTGTTTGGCTATGTACACCCGAAATGGCGTACCCCGGCTCTGAACGTCATTATGGTCGGTATTGTCGCGATGTCGGCATTGTTCTTTGATTTAGTCACCGCGACAGCATTGATTAACTTCGGTGCTCTGGTGGCATTTACCTTCGTGAATCTGTCGGTGTTTAATCATTTCTGGCGGCGTAAAGGAATGAATAAAAGCTGGAAGGAACACTTCCACTATTTATTAATGCCGCTGGTTGGCGCGCTGACGGTGGGCGTACTGTGGATTAACCTCGAAGCCACCTCGCTGACGCTGGGTCTGGTGTGGGCCTCGCTGGGTGGAGCGTATCTGTGGTATCTGGTACGTCGTTATCGCAAAGTACCGCTGTACGAGGGTGACAGAACACCGGTGAGCGAGACGTAATTGTTGGATGCGGGCGCATTATCCGACCTGAGGGTAATGCGCCGCTCTATTAGCTATAAAAAGATGTATGACCCGGATCACGAGTGCTATTATCAGCCCCTATGCGTAGCGCATTAACCCCAGGGGCAAACAATGAACCACGATATCCCATTAAAATATTTTGATATTGCCGATGAATATGCGACTGAATGCGCAGAACCTGTCGCAGACGCAGAACGCACACCGCTGGCCCACTACTTCCAGTTACTACTCACCCGTTTGATGAACAATGAAGAGATCAGCGAAGAAGCCCAGCATGACATGGCCGCTGAAGCGGGGATTAATTCCGCGCGCATTGATGAAATCGCAGAGTTTTTGAATCAATGGGGTAATGAGTAATTATACAATTGCAGGCGCCTGGTCAGTATCGTTGCCCGGATAAAGCGTTCATGCCGCATCCGGCTAAAAATGACACACTACCTGCTTTAATGGGTTTCTCACGATCGTACCGCTCCGTTCCTCGCTAAGATGTTCTGTGAGTTATAGTTATAGAGAAATCACGGGTACGAATGTTGAACAGATGGCGACGCCACCTGTTCAACGACCAACCACACGGCCCTCATTACGACCCCTGAACACAAACGGTAATGGCAAATGTCATTAAATATTAGTAAGATAGCCTCTTTACATAAAATCCCTTAATATTATGCGCCAGGTATTATCGTCTCTTTTGGTGATTGCTGGACTTGTGAGTGGTCAGGCAATAGCCGCGCCTGAACCCACCCCGCATGCTGATATCCGCGACAGCGGTTTTGTCTATTGCGTCAGCGGGCAAGTCAACACCTTTAACCCATCCAAAGCGAGCAGTGGGTTAATTGTCGATACCCTTGCCGCCCAGTTTTATGATCGACTGCTGGATGTCGATCCGTATACCTATCGCCTGATGCCAGAACTTGCCGAAAGCTGGGAAGTGCTCGACAACGGCGCGACTTATCGCTTCCATCTGCGTCGCGATGTCCCGTTTCAAAAAACCGCCTGGTTTACTCCCACTCGCAAAATGAATGCTGATGATGTGGTGTTTACCTTCCAACGGATTTTTGACCGCAATAACCCGTGGCATAACGTCAACGGTAGTAACTTCCCCTATTTCGACAGTCTGCAATTTGCCGATAACGTTAAAAGCGTCCGCAAGCTGGATAATCATACCGTTGAGTTCCGTCTCGCCCAGCCTGATGCATCTTTTTTGTGGCATCTGGCGACCCATTATGCATCGGTAATGTCTGCCGAATACGCCCAGAAATTAGAGAAAGAAGATCGCCAGGAGCAACTCGACCGTCAGCCGGTCGGCACCGGACCGTATCAATTGTCGGAATACCGCGCCGGGCAATATATTCGCTTACAACGTCATGATGACTTCTGGCGTGGCAAACCTTTGATGCCACAAGTGGTGGTGGATTTAGGTTCCGGTGGTACAGGACGATTGTCGAAACTCTTGACCGGGGAATGCGACGTCCTGGCCTGGCCTGCCGCCAGCCAGTTATCCATTTTGCGCGACGACCCGCGTTTGCGTTTAACGCTGCGTCCGGGGATGAACGTCGCCTATCTGGCGTTTAACACCGCTAAACCGCCGCTAAATAATCCGGCTGTCCGCCATGCTCTGGCGTTGGCTATCAATAACCAGCGCCTGATGCAATCCATCTATTATGGTACGGCTGAAACTGCGGCTTCTATTTTACCGCGCGCCTCGTGGGCTTATGACAACGAGGCTAAAATTACTGAATACAACCCTGCGAAATCGCGAGAACAACTGAAAGCGTTGGGGCTGGAAAACTTAACGCTGAAGCTGTGGGTGCCGACGCGCTCGCAGGCATGGAACCCCAGTCCGCTGAAAACCGCCGAACTGATTCAGGCGGATATGGCGCAGGTTGGCGTGAAAGTGGTGATTGTACCGGTAGAAGGTCGTTTTCAGGAGGCGCGGTTGATGGATATGAGCCATGATCTGACGTTATCCGGTTGGGCGACGGACAGTAACGACCCGGACAGTTTCTTCCGTCCGTTACTGAGCTGCGCAGCAATTCATTCGCAGACCAACCTCGCCCACTGGTGCGATCCGAAATTCGACAGCGTATTGCGTAAGGCGCTCTCCTCGCAGCAACTGGCGGCGCGCATTGAAGCCTATGACGAAGCGCAGAGTATTCTGGCGCAGGAATTACCTATTTTGCCGCTGGCGTCGTCATTGCGTTTGCAGGCCTATCGGTACGATATCAAAGGTCTGGTACTTAGCCCGTTTGGTAACGCCTCCTTTGCTGGTGTGTATCGCGAGAAGCAAGAAGAGGTGAAAAAACCATGATTATCTTCACCTTACGTCGTATTTTGTTATTAATCGTCACCTTGTTCCTGCTGACCTTTGTTGGCTTCAGTTTGAGCTATTTCACTCCACACGCGCCGTTACAAGGCGCGTCACTGTGGAATGCCTGGGTGTTCTGGTTTAACGGACTGATCCACTGGGATTTTGGTGTTTCCAGCATTAACGGCCAGCCTATTGCTGAACAGTTAAAAGAAGTCT
The DNA here is from genome assembly GCF_004211955.1 of Escherichia sp. E1V33. Taxonomy (GTDB): domain Bacteria; phylum Pseudomonadota; class Gammaproteobacteria; order Enterobacterales; family Enterobacteriaceae; genus Escherichia. Next base: position 65,587 of record NZ_RHJI01000009.1, read on the forward strand.
TTCCGGCAACGATGGAGTTGTGCATCCTCGCCTTCGGTTTTGCGCTGATTGTCGGGATCCCAGTGGGGATGATTGCCGGGATTACACGCCATAAGTGGCAAGATAACTTGATCAACGCCATCGCGTTGCTGGGTTTTTCCATCCCGGTTTTCTGGCTCGCGTTACTGCTGACGCTGTTTTGTTCACTGACGTTGGGCTGGCTACCCGTTTCCGGGCGTTTCGATCTGCTCTATGAAGTGAAACCAATTACCGGTTTTGCGCTGATTGACGCCTGGCTTTCGGACTCGCCGTGGCGGGATGAAATGATCATGAGTGCACTTCGCCATATGGTGCTTCCGGTCATTACCCTGTCGGTTGCGCCAACGACCGAAGTGATCCGACTGATGCGTATCAGCACTATCGAAGTGTATGACCAGAACTATGTAAAAGCGGCAGCGACCCGAGGATTGTCTCGTTTTACCATTCTGCGTCGCCACGTGCTGCATAACGCGTTGCCGCCAGTCATTCCACGTCTGGGTTTACAGTTTTCCACTATGCTGACGCTGGCAATGATCACCGAAATGGTATTTAGCTGGCCAGGATTGGGGCGCTGGTTAATTAACGCCATCCGCCAACAAGATTATGCGGCGATTTCCGCCGGAGTGATGGTGTGCGGTTCATTGGTCATTATTATTAACGTGATATCTGATATTTTGGGTGCCATGGCTAACCCTCTGAAACATAAGGAATGGTATGCCTTACGATAGCGTATACAGCGAGAAGCGCCCGCCGGGCACGCTGCGTACTGCCTGGCGCAAATTTTATAGTGACGCCTCTGCGATGGTCGGCCTGTACGGCTGCGCGGGGCTGGCTGTACTTTGTATTTTTGGCGGCTGGTTTGCGCCTTACGGCATCGACCAGCAATTTCTCGGTTATCAATTATTGCCACCGTCATGGTCGCGCTATGGCGAAGTTTCTTTCTTCCTGGGGACTGACGACCTCGGACGCGATGTTTTAAGCCGTTTACTGAGCGGAGCTGCGCCAACCGTAGGTGGCGCATTTATGGTGACGCTTGCCGCGACGATCTGTGGCCTGGTACTGGGCACCTTCGCCGGGGCGACGCACGGCCTACGCTCAGCGGTGCTTAACCATATTCTGGATACCTTACTGGCGATTCCGTCCCTGCTGTTGGCGATTATCGTAGTGGCATTTGCCGGACCGAGTTTGTCACACGCCATGTTTGCCGTCTGGCTGGCACTGCTGCCGCGTATGGTGCGTTCAATTTACAGCATGGTGCATGACGAGCTGGAAAAAGAGTACGTTATCGCCGCTCGTCTGGATGGCGCAACGACGCTGAATATTCTCTGGTTTGCTGTGATGCCAAACATCACCGCCGGGCTGGTCACTGAGATCACCCGCGCACTGTCGATGGCAATTCTCGATATCGCCGCGTTGGGCTTTCTCGATCTCGGCGCACAACTCCCCTCGCCTGAATGGGGAGCGATGCTCGGTGATGCGCTGGAACTGATTTATGTCGCCCCGTGGACCGTAATGCTGCCAGGTGCGGCAATTATGATTAGCGTGCTGTTGGTTAACCTCCTTGGCGACGGTGTCCGTCGTGCAATTATTGCGGGGGTGGAATAATGCCATTACTCGATATTCGTAACCTGACCATTGAATTTAAAACCGGGGATGAGTGGGTTAAAGCCGTTGACCGGGTAAGTATGACCTTAACCGAAGGTGAAATCCGCGGTCTTGTTGGCGAATCTGGCTCCGGCAAAAGTTTGATTGCGAAAGCGATTTGTGGGGTGAATAAAGATAACTGGCGTGTTACCGCTGACCGAATGCGTTTTGATGATATCGATTTGCTGCGTCTCTCCGCACGCGAGCGGCGCAAACTGGTTGGACACAACGTGTCGATGATTTTCCAGGAGCCGCAGTCGTGTCTTGACCCTTCAGAACGTGTCGGTCGTCAGTTGATGCAAAACATCCCGGCCTGGACCTATAAAGGCCGTTGGTGGCAGCGTTTTGGCTGGCGCAAACGTCGCGCCATTGAGCTGCTACACCGCGTGGGGATTAAAGATCATAAAGATGCGATGCGCAGTTTTCCCTATGAGTTGACCGAAGGTGAATGCCAGAAAGTGATGATTGCCATTGCACTGGCGAATCAACCGCGTCTGCTGATTGCTGACGAACCGACCAACTCGATGGAGCCAACAACCCAGGCGCAAATTTTCCGCCTGCTGACGCGTCTCAACCAAAACAGCAACACCACTATTTTGCTTATCAGCCATGACTTACAAATGCTTAGCCAATGGGCGGATAAAATCAATGTGCTTTATTGTGGCCAGACAGTGGAAACCGCGCCAAGTAAGGAGTTGGTGACAATGCCGCATCATCCTTATACCCAGGCGCTGATCCGCGCGATACCAGACTTCGGCAGCGCGATGCCGCACAAAAGTCGCCTCAATACCTTGCCGGGCGCAATTCCGCTGCTGGAACAATTACCGATTGGTTGTCGTCTGGGGCCGCGTTGCCCTTATGCACAACGAGAATGCATTGTGACGCCACGTTTGACGGGGGCGAAAAATCATCTTTATGCCTGTCATTTCCCTCTGAACATGGAGAAAGAGTGAGATGATAGAAACTCTGCTCGAAGTGCGTAATTTAAGCAAAACGTTCCGCTACAGGACCGGCTGGTTTCGCCGTCAGACAGTCGAAGCGGTAAAACCATTGAGCTTTACGCTGCGTGAACGCCAGACGTTGGCGATTATTGGTGAGAACGGTTCCGGTAAATCGACGCTGGCAAAGATGCTGGCAGGAATGATTGAGCCAACCAGCGGCGAGTTATTGATTGACGATCACCCTCTACATTTTGGTGATTATTCCTTCCGAAGCCAGCGTATTCGCATGATTTTTCAGGATCCGTCGACTTCATTGAATCCGCGTCAACGTATTTCGCAGATCCTTGATTTTCCACTGCGTTTGAATACAGACCTGGAACCGGAACAGCGTCGGAAACAGATAATTGAAACAATGCGAATGGTCGGACTGCTGCCGGATCACGTCAGTTACTATCCGCATATGTTGGCACCAGGGCAAAAACAGCGTCTTGGTCTGGCGCGCGCACTGATATTGCGCCCCAAGGTCATTATTGCCGATGAAGCCCTCGCCTCGCTGGATATGTCGATGCGTTCGCAGTTAATTAATCTGATGCTGGAGTTACAAGAGAAACAAGGCATTTCGTATATTTATGTTACCCAGCATATCGGGATGATGAAGCACATCAGCGACCAGGTTCTGGTGATGCATCAGGGCGAAGTCGTCGAACGCGGTAGTACTGCGGATGTGTTGGCGTCGCCGCTGCATGAACTTACCAAGCGGCTCATTTCCGGCCACTTTGGCGAAGCGCTGACGGCGGATGCATGGCGTAAAGATCGCTGATTATCTGAACCCTCCTTCCAGATTATTCACCTCATTCTGACAAGGGATTAATTCTTGTCAGAATGGGCGGATGGATAAAATAAAATCAAATGCCCGTGATTTAAGACGCACTCTAACCCCGCAAGAACGCAAACTATGGCGATATTTTCGCAGCCGCCGCTTTTGTGACTTTAAATTTCGTCGACAACATCCGGTGGGGAATTACATTCTTGATTTTGCCTGCTGCTCGGCGCGTGTAGTAGTCGAGCTGGATGGAGGGCAGCATGATTTGGCAGTTGCCTATGATACCAAGCGCACACGCTGGCTTGAGTCGCAGGGCTGGACCGTGCTGCGTTTCTGGAATAACGAGGTTGATTGTAATGAGGAGGCGGTGCTGGAGATTATTCTGCAGGAACTGAACCGCCGGTCACCCTCACCCCAACCCTCACCCTGAAAGGGCGAGGGGGCTGTACGTGCCTGGTGCAGCTGCGATAAAAATGTTCAGCAAAGAGCGGTTAATACAATTTGCAACAAACCTGCACGACACATCAATCGCGCACAAGGCAGTCCCCTCGCCCCTCTGGGGAGTGGGTTAGGGTGAGGGGAAAAGCATACACCAATGCCCGCGCCCTGCTCCGGTCGGACCTGGCAACTATAGCCACCCACAGCCAGGTTGATTATAATAACCGTTTATCTGTTCGTACTGTTTACTAAAACGACGAATCGCCTGATTTTCAGGCACAACAAGCATCAACAATAAGGATTAAAGCTATGGGTTTTCTTTCCGGTAAGCGCATTCTGGTAACCGGTGTTGCCAGCAAACTATCCATCGCCTACGGTATCGCTCAGGCGATGCACCGCGAAGGAGCTGAACTGGCATTCACCTACCAGAACGACAAACTGAAAGGCCGCGTAGAAGAATTTGCCGCTCAATTGGGTTCTGACATCGTTCTGCAGTGCGATGTTGCAGAAGATGCCAGCATCGACACCATGTTCGCTGAACTGGGTAAAGTCTGGCCGAAGTTTGACGGCTTTGTACACTCTATTGGTTTTGCACCAGGCGATCAGCTGGATGGCGACTATGTTAACGCCGTTACCCGTGAAGGCTTCAAAATTGCCCACGACATCAGCTCTTACAGCTTTGTTGCAATGGCAAAAGCTTGCCGCTCCATGCTGAATCCGGGTTCTGCTCTGCTGACCCTTTCCTACCTGGGCGCTGAGCGCGCTATTCCGAACTACAACGTTATGGGTCTGGCGAAAGCGTCTCTGGAAGCTAACGTGCGCTATATGGCCAACGCAATGGGGCCGGAAGGCGTTCGTGTTAACGCCATCTCCGCAGGCCCGATCCGTACGCTGGCCGCTTCTGGCATCAAAGACTTCCGTAAAATGCTGGCACACTGCGAAGCCGTTACGCCGATTCGTCGTACCGTTACCATTGAAGATGTGGGTAACTCCGCAGCGTTCCTGTGCTCCGATCTCTCTGCCGGTATCTCCGGCGAAGTGGTCCACGTTGACGGCGGTTTCAGCATCGCTGCAATGAACGAACTGGAACTGAAATAATCATTCAGTTGGTCAAGATGGGCGGCGCTCTGTCGCCCGTTTTCTCTGTTATATCTTTCTGATATTTGTTATCGCCGATCCGTCTTTCTCCCCTTCCCGCCTTGAGTCAGGATAACGATTTCCGTTATGACCAAGGAGCGCCCATGGAACAACGCCACAGTTCAGGCAAAAGCCACTGGTATCACGAGATCCAATCCAGCACTTCAGAGCATAACGTTCTGCCACTTGTCCCCGAAGCCGCAAAGGTCAACGACCCTTTTTTGCTCGACGTGATTCTTGAGGAACAAACGCTGGCCCCCTTTCAGTCATGGCTGGCACCCGCACGTGCACTTGCTGGAGATTTGTTCCCGGATCAGCTGGCAGTGACCCGATTGCAGACATTCACCGCTTATGAACGTCTGTCTACAGCCCTGACGGTTGCCCAGGTCTGCGGCGTTCAGCGGTTGTGTAACTACTATTCCGCGCGCCTGACACCGCTTCCCGGACCGGATTCCTCCAGGGAGAGCAATCATCGGCTGGCGCAAATCACACAATATGCCCGCCAACTGGCCTTCTCTCCATCTATTATTGACGGCCGCTCCCGTGAGCATCTTAAAGATGTCGGCCTTACCGCCTGGGACTGTGTGTTCATTAACCAAATTATTGGCTTTGTCGGTTTTCAGGCGCGAGTGATTGCCACATTGCAGGCTTATCTCGAGCAACCAGTACGTTGGCTACCCGGTCTGGAGATGCAAAACTATGCCGATACTTCACTGTTTGCGAATGAATCAACTCGCTGGCGTACCTGCTACGCCGTAGAAAAATCATCTGAAGATGCGGTGAACAGTTCGACGGTTGAACTCTGCCAACTGACCGAAATACTCAACCTTCACCCTGCTCTACTTTCACGTCTTGAGGAGCTATTCACCAGCACATTGGTTAGAGCAAAACCCAGCCATCAACTTGCAACGTTGTTAACCGCGCGGATTAATGGCAGCAGTACCTGCTTCGCTACCCAAACACATTCAACAAAAGAATATAAAGAGGCAATCCCCATTCTACGTCAGGGCGAAAATGAAATTAACCAATGGGCTGACCGTCATTCTGTTGAGCGCGCCACCGTTCAGGCGATACAATGGCTGACCCGAGCACCCGATCGCTTTAGCGCCGCCCAGTTAAGCCCATTACTCGAACACGAAATATCATCAACGCAGGTTATTAATCTGTTGGTATGGAGCGGGCTTTGTGGCTGGATCAATCGCTTAAAAATCGCGTTGGGTGAAACATATTAACCTTGCTGCGTCAGGCAGAATCGCGTAAAACTGTCAGCCGCTCTAATGGCCACGAAAATAGACAATTATGTTTCAGGACAACCCGCTGCTAGCGCAGCTTAAACAGCAACTGCATTCCCAGACGCCCCGCGCTGAAGGGGTGGTAAAAGCCACTGAAAAAGGCTTTGGCTTCCTGGAAGTCGATGCACAGAAAAGTTATTTCATTCCGCCGCCGCAAATGAAAAAAGTCATGCATGGCGACCGAATTATCGCGGTGATCCACAGTGAAAAAGAGCGTGAATCCGCAGAGCCAGAAGAACTGGTTGAACCGTTTCTGACTCGTTTCGTGGGTAAAGTTCAGGGCAAAAATGACCGTCTGGCCATCATTCCTGATCATCCACTCTTAAAAGACGCCATTCCTTGCCGCGCTGCCCGTGGCCTGAACCACGAGTTTAAAGAAGGCGACTGGGCGGTTGCCGAAATGCGCCGTCATCCATTGAAAGGCGATCGTTCTTTCTATGCAGAACTCACGCAGTACATCACTTTTGGCGACGATCACTTCGTACCGTGGTGGGTAACTCTGGCGCGTCATAACCTGGAAAAAGAAGCGCCGAACGGCGTTGCTACTGAAATGCTCGACGAAGGTCTGGTGCGCGAAGATCTGACTGCACTGGATTTTGTCACCATCGATAGCGCCAGCACGGAAGATATGGATGACGCCCTCTTCGCGAAGGCTCTCCCGGATGACAAACTGCAACTGATCGTGGCGATTGCCGATCCAACCGCGTGGATTGCAGAAGGTAGCAAGCTGGACAAGGCGGCAAAAGTTCGTGCATTCACCAACTATCTGCCAGGTTTCAACATTCCAATGCTGCCGCGTGAGCTTTCCGACGATCTCTGCTCACTGCGCGCCAATGAAGTTCGCCCGGTACTGGCGTGTCGGATGACGCTCTCTGCTGATGGCACCATTGAAGATAATATCGAATTCTTTGCCGCTACTATCGAGTCCAAAGCGAAACTGGTTTATGACCAGGTTTCCGACTGGCTGGAAAACACCGGCGACTGGCAGCCAGACAGTGAGGCAATTGCCGAACAAATTCGCCTCCTGGCGCAAATTTGTCAGCGTCGCGGTGAGTGGCGCCATAACCATGCACTGGTGTTTAAAGATCGCCCGGATTACCGTTTTATTCTCGGTGAAAAAGGTGAAGTGCTGGATATTGTCGCAGAGCCTCGTCGTATCGCCAACCGTATCGTCGAAGAAGCGATGATTGCGGCTAACATTTGTGCTGCCCGCGTACTGCGCGATAAGCTCGGTTTTGGCATCTATAACGTGCATATGGGCTTTGATCCGGCAAATGCTGAAGCGCTTGCAGCATTGCTAAAAACGCACGGCCTGCATGTCGATGCTGAAGAAGTGCTCACGCTGGATGGTTTCTGCAAGCTGCGTCGCGAACTGGATGCGCAACCGACCGGTTTCCTCGACAGCCGTATTCGTCGTTTCCAGTCCTTTGCCGAAATCAGCACTGAGCCAGGCCCTCACTTTGGCCTCGGCCTGGAAGCGTATGCCACCTGGACCTCGCCGATCCGTAAATATGGCGACATGATCAACCATCGCCTGCTGAAAGCGATTATTAAAGGCGAAACGGCAACGCGTCCGCAGGATGATATCACCGCACAAATGGCTGAACGTCGTCGTCTCAACCGGATGGCGGAGCGTGATGTCGGTGACTGGTTATACGCCCGTTTCCTGAAAGACAAAGCCGGGACCGACACCCGTTTTGCAGCGGAAATCGTTGATATCAGCCGTGGCGGCATGCGAGTGCGTCTGGTTGATAATGGCGCTATCGCCTTTATTCCTGCACCATTCTTACACGCCGTGCGCGATGAACTGGTTTGCAGCCAGGAAAACGGCACCGTGCAGATTAAAGGTGAAACGGTTTACAAGGTAACTGATGTTATCGACGTCACTATTGCCGAAGTTCGCATGGAAACTCGCAGCATTATTGCTCGTCCGGTAGCGTAATATTATTTTGCGGCCCATTCATTACGGATGGGCCGTTTACTTTATTCTTCTCCGCATTCGTTTTTATCCCCCCAGATTTTTTTCACAGACTTTCGTTTGTAAACTGGCGTTTTTCCAAAACTGGATTACAAATAAATATATAAATAAAACAATACGTTTAGCCGTCGCTAATTTTATGTAAGTCGTGTTGGACCTTTCTTTTAATCGCGAACTCCGCTGTTAACCGGAAGACACGCTTCATGAAAACAGTTAGGGAGTCCACAACGTTGTACAACTTTCTCGGATCGCACAACCCATACTGGCGTTTGTCGGAAAGCAGCGATGTTTTGCGCTTTTCCGCCGCCGAAACCACAGAACCTGAACGTACTTTGCAGTTAACTGCCGAACAGGCTGCTCGCATCAGGGAAATGACGGTCATCACTTCCAGCCTGATGATGAGTCTGACCGTCAATGAGAGCGATCTTTCTGTGCATCTGGTTGGACGAAAAATCAATAAGCGCGAGTGGGGAGGCAACGCGTTTGCATGGCATGACACACTTGCAGTAGCCCGCGATTTATCGCATGGACTCTCTTTTGCTGAACAGGTAGTGTCTGAAGCTCATTCCGCGATAGTCATTCTTGACAGCCGGGGGAATATCCAACGTTTTAACCGATTATGTGAAGAATACACAGGTTTCAAAGAGCACGATGTCATTGGGCAAAGCGTATTTAAGCTGTTTATGAGTCGTCGTGAAGCTGCAGCATCCAGCCGTAATAACCGTGGCTTTTTTCGCAGTGGCAATGCTTATGAAATTGAGCTCTGGATACCAACGCGCAAAGGTCAACGGCTATTTCTGTTTCGCAATAAATTTGTGCACAGCGGTAGCGGCAAAAATGAGATCTATTTAATCTGCTCCGGTACCGATATTACCGAAGAGCGTCGCGCCCAGGAACGGCTCCGCATACTGGCAAATACCGACAGCATCACCGGACTGCCGAATCGTAACGCCATGCAGGAGTTAATCGATCATGCTATTAATCAGGCTGACGACTGTAAAGTTGGTGTTGTATACCTTGATTTAGACAATTTTAAAAAGGTAAACGACGCTTACGGGCATTTATTTGGCGACCAGTTGTTACGTGAGGTGTCACTGGCCATTTTAAGCTGCCTTGAACAGGATCAGGTGCTGGCTCGTCCTGGCGGGGATGAGTTTCTGGTGCTGGCGCCCAATACATCACAAAGCGCACTGGAAGCGATGGCATCGCGTATTTTAACCCGGCTTCGCCAACCCTTCCGCATTGGTTTAATAGAAGTCTATACAGGCTGTTCCGTCGGTATTTCACTTTCGCCACAACATGGTATGGACAGCGCAGCCATTATTCGCCATGCCGATACCGCAATGTACACCGCAAAAGAAGGTGGACGCGGACAATTCTGTGTTTTTTCGCCAGAAATGAACCAACGGGTTTTCGAATATCTCTGGCTTGATACCAACCTGCGCAAGGCACTGGAAAACGATCAGTTAGTTATTCACTATCAACCGAAAATCACCTGGCGAGGTGAAGTAAGAAGTCTGGAAGCGTTGGTGCGCTGGCAGTCGCCTGAACGCGGACTAATTCCCCCGTTAGACTTTATTTCCTATGCAGAAGAGTCTGGGCTAATTGTTCCATTAGGACGTTGGGTGATTCTCGAGGTGGTGCGTCAGATAGCGAAATGGCGTGACAAAGGCATTAATCTGCGAGTCGCGGTGAACATCTCTGCTCGCCAGTTTGCCGATCAAACTCTTTTTACCGATCTGAAACAGGTTCTTCAAGAACTGAATTTTGAATACTGCCCTATTGATATCGAGTTAACTGAGAGCTGTCTGATAGAAAATGATGATCTCGCCCTCTGCGTTATTCAGCAATTTAGTCAGTTAGGCGCACAAGTGCATTTGGATGATTTTGGCACCGGCTACTCTTCGCTTTCGCAACTGGCCCGCTTTCCCATTGATGCGATTAAACTTGACCAGGCTTTTGTCCGTAATATTCACAAACAACCTGTCTCGCAGTCATTAGTGCGCGCGATTGTCGCCGTCGCCCAGGCATTGAATCTGCAAGTCATCGCCGAAGGCGTGGAAAGCGCAAAAGAAGATGCCTTTTTGACCAAAAACGGCATCAATGAGAGACAAGGATTTTTGTTTGCCAAACCAATGCCTGCCGTGGCCTTCGAACGTTGGTTTAAACGTTACCTGAAACGCTTATAAAGAGACGAATGTATATAATTAGCGATATATAATCTTATCACATGTCATTTTCTCGAATGAAAATTGGCCTTTGCCACTATACGCTTTTCTTTTAGGGGCAATTTTTGCATTATTCATTTTTACCTTTATTTGCCATAAGGATGCCCTCATGTCTGAATTTGATGCCCAGCGCGTTGCCGAACGTATTGATATTGTGTTAGATATCCTTGTGGCGGGCGATCACCACTCTGCGATCCATAATCTCGAGATACTTAAAGCAGAACTCTTGCGCCAGGTTGCTGCATCTACGCCAGACATCCCGAAGGCACCGTGGGAGATTTAACAGTCGTGCTTTCAGGCTTTCCATTTAGCAGAAAAGGATGCCAGGCGCGTCAGCTTTTTTATTGAATATTATAACGTTATAAGAATTACAGCGATGAATTCCCGACAACAAAAAATTCTACAGATGGTCATTGACCAGGGTCAGGTTAGCGTAACCGAACTGGCAAAAGCCACTGGTGTTTCTGAAGTTACTATTCGCCAGGATCTCAACACCCTCGAAAAACTGAGTTATCTGCGCCGTGCACATGGTTTTGCGGTTTCGCTTGATAGCGATGATGTTGAAACCCGGATGATGAGTAATTATACGCTGAAGCGTGAACTTGCTGAGTTTGCGGCCTCTCTGGTTCAACCAGGTGAAACTATCTTTATTGAAAATGGCAGCAGCAATGCCCTTCTGGCTCGCACGTTAGGCGAACAGAAGAAAGATGTAACCATCATTACGGTTAGCAGCTACATTGCGCATTTGTTGAAAGACGCCCCCTGTGAAGTCATTTTACTCGGTGGCGTGTACCAGAAAAAAAGCGAAAGCATGGTTGGCCCTCTGACACGTCAGTGTATCCAGCAGGTTCATTTCAGTAAGGCATTTATTGGTATTGATGGCTGGCAACCTGAAACTGGATTTACTGGGCGCGACATGATGCGTACCGACGTGGTCAATGCAGTGCTGGAAAAAGAGTGCGAAGCAATAGTTCTGACGGACAGCTCAAAATTTGGTGCCGTACATTCTTACTCCATTGGCCCTGTTGAGAAAATCAAACGGGTCATCACCGACTCGAAGATACCTGCCAGCCACCTGTTGCATCTTGAGCATAATAAACTGACGGTTCACGTCGTCGATAATTAATTCCCCCTCCTCTATGGATGATTTGCCGTTTTGCAAATCATCCGCTCTAAGATGATTCCTGGCTGTTAATTAAGACTATTTACCTGTACTTAAAACCTCAAAGTCATAAAATTAACATTAGCGATATAACAGGAAGTGACTGTCACCTGCGTGATATAACCCTGCGCGAGAGGATTTCACGGAAAATAACTTTTTCAGAAAGCATCTTAACTATTATAGTTAAAGAGAGCTTACTTCCGTGAATCATAAATTCAGGAGAGAGTATTATGTTTGTAACGAGCAAAAAAATGACCGCGGCTGTTCTGGCGATTACGCTGGCTATGTCTCTGAGTGCCTGTTCCAACTGGTCTAAACGAGATCGCAATACCGCAATCGGTGCGGGTGCAGGTGCTTTAGGTGGTGCAGTACTGACTGACGGTAGCACGCTGGGTACGTTAGGCGGCGCAGCAGTCGGTGGTATTATTGGCCACCAGGTCGGTAAATAATCGTAAATAAATGTCGATTAGCGACTCGCAATTATAATACGCTTAACTCTGTTCAGTACGAAATAACTGAATAATACACACAGTAAAATAAACGAAAGCCACGGAATATTTCCGTGGCTTTTTTTGTTAACCGCCAGCGAGCTTTACCTTCATACCTTTCGCTTCGAGCATTGATTTTAATAAATCACGCTTATCTCCCTGAATTTCGATAATTCCCTCTTTTACTGACCCTCCGCACCCGCATTTTTTCTTCAGTTCTGCCGCTAGCTTTGTCAGTTCAGCTTCATCGAGATCAACACCAGTAATCAGGCAAACACCCTTACCTTTGCGGCCGCTGGTTTGACGTTGAATACGCACAACGCCGTCACCTTTAGGCCGTACAGGGGCCACTTTCGGTTCATCGATACGTCCAGTCTCCGTTGAATAGACCAGACGGCTGTTGGAATCACTCATTATGCACTCCGCTGTAACGAGGCGTTGATCGCTTTCAGCGTTTGCGCTGGGTCCGCAGATTGCGTCACCGGGCGACCAATCACCATATAATCAACCCCAGCCGCCAGCGCCTGTTCTGGCGTCATAATGCGGCGCTGGTCGCCAGCATCACTTCCCTGCGGACGAATACCCGGCGTAACCAGTTTGAAGTCCTGACCAAACGCTTGTTTAAAACGAACGGCTTCCTGGGCAGAACACACCACGCCATCAAGACCACATTTTTGTGTCAGCGCTGCCAGACGTTCTGCATAATCTGCTGGTGACAGTGTCACGCCGAGGTCCGCCAGATCGCTTGATTCCATGCTGGTCAGCACAGTTACCGCTATTAACAACGGCGCGTCTTTGCCAAACGGAACCAGCGCCTCACGAGCTGCGGTCATCATTCGCGCCCCGCCAGAGGCATGAACATTCACCATCCACACACCTAAGTCAGCCGCTGCGGCCACGGCGTGCGCTGCTGTGTTGGGAATGTCGTGAAATTTCAGGTCAAGGAAGATATCAAAACCACGCTCTTGCAGTTCACGGACAAACTGTGGACCAAACAGCGTAAACATCTCTTTGCCAACTTTCAGACGACAATCGCGTGGGTCGATTTTGTCGACAAATGCCAACGCGGCATTCCGATTATTATAATCGAGGGCAACAACGACGGAAGAGCTCGTAACAGCGCGGGAAGAAGATGAAGCAGTTAACGTCATGACCAGACCTTCTTGATGATGGGCACCGGAAGTGGCGCGAAAAAGGTAAACGGCGTGCATTCTACCCGTGGAAATAAAAAATTAACAGTTGCGATTTCTCCCCTGCGAGGCTTTTCCATGTAGGAGTTACCGAAGCACATTTGTTGCAAACAACTATTAGTATGTTGTAACTAAAGTCGATTTTTTTTAAAAATTACAGGCCGTCCAGACCGCGAATTGGTTTAATGGTCGACCAGGCCCGACAGGACGGACAATGCCAGTAGAGGGTATAAGCGGTAAAACCGCACTTCTGGCAGCGATAACGCGGCTTACTGCGTACCTTCTCACCAACCATATCGCGCAGCACCATCAGACTCTCTTTTGCACGCCCTTCTTCCGCTTCATTGAGATGGTAATCCATCAATTTGTGGAACACGCGCATGGTGGGGTGACGTTGCAACTGGCGCGTAATATAAACCTGAGCTGCATCGCTCCCATCACGCGACTCAATGATGTCAGCAAGCATCAGTTCAGCATCAGCACCCGTATTTTCTTCCACCGCTCGCTGGAGAAACTCGGCCCATTCGGCAGTTTTACCCAGTTGCTGATAGCAGGTTTGCAGCATTTCCAGCGTTTCGCTGACCAGTTCTCTGTCCTGAGAAATAACGCGTTGCAGGCTTTCGACCGCTTTGCCGTACTCGCCTTTGGCCATAAATACACGCCCCATCATGATGGATACGCGCGCGCTGTTTTTGTCGGCCGCAGCCCCTTTTTTCAGCAACGTCATGGCTCGATCGAGATCGTCGCTGGCAATGTATTGAAGAGCCAATTCACAATAGAAATGAGCTATTTCAACCCGCTGTTTATCTTTACCCAGCTTAACCAAACGTTCGGCGACATCGATCGCCTTTTGCCATTCACTGGTGGCCTGGTAGATTTGCAGGAGTTGTTGCAATGCGCCAACGCGGAAGTCAGTTTCATCAGTCAATTGATTAAACATATCTTCCGCACGATCGTACAACCCGGCAGCCATGTAATCACGACCCAGTTGCTGAATTGCCAATAGGCGCTGTTCATAGGTCAGCGAGGCGCTTTCCATTAAGGTTTGGTGGATGCGAATTGCGCGATCGACTTCGCCACGGGATCGGAACAAGTTTCCGAGCGTAAGGTGGGCTTCAACAGTGCCGGTGTCCTCTTTGAGCATATCGAGGAACAGGTCCACCGCTTTATCTTGTTGATTGCTAAGCAGAAAGTTAACCCCTGCCACGTAATCACGCGACAGGCGGTTTGCTTCATCTTGCTTGTTTTGTTGCGCACTTCTGCGGCCCATATACCAGCCATAGGCAGCGGCTACAGGCAAAAGCAGAAACAACAACTCCAGCATAGAAGGTTATTCCTTCGCCACTGACGCATGCGGCGCTACCGCCACATCAGTCGCGGGTGAAAGCTGGTTTTCCAGTCGCTTTATTTTACGTTCAGCACGCGCCAGAGAAACACGAACTCGCAGCCAGAACAGTCCACAAATTAACCAACCGATAGCAAAACCCGCAGCAAACAATACCGCCAGCAAAGTAGAGATACGATACTCCCCTTGCGCTAACAGATAGTTAAACGTCACCTGTTGATCGTTCTGCGCACCTAATGTGACCGAGATCACGAAAATCGCTAACACCAATAAGAAAATGAGTAAATATTTCACATTACTTCCCGTTATGTGGTTAGAGCGCATAAATTATGGTCAACTTACCGCAATAGCCCTTTAAAGTACCATTTTCACGCCGACTGCGAAATGGCAACTACGTGCATTGTTGGTGATTTAAGGGCGAAAATCAGAAAATCAACCAGCGTTAACTTTCTTCTTCTCGTTGCGCTATCTCACGATTTTCTTCCGGAGGTGGTGTTAGTGGCCCACAAATTCGTTGTGCAAGCCAGGTTGCCACCGCCACCAGCGCCCACGATATCAATGTAGCCACCACCAAATCACGCGGCCAATGCATCCCGAGCAGTAGGCGGCTTCCCATGACTCCCGTGGCCCAAACCAGCAAGAGTGCAATGGTGAACGTTCGCCGACGCGGCCACAGTAACCCAACGGCCAGCAGCGCCCAACTGGCAGCAAACATGGTGTGACCGGAAGGAAAGGCAAAACCCGTCTCTTTCTGCCAGTGAGAGCGTAAATAGCCCGGTATATTATTTTCTGCAGCCAACTGTTCTTTCACTAAACTTCCGCGTTCCGCACGTTTTAAAGTGTAGAACTCCCCAACCGGAATATGATGTGTTTTTTCCAGCCATATCACAAAGGGACGCGGCTCCTGAACTTTATCTTTTATCCAGGATTTCACTCCTTGTCCAATGAGGATCGCCGCAGCCAGAATGGTAAACAGCATAATTGCGGCTTTGAGGCGAAAACGCAGACACCAGAGAAACCAAGCGAATAAAATCAGATGTGTAATGACGCCCCAGGGCTGAGTGACGGTTTCAGTGACCCAAAAGGCCGCTTTTAACAGCCAACTTTGATCTCCTGGTTGCCAACGCCAGCCAGAAATCCATACAGCTACCGGCATTACAAGTAATAGTGCAGCTCCCACTGCGGTACGTCTGGCAATCGAACGCATGGCCTCTCCTTTTTATAATTCCCACAATCATAACTGAAAATGCCTGCTCCAGTAAAAATTGACAGATTTGTGCCATTCAGTGAACGATTGGCGCGTCGTGATTAGGAGAACCCCTTCGCGTTATGGCAAAATAAGCCAATACAGAACCAGCATTATCTGGAGAATTTCATGCAGCTTAAACGTGTGGCAGAAGCCAAACTGCCAACCCCATGGGGCGATTTCCTGATGGTGGGATTTGAAGAACTGGCAACCGGACACGATCATGTCGCGTTAGTTTATGGCGATATTTCAGGACATACCCCTGTCCTGGCACGCGTCCATTCTGAGTGTCTGACCGGTGATGCCCTGTTCAGCTTGCGCTGCGATTGCGGCTTCCAGCTTGAAGCGGCACTGACACAC
Organism: Escherichia sp. E1V33; assembly: GCF_004211955.1. Classification (GTDB taxonomy): domain Bacteria; phylum Pseudomonadota; class Gammaproteobacteria; order Enterobacterales; family Enterobacteriaceae; genus Escherichia. The sequence goes on from NZ_RHJI01000009.1 coordinate 81,877, forward strand.
ATTGCCGAAGAAGGCCGTGGTATTTTGCTGTACCACCGTCAGGAAGGACGTAACATCGGTTTGTTGAATAAAATCCGAGCTTATGCGTTACAGGATCAAGGTTACGATACTGTAGAGGCCAATCATCAGTTAGGTTTCGCCGCTGATGAACGTGATTTCACCCTCTGCGCCGATATGTTCAAGTTACTGGGCGTCAATGAAGTCCGTCTGTTAACCAACAACCCGAAAAAAGTCGAAATTCTGACCGAAGCGGGTATCAACATTGTTGAACGCGTGCCGTTGATTGTTGGTCGTAACCCAAATAATGAACACTATCTCGATACTAAAGCCGAGAAAATGGGCCATTTGCTCAACAAATAACTCTGTTCGCTACGGTTTTAATATATTTGCCGGATGATCCATCATCCGGCAAATAAAGCTAAATTACTTCAACATATTACGAATGACATAATGCAAAATACCGTCGTTCTGGTAATAGGTTAATTCCGTTGCAGTGTCGATGCGACAACGGCATGGCACAACGTCCTGAGCACCATCAGCTCGCGTTAGTATCACAGGAACCGTAGCGCCAGGTTGAAGATTCTGCAGATCGGCAATATCAATCTTCTCTTCCCCCGTCAGCCCTAACGATTTACGCGTCACACCTTGCGGAAACTCCAGCGGCAAAATGCCCATGCCGATTAAATTCGAACGGTGAATACGTTCAAACGATTCGGCAATCACCACGCGAATACCGAGCAAACGCGGGCCTTTTGCCGCCCAGTCTCGACTCGAACCTGACCCATATTCTTTCCCGGCAATGACCGCCAGCGGTGTTTTCTCCTGCTGATAGCGCATCGCCGCGTCATAAATAGAGATAACATCATTGCCTGGTAGATGGCGCGTCATCCCCCCTTCAACACCAGGCACCATTTCGTTACGAATGCGAATATTGGCGAACGTGCCACGCATCATCACTTCATGGTTACCACGACGCGAACCGTAGGAGTTAAAGTCTTTACGCTCAACACCACGACCTTGTAGATATCTACCCGCCGGGCTATCAGGCTTAATACTGCCCGCCGGAGAGATATGGTCAGTGGTAACCGAATCACCCAGCATTGCAAGAATTCGCGCGCCGTGAATATCTTCCACTGGCGCAGGTGTTGCCTGCATTTCATCAAAGAAAGGTGATAAGCGAATGTAGGTTGAATCATCCTGCCATCCGTAGGTATCTGATCGTACAACCTTAATCTCTTTCCACTCTGCAGTTCCTTCGAAAACTTCCGCGTACTCTTTACGGAACATTTCAGTAGAGACTTGCGCAACAGCGCGGGCAATCTCTTGAGCAGATGGCCAGATATCTTTCAGATATACCGGATCGCCTTTGCGATCATGGCCGATAGGGTCAGAAGCCAGGTTGATATTCATATTTCCCGCCAGCGCATAGGCAACTACCAGCGGCGGCGAGGCCAGCCAGTTGGTTTTAACCAGCGGATGAATACGGCCTTCAAAGTTACGATTGCCAGACAGTACCGCGCCAACGGTTAAATCGCCTTTTTTGATCGCGGTTTCGATAGGATCCGGTAACGGACCAGAGTTACCAATACAGGTGGTACAGCCATAGCCCACAAGGTTAAAGCCAAGTTCATCAAGATACGGCGTCAGTTTGGCTTTTGCCAGATAGTCAGAAACCACCTTCGAGCCAGGTGCGAGAGATGCTTTGACCCACGGTTGTCGCTTGAGGCCCATAGTTACGGCTTTTTTCGCCAGCAAACCTGCGGCCATCAGCACGCTGGGGTTAGAGGTGTTGGTGCACGACGTTATCGCGGAAATAACCACTGCGCCATCCGGCAACTGATACTGATGCCCGTTCATTACATAATCGACTGGCTCGCGATCTTTATGCGTGGCGTTCACTTCCAGTTCGTTACTGGCGGCAAAAGCTTTGGGTACATCGGGCAGTGCAACGCGATCTTGTGGGCGTTTTGGCCCTGCCAGACTAGCTTCAACGTCATTCATATCCAGTTCTAACGTACTGGTAAAAATCGGCTCATCACCTGCGTTACGCCACATCCCCTGCGCTTTAGCATATTTCTCAACCAGTTCAACCTGGTCTTCACTACGCCCGCTTAACCGCATGTAATCGAGAGTGACAGCATCGATTGGGAAGAAGCCGCAGGTCGCACCATATTCCGGCGACATGTTGGCAATGGTCGCACGATCAGCCAGTGGCAGTGAGTCCAGGCCATCACCGTAAAATTCGACGAATTTACCTACTACGCCATGTTTACGTAGCATCTGAGTAACGGTCAGCACCAGATCGGTGGCGGTAATGCCTTCACGGAGTTTACCGGTGAGTTTAAAGCCCACCACATCAGGAATAAGCATGGAAACTGGCTGACCTAACATCGCTGCTTCCGCTTCGATCCCACCAACGCCCCAGCCCAGCACACCAAGGCCGTTGATCATTGTCGTGTGCGAGTCGGTACCGACGAGCGTATCCGGATAAGCAATCCACTCACCCTCCTGCAACTCACTCCACACAGCCTTACCGAGATATTCCAGGTTCACCTGGTGGCAAATCCCGGTGCCTGGCGGCACGACGCTAAAACGACTGAACGCCTGTTGTCCCCATTTCAGAAACACATAACGCTCGTGGTTGCGCTCCATTTCCAGGCGTACGTTTTCTTCAAATGCCTCATCATCGCCAAAGCGATCGACGGTCACAGAGTGGTCAATCACCAGATCGACCGGTGAGAGCGGATTCACCTTCGCAGTATCGCCGCCGAGGCGTTTAACCGCTTCGCGCATTGCCGCCAGATCAACAACAGCAGGCACGCCGGTAAAATCCTGCATTAGCACCCTTGCCGGGCGGTAGGCAATTTCACGGTCAGCATGGGCATTTTTCAGCCATCCCGCCAGCGCATGAATATCTTCTTCGGTGACCGAATTGCCGTCCTGCCAGCGCAGCAGGTTTTCGAGCAGAACTTTGAGTGATTTAGGCAGACGGGTGATATCACCCAGTGATTTGGCAGCAAGCGGCAGGCTGTAGTAGTGGTAAGTTTTGTCTTTGGCCTGCAACGTGTCCTTACTGGCTTCTCGTAGGGTTGACGACATAGCTCCTCCTTAATGACAGGGTTGCGATGCCCTGATTCTCTTCAGGGTGAATATTAAAGATAACACAAACATCGCGTAACGATTTGATAACAACTCAAATTGATAAAAGAGGAGAAGCCTTGTGGCAAAGTAAAAGAAAACCCCGCCGCAGCGGGGTCAGGGATTAGTGAGTAACAATCCAGAGGAGTTCGGCCCAGAATAGCATCGACAGAAAAAATGCGCCCATCCAGGACCAGTATTTCATATTTGTAGTGATCATAGGCTACACCCTTAACTGTTATTACTTTATGTTGAGATAACTCAACCTGTTATTGCTGTGGTGTATTAAAAGCCGTTTAATTCATTAATATATTGGTTAACAAGAATGATGATAATTATTGTTTCTGCTGATCATCTTCAGCAAACATCTCTATAAAGGCTTGCTGTTGCGGTGTTAGTTTCCAGCTATGGGGTAAAACGACGGAACAGTCCCGTTTCGTTTCCGTTTCATTGTCATTGTACTGACATAATGGTGACGGCTCCTGATGTTGCTCCTGAACAACCATAGTTACCCCCACACTTTCCAAATCAGCAGTGCGACAACCACCCAAAAGAGCGCTGAACCAAGAAATACCGCAAGCCAGGCTTTGCGTTTTAATTCAGGGTCCCGGCGGGGGGCCTGATTTCCAGAAGGCATTGCTAACCTCATATAATCGCCATCACTTATCAGCACGACGCTAAACGATTGGTATAATTAATCAAATGATAGGACAAATCCTAATGAAACTTTAGTCAAAAATCCAGCGAATTTACGAATCGTTTCCAGTGAATAATTCAATCTTTTGACCTGAAATAGATATTTGAAGAGTGGAGTTTGCAACGCGGATAAATAGACACTACTTTAAGCCCGATTTACCGTAAAAAATTTGTGGATATTTATATTATGAGCGACTAACAAATAAAAATAAATAGAGGATATATTCCGGCACCTTTGTCACATAAAAAGATGCCGGAAATAACGTGGGTAATTATTTTTCTGGCAATTTGATATCTTTGAACATGACTTCAATTTCTTCATTGGAACGCAGTGCAACGGCGGCATCAACGACGTCTCGCGTTAAATGCGGCGCAAAACGCTGAATGAAATCATACATATAGCTGCGTAAAAACGTACTACGGCGAAAACCAATTTTAGTTGTGCTGTGGCTGAAGATATCATGTGCATCGACACGCACCAGATCGGGGTCTGAAACCGGATCGACCGCCATGCTGGCAATCACCCCTACTCCGAGCCCAAGACGGACATAGGTTTTAATGACGTCAGCGTCAGTTGCTGTGAAGACAATACGCGGCGTCAGCCCTGCGCGGTTAAAGGCTGTGTCCAGTTCGGAACGGCCAGTAAAGCCGAAGGTATAGGTTACTAGCGGATACTGCGCCAGTTCTTCAATCGTGATTTCCTTTTTGCCCGCCAGAGGATGATCCGGGGTTACCACAATAGCCCGGTTCCAGTGGTAGCACGGCAACATCACTAAATCTTCATATAAATGCAGGGCTTCCGTGGCAATTGCGAAATCGGCATTACCTTTAGAGACTGCATCAGCAATTTGTGTTGGCGAGCCCTGATGCATATGCAAAGAAACTCGAGGATAACGCTCGATAAAGCCTTTAATGACATTTGGCAGCGCATAACGTGCCTGAGTATGGGTCGTGGCAATATACAGCGAACCTTTATCAGGCCAGGTGTGCTCACCGGCGACGGATTTAATGGCGTCGACCTTTGACAACACTTCACGAGCAATACGAATAATTTCCTGCCCTGCGGGGGTTACCTGCGTCAGGTGCTTACCGCTACGGGAAAAAATTTGAATGCCCAGCTCATCTTCCAACATTCTGACTTGCTTACTGATCCCGGGTTGTGATGTATAAAGTCCTTCAGCCGTTGAGGAGACATTCAGGTTATGATTGACTACCTCAACAATATAGCGAAGTTGTTGTAATTTCATGTTAAACCATCCAATTAGACGCCATCAGAACATCGTTTTTTCGTCACACCTGGCGGGTGACTAATACGATTTAATAATAAAAAAAGTGATAACTATAACCACTATATCATTTATAGCTTTAGTGTATAGGTATGTAGAAAAAATAATATGCAATGAAAAAGGGCCGCTTTTGCGACCCTTTGTTTATAAAAACCTGACAGACTTAAAGGTTATTTTTTTCCTTCAACCCATTTGCCATCAACATAAAATGCTGACCAGCCAGTTGCCTTTCCGTCTTTTTCCGAAGAGACATATTGCTGTTTGGTTTTACGGCTAAAGCGAACCATTGTCTTATTACCATCTGGATCCTGCTGTGGCGCATCCGCCAGATAACGCAGTTTTTCCGGCAGACGGTCGCGGAAGCGATAAAGCTCTTCCACCAGCGGTGCACGCGTTTCACGAGATTTCGGGAAGGTGTTGGCAGCCAGGAACACGCCAGCAGCGCCGTCACGCAGCACGAAATAAGCATCTGATTTTTCGCACGCTAATTCTGGCAGCGGAACCGGATCTTCTTTCGGTGGCGCCACTTCGCCGTTACGTAAAATCTTACGCGTGTTTTTACACTCTTCGTTGGTGCAGGCCATGTATTTACCGAAACGCCCCATTTTCAGGTGCATTTCAGAGCCACATTTTTCACACTCAACGATCGGGCCGTCATAACCTTTAATGCGGAATTCGCCCTCTTCGATCTCGTAACCGTCGCAGGTTGGGTTATTACCACAGACATGCAACTTACGTTTCGGATCGATGAGATAGCTGTCCATCGCCGTGCCGCATTTCGGGCAACGACGTTTTGCGCGCAGCGCGTTGGTTTCAGCGTCTTCGCCTTCCAGCACGTTCAGCACTTCGTTTTCCGGCACCAGGTTAATGGTGGTTTTGCAACGCTCTTTCGGCGGCAGCGCATAGCCAGAACAGCCAAGGAATACCCCGGTGCTCGCTGTGCGAATACCCATTTTGCGACCACAGGTCGGGCAGTCGATGCTGGTCAGAACCATCTGGTTCGGACGCATACCCCCCTCTTCCGGATCTTTTTCAGCTTTATCTAACTGCTGAGTGAAATCCGAGAAGAAGTGATCCAGTACAGCTTTCCATTCCGCTTCGTGATTTGCCACCTGGTCGAGGCTGTTTTCCATCTGCGCGGTGAAGTCGTAGTTCATTAACTCGCGGAAATTCTCTTCCAGGCGATCGGTGACGATTTCGCCCATTTTTTCCGCATAGAAACGACGATTTTCTACTCGCACATAGCCACGATCCTGAATGGTCGAAATGATCGACGCATAGGTAGACGGACGACCGATACCACGTTTTTCCAGTTCTTTAACCAGCGATGCTTCACTGAAACGGGCTGGCGGCTTGGTAAAGTGCTGGGCTGGTGTCAGTTCAACGAGCGTCAGAGCATCGCCTTTATCGACTGCCGGTAAAATACGATCTTCATCGCCTTTACGCAGCGCAGGCATCACTTTCGTCCAGCCATCAAAGCGCAGAATACGTCCGCGTGCTTTCAGGCGGAAATCACCTGCACCAACGGTCAGCGTGGTGGAATCATATTTCGCTGGGGTCATCTGACAGGCAACGAACTGACGCCAGATTAACTGGTAAAGTTTCTGTGCGTCCGCTTCCATATCCTTCAGCGATTCCGCCATCACATTGACGTCAGAAGGACGAATCGCTTCGTGCGCTTCCTGTGAGTTTTCTTTGCTGGCGTACTGATTCGGACTTTCTGGCAGATATTTATTACCAAAATTATCGCTGATATAACCGCGAACCATATTTACCGCGTCCTGACTCAGATTAGTGGAGTCGGTACGCATGTAAGTGATATAGCCTGCTTCATACAGACGCTGCGCCATCATCATGGTTTTTTTCACGCCAAAACCAAGACGGGTGCTGGCAGCCTGTTGCAGCGTGGAGGTAATAAAAGGAGCGCCAGGTTTACTGGTGGTCGGTTTGTCTTCACGTTCCAGCACGCTATAGCGCGCTTTTTCCAGCAGACTTACCGCGGCCTGAGTTTGTTCTTTATTTACCGGACGGAACGGTTTGTCATTCTGATGGGTTACCTGCAAAGCCAATGCTTCGCCGGATGGCGTGGTCGTGCTGGCATCCACTTCCCAGAACTCTTCCGGTACGAACGCTTTAATTTCACGCTCACGTTCGACCACCAGACGGACCGCCACCGACTGAACACGACCGGCAGACAGACCACGCGCAATTTTTTTCCACAGCAGCGGAGAAACCATATACCCCACCACGCGGTCCATAAAGCGACGCGCCTGCTGGGCATTAACACGATCGATGTTCAGCTCACCAGGCTTGTTAAATGCCTGACGAATCGCGTTTTTAGTAATTTCGTTAAATACCACTCGGCTATAGCGCGCATCATCACCACCAATCACTTCCCGCAGGTGCCATGCAATGGCTTCCCCTTCGCGGTCAAGGTCGGTTGCGAGATAAATGTGGTCGGCTTTTTCAGCCAGTTGTTTCAGTTCAGAGACGACCTTCTCTTTACCTGGCAACACTTCATAGTGCGCCTCCCAATTGTGCCACGGGTCAACCCCCATACGGTTGACGAGAGCGCCACGTTCATCCTTTTTAGGCTTTTTAGCCGTCTTGGTGGAGGTAGAGTCGGCACTCTTTTTGGCAGCTGAGCCACTGGTCGGCAAATCGCGGATGTGACCGACGCTGGATTTCACCACGTAGTCACTACCCAGATACTTGTTGATCGTTTTGGCTTTTGCCGGGGACTCAACGATGACAAGAGCTTTACCCATATTCACCTTACCTAATTTGATTCTTCCAGGAATGCGTCGCACATTGATAAACCTTCCACTGGCAACGAGTTACCGATATGGACTCGCTCTCTGCGGATATCAACCCCTTGTCGTGACTCTGTTCACGAAAATTCAGGTGACTGAGTTAACAGGTCTTGGCCTACAGGCGCTATAGCACGACGTAATTTTGGTCGAATGTCAAGCAAATCTATTGCCAGATTGACGAAAGCGTCACACTGTACCTGATAAAATCCGTTACGCAACTTTATTAGCATGCAAAATCCAAAGTTGCCAGTAAGGCGCTCTTGCCGTCAGCGTGGTATATTTGTCTGCAAGCCATGCCTGGCGTAGACTAATGTCCTTGTTTAAGGAGTAAATAATGAACAAAGAGACACAACCCATCGACCGCGAAACGCTGTTGAAAGAGGCTAACAAAATCATTCGTGAGCATGAGGATACGCTCGCAGGAATTGAAGCCACCGGCGTCACGCAGCGTAATGGCGTGCTGGTGTTTAGCGGCGATTATTTTTTAGATGAACAAGGATTGCCGACAGCGAAAAGCACCGCGGTGTTTAATATGTTCAAACACCTGGCCCATGTGCTCTCGGAAAAATACCATCTGGTCGATTAAAGCAAAACGCGAGGTTTTACCCTCGCGTTTATCTTTTACAGCAACGGCTTTTGCCCGCGTTGCCACCAGCGTAGCAACAATCGGTCGGCGCTCTCTGCCGCGCTACCAGTGAATCGATCGATCAACCGTTTACGTTGCATATAACGCACATTGACCACTTCACGGCCTTCCATCAGGCTAAGGATCACTTCATCACTGGTGTTGATTTCGTCAACCAGGCCTTTCTCCACCGCCTGTTGTCCGTACCAGTGTTCCCCGGTTGCCACCTGTTCAATGTCCAGAGATGGACGCATACGCTTCACAAAATCTTTAAATAACTGATGCGTTTCGTTCAGTTCTTCGCGGAATTTCTCGCGCCCTTCTTCTGTATTTTCACCCAGCAATGTCAGCGTGCGCTTATATTGCCCGGCAGTGTGCAGTTCGATATCAATGTCTTTGCTTTTCAGGAAGCGGTTAAAGTTAGGCATTTGCGCAACAACACCAATGGAGCCAACAATGGCAAACGGCGCTGAAACAATTTTATCCGCCACACAGGCCATCATGTAACCGCCGCTGGCAGCCACTTTGTCTACCGTAACGGTTAAAGGAATATTTTTATCGCGCAGGCGCTGCAACTGTGAAGCCGCCAGACCGTAACCATGTACCATGCCGCCGGGACTTTCCAGACGCAGAACTACCTGATCCTGCGGTTTAAATGCCGCGAGTACCGCAGTGACCTCTTCACGTAGCGCGTTCACTTCATGGGCATCCATACTGCCTTTGAAATCCAGCACCCAGACACGTGGCTTGCTTTCGGTAGCCACCTCGCCCAGCTTAGCTTTTGCTTTCGCTGCCTTCGCTTCTTGCTTGTGCTTTTTCTTCTGCGCTTTGTGCCACTGTTTTTGCTGATGCGGATCCATCAGCGCCGCAGCCAGTTCTTCTTTCATCTCCTTATACTGTTCGCTGAGATTGTTGACGCGTAACTCGCCACGCTGGCGTTTATTACGTTGAGCAACATTGACAATAATGGCGGCAATAGCCGCAATCGCCACCACAACAGTGACGATTTTCGCCAAAAACAAACCATATTCAGACAACAATTCCACGAGTCCCACCTTGGTTAAACAACGCTTTGGCTCACAGTTTACAACAGGCATGTTAAACCGTCTCGCAGAGATGTTATTGCGGCGAAAGTATGACAAAGTATTCATTTTGCGGCGTTATCGCCCCAGGCTGATTGAAATGACCTTCTGTTTCAGGCATAAAACCCCAAAGTCATAAAGTACACTGGCAGCGCGACTGTTGATGTCGTCGGGGAGTAGCCATGCATTACCAACCAAAACAAGATTTACTTAATGATCGTATTATCCTGGTGACAGGCGCCAGCGACGGCATTGGCCGTGAAGCCGCTTTAACTTATGCGCGCTATGGCGCGACGGTCATTCTGCTGGGCCGGAACGAAGAAAAATTACGTCAGGTGGCCCAGAGCGCGTTCGAAGAGACAGGACGCCAGCCGCAGTGGTTTATTCTTGATTTACTGACCTGTACGTCCGAAGACTGCCAACAACTGGCACAGCGCATTGCTGTTAATTATCCACGTCTGGACGGCGTGCTGCATAATGCCGGATTGCTTGGCGACGTTTGCCCAATGCGCGAGCAAAACCCGCAGGTCTGGCAGGACGTTATGCAGGTCAACGTTAATGCCACCTTTATGCTCACCCAGGCACTGCTTCCTTTATTACTCAAATCGGACGCTGGTTCACTGGTCTTTACTTCATCAAGCGTTGGACGTCAGGGACGTGCCAACTGGGGGGCATATGCAGTGTCGAAATTTGCCACCGAAGGGATGATGCAGGTACTGGCCGATGAATATCAGCAGCGTCTGCGCGTCAACTGCATTAACCCAGGTGGTACGCGCACCGCAATGCGTGCCAGTGCCTTCCCGACCGAAGATCCACTGAAACTCAAAACACCCGCTGATATCATGCCGCTCTACCTTTGGCTGATGGGCGATGACAGCCGCCGTAAAACCGGCATGACCTTTGACGCCCAACCGGGCCGTAAACCAGGAATTTCCCAATGAATGATGAACGCTACCAACAGCGTCAACAGCGAGTGAAAGAGAAAGTAGATGCCCGTGTGGCCCAGGCCCAGGATGAACGCGGCATTATCATCGTATTTACTGGCAATGGAAAAGGCAAAACCACCGCGGCATTTGGTACAGCAACTCGCGCGGTTGGCCATGGCAAAAAAGTGGGCGTCGTGCAGTTTATTAAAGGGACCTGGCCTAACGGCGAGCGCAATTTGCTGGAGCCACATGGCGTCGAGTTTCAGGTGATGGCAACAGGCTTTACCTGGGATACGCAAAATCGCGAGTCTGATACCGCCGCCTGTCGTGAAGTCTGGCAACATGCCAAACGGATGCTGGCAGATCCTTCACTGGATATGGTTTTGCTTGATGAGCTGACTTATATGGTGGCGTATGACTATTTGCCACTGGAAGAAGTGATTCAGGCGTTAAATGAACGTCCACATCAGCAAACCGTCATTATTACGGGTCGAGGCTGTCATCGGGATATACTCGAACTGGCGGATACGGTAAGTGAGTTACGCCCCGTGAAACATGCGTTTGATGCTGGCGTAAAAGCGCAGATAGGGATTGATTACTAATCTGTAAAAATGCCGGATATGACGTCCGGCATACTTTGATTAACCGTTATTACGCCCACCAGAACGACGTCCGCCGCTCACTTGACTGTGACGTTTCACCGCACGACGAATCTGATTCGCCTTCATGCGACGACGGTCTTTTTCTACAGCAACTTTAGAACTGGTTTCTGGCGGTAATTCCACCAGCTCACGCAGATAGTTAGTCTGGGCAAGATCCAGCTCCGTCCAGCCGCCTCGTGGCAGACCTTTCGGCAGTGGGATATCACCGTAACGAACACGGATTAGGCGGCTTACCTGCACACCAACCGCTTCCCACAAACGACGAACTTCACGGTTACGGCCTTCGGTCAGAGTAACGTTGTACCACTGGTTGATCCCTTCGCCGCCGCTGAACTTGATGGTTTTAAAGGCTGCCGGACCGTCTTCCAGCTGCACACCACGGCTTAAATCACGCAGTTTCGCGTCGTCAACCTGACCAAATACGCGCACGGCATATTCACGTTCAACTTCGCGGCTTGGATGCATTAAACGGTTTGCCAGTTCACCGTCGGTGGTGAACAGCAACAGACCACAGGTGTTAACGTCCAGACGACCTACGGCAATCCAGCGTGCTCCACGCAGCTTTGGCAGACGGTCAAACACCGTTGGACGCCCTTCCGGATCGTTACGGGTACACAACTCACCTTCCGGTTTGTAATAGGCCAGAACGCGACAGATTTGTTCAGCGGACTCACGTACCGAAATCAGGTGACCATCGATACGGATTTTCAGCCCAGGGGTAACTTCAACGCGATCGCCGAGTTTAGCAATTTTGCCATCGACACTCACACGACCGGCTTCAATAATAGATTCGATTTCACGGCGAGAACCGTGGCCGGCACGCGCCAGCACTTTCTGTAACTTTTCGCTCATTGAGCTTCCTTTTGGTGTCGCCTTCCCAGGCGTCTGGTATGCTTTTGTGCAGCAGTGGGCCAGAATTATCACCAGACCCACTGATATTAAAGTCTGTTTGAACTCTTCAGGCCGTAGCTGGCCTGCCTTTGAGGCGGAACATCATACACGATCTTTATGGTTAAAGCTTGTTTCGATTAACATCGGCTTTATTACCAACCACCACCAGCGCCAGTACCACCACTGGAAAAAATCAGCCCCAACAAACCAGTATAGACCAAGCAGCTAACTCCTTGTTTAATCTGCATATTTCTCGTCAGGAAATGAATATTCTCTTTAACGTCGAGAACACCATCGGGATACACACCGCCCAACGACCAACAACAAAATAATGCAGCGTAATATCCCTGCCATTGTCTTCCATCCGTGGAACACAATTTTTTATAAGAAAGGCGTCACATCACCCACGCCTTCACGTATGACGACTGGCGTATCATCGGTAAGATCGATAACTGTTGTGGGTTTCTGCCCGAGATAGCCGCCATGGATAATCAAATCCACCTGTTTTTCCAGACGATCTTTAATTTCTTCCGGGTCCGATTCGGTAAATTCGCTGCCTGGCAGCATTAGCGAAGTGGAAAGCATCGGTTCGCCCAATGCTTCAAGCAACGCCTGCGCAATCGGGTTAGAAGGCACACGCATACCGATGGTTTTGCGTTTTTCCTGTAACAGACGACGCGGCACTTCTTTCGTCCCTTTCAGGATAAAAGTGTAGTTACCCGGCGTGTTATTTTTCATCAAACGAAACGCAACGTTATCCACAAATGAATAGGTCGAGAGTTCAGAAAGATCGCGACACATCAGAGTAAAGTTGTGGCCGTCCGGCAGTTGGCGAATACGACAAATACGCTCCATCGCGTTTTTATCTTCAATTTTACAGCCAAGCGCATAGCCGGAATCGGTTGGATAAACAATCACCCCGCCTTTACGCACGATCTCCACCGCCTGATTAATCAGACGTTGCTGCGGGTTATCAGGATGAATATAAAAAAACTGGCTCATAATTCCCTCTCTGTGGTGTTCTGCGGCTGTTCCCATAGCTGCCAGACGCCTTCAACGCCTGCGGGCAGCCAGAGTTTACGACCCAGTTCGATCCACGGGCATGGCTGATGAAAATCAGATCCTTGTGATGCCCATAAATGGTGCTGGCGGGCAAGTGTCGCCAGCTGGGTGCGTTCATTGGGCGATTGCTGGCACTGCGCGACTTCCATCGCGTCGCCGTGGTGTTCGGCAAAATGCGCAACCAATCTTTTCAGCCATTTAGCACTAAGATTGTACCGCCCTGGATGAGCTAGCACCGCCTTACCGCCAGAATGATGAATGACATCAATAGCTTGTTCTATTGTACACCACTGTGGCGGAACGTATCCGGTTTTCCCGCGCGCCAGATACTTTTTAAAGACATCCGCCATTGAACTGGCTTTGCCGCACTCCACAAGGAAACGAGCAAAATGACCGCGCGTTACTGCGCCGCCCTGCGCCAGTCGTTGCGCGCCTTCCAGTGCCCCAGGTATTTGCGCTTTTTCAAGTCTTTCGGCAATGAGCTGCGCCCGCTGATTGCGGCGTTCTGTCTGCTGCGCGAGGAACTCACACATTAGCGGGTGAGTAATATCAATATTCAGCCCGACAATATGAATTTCATGATTTTCCCAGACCGTGGAAATTTCCACGCCGGGAATAAGATTCAGCGCCAGTCCCGAACGTGAAATTTCCTCTCTTGCTGGTGCGATTGCAGCTGTGGTGTCATGGTCGGTGATTGCCAGGGTGCCGACGCGCATCTCGACTGCACGGTGCACCAATGCTTCTGGCGTCAGGCAACCATCGGAGGCTGTGGTGTGGCTGTGCAGGTCGTAAATTACTGCGTAATTCGTGTCGCTCAAGGCGCACTCCCGTTCTGGATAATGTTTTTTGCGCCGACATCATAACGGTTCTGGCAAATATTCTGAAATGAGCTGTTGACAATCAATCATCGAACTAGTTAACTAGTACGCAAGTTCACGTAAAAAGGGTATCGACAATGAAAGCAATTTTCGTACTGAAAGGTTGGTGGTGCACTTCCTGAAACGGGCAGTGTATTCACCATGCGTAAAGCAATCAGATACCCAGCCCGCCTCATAAGCGGGTTTTTTTTTGAGCAAAATTAGAGAATAACAATGCAAACACAAAAACCGACTCTCGAACTGCTAACCTGTGAAGGCGCTTATCGCGACAATCCCACCGCGCTTTTTCACCAATTGTGTGGGGATCGTCCGGCAACGCTGCTGCTGGAATCCGCAGATATCGACAGCAAAGATGATTTAAAAAGCCTGCTGCTGGTAGACAGTGCGCTGCGCATTACAGCTTTAGGTGACACTGTCACAATTCAGTCCCTTTCCGGCAACGGCGAAGCCCTGCTGACACTACTGGATAACGCCCTGCCTGCGGGTGTGGAAAATGAACAATTACCAAACTGCCGTGTGCTGCGCTTCCCCCCTGTCAGTCCACTGCTGGATGAAGACGCTCGCTTATGCTCCCTTTCGGTTTTTGACGCTTTCCGCTTATTGCAGAATCTGTTGAATGTACCGAAGGAAGAACGAGAAGCCATGTTCTTCGGCGGCCTGTTCTCTTATGATCTGGTGGCGGGATTTGAAGATTTACCGCAACTGGCAGCGGAAAATAACTGCCCTGATTTCTGTTTTTATCTCGCTGAAACGCTGATGGTTATCGATCATCAGAAGAAAAGCACCCGCATTCAGGCCAGCCTGTTTGCTCCGAATGAAGAAGAAAAACAACGTCTCACTGCTCGCCTGAACGAACTACGTCAGCAACTGACCGAAGCCGCGCCACCGCTGCCGGTGGTTTCCGTGCCGCATATGCGTTGTGAATGTAATCAGAGCGATGAAGAGTTCGGTGGCGTAGTGCGTTTGTTGCAAAAAGCGATTCGCGCCGGAGAAATTTTCCAGGTGGTTCCATCTCGCCGTTTCTCTCTGCCCTGCCCGTCACCGCTGGCGGCCTATTACGTGCTGAAAAAGAGTAATCCCAGCCCGTACATGTTTTTTATGCAGGATAATGATTTCACTCTGTTTGGCGCCTCGCCGGAAAGTTCGCTCAAGTATGACTCCACCAGCCGCCAGATTGAGATCTACCCGATTGCAGGAACACGTCCACGCGGTCGTCGTGCCGATGGCTCGCTGGACAGAGACCTCGACAGCCGCATCGAACTGGAAATGCGTACCGATCATAAAGAGCTTTCTGAACATCTGATGCTGGTAGATCTCGCCCGAAATGACCTTGCGCGCATTTGTACTCCGGGCAGCCGCTACGTTGCCGATCTCACCAAAGTTGACCGTTATTCCTATGTGATGCACCTCGTCTCCCGCGTGGTCGGTGAGTTGCGCCACGATCTCGACGCCCTGCACGCTTACCGCGCCTGTATGAATATGGGCACGTTAAGCGGTGCGCCGAAAGTGCGCGCGATGCAGTTAATTGCCGAAGCCGAAGGTCGTCGCCGCGGCAGCTACGGCGGCGCGGTGGGCTACTTCACCGCGCACGGCGATCTCGACACCTGCATTGTGATCCGCTCAGCGCTGGTGGAAAACGGCGTCGCCACCGTGCAAGCCGGTGCTGGCGTAGTCCTTGATTCTGTTCCGCAGTCGGAAGCCGACGAAACCCGTAATAAAGCCCGCGCTGTACTGCGCGCTATCGCCACCGCGCACCATGCACAGGAGACGTTCTGATGGCTGACATTCTGCTGCTCGATAATATCGACTCTTTTACTTACAACCTGGCAGATCAGTTGCGCAGCAATGGTCATAACGTGGTGATTTACCGCAACCATATTCCGGCGCAGACCTTAATCGAACGCCTGGCGACGATGAGCAATCCGGTGCTGATGCTTTCTCCTGGACCCGGTGTGCCGAGCGAAGCCGGTTGTATGCCGGAACTCCTCACCCGCTTGCGTGGCAAGCTGCCAATTATTGGCATTTGCCTCGGACATCAGGCGATTGTCGAAGCTTACGGGGGCTATGTCGGTCAGGCGGGCGAAATTCTTCACGGTAAAGCGTCGAGCATTGAACATGACGGTCAGGCGATGTTTGCCGGATTAACAAACCCGCTGCCGGTAGCGCGTTATCACTCGTTGGTTGGCAGTAATATTCCGGCAGGTTTAACCATCAACGCTCATTTTAATGGCATGGTGATGGCAGTGCGTCACGATGCGGATCGCGTTTGTGGATTCCAGTTCCATCCGGAATCCATTCTTACTACCCAGGGCGCTCGCCTGCTGGAACAAACGCTGGCCTGGGCGCAGCAGAAACTGGAACCGACTAACACGCTGCAACCGATTCTGGAAAAACTGTATCAGGCGCAGACCCTTAGTCAGCAGGAAAGTCACCAGCTATTTTCAGCGGTGGTACGTGGCGAACTGAAACCGGAACAACTGGCGGCGGCGCTGGTGAGCATGAAAATTCGCGGCGAGCACCCAAACGAAATCGCCGGAGCAGCAACCGCGCTACTGGAAAACGCCGCGCCGTTCCCACGCCCGGATTATCTGTTTGCTGATATCGTCGGTACTGGCGGTGACGGCAGCAACAGTATCAACATTTCTACCGCCAGTGCGTTTGTCGCCGCGGCCTGTGGGCTGAAAGTGGCGAAACACGGCAACCGTAGCGTCTCCAGTAAATCTGGCTCGTCCGATCTGCTGGCGGCATTCGGTATTAATCTTGATATGAATGCCGATAAATCGCGCCAGGCGCTGGATGAGTTAGGCGTCTGTTTCCTCTTTGCGCCGAAGTATCACACCGGATTCCGCCACGCGATGCCAGTTCGCCAGCAACTGAAAACCCGCACCCTGTTCAACGTGCTGGGACCACTGATTAACCCGGCGCATCCGCCGCTGGCGTTAATTGGTGTCTACAGCCCGGAACTGGTGCTGCCGATTGCCGAAACCTTGCGCGTGCTGGGGTATCAACGCGCGGCGGTGGTACACAGCGGCGGAATGGACGAAGTTTCCTTACACGCGCCAACGATTGTTGCCGAGCTGCACGATGGCGAAATTAAGAGCTATCAGCTGACCGCTGAAGATTTTGGCCTGACGCCTTACCACCAGGAGCAACTGGCAGGCGGAACACCGGAAGAAAACCGTGACATTTTAACACGCTTGTTACAAGGTAAAGGCGACGCCGCCCATAAAGCAGCTGTCGCGGCGAATGTCGCCATGTTAATGCGCCTGCATGGCCATGAAGATCTGCACGCCAATGCGCAAACCGTTCTTGAGGTACTGCGCAGTGGTTCAGCTTACGACAGAGTCACCGCACTGGCGGCACGAGGGTAAATGATGCAAACCGTTTTAGCAAAAATCGTCGCAGACAAGGCGATTTGGGTAGAAGCCCGCAAACAGCAGCAACCGCTGGCCAGTTTTCAGAAGGAGGTTCAGCCGAGCACGCGGCATTTTTATGATGCGCTACAGGGTGCACGCACGGCGTTTATTCTGGAGTGCAAGAAAGCGTCGCCGTCAAAAGGCGTGATCCGTGATGATTTCGATCCGGCACGCATTGCAACCGTCTACAGAAATTACGCTTCGGCAATTTCGGTGCTGACTGACGAGAAATATTTTCAGGGAAGCTTTGATTTCCTCCCCATCGTCAGTCAAATCGCCCCACAGCCGATTTTATGTAAAGACTTCATTATCGACCCTTACCAGATCTATCTGGCGCGCTATTACCAGGCCGATGCCTGCTTATTAATGCTTTCAGTACTGGATGACGAACAATATCGCCAGCTTGCTGCTGTCGCCCATAGTCTGGAGATGGGTGTGCTGACCGAAGTTAGTAATGACGAGGAACTGGAGCGCGCCATTGCATTGGGGGCAAGAGTTGTCGGTATCAACAACCGCGATCTGCGTGATTTGTCGATCGATCTCAACCGCACGCGCGAGCTTGCGCCGAAACTGGGGCACAACGTGACGGTGATCAGCGAATCCGGCATCAATACTTACGCTCAGGTGCGCGAGTTAAGCCACTTCGCTAATGGTTTTCTGATTGGTTCGGCGCTGATGGCCCATGATGATTTGAACGCCGCCGTGCGCCGGGTGTTGCTGGGCGAGAATAAAGTGTGTGGCCTGACGCGTGGGCAAGATGCTAAAGCCGCTTATGATGCGGGGGCGATTTACGGTGGGTTGATATTTGTTACAACGTCACCGCGCTGCGTCAATGTTGAACAGGCGCAAGCGGTGATGACTGCGGCAACGTTGCAATACGTTGGCGTGTTCCGCAATCACGATATTGCCGATGTGGTGGACAAAGCTAAGGTGTTATCGCTGGCGGCAGTACAACTGCATGGCAGTGAAGACCAGCATTATATCGATGAACTACGTAAGGCATTGCCGGAAAACGTTGCCATCTGGAAAGCATTAAGCGTCGGTGAAACGCTGCCCGCACGCGATTTGCAGCACGTCGATAAATATGTTTTTGATAACGGTCAGGGCGGGAGCGGGCAACGTTTCGACTGGTCACTATTAAACGGTCAATCGCTTGGCAACGTTCTGCTGGCGGGAGGCTTAGGCGCAGATAACTGCGTGGAAGCGGCAAAAACCGGCTGCGCCGGGCTTGATTTTAATTCTGCTGTAGAGTCGCAACCGGGCATCAAAGACGCACGTCTTTTGGCCTCGGTTTTCCAGACGCTGCGCGCATATTAAGGAAAGGAACAATGACAACATTACTTAACCCCTATTTTGGTGAGTTTGGCGGCATGTACGTGCCACAAATCCTGATGCCTGCTCTGCGCCAGCTGGAAGAAGCTTTTGTCAGCGCGCAAAAAGATCCTGAATTTCAGGCCCAGTTCAACGACCTGCTGAAAAACTATGCCGGGCGTCCAACCGCACTGACCAAATGCCAGAACATTACGGCTGGGACGAACACCACGCTGTATCTGAAGCGCGAAGATTTGCTGCACGGCGGCGCGCATAAAACCAACCAGGTGCTCGGTCAGGCTTTACTGGCGAAGCGGATGGGTAAAACCGAAATCATCGCCGAAACCGGGGCCGGTCAGCATGGCGTGGCGTCGGCCCTTGCCAGCGCCCTGCTCGGCCTGAAATGCCGTATTTATATGGGGGCCAAAGACGTTGAACGCCAGTCGCCAAACGTTTTTCGTATGCGCTTAATGGGTGCGGAAGTGATCCCGGTGCATAGCGGTTCCGCGACGCTGAAAGATGCCTGTAACGAGGCGCTACGCGACTGGTCCGGCAGTTATGAAACCGCGCACTATATGCTGGGCACCGCAGCTGGCCCGCATCCTTATCCGACCATTGTGCGTGAGTTTCAGCGGATGATTGGCGAAGAAACCAAAGCACAGATTCTGGAAAGAGAAGGTCGCCTGCCGGATGCTGTTATCGCCTGTGTTGGCGGCGGTTCGAATGCCATCGGTATGTTTGCTGATTTCATCAACGAAACCAATGTCGGCCTGATTGGCGTGGAGCCAGGCGGTCACGGTATCGAAACCGGCGAGCATGGCGCACCATTGAAACATGGTCGCGTGGGCATCTATTTCGGTATGAAAGCACCGATGATGCAAACCGAAGACGGGCAGATTGAAGAATCTTACTCCATTTCTGCCGGGCTGGATTTCCCGTCCGTCGGCCCGCAACACGCGTATCTTAACAGCACTAGACGCGCTGATTACGTGTCTATTACCGATGATGAAGCCCTGGAAGCCTTCAAAACGCTGTGCCTGCACGAAGGGATTATCCCGGCGCTGGAATCCTCCCACGCCCTGGCCCACGCACTGAAAATGATGCGTGAAAACCCGCAAAAAGAGCAGCTGCTGGTAGTTAACCTTTCCGGTCGCGGCGATAAAGACATCTTCACCGTTCACGATATTTTGAAAGCACGAGGGGAAATCTGATGGAACGCTACGAATCTCTGTTTGCCCAGTTGAAGGAGCGCAAAGAAGGCGCATTCGTTCCTTTCGTCACGCTCGGGGATCCGGGCATTGAGCAGTCGCTGAAAATTATCGATACGTTGATCGAAGCAGGTGCTGATGCATTGGAGCTAGGCATCCCCTTCTCCGACCCGCTGGCCGATGGCCCGACCATTCAAAACGCCACACTGCGGGCTTTTGCCGCGGGTGTGACCCCGGCACAATGTTTTGAGATGCTGGCACTGATTCGTCAAAAGCATCCGACCATTCCGATCGGCCTTTTGATGTACGCCAACCTGGTGTTTAACAAAGGCATTGATGAGTTTTATGCTCAATGTGAAAAAGTGGGCGTCGATTCGGTGTTGGTTGCCGATGTGCCAGTAGAAGAGTCTGCGCCCTTCCGCCAGGCCGCGTTGCGCCATAACGTCGCACCTATCTTCATCTGCCCGCCAAATGCCGATGACGACCTGCTGCGCCAGATAGCCTCTTACGGTCGCGGTTACACCTATTTGCTGTCGCGAGCGGGCGTGACCGGAGCAGAAAACCGCGCCGCGTTACCCCTCAATCATCTGGTTGCGAAGCTGAAAGAGTACAACGCTGCGCCTCCATTGCAGGGATTTGGTATTTCCGCCCCGGATCAGGTAAAAGCAGCGATTGATGCAGGAGCTGCGGGCGCGATTTCTGGTTCGGCCATTGTTAAAATCATCGAGCAACATATTAATGAGCCAGAGAAAATGCTGGCGGCACTGAAAGTTTTTGTACAACCGATGAAAGCGGCGACGCGCAGTTAATACGAGACAAACCGCCAGAAAACATCTGGCGGTTTATTGACGGGCAAATAATTAAAAACGATAACCCGCAGAGAACATAAATACCCACGGTTCAAGGCGGACATTGTCAGAGTAATGTCCTGCTGGCAGCACTGCGCCGTTGGATTTATATTTCACCTCAGTGTCGATATCCATGTACCAGACCGACATATTCAGCAACCAGTCACGGTTGATGAGATAATCCACACCGACTTGTCCTGCCACACCCCATGAATCTTTCAGACTAAGGTCGGATAAGCCAAGACCTTCACCGGTGTCATTGAAGTCATTATTAAAAAAGGTGGTGTAGTTAATACCCGCACCAATGTAAGGACGGAATTTACTGCCGGAATCGCCAAAATACCATTGTGCCATCAGTGTTGGCGGTAAATGGTGGACTGTCGCAATATCCCCGGTTGTGGCTGTGCCAACCTTATGACGAAACGGCGATGCCGCCAGCAATTCCACACCAATGTTATCGGTCGCCATATAAGTGAAGGTCAGGCCCAGTTGGGTGTTATTGGTCACGCTAAAGCCACCCAGACTTCCCAGAGTTCCATCCGCGCCTTCCGTTGGACGCACCGTTGCCGAACCTGCACGAATGAAAAACTCGCCTGCCTCATGCGCAAAGGCAGTGCCAGAGAGAAGAGTTGTTACTGCCAATGCCGCCACTGTTAATTTTTTCATGTTCGCTCCGTCGTTATGGTTATAAAAACGCGACGAATATACCTACATTGGAGTAACAAATGATCCTACATAGATCACATTACATTCGCTAAATGACCATTTATTGATCTGGATTAATTTAGAAGTTGTATCGCAAATCCTGGTTAATGTGACTCAAATCAATTTGAATGCTTTTCATCTCCGAAAGTATTCTTTTGCTACCTTATTGGCCTTTTAAGCAGGCGGTAAGTTGCGGTATTTATGCATACAGCCCTTCTGCTTGTCAGGAATTTGTCGTGTCCGGAGAAAGCAATAGATCCTGTGATCGCACCCACGCACGCTGTGGATTACCTGCGCTTTACAAAGATATGCTTTTCCATACAAGTCGTGATGCTGCCACTGAAGGGATAACCAGGGTACAATTGCCCGCTAATTAACACCTGCATAAAACTCAAGGAGAGTGCATGTCTATCACGGCGCAGTCCGTATACCGTGACACCGGAAATTTCTTCCGTAATCAATTTATGACCATTCTGTTGGTATCATTGCTTTGTGCATTTATCACAGTGGTGTTAGGACATGTTTTCTCACCCAGTGACGCACAGCTTGCGCAGCTCAATGACGGCGCGCCCGTTAGTGGCAGCGGTGGGTTGTTCGATCTGGTGCAAAATATGTCCCCGGAACAGCAACAAATTTTGCTGCGTGCTTCCGCTGCGTCCACTTTTTCAGGATTAATCGGTAACGCCATTCTCGCCGGAGGCGTAATATTAATCATCCAACTGGTGTCTGCGGGTCAGAGAGTCAGTGCGCTGCGAGCTATTGGTGCCAGTGCGCCGATATTGCCAAAGTTATTTATTCTGATTTTTCTGACTACCCTTTTAGTACAGATTGGCATCATGCTGGTAGTCGTTCCGGGAATTTTAATGGCCATTTTACTGGCACTGGCGCCGGTAATGTTGGTGCAGGATAAAATGGGCGTTTTCGCCTCTATGCGCAGCAGTATGCGGCTGACATGGGCGAATATGCGCCTGGTGGCACCTGCTGTACTAAGCTGGTTACTGGCAAAAACGCTATTACTGCTGTTTGCCTCTTCGTTTGCCGCATTAACCCCGGAAATTGGCGCCGTACTGGCGAACACTTTAAGCAACCTGATTTCAGCCGTATTGCTTATCTATCTGTTCCGCCTGTACATGTTGATTCGCCAATAACCTGAAGTATTTGATTACGGAATCGTAAAATGAAGCAGTTTCTTGATTTTTTACCGCTGGTTGTCTTCTTCGCGTTCTACAAAATTTATGACATCTATGCGGCAACTGCGGCGCTCATCGTCGCCACAGCGATTGTGCTGATTTATAGCTGGGTTCGCTTCCGGAAAGTGGAGAAGATGGCCCTGATCACCTTTGTTCTGGTGGTCGTTTTCGGTGGTCTGACGCTGTTCTTCCACAATGATGAGTTTATTAAATGGAAGGTCACTGTCATCTACGCTCTGTTTGCCGGTGCTTTGTTGGTTAGCCAATGGATAATGAAAAAGCCGCTGATTCAGCGCATGCTGGGTAAAGAACTCACTCTACCGCAGCCGGTGTGGTCGAAACTTAATCTGGCCTGGGCAATCTTCTTTATTCTTTGCGGCCTGGCGAATATCTACATCGCATTCTGGCTACCGCAAAACATTTGGGTCAACTTCAAAGTATTCGGTCTGACCGCCCTCACCTTAATCTTCACGCTGTTAAGCGGTATTTATATCTACCGCCATATGCCTCAGGAAGATAAATCATAATCTGTCTGCCGGTCCTTCGGGGCCGGCGCTGTATCTCCTCTGTTCTCCTTTGGAAAATCATAGTAGCATCGCGCCTGTGATTTTCCTTTTATGTCGGTTTTACCATGTCTACAACACCTAACGTCCCTCAGGGCGATCTTGTTTTACGTACTTTAGCCATGCCAGCCGATACCAATGCCAATGGCGATATCTTTGGTGGTTGGTTGATGTCGCAGATGGATATTGGCGGTGCCATTCTGGCAAAAGAAATTGCCCACGGTCGCGTCGTGACCGTGCGGGTTGAAGGAATGACTTTCTTACGACCAGTTGCGGTTGGTGATGTGGTGTGCTGCTATGCACGCTGTGTCCAAAAAGGGACGACATCAGTTAGCATTAATATCGAAGTATGGGTGAAAAAAGTGGCGTCTGAACCGATTGGACAGCGCTATAAAGCGACGGAAGCGTTATTTAAGTATGTTGCCGTCGACCCTGAAGGAAAGCCTCGTGCCTTACCTGTAGAGTAATAGTCAAAAGCCTCCAGTTGGAGGCTTTTGATTTTCAGGTTATTGAATTTCGGTTGTGCCGTTAATTTTAAACAGGATATTCACCACAATGCCACTTCCGGGTTTCCCCGGCTCATAACGCCATCTGCGCATCGCGTTTTTCACTTCGCGCTCAAACATGTTCGCCGGTTTGGCTGAAAGAATTTGTACGTTATCCACGCGGCCATCCGGTGTTACGTCAAATTTAACTTTAACCTGCCCTTCAATGCGTAGTGCCTGCGCGCGCGCCGGATACTGCGGCTGATTACGGCTTAATGCCCGGGGACCAGACGCTACACTTGTGACCGGCTTGCTGGTTGCTGCCGTTGCTGTGCTTGATGTCGGACGAGCAGGTGCCGTATTTTCAAACGGTGATGCCGGACGCGACTCGACCGGCTTAACATCGCGTTTGGGCTGTTCCTGCACCTTTTTCACCGGCTTCGGTTTTGGCTTAGGTTTCGGCTTCGGCTTTTCAATGACCACCGGTGCTTCTTTTGGCGGTTCTGGTATCGGCTCAGGCTCCGGTTCTGGCTCTACTACTGGTTCCGGCTGTGGTTGAACGGCTTGTGGCGGCTCAAGTTCGGCCGGGGCAACCATGGTGACAGAAATCGGCTGCGCGGGCGCAGGTAGTTCAATAACCTGATGTACCGAGGTATAGAGTAGACCCGCCACAACAGCACCATGAATGCAGACCGAAAGTAACGTCGGCCAGGGGAAGCGGCGAGGTAAATCAAGGGTCATTGAAGTCATAATCGTTTCAGTAAAAAAACCAGGCCTCGATTTTAAATGCAAATAGCAATCATATTCAATAAGGCAAGACGATCAGGATCAGTGAAAACGCAATTTTTAGCGCTATTAACCTTACTTTTAGTGCTGCCTTAACAAAGACATCATCTTTCCGTTGCAGATCTTCTCCCTTTCAAATAACGTACTTTATAACTTTTCCGAACAAGGAGTTGTGCCCGTGTTGTATGTTATTTACGCTCAAGACAAAGCCGATAGCCTCGAAAAGCGCCTTTCCGTTCGTCCGGCACATTTAGCGCGTTTGCAGTTACTGCATGATGAAGGACGTCTGCTGACCGCCGGTCCAATGCCAGCGGTAGACAGTAACGATCCTGGCGCCGCAGGATTTACTGGCTCAACCGTTATTGCTGAATTTGAATCGCTGGAAGCAGCCCAGGCCTGGGCAGACGCCGACCCGTACGTAGCGGCGGGTGTCTATGAGCAAGTTTCCGTGAAACCCTTTAAGAAAGTGTTCTGAATATCAATGTCCAGGGGCGCGGTGACATAAACCGTGCTCTTGTTATTTCTTTATATTTACCGTTGCCCCCAATCCACTACCACAAACAGATAATAACTTTATCTGTATCTCCCTACATACCCTCGGCATCTCCGTCGAAAAATGACAAAATTTCTCTGACTGACTCGGTATTGATCAATCAAAACCTTTGATTGCTGCGGATAAAGTCATCTACTATGGTTTAACACATTCATGTGCGCATGTTTTTCACATTCTGTACGCGTGAAGATAATTAAACAAAATTGTGGTTACAGAGGTATCAGTGAGTCACTGGACTACATTCAAGCAAACAGCGGTAAATTTATGGGTGACCCTGCGGCACGATGTTATCGCGCTTGCGGTCCTTTTAAATGGATTGCTTATTTTTAAAACAATTTATGGCATGTCGGTCAACCTGCTCGATATTTTCCATATCCAGGCATTTTCAGAACTTGACCTCTCCTTGCTGGCCAATGCGCCACTGTTTATGCTCGGCGTCTTTCTTGTTTTGAACTCGTTCGGATTGCTATTTAGGGCAAAGCTGGCATGGGCTATTAGTATCATTTTATTGCTGATAACGCTGATTTATACCCTGCACTTTTATCCCTGGCTGAAATTCAGCATTGGTTTTTGCATCTTTACCCTGATAATTTTGTTGGTGCTGCGTAAAGACTTCTCTCACAGTAGTGCTGCAGCCGGGACAATTTTTGCTTTTATTAGTTTTACGACGTTACTGTTTTACTCTACCTACGGCGCACTTTATTTAAGCGAAGGTTTTAATCCGCGAATAGAGAGCCTAATGACCGCGTTCTATTTTTCGATAGAAACTATGTCAACCGTGGGCTACGGCGATATCGTCCCGGTTTCTGAATCAGCGCGCCTGTTTACTATTTCGGTCATTATTTCCGGTATTACCGTTTTTGCCACCTCCATGACCTCGATTTTCGGCCCGCTTATCCGCGGAGGATTCAATAAACTTGTGAAAGGAAACAATCATACAATGCATCGTAAAGATCACTTTATTGTTTGCGGGCACTCTATTCTGGCAATCAACACAATTCTACAACTGAATCAACGCGGACAAAACGTCACGGTTATCAGCAACCTGCCAGAGGATGACATAAAACAGCTTGAGCAAAGACTCGGTGACAACGCCGATGTTATCCCCGGTGACAGCAATGACAGTTCAGTACTAAAAAAAGCGGGAATTGATCACTGTCGGGCTATTCTGGCGTTAAGTGATAATGACGCCGATAATGCTTTTGTCGTTCTGTCGGCTAAAGATATGAGCAAAGATGTTAAAACCGTGCTTGCCGTCAGTGATAGCAAAAACCTGAATAAGATTAAGATGGTGCATCCGGATATCATTCTTTCTCCGCAGCTATTTGGTAGCGAGATACTGGCACGTATTCTCAATGGGGAAGAGATTAATAATGATATGCTCGTCTCGATGTTGCTGAACTCCGGACATGGCATTTTCAGCGATAACAATGACGACGAAACAAAAACTGACAACAATGAATCTGCGCAAAAATAGGTTTTAAAGGCGGAAAGATTATCTTAATGGGCACCGAGTTGGTGCCCAGAACATTTAGATATTGTAGATCGCAAACAATAACGAGTTTCGCTGTTTGTTTAGAATGCACTTCCTGATGCTGTGGATACGCATATTTCGGCGCGACTGCCCCTCAAGCCAACGCGATTTCCGTCGGCTAGCCTGACGCTGCATGCGCCAGCGCCCCACTTCCGTTCTACTCCGCTTCATGTTAACTACTCTATGCAATAACAGAGCGGTCATTATACCCCCGGTCCCGACGCTGACCAGTGCTTTTACCTCGTTTTTATTTGCCAGATGAATCCATATGCGTAAACTCATAACAATGCGCTTTCAAAAGGATTTCTAATCTATGACAACCGTTTATACGTTGGTGAGTTGGTTGGCCATTCTGGGATACTGGTTGCTCATTGCAGGCGTAACTTTACGCATTCTAATGAAACGACGCGCAGTTCCCTCCGCAATGGCCTGGCTGTTGATCATTTACATTCTGCCGTTGGTCGGAATTATTGCTTATCTGGCCGTTGGCGAACTCCATTTAGGCAAACGCCGCGCCGAACGCGCCAGAGCGATGTGGCCTTCCACGGCGAAATGGCTTAACGACCTTAAAGCCTGTAAGCATATCTTCGCCGAAGAAAATAGCAGCGTTGCTGGACCGTTATTCAAGCTCTGCGAGCGTCGCCAGGGGATCGCCGGAGTCAAGGGTAATCAGCTGCAACTGATGACCGAGTCTGATGATGTGATGCAGGCGTTAATCCGCGACATTCAACTCGCTCGCCATAACATTGAGATGGTGTTTTATATCTGGCAACCAGGCGGTATGGCTGACCAGGTGGCAGAATCTTTGATGGCCGCCGCACGACGCGGTATTCATTGCCGGTTAATGCTCGACTCTGCGGGGAGTGTTGCTTTTTTCCGTAGCCCGTGGCCAGAGTTAATGCGAAATGCCGGTATCGAAGTGGTCGAGTCCTTAAAGGTTAACCTGATGCGCGTATTCTTACGCCGTATGGACCTGCGCCAGCACCGCAAGATGATCATGATCGACAACTACATCGCCTATACCGGTAGCATGAATATGGTCGATCCGCGCTTCTTCAAACAGGATGCGGGCGTAGGACAATGGATTGATCTGATGGCACGCATGGAAGGCCCTATCGCCACCGCAATGGGAATTATCTACTCTTGCGACTGGGAGATTGAGACGGGGAAACGTATTTTACCACCACCGCCTGATGTCAATATTATGCCGTTTGAGCAGGCCAGCGGTCATACGATTCATACCATTGCTTCCGGCCCGGGTTTCCCGGAAGACCTGATCCACCAGGCTTTGCTGACTGCGGCTTATTCAGCTCGTGAATATTTAATAATGACGACGCCCTACTTCGTCCCAAGCGATGACTTACTTCACGCGATCTGTACGGCGGCGCAACGCGGGGTGGATGTCAGTATCATTCTGCCGAGGAAAAATGACTCAATGCTGGTAGGCTGGGCTAGTCGCGCATTCTTTACTGAACTACTTGCGGCTGGGGTTAAGATTTATCAGTTTGAAGGTGGGTTACTGCATACCAAGAGCGTGCTGGTCGATGGTGAATTAAGTCTGGTTGGCACCGTTAATCTCGATATGCGTAGTCTGTGGCTGAATTTTGAAATCACGCTGGCTATCGACGATAAAGGTTTTGGGGCCGATCTGGCTGCCGTTCAGGATGACTATATTTCGCGCTCGCGTCTGCTCGATGCTCGGCTGTGGTTAAAACGTCCACTCTGGCAGCGTGTCGCCGAGCGACTGTTTTACTTCTTCAGTCCGTTGCTGTAAAACGTGACCAACAGATGTTAAACAGGTAGTAACTATGGATATGGATTTAAACAATCGCCTGACTGAAGATGAAACGCTTGAGCAGGCCTACGATATTTTTCTCGAACTGGCCGCTGATAATCTCGATCCGGCAGATATTCTGCTGTTCAATCTTCAGTTTGAAGAGCGCGGTGGCGCGGAGTTATTCGATCCGGCGGAAGACTGGCAGGAACATGTGGATTACGATCTGAACCCGGACTTTTTTGCCGAAGTGGTGATTGGCCTGGCGGACAGTGAAGATGGTGAAATCAACGATGTTTTCGCCCGTATTTTGTTATGCCGCGAAAAAGATCACAAACTTTGCCATATTATCTGGCGTGAATAATTTCTGCTATATTGTTGAAAAGGCTGGCAATGTGCCAGCCTTTTTTGTTTTAAAGCGGATCGACCTTCAGACACGAGACTGCATGCCTGAAACTTCCCTCCAGCACTGGCCGTGTTTTGGCACACTCCGGACCGGCAATCGGGCAACGAGTGCGGAACACACAACCAGAAGGCGGGTTGATGGGCGACGGTAATTCCCCTTCCAGTAACTGGATTGATTTATTCTTCTCCAGATCAGGGTCTGGAATGGGGACTGCCGACATTAATGCTTTGGTGTAGGGATGCAACGGATTGTGGTAGACCTCATCATACGTCCCCAACTCTACCGCATGGCCGAGATACATCACCAGCACACGATCGGAAATATGTTTTACCACGGCCAGGTCGTGAGCGATAAAGATTAATGATAATCCCATCTCACGTTGTAATTGCTGGAGTAAATTCACCACCTGCGCCTGTATTGACACATCCAGTGCCGACACCGGTTCGTCGCAGATAATCAGCTTTGGTTCGAGGATCAGCGCACGCGCAATCCCGATACGCTGACACTGACCGCCTGAGAACTCATGCGGATAGCGGTTAACCAGGTTAGGCAATAATCCAACTTTCATCATCATCGATTTCACGCGTTCGCGAACTTCCTGGCGTGACATTTTCGGATGATAAGTACGCAACGGTTCAGCAATAATCTCGCCAATGGTCATACGTGGATTCAACGACGCCAACGGATCCTGGAAAATCATCTGAATATCACTGCGAACGGCACGCCATTCATCTGGTTTCATGCCCAGTAACTCGTTACCTAACCAGGCAACACGACCGTCAGTGGCTTTGACCAAACCGATGATGGCGCGGGCAAAGGTGGACTTTCCGCATCCCGATTCCCCTACCACACCTAATGTTTCTCCTTCGTACAGGCGAAGCGTAACCCCATCGACGGCTTTCAGCGTTTTTGCGGGCTGCCAGAACCACTGTTTGCCGTCTTTGATCTCAAAGTGCACTTTCAGGTCGGCGATTTCGAGGAGGACTTTTCTTCCTTCAGCGGCAGCATTCATAACAGTTCCTCCACCGGTTTAAAGCAGGCGCGCAGCCGGCCTGGCGTGAACTCTTCCAGCGGCGGCGCGCTACTGCAAATCTCCATCGCATGCGGACAACGCGGCTGGAACGGACAACCTTTCGGCAAACGTAGCAGGTTTGGCGGGTTACCCGGGATGGTCAACATTGTTTGACCTTCCGCATCAAGACGCGGCACCGCATTGAGTAAACCGATAGAATAAGGATGAACGGGTTCATAAAAAACATCGCGCGCGTTGCCATATTCCATCGTGCGCCCAGCGTACATCACCAGAACTTTGTCACAGATCCCCGCTACCACACCGAGATCGTGGGTGATCATGATAATGGCAGTATTAAATTCCCGTTTCAGTTCATTCAATAGCGTCATGATCTGCGCCTGTACAGTCACGTCCAGCGCAGTAGTCGGTTCATCGGCAATCAGCAATTTAGGTCGACACAGCAACGCCATCGCAATCATCACACGCTGACGCATGCCGCCAGAAAACTCATGAGGGAACATCTTCATGCGCTTACGCGCTTCTGGCATTTTCACCGCATCCAGCATTTGCACCGATTCTTCAAACGCTTCGGCCTTGCCCATACCTTTATGCAGCATCAGCACTTCCATCAACTGCTCGCCAACGCGCATGTATGGATTTAACGAGGTCATCGGGTCCTGAAAAATCATCGAGATTTGTTCAGCGCGCAGTTTATTAAGTTCACGTTCTGGTAGATTGAGGATTTCGCGCCCATTAAAGGTGGCCGATCCACCAATGCGTCCGTTAGCCGCCAGCAGTCCCATTAAAGCAAATGCGGTTTGCGACTTACCGGAGCCAGATTCGCCAACGATCCCCAGAGTTTCCCCGGCACGCAGGGAAAAATTTAAATCATTGACCGCCGTGACATCGCCGTCCGGGGTGCTAAATGTCACTCGCAAATCTTTCACGTTCAGCAGTGCGTCAGCCTGTTGCTGTGCGAGCGGCACGGTTGCAGTTTCAATTATGCTCATGGCTGCACTCCTTAACGATCTTTCGGGTCGAGGGCATCACGCAAGCCATCGCCGATAAAGTTGAAACAAAACAGTGTCACCACAAGGAAACCTGCCGGAAATAGCAGCAACCACGGAGAGACTTCCATCGAGTTCGCACCATCACTGAGCAATGCGCCCCAACTACTTAATGGCTCTTGCGTACCCAGTCCCAGGAAGCTAAGAAAAGACTCAAAGAGGATCATGCTGGGTACCAGCAGAGAGGCATAGACCACCACCACACCAAGCACGTTCGGCACAATGTGGCGAATCACAATGCCAGGCGTAGATACACCGCCAACTTGTGCCGCCTCAATAAACTCTTTGCGCTTCAGACTAAGGGTTTGACCACGCACGATACGTGCCATGTCCAGCCAGGAAACCATCCCAATCGCTACGAAAATCAGCAGGATGTTTTGACCGAAAAAGGTCACCAGCAAAATGACGAAGAACATGAACGGAAAGGAGTTGAGGATTTCCAGCAGACGCATCATTACGGAATCCACCTTGCCGCCAAGATAACCGGAAAGCGAACCGTAAAGCGTTCCTACGACTACTGCCACCAGTGCTGCAGCAACACCAACCATTAATGAGATGCGCCCTCCAATTGCAACGCGCACCAGCAGATCACGGCCGGAAGAATCGGTACCAAAGTAGTGACCGGATTCCATATCCGGGGCGCTGGACATCATCGCCCAGTCGGTATCGTCATAGGCAAACTGCGAAAGCATCGGTGCCAGGATAACAAATAACGCGATCAGCACCAGCACTATCAGACTGGCCACTGCCGCACGGTTATGCATAAAACGTCGACGTGCGTCCTGCCACAAGCTTCGCCCTTCGACCTCCAGCTTTTCACTGAAATTTTCCAGCGTCTCGCTGTTTTTCTTACTTAACATCATCGCGAGCTCCAGTATCAGTAACGAATTTTCGGGTCGATAACCGCATATAGCACATCGACAATGGCATTAAACAAAATGGTTAAAGCACCAACCAGAATGGTCAGGCTTAGCACCAATGAATAGTCACGGTTCAACGCACCATTAACAAACAATTGCCCGATTCCCGGCAAACCGTAAATGGTTTCGATAACCATAGAACCGGTGATAATGCCAACAAATGCGGGTCCCATATAAGAAAGTACCGGTAGCAACGCAGGTTTTAATGCATGGCGGAAAATAATGCGCCGCATAGGTAGACCTTTCGCGCGAGCTGTACGAATGAAGTTTGAGTGTAAAACTTCAATCATTGATCCACGGGTAATACGCGCAATACTGGCGATATAAGCCAGTGATAAGGCAACCATCGGCAGGATCATAAATTTCAGCGCCCCACCGTTCCAGCCACCGCCTGGTAACCAATGCAAAATGATCGCGAATATCATGACTAATAATGGCGCAACCACAAAGCTTGGTATAACCACTCCTGTCATAGCCAATCCCATGACGGTATAGTCCCATTTGGTGTTTTGTTTTAATGCGGCAATAACGCCAGCACTAACGCCTAGTATCACAGCGAGGAAAAATGCAGCGGCTCCCAGTTTTGCTGAAACGGGAAAACTGGATGCTACCAGGTCATTGACCGAATAATCTTTGTATTTAAATGAAGGGCCGAAATCACCATGAGCCAGTTGTTTCAGGTAGCTGAAATACTGCGTCATGATTGGATCATTAAGATGATATTTCGCTTCAATATTGGCCATTACTTCTGGCGGTAACGTACGTTCGCCGGTAAAGGGACTTCCCGGCGCAAGGCGCATCATAAAGAACGAAATAGTAATGAGAATAAATAGCGTCGGAATCGCTTCCAGACAGCGACGTAGAATAAATTTTAACATTGCCGTACCTTCTGGCCTGTGCCTTCTGTAATGCGATAAAAAGCAGACACCGTGGAGCAGGATACACCTGCCCCACGCATTGCCATTAGTGCTTCACAATGTACATATTTCGGGTGTAGGTATTATCCAACGGATCTTTACCGGTATAGCCCCCAACCCACGGTTTTACCAGACGCGCGTTCACGTAGTAATAAACCGGAACAATGGCCGAATCTTTATCCAACTGTTGCTCTGCTTTCGTGTACAGCGCTGTGCGCTGCGCCTCGTCTGTAGCTTTCAGGGTTTCCGCCATAATGCTGTCAAAGGCCGGGCTCTTATAATGCGCGGTGTTCATCGAACTGTTCGACAGCATGGTGTTCAGGAAGGAAGTTGGTTCATTATAGTCGGCACACCAGCCTGCACGGGCCACATCAAAAGTGCCCTGGTGGCGGGTATCGAGGAATGTTTTCCACTCCTGGTTAACCAGTTTAACGTTCACGCCGATATTTTTCTTCCACAGTGAAGAGGCGGCAATCGCCAGCTTTTTATGCAGATCGGACGTGTTATATAACAGATTAATCGTTAGCGGTTTGTCTGCGGTATAGCCCGCTTCTGCCAGTAGTTTTTTCGCTTCTTCGTTACGTTTTTCCTGGCTCCAGCCAAACCATTCTGGTTGCGTCAGTTTTGCACCATCGGTATATGGCGGTGTGTAACCATAAGCCGGCATATCACCCTGCGCTTTGACTTTATTAACAATGATATCGCGATCCATACCCAGTTTCAGTGCGGTACGTACACGCACATCATTGAATGGCGGTTTCTGGTTGTTAATCTCGTAATAGTAAGTGCACAGATATGGATCAACGTGAACTTCGTCAGGGATTTCTTTTTTCAGTTTCTGGAACAGTTCGATCGGCATGTTGTTATAAGTCATATCGATTTCGCCGCTACGATAGCGGTTAACATCGGTGACTTCAGAAGCGATCGGTAAATAGGTCACCTGGTTAATTACCGTTTTAGCGTTATTCCAGTAGGTCGGACTGCGCTCAAGAACGATACGTTCGTTAACAACCCAATCTTTTAATGTATAGGCGCCGTTAGTAACGATATTGCCTGGCTGGGTCCATTTTTCGCCAAATTTCTCAATGGCGGCTTTTGGCACCGGGGAAGTAGATGGGTGAACCAGTAACTTATAGAAATACGGAACAGGTTCACTTAAGGTGACTTCTAATGTGTGGTCATCGATGGCTTTAACACCGAGATCGGTAATCGGCTTCTTCCCTTCCAGTATTTCATCGATACCCGCGATATGCCCGTATTGTAAGTAGCTTGCGTAGGGAGAAGCGGTATTCGGATCAACAGAACGCTGCCAGCTATACACAAAGTCTTGTGCCGTGACTGGCGTGCCGTCGGACCATTTTGCATCTTTACGCAGGTGGAACGTCCAGACTTTAGCGTCTTTGTTGTCCCAGGATTCAGCCACGCCAGGGGCCGGATGGCCATCAAGATCGCTAACCAGCAAACCTTCAAACAGGTCACGGCTGATATTAGACTCAGGAACCCCTTCAATTTTGTGCGGATCTAATGATTGAACTTCAGAACCGTTGTTGCGAACCAGCGTTTGTTTTTCCGCCAGAGTGACACCTGCGGGTACATCAGCTGCCAGTGCGATATTCCCTGCCATAAGTGCAGCCAGAACGCCTGCTGCCACTAAACTTCTCTTGGTGATGTTGGTCATTGTGTTTTGGACTCCCTCATTATAATTGCTGGTTTTTACCAGCATGTGTAATCCCGGATTAGGATACCTGTACAGCTCGGAGACTTTTTGCTGTCAGGTTGCTTTATTGTTACTAATTGCTATCACCGACTTTATTTATTTTGGTGATCAGATGACCACCTTATGTCGATTCTTACTGTGTCTCCCCTGTCGAGACACATTATTTTTTGCAGCGACCTTTAATCGCAAATCATTCTCATTGCCAATAAAAAATCGCCAGACGGTTGGCCGAAAAGTATCAAATGCCCTTCTTGCCCGCCAATACATTTTGCAAAATTGTTACGCAATTCTCTTTTACTACCCATACCAGTACGTATACCCCACGTCACCCCATCAATAAATTGATTTAAAAACAAAGGGATAAGACCACATAAGGTTATACTGTCTCTTTCGGTTATAGTCCTGACAGAAATGCGTACAATAATTTAACAATTGAATACTATTTAGCACTTTTCTCTGCCAAAGGCAGTAGAATTACTAATATCATTTCAATTATTCTTCAGCAAGGCCCAGGATTATGATGTGATGAAAATAACATGATGATGCGGATCACCAGATGAGGATAACCTTATAACTATCTGTAAAATGGGGGGAAATTATCTATTTCTTTTTCTTTTGTTAACTGCGTTGGGTAGAAGTAAATATAATGATGAAAGAAACGGAGCACCCTGACTCCGTTTCATATGAAAGGAATTAATTGAGCAGGCCCGGGAAAATCCCTTTGATACCATTGACGATAAATTCAATCCCTAATGCCATTAGCAATAACCCCATAATACGGGTAATGACGTTAATGCCAGTCTGACGCAGAACCCTCACCAACCAGGGTGCCATGCGGAATAACCCCCAGCAACATAAAGCGAACAACGCGATTGCCACAAAAAATCCGAACAGATAACCAATGCTGTGATAACGCGTTCCCCATACGATGGTTGAACTGATTGCCCCTGGTCCTGCCATCAGAGGTAATGCGAGCGGTACAACACCAATGCTTTCACGAATTGCGGTTTCTGATTTTTCTTGTTTGTTCTGTTTGTCCTCACCAAGCTTACCGCTGATCATCGACATTGCGATTGTCACGACCAGTATGCCGCCCGCGATGCGGAACGAATCAATAGATATTCCAAAAAGTTGCAGAATCGTGTCGCCGAGAAACAGTGCGATCCACAAAATAATGGCTACCGACAGGTTGGCGGTCAGATTTGTTTTGTTTCTCGCTGCCGCAGTCTGATAGCTGGTCATACTGATGAACACGGGGATGATCCCTACCGGGTTAACCAGCGCAAATAACCCGATGAAAAACTTAAAATAAACGGGAAAATCAAAAAGTGTCTGAATCACGGTTAGCTCCGAAGCAAAAGCCGGATAATGTTATCTTTAAACAAGGGTAAAAATCCGTGCTGACAATACGCCTTTTGTCAGCATTTTTCACCTCCTAACTATCTAAAATTACTATCATTCATTATTGTTATCTAGTCGTACAAAACATGCTAAGGTAGCCAACAATTAATACTACAATTTATTAACTATTAGCTATTATGGCTAAAAGCGGAGCTGAAAGGTGTCAGCTTCGCGAAATTTTGATCTGGATCACTTAATCGGTACCCAGAAGTGAGTAATCTTGCTTACGCCACCTGGAAGTGACGCATTAGAGATAAATGACTCTAATGTTTAAACTCTTTTAGTAAATCACAGTGAGTGTGAGCACGAGTAAGATTTTGATTTTCAAAGGTTAAGCAAATCATCATCGCACTGACTATACTCTCGTATTCGAGCAGATGATTTACTAAAAAAGTTTAACATTATCAGGAGAGCATTATGGCTGTTACTAATGTCGCTGAACTTAACGCACTCGTAGAGCGTGTAAAAAAAGCCCAGCGTGAATATGCCAGTTTCACTCAAGAGCAAGTAGACAAAATCTTCCGCGCCGCCGCTCTGGCTGCCGCAGATGCTCGAATCCCACTCGCAAAAATGGCCGTTGCCGAATCCGGCATGGGTATCGTTGAAGATAAAGTGATCAAAAACCACTTTGCTTCTGAATATATCTATAACGCCTATAAAGATGAAAAGACCTGCGGTGTTCTGTCTGAAGACGACACTTTCGGCACCATCACTATCGCTGAACCAATTGGTATTATCTGCGGTATCGTTCCAACAACTAACCCGACTTCAACCGCTATCTTCAAATCTCTGATTAGCCTGAAGACCCGTAACGCCATCATTTTCTCACCACACCCGCGTGCTAAAGATGCAACCAACAAAGCTGCTGATATCGTTCTGCAAGCTGCTATCGCTGCTGGTGCACCAAAAGATCTGATTGGCTGGATCGATCAACCGTCTGTTGAACTCTCCAACGCACTGATGCACCACCCAGACATCAACCTGATCCTTGCGACCGGTGGTCCAGGCATGGTTAAAGCCGCATACAGTTCCGGTAAACCGGCGATCGGCGTAGGCGCGGGTAACACTCCTGTTGTTATCGATGAAACTGCTGATATCAAACGTGCAGTTGCTTCCGTACTGATGTCCAAAACCTTCGACAATGGCGTAATCTGTGCTTCTGAACAGTCTGTTGTTGTTGTTGATTCTGTCTATGATGCTGTACGTGAGCGTTTTGCCACCCACGGCGGCTACATGCTGCAGGGCAAAGAGCTGAAAGCTGTTCAGGACGTTATCCTGAAAAATGGCGCGCTGAACGCAGCTATCGTTGGTCAGCCAGCTTATAAAATTGCTGAACTGGCAGGCTTCTCTGTACCAGAAAATACTAAGATTCTGATCGGTGAAGTGACTGTTGTTGATGAAAGCGAACCATTCGCTCATGAAAAACTGTCCCCGACTCTGGCAATGTACCGTGCGAAAGATTTCGAAGACGCGGTAGAGAAAGCAGAGAAGTTGGTTGCTATGGGCGGTATCGGTCACACCTCTTGCCTGTACACCGACCAGGATAACCAGCCGGCACGCGTTTCTTACTTCGGTCAGAAAATGAAAACTGCCCGTATCCTGATCAACACCCCGGCTTCTCAGGGTGGTATCGGTGACCTGTACAACTTCAAACTCGCGCCTTCCCTGACTCTGGGTTGTGGTTCCTGGGGTGGTAACTCCATCTCTGAAAACGTTGGTCCGAAACACCTGATCAACAAGAAAACCGTTGCTAAGCGAGCTGAAAACATGTTGTGGCACAAACTTCCGAAATCTATCTACTTCCGCCGTGGCTCTCTGCCAATCGCGCTGGATGAAGTGATTACTGATGGCCACAAACGTGCGCTCATCGTGACTGACCGCTTCCTGTTCAACAACGGCTATGCTGACCAGATCACTTCTGTACTGAAAGCAGCTGGCGTAGAAACTGAAGTTTTCTTCGAAGTTGAAGCTGACCCAACTCTGAGCATCGTTCGTAAAGGTGCAGAACTGGCGAACTCCTTCAAACCAGACGTGATTATCGCGCTGGGTGGTGGTTCCCCGATGGATGCCGCGAAGATCATGTGGGTGATGTATGAGCATCCGGAAACTCATTTTGAAGAACTGGCGCTGCGCTTTATGGACATCCGTAAACGTATCTACAAGTTCCCGAAAATGGGTGTGAAAGCGAAAATGATCGCTGTCACCACGACTTCCGGTACTGGTTCTGAAGTAACACCGTTCGCAGTTGTAACCGATGACGCAACTGGCCAAAAATATCCGCTGGCAGACTATGCACTGACCCCGGATATGGCAATTGTTGACGCCAACCTGGTTATGGACATGCCGAAGTCCCTGTGTGCTTTCGGTGGTCTGGACGCAGTAACTCACGCCATGGAAGCATATGTTTCTGTACTGGCTTCTGAGTTCTCTGATGGTCAGGCTCTGCAGGCGCTGAAACTGCTGAAAGAATATCTGCCAGCGTCCTACCACGAAGGTTCTAAAAACCCGGTAGCGCGTGAACGTGTTCACAGTGCGGCAACTATCGCAGGTATCGCGTTTGCTAACGCCTTCCTGGGTGTATGTCACTCAATGGCGCATAAATTGGGCTCCCAGTTCCACATTCCGCATGGTCTGGCAAACGCCCTGCTGATTTGTAACGTTATCCGCTACAACGCAAATGACAACCCGACCAAGCAGACTGCATTCAGCCAGTACGACCGTCCGCAAGCACGTCGTCGTTATGCTGAAATTGCAGACCATCTGGGTCTGAGCGCACCGGGCGACCGTACTGCTGCTAAGATCGAGAAACTGCTGGCATGGCTGGAAACGCTGAAAGCTGAACTGGGTATTCCGAAATCTATCCGTGAAGCTGGAGTTCAGGAAGCTGACTTCCTGGCAAACGTTGATAAACTGTCTGAAGATGCATTCGATGACCAGTGCACCGGCGCTAACCCGCGTTATCCGCTGATCTCCGAGCTGAAACAGATTCTGCTGGACACCTACTACGGTCGTGATTACGTAGAAGGCGCAGCCGTTGCTAAAGAAGCAGCTCCGGCTAAAGCAGAGAAAAAAGCGAAAAAATCCGCTTAATTAGTAGCTCTGCATAACATCATAAACGGTCCCATTTGGGGCCGTTTTTTGTTTCAGACAAAGAACGGCTATGTAAACTCAAATAATTCAGCTGTATTAATTCATCATGTTTACATTGTCGGAAAATGAGCACAAAGCGAGGTTATCGACAAATAACGCTGCCTCGTAGGTAATGAGGCATCGACGCACTAAAATCGTTCTGTGGTACGTTGAATGATGATTAAGGGTAGAGAAAGGATGATGACTCAGAAGAAGTTAGTAAAGCGGACTGACAGGATAAAAGCGCCCTATTTACCCTGCCAGTAAAGAAAATTTTATTAGTCGTGCCGATGATTATCCTGAATCGCCGTCAAAGAGCCAACTTCTAACGCTTCTTTATAGTGTTTACGGCAAACCGAGACATAACGCTCATTACCACCAATAACCACCTGCTCACCTTCGTTATAAGGTCTACCCGCCAGATCAAGACGTAGCACCATGCTTGCTTTGCGGCCACAAAAACAAATAGTTTTTAATTCGACCAGTTTGTCTGACCATGCCAGTAAGTATTGGCTACCAACAAACAATTCACCGCGAAAATCGGTACGCAAACCATAACAAAGTACGGGTATATCGAGTTGATCGACAACCTCCGATAATTCATATACTTGTTGTCTGGTTAAAAACTGGCATTCATCAACCAGTACGCAATGAATTGTCTGCTGTTCGTGTTCCGCACGAATCTCATCAAATAATGATGAATTTTGGTTAAATAATTTTGCAGGTGATGACAAACCTATACGTGAGCTGACTTTCCCTGCCCCGAAACGATCATCAATTTCCGCCGTATATACGACAGTGCGCATACCGCGTTCCTGGTAATTGTATGAAGATTGCAACAATGCCGTAGACTTACCCGCATTCATTGCGGAATAGTAGAAATATAGCTGCGCCATCAGCCACAGGCCCTCAATGATATGAAATAAAGTTGGCTGGAGTTTATCATAATTCGTCAGTTTTACAGCGTAACAGTGCGCACAGAAGTAGTATATTCGTCATCCATTACGGATGGACGACATAATCCTTCAGAGCTATCTTTGCCACTGCTTTGCTTGTTATAACCGCGTAAATGACTCTTAGTAACTATTCACAATCTTTAACCTGTTGCGCACGTAATAACCCCTGCTAGCCTCCTGGATAGCGCAATACGAAGTCCTTGCACTTATTGCGACTGTTCTACTTTTCATCATTCGCTTAATAGGGGATTTTCATAAACAGGGCTAATACCCAAGAGTGTAAAGACACCAGTGCATGTTAATCTCCACATAAAATGTGACATGAATCAGGAAGTTTTAACCTTAAGTGATGCGAAAGCATCGATGTAAATAGGGCTAAATGCCACGTCATTTCTGGCTAATTTTATGAAAAGATATTTATTGGCGGTACGAAATAAAGAACAATTTTGAATTCCTTACATTCCTGGCTATTGCACAACTGAATTTAAGGCTCTATTATTACCTCAACAAACCACCCCAATATAAGTTTGAGATTACTACAATGAGCGAAGCACTTAAAATTCTGAACAACATCCGTACTCTTCGTGCGCAGGCAAGAGAATGTACACTTGAAACGCTGGAAGAAATGCTGGAAAAATTAGAAGTTGTCGTTAACGAACGTCGCGAAGAAGAAAGCGCAGCTGCTGCTGAAGTTGAAGAGCGTACTCGTAAACTGCAGCAATATCGTGAAATGCTGATCGCTGACGGTATTGACCCGAATGAACTGCTGAATAGCATTGCTGCTGTTAAATCTGGCACTAAAGCTAAACGCGCACAGCGTCCGGCTAAATATAGCTACGTTGACGAAAACGGCGAAACCAAAACCTGGACTGGCCAGGGTCGTACTCCGGCTGTAATCAAAAAAGCAATGGATGAGCAAGGTAAATCCCTCGACGATTTCCTGATCAAGCAATAATCTTTTCTTGATTATGTTTGCTTAAAATCCCGCCATTGGCGGGATTTTTTATTGTCCGTTTTAAGACTCTTTGATAAGAATACGCTATAAAAAACGGCATTGATCACTCAATGCCGTTTCTTAGAAAACATCGCGATGGATGTTACTTCTTAATGCCCATCTCTTCTTCAAGCCAGGCTTTAAATTCAGTACCCAGTGTGTTGTGACGAATACCGTATTCAACAAAGGCCTGCATGTAACCTAATTTATTACCGCAGTCATGGCTCTTCCCTTTCATATGATAGGCTTCAACCGTTTCTTTTTCGATCAGCATATCAATCGCGTCGGTGAGCTGAATTTCATCACCTGCTCCCGGAGGGGTTTTTGCCAGCAGCGGCCAAATATCAGCACTGAGAACATAACGACCTACAATTGCAAGATTAGACGGTGCTACATCTGCTTTCGGTTTTTCTACCACGCCGACCATCGGTACACTTTCGCCAGGCGCTAAATCCACACCTTTGCAATCCACAACACCGTATGCCGTCACATCAGCAACAGGCTCCACCATTATCTGGCTATGGCCAGTTTCATCAAAGCGACGAATCATCTCTGCGAGGTTATCCTGCGATAAATCGGATTCATATTCATCCAGAATAACGTCAGGCAAAATAACAGCCACAGGTTCATCACCCACTACCGGGTGAGCACACAATACTGCGTGACCCAAACCTTTCGCCAGCCCCTGACGAACTTGCATAATAGTCACGTGTGGTGGACAAATGGACTGCACTTCATCAAGCAACTGGCGCTTTACACGTTTTTCCAGCATTGCTTCCAGTTCAAAACTGGTATCGAAATGGTTTTCAATAGAGTTTTTAGATGAGTGAGTGACCAGCACAATTTCAGTAATGCCAGCCGCAATACATTCATTCACGACGTATTGAATTAATGGCTTATCGACAAGCGGTAGCATCTCTTTCGGGATGGCTTTCGTCGCCGGCAACATCCTGGTTCCTAATCCCGCAACGGGGATAACGGCTTTTTTGACTTTCGTATTAATGGCAGCCATTTAAATTCTCCTGGACTGTTCGTGTATTGAACGTGTTCATATTTCTGTGTCGCATCCCAGTATATCAGTACCCTGACAAGGCCTGGTTCTGAAAAGGAGGCGAGTTAACATAATTAAGACAATTACTTAAACGAATGGCGACGATAGTACCACCAGCCGACATCAGTGCGTAATGCAATTTTATCCCATATAATCGTTTGCTCATTCCGCAGACAACATCAAGCGCAGTCTTCCACCTGTCCCCCAAATTTGGCATTGCCAGGCATCACATCGCTGGCTCAATTGATTCAAATAGGCGTTGCCTAATGTTCCTAACGGAACGCCATTACTGATTTGAATCTGGTGTTCACCAGCATTTAACGTTGCATTCAGGCCAGCGGAAACCAAAATGAGATTTTTTAATTCACGATGATAATAGCCGACTAATAGCGGAAACTGACCAGGCAGATTGGCCTGCCGCAGTAAATGGTTTACCTGCTTCAATAACGCCCCCAACTCTGGTAAACGCTGATTTTGGTGGGCAATCTGTTCCTGTAATAACCCATTAAACAGCGCGCGTAATAACAAAGCGGCAAGGACGCCATTATGTCCGGCACGAGTTACATCGAGACAATAAAAAGCCAGATCGTTTTCCGAAAGAGCTGCAATATCAAGCACCAGACCCGGTTTATCAACGGCTACCAGTTGGCGATAATTAACCCGGCAATGGGAAATCACCTGCTGAACCGGCGGCTGTAATTCTTGTAATAATTTAGCAGCCGCAGTGGGATTATCCACCATCGCATCCCAGTCGCGAAAAAGCCGTTCTTCTTCCTCTACGCGCGAATTAAACATGCTGGGATAAAGACACGCAAAAACCATCTCGCGCAGGCGGTTGAGATCTTTAACTGGTTTCAGCAAAACATCTTCCACTCCCAGACGTAACGCTTTCGCAATATCAGCCATATTTTCTGTAGCAGAAATAACCAGGACAGGTGTTTGGTCACCCCGGTTGCGAATATGTTCCAAAAGTTTCAGGCCGTTCATTCTCGGCATTGCAATATCACATATCATTAGATCGGGTGTGAAACCTCCCAGTAGCTCAAGGGCATCCACCCCATCAGCCGCCAGTACCGTTGTCGCTCCCAATGAGGAAAACCACGAATCCAGAAGCGAGCGAAATACTGCCTCATCTTCAACTATGAGAATCTGTTT
Source organism: Escherichia sp. E1V33 (assembly GCF_004211955.1). GTDB lineage: Bacteria > Pseudomonadota > Gammaproteobacteria > Enterobacterales > Enterobacteriaceae > Escherichia. Next base: position 125,034 of record NZ_RHJI01000009.1, read on the forward strand.
TCCGACCAATGGCTGCGTCATGTTCTCTCCCCTGACTGGCTTTATTCAATAGTGGCATGCTATTGCCATCAGTGCCTGTCAGAATTAACTTAAGTGTAGATAAAAAATCAGGTCAAAACGTTAGTTCGAACTAGCGGTAAAAGTTCATCCATTTTCTTCTCAACCGCCAATTGTCCTGCCGAAATGGCAGCCTTCGCACGATGAAAATCGAGCGTGGAAATCTGTGGGCAAACGGGTTGAATCAGAATATCAGGCGGGTCCCCTGCCATACGGTTTCTTTTAAGGCGATTTTCCAATACCTGAATAGAAGTAGTCATAATCTCTGTTGCTGTCGGTGCCGTGACGCCTCGACGCGCAGTAATACTACTTAGCCGCTCTTTCAGCCGCGCATGCCAGGGTAGATCATCTTCACTCTCACCATTTTCAGCACTGACATTAAATGAAAGAAGATCTTGCTGCATTAAGTGAGCGTCGTGCTGGAGATCAACCGCAATTACGATATCTGCGCCCAATGCACGAGTAAGAGAGATAGGAATGGGATTGACGACTGCGCCATCAACAAGCCAGTAGCCGTTATGCGCGACCGGCGCCATCAGACCCGGAATACTGCAGGATGCACGAATAGCGAGATGGAGATCGCCTTCGGTAAACCATAATTCGCGCCCTGTGCTTAAATTGGTGGCGACTGCCGCGAAGCGCCGTGAACAATTTTCGATTTCTGTTTCCGGCATTATTTCACGATACCGATTGAACACACGCTCACCGCGTAGCAGCCCACCGCGCTGCCAGGAGAGGTCCATCAGTCGTAGAACATCCCAATAACTAAAAGAGGTAACCCACTCTTCCAGAGCGGATAATCGATCACAGGCATAGGCTGCGCCTACCAGCGAACCAATTGAACATCCTGCGACGATATCAATTTCAATGCCCATTTTTTTAAGCGCATTAATGACGCCAATATGCGACCATCCTCGTGCCGCACCGGATCCCAGCGCCAGCCCTATTTTTACTTTTCTCATTGTTCCTGAAAGCGTCCCCTGGAATGCAGCCGTAGCCACATCGCTACCGCTCGGTTAACATAGTGCTACTCCGGCGGTTAAAACGCCGTTATTGTTTCCAGGGAGATTATTTGTGTCTAAGCTTTGTCCCTGTGGTAGTGCTGTCGAGTATAGCCTATGTTGCCACCCTTATGTGTCTGGTGAAATGGTTGCACCAGATCCCGAACGTCTTATGCGTTCGCGTTACTGCGCTTTTGTGATGTGCGACGCAGATTATTTGATTAAAACCTGGCATCCATCCTGTGGCGCCTCGGCGTTACGTGCTGAATTGATTGCCGGATTTGCGCATACCGAATGGTTAGGGTTGACCGTATTTGAACGTTCATATCACGAAGGTGACGACGTAGGTTATGTCAGTTTTGTCGCTCGTTTTACTGAGAAGGGTAAATCCGGGGCGATTATTGAGCGTTCGCGATTTTTGAAAGAAAACGGCCAGTGGTACTATATTGATGGTACACGTCCGCAGTTTGGTCGCAACGATCCCTGCCCTTGTGGTTCAGGTAAAAAATTTAAAAAGTGCTGCGGCCAATAAAGGTTGACGGTACGGTTTAGCAAACACTCTCAACAAGGTTTTTCCAGCAATGCATTCACTCCAACGTAAAGTTCTGCGTACTATTTGCCCTGATCAAAAAGGCCTTATCGCGCGTATTACCAATATTTGCTACAAGCATGAGTTAAACATCGTGCAGAACAATGAATTTGTTGACCACCGTACCGGGCGCTTTTTTATGCGCACGGAGCTGGAAGGCATTTTTAATGATGCCACCCTGCTGGCAGATCTCGACGGTGCGCTGCCAGAAGGTTCAGTGCGTGAACTGAATCCCGCAGGTCGCCGCCGGATAGTGATTCTGGTCACGAAAGAAGCACATTGCCTGGGCGATCTGCTGATGAAAGCCAACTATGGTGGCCTGGATGTTGAAATCGCTGCGGTTATTGGTAACCACGAAACTTTACGTTCTCTGGTGGAACGTTTTGATATTCCGTTTGAACTGGTAAGCCATGAAGGGTTAAGCCGCAACGAGCACGATCAGAAGATGGCGGATGCCATTGAAGCGCATCAACCTGATTATGTGGTGCTGGCGAAATATATGCGGGTATTGACGCCGGAGTTTGTCGCTCGTTTCCCGAACAAAATTATCAATATTCACCACTCATTCCTGCCAGCGTTTATCGGCGCACGTCCCTATCATCAGGCTTATGAACGCGGCGTGAAGATTATTGGCGCAACGGCACACTACGTGAATGACAATTTGGATGAAGGCCCAATCATCATGCAGGACGTTATTCATGTCGATCATACCTACACGGCCGAAGATATGATGCGTGCAGGTCGTGATGTCGAGAAAAACGTATTAAGCCGTGCGCTTTACCAGGTTTTGGCCCAACGCGTCTTTGTTTACGGCAACCGAACGATTATTCTTTAATCGCCAGCAAAAATAACTGGTTGCCTTTAATCCGTTACGGATGAAAATTATGCAACCAGTTCATTTTTCTCAACGTAACACTTTACAGCGGCGCGTCATTTGATATGATGCGCCCCGCTTCCCAGCGAGGGAGCAGGCCAGTAAAAAGCATTACCCCGTGGTGGGGTTCCCGAGCGGCCAAAGGGAGCAGACTGTAAATCTGCCGTCATCGACTTCGAAGGTTCGAATCCTTCCCCCACCACCATTATTCACCACAGTGATGTGGTAACTTCGGTGAGATTGTGAAAGTTTGCGCTCATCGGGGAAGGGTGAGGAGCGAAGCGACGAATAATCATTCGCCCACTACCATCTCAAGCATTACCTCAAAATATGAATTACCCTTGGTGGGGTTCCCGAGCGGCCAAAGGGAGCAGACTGTAAATCTGCCGTCATCGACTTCGAAGGTTCGAATCCTTCCCCCACCACCATTACTTTCAAAAATTCCCGAACTCCCCAACGAATCCGCAATTAAATATTCTGCCCATGCGGGGAAGGACAAGAAGCTTCGACTAAGGTTCGACTCGAGCGCCAGCGAGAGAGCGTTGCCGCAGGCAACGACCCGAAGGGCGAAGCGCGTAGCGCTGAGTAATCCTTCCCCCACCACCATCTCTTAATTCGTTTCTCAATCTATCGGCTTCTCCCCCATTCGCCGTAAAAACTGCTGCTGTAACCTCAGCAAATCCGCTAACGTCAACAACTGATAATCCAGCCCTTGCTGGCTGGCGATTTGCGCAATAATGCGGCTTAGTGCCGGATAATGTCGATGATGCCAGTGAGGAAACAGATGATGGGTAAGATGCAAATTAATCCCGCCCAGCCAGTAGCCAAGCCATGCAGGTTGCGGCGTCCAGTCAAAGGTAGTGGCAAAGGTATGCGCCAGCCTGCCCACGGCCATTTTGCCCTCTTCTGGCGGTAACTGTGTATGCCCCTTCGCCCAGTGCGTTCCGATAATCAACATCACAAAGATAAGCGATGCCAGCAACTGGCTGAGCAGATAAGTCAGCAGGATGGTCATAAAACCAAATTCAGTCATAAGCCAGGGAAGTATCAGACACAGCGCACAATGCGCCAATTTCCCGGCTAAGAAATACCCCCAGCCAGCAAAACCACGCAGGGCCAGATGTCGCGTTACTGGCGTAACCCCTGCGCGATCGAGCCAGTCCACTACCCAGATATACCAGGGAAAGGTGAGCGCCGCGACCAGTGGCCAGTAGCGATGCTGCTGGCGCATAAAAGGTTGCCACCGTTGCCACGGCGTCTGGCGAAGAATGCCATTTTCTGCGGTGTCAGGATCGTAAAATTCAATATTGGTGAAGCCGTGATGAAAGCGAACGTGCCGTACCCGCCAGCAGTCAGGATCAAGCCCTATAGGAAAAGCGACTAACCGATTAAGCCACGCATTGGCCTTTTTACCGCGCAAAAACGCATCGTGCGAAGCGTCATGCACTACATTGACCGCCAACAGCATGGCGCAAAACATCATTGCCAGATACCACAACAGATACAGCTCCCACTGACTTTGAGACAACACCAGCAAATAACAGAACAGACAGGCGATAATCAGTGCCAGCATTTTGGCAAATGCCCAGCCGTCGGCATACCGATGATCGCCTGATTTCGCCAGATAGACTTTCGTATCGTTTTGCAGCTGCTTCACCAGTTGCGGATCATCAGCAGGAAAAGTGATTAACCTGTCGGGCTTAAACAGGTTCATAGCGTTTCCTTAACGACTTACGACCCACACCCGTCACGAATAACACACAATGGGCCAGCAAAATGCCTGCTAATCCCTTCCAGAGCAGAGTGCTCCACGAACACATATAAACAATAAAATAGAGCAGTGACAGCGTCACCGAACACCACAAAATCATTCCCCAACGCTGTCCATCACTCATGCCCCCCAGAGCTACTGACCCAGCTACCAGGAGCACAAAAAATACAGCCTGCTCACTGGTAATAAACTCAATGCCATAGCCGTATTGCTGGATGTAGCCAAGCACCAGCATAAACAGCAGGATCACCCCTGTCCCTACCGCCCACGGTGAACTCTGGTAGCGACGTTCAATCACCTGGCCAACAGAGTGAAAGCCCATTAAGCGTAAAAATGGCAGGTTACTCTCGCGCATCGGGTTGCAGGACAAGCGACTATTTTTTACGCCGTAGGCCACGTCATGATCCGGCCCGGCGTTATACGAACCAAAAAGCTTATCCCACAACAGAAAGGTGCCGCCGTAATTGGTATCGGCATATTGCTTTTCATTCAGGTGGTGAACGCGATGATGCGAAGGCGTGATCAGCACTTTTTCCAGCCAGCCCAGTTTCGGCGTTAGCGCGTTATGGTTAAAAAACTGCCAACTGTAGTGAAGAATAGAAACCGCCAAAAAGACCTGCAACGGTACACCAAGCATCGCCAGCAGCATAAAGAACGGGATTGAGGTTAACGAGGAGTACCACGAGTTCCGCACGCCTAATGACAGGTTGTAGTGTTCCCCCTGATGATGCACCACATGTACCGCCCACAGCGGGCGCACTTCGTGATGCCAGCGATGTAGCCAGTAAAAGCCGAAATCCCACGCCAGAATAGTAAACAGCCACAGCAGGATCACCGGTGCATTATCAAACATTCCAAGGCTGAAGTGATTGACCACCAGGCCATAGCAGAGCACTTCCAGGCAGCGAAATAACCACAGCATCATATGACCGGAGTTGATATTAAAAATCACGTCCAGCCAGTCCACTTTTTGCCGCCCGGTGATTTGCAATACGCCCGCTTCGGCTAACACCAACAGCACCATCAAAATGATGGGGAATAATAAATCACTCATATTGCGTCTTCCTTTTCTCGCATGTTGCGCATATCCAACCGCAAATCGACGCCAGCAACGCGCCGCCTACTAAATCGATAAATAAATGTCTGCGTAATTGCAGAATCGAAAAGCCGATCGCTATCGCCCAGACCACGCTCATCAGCGTCAGCCAACGGTTCCCCTTTTTGGCAATCGCCCATACCGCCAACAGCGTGAGCGCGGCGTGTAAGGAGGGAAAACAGTTCTGACTTGAGTCAATGGCGATCAACCCATTAAGTGCACCCGCAGATATCCCCGACTGATCAAACGAGGGATATTGCATGGTTGTGGGCCAGAGAAGATAAAACACGCCTGCCACCAGTGCCGAAAGTTGCATTGAACGGGCCAGCCAGCGCAGGTGGCAAAGTGGCGTGGATAAATAACCTAACGGCACAATTAAAAAAAACGAGAGATACAGCCACACGGCAGAAGGTGAAAATGCAATCAAATTATCAATTACTGACGGGGTTAATTGATACCCTTCACCTTGCAGGTAGTCGCTAAAGTTGTAGATTATCCCAACGGTTCCCCAGCCAAGCAGCATCTGTTTCAGGCGTAGCAGTAGATTACTCATTCCCGCCCCACTGACGCACAATCCGCCGACGCTTGGCTGCAAAAGCGACTGGCACCGTTTGCGATTCCAGCGACCAAATTAATTGCCCGGCAGCGATATCTTGGCGTATAAACAAGGCATTCAACGCTTCCCGGCAATGCTCCAGCATCTCCCATTCGCAATCTGCTATTAACGTCAATTGTGCTGGCCCGGTTTGTAGCAGGCGATAATCGGCTGTTAGCGGTAGCGTCATCGCCAGCACACGACTACAGGCATCGGCAAAAACGGTCTGAATCTCGCCGGATCTTGTTGGTAGTTGCAGTTGGTCATCCTGCCGCCCTTCGATACGTGCAATCGCCATTGTTGCACTGCCACAGAGGCATGGCTGTTCGCTTGCCACCAGCACGTCATCCAGTCGATAACGCACTATCGGCTGTGTGGTGCGGCTAAAGTCTGTGACGATTGGCACGAAACGGCGTTCATCCAGCCATTGCGGTTCAATGTGAACAAATTCTTCGTTGAGATGTAAGGTGCCACAATGACAGGTGGAAGCGAGAAAGCCTTCTGTCGCCTGATAAATTTCACCCACATTGCTAAACACGCTACGCAGTAATTCCCGATCCTGCGGCTCCAGAACTTCCGCCACCGAAATCACTTTTTTGACCTTTAGCGTTAACTCTCCGGCAATGACCGCCAGCGCGAGTGCACGTAATACCTGAGCTGGCGCGACAATAATCGTGGGCGCTCGCTGTTGCAGAAGTTTGAGTTGCGCCTGAAATGGCGCTAGCAGATCGTAAAAATCGAGACTTAACCAGCGATTATTCACGCTTTGATAGAGGTTGTTGTCCGCGCGCAAAAACAGCGCCACCCGCTCTTTGGCAAATAAACCGTCTGGTAACACTTTTGCCAGCACACCGGCAGCCCACATCTGTTGCTCGTGCGGGCTAACAACAAAAAGCCCACGACGCCCGGACGTACCTGATGAAAGCCCTACGCTGAACTTGCCCACGCAGGGTTTGAAATCACGACTCTGCTCACTGCGCATTGCACAATCGAGAAGCTCGTCGCGCTTTAAACCCGCGGTATTCATCTCATCGAAATGCGCTATCATTAACGCTTTGTCCATCAACGGCCACTGGTTAAAGGGCAATGCCAGATAACGCTGAAACCACGGGCTTTTAGACAAGACATTTTGCCGGAACAAATGCAGCCTTTTTGCCTGCCAGTTTTCCAGCGCCTGGCGATCGGTAAAATGCAGCCTGCGGGTACGAAAGTAGCGCCAGAGCAAAGCCAACGGGATCATAAATCCCCCTCGTGGCACAAACGAATCTCCACGGCGCCGTTTTGCCAAAGCTGATGTAATTGCCCAAGCGTGCGGTAGTAGGCGTGGCTGTCAGACATAACCAGATGCGCCAGCGGTGAAGGTCCTCGTAGCTCCTGATAGTTAGCAGGCGCCCATGCGGCATCGCCAGCCAGTAAAGTCCAGCCGTCGTCTGTCTGAACAAATGCACCAATATGTCCGCCAGCATGACCAGGAAGCGGCACGAGGATAATTTCGCCATTGCTTTCTGGCAGCAGATAGCCACTTTCAAACGGTGCCAGTTCAGGGGGCAAATTCACCGATGCAAAACTCTCAATAAAGCGCAGTGAGGATTCAAAATTCTCCGGGATCAGTCCTGGCACAAAGGCCTGACGCAGTGCGGCTACGCCACGCAGCGTTCTTACCTGCCGCCAGCCTTCACCAGAACAGATGCAGGCAACATCAGGGAAATCGCGCAGGCCAGCAATATGATCGGCATGAAAATGCGACAAAATAATCGCATCAACATCTTTCGCTGCGAGGCCGACGGCAGAAAGTTGCCGCACCAGCGCTTGTTGCGGATCGAAGTAAACTGGCGTGACCCGGCGATAAAGACGAAACACACCAGATTGCGTGTAGTGTTCGAACCACGATGAATAGCCGGTGTCCCACAGCCAGCGTTTATCGCCCACTTCCAGCAGCCAGGCGCGGGCGGGGAATTTACACACTTTCAGCCCTGCTCCTTTCAGCGCAATGCAGCCAATATGGGTACACCAGCCCGTTTCAAATGCGGTTATTTTTGCCATGTTCCCTCAGCCATTGTCCCGTGATTGCAATACCTTGCTCCATCGAAAAGCGCGGGCGATATCCCAGCTCTGTAATGGCCTTTTGCGCACTCAGGGTCATATCAAAACAGACTGTTCCGGCGCTGTAACGTGTGATGACAGGTTCCTGATTCACGCATTTTCCGTACAGTTCCAGGCCGCGCGCGACCAGAGAAAGCAACGGCCACGGAACGGTAGCAATTCGGTAGCTCAATCCCAGTTGCTGGCGCAGCAAGGCGTCAAGCATTACAGATAATTTCTGCGGCTGATGATTGCTGATGTTGTAAATACTGCCCGAGCGTAATCCTTCAACCTGCGTTGCCAGTTGCATGGCATACACCACGTTTTGCACGAACGTGAGATCCAGTAACGCTTCCCCCCCGCGTGGCAAACGTAAGTTACCGCCGCCCTGCTGTAGTTGCTGCATCAGGCGAGGAACAATCACCTGGTCATGAGGGCCAAACAAACCACGGGGACGCAAAAGAATAAATCTCGTGGCAGGGTATTGCGAAACGGCCCCGGTAATAACCTGCTCAGCAGCATATTTACTACTCGCATAATGGCTGGAGAATGCTCGCGCAAGATAAGTTTCTTGCAGGTCATAGTGATGTTGAAAATCAAAGTAAACCGCAGGGGTGGAGATATGGATAAACCGGGGAATATTCAGCCTGCCTGCCGCCTGTGCCAGAGTTTGGGTCGCTTTGACATTGGCAAGCCAGAACGCCGTTTTGTCGCCCCAGGGCGAGGACTTTGCCGCACAGTGCCAGACGGCATCGCAACCCTCCATCAAGCGGGCGCAGTCATCCTCGGTTGCCTCGGTTAAATCGAGAGCCACAAACTGCGCGCCTGCGCTTGTCAGGATTTTACCGACCTCGCGATTTCGCCCTGTTGCCACGACCGAAACACCCGACTCCAACAAATATTGTGCGGCATTTCGCCCGAGGCCGCTGGTCGCCCCCGTCAGGAGGATTTTCACGGTAAAAGCACCATGCCTGCCAGTGTTAATCCCGCCGCCGTGCCAATCAACATCGCAGGTTTATTCGCAACAAAACGACCGCTAATCACCGCTTCATGCAGCGCCGTGGGTATGGAAGCCGCGACCTGATTGCCGTAGAAACGGTAGACATCAATGAGCGCAGACTCCGGCACTCGCAGCCGTTTACGCATATGTTCAAGAGAAAGATGGCTGGCCTGGTGCGGGACGACCGTGCCGATATCAGCCAGTTGCAGGCCGCTTTTTTGTAGCAAGCGAGAAAAATAGTTTTCAATAAGCGAAGAAGCAAAACGAAACAGCGGTTTCCCCTGCATATGAAAAAGAAAGTCGCTGTCACAAACGCCTGACCGTGGATTACACCGTGTGCCGCCAGCGCGAATTTCACAAAGCTCGTTACCTTCGGGATACATTTCGATCAGACTGGCGATAATACCGCTGCGCCCATCGCCCCGCTCAACAATCGTGCACGCCGCGCCATCACCAAAAATTAATGAAGACTCTTCATGATCCCAGTCGATACCACGTGAAGCAATATCCGCCGAGACGATGGCAATTCGCCGGTATGCCCCACAGTTAAGTAATCCGCCAGCGACTTCCAGAGCGGAAATAAAGCTCACGCAACTACTGTTGATATCAAACCCAGCAACGCCTGCAGGCATCGCTGCGGCCTTGAGAATATGAATTGCGCTACAGGGTAATGCCTGTACGGCTATCGCTGACGCACAAATTAGCAGATCAATATCAGAAGGCTTTAAGGCAGCCGCTGATAAGGCATTATGCAAAGCCTTTGCCGCCAGTTCAGCCTGGCTGGCGTCGTTACGGGCAAAATAGCGCCAGCAAATGCCGGAACGTCGCTCAACATAGCCTGCAGGTTTATTTAACTGAACATCCAGTTGTTGAGAAGTGATTTTATCAGGGGGTAAGGCGATCCCCGTGGCGATTATTTTTATCGCCGCAGAGATCGTTGGTTGATTAGGTCGAACCACGGTCAGTGCTCCTTCACTGCTCCATAGGTGGACCCATCATATAGATGAGGTACGTTTCCCTACAATCCGAAAAATCGGCAGTGTGTAACTGGCGATTTCAGCAGGCTGACAACGTGCGTTGCGTTATGCCGGATGCGGCGTGACCGCCTTATCCGGCCTACAAAAATCTGTTAATTCAATAGATTGCAGAATTTTCGTAGGCCTGATAAGCGCAGCGCATCAGGCACTTTGTCGTGCTTAGTGGCGAGCGCGCACCAGCTGATACTTACGTGTCAGATACTCCACCGGGACGCTCCAGATGTGTACCAGACGCGAGAACGGGAACAGCAGGAATAACGTCATCCCCAGCACCAGGTGCAGACGGAAGATAAACGCCACACCATCAAGGTGTCGAGAAGCGCCACCGTGGAAGGTCACTACCGACTGCGCCCAGCCAACCAGTTTCATCATCTCGCTACCGTCCATATGCTGGGCGGAGAACGGAATGGTCAGCAGGCCCAGCGCGCACTGGATAACGAGCAGTGAAAGGATCAGGATATCCGCTCCGGTAGTCGTTGCACGCACGCGTGGGCTGAACAGACGACGCTTCAGCAACAGCACGCCGCCAATCAGACACAGCACGCCGCTGGCACCACCAGCAAACATCGCCATTTTCTGTTTCACTTCAATCGGCAGCCAGGCTTCATACATCCAGTGCGGCGTCAGCATACCGAAGAAGTGACCGACAAAAATCCCCAGAATACCGATATGGAACAGGTTCGACGCCAGGTTCATCCCTTTGCGGTCCAGCATCTGGCTGGACGCCGCGCGCCAGGTGTACTGCCCGTAGTCATAACGCAGCCAGCTACCAATCAGGAAGACCGCCCCGGCAATGTACGGGTAGATATCAAAGAAGAACATATTCAGGAATTGCATTAGTGCTGTCCTCCGGTGGTGATATTCAGATATTGCGGCGCGACGGCACCGGCAAAGCGACGCTGATGTGCAGTGATTGCTGAATCACCACAACCTTTGTCTGCAAAGAACTTAACCTGCTCTTCTTCCCAGACGGCATCCAGCGCCTGCGGCGTATCATCGCGCGCTTCATCAGCTATTTTTTCCGCCACTTTGTCGCTGTCGATAGCGGTATTCGCCAGTTTCAGCAGCAGATCAAACAGCACGGCATAACGGCTTTCACGCTGTTGCAGACGCGCACTCAGCAACGCCAGAATCGGCGCGATATCTTTCAAACCCTCCACGGCTTCGATTTGCGGCAGCTGCGCCAGATACTCCAGGTACAGAGGCAGATGGTCCGGCAGTTCACGGCTGTTTAACTGCAAGCCGTGCTGCTCGTACTGCGCCAGCAGGTCCACCATCGCCTGGCCGCGGTCGCGGGATTCGCCGTGCACATGTTCAAACAGCAACAGTGACGTGGCGCGACCACGGTCGAACAGTTCGCTGTACTGCGCCTGGGCATCGAGCGGATCCATCGTCGTTAAATCGCGCAGGAAAATGCCCAGCGCATGGGCATCTTCTTTCGACAGATTTTCCGACGCGGCAATCGCCTCAAACATCTCTTGTTGATGCTGCCATAAGGCAGCATCCGGATATTCAAGGAGACGCGATACAATCACGAGTTCGATCATGGATGCGGCTCCGTTTTGCTGGTCACGTCGATGGCATCGATACGGCGGCTGTTGAACAGATTGAATTTGGTATCTGAACCGTGGCAGCCATCACCAAAGGTAAAGCCGCAGCCATTTTTCTCCGGGAAGGCTTCCCGCGCCAGTTCACGATGACTACTCGGCACCACAAAGCGATCTTCGTAGTTAGCAATCGCCAGATAACGGTACATCTCCTGTGCCTGAGCTTCGGTCAGACCGACCTCTTCCAGCGCACGGGTATCAACTTTACCGTCAACGGTTTCAGCACGTTTGTAATGACGCATTGCCAACATGCGTTTCAGCGCACGCAGAACCGGTTGGGTATCGCCTGCGGTCAGCAGGTTCGCCAGATACTGTACCGGGATACGCAGGCTTTCGACGTCTGGCAAAATGCCGTTGCTGCCCAACTCGCCCGCATCTGCCGCAGACTGAATCGGCGACAGAGGCGGCACGTACCAGACCATCGGCAATGTGCGATATTCCGGGTGCAGCGGCAGCGCCAGTTTCCATTCCATCGCCATTTTATAAACCGGCGACTGCTGTGCGGCTTCAATAACGCTCAGCGGAATACCGTCTTTAATCGCCTGCTCGATGACCTTCGGATCGTTCGGATCGAGGAACACGTCCAGTTGACGCTGGTAGAGATCTTTCTCGTTCTCGGTGCTGGCCGCACGTTCAATTGCGTCGGCATCGTACAGCAGCACGCCGAGATAACGGATACGACCGACACAGGTTTCGGAGCAAACTGTCGGCTGACCGGCTTCAATACGCGGATAGCAGAAGATACATTTCTCCGACTTACCGCTCTTCCAGTTGAAGTAGATTTTTTTGTACGGGCATCCGGTAATGCACATACGCCAGCCACGGCATTTATCCTGATCGATCAGGACGATGCCATCTTCTTCACGTTTGTAGATAGCCCCGCTCGGGCAGGTCGCCACACATGCCGGGTTCAGGCAGTGTTCGCACAGACGCGGCAAATACATCATGAAGGTGTTCTCGAACTGGCTATACATCGCCTTCTGGATGTTGTCGAAGTTCTTGTCTTTCGCCAGTTTGTCGAACTCACCGCCCAGGTCATCTTCCCAGTTCGGCCCTTTTTCGATTTTCGCCATCCGTTCGCCAGTAATCAGCGAACGCGGACGGGCAATCGGCTGCGATTTGCTGCCTTCCGGTGCGGTATGCAGGTTCTGGTAGTCAAAATCGAACGGCTCGTAATAATCGTCGATCCCCGGCAGATGCGGGTTAGCGAAGATTTTACCCAGCAGCATGGCGCGGTTACCCATGCGCGGCTGCAGTTTGCCGTTGATTTTACGGATCCAGCCGCCTTTGTATTTTTCCTGGTTTTCCCAGTCAGTCGGGAAGCCCTGGCCCGGCTTGGTTTCCACGTTGTTGAACCACGCGTATTCCACGCCTTCACGGCTGGTCCAGACGTTTTTACAGGTAACTGAACAGGTGTGGCAGCCGATGCACTTATCGAGATTCAGCACCATGCCGACTTGTGAACGAATTTTCATTTTACGCTCTCCTGTACCTGGTCATTGCCTTCGCCATCTAACCAGTCAATGTTCTTCATCTTACGCACTACAACAAACTCATCACGGTTAGAACCTACGGTGCCGTAGTAGTTAAAACCGTATGCCAGATGGGCATAGCCGCCGATCATATGCGTCGGTTTCGGCGTGATACGGGTGACCGAGTTATGGATACCGCCACGCTGTTGGGTAATTTCCGAACCAGGCAGGTTAACGATACGTTCCTGCGCGTGGTACATCATGGTCATCCCTGCCGGAACACGCTGGCTGACAACCGCACGGGCAGTCAGCGCACCGTTGCTGTTGAAGACTTCAATCCAGTCGTTGTCGGCAATGCCCAGATCTTTGGCATCGGCTTCACTCAGCCAGACTACCGGACCACCGCGCCCCAGTGTTAGCATCAGTAAGTTGTCGCTGTAAGTGGAGTGGATCCCCCACTTCTGGTGCGGCGTCAGGAAGTTGAGCGCTTTTTCCGGATTGCCGTTGGATTTCTGGCCCATCACTTCTTTCACCGAACGGGTATCGATCGGCGGACGGTAAACCAGCAGGCTTTCACCGAAATCACGCATCCACTGGTGATCCTGATACAGCTGCTGACGACCAGAGAGCGTACGCCACGGGATCAGCTCGTGAACGTTGGTGTAACCGGCGTTGTAAGAAACGTGTTCATCTTCAAGCCCTGACCAGGTCGGGCTGGAGATAATTTTGCGCGGCTGTGCCTGAATATCACGGAAGCGAATCTTCTCGTCTTCTTTATTCAGCGCCAGATGCGTATGGTCACGACCGGTAAACTCGCTCAGGGCAGCCCAGGCTTTCACGGCTACCTGACCGTTGGTTTCCGGTGCCAGCGTCAGGATCATCTCTGCCGCATCTATTGCGGTGTTGAGCATCGGCTGACCTTTCGCCGGGCCTTCCGCTTTGGTGTAGTTGAGCTTACGCAGCAGGTCCATTTCGCTCTGGGTGTTCCAGGCGATCCCTTTACCGCCGTTACCGATTTTCTCCATCAGCGGGCCGATAGAGGTAAAGCGTTCGTAAGTCGCCGGATAATCGCGCTCTACGACCATAATGTGTGGAGCGGTTTTACCTGGAATCAGGTCGCATTCGCCTTTTTTCCAGTCTTTCACATCCAGCGGCTGCGCCAGTTCAGCGGCAGAGTCGTGCTGGATCGGCAGCGTGACGATGTCGGTTTCTTTACCCAGATGACCGACGCACACTTCGGAGAATTTCTTCGCGATAGCTTTGTAGATTTCCCAGTCGCTTTTCGCTTCCCAGGCCGGATCGACCGCCGCAGACAGCGGGTGAATAAACGGATGCATATCCGAAGTATTCATGTCGTCTTTTTCGTACCAGGTCGCCGTCGGCAAAATGATGTCGGAATAGAGACAGGTGCTCGACAGACGGAAGTCCAGCGTCACCACCAGATCCAGCTTGCCTTCCAGACCATTGTCCTGCCAGTCCACTTCTTCCGGCTTCACGCCGCCCTGCTGACCCAGGTCTTTGCCCTGGATACCGTGCTCTGTCCCCAGCAGGTACTTGAGCATAAACTCATGACCTTTACCGGAAGAACCGAGCAGGTTAGAACGCCAGATAAACAGGTTACGCGGGTGGTTTTTGCCGTTTTCCGGCTGTTCCGCAGCAAAGCGAATGGAACCCTCTTTCAGAGATTTCACCGTATAGTCCACCGGATTCATCCCGGCTTTTTCTGCTTCGCGAGCGATAGTCAGCGGGTTAGTGCCTAACTGCGGCGCAGACGGCAGCCAGCCCATGCGTTCTGCACGGACGTTAAAGTCGATCAGATGTCCGGTATAGCGGGATTTATCCGCCATCGGCGACAGCAGTTCTTCCGCAGTCACGGTTTCATAACGCCACTGGCTGGAGTGGTTATAGAAATAAGAGGTGCTGTTCATGTGACGCGCCGGACGCTGCCAGTCAAGGGCAAACGCCAGCGGCTGCCAGCCGGTTTGCGGACGCAGTTTTTCCTGACCTACATAGTGCGCCCAGCCGCCACCGCTCTGACCGACACAACCGCAGAAAATCAGCATGTTGATCAGACCACGGTAGTTCATGTCCAGGTGATACCAGTGGTTCAGACCCGCACCGACGATAATCATCGAACGACCGTGTGTTTTATCCGCGTTATCGGCAAATTCACGAGCAATACGGATAATCTGGCTACGAGAAACGCCGGTAATCTGCTCGGCCCACGCCGGAGTGTAAGCTTTGACATCGTCATAGCTGGTTGCGCAGTTAACGTCGTTCAGGCCACGTTCCAGGCCGTAGTTTGCCAGCGTCAGATCGTAAACGGTGGTCACTAGAGCGGTGCTACCGTCGGCCAGTTGCAGGCGTTTTACCGGCAGTTTGTGCAGCAGAATGTTTTCCAGCTCCACTTTGTTGAAGTGTTCAGTGCCGTCGCCGCCAAAGTACGGGAAGCCCACTTCAGCGATCTCATCCTGGCTACCCAGCAGGCTCAGTTGCAGCTCAGTTTCTTCGCCGGTTTTACCGTCGCGCTGCTCCAGATTCCATTTGCCCTTCTCGCCCCAGCGGAAGCCAATAGAACCGTTCGGCGCAACCATTTCGCCATTGGTATTAAAGGCGACAGTTTTCCATTCCGGATTGTTTTCCTGGCCCAGCGCATCAACCAGATCGGCAGCGCGCAGCATACGGCCCGCAGCGTAGTAACCGTCGCGTTCTTCCAGCATCACCAGCATCGGCATGTCGGTGTAGCGACGCACATAGTCGGTGAAATACTGGCTTGGGTTGTCGAGGTGGAATTCACGCAGCATCACGTGGCCCATCGCCAGCGCCATTGCAGCATCAGTACCTTGTTTCGGTGCCAGCCACAGATCGCACAGTTTGGCGATTTCAGCGTAGTCAGGGGTGACGGCAACAGTTTTGGTGCCTTTGTAACGCACTTCAGTAAAGAAGTGAGCATCCGGGGTACGCGTCTGCGGCACGTTTGAACCCCAGGCGATGATGTAGCTGGAGTTGTACCAGTCAGCGGATTCCGGTACGTCAGTTTGCTCGCCCCAGGTTTGTGGAGATGCTGGAGGCAGGTCGCAGTACCAGTCGTAGAAACTTAAGCAGGTACCACCAATCAGCGAGAGATAGCGCGCACCCGATGCGTAAGAAACCATCGACATTGCCGGAATTGGCGAGAAGCCAGCGACACGGTCCGGCCCGTAGTTTTTGATGGTGTAAACGTTAGATGCGGCGATCAGTTCGTTCACTTCCTGCCAGGAAGAACGAACAAAACCACCGCGTCCACGCGCCTGTTTAAAGCTTTTCGCTTTATCGGCGTCTTCGATAATAGAAGCCCATGCCTCAACCGGATCGCTATGTAGCGCCTTCGCTTCACGCCACATTTTCATCAGGCGTTTGCGCATCATCGGGTATTTCAGGCGGTTGGCGCTATAGAGATACCAGGAATAGCTGGCACCACGCGGGCAGCCGCGTGGTTCATGGTTTGGCAGGTCCGGGCGGGTACGCGGATAGTCAGTCTGCTGGGTTTCCCAGGTCACCAGACCGTTTTTAACGTAGATTTTCCAGCTGCAGGAGCCGGTGCAGTTTACCCCGTGGGTAGAGCGGACGATTTTGTCATGCTGCCAACGCTGGCGATATCCATCCTCCCAGTCACGGTTGGTATTGAGAAGCTGGCCATGCCCATCGGCAAAGGTTTCGCCCTTCTGTTTGAAGTAGCGAAACCGGTCCAGGAATTTACTCATCGGTTTTCTCCTGTGGGAGCCTGTCGGCTCTCTGATAAATCGACATTGCTAATGTTTAAAGGCAAGGTAACGCTCTGAAACAGCGTGGGAATTGATAACGATCAAGAGTGATGGGGATGAAAAATAAAGTAAATTCCTAAGATACCCCTTAAGGGTAATTAATAATTTACATCTAATAGACTGTAACTTAATGGTTTTTATGCCATTCCATATTTATACACTTCGGATTTTTAGACAGGTGGGTATTAAGGAGTATCCCCCATGGATGACATATTAATGGTGCTTAATTGACGTTATAGAAATAATCATTAGCTTTAAAGCATGTTGTAACTAAACGACAGGTAAAAAAAGCGCGACATTATGCCGCGCAAAGGATAATCAAATATTAAGATTTATTTTTTAGAATGCCGACCATATACCGCCCAGGTAATCACCACGCAGGCGATATAGAAAATCAAAAATACTTTCATTGCACCGACCGGCGACCCCGTTAATGCCAGTGAGCTACCGAACGCTTTCGGGATAAAGAAGCCACCAATAGCACCGATCGCTGAGATGAAGCCCAGTGCCGCCGCAGTATCGGTTGCCGCTTCACGCATCGCACGTTCGTCAGAACCCCCTTCTGCTTTCACGCGATCCATCGTCAGTTTACGGAAGATCACGGAAATCATCTGGAAGGTGGAGCCGCTACCCAGCCCTGCAGTCAGGAACAGTGCCAGGAAGACCGCAAAGAACGCCATAAAGCTTCCGCCCTGCCCATCAGTCGGTAAGGTGAGGAACAGCAGGCCACTGAAAATCGCCATCAGGATAAAGTTCACCAGTGTGACGCGCGTGCCGCCCAGACGGTCAGATAATGCACCGCCTGCGGAACGCGCCAGCGCCCCAATAAACGGTCCGAAGAAGGCATATTGCAGAATTTGCACATCCGGGAACTGCGTTTTTGACAGCATGGCAAAACCTGCCGAGAAGCCAATAAAGGAACCGAAAGTTGCCAGATACAGCAGGCTCATAATCCACAGATGCCCACGTTTGAGTACCGGTAACTGCTCCTTGATGGAGGCCTTCGAGGTAGCAAGGTCATTCATGCCAAACCACGCAGCGATGGTGAAGATGGCAAGGAACGGTACCCACACCCAGGATGCGTTCGCCAGATACAGCTCAGTACCATCCGGTTGGGTTATTCCCTGGCTACCAAACGCGGCAAAAATCGACAGTGATACCACCAGCGGGGCAACCAGCTGCATGACGCTAACGCCCATATTGCCCAGACCACCATTCAGGCCCAGTGCGCCACCCTGCTTCTGCTTGGGAAAGAAGAAGCTGATGTTTGCCATGCTGGAGGCAAAGTTCGCGCCAGCAAAGCCGCACAGCAGAGAGATAATGATGAAGACGCTGTATGGCGTGGTGGTATCCTGAACGGCAAAACCCAGCCAGACGCAAGGAATAATCAGAATACCGGTGCTGAATGCCGTCCAGCGACGACCACCGAAGATTGGAACCATAAAGGAGTATGGAACACGTAATAATGCGCCAGAAACCGAAGGTAGCGCAGTCAGCATAAATAGCTGATCGGTCGTAAAATTAAAGCCGACTTTCGGTAGGTTCACCGCAACGGCACTGAACAACATCCATACGCAAAACGCCAGAAGCAGGCAGGGAACGGAAATCCACAGGTTACGGCTGGCGATACGTTGACCTCGTTGTTGCCAGAACGCAGGATCTTCCGGTCGCCAATCTGTAATGACAGCTCCAGTAGCCCTTTCGGGGGCGGATGAGTGACTCATAGACACCTCTGATACTCGTTTCGATGTCTGCCACCTTAGTATCTGTAGCTAAAGGCAATTTGATGTAAATCAAACGATAATATAACTTTATCTATCATTGATATTTATCATTACCCATAGTGAGTACAGAGATTTAATAAAAATTTTGAGATTTTTCACGGCACTGTAAAATCCCTACCCTTACTGATGTAAATCACCTAACCACACGGCAAATAAGGAGTAACTCTTTCCAGGTATGGGTATACTTCAGCCAATAGCCGAGAATACCGTCATTACAGAATGTATCGCCACATTCATTAAGGTTATTGCTCATTTAAAGCCTGAAGGAAGAGGTTTATATGCTTAAACGTTGTCTCTCTCCGCTCACCCTGGTTAATCAGGTTGCGCTGATCGTTTTGCTTTCTACCGCCATTGGACTGGCGGGGATGGCAGTTTCTGGCTGGCTAGTGCAAGGCGTTCAGGGCAGTGCGCATGCGATTAACAAAGCGGGATCGCTGCGCATGCAAAGTTACCGCCTGCTGGCGGCTGTGCCATTAAGCGAGAATGACAAGCCCTTAATCAAAGAGATGGAACAAACGGCATTTAGCACTGAGTTAACTCGAGCGGCGGAACGAGACGGGCAACTGGCGCAATTACGGGGATTACAGGATTACTGGCGCAATGAACTGATTCCTGCGCTGTTGCGTGCGCAAAACCGCGAAACGGTGTCGGCAGACGTCAGCCAGTTTGTTGCCGGGCTTGATCAGCTGGTTTCTGGTTTCGACCGCACTACCGAAACGCGTATTGAGACAGTTGTACTGGTCCACAGGGTAATGGCGGTCTTTATGGCACTTTTACTGGTGTTTACCATTATCTGGCTGCGAGCGCGTTTGCTTCAACCGTGGCGACAACTACTGGCGATGGCCAGCGCCGTCAGTCATCGCGATTTTAGTAAGAGAGCGAATATTAGCGGACGCAACGAGATGGCGATGTTGGGTACAGCACTGAATAATATGTCTGCGGAACTGGCGGAAAGCTATGCCGTACTTGAGCAGCGGGTACAGGAGAAAACCGCCGGACTGGAGCATAAAAATCAGATTCTCTCTTTTTTGTGGCAGGCCAACCGTCGTTTGCATTCCCGCGCTCCGCTGTGTGAACGCCTGTCGCCTGTGCTTAACGGTCTACAAAATTTAACCCTGTTGCGTGATATCGAACTACGGGTATATGACACGGAAGATGAAGAGAATCATCAGGAGTTCACCTGTCAGCCAGATATGACTTGCGATGATAAAGGCTGCCATCTCTGCCCACGCGGCGTTTTACCCCTTGGCGATCGCGGCACCACACTGAAATGGCGGCTGGCAGACTCTCATATGCAATACGGCATTTTGCTGGCAACCCTGCCGCAGGGACGTCACCTTAGCCATGATCAACAGCAACTGGTGGATACGCTGGTTGAGCAGCTCACCGCCACACTGGCGCTGGATCGCCATCAGGAACGCCAGCAGCAGTTGATCGTGATGGAAGAGCGTGCCACCATTGCGCGCGAACTGCATGATTCTATTGCCCAATCGCTCTCTTGCATGAAAATGCAGGTAAGTTGTTTACAGATGCAAGGCGACGCGCTACCAGAAAGCAGTCGCGAACTGTTAAGCCAGATCCGTAACGAACTGAATGCGTCCTGGGCGCAGTTGCGTGAGTTACTCACCACATTCCGTTTACAGCTCACCGAACCGGGATTGCGTCCTGCACTGGAGGCGAGCTGCGAAGAGTACAGCACTAAATTTGGCTTCCCGGTGAAGCTGGATTACCAATTACCGCCACGTCTGGTGCCTTCACATCAGGCAATCCATCTGTTGCAAATTGCCCGTGAGGCATTAAGTAACGCCCTCAAACATTCGCAAGCAAGTGAGGTGGTGGTTACGGTGGCGCAAAACGATAATCAGGTCAAACTGACCGTTCAGGATAATGGCTGCGGCGTGCCTGAAAATGCCCTCCGCAGCAATCACTACGGCATGATAATTATGCGCGACCGTGCGCAAAGTTTACGTGGCGACTGCCGCGTTCGCCGTCGTGAATCAGGTGGCACTGAAGTAGTCGTCACCTTTATTCCCGAAAAAACTTTCACAGACGTCCAAGGAGATACCCATGAGTAATCAGGAACCGGCTACTATCCTGCTAATCGACGATCATCCGATGCTGCGAACTGGCGTGAAACAGCTTATCAGTATGGCACCGGATATCACGGTGGTTGGCGAAGCGAGTAATGGCGAACAGGGTATTGAACTGGCAGAGACGCTCGATCCTGATCTGATCCTGCTTGATCTAAATATGCCCGGCATGAACGGTCTGGAAACGCTGGATAAACTACGCGAAAAATCACTCTCCGGCCGCATTGTGGTGTTCAGCGTCTCTAACCATGAAGAGGACGTGGTAACCGCATTGAAACGCGGTGCAGATGGCTATCTGTTAAAAGATATGGAACCGGAAGATCTGCTGAAAGCGTTACATCAGGCTGCCGCAGGCGAAATGGTCTTAAGCGAAGCGTTAACCCCTGTTCTGGCCGCCAGCCTGCGCGCTAACCGCGCTACCACTGAACGTGATGTTAACCAGTTAACGCCACGTGAACGCGACATTCTAAAACTAATCGCCCAGGGCTTACCGAATAAGATGATTGCCCGTCGCCTGGACATCACTGAAAGCACGGTTAAAGTGCATGTGAAACACATGCTAAAAAAAATGAAGCTCAAATCTCGTGTAGAAGCCGCGGTATGGGTGCATCAGGAACGTATTTTCTGATTACGGTTCCCAGATCGGTTCGTCGTTCGACATTGCGTCGAAAGGTTCGACAAGCGTTAGCGTGATCTCATTGGAGGAGACACGCTGCCCCTGGTTATCCTCCACCACTACCGACAAGTGCCATTGATTGCTCGCCCCTTCCCCACTCTGCCAGTCCGGCATGATCAGCGTCCAGCCATCCGCACTATTGGCTGTCGCTCCCGATGTCAGACTTAACATCTGCGTATCTCCCTGCCAGATCAATTGCCGAATACCGTAATGACTGCGAACTTGTAATTTCAGTGGCACGGTTTCACCAGGTTTAAGATCCCAGGGCGGCGTCGCCAGAAACACCGTTAAGGTTTTACGCTGCCGATACTCAATAGTCGGCAGATTATTTCGCTGCGGGTTGTCATAGCGACTGCCGCGTAGCGACTGGCTTTCGGCAACTTCGCCAGCAGAAAGCTGCTTGTTGAGCGGCACGCCAAAACGGTAGTTAATATTCAGGCCGAGGTTATTTTGCCTTTCTCCACTTTCCCCCTGTTTATGCAGGGCGGTTACAGTAACGAGTGGGACAGGTGTGTAATTTAGCCCAAGACTCAAGGCGACAGGATTGTGATAACCCGTGCCGGTGTTAAACAAATCAACACTCTGACCAAAATATTGTTCGAGGCTAACGCTGGTGTTGATATGCTGGTAAAACGGCATCCGCATCCGGGCCGTCAAGTCGTAACCACGCGCCATTCGTTGCTCAAGGGTGGCAGTCTGTTCACGCCAGGAGGCAAAAGGCTGATAATAATTTGCAGAGAGGCGCAGATATTCACCCCAGGCTTCAGCGCCAAATCCAGCACGCTGGAGATTTTCGTCCAGCAAGTTGTCATAAAAGGTATTGTATCCCAGCAACCAGCTGCCGTGCGTCCAGCGTTGGCCAGCGCCAAGGTTACTGACCAGGCCATCATCCTGCTGAGTGAGCCCAATCTGGCTCCATGTAAGATAACGCTCGTTATCCTGTAGCGGTACAAACCAGCTCCCCCGGCTACCTGTAAAATGTCCTTCGTTATCCACTTTGACGTCGACACTGGCGTTCCCCCACGGCGATAGCCAGGATTCCACGTGCTGATTGACCTGCTGACTAAGCGCATCGCGGACTTTTCCCAACGCAAAAGCTCTCGCCTGCTCGCCAGTGTCCTGACCGTTATCAGTCATACTGGTTTCACCAAAATCTTTCACAATTTCAGCAAAATGTTTTTCACCGTCATGATTTTCCGCTGCCATTCCTAAGTCAGGAAGACCATCACTGTCGTTATCAAAAGGATTTGCAGCTTGCTGCTTAAAAGAGGACTGTGCGCTAGCGATACCGCCTGCCAGCAGCAAGAGTAAACAAATTGCGATAATGCGGGGGACGAAACGGCTCAAAACGTCAGTAATTTCCAATAAAAATGAACAGCTACAGCTTTATAGAATAACGATTACTGGTAATTTTTCTTGTACTTTTGCATGCTTTATGACAAATCCTAAAAAATGTGACGGATTGGTCGGACAGCACACAAGCTGTAAGATAGAAACTGAACATCTAATTCCCTGAATACAGGAGTAAATAATGCAAAGAATCGTGATCGTTGCCAATGGCGCACCCTATGGGAGCGAATCCTTATTTAACAGCCTGCGGCTGGCCATTGCGCTACGAGAGCAGGAAAGCTACCTGGATCTGCGTCTATTCCTGATGTCTGATGCGGTCACTGCCGGATTGCGCGGACAAAAACCTGGGGAAGGCTATAACATTCAGCAAATGCTGGAGATCCTCACGGCGCAAAATGTGCCTGTGAAATTGTGCAAAACCTGTACCGATGGTCGTGGCATCAGCACACTTCCGCTGATTGATGGGGTGGAAATTGGCACTCTGGTAGAACTGGCGCAATGGACGCTGCTTGCCGATAAAGTGCTCACATTTTAACTTAAATATGGGGCGCTCAAGATAATAGAGATGCCCCACTGCAAAAATGTTTCATCGGACAAACCCAGGCCGCAACACACCATCCGGGAAATTTTCCGCCAGAAGTTTTTTCACCGACACCAATAAATCACTTAGCCCGTCATCCTGCATCCTCAGTTTGTTAAGCGCATGCTCCAGGGAAAACAAGTACTGTGCGTTGGTTCCTAATGGCCCACTCGCCGCAGCAATCAACGGGGCAATCACCTGAGCGCGGGTATCGGATTCATACTCAGGATGGCGTGGGTCCATAATGAACACCAGCGCATTGACGATGCGGCCATCGTCAAGATGAAGCTGACACCAGGACGGCAGGTAGCAGCCAGTAATCATCTCGCGCTTCCACAGTAAAGTCAGCTCCTGCTCCAGAGACTCTTCCGGCAGGCGATACGCAACGCCCGTGGTACGACCGCCCTCTTTCAGTGCAAGCATCCTCCCCGGCTGGTGCGCAGTCCCCCGCCCGGCAGTAAGCCGCAAACAGAAAGCGCGATGCCACCCAACCAGCGTACCGGTGCACGACTCGGTAAACTCCAGCGCCGGATTCCACATTAATGATCCATAGCCGAAGATCCACACCGGTCCCTCATCAGGTCGACAAGACAGCGTCGCCGCCAGCGAGGCCGCCCGTTGTTCTGCCGACCATAAGAGTGATTCTTCAATTACACCAAATGCCGTTTTACAATCGGCATTCATCAAGAAATCACGCGTTATCACCTTACACCTCCGCCACTGCATACTTCCCTGCGACAACTTTTTGGCGTCTTCCGGACATTTTTACTGCTCATTTTGAAACCACTATTGGGACAATATGCAATCCACAGACCACTTGCAAGGCAGCACCGCACGAATAGCTTTAACTCGCCGCTGGGTTTTACGATTTTTTATGCCATTTATCATCATCGCCTTTGGCATATTCATGTTTCACCGCAGCCCAGGCCACTTTATGCGCTGTCTCTTCGCGACTGGCATCGCCACGCCGATCTTCTTTATCTTTATATTGCTCCCAGGCGCTGTTGAATGCTTCTTTATAGATATCCTGGGCATGAGCGGGTAAAACGTGTTTTACGCTTTCCGGGAGATCGCTTTTCGTTTTATACGGCATTGTTGACTCCTTTTTTAAAAGTGAACATTAAGTGTGGTCAACAATATCCCCTCTTGCCAAAACATAAGAATTCTCAGGTCAGACTCTTCTTAAGAGACGCGAATACAAACATTGTCTAAACACGTAGCTTATTTTTATGCTCCGAAGAGTAAAAAATCGACAGCGGGGTAAAAATTCGTAAAATGTTACCGATATCCTGACACTTTCTGTTATTTTTCCTGCCTATTTATTACATTTCCGACAAATTCATCTGCAAAGGATAACCATAATGACAAATGCTCACGAGGCGGTAAAAACCCGCCACAAGGAGACTTCGCTTATTTTCCCGGTTCTGGCGCTGGTAGTGCTGGCTCTGTGGGGAAGCAGCCAAACACTACCAGTGGTTATTGGCATCAACCTTCTTGCTCTTATTGGTATTTTAAGCAGTGCTTTTAGTGTTGTCCGTCATGCGGACGTACTAGCCCATCGTCTGGGCGAACCTTACGGTTCGCTTATTCTTAGCCTTTCCGTCGTTATTCTTGAAGTCAGTTTGATTTCAGCCTTAATGGCAACTGGCGATGCAGCGCCGACGTTAATGCGAGATACACTCTATTCAATCATTATGATTGTTACCGGCGGACTAGTTGGTTTTTCATTACTGCTGGGTGGACGTAAATTTGCTACCCAATATATGAATCTGTTTGGTATTAAACAGTATTTAATTGCCCTGTTCCCATTAGCCATAATCGTGCTGGTATTTCCGATGGCGCTGCCTGCGGCGAATTTTTCGACCGGTCAGGCGTTACTTGTAGCTTTAATTTCCGCAGCGATGTACGGCGTATTTTTGCTGATTCAGACCAAAACGCATCAAAGCCTGTTTGTCTATGAGCATGAAGATGACAGCGATGATGACGATCCGCATCATGGCAAACCGTCTGCTCATAGCAGCCTGTGGCATGCCATCTGGTTAATTATCCATCTAATTGCCGTTATTGCGGTCACAAAAATGAACGCCAGCCCGCTGGAAACATTGCTCACCAGCATGAATGCGCCGGTGGCCTTTACCGGTTTCCTGGTGGCACTATTGATTCTGTCGCCGGAAGGTTTGGGCGCGTTAAAAGCAGTTTTAAGCAACCAGGTCCAGCGCGCGATGAATCTGTTCTTTGGCTCGGTATTAGCGACTATCTCGCTTACCGTACCTGTTGTAACGCTTATCGCCTTTATGACGGGTAACGAATTGCAGTTTGCTCTGGGCGCACCAGAGATGGTGGTAATGGTAGCCTCTTTAGTACTGTGCCATATTTCATTTTCAACTGGCCGTACTAACGTACTCAACGGCGCGGCGCATCTGGCACTGTTTGCGGCCTATTTAATGACAATATTTGCCTGACATTTATATCTCCTCCGATGACGGAAATCGGGGGAGATAATAAAATTATCTGCTTATAGTATTTCTTCATACTACCTGAACAGATCGTTAATCAGAATTGCGAGCCTGTACCACAACCTGCTCGAAGCCACTGCAACAGTAGATGAAAAGCCGGAACGCATACAGCATTGCGCACATTTCAGGGATGAAGTGAAGATGAATTGAAACGTAGTATCCACACCAAGCCGGAGTTATCCGGTGAGGCGCAATGTTGCGGGGGCTTTATCCCTGGTGGCATTGGTTGCTGGAAAGAGAAAACCCCCGCACGTTGAGAGGTAAAACCTGACAACAGAACGGGGGCTAATCTTGAAACCAGACGCTTCAAGAATAGCCGCGAAATGTTGTCATTACAACAAAAAGGCGGTTATATGACGCTCGCGCAGTTTGCCGTGATTTTCTGGCACGACCTGGCAGCACCGATCCTTGCGGGAGTTATTACCGCAGCGATTGTCAGCTGGTGGCGTAGCCGGAAGTAACGTAAAAAAGGGCGTCAGGCTGCCGTAATGGCAATGTGCGCCCGAAACCGGCCGCAGGATGACACAATCCTGCGGCCTTTTTTGTATTTATTGACCCGACCTGGAAGCATCATCCACAGCACTCATGAAATGACTGCAACAGCTGATGAAAAGCCGGAATGCATACAGCATTGCGCACATTTCAGGGATGAAGTGAAGATGAATTGAGACGTAGTATCCACACCAAGCCGGAGTTATCCGGTGAGGCGCAATGTTGTGGGGGCTTTATCCCTGGCGGCATTGGTTGCTGGAAAGAGAAAACCCCCGCACGTTGAGAGGTCAAACCTGACAACAGAACGGGGGCTAATCTTGAACCATCAACAATTCAAGAATAGCCGCGAAACGTTGTCATTACAACAAAAAGGCGGTTATATGACGCTCGCGCAGTTTGCCGTGATTTTCTGGCACAACCTGGCAGCGCCGATCCTTGCGGGAGTTATTACCGCAGCGATTGTCAGCTGGTGGCGTAGCCGGAAGTAACGTAAAAACGGGCGTCAGGCTACCGTAATGGCAATGTGCGCCCGAAACCGGCCGCAGGGTGACACAATCCTGCGGCCTTTTTTGTATGCGACGCCCATAAAAAAGCCCTACCATAAACGGTAAGGCTTTTGATTTCAAATAAAAAAATTACTTGCTGGTATCCAGCTCTTCGAAACCTTTAACCAGATCATCAATCGCTTTCATCTGCTTGAGGAACGGCTCCAGTTTAGCCAACGGCAGCGCGGATGGACCATCACATTTCGCATGTTCCGGATCCGGATGCGCTTCAATAAACAGCCCCGCCAGACCTACCGCCATACCGGCTCGTGCCAGCTCAGCCACCTGAGCACGACGACCGCCGGAAGCTGCGCCAAAAGGATCGCGGCATTGCAGTGCGTGGGTAACGTCGAAAATTACCGGGGAATTGCCAGAGACTTTCTTCATTATGCTGAAGCCCAGCATATCAACGACCAGGTTGTCGTAACCGAAATTAGCACCACGGTCACAAAGAATCACTTTATCGTTGCCGCCTTCTTTGAATTTATCAACGATATTACCCATCTGGCCTGGGCTCACAAACTGTGGTTTCTTGACGTTAATTACCGCGCCAGTCTTCGCCATCGCTTCCACCAGGTCAGTCTGGCGAGCAAGAAACGCGGGCAACTGAATAACATCTACCACATCAGCAACGGGCTGCGCCTGGCTAGGCTCGTGAACGTCAGTGATAATCTTTACGCCAAATGTCTGTTTCAGTTCCTGGAAGATTTTCATCCCTTCTTCCAGTCCTGGTCCACGATAAGAGTGGATGGAGGAACGGTTGGCTTTGTCAAAAGAGGCTTTGAACACGTAAGGGATACCCAGTTTCTGGGTTACGGTTACGTAGTGTTCGCAAATGCGCATCGCCAGATCGCGAGATTCCAGCACGTTCATACCGCCAAACAGCACGAACGGCAGGTCATTTGCCACGTTGATGTCGCCAATGCTAACCACTTTTTGTTTCATAGGATCGCCTTAATCTTAAGTAAAGTGTCGATTAATTAATGCAGCACAATATGTTTATGCGCGATGTTATTAATTTGCGCACGTATCATTTCGCTGATCGGGTCTTCCGGACACTGTTCAACGAAATAATTTAAATCATTCAACGCAACGTGTTCGCAATCCAGTTGCGCGTAAATCAACCCACGATCGCGAATTTCATAGGGATCTTCCGGGTTAAACTGTAATAAAGCTTCGCTGGTACGTAGCGCCAGCTCCATCTGATTTTCTTCCATCAACGAGGCTTTGAGTGTATCCAGCAATTTGCGGATTACCTCAATGTTATCGGCTTCATCCAGGTCTTCATAAAACAGTTCCGCAGACGGGCTGATATTTCCCTTTAACCACACATCCAGCATATGTTCGCTTAATGATTCACCGTTAAAAGGGTTAATCAACCAGATTTCTCCGTCCGGGCATTCTATGCGCAATATAAGCTGCGTCGGGAATATCACCGGCAATAGCGGCAAATCGAGACGATTCGCGACCCATAATAAAACGGCGCCTAACGATACCGCACTGCCCTGTCGATTCTTTAACACCTGGTCCAGCCATAATGCATCGGAAAGACGATAAACGCCGCGTGAGGCTTTAAATCCCCATTCGCCGTAAAACAGCGCGATTAATTTTTCCAGCTGCTCTTCTAAAGGCAGAAGCTGGCTAATTTCTTCCTTCGCCAGACTAACGAGACGCTCCAGTTCGTCGTAAACATCTTGCGAGGGAAAATCGCGGCGGATTGCTTCGCAAGCCAGGATCATGCCTTCGCACAATGGCGCTTTATTAAATTCGAAATCAGCTAACGATCTCATGACTTACCCCAGTAACGGTACTTTTGTGGTGGCGAGTTTAATGATGATGTACAGCACCACCAGCGCCAGCGGGAAGGCAATAATGCGCGCCTGCTGACTGTGCATCCGACGATAATCGAGTGCAATAAAACCCAAAACGATATAAATGATAACTCCAAACAGCTTTTCAGTCAGCCACTGTGCCTGCCCGGAAAATGGCAGGATGTGCGCTTTAGCCATCAACGCAATGCCGCTTAACAATAACACCGTATCGACAACCGGCGGCACAATGCGCGTCCAGCGCGCAAATGCCTGAGGATGCTTCTGATAACGTAGCCAGAAACGTAAGGTTAATAGCCCAACAGAAAGCGCGATACTAATGAGATGAACGCTAAGCAGCGTAGTAAAACTTATCATCGATAATAGCGGCCGAGCGTTACGCGCTCGTTATCACCATAGTCACGGCAGGTTTCGACGTCATGATACCCCGCGAGGATAAATGCTTGTCGCACCGCTTCGCCCTGCTGCCAGCCATGTTCCAGAAGCAGAAAGCCGCCGGATATCAGGGCGCTACGTGACTGTTCGATGATATGCACGATGTCCGCCATTCCGTT
Organism: Escherichia sp. E1V33; assembly: GCF_004211955.1. GTDB lineage: Bacteria > Pseudomonadota > Gammaproteobacteria > Enterobacterales > Enterobacteriaceae > Escherichia. Next base: position 154,434 of record NZ_RHJI01000009.1, read on the forward strand.
GTCTGCCGCAACCAGCGCAGTGAGTGGCTCAAAGCGGACATCGCCTTGTTGAAGATGTGGATCCTGCTCGTCGATATACGGTGGATTGCTGACAATCATCGTAAACTGCTGTCCGACCAGCGCACCAAACCAGTCGCTTTGCAGGATGTGGATATTTGTAATCGCCAGATTTTGCGCATTGCGCTTCGCAAGAGCGACAGCGTCAGGCATTCGGTCAACCGCCGTAACATCGCAATCCGGGCGTTCGCTGGCCAATGCCAGGGCAATCGCCCCGGTGCCAGTGCCAAGATCGAGAATACGACAAGGTTGTTCTGGCAATCGCGCTAACGCCTGTTCAACCAGACATTCAGTGTCCGGACGAGGAATTAAGGTCGCTGGCGAAACAAATAGCGGCAACGACCAGAACTCACGCACACCGGTTAAATGGGCAATAGGTTCACCGGAACGACGACGGGCTAAAAGCGCGTCGAGTTGCTGACATTGTTCTACAGTCAACTGCGTTTCACCAAAGGCGAGAATATAAGTGCGCCCCTTGCCGGTAACATGTTCCAGCAGGATTTCAGCATCGCGCCGCGGGCTTTCGCTCGCCTGAAGTTGGTTTATTGCTTCACGCAGCCAGTGTTGATATTCCATTATTCCTGCTCGGACAACGCCGCCAGTTGGTCGGCCTGATGTTCCTGGACGATCGGTTCTATCAGCATATCCAGTTTACCTTCCATCACTTCATCCAGGCGGTAGAGCGTCAGGTTGATGCGGTGATCGGTAACGCGCCCCTGCGGGAAGTTATAGGTACGGTTACGATCGCTGCGATCGCCGCTACCCAGCAAGTTGCGACGGGTGGAGGCTTCTGCCTGCTGGCGTTTTGCCATTTCAGCAGCGTGGATGCGAGCACCGAGCACTGAAAGCGCCTTCGCTTTGTTTTTATGCTGCGAACGTTCGTCCTGGCATTCAACAACAATCCCGGTTGGCAAGTGAGTAATACGAATTGCCGAATCGGTGGTGTTAACGTGCTGCCCCCCCGCCCCTGAAGAGCGGAAAGTATCAATACGCAAATCTGCCGGGTTAATGTCCGGCAGTTCTGCGTCAGGCAGTTCCGGCATTACCGCAACGGTACAAGCAGAAGTATGAATACGACCCTGTGATTCCGTGGCCGGAACACGCTGCACGCGATGACCGCCGGATTCAAATTTCAATCGACCATACACACCATCACCGCTAATTTTGGCGATGATCTCTTTATAACCACCATGTTCACCCTCACTGGCGCTCATGATTTCTACACGCCAGCGGCGGGCTTCTGCGTAGCGGCTGTACATACGGAACAGATCGCCAGCGAACAGCGCCGCTTCATCACCACCAGTTCCGGCACGCACTTCAAGGAAGGCGTTACGTTCGTCATCAGGATCTTTTGGCAGTAACAGAACCTGTAATTGCTGTTCCAGTTGCTCGCTTTTTTCTTTCGCTTCACGCAGTTCGTCCTGCGCCATCTCGCGCATTTCTGGATCGTCGAGCATCATCTGCGCGGTTTCGATATCTTCCTGAACTTGTTGCCAGTCGGTAAAACAGCGCGAAACATCACTTAATTGCGCATATTCACGAGATAATGCGCGAAAACGTTCCTGGTCGGCGATGGTTTGCGCATCACCCAGCAGTGCCTGAACTTCTTCATGGCGTTCATGCAGGGCTTCCAGTTTGGCAACGATAGAAGGCTTCATAGGCGTAAATGCACCCTGTAAAAAAGAAAATGATGTACTGCTACTCCAGCCCGAGGCTGTCGCGCAGAATATTCAGGCGTTCGTTATCCCCGTCACGGGCGGCCTGTTGAAGTGATTTCGTTGGCGCATGGATCAGGCGGTTAGTCAGTTTCCATGCCAGATCCTGCATAATGGCTTGCGCATCGCCCCCCTGTTCCAGGGCCGCTAACGCTTTGGCGGTTAACTCATCGCGAACCTGTTCAGCCTGGCTGCGATAATCGCGAATGGTTTCGCTGGCGCTTTGTGCGCGCAGCCACGCCATAAATTCACTGGTTTCCTGGGCGACGATAGTTTCCGCCTCAACTGCGGCGGCCTTACGCTGCGCCAGGTTGTGCGAAATGATGCTTTGCAGATCATCAACGCTGTAAAGGTAGGCATTCGCCAGTTTACCAACTTCCGGCTCAACATCGCGTGGAACGGCAATATCCACCAGCAGCATCGGTTGGTTGCGACGACTTTTTAATGCGCGCTCCACCATACCTTTACCGATAATCGGCAACGGGCTGGCGGTGGAACTGATGATGATATCGGCTTCGCGCAGACGCTCGTCGATATCGCTCAGGGCAATCACTTCCGCGCCGACTTCATCTGCCAGAATTTGGGCGCGTTCGCGAGTGCGGTTGGCGATAATCATCTTCTGTACTTTGTGTTCACGCAGATGACGCGCCACCAGCTCGATGGTTTCGCCTGCGCCAACCAGCAATACGGTCACCATAGAGAGCGATTCAAAGATCTGTCGCGCCAGCGTACAAGCCGCAAATGCAACAGATACAGCACTGGCGCCAATATCCGTTTCGGTGCGGACGCGTTTCGCCACGGAGAAAGATTTCTGGAACATACGCTCCAGTTCGCTGGCCTTCATATGGCCTTTTTGCGAATCGGCAAAGGCTTTTTTTACCTGACCGAGGATTTGCGGCTCGCCCAATACCAGTGAATCCAGGCCACTGGCAACACGCATTAAATGGCTGACCGCGTCGTTATCCTGATGCCAGTAGAGGCTATTACGCAGATCTTCTTCGTTGAGATTATGGTAATCGCACAACCAGCGAATGAGCGCCTCTTGCAGGTTATCCTGCTCTTCAACACTAAGATAAAGTTCTGTGCGGTTACACGTCGACAACACCACGCCGCCCTGCACCATCGGCTGCGCAAGCAGGCTGTCCAGCGCCTGATCGAGCTTGTCCGGCGAAAACGATACACGTTCTCGCAACGATACAGGTGCCGTTTTATGGTTGATACCAAGTGCTAAAAGGGTCATGTCTGCGGGAAATAATACCAACGTTGATATGGTTAGTCTGCCCGCATCATACAGGATGCGTGGGATCAATAAAAGAGAGCGCCCCCTTTTGGAGTAATTGCCTAAACCCGTTAGATTCTGGCAATTAAGACAACTTGAACATAGACGATGGCTGGCGGTAACGCTAGCATTAAGGGTTATAACTGCAACGTATCTCAAGGACTTGTCATTATTATGCCCCTGCCCGATTTTCGCTTTATCCGCCTGCTACCGCTGGCTGCTCTCGTGCTCACGGCCTGTTCCGTTACGACGCCGAAAGGTCCAGGCAAAAGCCCGGATTCGCCACAGTGGCGTCAGCATCAGCAAGACGTGCGCAACTTGAATCAGTATCAGACACGCGGTGCGTTTGCCTATATTTCCGACCAACAAAAAGTGTATGCCCGTTTCTTCTGGCAGCAAACAGGCCAGGATCGCTACCGCCTGCTGCTGACTAACCCATTGGGCAGCACTGAACTGGAGTTGAATGCCCAGCCGGGTAATGTGCAGTTAGTGGACAATAAAGGCCAGCGTTACACCGCCGATGACGCCGAAGAGATGATTGGCAAATTGACCGGAATGCCGATTCCACTCAACAGTTTGCGCCAGTGGATTTTAGGTTTGCCGGGTGATGCAACCGACTACAAACTGGACGACCAGTACCGCCTGAGTGAAATCACCTACAGCCAGAACGGTAAAAAATGGAAAGTGGTATACGGCGGTTATGACACCAAAACGCAACCTGCGATGCCTGCCAATATGGAACTCACCGAAGGCGGTCAGCGTATCAAGTTAAAAATGGATAACTGGATAGTGAAATAATGCGGACTCAGTGGTCATCTCCGGCAAAGCTTAATCTGTTTTTATACATTACCGGTCAGCGTGCAGACGGCTACCACACGCTGCAAACGCTGTTTCAGTTCCTGGATTACGGCGACATTATTAGCATTGACCTTCGCAACGATGGGGAAATCCGCCTGTTAACGCCTGTTGAAGGTGTGGAGCACGAAGATAACCTGATTGTTCGCGCAGCACGCTTGTTGATGAAAGCAGCCACCACCAGCGGGCGTCTTCCGGCTGGAAGCGGTGCAGATATCAGCATTGACAAGCGTTTGCCTATGGGCGGTGGTCTGGGCGGCGGTTCATCCAATGCCGCAACCGTTCTGGTGGCTTTAAATCATCTGTGGCAATGCGGACTGAGTGTTGATGAGTTGGCAGAAATCGGTCTGACGCTGGGCGCTGATGTTCCGGTCTTTGTCCGTGGTCATGCTGCTTTTGCCGAAGGGGTTGGCGAAATATTAACGCCGGTGAATCCACCAGAGAAATGGTATCTGGTAGCGCACCCTGGCGTGAGTATTCCTACACCAATGATTTTTAAAGATCCCGAACTCCCACGCAACACGGCGAAAAGGTCAATAGAAACGTTGCTAAAATGTGAATTCAGCAATGATTGCGAGGTTATCGCAAGAAAACGTTTTCGCGAGGTTGATGCGGTGCTTTCCTGGCTGTTAGAATACGCCCCGTCGCGCCTGACTGGGACAGGGGCCTGTGTCTTTGCTGAATTTGATACAGAGTCTGAAGCCCGCCAGGTGCTAGAGCAAGCCCCGGAATGGCTCAATGGCTTTGTGGCGAAAGGCGTCAACCTTTCCCCATTGCACAGAGCCATGCTTTAAGCCGGGCAAGCTGAGTTTCGGTGACAACGTCACCTTGTTCCAGACGTTGCATCGCGCTCTTTAATACACCGCCTGGAAAGAATATTGCCTGGCCCGCACAGTTTTCGGCAGATTCTTTCCACCAATGGACGCATGCCTGAGGTTCTTCTCGTGCCTGATATGAAGCTTTTTGCTGGTAACGCCACCCCGGAACTAGCACAACGTATTGCCAACCGCCTGTACACTTCACTCGGCGACGCCGCTGTAGGTCGCTTTAGCGACGGCGAAGTCAGCGTACAAATCAACGAAAATGTACGCGGTGGTGATATTTTCATCATCCAGTCCACTTGTGCCCCTACTAACGACAACCTGATGGAATTAGTCGTTATGGTTGATGCCCTGCGTCGTGCTTCCGCAGGTCGTATCACCGCTGTTATCCCCTACTTTGGCTATGCGCGCCAGGACCGTCGCGTCCGTTCCGCTCGTGTACCAATCACTGCGAAAGTGGTTGCAGATTTCCTCTCCAGCGTCGGTGTTGACCGCGTGCTGACAGTGGATCTGCACGCTGAACAGATTCAGGGTTTCTTCGACGTTCCGGTTGATAACGTATTTGGTAGCCCGATCCTGCTGGAAGACATGCTGCAGCTGAATCTGGATAACCCGATTGTGGTTTCCCCGGACATCGGCGGCGTTGTGCGTGCCCGCGCTATCGCTAAGCTGCTGAACGATACCGATATGGCAATCATCGACAAACGTCGTCCGCGTGCGAACGTTTCCCAGGTGATGCATATCATCGGTGACGTTGCAGGTCGTGACTGCGTACTGGTCGATGATATGATCGACACAGGCGGTACGTTGTGTAAAGCTGCTGAAGCGCTGAAAGAACGTGGTGCTAAACGTGTATTTGCGTACGCGACTCACCCGATCTTCTCCGGCAACGCGGCGAACAACCTGCGTAACTCTGTAATTGATGAAGTCGTTGTCTGCGATACCATTCCGCTGAGCGATGAAATCAAATCACTGCCGAACGTGCGTACTCTGACCCTGTCAGGTATGCTGGCCGAAGCGATTCGTCGTATCAGCAACGAAGAATCGATCTCTGCCATGTTCGAACATTAATCGAACCCGGCTCAAAGACCCGCTGCGGCGGGTTTTTTTGTCTGTAATATCCATTTGTATGACCTATGCCTCCTTCACCTGCCATTTAGTTGACAGATGATGCGCTCACGGATGAAACATTATTGTGAACAAAATATTTTCCTCACATGTGATGCCTTTCCGCGCTCTGATCGACGCTTGCTGGAAAGAAAAATATACTACTGCACGGTTTACCCGTGACCTGATTGCCGGGATAACCGTCGGGATTATTGCTATCCCGCTGGCGATGGCGTTGGCTATTGGTAGTGGTGTGGCGCCACAGTACGGTTTATATACCGCTGCTGTTGCGGGGATTGTCATTGCTCTGACGGGTGGATCGCGCTTTAGCGTATCCGGTCCGACGGCAGCATTTGTGGTAATACTCTATCCCGTTTCGCAACAATTTGGACTGGCAGGGCTGCTGGTTGCGACGTTGTTGTCGGGGATCTTTTTGATCCTGATGGGTCTGGCACGCTTTGGTCGCCTGATCGAATATATTCCGGTTTCCGTCACCTTAGGTTTCACCTCGGGTATCGGGATCACCATCGGTACCATGCAGATTAAAGATTTTCTCGGTCTGCAAATGGCCCATGTCCCGGAACATTATCTACAAAAAGTCGGCGCATTATTTATGGCGCTGCCGACCATTAACGTAGGCGATGCCGCAATTGGTATCGTGACGCTTGGTATTCTGATTTTCTGGCCACGTTTGGGTATTCGTTTACCCGGCCACCTTCCGGCCTTGCTGGCAGGTTGCGCGGTGATGGGGATTGTTAACCTGCTCGGCGGACATGTTGCTACTATCGGGTCGCAATTCCACTACGTTCTGGCCGATGGTTCTCAGGGTAACGGTATTCCGCAACTGCTGCCGCAACTGGTACTGCCGTGGGATCTGCCCAATTCAGAATTCACGCTAACCTGGGATTCTATTCGCACACTGCTGCCTGCGGCATTCTCAATGGCAATGCTCGGGGCGATCGAATCTCTGCTCTGCGCCGTGGTACTGGATGGTATGACCGGGACTAAGCACAAGGCAAACAGTGAACTGGTCGGACAGGGGCTGGGGAATATTATCGCTCCGTTCTTTGGTGGTATTACCGCTACAGCTGCCATCGCGCGTTCTGCCGCTAACGTCCGTGCCGGGGCAACTTCCCCTATCTCGGCGGTGATCCACTCTATTCTGGTTATTCTCGCCCTGCTGGTACTGGCACCACTGCTCTCCTGGCTGCCGCTTTCCGCCATGGCAGCCCTGCTGTTGATGGTGGCGTGGAACATGAGTGAAGCGCACAAAGTGGTCGACTTGCTGCGCCATGCGCCGAAAGATGACATCATCGTCATGCTGCTGTGTATGTCATTGACCGTGCTGTTCGATATGGTTATTGCCATTAGCGTGGGGATTGTACTGGCATCGCTGCTGTTTATGCGACGCATCGCTCGTATGACTCGCCTGGCTCCGGTGGCAGTAGACGTTCCAGACGATGTGCTGGTCCTGCGTGTTATTGGCCCGCTGTTTTTCGCGGCGGCTGAAGGTTTGTTCACCGACCTGGAATCACGTCTGGAGGGAAAACGGATTGTTATTCTGAAGTGGGATGCCGTTCCGGTGCTTGATGCCGGTGGTCTTGATGCGTTCCAGCGTTTTGTGAAGCGTCTGCCTGAAGGGTGTGAACTGCGCGTGTGTAACGTGGAATTCCAGCCTCTGCGTACAATGGCCCGATCCGGTATTCAACCGATCCCGGGACGTCTGGCGTTCTTCCCGAATCGCAGCGCAGCGATGGCTGATCTGTAAGAAAGGCATTAAATTGACCAGTCAGCGCAAACTGACTGGTCAGCAAACTACATTATTTGTTAGCTATGACGGCGATTATCGCTACGGCGGCAACGTTTGTCATAGTGGCGAACCCACCAGTAACGGTCGCACACCTGTTCATGCCCGCCAACACGGGCTCCCGCCAGCCAGAGAATGGCACCGACGAAAATACTCAGCACTGCACCGTGTGCGAAATACTGGGGCATATCAAACTGTGGTAACTGGTTGAGGATTGAATACCCCACACCAACCACCATCACCACCAGACCCAACCCCATAAGCACGTTACCGAGTAACGAAGCGTTTTTGCGTTTCATGTGTCACCTCCGGAACTTTCTGGGTTGTAACAGGGAATACCCCTCTTCCTTATGTGTAAAGTATAGACAACACCCTGTGGGTTATGTGCGGGCGTGATCACAATTACAACCCTTATTTCAACAAAACTTTACAAATAAACGTCTGAACACCTTGACTTTCCAATAGTCGACACAGGCAATTATTACGTTATCTGCGTTTAACACGCTGTTTTTTGTCAAGCGGGGCCGCAACCAGTAAACTACGCGCCAGTTATGTACTCACTCAGGACAAAAAACGTGACGATTAAATTGATTGTCGGCCTGGCGAACCCCGGCGCTGAATACGCCGCAACGCGACATAATGCTGGCGCCTGGTTCGTTGACTTACTGGCGGAGCGTTTACGCGCTCCCCTGCGCGAAGAGGCTAAATTCTTTGGTTATACCTCGCGAGTTACCCTCGGAGGCGAAGATGTCCGCCTGTTAGTACCGACCACATTTATGAATCTCAGCGGCAAAGCCGTCGCAGCGATGGCCAGTTTTTTCCGCATTAATCCGGACGAAATTCTGGTGGCCCACGACGAACTGGATCTGCCTCCGGGCGTCGCCAAATTTAAATTGGGCGGTGGCCACGGTGGTCACAATGGACTGAAAGACATCATCAGTAAATTGGGTAATAACCCTAACTTTCACCGTTTACGCATCGGAATCGGTCATCCGGGCGATAAAAACAAAGTTGTCGGGTTTGTATTAGGCAAACCGCCTGTTAGTGAACAGAAGTTAATTGATGAAGCCATCGACGAAGCGGCACGTTGTACTGAAATGTGGTTTACAGAAGGCTTGACCAAAGCAACGAACCGATTGCACGCCTTTAAAGCGCAATAAGTCGTTGTCTGCGGCATTTTTGCCGAGTGCCGTGTATAATAGGCAAAGTTATTTCCATTTCTGCAATCTGTTAGCAATAACAGGTTGATTATTAAGATATTAAGGTGATTTAAATCATGGGATTCAAATGCGGTATCGTCGGTTTGCCCAACGTCGGGAAATCTACCCTGTTCAACGCGCTGACCAAAGCCGGTATTGAAGCGGCCAACTTTCCATTCTGTACCATTGAGCCGAACACAGGCGTCGTACCAATGCCTGACCCTCGCCTGGATCAACTGGCTGAAATCGTAAAACCGCAGCGCACGCTTCCCACTACCATGGAATTTGTCGATATCGCCGGTCTGGTAAAGGGCGCGTCGAAAGGTGAAGGTCTGGGTAACCAGTTCCTGACCAACATCCGTGAAACCGAAGCGATCGGTCACGTTGTGCGCTGCTTTGAAAATGACAACATCATTCACGTTTCCGGTAAAGTTAACCCGGCGGACGATATTGAAGTTATCAATACCGAACTGGCGCTGGCGGACCTCGACACCTGCGAGCGCGCGATTCACCGCGTACAGAAGAAAGCTAAAGGCGGCGATAAAGACGCGAAAGCCGAGCTGGCAGTACTGGAAAAATGCCTGCCACAGCTGGAAAACGCGGGCATGCTGCGCGCGCTGGATTTAAGCGCAGAAGAAAAAGCGGCTATTCGTTACCTGAGCTTCCTGACGCTGAAACCGACGATGTACATCGCCAACGTCAACGAAGACGGTTTTGAAAACAACCCGTATCTTGACCAGGTGCGTGAAATTGCGGCGAAAGAAGGTTCTGTCGTGGTTCCGGTTTGTGCTGCTGTTGAAGCAGACATTGCCGAACTGGACGACGAAGAACGTGACGAATTTATGCAGGAACTTGGGCTGGAAGAACCGGGCCTGAACCGTGTGATCCGTGCCGGTTATAAACTGCTGAACCTGCAAACTTACTTCACCGCTGGGGTGAAAGAAGTGCGAGCATGGACCATCCCTGTCGGCGCAACTGCACCGCAAGCGGCTGGCAAAATACATACCGATTTCGAAAAAGGTTTTATCCGCGCGCAGACTATCTCGTTTGAAGATTTCATCACTTACAAAGGTGAACAAGGCGCGAAAGAAGCAGGCAAAATGCGTGCAGAAGGTAAAGATTACATCGTTAAAGATGGCGATGTGATGAACTTCCTGTTCAACGTCTAATTCCGCGTAATACCCAGGCTGTTAATAACGAGCCATTATGTGAGTTGCACATAATGGCTTTTTTACGCCTGCTACGTTGCTTCTTTCAATTCTGAGTTACCGAAACTCATAATCAGACTCCTGGCAATATTAACAATGCGGCTTTTATGTGATAACAATCACAGTGCATTAACCGTTCAAGAGTTTGTCATGAAAAAAACATTTACCTTCAGCCTGTTAGTAATTGTCTTTGCGAGCCTGTTAAGTGCTTGTGTTCCTCACCATCATCACCGCCACAGCGATGGCCCGCGTGGTCCTGCGGCTTCCGGTAAGCCAATGCCACCGTCAAATGGTGGGCCAAATCATGGCAGTCATGGTCGCTATTAATTTGCAAGTCATATGTGGGAGTGTGCATACTCTCCCGCTATCTGCGACGCTTAAACTGCCCTGCATCAATGCCATATTGCTTCATTTTTCGCCACAGCGTAGTGCGGCCAATCCCAAGCAAAACCGACATTTCCTGAATACGTCCGCCAGTAACCTGGGCCGCGTTAATAATCGCCTCTTTTTCAACTTCCGCGAATGACAGACTGGTAGAAAGACGTGTAGCGCTGGCATCATCTGTCGCCTGTTCAGTAAACAGGTGTTCCGGCAAATCACTGACGCGAATGCGCCCGTTGTCGCTACTCAGAGCAAGGTTCTCAAGGACACTATACAGTTCAAAATCATTGCCGGGCCATGCGCAAGAAACCAGACGGGCGAGCGCATCGTCATCAATTTTCAGACGCGTAGAGAAGCGTTTTTCAAGACTGCGTAATTTGTTATTCACCAGTGCCGGAATACTGTCGCGCCGCATCCGCAGAGGCGGGATGGTAATTTCAAATGCATGCAGCGCGTAATACAGTTGACGACTAAAACGATTTTGTTCCACCAGCATTGCCAGGTCCGCTGTTGTAGTGGCAATCACTTTGACATCAATGGGTATTAAACGCCGCGCATCCAGTCTCGTGATGACGCCTTGTTTGATAACCTGGAGCAACGCAGACTGTAACTCCACCGCCAGATATTCAATCTTTTCAAGAAACAGCGTGCCGCCATGCGCCAGCTCCAGCCGACTCAGACGACCATTTTCATTCTCCGGGCGATCGCCACCAATAAATTCTTCCGCCAACGCCGCATCGCCATATAACTCACAATTAACAGCGATATAGGGACCCGCAGCACGCTCGCTTTCATTGTGAATCGCCTGACTTAACAGGGCTTTGCCAACGCCTTCTTCTCCACAGAGTAACACCGGGAAACTGCTGCGCGCCGCCTGGCGGCCAAAATGGATCAACCGACGGGTTTGCGGATCGTCCTGGGGCATATGGGCGAAGGTATGGCTGACTTTACCTAATTGACTGGTCATCAATTGCCGCATTTGTTCTACCGGATGGAGTAACAAAATAAAGCTAGTCCCTTGCGTTTCAATTATCGGTTTAAGGGTAATGACCGCATCAATAAACTGGTGTTGACTTTCAAAGGTCGCTTCCACATGTTTGAGCGGATGTGCCTGCTTTATTGCCTGTTGCAATACGGTTGGTAGCGTTAATAGCTCAGTGATCGCCCTTCCCTGACTCGCCGTCGCGTCCAGACGCAAAATACGCGCTGCCTGAGCATTGATAAATTGCAAATTCCCCTGCTCGTCCCAGCTAATCACGCCATCGTCCATACTTTCCAGCAAGGCGTTAAGCTGATTTAAATGCCGGTTTGTTTCAGCCAGTAAACTGTCTGTCAGCAGTAAGTTTCCTACCTCGCGTGCAATTGCCAGCGTCAAAGGCAAATCGGCTGCGGTGGTTTGCTCAACCGGACACGCCAGAGCTATCGTCCCCGTTAATCGGCCCTTGCTGTCAAACAGTGGCGTTGCACAAAATGCCCAATCCCAGAGTGCCTGTTTGAAATGTTGATCGGCCATCGTTTTCACAGCCTGACCGGAGATAGCCGCTAACGATAGCGCACAAGTACCAATAATTCCCTCTGCGCAATACGTGCCGTCATTGAATCCCAGGACACTAAGCTGGTGCAGCGTCTGCGGATCACCATAACGACTAAGGATGCAGGCGGTTTCATCAAGGATGAACAGTCCGCACGCCCGCGATTCCATATATTCCCAGGCATCTTCCAGTGCCGCTTGCCCGAGTGCCAGCATCGCTTCCTTACGCCGATAGATAGAAGCAAATGTCACGCCCCTGGCCTGATGCGGTACGCTCCATGACTCCCGTTTCATTAGCTTGCGGCATCGCTCCCAGGATGCTGCTATCAAGGGAGATACGCACTGTTTCTGGTCGTTAAAACCGTCATTCATATTTGCTGCCCTTATGACAAAAAGGTGTTCCGCATCGCAAATTTACTTATCCAGACTCGGCATGGTTCCGTTATGGAACATTTATTAAAGCATATGTTTCATTGTGAAACGTAATTTGGGTTAATTTTCTTTTCGTCAGCCTGATGCACAATGGATTTGGATTTACCGGCAGTCAGTGGTCGCCGTGTCGTTGAACATCATCCATGCCCTACCATAATTGCTGGAGCAAAATAATGAAAAAATTGATTAATGATGTGCAAGACGTACTGAACGAACAACTTGCGGGGCTGGCGAAAGCATATCCTTCGCTGTCACTGCATCAGGACCCGGTGTACGTCACCCGAGTCGATGCGCCAATTGCAGGCAAAGTGGCTTTATTGTCAGGCGGCGGCAGCGGACACGAACCAATGCACTGTGGTTATATTGGTCAGGGTATGCTCTCGGGGGCGTGTCCGGGCGAAATTTTCACCTCGCCAACGCCCGATAAAATTTTTGAATGTGCCATGCAAATCGATGGTGGCGAAGGCGTATTGCTGATCATCAAAAATTATACCGGCGATATTCTCAACTTCGAAACAGCGACAGAATTACTGCACGATAGCGGCGTAAAAGTCACCACGGTAGTCATTGATGACGACGTCGCGGTGAAAGACAGTCTTTATACCGCCGGGCGGCGCGGCGTTGCCAATACAGTATTAATAGAAAAAATTGTTGGCGCAGCGGCAGAACGCGGTGACTCGCTGGAGGCTTGTGCACAACTGGGGCGTAAGTTGAACAATCATGGCCACTCTATTGGTATCGCCCTCGGCGCCTGTACCGTTCCTGCCGCGGGCAAACCTTCTTTTACGCTGGCAGATAATGAGATGGAATTTGGTGTCGGCATTCATGGTGAGCCGGGTATTGACCGCCGCCCCTTCTCCTCCCTTGATCAGACTGTCGATGAAATGTTCGATACGCTGCTGGAAAATGGTACATACCACCGCACGCTCCGATTCTGGGATTACCGACAAGGTAGCTGGCAGGAAGAGACGCAAACTAAACAACCGCTTCAGTCTGGCGATCGAGTGATTGCGTTGGTCAACAATCTTGGCGCGACACCGCTTTCTGAACTGTATGGCGTTTATAACCGTCTCACCACGCGTTGCCAGCAAGCTGGCTTGACTATCGAGCGCAATTTAATCGGTGCGTACTGCACCTCACTGGACATGACTGGTTTTTCCATCACCTTACTGAAAGTTGATGACGAAATGCTGGCGTTATGGGACGCCCCGGTCCACACCCCGGCGCTTAACTGGGGTAAATAAGGAGATAACCATGTCACTGAGCAGAACTCAAATTGTTAACTGGCTCACTCGCTGTGGAGAAATTTTCAGCAAAGAGAGCGATTATCTTACCGGGCTGGATCGTGAAATCGGCGACGCTGACCACGGGCTGAATATGAATCGTGGCTTTAGCAAAGTGGTGGAAAAACTCCCTGCCATCGCGGATAAAGACATCGGTTTCATTCTCAAGAATACCGGCATGACGTTGCTTTCCAGCGTCGGCGGTGCCAGCGGCCCACTGTTCGGCACGTTCTTTATCCGCGCGGCACAGGCAACTCAGGCACGACAAAGCCTGACGTTGATAGAGCTTTATCAGATGTTCCGCGATGGCGCAGAGGGCGTAATCAGTCGGGGAAAAGCAGAACCAGGCGATAAAACCATGTGCGATGTCTGGGGGCCGGTGGTTGAGTCATTACGCCAGTCCAGTGAGCAAAACCTTTCTGTTCCGGCGGCGCTCGAGGCCGCCAGTCGCGTAGCGGAATCCGCTGCACAAAGCACGATTACAATGCAAGCCCGCAAAGGCCGCGCCAGTTATCTCGGTGAACGCAGTATTGGTCACCAGGATCCTGGTGCAACCTCCGTAATGTTTATGATGCAAATGTTGGCGTTAGCCGCAAAAGAGTAAGGAATTGGTGATGGTAAACCTGGTCATAGTTTCACATAGCGCCCGACTGGGAGAAGGTGTCGGTGAATTAGCCCGCCAGATGTTAACGGGCGATAGTTGTAAAATCGCCATTGCCGCAGGAATTGACGATCCACAAAATCCCATCGGTACAGATGCCGTCAAAGTAATGGAAGCCATCGAATCCGTTGCCGATGCCGACCATGTGTTGGTCATGATGGATATGGGGAGTGCGTTATTGAGCGCAGAAACCGCACTGGAATTGCTTGCGCCAGAGATCGCCGCGAGAGTACGTTTGTGTGCTGCGCCGTTGGTCGAAGGAACGCTGGCAGCAGCGGTCAGCGCAGCCTCGGGGGCGGATATCGACAAAGTCATCCATGACGCCTTGCATGCGCTGGAAGCCAAACGTGAACAACTGGGTTTACCGTCATCCGCCACTGAAGTCTCCGACATATACCCCTCGCACGATGAAGAAGCCCGTTCTCTGGCAGTGGTGATTAAAAACCGTAACGGACTCCACGTACGTCCGGCCTCCCGATTGGTCTATACCTTATCGACATTTAATGCAGACATGTTGCTGGAGAAAAACGGTAAGTGCGTAACACCGGAGAGTATTAACCAGATTGCGCTGTTACAAGTCCGCTGTAACGATACGCTGCGTCTGATTGCAAAAGGACCAGAGGCTGAAGAGGCGCTGGCCGCTTTTCGCCAGTTAGCTGAAGATAACTTTGGTGAAACGGAAGAGATAGCACCACCAACTCTGCGTCCAGTTCCGCCTGTCACAGGCAACGCCTTTTATTATCAACCGGTTTTATGCACAGTACAGGCGAAATCATCACTGAGCGTAGAAGAAGAACAAGAACGACTACGCCAGGCAATTGACTTCACGTTGTTAGATCTGATGACGTTAACGGCAAAGGCAGAAGCAAGCGGGCTCGACGATATCGCCGCAATCTTTTCCGGTCACCATACACTATTAGACGATCCTGAACTGCTGGCAGCAGCAAGCGAACTTCTTCAGCATGAACATTGCACGGCGGAGTATGCCTGGCAGCAGGTTCTTAAAGAACTTAGCCAGCAATACCAGCAGATTGATGATGAATATTTGCAGGCTCGCTATATCGATGTGGACGATCTTCTGCATCGCACCCTCCTCCACCTGACACAGACAAAAGAAGAACTCCCTCAGTTTAGCGCGCCGACCATTTTACTCGCGGAGAACATTTATCCTTCCACGGTACTTCAACTGGATCCGACCGTCGTGAAAGGCATCTGCCTTAGTGCCGGAAGTCCGGTATCCCACAGCGCTCTAATCGCCCGTGAACTGGGCATTGGCTGGATTTGCCAGCAGGGAGAGAAGCTGTATGCGATTCAACCTGAAGAGACGTTAGCGTTGGATGTAAAAGCACAGCGCTTCAGGCATCAGAGTTAAATTAGATTTGTCTGTCAGTTCGCAGAAAAAGATTTCAATCATGCTCTTACGGCGATCCTGAACTAAGGTTTTCTGATACTTGAATACCGTTTTGTTCGGTATCGCCAAAGGAGAATGATTGATGAAACCACTTGTCCCTCGTCGCTCGCAGAAAGTGGCGTTAATGCCTGCTGCCGTATTATTGTGTGCCGCCGCGCTATCTGCACAGGCAGAAGAAACACCAGTGACGCCACAATCGCCTGATATTTTGTTAGGCCCTCTGTTTAACGATGTGCAAAACGCCAAACTTTTTCCTGATCAAAAAACTTTTGCCGATGCCGTACCGAACAGCGATCCATTGATGATCCTCGCAGACTACCGGATGCAGCAGAATCAGAGCGGGTTCGATCTGCGCCATTTCGTTAACGTCAATTTCACTCTGCCGAAAGAGGGAGAGAAATATGTTCCTCCAAAGGGGCAGTCACTGCGCGAACATATTGACGGACTTTGGCCGGTATTAACCCGTTCTACCGAAAGTACCGAAAAATGGGATTCTCTGTTGCCGTTGCCGAAACCCTATGTCGTGCCGGGAGGACGTTTTCGCGAAGTGTATTACTGGGACAGTTACTTCACCATGCTGGGGCTTGCCGAAAGTGGGCACTGGGATAAAGTGGCTGACATGGTGGCGAACTTTGGTCATGAAATAGATACTTATGGACATATTCCAAACGGTAACCGCAGCTATTATTTGAGCCGATCGCAGCCGCCCTTTTTTGCCTTGATGGTGGAGTTACTCGCGCAACACGAAGGTGACGACGCGTTGAAACAATATCTGCCGCAACTGCAAAAAGAGTACGCGTACTGGATGGACGGTATTGAAAACCTGCAGGCCGGACAACAGGAAAAGCGCGTTGTTAAACTCAAGGATGGCACTATTCTTAACCGCTACTGGGATGACCACGATACGCCACGCCCGGAGTCGTGGGTAGAAGATATTGCCACCGCTAAAAGCAATCCGAACCGCCCTGCCACTGAAATTTACCGAGATCTACGTTCTGCTGCCGCCTCTGGCTGGGATTTCAGCTCACGATGGATGGACAACCCGCAGCAGTTAAATACATTACGCACTACCAGCATCGTACCGGTCGATCTCAATAGTCTGATGTATAAAATGGAGAAAATTCTCTCCCGCGCCAGTAAAGTCGTCGGGGATAACGCGATGGCCAGCCAATATGAAACGCTTGCCGATGCCCGTCAGAAAGGGATCGAAAAATACCTGTGGAACGATCAACATGGCTGGTATGCCGACTACGACCTGAAGAGCGACAAAGTACGCAATCAGTTAACTGCCGCAGCCCTGTTCCCGCTTTATGTCAATGCAGCGGCAAAAGATCGCGCGACCAAAATGGCTGCCGCCACTAAAACACATCTGTTACAACCAGGCGGACTGAACACCACATCGGTAAAAAGTGGACAGCAATGGGATGCGCCAAATGGCTGGGCCCCGCTGCAATGGGTCGCGACAGAAGGGTTGCAAAACTACGGGCAGAACAAGGTGGCAATGGACATTAGCTGGCACTTTCTGACCAATGTTCAGCACACTTATGACCGGGAGAAGAAACTGGTCGAGAAATATGATGTCAGTACCACCGGAACAGGTGGCGGCGGTGGCGAATATCCGTTGCAGGATGGTTTTGGCTGGACCAATGGCGTCACGCTGAAAATGCTCGATTTGATCTGCCCGAAAGAGCAACCGTGCGACAATGTTCCGGCAACGCGTCCGACCAGTAAATCAACATCACAACCAACTACCAAAGTCGCCGAGCCTTCGCATTAACGTTCTTTTAGCCAACAACGTCATTCTGCTTATCTGGATGACGTTGCAGTTTTGTCTGGTTTAGATTTCATCATAATTTGAAAGCGGATAGCGGCGTCAGTTCCGCTATCCGCCTTATGAAAATCTTATTCTCTTCGCAGGAGGCGGAATACGCCCAGAACGAGAATAGCTCCCACCACCGCCACCAGGAAGCTGTGCAAATTAAAACCGCTGATGGAGCCGCCAATGCCAAACATGGTCGCCAGCCAGCCGCCGACCACCGCACCGACTATCCCGAGAATACAGGTCAGGAAAAATCCACCACCATCACGCCCCGGCATGATTAGCTTGGCGATAATGCCGGCTATCAGGCCAAAAATAATCCAGGCAATAATTCCCATGTTCAGGCCCTCGTTTCTATGAACAGGACGTAAGAAATGACTACGTCAACGCTCTAAGTATAGGCAAGGGTAAATTTGATGTCGGGCGTCTGGCGGTTGATTTGCAGCCAGTATGTAAAAAAAATTCGCATTTGTATAAAGTTTTGTTAATCACTACCGATAAACCAAAGACAGTTTGTCGGTCAGGAGTTTTTCCGCGTGAGTCACTACCATGAGCAGTTCCTGAAACAAAATCCTTTAGCAGTGCTGGGCGTTTTACGCGATTTGCATAAAGCCGCAATTCCCTTGCGTATCATTTGGACTGACGGTCAACTGATCAGCAAAATACTGGCAATAAGCCCTGATAAACTGATACTGGATTACGGTAGTCAAGCAGAAGACAATAATGCTGTGCTTAAGGCGCGGCACATTACCATTACCACCGAAACTCAGGGTGCGAAGGTCGAGTTTACTGTTGAACAATTACAGCAAAGTGAATACCTGCAGCTTCCGGCCTTTATTACCGCACCACCACCCGTGCTATGGTTTGTGCAGCGACGCAGATATTTCCGCATCTCCGCCCCACTTCATCCGCCTTATTATTGCCAGACCAAACTGGCAGATAACAGCACGTTACGTTTTCGTCTTTTCGACTTATCACTGGGGGGAATGGGGGCGTTACTAGAAACGGCAAAACCAGCCGGGTTGCAAGAAGGCATGCGCTTCGCACAGATTGAAGTCAACATGGGACAATGGGGCATTTTTCACTTTGACGCCCAGTTATTGACGATCAGCGAGCGCAAATTGATTGATGGTAAAAATGAAACCATCTCCACTCCCCGTCTGAGCTTTCGCTTTCTTAACGTCAGCCCGACGGTGGAGCGGCAATTACAGCGGATTATTTTCTCACTAGAGCGGGAAGCCCGTGAGAAAGCGGACAAGGTACGCGACTGAGTTACATTGCGTCCAGAGCCTGCTCGAGTTTGTAGATATAGCGTGGAGCCTGCGGCGCGGGGTGATTTCTCGCTACGTGATCGAGGAACTCGTCAGCGTCCAGATCGTTGATTTTGCTGATCGCCTTTTTCCGATCAGAGGAGAAAGTCCGTAGCAGTGCGCCAGCCCCGTTAGCGTATGACACCACCAGCGCATATTGCAGTACTTTCGGATCTTCAATACCTGCCAGTGGGCCGGTTTCCAGAATATTCAGGTAAGCCGCCCCCATTGAGATATTACGCTCCGGATTTTTAAGCTCACTGGTCGTCGGTTCGCCGCTCCAGCCCATGCGACGATACACATCACGTCCGGACGTTGAGGCTTTTAGCTGCATCAGACCAATCGCATTCGACTTACTCACCGCGTTCGGGTTACCGCCCGATTCGATAGCGATAATCGCCGTGATCAATTGTGGATCGACGCCCCAGGCCGCACCGGCTTTCTGACTTATTGGCATCCACTTCATTGCACGTTGTACCGGAACTTTCGCATTCCACGGGGGATTCGTATAGTCATGTTTTGATGAACAACCAGCTAATAACACAATCAAAAAGGCAAACCATCTCAATTTCACTTCATCTATCCTTATAGCCTGGAATCGCCGTTGAGGTGACAACGGCACACCTAAGCGGCATGATATACAATTCGTTTCTGTTGTCAGCAAGGAATTGCCATGTCTCAGTTTCACTTAATCGCCCCGTCGGGTTACTGCATTAATCAGCACGCCGCGCAGCGCGGTATTCAACGCCTGATGGATGCGGGTCATCAGGTCAATAACGTAGAAGTCATTGCCCGTCGCTGTGAGCGGTTTGCAGGTACGGAAACGGAGCGTCTGGCGGATGTTAATTCCCTTGCGGGGTTGACGTCGCCCAACACTATCGTACTGGCGGTTCGCGGCGGTTACGGCGCCAGCCGCTTACTGGCGGATATTGACTGGCAGGCGCTGGTTGCTCGTCAACAACATGATCCGTTGCTTATCTGCGGGCATAGCGATTTCACAGCCATCCAGTGTGGGCTGCTGGCCCAGGGTAATATCATCACCTTTAGCGGCCCGATGCTGGTGGCGAATTTTGGCGCGGAAGAGCTGAACGCCTTTACCGAGCACCATTTCTGGCTGGCATTACGCAATGAAACATTCACCATTGAATGGCAAGGGGAAGGCCCGACGTGTCGGAGCGAAGGCACGTTGTGGGGAGGCAATCTCGCGATGCTGATTTCGCTGATTGGTACGCCGTGGATGCCGCAAATTGAGAACGGTATTCTGGTGCTGGAAGATATTAACGAGCATCCTTTCCGCGTCGAACGTATGCTGTTACAGCTCTATCATGCCGGAATTTTACCGCGTCAGAAGGCGATTATCCTCGGCAGCTTCAGTGGTAGCACGCCCAATGATTATGACGCCGGTTACAATCTGGAGTCGGTGTACGCGTTCTTGCGCTCTCGCCTGTCAATTCCACTCATTACCGGCCTCGATTTTGGTCATGAACAACGCACGGTTACGCTGCCGTTGGGCGCACATGCCATCCTTAATAACACCCTGGAAGGCTCTCAGTTGACGATAAGTGGTCATCCTGTTCTTAAAGTGTAAAAAAATCACGCTTCAGGGCTAAGTAAAACGCTGTTTCTGCCGCTAATATGGTAGGGTTTATATAAGAGACAGCGTAATCAGGAGTAACCGACCGTTGGATGCCACAACAATAATTAGCCTTTTCATCTTAGGCTCCATCCTTGTCACCAGCAGTATTTTACTTAGTTCATTTTCTTCCCGCCTTGGCATTCCCATTCTGGTTATTTTTCTGGCGATCGGCATGCTGGCGGGGGTGGATGGCGTCGGCGGCATCCCGTTTGATAATTATCCTTTTGCTTACATGGTAAGTAACCTCGCACTGGCAATCATTTTGCTCGACGGCGGGATGCGCACCCAGGCCAGCTCATTTCGAGTGGCGTTAGGTCCGGCGCTGTCGCTGGCGACGGTGGGCGTGCTGATTACTTCTGGTTTAACCGGCATGATGGCGGCGTGGCTATTTAATCTCAATTTGATTGAAGGCTTATTAATTGGCGCAATTGTCGGTTCCACGGATGCCGCAGCGGTATTTTCCCTGCTTGGCGGCAAGGGGCTTAACGAACGTGTTGGCTCAACGCTGGAAATAGAATCCGGCAGTAATGATCCGATGGCCGTCTTTCTGACCATTACCCTGATTGCGATGATCCAGCATCATGAAAGCAATATTAGCTGGATGTTCATTGTCGATATTCTGCAGCAATTTGGCCTGGGTATTGTAATAGGTCTTGGCGGCGGTTATTTACTGCTGCAAATGATCAACCGCATCGCCCTGCCCGCCGGATTATATCCATTGCTGGCATTAAGCGGCGGTATTCTGATTTTCTCATTAACCACTGCGCTGGAAGGTAGCGGTATTCTGGCGGTTTATCTGTGCGGTTTTCTGTTGGGTAATCGCCCTATTCGCAACCGCTACGGCATTTTGCAGAATTTCGACGGACTCGCCTGGCTGGCACAAATCGCCATGTTCCTCGTGCTGGGCCTGTTGGTTAACCCGAGTGACTTACTGCCTATTGCCATTCCGGCGCTCATTTTGTCCGCATGGATGATTTTCTTCGCTCGTCCCCTGTCAGTATTTGCTGGATTACTGCCGTTCCGTGGCTTCAATTTGCGCGAGCGCGTATTTATCAGTTGGGTCGGACTGCGCGGCGCGGTGCCGATTATCCTGGCGGTGTTCCCGATGATGGCGGGCCTGGAGAATGCACGACTGTTCTTTAATGTCGCCTTCTTCGTGGTTCTGGTGTCGCTGCTGTTACAGGGAACATCGCTCTCGTGGGCGGCGAAAAAAGCCAAAGTGGTAGTTCCCCCCGTCGGACGCCCGGTATCACGCGTTGGCCTTGATATTCATCCGGAAAACCCGTGGGAACAGTTTGTTTATCAGTTGAGTGCCGATAAATGGTGCGTGGGCGCGGCGCTGCGCGATCTGCATATGCCAAAAGAGACGCGTATTGCAGCACTGTTTCGTGATAACCAGTTGCTTCATCCCACCGGCAGCACCCGACTGCGTGAAGGCGACGTCTTGTGCGTGATTGGTCGGGAACGCGATCTCCCGGCGCTCGGTAAATTGTTCAGCCAGTCACCGCCGGTCGCGCTGGATCAGCGATTCTTTGGTGATTTCATTCTTGAAGCCAGTGCCAAATATGCCGATGTGGCACTGATATATGGTCTGGAAGACGGTCGGGAGTATCGCGATAAACAGCAAACGCTGGGAGAAATTGTCCAGCAATTGTTAGGCGCGGCTCCGGTTGTCGGTGACCAGGTTGAGTTTGCCGGGATGATCTGGACGGTGGCAGAGAAAGAAGATAATGAAGTGTTGAAGATTGGCGTTCGGGTAGCGGAGGAAGAAGCCGAATCTTAAGCTTGATGCGTCTTGTATCACCGGATGCGACGCTGGTCGCATCCAGTGACAAAAAGTTACACCGTCACAACAGGCACACGTAACGCCAGCGCGGACATCAACTCATAGCCAACGGTTCCGGCAGCGGCGGCGACATCATCAATTTTGATTTCTTTGCCCCACAACTCAACCGGCGTACCAATTCCCGCCTGCGGGCAAGGCGTTAAATCTACCGCCAGCATATCCATCGAGACAGTCCCTACCGTCATGGTGCGCACGCCGTCCACTAAAACCGGTGTACCGGTTGGCGCATGACGTGGATAACCGTCGGCGTATCCGGCGGCAACAATGCCAATTCGCTGTTCATCGCGCGCGGTATAGCGACCGCCATAGCCCACACGATCACCCGCTTTTAGCGTCTGGATACCAATAATCTCGCTGCTTAACGTCATTACCGGACGTAATCCGGTATTGGCGATGTCGCGCCACTGACCGGACGGCGATGCACCATACAAAACAATCCCCGGACGCACCCAGTCAAAATGCGCTTCCGGATGCCACAGCGTCGCCGCCGAATTAGACAACGAGCGTCGACACTCAAGCCCTTCCGCCGCCTGGTCAACACGCGCCATCGCCTCGGCAATCCCATCAGGATACTCGGCCTCGGCAAAATGCGACATCAGGGTCATTTCGCCAACATTCGCCATCGCCCGCAATTGCTGCCAGACGGTAGACACGCGATCGGGCAGGAAGCCCAGCCGATTCATTCCACTGTTCACTTTAAGATAAATATCCAGTGGTGCTTTTAGCCGCGCGTTTTGCAACGCTTTGAGCTGCCAGTTACTGTGAACACAGGTAGTCAGGCGATACTGGTCATAAATCTCCAGATCCTGGGCGTGGAAAAAACCTTCCAACATGAGGATAGGCCCTTTCCAGCCGCGCTCACGTAACGTTATTGCCTCTTCCAGATTAAGTAACGCAAAGCCATCGGTGGCCCCAAGCGCGCTCCAGATACGCTCAATACCGTGCCCGTAAGCGTTCGCTTTTACCACCGACCAGACGCGTGCGTGCGGCGCGGCCTGGCGGACAATGGACAGATTCTGTTTTAATGCCTGCAGATCGAGGCTGGCCTGTATCGGACGGGTCATCTCGTTTCCTTAGCTGTGCGCGCCATGTAAATGGCCCGGGCGTGATGGCGTAAATCCACGGCTGTAGCGCGCTACGCTTAAATCCTCATACGGGATAGCGGGCGTGCGACCAGAGAGCAGATCGCTTAACAGCTGACCAGAACCGCAAGCCATCGTCCAGCCGAGCGTGCCGTGACCGGTATTCAGCCACAGATTTTTGAAGCGTGAGCGACCAACAATCGGCGTGCCGTCTGGCGTCATCGGGCGCAGACCGGTCCAGAACGTGGCCTGTTCGACATGACCACCGCGCGGATAGAGATCGCGAACTACCATTTCCAGCGTTTCACGACGCGGCTGTAACAGTTCAGTGTTAAAGCCTACAATTTCCGCCATTCCGCCAACGCGGATGCGGTTATCGAAACGGGTAATGGCGATTTTGTAGGTTTCATCAAGAATGGTGGATACCGGCGCACCATCTTCCTGCACAATCGGAATGGTCAGGGAATACCCCTTCAGCGGATACACTGGAATATCAACAATGCCTTTAAGCATCGCCGTCGAGTAAGAACCAAACGCCATCACATAAGCATCGGCCTTAATTACTTCATCACCACACTTCACGCCGTAGATTTGCTCGCCGTCGCAAAGCAGTTGATCGACGGGCGTATTAAAGCGGAATTTAACCCCCGCCTGCTCGGCCATCCGCGCCAGATTCTGGGTAAACAGCTGGCAGTCTCCGGTTTCGTCATTGGGCAGTTGCAGACCGCCGGTCAGTTTATGAGCCACTTCTGCCAGCGCGGGCTCCACTTCCGCCAGGCGGCTGGACTCCAGTAATTTGTACGGCACACCAGCATCTTCCAGCACGGCGATATCGCGAGTGGCATTTTCATACTGTTGTTCAGTACGGAACAGTTGCAGCGTCCCGCCCTGCCGACCTTCATACTGGATATTTGTCTCTGCGCGTAATGCTTTCAGGCAATCACGGCTGTATTCTGCCAGGCGCACCATCCGCCCTTTATTTTCCATATAGTGGCTGGTGTCGCAGTTACGTAACATTTGCCACATCCATTTCAACTGGAACTGCGTACCGTCGAGACGAACGGCCAGCGGCGCATGGCGCTGAAACATCCATTTAATTGCTTTTAAAGGCACGCCTGGTGCCGCCCACGGCGCGGCATATCCGGGAGAGATTTGCCCGGCATTCGCGGCGCTGGTTTCAAGAGCCGCCCCCGGTTCCCGATCAATGACAGTGACCTCATGTCCTGCCTGATTCAGATACCAGGCGCTGGCAACGCCTACCACACCACTTCCCAGTATGACAACTCGCATAGCCACTCCGATAACGGTAGATACAGTAAAAGAATAATAATCTAATTACATCTTGATAACTCAGTTGAAAATATTATTCAACATATGGGTTTTTTATGGTGAGCTGGCTCACATCTCCCTGACACGGAGAGAATATGCTGTCTTTGGTATCTCCTGCTGAACGTGCTTTTTATCCAGCAGAAAATTCCGTTGAGAAGCTAATTATTGGCACTCCGATAATAAGAAATCGCAAAGAAAAAAATTCTCCGGTGACGCGGTTTTTAACAGGTGTTCTATGCTTGAAATGAGGCGTTCCAAACAGAGAGCGCCGACAACAATGAGGTGCGCGTATGGCGACGATCGATTCTATGAATAAGGACACCACACGTTTGAGCGATGGACCCGACTGGACGTTCGACCTGCTGGATGTTTACCTTGCAGAGATAGACCGGGTGGCGAAACTCTATCGGCTGGATACCTACCCGCACCAGATTGAAGTGATCACTTCGGAACAGATGATGGATGCCTACTCCAGCGTCGGCATGCCGATTAACTATCCGCACTGGTCATTCGGTAAAAAGTTTATCGAAACCGAACGTCTGTATAAGCACGGTCAGCAAGGGCTGGCCTATGAAATCGTCATTAACTCTAACCCGTGTATCGCTTACCTGATGGAAGAGAACACCATCACCATGCAGGCGCTGGTGATGGCACACGCCTGCTATGGACATAACTCTTTCTTCAAAAACAATTACTTATTCCGTAGCTGGACCGACGCCAGTTCAATCGTCGATTACCTGATTTTCGCGCGTAAATATATTACCGAGTGCGAAGAGCGTTATGGCGTGGATGAAGTAGAACGGCTGCTGGACTCCTGTCATGCCCTGATGAACTACGGCGTGGACCGTTACAAACGACCGCAAAAAATCTCTCTCCAGGAGGAGAAAGCCCGACAGAAAAGTCGCGAAGAGTATCTGCAAAGTCAGGTCAACATGCTGTGGCGTACCCTGCCGAAGCGTGAGGAAGAGAAAACGGTTGCTGAAGCGCGCCGCTATCCGTCCGAGCCACAAGAAAACCTGCTCTATTTTATGGAGAAAAATGCGCCACTGCTGGAATCATGGCAGCGTGAAATCCTGCGTATTGTGCGTAAGGTGAGCCAGTATTTTTATCCGCAAAAACAGACTCAGGTGATGAACGAAGGCTGGGCGACTTTCTGGCACTACACCATCCTTAACCATCTGTATGATGAAGGGAAAGTGACCGAACGCTTTATGCTGGAGTTTTTGCACAGCCACACCAATGTGGTTTTCCAGCCGCCCTATAACAGCCCCTGGTACAGCGGAATAAATCCGTATGCGCTTGGTTTCGCCATGTTCCAGGATATTAAACGGATTTGTCAGTCGCCGACGGAAGAAGACAAATACTGGTTCCCGGATATCGCCGGTTCGGACTGGCTGGAAACATTGCATTTTGCGATGCGTGATTTCAAAGATGAGAGCTTTATCAGCCAGTTCCTGTCACCGAAAGTGATGCGTGATTTTCGCTTCTTCACCGTTCTGGACGACGATCGCCATAATTATCTGGAAATTTCTGCCATTCATAATGAGGAAGGTTATCGGGAGATCCGTAACCGATTATCGTCGCAATATAACTTAAGTAATCTGGAACCGAACATTCAGATCTGGAACGTGGATTTACGCGGCGACCGTTCACTGACGCTGCGCTATATTCCGCATAACCGCGCTCCGCTGGACCGGGGGCGTAAAGAGGTGCTGAAGCATGTGCATCGCCTGTGGGGATTTGATGTGATGCTGGAACAGCAAAACGAAGACGGCAGCGTCGAGTTGCTGGAGCGTTGCCCGCCAAGAATGGGAAATCTGTAAAAACAACAAAAAACCCCTCGTTTGAGGGGTTTGCTTTTTAAACGGAAGGGATTATCGCCCCTGAATGGCTAAATCACCCGGCAGATTTTTCTGCATCCGGTGCCAAATCTCACCACTCTCATGCCCATAGCGACGCACTGTTTCGTAAACCTGATCATGCGCGCCTTCAGTGCACAATGCCGATAGCTTGTGGTAGAAGCCCAGTGCCAGACTGCGCGCCTCCGGATTAGCGAAATAGTGACGACCGATTCGCGTATACAGCCCTTTCATTCCGTTGAGGATCAGACCGTAAATGGGATTGCCGGAGGCAAACGCCAGACCGCGGAAAATGTTGTAATCCAGCTCGGCAAAGGCGTCGGCGTGATCGGCCACTTCATTGGCGGTTGCCAGCACTTCTTGCGCTTTATCAGGATGCTGACGAAACGCGGTGCGAATAAAAATAGTCGAAATATTGGTACGCACTGACAGCAAATTATCAATCAGCTGCGGCACGCTTTCGTGGTCCAGTCGCGCCAGCGTCTCAAGTATATTCAACCCGGAAGTTTCCCAGAAATTATTCACTTTCGTCGGCTTGCCGTGTTGAATGGTCAACCAACCGTCTCGTGCCAGACGTTGTAACACTTCACGTAACGTAGTACGCGTTACGCCAATTAATTCTGAAAGTTCACGTTCTGCGGGCAAAATAGTCCCGGGAGGGAAGCGGTTATTCCAGATACTTTCAATAATGTACTCTTCCGCGAAACCCGCCGGGCTTTGCGCCTTAATGACCATAGTGAGATTTCCATAACACAGCAAAACAAAGTTGCACTCATCATACCAGAGGGCTAACTACGCTGATAGCAGACAAAAAGAAGAAAAAAGGGATCAAGGCTTCATTTTCCGCAAGTCTTCCCCCTGGCTATCAAAACTTGCCTCACTCCTGCCAGGCCGTTAAGCTTTGCGCTTAAACATAAAAACATCATTGATTATTTGTAAGGTAAGGGAAACCATCATGGAGATCTCCTGGGGCCGCGCCCTATGGCGCAATTTTTTGGGCCAGTCCCCCGACTGGTACAAACTCGCCCTCATCATTTTCTTAATTGTAAATCCGTTAATTTTCCTCATCAGTCCTTTTGTCGCAGGCTGGCTGCTAGTGGCGGAATTTATTTTCACTCTGGCGATGGCCCTGAAATGCTATCCGCTGCTCCCCGGTGGCCTATTGGCTATCGAAGCCGTTTTCATCGGGATGACCAGTGCGGAACACGTCCGTGAAGAGGTGGCGGCAAACCTTGAAGTCTTGCTGTTACTGATGTTTATGGTGGCGGGCATCTATTTTATGAAACAGCTGTTGCTGTTCATTTTTACTCGCTTGCTATTAAGCATTCGCTCCAAAATGCTGCTATCGCTCTCTTTTTGCGTGGCGGCGGCGTTTCTCTCCGCGTTCCTCGACGCTTTAACCGTCGTGGCGGTGGTGATCAGCGTTGCAGTCGGTTTTTATGGCATTTATCACCGCGTAGCCTCTTCCCGCACCGAAGATCCCGACCTGCAAGACGATAGTCATATCGACCAGCATTACAAAGTTGTTCTGGAGCAGTTCCGTGGTTTTCTGCGTAGCCTGATGATGCACGCAGGCGTCGGTACCGCATTAGGTGGCGTGATGACCATGGTAGGTGAACCGCAAAACCTGATTATCGCCAAAGCCGCTGGCTGGCATTTTGGCGATTTCTTCCTGCGCATGTCACCAGTGACCGTTCCTGTTCTGATTTGCGGCCTGTTAACTTGCCTGTTGGTGGAGAAGCTGCGTTGGTTTGGCTACGGTGAAACACTGCCGGAGAAAGTCCGCGAAGTGCTGCAACAGTTTGACGATCAAAGCCGCCGCCAGCGCACGCGTCAGGATAAAATTCGTCTGATTGTCCAGGCGATTATCGGCGTCTGGCTGGTGACTGCGCTGGCGTTGCATCTGGCAGAAGTGGGGCTGATTGGTTTGTCGGTCATTATTCTGGCAACATCACTGACCGGTGTCACCGATGAACATGCTATCGGTAAAGCCTTCACCGAATCTCTGCCATTCACCGCACTGTTGACGGTGTTTTTCTCGGTAGTCGCTGTGATTATCGACCAACAACTGTTTTCGCCGATTATTCAGTTTGTGTTGCAGGCTTCAGAACATGCACAGCTTTCGTTGTTCTATATTTTCAACGGGTTGTTGTCATCGATTTCGGATAACGTCTTCGTGGGGACGATTTATATCAATGAAGCGAAGGCAGCAATGGAGAGTGGCGCGATTACGTTGAAGCAATACGAGCTGCTGGCGGTCGCCATTAATACCGGGACCAACCTGCCCTCCGTCGCCACGCCGAACGGCCAGGCTGCATTCTTGTTCCTGCTGACTTCTGCACTCGCGCCATTGATTCGCCTCTCTTATGGCCGCATGGTGTGGATGGCCCTGCCTTACACCCTCGTCCTGACTCTCGTCGGACTGCTCTGTGTCGAGTTTACTCTTGCCCCTGTAACCGAATGGTTTATGCAGATGGGGTGGATAGCAGCGCTTTGATAACAACTGACCGGGCATATTGATGCCCGGTTTGCCTTTTCGCCCGATAATTGTTCGATTACGATCGATTTTTGATTCCCCCTGGTGGCGCAGCGAATGAATTGGTTTAAACTGCGCATTCTATGCATATTGCAGGGATATTATTATGTTGCGATTTTTGAACCAATGTTCACAGGGCCGGGGTGCGTGGCTGTTGATGGCGTTTACTGCTCTGGCTCTGGAACTGACGGCGCTGTGGTTCCAGCATGTGATGTTACTTAAACCTTGCGTGCTCTGTATTTATGAACGCTGCGCGTTATTCGGCGTTCTGGGTGCCGCGCTGATTGGCGCTATTGCTCCGAAAACTCCGCTGCGTTATGTGGCGATGATTATTTGGTTATACAGTGCGTTCCGCGGTGTGCAGTTAACTTACGAACACACTATGCTTCAACTCTATCCGTCACCGTTTGCGACCTGTGATTTTATGGTTCGTTTCCCGGAATGGCTGCCGCTGGATAAATGGGTGCCGCAAGTGTTTGTCGCCTCTGGCGATTGCGCCGAGCGTCAGTGGGAGTTTTTAGGTCTGGAAATGCCGCAGTGGTTGCTCGGTATTTTTGTCGCTTACCTGATTGTCGCGGTGCTGGTGGTGATTTCCCAACCGTTTAAAGCGAAAAAACGGGACCTGTTTGGTCGCTAATCAATTCGACGCTCCTGCGGGAGCGTCTTTTCCCCGCCGCTATGTTTATTTGACCCGCAGTAAATCAGAACTTCGCGTTGTATAACGCGGTGAAAGCATGGCACGCTTCATCTGCCATTGTTGCTGGATACCCTGCCCGGCAAAATAGAGTGTTCCCCTGCCTTCCTTAGCATTCAGCATATCCATTACCGCCATCAATTGTTCACTACCGGGACGCGGTGCGTTGTCATCGAACAAATTTAGCTGCGCCACTCCCTGACTGAAAAAGTCGCCCAGCATCACGCCCGCTTTTTGGTAGCGATGGCCCACTTGCCAGATGGCATCCAGACAGCGCGTAGCCGCATTAATAATGTCTCTGCTGTCCTGGGTAGGCGTAAGTAGTTTTACCGACGCACTATTGCCGTAATAGGATTCATTGAGCGCAAATGGCGACGTTTTAATAAACGTGGAGATAAACCGACAATATTGATGCTCACTGCGGAGTTTTTCCGCCGCCCGGGCGGCGTAACTACAAATGGCCTGCCGCATCGATTCATAATCCGTGATACGTTCGCCAAACGAGCGCGAACAGATAATTTCCTGCTTCGTCGGTGCAAACTCTTCCAGTTGCAAACAGGGTTCGCCGCGCAGTTCACGCACCGTTCTTTCGAGCACGACATTAAAGTGTTTACGAATAAACCGGATATCTGTATCCGCCAAATCGAGAACGGTTTTGATCCCCATCGCGTCCAGTTTTTTGCTGATCCGCCGTCCAATCCCCCAGACTTCATCCACGGGGAGAGCAGACATTAATTTACGCTGGCGTTCCAGATTTGATAAATCCACCACCCCCCCCGTCTGCCGCTGCCATTTTTTTGCCGCATGATTGGCAAGCTTAGCCAGCGTTTTGGTCTGGGCGATCCCCACACCAACAGTAAGATGGGTACGTTGTAGCACCGTTGCGCGAATTTCTCTGCCAAAATCAGTGAGATCGCGACAATTACGTACCCCCGTCAAATCGCAGAACGCTTCATCAATACTGTAAATCTCCACGCGAGGAGACAACTCTTCCAGCGTCGACATCACCCGATTGCTCATGTCTGCGTAAAGCTCATAATTGCTGCTAAAGCAGACAACGCCACAGCGACGAAACAGGTCTTTTTGTTTAAACCAGGGATCACCCATTTTGACGCCCAGCGCCTTTGCCTCAGCATTTCGGGCAATAATGCAACCGTCGTTATTCGATAACACAACCACCGGTTTACCCCATAAGTCAGGGCGAAACACCGCTTCACAACTGGCATAAAACGAGTTCACATCACAAAGGGCAAACATCAGCGCATCGCCTTTATTACATGGACAACGACGCCAAAGACATCCAGCGTATCCTCGCTGCTGAGGGTAATCGGCGAGTACGCACTATTCATGGGAATAAGCTGTACCGTCGGGCGTAGTTGCAATTTTTTCACCGTAAACTCGCCGTCAACAGCAGCGATGACAATATCACCGTGGCTGGCGGTAATAGCGCTATCGACAATCAGTAAATCACCGTCACTAATTCCACCGTCAATCATAGAATCACCACTTGCTT
The DNA here is from genome assembly GCF_004211955.1 of Escherichia sp. E1V33. Lineage (GTDB taxonomy): Bacteria > Pseudomonadota > Gammaproteobacteria > Enterobacterales > Enterobacteriaceae > Escherichia. The sequence continues at coordinate 185,805 of NZ_RHJI01000009.1, forward strand.
TGACGAAGTAAGTCGCGCTGGGATGCTGGATCAACAGTTGATTCAGATCGATGCGCTGTTCAACGTAATCTGCGGCCGGTGAAGGAAAGCCACACTGAACAAGATCGCTAAATAGCGGAAAAGTCAAAATTTCGCGGAGATCCGCAGGCTTGATAAACAACATAATAATCTGCCTGAAGTTATACTGTTTTTATATACAGTAGTCTGTTCTTGCCAGCAGATCAATACTGATTCAGGCTATCAATATTTGTCGCTGTGTAGGCTGCTCTTTAATAGTAGCGATGGCAGCTTAACGTAAAGCTGGCGACATTAATCACCTATCGCCACCTTGCGCCTGACTTATTTAACCCTGACAGCAAGCCAAATACCCGTCTCCGCTGCACACCGATTACCGCCCCACAGTTAACCGTCTGAACGTGGTATGAATATGTCGGTAAGCATTACCTAAAAATACGGTTAATTTTAGAGTTTAAACCTTTTTTAGTTATTAGTAAGATACCTGTGCTTCCAAAAAAGCTGGGAAATTCAACAACTCTTGGAAATTTTTGGACCTTGTCCCGCGGCTTCAATCCGACAGCCGCGTTTCTTTTTACTATCTCCCCATCGTAAACCACGGACCTTGTTCTGCGGCTCATCCTGTACCCGTGTGATCCTGGCTGCGTAATGAATAGTGGTGAGTTCTCTGTTGCGACATTAACCAGTTCTTTGGTGTCATCACTTCGGACTCTGTCCACCACAATAAATCTGAGAAGATGGACAACGCGAACAATAACGTTGACCATAAATAAACCTCAAAAAAAATAATAACAGAAGCCATTTATTTTATTAACAACAAGGATTTAATGATCAATAGAATTACAGGTGTTTTAATTAGTGGGATAACTTCGATATCAAAAATGATAAAAAGAATAGTTATTGTTTTCCTGACACATTGTTTCCGGGGGAAACCTTCAAGATGGTCATTGATAATGACCAAATCAATAATATCTGCTGATATTTATATTTTTATCTTGAAGCGTTTTTAAATATAACACTAAAGTTTATCGTTCAGCTAAAGACACGTTACCATGAATTAGCAGTATGAATGGCGTTTTTCAGCACGGCGTGATATTAATCATTCCGAGTTGGATAATGAAAAACAACATGACAGGCGAGAAGTTAATGCAGGACTATTCCAGGAGTGGGGGACGTTGCGTAACGCTGGATAGACAACAAGTGAAACGGGATCTTCGTTAGGTAATTACGCTCAGGCAGTAGCATTCTACGGCGAGCCCATCGCCTGATGGAGATTCTTTGTCCGCTGTCATTTGCATTATTGTAGAGTAAACATAGACTGAAATTGAGCAATCTCACGTAATCAGAATCCCTCGTATAGCGGGTGATTCTCAGTTCCAACAGCCAGGTGCATAGCACTAAATAAAGCTAACAACATAAAAGGGCTTTATAACCTTTTTTGCGTATTCCACAAGCATATTCATGGGTATTTTTATATCAACCACCTGTAACTCATGCTGTATGATCGGATATATAACAAAGTCGTTTGATGTACGAATTTACCATCTTTCAATTTATACCCCCCAGAACACCTAAGGCGAATAAGCATGCATGTTCAGGCGGTCTAATGAATGTGCCCATCGGTTACGGTATTTGAATTAGAGTCATAGCGCAGATTATCGTTTTTCGCGTGCTGCAACTTAATTATAAACAGCAATGATGCTCTCACTTTCTAGCCCGACATTTTTTTACAGGATTCAGGATTAAAACTTCAGCTCACCGGTAAAAAATATTTTATAATAGATAAAGAAGCATAAACCAACGAGATATCCGTTTTCATAAATGTCGACAGAGTCAGACAAACAACGCCCTTTTATATTATCATCCACAATTAATTTCTGGCTGTAATAATAATTATAGCACCGTTCCTCCAGTATACCGCCAGCCCTGGCTTCATCGCGGCACTCTGGCGACACGTCTGGAAAATCAGATTCATTTTTTACCGGGCAGCAAATCGCGAATACACTGTGCACCAGACCTTGTTATTGATGACCAGAATACCGCAGCTGCGGCTTGACTGATGCGGGCTATTGCGCCCAGTCAGGTTTATTTAAGATATGGTCCTGCCAGTCAATCACTTCCGACTCTTTCACCGCGATATGGCGCACTGAGATGCGTTCGCCATGCATGGCTGCTTTTGAACCGGTAAGTAGCGGATGCCACGCAGGTAAATCTTTACCCTCCGCCAACAAGCGATAAGCGCAAGTCATCGGTAACCATTCAAACGTGGGCAGATTTTCACGAGTTAATTTAATGCAGTCGGGTTCAAACTCGAAGCGGCGTTCGTAGTTCCGACATTGACAGGTTTTAATATTGAGCTGACGGCAGGCGACGTTAGTGAAGTAGATTTCGTCGGTGTCTTCATCCATCAGTTTATGCAGACAGCACTGACCACAACCATCACACAACGACTCCCATTCTGCATCGCTCATTTCGTCCAGGGTTTTACTTTGCCAGAAAGGTACATCGCTCATCAGGTGTTCCACCATTACGTTAAAACGGACCTTATAACCAGTCTGGCACGGCGATGCAAGCTTTGCCGCCCCTTTCAGGCGGCAAAAGTATTACAAAACGCGAGTTGTCAAAGAATGACCGTCGAAAGTAACCGTCAGTTCATCGCCACTGTGCAGCGGGCCAACACCATCAGGCGTGCCTGTCAGCACAACGTCACCGGCCTTAAGGGTAAAAAATTTGCTCATATAAGCAATCAGTGGAACGATTTTGTGGATCATGTCCGCTGTCGTACCTTGTTGGCGTTGTTCGCCGTTTACACTTAGACCCAGTGACGTATTTTGTGGATCACCGGTGAACTCTGCTGCAGGAATAAACCCGGAAAGTGGACAAGAGTTATCAAACCCTTTGGCCTTTTCCCACGGCTGCCCGGCTTTCTTCATTTTTCCCTGAACATCACGTAATGTCAGATCGAGCGCTACACCGTAACCTGCAATAGCCTTGCGCACATGCTCTTCCGTGGCCTGGCGTAGCGTCGCGCCAATCAATACGGCCAGTTCAACTTCATGATGAACCGAGCCAAAATCAGAGGGGATAGCCAGGGGCTGGCGCAGATCACACAGTGCCGTTTCAGGTTTAATAAACAACACAGGTTCTTCGGGCACTTCACTCCCCATCTCTTTGATATGTTTGGCATAGTTACTGCCAACACAGACGACCTTACTCACCGGATAATCCAGCAGCGCACCTTGCCAGTTGTGATGTTGATACATAACGTTCCTCTCACTTCATCGTGGTTCTTAAAACCCGCTCCAACGAATATGATGCCGCCGCCGGATATCGGTTATTTGTTAGTACTGTCTGTATTTTTCGCCATCACAGAAAGATGTTGTTTAAGCAAATCTTCGGGTGGTGGTGGTAACTGGAGATAATAACCTTGCTCGGCTAATGCCTGTTTAACTTTCTCAATATCGGCATTAACCAGTTTTTTCCGCCCATCCAATGGCAGAATCATCGCGAGTTGAGGTTTGCCAAACCCTTTCATCAGCTCCTCTGGAACACGCGAAAAATCGTCTTTTTTTTCGACATATAAATAGGTCTGGTCACGTTTGCTACTTCGATAGATCACACAAAACATAATTTTACTCTGAATAAATGTGGGGGTGACTTGCCTCAATATAATCCAGACTATAACATGCCTGATAGTCTTCGTAATATCATCGCTCGCTGATGATGATAATTAGCTAATTGAGTAAGGCCAGGATGTCAAACACGCCAATCGAGCTTAAAGGTAGCAACTTCACCTTATCAGTGGTTCATCTGCATGAGGCAGAGCCTAAGATTATTCATCAAGCGCTGGAAGACAAAATCGCTCAGGCCCCCGCATTTTTAAAACATGCACCCGTCGTACTCAATGTCAGTGGCCTCGAAGAACTGGTCAACTGGTCAGCAATGCACAAAGCTATCTCAGCAACTGGCTTGCGGATAATTGGCGTCAGCGGTTGCAAAAATGCGAAACTGAAAGCTGAAATAGAAAAGATGGGGCTACCAATCCTGACTGAAGGAAAGGAAAAAGCGCCACGTTCAGCTCCCGCTCCCCAGGCTCCAGCGCAAAATACGATCCCGGACACAAAAACACGTTTAATAGATACTCCTGTACGTTCCGGTCAGCGCATTTATGCTCCACAATGTGATTTGATTGTTACAAGTAATGTAAGTGCAGGAGCAGAATTGATCGCGGATGGTAACATTCATATCTATGGCATGATGCGCGGTCGTGCGCTGGCCGGGGCTAGTGGTGACCGGGAAGCGCAAATATTTTGTACTAACCTGATGGCCGAACTAGTATCTATTGCTGGTGAATACTGGCTGAGTGATAAAATCCCAGTAGAATTTTATGGCAAAGCGGCACGGCTGCAATTAGTCGAAAACGCTTTGACCGTTCAATCGTTAAATTGATCCCTTTTTAACAAGGAATTTTTATGGCACGCATTATTGTTGTTACTTCGGGGAAAGGGGGCGTTGGAAAGACCACCTCCAGCGCGGCCATCGCCACTGGTTTGGCCCAGAAGGGAAAGAAAACTGTCGTGATCGATTTTGATATCGGCTTGCGTAATCTCGACCTGATTATGGGTTGTGAGCGTCGGGTCGTGTACGATTTCGTTAACGTCATTCAGGGCGATGCAACGCTAAATCAGGCGTTAATTAAGGATAAGCGAACTGATAACCTCTATATTCTCCCGGCATCGCAAACTCGCGATAAAGACGCCCTCACCCGCGAAGGGGTGGCCAAAGTTCTTGATGACCTAAAAGCGATGGACTTTGAGTTTATCGTTTGTGATTCACCGGCGGGTATTGAAACCGGTGCATTAATGGCTCTTTATTTCGCCGATGAGGCCATTATTACCACGAACCCGGAAGTCTCTTCAGTTCGTGACTCTGACCGTATTTTAGGTATTCTGGCGTCGAAATCACGTCGCGCAGAAAACGGCGAAGAACCCATTAAAGAGCACCTGCTGTTAACGCGCTATAACCCTGGCCGCGTGCACAAAGGAGACATGCTGAGTATGGAAGACGTGCTGGAAATCCTGCGCATCAAACTCGTCGGTGTGATTCCAGAGGATCAATCCGTACTGCGCGCCTCTAACCAGGGTGAACCGGTCATTCTCGACATCAATGCCGATGCGGGTAAAGCCTACGCAGATACCGTAGAACGCCTGTTGGGTGAAGAACGCCCTTTCCGCTTCATTGAAGAAGAGAAGAAAGGCTTCCTCAAACGCTTGTTCGGAGGATAAGTTATGGCATTACTCGATTTCTTTCTCTCACGGAAGAAAAACACGGCCAACATTGCAAAAGAACGGCTGCAGATTATTGTTGCTGAACGTCGTCGCAGCGATGCAGAACCACACTATCTGCCGCAGTTGCGTAAAGATATTCTTGATGTCATTTGTAAATACGTACAAATTGATCCCGAGATGGTAACCGTGCAGCTTGAGCAAAAGGATGGCGATATTTCCATTCTTGAGCTTAATGTGACCTTACCAGAAGCAGAAGAGCTGAAATAAGCTGTATTAGCTCAAACCTGATCTGACAGTTACCGGTTGTTTATACAGGTATCTGTCAGATTGCATTTGGTCTGAATTTCGCACTCCCTTCCCTCCATTGTCAGCTCAAATCGCCGCTAATTCACATTATCGCCACCAGAGCGAAATCACTTACCTTGCCTTTTCTGATAAATGTTTTTTACATTTAAATCACACAACAATATTGATATTTCAGATCGTCTAACCTTTACAATACTATGTTAACAGCTGATGACATTTCTTGAAGAAAATATTTCAAATCAATGAGTTAATCCTTATTTAAGACTATTCTCATTCAAGCATTAAACACAATTACTATTATACCTTTCGCGCTCATTTTGAATTATCTGAATAATATCGGGCGTTCTTTAGTTAAACGAAAATTAATTAAAGACGAAATTATTGTGTGTGCAACTTACTTAATACCGGACATCTAAGTTGAAGAAAAAAATACTCGCCTTCGGGCTTATCTCAGCATTGTTCTGCTCCGCGCCAGCGATGGCGGATATGAATCGCACCACGAAAGGTGCGCTGTTAGGTGCAGGCGTAGGTTTACTGACTGGCAATGGCGTTAATGGCGTACTGAAAGGCGCTGCTGTAGGCGCTGGTGTTGGTGCGGTAACTGAAAAAGGTCGTGACGGTAAAAATGCCCGCAAAGGTGCGAAAGTAGGTGCTGCCGTTGGCGCAGTCACTGGCGTGTTGACCGGCAACGGTCTGGAAGGCGCGATTAAAGGGGCTGTGGTTGGCGGCACGGGTGGTGCCATTCTGGGTAAAATGAAATAAGGAATGATGATGAAAAAATTTGCATTACTGGCAGGTCTGTTTGTTTTCGCACCAATGAGCTGGGCGCAGGACTACAATATTAAGAACGGTTTGCCGGCAGAAACCTATATTACTTGTGCTGAAGCCAATGAAATGGCAAAAACTGACAGCGCACAGGTTGCAGAAATTGTTGCGGTAATGGGTAACGCCAGCGTAACGAGCCGTGATTTAAAAATTGAGCAATCACCGGAACTGAGTGCCAAAGTGGTAGAAAAACTGAACCAGGTTTGTGCTAAAGATCCGCAAATGCTGTTAATTACCGCCATTGATGACACCATGCGTGCCATTGGCAAAAAATAATTATTAATGTCGTACCGCGCCGATTGATTCGGCGCGTTTTTTTAGCTGGCGTAATAATCAGAACTTATATTTAAATCCCACCATGACTGCGGTGTCATTGTAGCCATTATCACCCAGTTGAACGCCAACATTTCCCCAGACGCTGGCCGCTGGATTCAGATTGCCATTAACGCCGAGTTTAATTTCCCCCAGATTACGCGCACCGTCTTGTTCAACTTTCACCCCGTTCATTGAGACAGCAAAATTTTTACTGTTATGAATCCAGTTCATTTCAACAAAAGGTTCAAAGTCGTCACCGTGCGGGCCGCTGTTTTTCTCCACTGTACGGATAAAGGTCCGGAAACCGAGTCGGGTCTGGATGTTGTTATTCGCGTTGTTTTCAACTCGTGTGCCGTTAGCTTCCGTGTGCACGTCATGATCTACGCCCATCCAGATTGCCTGTAGCTGTGGCTGCAAAATCCATTCATACTTCGCCTCTTCCAGACCAACGTGTTGATTCAACGCGAAACCGTACCCGGCTTCCAGCGAGGCGGTCGCGCCTTTTGCGCTGTATGATTCGTAGGCCAATTCATCCCCTTTCACCGAGTTTTTGAACCAGCTATATTGCGCCCAGGCATCAACGTATGCGCCTTTTTTGCTGAAATCATCAGCAAACCAGGTGGCGTATACACCTACGCTATATCCTCTTACGCTACCTTTGGAACGATAGTCAGAAACGCTGGAGTGAGAAGAGTTGTAATGACGAGCGTATCCTGCCATCAAACCAAACCGCCAACTATCACTGTCGGTAAAACCGCCTGTTAGCAAATCACCCCCTAGTTGCGAAACATAGCGATGCGAGGTTGTTTTCAGCTGTCCGCTGCTGTCTCGCCAGGCGTTGTGTCCGCCGATCTGACGTAGCCATAATCGACTAGAACGCGGCTGTTCTACCGCAGGATCGATGTAGCGGGTTTCTCCAGCGCGATCATTCAAACGCATAACAAACATAGTGTTAGCTGCAGCGATGTTAGCAACGTAGCTGCCACCTTCGGGACGAAGGACTGGTCCAGGAGTTGCTGTTGGTTCTGAATTTCCCTCTGAGCTGTTATTTCCCTCTGAGTTATTATTCTCCTCATTCACTGACTGATAACTTGTCAGATACCAGTTTTTGCCTTGCTGTTTTAGTTGATATTCAAAAGCTCCGGCGGCAATCCTTGCATCGCCTTGTCTGAAGGCATCCGCTGGAGATTCATCGCCATTCACAGTTATGAGTTCGATCCCATTTAGCGTGGCCGCACCGCTTCCTCCGGCATTTTTCACATAGACGGTAGTCGTACCCGAAGTATTACCCTCAACAATAAGTCTGTCCGTAGCCGCTTGATCATCACCTAATACGGTACGAAAGTTAAGCTGACCATTATTACCGACATAATTACCTTTTACGGTTAACGTTTTTCCCTGGGTAAATGTTTGGCCATCATCATGCGAAAGATTGATAATGCTGTCTGAATTAGTCAGATGGGTAACAACGGAGTCCTTGTTCATATACCAGATTGAGGTATCAGAAAGCGTCAGAGTAGTTGTACCACCAGCGAGTTTTGCACTTCCATTAAATTCCGACGCCGTGGCTGTAATGCTGGCATTCCCATTCTGATTATCAATGAAGACATCATTTAATGATGTCAATGTGCTTCCTTCAAGTTTGATATTAGCTATTCCGCTTTCATCCCCATCATTAGTAGATTCTGGGGCTAAAGAACTTGCCGATACAACTGAAATACTCGCGCCTGTAGAGTTTGCATTTACCTGCTTAAGTGTTAACTCTCCACCATTATAAATCATCGCAATATTTGCGTTTTTATTAGCGGTGTTTATTTGACTTTGCTCGACACTAATTGAGCCTCCTCGTATAGCAAGTGCATGGCTGCCCTCATTATTCGTTAAAATATCAACATCACTAAGTTTTACTTCAGCGTTAAGGCCATTTGCGTAAGCACCATAGCTATTTTCACCAGACGTTTCGATGGTTCCGTGGGTTACATCAACGATCGCCTTAGTCCCTGTTGTATCGAAGTGGCCAGTAGGTTCCGTATCAATGGCATCAGTGCAGCCACGCTTATCGCCAGGGGCAGAACACGCTAAAACACCTGCGGAATAATTACCGGTTGTCGAAACTACGATATTCCCCACAGTGGTTAACTCTGTATCGGTTAAAGCGTTATTAACCTGACTGAGCAGTCCCGCAGCATGGGTTCCCGTAGTGGTAACAGAATTATTACCACTAATGATAATCCTCCCGCCCTCTTCGCTCACAATACCATTTGACGAACGCGCATCGTAATCATCGCTGAGTTTATTTCCCGTTGTTTTTATAGTTACGTCTCGGATATATGCTTGCGCGTTATCAACTGATATCCCATAGCTACCATCACCAGAAGTATAAACTTCAATGACATCAGATAAAAACAAACCACCATCGCGGGCAGAAATGGCATGGCTATTATTACCTGACGTTGTTATTTTTGAATTAAAAACCAACAAGCCCTCGTAAGGAGAGTTTACATACAGGGCCGGAATATCGCTAGATTCTTCAGGTTGGTTTATTTCTTCATTTTCTATCCTCTTAAGATATATTTCTTTAAAATCATACTCCGCATACGCATTACTCATCGCCAGAGCAATAAGTCCCAAACTAACCCCGGGTATTTTTTTCAGTTTCATAGATTAGCCATCCATTCATTGGATTAACAAACGTTCCTGGTCAAATAACCTATAAGTGCAGATTACCAAAATGGATGGTGAAGGCAAAAACAAAAAATTCAAATATATAAACAGAGACAAAGCATGAATGATAAATAAGCCAGTATTATCGTTTTTTTACTTATTTTTATGATATTGATCACTTAAGAGAGGGAAAACTGATTAACAAATAACGTATCAGCTGCAAAACCATTAATAGTTACCAGCGCAATTATTCTGTATATATATAAAATCCATTGTGATTACACCACTGTTGATAACTATTTTTGCAATATTTCCTCCTATGGTCTGTTTCCGAAATCATCAACCTGTGACTCAAGCCAAGTGAAACCATGATCATGATACGCGGGATACCATCAACAGGACATTAGCCCAATAAATGGTAGTTTAATCGCCAGGCCACGTCAGGATAAAACATTCACTGCCAGCAACACATTCCGCCGTTTTCTGACAGTGATAACAGAAGGATTAATGCTGATCCCTATGGCTAATGAGTTTTTCCCTTAACCGATTAACCACATTGATCACCAACCAAACCAACGCATTTAGCAAATTTATAGTAACAAGCACTTCTCCCAGCCAGGTGCTGGGTTTGGCAAAAAGGATAACCAGGAAGGTGATTAGCATAAATGCAATGGAGAAAATGATATACAAAGTAAAATAATCCAAATTATTACTCTTGTTCATGCTACTGATGGTAATCCTGTCAAAAATTTCAGACAATTATAGCAAACAAAATAATGAACAATAGTAACAAGACGAAACGAGCCAATTAGCTGTCTATAATTACGTCACTTTACGCGTGGGCGATCATTTTTCACTCAACTACCACTTTCACCTTCGGTTTTGAGAGAATAATTTTGACCAGCTCAATATATGTCACCGGTTTATAGAAATAGTACCCTTGTTGGAACGTGATGTTGTTTTTGTTCAGGTAATCGAGTTGCTCCTTCGTCTCAACGCCTTCAGCGACAATACTGATAGAAAGTTTGCGCGCCAGATCCAGCACACAGTCCAGAATCCGGGTGGAATCTGGATCTGCGTTGACCCGCCCGACGAAACTGTGATCAATCTTAATATAATCAATATGTAGATCATGGAGATAAGAAAGCCCCGAGTATCCAGTACCAAAATCATCCAGTGCAATGACAAAACCATTTTCATGCAACATGTTTAGTCGCTGGACCAGACTTTCATCAACATGCAAAGGCTCACGCTCAGTAACTTCAAGTACGAGATTCAAATCACGGCGCGCGAAGCTGTCTTTGTATTTCAGACATTCTTCAACAAATGTCGGCGAAATAATATGCGAGGCGCTGAAATTTATCCCAACGTGAAAACCTTCAGGCAGTTTGCTTTCGATCGCATTCATTTGTTTGGCAACCTGGCCCATCAAACTTTGGGTGAGCGGAACTATCAACCCTGATTTTTCAGCAAGAGGAATAAAAGCCGCAGGAGAGATATATCCTCCTCGAGGGTGTTTCCAGCGGGCAAGGACTTCCACGCCGCGTAACGTTCCTTCCCGCCCATTTACCACAGGTTGATAAAAAGGCACAATTTCACCGTTATGTATTGCCCGCCGGAGGATCTCTTCAGGTGTCGAGCTTTTGTTGAAATATTTATCAAGCAGGAAGGCAACGGCGCAGGATATTAACAAAATGAATATCAATATCACCAGACCTTTATCGATAAGTCTGCTAAAGCTAAATAGAGGCGGCTGGTTATAAATAATACTGAAATGATACTTTGTCGAGTTAACTCGTCCAGAAAAGTGATTATTACCATTGAGAGTCGTCACATCTCCCGACGGGCCAATAATACTACCGCCAACGAGTAAAATATATTTAGTCCCCGTCAACGGCACATTGAGCGCCCCACGAATATGTTGATCGCTAATAGTCACCAAAATTCGAGTATCTGCGAACTGATTCTGATAAAGCAAAATGGGCATTTTATTAACAGTATCGATTGCCGGAGCTAGTAGTAAATTGCTTTCAGGAATCACGGGTATACGTGATAGCAGCACGCGATTGCCCGGCAGCGATGTACACCAGACCGCATCTTGTTTGAGAATGATGATCGTACGCAGATGTGGCTTGAGCGCTGCTTCCGTACCTAGTTGATATTGTTCATCCAGATCGCACCCTTTTCTGGCTATTTCAAGTGCCGTTTGAGTCGCCTGTGCCGCTTCCTCAAGTATATGATTGATATTGTTTGCGGCATATCTCGCCCCTGCCAGGTTCTCCGCTTTTGCGGAATACCAGAGCTGGATGTTCAAAATAGAGACGCCGGTAATAAACAGGCAAACCGCAGCGAGGATAGGGATAAGTGTATTGCGCATCTGCGTGTCCCTGACAACAGGTTAATAGAGGGGTGATATTCATTCGCTCAATCTGGCGTCTACAAAGAGCATGGTCGAGAGAATCAGAAATATCCACGCATCAGATGAAATTTTGCCCAACATGCCGCAAGTCTTTCAATGACTGATGAAAAACTAATGTTTGTGTTAATCAATTGGTCTTTAAGCAGACAAGAGGCATAGGGTAATAATTCGGGAACAAAAATATAGGTTGAGCACGTTTCCCTTTAGCTTTAACTTTCGCCTTTATGCATATGCGAATCAATAGGTTGAATGCATTTCTGTACCAATAATTCCAGCTTTTTCAGCGTCTGTATTGCCGTTGAGTCAAGTCCATAACATTTCAATTCTTCTGCCGAGTGAAATCTTACGTTGACCTGTCCTCCTGGCAATTGGCGAAGGAGTACCCTGAAAGGTAAATCCAGAGCTAGGTCTGGATGTTCCAACATCAAAGGCGTTCCCTTTTCAGGATTACCAAATACCAGAACAGCCGTTGGCGGCATTACAAGACCTGCATTACGGGCAGCTTTCGCGTGGTCAAACTCGCCAAATAAAACCAGACCATTATCTGATACCGCCTTAAGAAGACGTGTTCTGGTATGCTCGAAGTCAAATGCACTGTTGAGTTGAATCATAACGTCTTACCATTAACACAATAATCAATGTGAACTATCAAATAACCATAATATAAATACAAAATTTTAAAACCTGAACTTGTTCACATTCTTGTATATCAGAGAAATAACAATTTCCGATAACTCACTCTAACCAGTTAGAATTAAAAATTCTCAATATCCACTATGTTTATAAAACCATCAAGCTAACGCGGACTCTGATTCCATAAGACACTCCCTTCATAAACCCTGTAGTTACAAATGTAAATAGACCCGTTTTAGTTCCATGCACTTTTTGAGAACCCGGCCAAAT